>CAWENZ010000053.1:0-153634 GCA_963810445.1 uncultured Verrucomicrobiae bacterium | reverse complement strand
AAGCATTTGATTACAGGTCTCTTCCTAAAATCCGGCCGGGAAAAAAAAGGTCTCGGCTTGAGCGAAACGCGGTGGCCTTGGTTGCGGCAGCGGACCGTCGGCCGGCACGGCAGAAATGCGTAATGGTTCCGAGTTCGAGCCGTCTTACTAGTAGAGTAAATCGCTGCCGGTTGCGTGGGGTCGCACCCATCGACGGACAGTCGAAGCGCTGCGGAAGGAGGGGAAATCGTGTCCGACGAAATTAAGACGACTTTGTCGTGCAATTGACCGGTGCGCAAATCTGGACTCTACTATATATCCTGCCGCTGCTTCCGGATCGCGAACGGGCCGATGATGTCTCCAACAGACAAATCTGATCTTTGGAGGAAAGCGAAACCATACGGAGGCGGGCACCAATTTCATGCTTGGGCCTGCCAGAATTGCCTATCTCGAGGTGTTGGCGGACGCCGTCGGCGTCATCGAGACCGCCACATTTTTGACGAAAACGTCCTTGCCACCCTGCCGGAGAAGTCGAAGACAGCTTGGTGGATCCTGACGAACGGCGACCGCATTGGAAACGTGCCTGCAACAACTCTCGCAGGAACAACGCGATCAACTCATGGAGAGGTATGGTCCGGAGGTTCTGTAAAGGGAATGGCGGAGGTCACGGGCAAATCGCGGTCCGCGGTGGCGGACGCCCTTTATCGAATACGGTCGCCCTGCTCGGATTGCATCAACAATAGGCTAAGCCGGGAGTGGCGACCTGATGGCTGACGAACTAAAACGAATTGACCGCTTGTTTCCGAATTGTGCGATCAAACGATCGACGGAGACGGAGTGGAGCGGCTGGAACAGTTGCGGTGTCCGAATTGGCGGATGCGCGGGCAATCTACGTTGATCGTATGGCACTGCACGTCCTGCTCGAGCGGCGACACGCGCGAGCCGCTTTCGGCGAACCCGATGACACCATTGTCGCTCGCCGGTTTTGCCATCGAATTTCCGAAGAGCTGTCGACGGATAGCCTGCACCTTTCACCCCGGTAAGCACCTCGTGGTACCGGCCAATGGGGTGGGCTCTGCTCGTGGCCGTGGATGCCGCGATGGTCACCCTGCGTTTCTCGCCTCCGCAGCGCCGGTGCGCTATGTGGGTGTGCTGACAAAGTGTCAGGGCGCGGATGGAGCTGAAGGTGTGCGGTATCGGAGCCAACCGACTCGCCTCGCGGACAGGTCAGGAACTGCGACTCGCGAAGGTGTCGCCGAGATGACGCTCAGCAGTGGGGTCGTCGTCATCATGCGAAGAGGTCCCGCCGAACCTCCAACTCATGTCCCCATGCGTGTACGAGCGAAGGGCGGAATCATTGCGAGCCCGCGTGGGCGAGGATGCGCGAGGCTCTCGTGATTGAAATGCCGACGACTCAGGTCGTCGATCTGGGAACGGAATCGGCGTCGATGTGAATTCGAAATCGGGCACCACCGATGTGGTCGTCTCCCGCGCGGAACACGGGACCTTTCCCGAGAAGCCACCGCTCGATCTGGGCGACGTCGAACTCCTCTCCCGACTCAATGACGAGTATGCGAGATTGACCCAGGCCGTGGTGCCGTCGGTGGTCAGCATCGACACGGCCGGAGTCCGCAGCGAACAGCAGTTCAACATCTTCGGCCAGACGACCATCCGTGACTACCCGACCCAGGGCCAGGGCTCCGGGGTGATCGTCACCAAGGAGGGCCACGTCATCACGAACCATCACGTGATCGCCGGCCAGCAGCGAATCCAGGTCACCCTGCATGGTGGAAAAACCTACAAGGCGCATCTGATCGGCGAGGACGCGCTGCTCGACATCGCGGTTTTGAAAATCGATTCGAACGAGACCTTCACGCCGCTGATCCTGGGAAATTCCTCGCAGGCACAGGTCGGGCAGATCGTTTTCGCGGTGGGAAATCCCTTCGGTCTGGGAGAGACGGTCACCCAGGGAATCATTTCCGCGAAGGAGCGATCTCTTTCGGACAACCAGCGCGATCTCATCCAGACCGACGCCGCCATCAATCCCGGCAACTCCGGCGGCCCGCTGGTCAACCTCCGCGGCGAGATCATCGGCATCAACGCGGCCATCTTTTCCCGCGACAAGGAAAAGCCCGCATTCCAGGGAGTCGGGTTTTCCATCCCGTCCAACGACGTCAAGGACGCGCTCATGCAGATCCTCGAGCGGGGCCGGCCGATCCGCGGCTACCTCGGCGTCAAGCTGAACGACCTCGACCTGAGATCCCGCGCCGTCCTCAACTATCCGGAGGAGGATGGCGTCCTTATCCTGAGCGTTTTCCAAGGTTCACCCGCCCAGTCGGCGGGGCTTCAGGTGGGTGACATCGTGCAATCGGCAAACGACGAGAAGATCCACTCGACGACCCAACTGCTTTCACTTCTCCAAAGGGCCAAGGTCGGCAGTGTCATCAACCTCGACATCTGGAGAAAGGGGAAGGTGCTCCAAATCCCCGCCACGATCGCCGAGGCGGGAGTTCCTAACCAATTTACCGGACCCCAGCTCGATCCCGGCGGACAGGGCAAGATCAAGGATCCCGACGAGGTGCTCAAGGCACTTGGAATCGGCGTCCGCGACCTGATGGCGGCGGAGCGGATGCGCGGCTATCAGGGTGTCGTCGTCACGGCGGTGAGCGACGATGGCCTTGCGAAGGACCAGGTCCGCCCCGGTGACCTCATCGTCACGGTGAACAACTCACGCATCAACAATGCGGACGAGTTCTCGCTCTACCTCGCCGCCTCCGCAGCCGTGCAGGACACGATTCTCCATATTTTCCGAAACGGGAAAGTCGTCCGCGTGATCCTGCCCGCGCTTCCCCGTGAGGAGTGAAATTTAGAGGTGCCCTTTCCCGTTTTAACCGAGCCGCCCATGCAACGATCCAAGCTACCCTATTTTTTCCTCGGTCTTGCCGCGGTGATCTCCGCCGCCGCCGTGGTGCTGCTGATCGTGAAACCCGGCGTCCCCACCAAGAAGGATGACGTGACCGTTGCTCCGGTGGCGAAGCCGGTGGTCCCGCCGAAGAAGATCGAAGGACTGGATGAGCCGGTTCCGCCGGAGAATCCGGAAACGGCATTGTCCGATCTGGGCCTCGGCACCTCGACGTCGGACCCCGCCGCGCTGGTGGATCAGATCGCCAAGGCGCTCGAGGCCGGAGACCTCGCCAAGGTCGGGAAGCTCATCGGCAAGGAAGCGCTGGATGAGCAAACGATCGCCCGGCTGAAGGAACTCTCCGCCACCCCGCTTCGTCTCCGCCAGCCTAACGGAGTGCGCGAGGTCGGCGAACTCGAACTCAACGCCCGCACGAGGTGGGCGCTTGAGCTGGAAGGCAAGGAGCCGGGCCGCGAGAGCATTTTCCTCGACCTGCGCAACAACAAGGGCAAGTGGGCCGTCGAGAAAATCACCCTGCCGCCCGGTCCCAACGAGCCGATTCCGAAGGCGATGTTCGCCGATTCGTTAGGAGTGGCCGACGCGTTTCTCCAGGCGGTGCTCAAGCAGGATTTCGAGTTTGCCCGCGCGTTCGTCGATCCAGCGACCGTCTCGGATGCGAAGATCGCCGGCCTTTGCATCCTTTTCGAGGAGGGAGGATACCGCATGCGGAAATCGAAGCCGCTGCGCTCGATGTTCCAACGCCAGGACACCGTCGGCTATCTCGCGAATGTCGAGTCGGCCGATGGATCACAATCCGCGCAGTTCGCGATGAACCTCAGGCAGCCGCCCGCCCCGTCGAACTGGATCGTCTCGGAAATCAATCTCGACCAACTCCTCGCCGACTACGCGCGCCGCGTCGCCAATGGCGACCTTTATTACTCGCCTCTCGTCAAGAATCCGTCCGGAGGCGACACGCTCGCGCTGTATTTCGAGTTCGACGAGGACGCGATGAACCCGCGGACACGGCGGCAGTTAGAGATCGTCACGCTGATCCTCCAGTCGGACCCGGGCAAGAAGATCACGCTCAGCGGCCACACCGATGCGCTGGGAAGCCGCGACTATAACAACAGCCTCTCCTCAAGGCGTGCCGGAGTCGTTCGCGACTACCTCATCAAGGCCGGCGTGAATTCCAAACAGATCGTCACCGTGGCGAAAGGCGACAGCCAGCCGCGCCGCCCGAACGTCACGGAAACCGGCGAGGACAATCCCGAGGGCCGCCGTGCCAACCGCCGCACCGAGATCTATCTGGATTTCTAACGGACCCACGGGAGCCATTTTGATAGAAACCCGGACGGCGGCTTGCGTGGCTTGGGTGCGGCGGGGACATCCTGACAGTATTTCCCGATGTAGTCCTTGAACCTGAGCTCCAGCCGTCGTGCGTCAGCAGGGTCCATCTGCGTTTTCCAGCGCTGGGAAATCCCCTGGTTGAGCTGGGTAAATTTGGTCCCGGTGGCGATCTCGATGGCGGCCTGGATGTCCACCGTGATGCCGAGTTGCGCGGCGATCTCGGCGGCCACGGTTTCCGTGTCGAATGCCAACCGCTCGTAGTGGATCGGCATGAGGTTAGGCGACTCCGCCCATTTCGTGAACATGTCGATGCTCCTCTGAAGCCGCGTTTCCGTGTCTGCCACGGTCTTGAAACCGCACCCCCATGAGCGGCCCTCGCGGGCGGCATCCAACATCGAGAGCGCCATGTCCCGAGGATCACGGCAAACCGCGTGACCGTGAACCCTTCCGGATTTCAGGAATTTCTCCACCTTCGGAAACAAGCGGGAGTGCGTCTTGATCACCGTGGGGCGGGCGATCGCCTTGGCCTCCTCACGCAATTTCTCGAATGCCTCGCCGTCGAGCTTGTCCACGAAATTGATCGTCGTTTCCGGATCGGTCACCCCACTGGCGATCTTGATTTGCGGCACGCCGGCCAGTTCGAGCATCGTCCGAGTCAGCTCGAAGGCGAGCGTGCTGCCCGACTTCGGCATTCCGTAGCTGAGGTAAAGTGGGGACGACGACATGGACTTGCGGAGATCACAGGGCGACGACGGGGGCGCGTCAAGGGCGCTTGGTGAGTTACGGGACGATGTCCTCCGGCAAGCCGAACTCCTCACGCATTTCCGCATAGAGCCGGATGTATTCCGCGATGAGCAAGCACGCGAAGTCATCCCGGCATTGCCGGCCCCGCGAATCCCGGACCGCATGGATCGGTTTGCCAACCTTGACCCATAGCCTGCCGCGTTTCGCCGGAAGCCATGGCCCGATTTCCCTCAAACGGTCGGTTCCGAGCACCACGACCGGAAGCACCGGACGTCCGGAGGAGGCAGCGAGCAGGCAGACGCCTTGCTTGATCGACGCACCCCGCAGCACCGAATTTTTGCCCGCCATCAGTTCTCCTTCCGGAAAAATTCCCACGGCCTCGCCGCGTTCCAGCCGTCGCAACCCCTCACGGATCATGGGCAGCGCAGCGCCCCTCCGGTTCACCTTGAAGGCGCCCCCATGGTGCAAGACCGTGCGCATGAACCAATGCTGATAGAACTCGATCCGCGAGATCCAACTGATCCTCCGGCGGACCAGGGCACTCACCACGATGGGGTCCAGATGGCTCACATGGCTCACCGCGATGATCATTCCTCCATGATCCGCCACCGAGCCGATGCCATTGCTCCGCACCCGCATCGTCATCCCGAACACTCCGCGCCAGGCCATCCGGCAAACGTCGTAAAACCGCCCCGGTGCCCTGGAGGTGGAAACTCCCGATACCCTTGGCACGCCACGCGGTGGTTGGGGAATCGGTTCGGTTTCTAAGACAGGCATTCGGTCAGGACTTGTGCGAGTAAGCGGGCAAGCGACCTTGACAGCAAGCTTCGCAGCAACGAACGGTCGAATCGCGAGATTTGATTGGAAGAATGTTGCCACCTTCACGTTTTTTGAGGGTTCTTGCGTCCAGCGTCGCTGAACTTTCCGTAATGACCTTCACTCGATTTCAACTTTTCCTCCTCATCGGTCTTCTTGGAACGGGTGGCTGCGGTGTCGATTCCATGTTAAGCAAGCAACCGGTGTCCTTGCCGGCGGATTGGAGAAATGCCCATGGGTTCCCGGTGGCCTCGCCGAAACGCGACCTCAGCCGATGGTGGAACCGCTTCGACGACCCCACGCTGACCCGCATCATTTCCTCCGCCCTTGCCCAAAACCCGGATCTCGCGACCGCCGCCGCCCGAGTGAGCGAATCGAAGGCACGCCGCCGGGCGGAGGCCGCCTCGCTGTTTCCATCCTTGGGCGGATCCGCCTCGGCAGGTTCCAGCAGTTCCCGTCGCGACGGAGCCGGCAGCAACGGGACCTCCTCCTATTCCGCGAATCTCAACGCTTCGTGGGAAGCGGACTACCTTGGAAAAAACCGGGCAAGGGTCGAGGCCGCGTCCGCGCAGGTCGGATCCAGCGAGGAAATCCTCCATTCCGCGCAAGCGTCCCTCGCCTCGGAAATCGCCATCGCCTACACCAACCTTCGCGTGAACGAGGCGGGACTCAAGGTGCTCATGAGCCAGATCAAGACCCGCGAGGAAACCGCCCAACTCGCCGGTTGGCGCACCCAGTCCGGTGAGGCCGATGCCCTCGAATCCAGCCAGGCAACCAGCAGCCTCGAACAGGCGCGTGCTTCGGTCCCCTCCCTGCAACAGTCCATCGGGCAAGCGAAAAACCTGTTAGCACTGCTCGCAGGGCAGACACCCGGCAGCCTCGACGGCATGCTCGCATCCGGCAAGCAGGCCATCCCTGATCCCGCCCGCAGCCTTGCCGTCGGCATCCCGGCGGACACGCTCCGCCAGCGTCCCGACGTCCGCTCCGCCGGCTATCAGCTCCTCGCCGCCGCCGCCAACACCCGCGCCGCCAATGCCGAGAAATTTCCCTCCCTCGATCTAACCGGATCGCTCGGGCTCAACACCCTCAGCTCGGGCAAGCTCTTCAATCCGGAAACCGCCAGCTCCAGCATCATCGCCGGCCTGGCCGGGCCCATCTTCGACGCCGGCAGGATCCGCGCCAACATCGACGCGCAGGACGCCGTCGAGGAACAGGCATTCCAATCCTACCGGTCCGCGATCCTAACGGCTCTCTCCGAGGTCGAGGACTCGCTCATCGCCTGCCGCCGCACCACCGAGCGGCTCGACACCCTCATGAAGGCCACCGCTTCCGCGCGGGAGGCCGATCAGCTCGCCCAGCAACGCTATCAGGCGGGCGTTACCGACATTCTAACGGTCCTCGACACCCAACGCACGCTGCTCGGCCTCGAAAGCAGCCTTTTCTCGGCCCGCGCCGACCGCACCACCGCCTACATCCAGCTTTACAAGGCCCTCGGCGGCGGCTGGTCCGCCGGTTCCTGATTCCATTTCCCATCCATCATGTCCAAGTTGAAAGACAACGAGAATCTAGCGGAAATCGTCCGCGCCGGCGCCTCGCGACCGTTCCGAAAATGGCTGATCATCGCCACCCTGCTCGCCCTTGCGGGAGGAGGAATCTGGTTTTGGTTCAGCAGGAACGAGGGCGTCACCGACAAGCCTGAGTACGTCACTGAGCCCGCAAAAAAAGGCCGCATTTCCCTGCTGGTCACCGCTGCGGGAAATCTCGCGCCGACCAACCAGGTTGTCATTGGTTCCGAGCTTTCCGGCACGGTCAACGAGGTTTACGTGGACACCAACGACATGGTGAAGAAAAACCAGCCTCTCGCCAAACTCGACACCACCAAGCTCAACCAGCAAACCGAACGCAGCCGCGCCGCCCTGTCGGTGGCCAAGGCCAAGGTGAACCAGGTCCAGGCGACTCTAACAGAAAGCAAGGCCTCGCTCGCCCGGCAGGAGGAGCTTCTCGACATCAGCGGCGGCAAGACACCCTCGCAAGCTGTCATGGATACCTCGCGCGCCACCGTCACCCGTGCGGAGGCGGATCTGGAAAGCGCAATGGCGGCCGTGGAAGGTGCCGAAGCGGAGGTGAAATCCTTCGAGCGCGACATGCAGAAGGCCACCATCATTTCCCCGGTCGATGGCATCGTGCTGGTCCGCACCATCGAAGTCGGCCAAACCGTGGCCGCTTCATTCACCGCTCCCACCCTCTTCACCATCGCGGAGGACCTCAGGAAAATGGAGCTCCTCGTCTCGGTTTCCGAAGCGGATATCGGCCGCGTCGAGACCGGCCAGACCGCCACCTTCAGCGTGGATGCATGGCCCGGCCGTTCCTACACCGCCAAGGTGAAAAAGGTCGCCTTCGGCTCTTCTAACAACCAAGCCACCGGTGGCAGCGGCGGCAACAACGCCAACGCGGGCGCGGCCTCCACCGGGGTTGTCACCTACAGCACCGAACTGGAGGTCGCGAACGAGGACCTCTCGCTGCGCCCTGGCATGACCGCCACCGTGGACATCGCCATTGTTGACAAACCGGACATCCTCGTCGTGCCCAATGCGGCCATGCGTTTCGATCCCGTCATCGCGGCGGCGGTCGGCAAGCCGGACGAAACCAAGCGCACGCTCGTCCAAAGCCTGTCCCCCGGCGGTGGACGCCGCTGGCGTGGAAACCCGGTCCCCAAGGCCGGTTCCAGAAACACCGAACCCCACGTCTGGGTCATTCGCGATGGCGAACCGGTGGAAGTGAAGGTCGTCCCCGGCATCACCGACGGCCGCAAGACGGAGATCACCGAATCGGAGCTAACAGAAGGCACACCCGTCATCATCAGCATCAAGCCAAAGAAAACCGAATGACCGGAGAAGCGCTCATCGAGCTCCGCGGCCTGACAAAAACCTACGGCACCGGAGACGCCGCCTTCCAGGCATTGCGCGGCGTGGACCTCTCCATCCGTCGTGGCGAGTTCGTCGCGGTCATGGGCCCCAGCGGATCCGGGAAATCCACGCTCATGAACCTGTTAGGCTGTCTCGACAGTCCGGACTCCGGATCCTATCGCTTCAAGGGCATCGAGGTGGAGACCCTCAACAAGGACCAGCGCTCGCTCATCCGCCGCCACGCGCTTGGTTTCATTTTCCAAGGCTTCAACCTGCTGGCCAGAACTTCCGCTTTGGAAAATGTCGAGCTGCCCCTTCTCTATCGGGGCTACTCCCGCAAGCAGCGCCACCAAATGGCCCGGGCCGCGCTCGCCAGCGTCGGCCTGCCGGACAAGGAGCGCAACACCCCTGCCGAACTATCCGGTGGCCAGCAGCAGCGGGTCGCCATCGCCCGCGCCATCGTCACCCATCCCGACACGCTTTTCGCTGACGAGCCCACCGGCAACCTGGATTCCACCACCACCAAGGAAACCATGGAACTGCTCCGCGGCCTCAACACGGATCTCGGAATTTCCATCATCATGGTGACCCACGAGGACGAGGTCGCCTCCTACGCGCAACGGATCATCCAGGTCCGCGACGGCCTCATTTCCCATGACTCGGCCGATGAACCCTCGACCTCTCCGGCCCCATGATCCTCAACGCCTTTCTCATTGCCCTGCGCGAGATCCGCAGGAACCTGACGAGATCCTTTCTAACCGTCGTCGGAATCGTCATCGGCGTGGCCGCCGTGATCACCATGGTCACCCTCGGCCGCGGCGCGACAGAGTCGGTGAAACAACAGATCTCCAAGATGGGCAGCAATCTTCTCATCCTCCGTCCGGGCCAGGGCTGGGGCAGTTGGGGAGCACCGCAATTCAGCATGGACGACGTCGATGCCGTTAGAGAGCAGGTACCCGGCATCGCCTCGCTCGCGCCCTTGGTCCAAGCCCAGGAAAAGGCGGTCTATCAGGAAAATAACCGGGATACGGACATCCAGGGAACCACCTCCAACTACTTCGCCATCGGCAACTGGGTCATCGGCACCGGCCGCATGTTCACCGACGCCGAGGTGGAGGAGGCGGCCCCGGTCTGCGTCATCGGCGAGACCATCCGCAAGGAACTCTTTGGTGAGGGTGTGGATCCCACCGGACTCAAGATCCGCATGAAATCCATGTCACTCGAAGTCCTCGGCGTCACCGCCCCCAAGGGCCAGGGCGGCTTTGCCGATGACCTGGACGACAACATCATCACGCCCTACACCACCGTCCTGCGGCGCCTCAAGGGCCGGGGCAACGGCAACAACATCAGCCAGATGATGATTTCCGGCGCTGAGGACTATCCCGGTGCGAACATCGTGGCCGATGTCAGCGCGCTGATGCGTGAGCGGCGCAACGTCGGCTGCCAACGAGCAGGACAATTTCAATGTCTTCGACTCACAGCAACTCGCCGAGGTCATCAGCTCCAGCACCCAGGTGATGACGTCCCTGTTAGGCGCGGTCGCCGGAGTCAGCCTGCTCGTCGGCGGCATCGGCATCATGAACATCATGCTCGTTTCCGTGACCGAGCGGACCCGGGAAATCGGCATCCGCCTCGCCATCGGCGCCCGCGCCCGCGAGGTGCTGTTACAGTTTCTCGTCGAGGCCGTCACCCTGTCATGCATCGGCGGCGTGGCGGGCATCCTGCTGGCCTACGGCTTGTGCGTCGGCCTGGCGAAGGTCGTTGGCGCGCCATTCATCTTCGACCCGAAGATCAACACCGTGGCCTTCGTCTTTTCCGCCGCCATCGGCATCATCTTCGGCTTCATGCCTGCCCGCCGCGCCGCGAAACTCGATCCCATCGACGCGCTGAGGCATGAGTGAGGTGTGAGTTGATGATTGAGTGTTGGGAGAAAGAAGTGAATGAATGGGCTGTCTTCCAAATTTCAGATCTCAAATTTCAAATCTCAAATCTTCACCGTGAGCCCGATCACCATCGCCGCCGTCAAGGAACAAGCCGGGGAAATCCCCATTCACGCGGCGATCCACGCCCAACTCCAGTCGCGGGCCACCCGCACGACCAAGGGCGGAAAACCGTATTTCGAGCTCGTTTTCGCCGACTCCACCGGAAATTTCTCGCTCAAGATCTGGTCCGACTCACCGATGTATTCCGCCGCCGAGAACCTGGCGGAGAATGCCGTCGTCCGTCTCGAGGGCGAGTGGACGCAGAACCAATATGGCGTGAATCCCAACAATCTCGCCTGGCACCATCTCGATGAAACGGCCATCGCCGACTTTCTAGCGGGAGATCCCGAGACCCGCGAAAAGCAGGACCGCGACTTCGCCGAGATCCGCCGCCTGCTGGACTCCATCTCGGATCCACGGTTGCACGCCCTCTGCGCGCATTTCCTGACCCAAATGGGCGACCGTTTCCGCCGCACCGCCGCTGCCAGGAAAAACCACCACGCCCGCCGTGGAGGTCTTGTCGAGCACGTCTCACAGATGATGCGCAGCGCCAACGCCTTGTGTCCCGTCTATCCGGAGCTCAACCGCGACCTCCTCCTCGCCGGCGTCCTTTTCCACGACTGCGGCAAGCTTTGGGAAAATTCCTACCCCGAGGATGGCTTCTCACAGATCCACAGCATCCACGGCGAGATGTTAGGCCACATCCCGCTCGGCATCGAGCTCGTCAACAAGCTC
This sequence comes from uncultured Verrucomicrobiae bacterium, assembly GCA_963810445.1. Classification (GTDB taxonomy): domain Bacteria; phylum Verrucomicrobiota; class Verrucomicrobiia; order Verrucomicrobiales; family Akkermansiaceae; genus Luteolibacter. The sequence goes on along the minus strand of CAWENZ010000053.1, from coordinate 142,223 downwards.
TGGAACGACATGCTCGACTCGGTGGACTCCGACGAGTGGAAAGGCCTCAAGCCCTCCACCGAGATGACCCGCCTGCATCTGCTCCACCTGATAGGTAGCCATCACGGGCAGTTCGAATTCGGCTCTCCCGTTCTTCCGCGCACGCCCGAGGCCTTCGCCCTCCACTACATCGACAACCTCGATGCCAAGATGGAAATGGTCCGCGACGCCTACGCCCAATCCACCGAGATCGCCCCCGGCATCTTCGACCGGGTTTTCCCACTGCCAACGAATCTGGTGCGACCACTCGCGAATTTCGTCCCGCCGCCTGCACCGAAAGATGAAATCCCTGCCGAGGGAAATGATTCATCGGAAGATCCCTGAGGATCCTGAATCATGGTGACCGCAGCCCGTCATCCTAGGACTTGGAGATCCAGCCCTTGGGAAGTGAAATTCAGGAAATCCTTGTCGAAGGTGACGAGACGCATGCCCGCGGTGATGGCGAAAGCAGCCAGGTAGGCGTCCATCCAGACTTTGGGCGACGAGCTGTCGGCTTCGGAAAGCTGTCGCCAGACATGATCCAAACCGGCGGGCTCCGGCTCGAAACCGGTGGCCTCGTCCTCCATCAAGCGATCGAGAGCGGCCCAAGCGTCGGTGTTGGAAAGAGGGACATAATCGGGGGCAATTTTCTGAGTCAGCAGCCGGAGGAAGGACATCCGGGTGGCTCGGCAGAAAATGGCGGTGTCCGAGTCCGCCAGACCACTGAACCATGCGGCCGCGAGGGGATGGTGGACGTGTTGGCCCACGGCGAGAGCGAGAAACACGTTGGTATCGCACAGGTGCTTCATGAGCCCGGATTCGCGCGTTCCGCTTCCATTTCAAGTTCCAAAAGCCGTTCACCGCTGATTTTAAAAGGCTTGGCCCCAACCGGAGCCGGGATGATGGGCAAGCTCACGCGATGGCGTTCTCCCGATCCCTTCGAGGCTGGGGGAGCCGCCAATCCACGCCGGAACACCTCTTCCGCCACATCGCGGAGTTTCCGCCCTTCCCGCACCGCGCGGAACTTCATTTCCCGAACGAGGTCTTCGGGCAAATCAATCGTGGTTTTCATAAGTCCAGCATTCCAGCTTTCCAGCTTTCTGTCAAACAGCGTATTTTAGTGATCAGAATAGGCACCTCGTCCCCCAAGGAACACAGAGTAGATAACCGGATTTGAGTGGATGAAGTTTGCCCCGCCAACCTTGACCGGTCTGATGATTCGACCTAAACGCATCACAAAACTTTTCCTCATGCACCCATTCCTCGCTCCCGATTTCCAAATCCGCTGGTCCACCCTTGTTCCTGAGGCGGTCGAGCCGGACATCCGTCATGCACTTCAGTTGGCGAAGGAGAACATCGAGTCCATTTGCTCCCAAGACCCTGCCACGGCGACTTACGAATCCACGTTTCTCGCCTACGAGAATGCCAGCGAACTCCTCAACGACGGCTGGGGCCGGCTCAACCACCTGGATTCCGTTAGCGACAATCCCGCCCAGCGCGAGGCACTCGGCAAGATGCTGCCCGACGTCACGGATTTCTATTCCTCCCTCGCGCTCAACGACCGCTTGTGGGCCGTGATCAAGGCGGTCGGAGAGAGTCCGGAAATCGCGAAGCTGGGTCCGGTGCAACAACGTTTCGTCGATGAAACCCTGGCCGATTTCCGAAATTCCGGAGCGGATCTCCCGGCGGAGGAGAAGAAGCGCGTCGCCGAGATCGAGGCCGAGCTTTCGAAGCTCACCAAGGAGTATTCCGAGCACGTGCTCGACTCCACCAATGCCTGGGACCTCGTCATCACCGACGAAGCGAAACTCGCCGGCCTGCCGGATTCCGCGAAGGCCGGAGCCGCTGCAAACGCGCGGGCGAAGGGCCATGAAAATGCCTGGCGCTTCACACTCCAGTTCCCGTCGATGTTTCCCATCATGCAGCACCTGCACGACGACGGGATCCGCCGCCAGGTTTGGGAGGCTTCCACCACCGTCGGATCCGTCGGCGAGTTCGACAACACCAGCTTGGTCTGGCGCATCCTCGAGCTTCGCCATGAGAAGGCGAACATCCTCGGTCACGGACATTTCGCGGACCTGACCTTGCTCCGCCGCATGGCAAAGACCGGCGATTCGGCGATCGCGTTTGTCGAGAACCTCCACGACCGCATCCATCCAATCTTTCTAGCAGAACACAAGCAGCTTGCCCAGTACAAGGCGGCGAAAACCGGCCAGCCGGTGGACCGCCTCGAGCCATGGGAAGTTTCCTACTGGTCCGAGAAGCAACGGCAGGAGAACTACGATTTCGACGAGGAGTCGCTACGTCCCTACTTCCCGGTGGACGGCGTGATGGCTGGGATGTTCGAGATCGCCTCGCGACTTTTCGGCATCACCATCCGCGAATTGGAAACCGTCTTCATCGACTATTCCTGGCAACTCTCAACCCTCAACTCCCAACTCTCGACTCGTCGAGGTCTGGCATCCGGAAGTGAAATTCTACGAAATCCATGATTCGAAAACTGCCGCCCATCTTGGTTCGTTCTATGCCGACTGGCATCCGCGCGAGTCGAAGCGCGGTGGAGCGTGGATGAACTCCCTTCACACCGGAGAACTCGGCGAGGCCCACCTCGGATTGATCATCGGCAACATGAGCCCACCCGTCGATGGCAAGCAGGCATTGCTGACGCATAGCGAGGTCGAAACGATTTTCCACGAATTCGGACACCTGCTCCACGGCATGCTCAGCGAGGTGGCGGTGAAATCCCTGGCCGGAACCAACGTGCCGTGGGACTTCGTCGAGCTTCCCTCACAGATCATGGAGAACTTCTGTTGGGACCGCGAGTCGCTCGATCTCTTCGCCCGCCATTTCGAAACCGGAGAACCGATTCCCGAGGATCTGTTCGTCAAATTGATCGCCGCGAAGAACTATCTCAGCGCCTCCATCTTCATGCGCCAGCTTGCGATGGCCAAGCTCGACCTCGAACTCCACATCCGTTTCCCCGAATACGCGGGTAAGGATCTCGACGTGGTGGACCGCGAGGTGCTGGCGACCTATCTAGCGCCTCTCAAGACGCAATCACCGTCGATGATGCGCCGCTTCAACCACCTCTTCAGCAGCCCAACCGGTTACGCCGCAGGTTACTATTCCTACAAGTGGGCCGAGGTGCTGGATGCCGACGCGTTCACCCGTTTCCAACAGGAAGGCGTGCTCAATGCCGACACCGGCCGCTCGTTCCGTGAGCACATCCTCAGCAAGGGCAACTCGGCACCCGCCGACGAACTTTACCGCCGCTTCATGGGACGTGATCCCGACCACGAGCCGCTCCTCGTCCGCGCCGGGCTCGCCGAACCCGCGTTGGCTTGATCCATCTCACGTCCCGCGGACGACGATCTTGTCGGTCTTGAGCCAATGCCGGATAACGGCAGGCTCGGCGGTTAGATTTCCCAACATCCTCCAGCTCGACCGCTGGAGGACACCCGCCTCGTCAGGACTCTCGTCCACCACGCACCATGGCCGCGATCCGGAGGAATGGATGAAACGGAAACCACCGTCCCTGACGACGATGAAAGCCACGTGGGTATCCAGTCCGATCACATACACTCCGGGCTCGCGGCTTCCCACGGAAGCGGCGAACGCCTTGAAATCCTCACCCACCGTTAGAGCGCATGAGTCCTTCGGGAGGAAGGTCCGCAGGATATTTCCCGACGGCTGTTGCGCGAGCTGATAGCGATCCACCTTGAATCCGGCATCCTTGAGCACCGTTGCGACGAAATAACCGCAGGCGATCTTCCCCTCCCCCGGCCCTTTGGCGGTGCCGTTGAAATCCCACTTCGTCCCGAGCCAGCAACGCATCATCGCGGGCAGGGCATTTTCCAGAATGATCCGCGCGTCCTTCTCGACCACCGCCTTCTCGTCCGCCGTCCTCGCCTTGGCATGACGTTTCGCAAGGTCCGTCCGCCAGCGTTCGAGTTCGGCCGTCAGCGTGGCGTACTTCGCGGGATCCGGCTTCGGCTTTTCCGGCAGTCCGGGAATGACGTTCCCCAGCCTCGCGCGCACCCAGCTTTCCAGCGGCGCACGATACCACCATGCTCCGCCACCGGCCATCGCCAGCATCGGGATCAGCAGCAGCCACCGTTTCCGCATGCCGCGATCCTAAAACGATTGCACCTGCCCCACAAGCTCCGGAAACTCTCCCCATGCTCAAGCAACAACGCGCCGATCACGTCAGGCGGCGGCTTCAGGAACTCTATCCGGAAACGCCGATCCCGCTCGATCACAAGGATCCGTTCACCTTGCTCGTCGCCGTCCTGCTGTCCGCGCAATGCACCGATGTCCGGGTCAACCTGGTCACGCCCGCGCTTTTCAAACTCGCCGACAACCCACGCGACATGATGAGGGTGCCGGTCGAACAGATCCAGGCGATCATCCGCCCCTGCGGTCTATCACCCCGCAAGTCGGCGGCCATTTCCGGGCTGTCGAAAATCCTTGTCGAACAACACGGCGGCGAGGTCCCGCAGGATTTCGCCGCACTGGAGGCCTTGCCCGGCGTCGGACACAAGACCGCCTCCGTGGTGATGGCGCAGGCATTCGGTGTCCCGGCATTTCCCGTGGACACGCACATCCACCGTCTCGCCACCCGATGGAAACTAACATCCGGAAAGAACGTCGAGGTCACCGAGCGGGACTTGAAGAAACTTTTCCCGCGCGACTCGTGGAACCGCCTCCACCTCCAGATCATCTTCTACGGCCGCGAGCATTGTTCCGCCCGCGGATGCGATGGGAAGAAATGCATGCTCTGTCAGGAGCTTTTTGCGAAACCCTGATGGACGGCCCGTCGGTTCGTTAGTCCTTCAATCCAACGATTCAAAAATTCCGCTTTACATGCAACCATTTGGTTGCCTATTATCCGCGCATGGATGACGTTTTCAAAGCCCTCGCCGATGCAAGCCGGCGATTGCTGCTGGACCAGCTCCATGCCCGCAACGGACAGACGCTTGGCGAGCTGTGCGACGGGCTCGACATGACCCGTCAGGCGGTGACGAAGCACCTCGGGATTCTCGAGGCCGCCAACCTCATCGCCACCGTCAAGCGCGGGCGGGAGAAGCTGCATTATCTCAATCCGGTGCCGATCCACGAGATCGGCGTCCGCTGGATCGGGAAATTCGAAGCGCAGCGTCTCGACATCCTCGCCGAACTCAAACGCAACCTCGAATCCTAACAACCAATTACATGAATGCTCCGAAACTCGTCTATGTGACCCAAATCCGCACGACTCCCGCCAAGCTGTGGGAGGCGCTTACCAATCCCGATTTCATCCAGCAATACTGGTTCGGCTGCCGCAACACCTCCACCTGGCAGGTGGGTGATGTCGTCGAAAGCCACGACCCGGACGGAACCCTTGCATGGCACGGCAAAATCCTCCGAAGCGTTCCCAATGACGAGCTCGCCTACACCTTCGATCACATTTCCGATGAACCGGCATCAACCGTCATCTTCAAGATCGAGCCACAAGGTGAGATGGTTCAGCTCACCATCACCCATGAGGATTTCCCCGAAGTGAGCGCGATCCGCGACCGCGTGAAAAACGGCTGGCCGAGCATCATCGAGGGAATCAAGACCCTCCTCGAAACCGGCTCCTGCACCACCAGCGAGGCAACCTGCGCGAAAGCGCATTGATCGACAGACGGCATTGCCTAACAAACAACACGAAGGCACTTCCCTTGTTGGGAAGTGCCTTCTTCCGATATGCTACTGGTCACGCATCAGGCGGCGGACGGATTTCTCCTGGCCGAAAAGGACGAGGACATCGTCGGACTCGAACTTTCGGTCGGGATCGGGAATTCCAAGAACCTTGTTGATGGCGTGGTGAGTGGAACGGCGTTCTGTCGTGCCGCGGACCTTGGCGACGGTCACGAGGTTGAGGTCGTAGCGGCCACGCAGGTCGGAATCCAGCAGGGTCTGGCCGACAAATGACGACGGCACCGCGATCTGGGCGATTTCGTAGCCACTGCCGAGGGCCAGGCTGTTGATGACGTCCGGAGTCTTGAGCGATCTGGCAAGCCATGCGGCGGCCATCGCCTCGGGAATCATCAGTTCGTCGATTTTCAGCAATTTCAGCAACCTCCCGTGGAGTGGATTGATGATGCGGCTGATGATGCGCCTGGCACCGAGTTGCTGGACATTGGAGGCGATGTTGAGGGATGACTCGAAGTTCTCACCGATGGCTAGAATCACCGCATCGCAGCTGTCGATGGGGATTTCGTGGAAGGCGTTCAGGTCGGCGCAGTCGGCCTGGACAAGGTATTCGATCTCGTCCTTCAGCGCGGCGACACAGGCGGGATCGTTGTCCACGGCAACGATTTCGTGGCCATCGCGGCTCAGTTCGCGGGCGAGGTTGGTGCCGAAGGCTCCAAGGCCGATGATGCAGAATCTCATGTTAGATCGGGGTTCAGTTGAGGAGGATGTTTTCCTGAGGCCGCCCGGATGAGGGACGTTTGTCAGGAGGGATAAAGGTGGAAAGCATGCTGAGGAGGCCTATGCGCCCGACAAACATGTTGATGATGAGGAGAATCTTCGCTCCGTCGGTGAGCGTGGGAGTGTGGTCGAGCGAAAGACCGACGGTGGCGAAGGCGCTGACGAGTTCGAAAAGAAGCGCGGTCTCGGGAATACCGCTGCCAGCCTGGAGCATTTGAAGGATGATGAAATTCACCGTCAACCACAGCACACCGAGGACCAGCACGCCGAGCGCGTTGGCACCGGTGTCGGCCGGGATGGTGCGGTTGAAGACGACCATGCCGCGACGCGAGGAACGAAGCATGCTCCACAGGTGGGCGATGCCGACGGCAACCACCGTCGTCCGCAAGCCCCCGGCCGTCCCACCGGGCGAACCGCCGATCAGCATCAGGATGATCATCACCTGGACCGTTAGAGGTCCGATCTGCGACATGGAAACCGTGTTGAATCCGGCGGTGCGGGTCGTGACCGAATGAAAGAGAGCGGTGATGACACGACCTCCGTTTTCAGGCCCCTTCCACAACCAGTATTCAGTGGCCAGGATGAGTCCCGCTCCGGCAACGATGAGAATGGACGTGACCAACAGAACCAAACGCGTGTGGATCCGCAACCTGGGCCTCGGATTCTCCGGCAGGAAGATGCGCCTGAGCTTCGCCAACGACCACAACGTCAAATCCTCGACAACCAGGGCTCCGATGCCACCGACAACAATCAGCAGCATGATGACGATCTGCCAGGTGTGGTTTTCCCGCATGACCGGACTGGCCATCCCGTCGGGCAGGGTCGAGAAGCCCGCATTGCAGAAAGCCGAGACGGAATGGAAAACCGAATGAAACAAGCGCGTCCGCCAATCCGGCATGACGTCCATTCCCATGAACAAGACCGCCGCGCCGAGAGCCTCGAAGGCAAGGGTCATCCCGACGATGAATCCAAGCGTCCGGCCGATCCGCGCCAGCCGGTTTTCCTGGATCATCCTTCCTAACAACAACCGGTCATGCAACGACAGCCCCTCGAACAACACGATGGCCGCGAAGAATGTCAGCGTCATGATCCCGAGCCCGCCGACCTGGATGAGCAGAAGAATGACACACTGTCCGGTTAGGCTGAATGTCATCGCGGTGTTCTCCACAGCGAGGCCGGTGACACAGACCGCGCTGGTGCTGGTGAAGATCGCCTCCAGCCATGTGAAATCCGCGCCGCGCACCACGCAGCGCGGCATTTTCAGCAACAAGGCTCCCACCGCGATGATGAAGATGAACGACCCGATGAGCACCAGTCCCGGATGGAATGCCCGCGCGGTTAAGCTCGTTTGATGATAGATCATCGACACCAGGCCGGAGACCAGCACGCAACCGAGCACGAAAACATGCCAACCCAGCGAGCCTTGTTCGGATTCCGCCACACTCCCTCCCAACAGAAGCTTCACGGAAACTCCCAGCACGACCAACCCCAGCAGGGCGTGATATCCGAGCCGGCGCTTGCTGTCATCGCGAGGGTTAAGCCTGAGAAAGACGACGATCCGCTCGATCGCGAACGCCGCACCAATGATGATCGTGCACTGATGTTCCCAACCGGCAACGTTTCCGGTCCAGCCAACCAATGCCAGCAGGCAAACCACCGCCGCCAGGGAAAACAGCGGGTGAAGGACTTGACCCAAGGCTTTCAATCCGGGTGGGGAATGACTCGTTGCAACCGGTCCTGCCATGCGGGTCGAATCAATCCATCCACAAGCCGCGAATAGCAAGTCCGGTTATCGCGAAAAAGGGTGACGGGAAATCTCCCGGCACGGGCGACATTATCACTTGCGACCTCCAAACAGCTGCGCGAATTTCGACCCTAACCCCAAACCCACAACCATGAGTTCCGGTCCGAAACCCACCGACGAGAAGAACCTGCGTGAAACCCTGAAGACAGATCCCACCGACTGGGAAACCCGCAAGCAACTTGCCCACCTCCTTTACGACCAGGGAAATTTCCCGGAAGCCGCCGACCTCATTTGGGCGGTTGACGAGATTCCAAGCGTCGATGTCGAGCTGGCATTCGCCGCGCGGATCCTCGCCAAGGCCAGCCCGCGAAAGGCGATCCGCCTGCTCACCGCATTGCTTGAGCACAACAAGGGAAAGGCCGTCCAGAATCTCGGGCTCGCCAATGCGCTGCTTCACCATGGCATGGTGCTCCAGGCGGCGCGTTTCTACGGCGCGGCGCTGGAGGCGGACCCATCATTCGCCAATCCGGACCTCGAACACTTCATGCTCTGGACCGACGACGAGGAAACGCTCTGGGGCGATTTCAAAAACAGGCGTCCGAAACTCGGCGAGCTCCCATGGATGAAGCGCGATCCCATGGAGGCGATGAAATTGACCAGCAGGATCGACCACCACACGACCCCCGTGAAACTGCCCAGTCTCAAACCCGCTGCCGGCGAGGAACTGAGAAACGACCTCTATCAGCAAAGGCCGGAAAAAGGTGCGGACCCCAGTCCGCCACCCGCCGTGACCATCCCGATGGACCGCGTCGATCCCAAGCACCGGCTCTTCGATGAGGAACTCGGTGCTCCGGGAACACCGGAACTCCCCGGCATGGCGGTTGCTACTCCTGTTAGGGAACTCGCCAAGCCTGATTTCTCCGCCGCGACCTCGTCCGTCAAAACCGTCGCCCCTCCCGTTAGAATGACGCCTCCGCCCACCATACCTCTCAATGCCCCGACTCCGACAGGCCGCCCACGGCCCGCGCTGCCGCCATTGAAAAAGCCTGATGGTCAGGCCTGAAAGGCGTCAGCGACCGATCCACCCGGCGCGGAGTCCGGATTTCTTCCCTGCAAGATCAATTTTTCAGGGTTCGTATCAGCGGAATCATGCACTACATGTACAAACCCCTCGCCGCCATGTGCGGCCTCACCCTCCTCGCCGCCACCTCCCTCCGGGCCCAGGATTTACCAAAGCCGGACGACAAACCCGCCGACATGACCAAGCCCGTCAAGGTATTCGTCATGATGGGCCAGTCCAACATGGTGGGCATGGCACATATCACCGGCACCAAGGGCGAACCTTTGGAAAAAGTCGTCAAGACCGACAAGATGTATCCATTCCTGGTGGACGACGCCGGCAACTGGACGGAAAGAAAGGACGTGCGATATGTGCAGGTCATGGTCGGCAGGGGCGGTGGCATGAACCTGTTGCACAACGAATGGCTGATGGTCGGCGGAAACCCTGACGGCAAACCCGGCAAAGGTGGCACCATGGGCGTCGAATTCGGCGTCGGACATCAGCTTGGAAATGCCATGAGCGAACCCGTCATGCTTCTGAAAAGCTGCATCGGCAACCGCTCGCTCGGCTGGGATCTCCTGCCTCCGGGCAGCAAGGGTTATGATTTCACGAGCAAGGACAAGAAGACCGGCAATGAGGTGACCTACACCTATGCCGGCTACAAGGAATCTCCGGACAAATGGGAGAAGGGAACCAAGCCTGAGCCGATCGGCTGGTATGCCGGCAAACAGTGGGATGATGACATCGCCAACGCCAAGAAGGTCCTTTCGGAAATCGGCACCTATTACCCCGGAGCCACGAAATACGAGGTCGCCGGTTTCTTCTGGTGGCAGGGCGAAAAGGACGCCGGAAGCGAGGCGCATTCCATCCATTATGAGGAAAACCTCATCAACCTGATCAACGCCCTGCGCAAGGAGTTTGACGCGCCGAACGCGAAGTTCGTCATGGCCACCCTTGGCGAGGCCGCCAAGGACTCCACCGGCAACACCGGCAAGGTGCTTGAAGCCATGATGGCCGTGGACGGCAAAAGCGGAAAGTATCCCGACTTCAAGGGCAACGTGGCCACCGTCTATACCCACGACATGGCCCGCGGCGGCAGCGGCAACGGCCACTACGGCGGCGACAGCCGGGTTTACATGGACGTCGGCCTCGAAATGGGCAAGACGATGAAAGACCTGCTGAAGTAACAGCGCATCGACATTTTTAAATTACGGACACGGGCTGCTAGCGTTATGTTGGCGGCCCGTGTTGCGTTATTGCCCGTTCACAGCCTAACATTCTCAATCACGCCCACCTCACGCTCCTGCTTGAACTGGTGGGTGTAGAGCGCGTGGTAGTGACCTTTCGCCGCGATCAGGGACTCGTGCGTTCCGCTTTCGAGAATCCTGCCCTTTTCGATCACGAGGATCCGGTCGGCGGTGCGGATCGTGGAAAGGCGGTGGGCGATGACGAAACTGATGCGCCCCTTGAAAATCGCCTTCAGCCCCTGCTGGATGAGTTGTTCGGTCTCCGTGTCGATGGAGGATGTCGCCTCGTCCATGATGAAGATGCGCGGATTCGCCAGCAGGGCGCGAGCGAATGATACAAGCTGTTTTTGTCCGGTGGAAAGGCGGTTGCCCCCCTCGCCGACATCGGTTTCGTAGCCGTTTTCGAGGGCGCGGATGAATCCGTCCGCGTTCACGGCGAGCGCGGCGGCCTCGATCTCCGCGTCGGTGGCGTCGAGCCTGCCGTAGCGGATGTTCTCCCTAACCGATCCACTGAAAAGATGCGGCCCCTGGAGGACGATTCCCAAATTCGACTGATACCATGCGAGGCTGCGGTCACGCAGGTCATGGCCGTTGACGAGGATCTTTCCCCCTGTCGGTTCGTAGAAACGGGCGGCAAGGTTCACGATGGTGCTCTTGCCGCCACCGCTTGCCCCTACCAATGCGATCGTCTGACCCGCCTCGACCGTTAGATTGAAATCCTTGAGCACGGGTTCGCCATCCTCGTAGGAGAAATCCACGTTGCGGAACTCAAGGTTTCCGATCTCCAGCGGAAAACCATCGGGCGCGATGGAAGTGGGCCGATCGGGCTTGTCCCATTCCGTTAGTCTTTTTTCAACCGCCTCGCTGTCACGGATTCCCGGCACGGTGGCAAGCAGGCCGAGCACGCGCTCGCCCGCGGCCTGCGCCCCCTGCATTTGCACGAGCGTCTGGGCCATCTGGTTGACCGGGTTGAAGAATTGTCCCGCGTAGAAAATGAAGGCAACAAGTGTGCCCAATGTTAGTTCCCCCCCCGTCACATCCACTCCGCCGCGCCACAGCGCGATGCCGGCGGCCGCGCTACCGAGCGTGAGCACGATGGGGATGTAAACCGCGGATTGCAGGGCGTTCTGGATGGAAACGCCATACATCGAGGAGGACAGCTTTTGGAACTCCGCGAGATTCTCCCTTTCTCTAACAAGCGCCTTCGATGTGCGAAGACCTTGCAGCGCCTCGGCGAAGGAGGCGGTGATCATGGAGTTGTACTTGCGGGTGTCGCGCGAACTGAGCAGCAGCTTTTTCTGGAAATAGGCGCTGATGAAGATCAACGGAGGCACGACGGACAGGACCAGCAGACCAAGCACGGGATGAAGCACCACCAGGATAATGGAAATGACCACGATGAGACAAATGGCCCACACCAGATCCAGGCTCCCCCACGAGATGATGCGGGCAAGCTTGTCACAGTCCGACGTCAGCCGCGAGATCAGCCAACCGGTCGGACGGTGGTCGAAATAGGCGAATTCCAGCTCCTGGATGCGCTTGAAACAGTCCCTGCGGATGTCATGGCTCATGTGGTTGGAAAGTCCGCCCGCCGAGTTGATGAAAAGCCAGACGCCGATGATCAGCGAAATCGTTAGAAAGGAATAGGTGGCAATGTGCGGCAACAGGTTCACCGGTCCCGTGGAGGTGGTGACGTCATCGACGGCCCAGCGCGTGACCAACGCGAAGGTGGCATCGCAGAGCGCGATGACGACGGCGGATATTGCCAATCGCACGACAATTGGCCGGTACGGTCGGGCGTGGTCGAACACGCGCCACCACATGCCGAGGTCGAGCTTGTCGCTGAATACATCTTCCTGGGGTTCCTCGTTCATGGCGCTTTGGATTCGGTTTCCAACAGTTCATCCTCGATGGCGTTCTGGATGGTCCACAAGCGCCGATAGAGTCCATCCCGCCCGGCAAGTTCCTCGTGGGTTCCGTGCTGGATGACGCGGCCATGCTCGAGCACGATCACCTTGTCGGCATGCGCCAGGGTGGAAAGCCGGTGGGCGATGACCAAGGTCGTGCGCCTGCCATGGCGGCCACGCAAGGCGTCGAGGATCGTCGCCTCCGTCTCGGCATCCACGGCACTCAACGCATCGTCCAGCAGCAGCACCGGAGCATCCTGCAACAAGGCGCGGGCAAGGGCGACGCGCTGCCTCTGCCCGCCGGAAAGGGTGACACCTCGCTCGCCCACCAAGGTCGAGTAGCCGGAGGGAAATCCGTTGATCGTGTCGTGGATGTCGGCGACACGGGCAGCCTCGCTGATTTCATCGTTGGCGGCCCCTCCCCGTCCGAGCCGGATATTTTCACCGATGGACTTCGAATAGAGGAACGGCTCCTGCATGACCACGCTGAACTGCGAGCGGACCCACTGTCGGTCGAGCTGGTTGAGCTCGCGCCCGTCAAACCTGATAGAGCCGGACGAGTAGTCATACAGTCGGAGCAACAGGTGCATGATGGTCGATTTGCCGGATCCGGAGGGGCCAAGGATCGCGAGTGTCTCACCTGGCTCGACCGTGAACGAGATGCCATTGAGCGCGGCGGTTCCCTCACCATGGCCGAAGCTCAGCCCGCTGACCTCGATTCTTCCCGACGGTGGCAACTGGGGCTGCTGTGGAGCCGATGGCGCGGACTCTTCCGGCTCCGCGAGGATTTCTCCCATGCGGGTGAGGGCGACCAGGGATTTTCCGAAGTCGGTCAGGGTCCGGCCCATCTGGCGGGCTGGCCATAGCAACATGTTCAGGAACATGATGAAAGCGAACAGGGTGCCCAAGGTAAGGGTTCCCTGGGAGATGAACCATGCGCCTGTCAGAAGCGCCAATCCCTGCTGCGAAACCACGATCAGGTCGGAGGTGGACCAGTACCACGACATCAGCCGCAGGAGCTTGAGGCTGCGGTCGCGGTAGAGCTTGTTAGGTGAGGCGAACTTGTCGATCTCGAAATCCTGGCGGGCGAACGCGCGGACCACCCGCAACCCCGTTAGATTTTCCTGCACCACCCGTGTCACCTGCCCTTCCGCCTCGTCCACCTCGCGGAAGAGGTGTTTCACCCTCGCGATGTAGAAGTAGCCGAAAAGGATGATCGGCCCGATGAGCGCGAGCGACACCAGGGTCATCCGCCCGTCGAGCAGGACCATGACCGGCAATGCTGTTAGCAGGAGGAGCAACGCGTTGCTCACGTCCACGACCTGCGTGGCCAGGGCCAGCCTCAGCGTTTCCACGTCTGAGGTGCAGCGTTGGATCAGGTCGCCGGTCTCCGCCCGGTCGTGGTAGCTGGCGGGCAAGTGCTGGAGATGGTCGAACAGGCGGTCCTTCAGACGCCGCGCGATGCCGTCGGATGCCTGTGCGGCGAAGCGGCCCTTGAGGTGGTTGAAGACGCCTGCGAAGATCGTCAGGGAAACCATCAGCAGCGCGGGAAACCACAATCTTTCCCGCACGAACTCCGCTCCACCCATCAGGCGGATAATGTGCGTGGTCAGGATGTTGTCGGCGGGTTCGCGGGCGATGGCGAAGTCGATGGTCGCGCTCGCGACGAGCGGTGTGACGTAGTTGATGCCGGTGTAGATGAACAACGCGACGATGGCCCACGCGTATTTGCCCCGGAACCCGCGCATGAGCTCCCAGAGCAGCGCGAGCGGCTTGGTGGTTTCCTTGGGGGGTCCGTTGGCCATGAAATGGAGGTGAGTGTGGAGGTGGCGCTGGTCCCGTGGTCATCGCGGGCGGCTTCCATGTTTCTCATCAGGCAGCCCGCTTTGGATTTCCGGGGCCGGCTGGATCGATTCTCGAAACCTCAGACAGCAACCGCCCCTGGAATCCAGGAGACGCGGAGATGATCGAAGGACATGAGGTTCATGGTGACTGACTTTCCTGAGAACGCCCGAGGGATTAGCTTTCCCCATATCACGAGGCAAGAAATTTTGCCGTTCGGCGGTAGAATCGCCAACCACATTTCCTCCCACGCCCAACAAGCTGCAAAATCCCATGATCCGCACCGCCATTCTCTGCCTGATCCCGCTCACCGTTGTCGCCAAACCCGAGCCTCAGGAAAAGTTCCTGAGCAACGGCGAGGTGAAAATCGGCATCGACCTCACCTCGGGGGGATCCATCTTCTGGTTCTCCGAGCTTCCCGCTGATAGAAACTTGCTGAACCACAACGACCGCGGTCGATTCATCCAGCAGTCCTATTACGGCAAGCCCGACGGCTCGATCTGGGCAAAGAAACCCTGGCGCTGGAATCCCGTGCAAGGCGGCGACTACAAGGGCAAGCCGGCAAAGCTCGTGGAATCGCAGGAAACGAAAACCAGTATCCACGTGAAAAGCATCCCGGTGAACTGGGCGGGCGGCCAGGACCTCGACGAATGCCGGATGGAGGAGTGGATCACGCTTGATGGAAAGGTCGCCACCATCCGCTTCCGTTTCACCTATTCGGGTACGACCGAGCATCCCCCAAGCCATCAGGAACTGCCGGCGGTATTCATGGATCACGCGCTTTCCGGGCTGGTCTATTACAGCGGCGACAAGCCATGGACCGGAGCGGCGCTCAAGAAGGACATCCCGGGCTGGCCTAACGAATCGAGGGAGATATCCGAATCATGGGCCGCCTACACCGGTCCCGACGGTCGCGGCATGGGTGTCCATTTTCCCGGCTCCACGAAAGTGACCTGTTACCGCTTCAAAGGCCCTGACGGCCCGAAAGGTTCGGGATGTTCCTATTTCGCCCCCATCCAGACGCTGGCGATCAAACCCGGGTTCACGCATGAATACCTCGTCCACCTCACCATCGGCACCCCGGAGGAAATCCGCGGCAGGTTCGGCAAGATCCATGCCGCCAAACTCGCTCCAACCAAGTGATTGCCGCGCGTTCGAAATCGAATATGAGAGATACGATCAATCGCATGGAACCGCTTCAGCAAGTTTCATTGCCCTTTTGATCCCATGATTGGGATTGAGCACAAATTCATATTTCAACCCATCCGGGTCGAGGAAGTAGGTCGCATAGTATCCTTCCCCGTATTCCGGGCAATCACAGGGTGGATCCTGGATGACACACAATCCCTCCCGCTCCAGCGGGATCAGAACCTGTGAATGAAAATCATCCACATCCTGCCTGGAGGCCGCGCAAAACGCGATGTGATCGTGTTGCCCGAGAGCACCTCTCACATGCTTCACGTGCCTCAAATCCGGTGAAACCTGACAGATGCTGATTTCGTGTGGTGTTTCAAGATCCCACCGTTTCCAATCCTCAAATCCGTAATCCTCCTCGTAGCCGGAACCTGCCAGCTCATAGCCGAAATAGCCCAATATCCCCGCGTAGAATGGGGATGAACGCCGAACGTTGATGACATTGATCAACATGTGATGCAGGAGTCCACGGTGGTTGCTCATGTGACAAACTTCTAACAATAGACATTCACCGCCCCATCAGGGCGTTTGCTTCCGCCAGCCCACCGGTTGCGTCCAGGCCTGGCGCTTCTGCCCCTTGAACGACGGATTCACATGCCCGAGCGACGAGGTGATGGTGGCACGAACATACAACTCGCTACCTGTTAGCTTGTAGCTCGCGGTATTCCCGGAGGAGGTGGCAAAGACCTTCCCATAGTGTTCAGGCTCGGCCACCGGCGTCCCGATGAACTGCGTTTCGTAAGTGGCTCCGCTCTCCGGCTCGATCTCGATCCGCAGCTCCTTCGATTTCTCGTCGAACCTAACGTCCTTGAGCGTGACACCCGAGGACGCGTAAAAGTCGCCCGCCCGCATCGCAGCGATCAGGCTGGCCGCGTCCAGCGAGGTGGCACGCACCATGACCCAGCCGCGCCCTGGCGAGACTTCTCCACCGTGGTAGTGGTGCGAATCATCCGTCGCCACGCAATACAGTGGCTCGGATTTCAAACGCGTCAGCCGCAAGGTGTTGGCAATATCAAAAATCATCTCGTCACCCGGCCGCTTCTCGTCGCCGAGATGATTGATTCCCGGATGTCCGTTATAGATTTCCACAAAGCGCTCCTCCAGCACCTCCGCGATGTCGGTGGCACTTATGGACCATTGGAAGTTCGGATGGTTCAAGTGCGGAAGAATCGGTCTTCCCGTTTCCGCCTCCTGCGCCATCACCGCCCGCAGATTGTTGCGCATCGTCGCCTGGATCGAATCCCCGTGTTGCGGGGCGATCATCTTTTCCACGTTGATCGCGTTCATGTGGATCTGCGCGCCCTTGTAACCGTCCGTGATCTCCTCGCCCTCGATCATGAGGAATTTTCCCGCTTCCTCGAACTTCGACCTCACCTCGTCCAGCCTCTTCAAGCGGACTTCCTCGGTGTCCCCCGCTCCACGCGTTTCAACCCACTCCTCGCCGAACCGCGCGAGGTATTTCCCCATCGCCGGATCACCTTTCCCCTTTCGTCGCTTCTCCACATCCGCAACTTTCATCCACCGCTCGCCCTTGCTGAGAACGTTGTGGTCTGACAGGACGAGAAAATCGTAACCCCGTGTCTTGTACCAATCCGTGATCATGTCCGGAAAATCATCTCCATCACTCCAAAGCGAATGCGTGTGGGTGTTTCCCTTGAACCATCGCAACTCCTCGGCACAGAGCACGGAGGAGAGAGTGGCGAGGAGGAAAAGGGAAATGGAAATTGGTTTCATCGGTAGGTTTACGCGGATTGCACCGAGTTTCGTCATCCGGTGCCAAATCGGCATCGTGTCGGGAAGTCTGGCGGAATCAAACGGCTTATATCCCCACGCTCTGCCGCCAACCACACGGAAGGCATATCATGCATCGTGTCCCCCGAATGAGACTGGGAATGTCACCGCACCCGATCCGTTCGGAGTGTCATCGCGCGATCATTGGCAACCAAAATCCTCAAATCTCCCAAGTGATTCCCCCATCACCCGCTCCCGCGGAATCCGACCTAACACCATATCACTCCGTAAGATCCCTCCTCAGTTGCGCTTCTTCTTCTGGTTTTTCTGATTGGCGTTCTTGGCCGCGTTCTTGTTGAACTCCTCGGCCTTCTTGGAAAGTTCATTGTCCGTGCGGGCAACGATGCGGGAGGCCTTGTAAACAGTTTCCTCGCGGTTGGCACCGTATTCCGCGACTCCTCCGGTAACGGAGGCCTGCATGCCCGGTTTGATGTCACCGAGCGTTGCCTTTTCGCCATTGACCATCACAACGGTAAACTCGCTCACCTCGAAATACTTGTCACCCACGGTGATACTCGTGTTGGAGACCTTCTTGACGATGGGCAGTTCGGATGCCTTGCCTTTCTTGCTGGTGGGCCGGTGGGCATTCTTGTTGTTGTTCGGAGCAGCTTCGAGCGAGGGAGCCAAACCCAACAAGGCAAACCCGGCGGAGAGCATGAGAATCCGTTTCAGGAATGAACGACCGCTGATTTTCATGGGCGGAATACTTTCACACCTCCCGGCTTCTTTCAACCTGCAAGTCACCTTGGCCACACGAAAGGAAGGGAGACGTGATCCGGATTCAGATACAATCCGGGGCTCCAACGATCTAACACCCATCGGTTTTGATCGCAAACTTCGGGAGAACGCAAACCTCGTTCAGTCCACCTTCGCCAACTGATCTGAAGGATGCGCCTTTTGTTCCAACTGGTGTCGGACAAACGCGTCGTGCCTTTTCTGATAGTTGCCCCATGCGACGTGGCAGGAGACGGCGAGGGCCGCAACGATGGCGAATTTTCTCAATGGCGCTCCGGCCGTCGGTGCTCCTTGTCTCGCAAGGAGAACGGGCTTCGGTTTCGGAAGGTGGGCTTGCCTGATCGGAACGATTGGCTTGGGCGTGGCCGGCGACAACCAGCGCGTCAGTTGTGCGGCGAGCGCGATGGTGTCGGGATATCTCGATTCCGGATCCTCGTGGGTGGCCTTGCGACAGATCGCTGCCAGCACGGGATCGGAAATCGCGGTCAGTCCCGCACGTTCCGATTCCGCAGGGACACCTGTTAGCAGTTCACGAAAGACCACACCGATGGCGAAAACATCCGATTGCCGGTCCCCCCGTTCAGGGTGATGAACGATCTCGGGAGCCATGTAGGCAGGCGTGCCCATGGCAAGTCCGTCCTCACCGTTCCGGGTACAGCGGGCGAGTCCGAAGTCGCCGATCTTCGGTTCGCATTTGGGAGTCAGAAGGATGTTCGCGGGCTTGATATCACGATGAATGATCCCGTTCTCATGCGCATGGGCCAGGGCCTCGCAAACGGAAACGATGAGTTCGACCGCTTGCTTGGAGTCAACCGCCTTCTGATGGGCGGAATGATAGAGCGACTTCCCTGGCACATACTCCATCACGATGTAGAGCAGTCCGTCCAGATCGCCGGAATCAAAGACCCGGATCAGATTGGGATGGGAAAGCCTGGCCATCGCTCTCGCCTCGGCCTGAAATGAATCCCGGAAAAGCGGATCCTCACCAAGTTCACGCGGAAGAATCTTGATCGCGACATCACGGTCAAGCGAACGCTGGCGAGCCTTGTAAACGGCTCCCATCCCGCCTTGGGCAATGAGACAATCGAACTCGAACGCCGGCAACAAGTCGGCGATCGAGTCGATTTCGGGGAGTTCAAACAGGTAGGGCAACATGGCGACTGGAGTAAGATTTAATTAGCGGTAATTAATTACCAAAGGGTATTAGATGCCCGCTTGTATTAGAATTTTGCTAAAATGACCATTACGCGAATGCGTAACCTTTTCCCGAAATATCCGGCAATTTCCCACGGCCTGCTGAATCAAGCCAACGAGAGTCCTTCCCAGCGAACCTCGAATCATCCTTCCCGGTAGAAAAAATCCGAACCGTCCCAGCGGGACCTCATCCCAGCCCGACACACGGTGCCGGGTTGAAGATTCGCTTGGATTTCGTGTCCTGAAGGGGCACTTCATGCAGGGCGGGCGCATCCACCTCGCCCGGAAATGTTAGATCCTTGGAGGACCCGAAACTGAATGTGAATCCAGCTGCCGGGACCTCATCCCAGAGTGGGATAAGCCGTTGGGACCAAATTCGCCCTAACAACGATTGCTGGCGCCCGGAGAATCACTCCCCGTTTTCCGGACCGCCTCTCAATTGTTCGCGTAGTCGAGGGATGACTTGGATGCCAGAAGCTCCCGATCCGCAGGTTCCGGCGGGAGGACCGGTTCACGCGAGACGTCCACCAGAAAATCGTCCTGCAACCAATTCCGCCCCAGCAAGACCGCGTAGGTCAATCCGGAGCGGTCATTGAGGTTGGCCCGCACCCGTTTCGCCAGTCCCTGATAGCAAATCGTGAGGTCCACATAGATGCGCTTTTCGCTGCCCTCTGGATTGTGAACCATCGCGGTCTTCACGATGGGAGCCCGCATTTTCACCCGTCCACCGGTCCGGTTGACGAGCACGAAGGAAGCCATGTCTCCCTCGACCTTCACGGATTCCGCATGCACGGAGGTGGATGCGGCGCCGGTATCGACTCGACCGAGGAATTCCAATCCGGCTTCCGAAATTTGCACCTGCGCCGTCTGACCGATCACGCGCTTCGAAGCAGCCGCCTCGGGCAGCCGGGTCCATCCAGCGCACAGCACGCCTGCTCCAAGTAAGCCGAGGATCCATCGTTTAGCCATCGGCTGCCATTACAGCATGGTCCCTTCCATTCTTTCGGCCTTGTTGAGCAAATTGCCCTTCCTGTTTCGCATCCCGGACCGGAATCCCCCCGAAATCACCTGCCTTCACGCCGGTCATTTGGAGATTTTGACCGTGCCACGATTGGGAAACCATCCAGGATGCGGTGAGATTTCTTGCGCACCATTTCCCTAACCCATCATGAACAAGCACCTGCTTCCTCTTGCCGCCGCTGTCTGCCTCGTCTCGTCCTGCGAGAAGCCAACGCCGGAATCCTACTTCAGCCAAGCCGTGCTGAATTGCAACCTGATGCATGGCTTCGCCGGAAATGGCATGGAGCGGCAACTGAAGGAACCCTCGGTCAAACTGGCGGACTCTAGCGGAACAAAGACCGTCACCATGACACGCAAGGAGACCATGGATCAAAAGATCCAGTCCGTGGAGGAAGCCTACGGGAAAGTGAAAAAGCTCCAGGAAACCGACGACACGCGGGAGATGCTTCAAGCGTCCCGTGCCGTGTTCGAATACGTCCTGCCCGTTTACCGCGACGAATACCAACAACTTGCCAGGCTCCATGACGAGGGCAAGCCGGTGGCCGAGATCGAGGCGCTCCAGAAATCGATCCAATCGAAATACCAAGCAGGTTTCCAATCACGGATGGATGCGTTGACCGCCATCGCCAAACCCTATGCGGAGAAGAACGGCATCAAGGTCCAATGGGACATCCGGACCTCGCCATCGAACTAACAGGAATCGGTTTGCGGATCAATTCCGTGTTCCGCGGCCATGGATGCGAAGGCTGGCGAGCTGAGGTAAGCCAGTAGGCTGTGAATATCCGCCAGCGCCGTAGCGGTCGGGTCGCAAAGGATACCAAGGGTTTCCGGCGGCTGCGGACCACCCCATTTCGTTAGCGGTCGCAAACGGGATACCAACCGTCATTGTCTGGCAGGCGGATTCACCGACGGCGGCAAGGGACAAAGCAGTTGGAATCTTGCTTGTACGGATCCGGGCAGCCCCTTGACGACCTCTTCATAGCGCGGTTCCCGAAACGCGATGGCCGCCTGTCTGAACACCACCGCGAGCTCGGAGCGTTTGATCGGGACAATCTGTTGGAAAGGCCACTTGCGGGACTCGTCGCGCACGTAGGGCTCCATGAAATCGATCGCCTTGCGGATCGATCGACCGTCCGTAGTTTCAAAGTGCCAGAGATCGACCCCGACGCGTCCGGCGATGTCGGAAAGTTCCGCGAGCCCGCGAAGGTTGAGGCGCGAATAGTTGAACGACTTGGTCCGGCGCAGTTCCATCGGCTGCCTGCCGTCGGGTTCGATCTGGATGGCGACGCGCTTGCTCCGCGCGATTTCGGTGATTTTCCTAACATCCTCATCCAGGCCGAGCATCAGGGAGAGACGCGAGACCCTCACGTCGTACATGGTGCCGTGGTTCTGTTGGGTCGCGGCCTCGTCTTTTCCATTGGAGCTGGTGAGGAGCCAGTCGCGGAATTCCGCAGCCCATCCTAACACCTCAGAGTCATCCTTGGCGGTCCAGGCCTTCGAGCCCGCGAGCAGCGCGGCGGCGTCAGCTGCCTCGACGATGCCGCCGGCCTCGATGATGCCGATGCCTCGCCCCTTGTTCTTGCCGGGAACCGCCTGCGCATAATCCATGTGGGGATTCATGCGGGTCTTGGGATCAATGAACCAGACCTGCAGGCAGCGTGCGGCATGCTCCGCGTAGGCCTCGCGTCCCGTGAACGCATAAGCGAGCGCGAGGGTGGACACCGTGTCTCCGAGGATCTCGACACGACGCTGGTCGGATGCCTCCGTGCGGCTTTCCGGGTTCACCACGCCGTCGCGCGGAATGTAGGGCAGGCCGTCCGGCTTCGAGGGATCCGGCCACAAATAGGGAGCCTGGCTGCAGTAGTCGTTTGGTTCGACGTCTGGTAGAAATTTCGATTTCGCCGTAACCGTCGGGGGTTTTACACGAAGCGCCTTGTCAGCCTCCTTGATCAGCAAGTCGAGGGCTGGCCGGAAAGCGGGATCGTTGCCCTTTATCCCCGACTTGACTGCGGCGAGCGCGCCAGGAGCGGCTCCGAAATATTCCCGAGCGGACGCCGCAGAGGCAAAAATAGCGAAACACAGCAGGCATCGGGACAATATTTTCATGGTCGCCCAATCGAAACGCATCGTGTGCCGCATCTTTGTCAGAATCGAAAACGGATGGAATTCAAAGCACCGATGAACTGGAGCGCGGAATCCATTCCAACCGAGCCGCAACGGGAGGTTCTGACGGAATGAATTCGCGCACAAGTAGGAGGATCACCCAGCGGCCGGAATCTAACATCGGCCACCGTCCTTGGCATCCCGTCTAACGAGCGTCCATCGGCCGCATTGGCTGAGGACGGCCGGGCATTGGCTTCGGACCGTTGTTTGCTTTTGAGCGACGGAGCTCGCCGCGGAGTTCATCCAGATCGCGGCGCAGCTTCCTAATTTCCTCCATCATCGGACGCCCATCGCCTGGACGCATCGCGCCGGGTTTGCCGGCCTTGCGGTGGCTGTCCGCCTTGTGCGCCTTGTCCCTCTGGTGGTGTTTGTCCGCCTTCTTGGAATTGTGCCCCTTGTGAGCTTTCTTCGCCTTGTCAGCTTTATGCGGCTTTTCGGCTTTCTTCGCCTTGTGGGGTTTGTCCACCTTACGTGCGCTTTTCTCCTGATGGGGCTTCTCGGCCATTTGCAGCTTCTCGGGCTTGGGACCTTTCGCTGCGGATTCCTCACGACGCACCCGCTCCTCGATCCGGCCTACCTCCTCGCGGGCTTTCACCGCTTGCTCGCCATATCCCGCGGATTGGAGGAGTTCAGCGGCCTGACGCAATTTCTGCATCTTCATGCGGGCCTCCTGCATGGGTCCTTCCGGAGCCTTGTCCGGTCGCCTGCCGCGGTTCGCCTCCGGCTTGGGGGCCTCTTCAATGTTTCGCTTGAGCTCCTCGATCACCCGGGGATTTTCGCCCGCGATCCGACGGATCTTGCCGGCCATTTCGCCTGCTGCATCGGGCTTGCCGGCGCGTTTCAATTCCTCCATCTCGCGAAACATCTGACGGATCCGTTGGAGGTCCTGACCTCTTTCTGCCTCGCCGCGCTCCACACCCGGAGGTGGGTTTTGAGGATGCGGCTGGCCTTCCTGGGCGGAGAGGGCCGGTGCGGCGATGATCAAGCCGCCAAAGGTCGCGGCGCCCAGCAAGTTTCCAAAGAGATTTCGTGTCGTCATGGTTTTAGGATTTGTTTTTTGAATCAACGGGGAATCAAACCCCGAAGCCTGCCGAAGGTAGCGTCCGCATTTCCTCTTTTCACCAAGGGCGTGATTCACCGCCAGCATAAGAATGCGCGCTTGCACCATTTCCAAAGTGAAACTGCTGAAAGGGCGACTTGCGGCGAGTCTTGTTAGCGTTCCCTCATTCCGGTTCGGACCAGATAATTTCCCGGATCTCGGGATCGGCCTCGAGGATCGTTCTGACCGCATCAATCAACCGGGTCAATTGTTGCGTCGCGTCAATGGTCCGAAACAACTTCCTCACCTTCGGCTTGCTAGGCTCGGTGAACACCAAAAACTGATCGTCATCGCCATCTTGATGCCCGCAACACAACGCGAGCCGGAAACCATCATTCCTGATCGGCAAGTAGCACCCCCAATCCTCAATGGCCATCTCCTCGGTCTCGATCCCGTGTCCGGCCAGCTCCCTCGCCAGATATTCGGTAAGACGCTTCCCCCACAAGCCGGGGTTGATCTCTTCCTCCTCGCCGTCGTATGGCGGGAACTTTGACGAACGAAATTCAACCTGCGTCTTCATGATTTTGGCTATCGTTAGAGCGACGCCCACCTACGAGCTGGGCGGACGTTGCTCAATGGGTTGATGTTGAGGTGACGGGGAATCATCGAAATCAGTTGGCTGGTAGGGTTTGCTCTGGCGGGGCTTGTTTTGCTTCTTGGTTTTCAAGGGATTGAATGCGGTCTTTGATGTTGCCCTTCCGCGGCGAAAATAGCTTGTAACGCTTGGGGTCAAGGCTGGTGAAGTCTCGGAGAGCAAGGTAGTCATCCAACGCCTCTTCATCCACCGATATGATTCCTCCGCCCGCCCAGTGTCTGTCGCCACCCTCGCGCTTGATTCCGGAAATCCAATATCCCTCACCTGATTCAAGATCATGGAAGTTAGCACCAACGCCCCTTCCCTTACTCGATTGAAATGCTTGATCGTTGAAATACACTGTCCGGCCTGACTTGGAATATTCTCCGTAGCCAATCCAAGCAGGTCCACGATCACCGTGTCCGCTTTTAAGTTCAACGTAGATTAAGCGACCTTTCATTTCTAGCAGAACAGTCCTTGTTCGTAGCATCTCCGGACCTGATGCTCGAAGGATCCACTTCTGAACGAATGGTCGGAATTCCCTGATTTGACAAGGAATATCCAGGCGAAGCCCGCCCTGTGGATCAGACGGACTCGTTGGAGGCATTCGCGGGCGACATGGCTTGGCGGATCCACGCACCCCCGGTGGCATCTTGTGGAAGGTTGGATGTTTGGATGAGTCGTCGGAACCTTACCCGCCCGCAGTTCAAGTCCGGGCGTGACGGACAGGCCTTTGATCGTGTCGCTGAAATCCTCACTCCGGTCTTTCCAACAGAGCGGACTCGTGAAGGATTGCAACATGGTCAAACGACTGCCTTTGGGATTGATGATGTGCGTCCTCGCGGCCATGGGGCTGGCGTTCTGGGCGGGCCGCTCCAGCGCACCGCTGGAATCCCCATCCGTGACAGAAAACAACCGCGTCCGCCCGCGTTCCGCCGAGCGTTCGCATGATCGAAAATCCGCGAATGCTTCCAGCCTTGGTGCCGGCGCCGGGGCGGTCACCAGCGCCCTGCAACTCCGTGAGATCTTCAAACACAGCGGCGGCGGCACACAGATCGGCACCGCACAGGCGAGCGCCACCCTCGCCCGGATGAACGCCCGCGAGATTTCCCTCCTCGTACAGGACCTCGCCACCGCACAGGCCACCACACCGGGTTACAAATATACCCTCGAAATCAGCACCGCCTGTTCCCGCTGGGCCGAGGTCGATCCCGACGCGGCGTTGAAATTCGTGCTCTCCAACCGACAATCCTCCTTCCGCTCTGCCGCCATCGGCAGCCTCTTCGCCGGCATGGCGAAGACCGATCCGGACCTCGCCCGCATGAAACTCGCCGACATCGACGATCCCTCGCTGCGCAGAGCCGCCCGGTCGAGCATGCTCTCCGCCCTTCTGGTGGAAAATCCGGACGACTGGATCGCCGCCATCAAATCCGATCCGTCCGCCTCCCGCATGTACAGCCTTGGCTCCATCGCCTCCGAGTGGGCCATGGACGATCCCGCAAAAGCCGCGGCACGTCTCCAACAACTCCCGTCCAGCATGCAAGCGGGAGCCATTGCCTCCGTGGCCCAGATCTGGGCCGGAAAAGACAGCCAGGCCGCCATGGAATGGGCCCGCACCCTCACCGATCCAAACCAACGCAACGCCGCTCTCGGCGCCATCGCCGGGGGCATCGCCGCCCATGATCCGGATGCCGCCCTCGCCTCGCTTGACTCCATGTCTTCAGCCGCCCGGCGCGCCGGGCTCTCTTCAATTTTCCGCACCTTGCTGGATCTCGACTACGATGCAGCCCTCGCCAAGGCGACTTCCCTGCCGGATCCGGACGATCAGAAAGCCGTCCTCAAACTCATCTCCGGCGGCGGAGACACTTTCTCCTTTGGCGATCCTTTCGCCGGGGGCTACATCGGCTATCAGGACGGAAATCCCGAACAGCTCGGCGCCTTGCTTGCCAATCTCCCACCCGGTGCCATGCGCACCAACACGCTCAACAAGCTCGGCCTTCAACTCACCAGCAACTCCCCTGCGGAGGTCGATGCCATCCTCGCAGGCTATCCCGCGAAGGATCGGGATAAAATCCTATCCTCCTTGGTGGATAGCCTCTCCTACCAGGACCCCGCACGTGCACTGGAGATCTATCAGTCAATGCCTCCCACCAAGTTAGAGCCCTACCGACTCCAGAACATCATCTCCAACCTCGCCCAGCAGGATCCCGAGGCCGCGCTCAAGCTCACCCTCGAATCCACCAATTCCTCGCAACAGCTACAGGGCATCACGCAGATTTTCGCGCAATTCGCCCAGCAGGATCCCGAAGCCGCCCGTCAGAAACTCGCAGCCCTACCACCCGGTCCGATGTATGACAATGCCGTCAGTTCCATTGCCAGCTCATGGGCCCAGACCGACTCCACTGCCGCGCTGGCGTGGGTGGATACCTTGAAAGGAGAGCAACACACCCGCGCACTCCACGCGCTGATGCCCTCTCTCGCCAGCTCGAATCCCAAAGCCGCGGCCGGCATCATCGACGATCTGCTTGCCACCACCAAGGAAGACAACAGCGGATCGATCTCAAGCTCCGCCTATCAACTCGGCCAGACCTGGGTCCAGGAGGATCCAGTAGCCGCGGGCAAATGGATCACCGGACTGCCCGACGGCAACGTGAAAACAAACGCTATCAGTTCCATGATGTCCGCATGGACCAGCGATGACTTCGAGGGAGCCACCCGGTGGATCGACACCCTCCCCGACGGCAAGGACCGCGACGCCGGCGTGCAAGCCATCATCAACGCCACCAACAACACCGATTCCCCCACCGCCTTCGAATGGGCCAACACCATCAGTGACGACAACCAACGGGCCAACATGCTCTCCAGCGTCATTTCCAACTGGAAACAAATGGACGCCGCCAAAGCCCGCGCCGCGATCGATCACGCCGATCTAACAGACACGGAACGGGGCCGGCTGCTCAAGCAGTTTGAATGAATCACCGAATGCTCATTCCGATGCCAACCCTGGTCGTCCGAGGCATGGTTCCTTGCGATTTCTTCTTGTCAGCCGTCCGGCACTTCATTCCAAACAGATACCTATCAGACGCCTCGGCTGTCACCAGACCGGGGTGACCCAGCCCGGAATGAAGATGTTGCTTGCCACCGATCGGATCTTGCGATGAACTCCGTGCGGCTTCTGTTTTCCCCATGAACTCCGGCGGATCATTGAAAGGGTTGGGAGTTCTGCTGCTTGCGGCGGCCATGGGGCTTGTCATCTATCAAGGCAAACAGACGGACAAGAGCACCTCCACACCCTTTACGGAAACACCGAGTCCATCCAACTGGCGTTCGAGGGATCGGGTCCAAGGAACACCGGCCGAGCGGTTGGAGAGGATGCGCGGGGTGCTTGTCGGCAAGAAAAGGAACGAACTGAAGGCCGAGGATTTCCGCCTGATGAAAAGCCTGTCGTCGGAAGCGCTGATGGATTTGACCGACGAATTCGCTGCTGACAACGATGGGGACCCCGAGCGTCCGTGGCCCATGATCCTGGAGATGCTGAAGCGCCTGGGTGAGATGAAGCGATCGGCGGCATTGGATTGGGTGATTAATCAAAGCGAGTGCGACCGCCTGACAGGAATTTCCAAGTCGATGTTGGTACAAGGGCTGTTGCTGGGCTGGGCTGATCGTGATCCCCTCGCGGCATTGGCTACGGTACTGTATCCTGATACCCCTTCCTATTCAAAAGGTGGTTACGAGTATCTCATGGCAATCGATACGCAGCGGCCGGAACTGGTGGCGAAAGCGACGACGGATGACCCCGAAGGGACGTGGCGTCTCTTGTGCAGAAATCGAATGAATGAATTGAGCGTTCAATTCTTCGCCGCGCTCGATCCCGCGGGCGCGAAGGGTTATGCGATGCGGCTTCCTGAACTTTTCCGGGATCCGGACCAGCCGGGCCTTGAAATGTTCGGCGGATTGGAAACCGATCTAACCACCACCAGTTCCACGGACCGTTATCAATCCGCCGCGAAAGCGGCTGCGGGCGGATGGTTGATCAAGGAGCCCGAGGCGGCACTGGCGTGGTACCTCGAACAAAGTCCGGTAGTTGACGAGAGCGAGGAAGAGTTCGGCAAAAAGGCGGGAGACCTGATTGGCACGTGGGTGAAGTTGGAACCCGACAACGCGATGGATTGGGCAAGATCGAAACCTCCCGGAATGCGCGGCGGCATGGCAGACGAACTGGCCAGCATGATCACCTCCGGCCGGACCTACTCCGAGGAGGACATGTCCCGACTCAACGAGGCCTTCGAATGGATGGACGGCAACCGCCGCATCCAATGGCTCGCGAAGACCGCGGAGAGCCAGCGTTGGCACGCGGCCGATCGGGATGTGAGCTCGTCACCGGCCGGACAGATCCTGGCGGGACTCAGGATGACACCACAGGAAAAAGCCTCATTGGAAGAAGTCCTAGCCCAACAGAGTGGCCAATAGATCGCCGGATGTGGGACAAGGTCACACGTGAATCTATTGATCAGACTTCGGCGGGACTCCGTGTCTATTTCAAATCCGCCTCAAAGCCGATCGACTGTCCGGGGACGAGGTGATCGCTCTCGATGGTTAGAACGGGCCGATCACCGCCGCTGGGTATTTCCAAGGTGGCGCTCTTGCCGGGGGCGAGGAGCTTGAGGGAGGCGGTGGCGCGGACACCGTTGACCGCGACGAAGGCGTCCCGATAGATGGGAGCGACGCCGGTGTTGGTGACGGTTACCCGCGATTTGGCAGAAGTCGCCAGGAAGGAGGTGATGCGGAATTTGTAGCCACACGCGAGTCCGGCCTGTTTGATCCTTGCGAGTGGTTGATAGAGCGGCTGATCGTTGCCAATCATGTAGCTGATGTGGAAGGTGCGGGCGGCTTGCTCGAAGGAAACTCCATGCGGCCCGTCGGGAGCGAGCGCGAGTTTCTGATCATGGTCGGTGTAGTAGCTAAACTCACCACCGGCAGGCTCACGGCGGTAGCGGCGGCGGTCCATGGCGTCCCAGTTCGGTTCGTTTTCCCTCGCATGTTGCTTGCAGAGAAAGGAGTCGTCGAAGACGCCGAAGGGAAGCTTGAGGAGGGCGTCATTTCCGGCGATGGGCGATACCCGGTTGTCCACGGCATCGACGGAGATGCTCCAGGGCGTATCGGCGTAGGTGACGGCCAGATGGTTGAGGAACTCGGTTTGTAAGTTCTTGTTAGGAAAGGTATCGCCGAGTTTGAAAGGGCCATCGTAAATGTGGTACTCTGCCCACAGGCCGAAGCCGGTTTGGACGAAGGCGAGGCGCGGATCGCGATCATAACGGGCAGCGAAGCGGGTATGGAATTCCTTCACGAATCGCTTGAGCTCGGGGTGCGACCAATCGGGAAAGCCGGTGGCCTTTTTTTCACTCGTGCCCTGGGTTTCATGATAGTCGGACAGCGCCTTGATGTAGGCAGGCACGGCGGTTTCCTTGCCCGGATAGGTGAAATAGAATCGCAGGATGGCCTGGTGGCCACGGCGGGAAATGGCGTTGAGCTTTTTCTCGACGGTGGACCAGTTGTAGGCACCGCGCCGCTCGACGATGTCCGAGTATCGCATGTAGGAGAATTCGAGCTGAATGGCGTCGTTCTTGTTACGACCGGAGTCCTCCCAAAAAACGATGCCGGTCATCGGCTGCACCTGGGTGATGGAGCTTCGGAGCGGAACGGCGCGAAATGGAATTTCGCCCGCTGCTGCCCGAATTGAAAGCAGGAGCACAAGCGCAAGGATGGGCTTCATGATGTTAGATTGATGGATGCACCGCAGCTTCCGATGGGAAGCTGGAGTTCTTGGAAATTTCATAAGTCCGCAGGGTATGTGAGAGCCGGGCCATGGACCAAAGATGTTGAATCGGGAAATCGCCAGTGCCAGAGGTGGATAGGCGACCCGTCATCAAAGACCGCTACCGCTGTTTCTTATCCAGCATGTCCGACCGTGCCGATTGTAGCCGCGCACGTTCCTTTGCTGTCAGGCTGTCCATGCCGGACTTCGCGATCTTGTCCAGCAGCGTATCCATGTCCACACGCGTGTCGCGTGGCTTCACTTTTTTTCGAGCAAACCAAGTCAACGAGAGTCCTTCGATGATCCCCTCGCGCATCGCCCTGATGTAGCCGAAGGATACCGCGCAGGTCACCAGCGTGGCACCGAGTCCGATTTGGTCGCCCTCGCTCAAATGGCCGACGGCAGCCAGAAACATGCAGCCGATGGCCACGAATTTCATCGGGATCGACGCCCACCACTGCACGTTCGGGTAGATCGTGGCGAAGGCGATCACCAGTCCCATGCTGAGATGGACGGAGCCGGCTAGAATACCGCGGAAGCCGAACAGCCAGAGCAATGTCGTGACGAGCACCGGCGTGGTAATCAGCAGTCCGATGAATGCGAAATACCGGCCGCGGCCGAGCTCTTGTTCGCAGGAACGTCCGAAGCTGTAGATAAACAGGAGACCGAATATGGTGAAGAAATTCACGCGATCCACCACAAGATAACTGACAGCACGCCAGACTTGGCCGTGTTTCCAGAACAACTCGGGGTCGAACCATGCCAGCTCCCAGAAGCCTTGAGACAATGATGAAACAATCAACCCGACCACGATTGTCGCGACCAAGATCGTGGTGCCATAGACATCAACCCTACCTAACCGGGTCAGTGGCTGGATGTCGCGGCTTTCGTTCTCGAAAAACATGTTGGACCGTCACTATGGAATTTTCCAACCGGCGGCAAACGCAGAGTTTGCAGAGCGATGGAAATTTGAAAATCGGGCCTGGCCCGGATGGCACAGGATGACGCGCGGCCGAGTAGCGATCGGGCAATTCCTGTTGAACTGCTGGTGACGGCGGAATTTAGAGGCGTTTTCCAATGAGGGCTGCACTTTCCTGTCCTGCGTTGACGACGGGGAGGCAAGGATCTGAACCACGATACCGACATCGTCACCATGCGGGTTCTGCCACGGACGGCCATGCTTTCGCCCGATAAATCATGCTTTTCCATGGGTCGCCCGTGAACCCGTTCAGCGGAATGATCGCAACCGGAAAACGGGAAGCCAATCCGGCTGGTTAGGGTCTCGCCTAACTGATCCGGATGCGCTTCACGACGGGAACATGCCGGTTGAGCCACGCGAGGAAGAAAAAGAGCCGCAAGCGCCACCAGACCGCGAAGGAAAGATCGGTGCGTCCGGCGAGCACCGAGTTGACCGCACAGACGACGCCCCACTTGTTGTAGGGTTGGAAGAAGAGCTGGGTGAAGTGGAGTTGATAGAAATTCTCGATGAACTCCCAGTAGATGGCGATGCGCCTGCGGTTGTCCTTCTCGTAGCGCCGCATGCCAGCGGTCAGGGGCTTGCCGGTGTCGAGCGCCTGATGGACGGACCGCGCGCCTTGTTGCGCGCTTTGCATGGCTAACAGAATTCCGCTCGAGAACATGGGATCGATGAAGCCCGAGGCATCGCCCACGCGGACGACGCGCGGCGAGACGAGGCGGTCGTTCTTGTAGGAGAAATCCGCCATGACATGGAGCTCGTCCTCCATCCTGGCTCGTGCGAAGCGGTCTCTAACCACCTTGGTGGTGCGGACAGCATCGTCGAAGGCATCTTGAGGGGATTTCCCCATGGCTTTGAAATCCCCGGCGTCGATGACGAGGCCGACGCTGGATTTTTCTGGCGTGATGGGGATCATCCAGAACCAGGAATTCTCGCGGCGCACGATGAGGATGTCGCCCTCTTCCTCGCCGGTCGGCATTTCCACTCCCTCGAAGTGGCTGAAAATGGCGATCTTCTTGTGCTCGTCGTAATACTTGCGCTGCGATTCGCGGTTGGCGGTGAAATTGCCGAGCCCGCTGGCATCGATGAGATAGGCGGCAGTCACCTCGGTCTCCACACCGTCGGGCGACTTGTATTTCACGGTGACACGGTCCTGTTCGACCTTGTGTCCGGTGACTTGGCATTCCTCGCGCACCACGGCTCCGGATTCCTTGGAATGGCGAAGCAGGATGTCATCGAATTTCGCCCGCTCGACCTGCATCGCTTCCGGGTATTCCGTGAAGGCTCCCGTCGAGAAATCGAGACGGTTGCCGCGCGAGCCGTTGCCCATGAGAAATTGCGCGGCGCGCTTTTTCGTGAAGCCCACGGTGGAAACCTTTTCCCAAACCCCGAGTTCCTCGAAGATTCTCCGGTTGTAGGGCAGCAGGGATTCACCGATGTGGAAACGCGGAAACTTCGATTTTTCGAGGACTAGCACCCTGCGTCCCGCCTGCGCCAAGGTGGTGGCGGCAGTGGATCCGGCAGGACCACCGCCAATGACAATGGCGTCCCAAGCAGCTTCCGGATTTTTCGATGAGGCGGTCAACGCGCGGATTATCAGCAATTTTTCCGGTCACGCAACCATCCGCCCGGAGAAAACACCACAAGCCATGTTGCATTTCACGGCGTCGGTCCGATAATCGCCGCGATGTCACCGGATCGCCCGACAGAGCTTGCTGAAAATTACGACGTAATTGTGATCGGCGGGGCCTTGTCCGGTGCTTCCACCGCCACCTTGTTGATGAGGAAAAATCCGGGCATCCGCATCCTCATCGTCGAGAAATCCGAGAAGCTCACGCGCCGCGTGGGTGAGGCCACCGTCGAGGTGAGCGGGTATTTCCTCGGTCGGGTGTTAGGGCTGACGCATTACATGAACGAGCGCCACATTTCCAAACAGGGATTGCGGTTCTGGTTCGCGAACGAGAAAGTGAATTCGCTGGAGGAGGCGGCGGAAATCGGCCCCCGCTATCTGGCGAGGCTGCCTTCCTATCAGATCGACCGCGCCGAGCTCGACGAGGAAGTCCTGCGCCGTGCCGGAGAGGCGGGTGCCACGATCCTGCGACCGGCGACGATTTGCGGCGTGGAACTAGCGGATGGTGGGATGCAGACGGTGGAGGTGAAACAGGACGAGCGCCGTATCAAGATCGCCGCCCGCTGGGTGGTGGATGCGTCCGGCCTATCCGCCTTCTTGTCCCGCAAGAACGGCTGGTGGCGTGCGAACGCGGATCACCCGACCGCCGCCGCATGGACACGATGGAAGGGCGTCAAGGATTGGGACGGCCGGGAACTGGCGGAGAAATTTCCCATGTGGTCAAAGACCATGTATGGCACACGCGGCACCGCGACGAACCACATCATCGGCGATGGCTGGTGGAGCTGGTGGATCCCGCTCAAGGGCGGCGACGTCAGCGTGGGCGTGGTGTGGGACCAGCGCCTCGTGGATTTCCCGCGCGACGGCCGCGGCATCGGCGGACGGCTCAAGGACTTTCTATCAAAACATCCGGTCGCTGCGGAAATGCTGGAGCATGCGGAGTTCGACGGCGACGACATGCACTGGCGCAAGAACCTCGCCTATCACAGCACCACTTTCGCGGGCGATGGATTCGCGCTGGTGGGAGATGCCGGAGCTTTCCTGGATCCCTTCTACAGCCCGGGGATGGACTGGATTTCCTTTTCCGCGAGCTGCGCGGCGGAGCTGATCACGAAACAACGGCGGGGCGAGGAAATGAAGCAGCACGTTGAAATGCACAACCGTGACTTCACCGTCAGCTATCAGCGTTGGTATGAGGCGCTCTACAAGGACAAGTACGACTACATCGGCGAGTTCGACCTGCTGGATCTCGCCTTCCGCCTGGACCTCAGCCTCTACTATTGGGGCGTGGTGGAACCGATCTACAACACCGGTGAAACCGCTTTCCTCGCACCTCCGTTCTCACCGCCCAGCGGAAGGTTCTTCGCCGCATTGATGCGGACCTATAACCGACGCTTCGCCTGCATCGCCCGCCGTCGCAGGAAGGAAAACGCGCTTGGCAAAATGAATGACAACCGCCGCAAGATGATTCCGGGCTTCACCCTGGATCGCAGCGATACCAAACGGATTTTCTCCATGCTCGCGCAATGGGCCAAGCTGGAACTCAAGGAAGGCTGGCGTAGCTGGGGAGATGCGAAGGAGATGCCCCATTCACAAGGCGAGACGAGCGAAGTACCGATGGCATAGGCGGTTTGCAGCAAGAAGTTGCCGAAGCGGGAATCACCAATTGACCGCGAGATTCATTTCGCCCGCGAAGCGAGATGCACAAGAACCTCGACTGTCTCAATTCAAGCGCCAGATTGGCAAGTCTATCAGCCAGCACGACACGCCCAGCGAAACACCAGCCCAGCCTTGTTTCAGGACAAACGCTCGCGGATGATTGGCGATGAGTTCCAACAGCCTAATATCTCACGGGGCACCTCAACCGAGTCCCTCTCCAATCAAGAACTCGCGCGGCGTGCTCACCAGCATCCCATAAACCGTCGTTCCGAGAAGGATTCCGAAATCCGCTTTATCCAGCGTCAGCAACACCGCACACTTGGCCGCCAGCGCGGAAATCAACACCGGCTTGTCTTTGGAGGCGGTCAGCAGAAGCGGTTTCGTGCTCGTTAGGGCGTTGGGAACCCACTCGACCTTGGCCTGCATGTCAGGCCATTTCAGAGCCGCTTCCTCTCCGAGCTTTCCGATGTTCTTGCTCGTTTCCGCACGGCAGTAGCTGGCCGAAATCAAATGCCAACCCCGGGTCGGTGCGATTTCCGTGATCAACCGGGAAAGCGATTTGCCCGAACCGCAGGCGGAAAGCAGCACGCTGCTATCCAGAAAAATCCTCACGCTTCCCCTGCCTTTCTCCAGAAATCCTCCGCATCCTTTTCATCTTCCTCGATCCAACCGCGCAAGGTTTCCTCGTGAATATCGCGCACGGGAAGAGCTTCCGCCGGTTGCAGGAAAATCCCGCCGTCCCTGAGCTCCACCAGCATCATGGGGTGTTCGGCGGCATCAAGCCCCAGCTTCCGACGCATGTCCGGCGGCAAGGTGATCGTGCCTCGTTTGGATACGGGAATACTTATCATGCTGCAATACTGCATTGCAGTAATGCGGCAGTCAAGTTCGCAAACCCAGGAACGCAACCCAGATCGAGCGCGGACGCCGCGCCTCACCGACTTTCTTGCCAGCGTCCATCCGGGCGGACCAATTAAGTGGATGCTCCAGAATCGTCGAACAGACCTCCGCGATCTAGGCCCGGAAACGCCTGCCCAAATCACGCTGCATTTTCTCGTAATTTCTCTCGTAATAATCAACCACCTCAAGAAATTCCGAGCGCGCTTCGGGCAGAAACTCCAGGTTCGAAGCTCCATCTTGACAGCTTAACGCCACGCGTTACTATTGCGTTGACCTGATGATTCGCTCCTTCGCTTGCAGGCAAACCGCCCTCTTCTTCGAGGAACGGAAAACTCGGTCGTTCCCGCCGGACATTCAACGCGTCGCCTTGCGGAAACTCGCCCAAGTTCACGCCGTCACCGAACTCAACCACCTCGCCGTCCCGCCCGGCAATCGCCTCGAAGCGCTCAAGGGCAACCGGAAAGGCCAACACTCCATCCGCATCAATGACCAATGGCGCGTCTGCTTCCGCTGGAAAACGAACGGCCCCCATGAAGTCGAAATCGTCGATAACCACTGAAACCAACATGAAAACGCACGCTCCCATCCATCCTGGCGAGGTTCTCCGCGAGGATTTCCTGATTCCCCTTGGCCTCTCGGAATACCGGGTCGCCAAGGACATTGGCGTCCCGCCCCGCCGAATCAACGAGATCGTGAAAGGCAAGCGCTCTCTCACGGTGGACACCGCCCTGCGGCTCGAACGTTACTTCGGCTGGCCCGCCGATGTGTGGCTCAATCTCCAGTCTCACCACGACCAGCAAACCGCCAAGGAGTCCCTGAAATCCACCCTCGAGGCAATTCAGCCATGCCCTGCGCTTTGAAAAGATGCCAGCACTGTAACTCATTCCTTTCCCCAACCCAAACGGATCTTGATTTTCGCAACTTTGTAAATTACAAGTTTACGTATGCGTGCCACCCCCATCAGCACAACCGACGCGGCGCGCCATCTAGGCGACTACCTCGCAAGAGTGAAACATAAGGGCGAGCATTTCCTTCTTACCAAGAACGACCAGCCGATCGCCGAACTCTCGCCAGCCAGCGGATCCCGTCGCGCCACATGGGGGGAATTGCTGTCCGCCGTCGCCCGTCTGCCACGCGACCCCTCGTTCGCAGATGATCTGGAAAAGGTGAACGAGGCCGATCAACCCGCCGCCAATCCATGGGCCTGATTCTCGACACATCCGCGCTGGTGGCGTGGGAACGAGCGCAAAATGACGGACGAACCCTCGCCCTCGACGACGGCGAGGAACTGGTGATGCCCGCCGTGGTCTGGGCGGAAGCATTGGCTGGCGTTCGCTTGGCCGATTCCGCCGCCCGCGCCGCCCGCAGGATGGCGCGACTCGAAGCCTTGCGCCGCGTGATGGGGATCGAGCCATTCACTGCCGAAACCGCCGAGCATCATGCCGACATCTTTGCCGAGTTGACGCAAAGCGGAACGATGATTCCTCAGAACGACATCGCCGTCGCAGCGACCGCACGCTGTTTGGGATGCGGAGTCTTGGTCGGCCCTCGGGACGAAGCCCATTTCCGCCGGATCGCTGGCCTTGAAGTCCGGGTTTTGACCGTAAACTGAGCCACCGCCATGAAAAAATCCCCCACCGCCGCACTCTGGAATAAAAAAGAAGGGGGAGTAGGCATCCTGCCTGCGCTTTATCGAAATGAAGCAGATGCCTGCAAGAATGCCCACGCACCCATTCCCAAAAACCCAAGCTCTCCCGGCATCTGGATGAATCTCCAACGCGACTAAGAATTCATGCGCGCCGACCGCGAAAAAGCCGAAGCCATCCGCAAGGGTGTGCAACCCTGCGCGGCGTGAAATACCGGGAATGTTGAAATGCGTAACCTGACCCTATTGATTGACTGACCCTATTGACCTGTTGAAATGCGTAACCTGACCCTATTGATTTCCGGAATTTTAGGCAGCGTCGACAGGGTCAGTCCGGGTAATCGAGCAAAAGGATTCTTTCGAGGGCCTCGGCGAGTTCCAAGTAACAGGCATTGGCGGGTGATCGACTTGGAGAGGGATCATGGCGTAAATGGGGTCACTGCTCTTGCATTCACATGGATAGTGAATGAGATCAGAGCGGTAGGGCTCACATCAATGGGACTTTCTCATTTTCACTGCCCCTCAGCGTGTAGCCTTGCCCCGACCGGGCTCGGGACCTCGCCGGTGGCGGTGAGGTTGGCCGCTTGTTCATGAATGGCTCGGGCGCTTTCGTCTCCGAGCCATTGATCGCGGTCGCGGGTATAGTCCCCGGTTCCCTCTTCGTATTGCTGGATCTACCGGACGGCGTCCACGGGACCAAGCTCACGGATGAGGATGGCTTTGGCTTTCTGATTGGGTTCGGAGGTGAGTGTCATGGCAGTGAAACGATGTCGATGGGGTTGCCGATGCCAAAGAGCGCGTATTCGGCCGCGCAGTGGTTCTTGGTTGGAAGAGTTTACCGCAAAGGCGCAAAGGTTGCGGAGGAACGCAAAGTTTGAAATCGAGGTCTCGACGGGGTCCGTTCTGACTAACAGGCATCGGCGTGCATCGTATGCCGGAGTGCGACGGCGCCTCAATTTCATGTCCAGTGGATAGAATGAGGGAATGCCGTCAAGCGGAAGACATCTGATTCGGCGAGGATTTCGCGGAGAAAATCTATCAAACCGTCGCAAAAACCGCAGCTAGCTCCTCCGGCCCCACAACGCGCCAGTCGCCTTCTTCAAGATCGTCCGGCATTTTCAAGCCACCGATGGAGATGCGCTTGAGATCGAGCACGTGGTTTCCCGCAGCGGCGAACATCCTGCGGACCTGATGATAGCGACCCTCGTGCAGGGTCACGCGGGCCTCCTTTTCGCCTAACACCTCAAGCACGGCGGGCAGAAGCGGGCGGGTCTCGCTGTTGAGGACAAGGGTGCCGGAAGCGAACAGCTCGCCTTCGTGACCTTCCAGCGGGCGATCAAGCGTGGCGTGATAGACCTTCAGGCAGTTCGACTTCGGATGGATGATCTTGTGGAGCAGTTTTCCATCGTCAGTCATGAGCAGCAGGCCGGTGGTGTCCTTGTCGAGTCGGCCGATGGGCTCGAGGCCGGGATTGCGGAGGGCAAACCGCTCGGGCAGGAGATCGTAGATGATGCTGCCGGGGTCCTCACGACTGCATGTGTAATCGTCCGGCTTGTTGAGCATGATGACGAGTGGCGCAGGTGGGTCGAGAGGCTCGCCACGGAAGAGGATCTGGTCGTGGGGTGGCAGGTCATTCATTCCTAACACGTTGCCCGCGGTGTCGGTGACCGCGCCGGACTTGATGAGGCGCTGGACCTCCTTGCGGGAGCCGTAGCCGAGGTTGGCGAGGAGTTTGACGAGTTTCATGGGAGGTGGGAGTTTGCTAGTTTTCAGTGTTCAGTTTTCAGGAAAGAACAAAGAAGGCCTAGCGTTTTTCGGCGGAGAGAATTTTGTAGATTTTGTCCTCGGTGATCTTGCGCCAGGAGAGGCCGCTGGCTTCGAGAGCGGCTTCGTAGGGGAGTTGACGGTTGGCGACCAGCAGCAATTTCCCGCCACGCTTCAAGGAGGTGGTCGCGACTCTGAGAAAAGCCCGGCCGAGATCGACATCGGTCGCTTGCCCGGTGTGGAAGGGCGGGTTCATGATGATGGCGTCGTAGCTGTCCGGCAGGCCGGTGGTGACGTCATGCCAATGATAACCAATCTCGCGGGAATGCCCGGCGAGGTTCTCCCGGGCGCATTCGAGTGCCCTGGCATCCGCCTCAAAGAGATCGAGGCGTTCGATCTTCGGGCAGCGCTTGAGGACAGCGTCTGATAGAAATCCCCATCCGGCACCAAGGTCGGCGACGTGGCCGCGAAGATGGGCGGGCAAGTGGTCGGCAAGGAGCTGGGATCCGGGATCGACGTGGTCGCTGCTGAAAATCCCGGCCTGGACGGTGAAATCGGATATTTTCCTGAGTCCGCCCAGTTCGCGCCACACGTCGAAGACCGCTTCATCCACCTTGTCCAGCCGAGCGTGAAATGCGCGGCACTTGTGTTTTTGAATTGAGACAATGTTTCCTACCGCCTTCGAGAGTTCCTTTTCAAACCGCCCGGCCCCGGCGGTGTTGGGCATGGCGACAACGATCCGGCCACCCGGTTCCAAGCGGTCTTTTGCGAGGGCAAACCAATGGAGTGCTTCATCCCTCGACTTGCCGGGGAGGACCATGACCAACGGCCATCGTTCATCGGTCAAATCGTCGATCCTTGTGAATCCTGCATTGTCCCATGCGGCTGCTCTTGGCTTGAGAGGCTGCCAACCGACCACCTGCGGCCATTCCATCAACGCCGGATGCGGCTCCGCGCCCAGAAACAGCGCCCGCGAGGGGATGCCGATTCCTTCGTCGCCAGCGAAGACAAGCATCAGGGTTTCAAGGGCCGGACTCATGCGGGAGTCTTGATCGCGATATTCCCTTGAGGCAATCATCGCTTGCCACAATTTGCCTTCAAGTCCCAACCGATCCGGTCCTTGCCGTATCTGATGACGATACTACCCTCCGCTTGCCGTGACTCCCGCCGCCCTCCCGCTATTGCAATCCATCAAGGAACACGCCGTGTTGTTGTTCGGGCTGCTCGCGATCATGTGGGCGGTCGAAGTGGTGGATTTCCTGACGCCGATGGTAAGTCTCGACCAATTCGGGATCCGCCCGCGTACGGAGCGTGGATTGTTAGGAATCCTGCTTTCGCCGTTCCTGCATGTCGGGTTCGGGCACCTGATCTCGAACTCCCTGCCATTTCTCCTTTTTGGTGGCCTGGTGATGACCGGCGGACGCCGCCAATTCCTGTTTCTCAGCCTGTGGGTGACAGTCATCGGCGGCAGCGGCGTCTGGTTGTTAGGCGGCAGCTGGACGGTGCATCTGGGAGCCAGCTTGCTGATCTTCGGCTATCTCGGCTTCCTCCTCGCTCGCGGGATCGTGGAGCGCAGCATCGGCGGGATCCTGCTGTCACTGGCCCTGCTGTTCGGCTACGGCGGGATGCTCTACGGCGTCCTCCCCGGCCAACCGGGCATTTCTTGGCTCGGCCACCTCTGCGGCTTCCTCGCCGGGATCGCGGGTGCCTGGCAGATGACCGGGCCAGCAAGAAGTCCAAATGTTAGCTAGCACCCGGCAAACGCGAACTCCGTGACCACCTCCCCGCCGATCAGGTGTTCCTGAATGATTTTTTCCAGCACTTCCGGCGAACACGAGTGATACCACACGCCTTCCGGATAGACGACGGCGATGGGGCCTTGGAGACAGACACGAAGGCAATTTGCCTTGGTTCGGAAAACGGTCGAATCCCTTCCGCCTGCGAGGCCGAGTTCCTTGAGGCGGCCTTTAAGAAACTCCCATG
The DNA here is from genome assembly GCA_963810445.1 of uncultured Verrucomicrobiae bacterium. Classification (GTDB taxonomy): domain Bacteria; phylum Verrucomicrobiota; class Verrucomicrobiia; order Verrucomicrobiales; family Akkermansiaceae; genus Luteolibacter. The sequence continues at coordinate 101,807 of CAWENZ010000053.1, read as the reverse complement.
ATTCCAGCCCTTTTTCCTTCGCACAGCATTTCGGCTCGGTTTGATCCGCGCAGAGAAAGATGTGCCGTTCGATTTTCCCGATCCCGAGGGCATCGGCAGTGGCTTGGAGATCGTGCATGGAGAGGGGGTAAAATTCCGGGTGAAATGTGACAGGAGAACTTCGAGCGGACTTTACAGGAATGGCGATCGCTGGCGAGAAATTGAACTATTTTCCAAGGATTCACGTCGCTGCGGGTTTTACCGTGAATGAAGAAATCCACGTTCCTCATTCGCGTGCCGGTTCCGTGCTGCCAGCGATTCGCCAGCCAGTCCGCGCTTTGGCTCGTTGGGCTGGATCCTTTCTTCTTGCACCGCACGAACCGGCGGTCTTGATAGAGTCCATTATGAAGCGCCGTTTCCCCGCAGTTCTTGTTGTGGCTGGCTCCCTGCTCGGCATGGCCGCCGGCAACACGTTGGAGCAAGTCGATCTGACAAAGCTGCTGGACCCGGCGACCCGTGAGGCCGAGGTCACCGCGATACTGGCGAGGCGGGATGCGGCGACGAGACATCTGGTTAAACGCGACGATGTTCGTTTCAATCGCGAGGACTATCGTCTCGTCACCTGTCCACAAGGCAAGGATCAGGATCCTTTGCATGTGTTGCTGGTGGATCACGGTAAGATGATTTTTGACCTTCCATCACTCCGGGGATCTTATGAAAAAGATGGTATGGACGAGTTATTCCCACAGCAGAAAAACAAGATGATCGACAGGTCGTCGCTTACCGGACCAGGACTTGAGCGATTGGAGAATGAAGTCATCACGATCTTCGGCCCGGATGGCCGGGAGATCCGGCCTTTTGGGGGGAATACGATGATCAACTCCGGACACCTAACTGATTTTAATCGCGACGGCATCATCGACCGTCTCGAACATATCAATTACGGCGTCGAGGATCGCCACAACGTCCAAGTCCTTGAGTTGCGCAGTGTCGAACGCGAACCCAAGCAGATTCTCAACGTGCTTTTCAACTGGCATCCTCGGGAGGCGGAGAAGGCGAACGCATGGGATTACGAATGCTTCGACGACGACAAGGACGGACTGATAGAGATTGGGTTCGGCCCGAGGGATCAGGAACGCCGTCGCGAGGTTGTGTTCCACTGGGACAAGGCGAGTTCCGCCTATCTTGCTGAAAATCTGGCAAACCAACCCCATCTCCGGGTGCTGGACCATACCGATATTCAGAAGCAACTGAAGGAGATCAAGGATGCGGGCGGACATCGCTATCCACTCGTTGCGGAAAAGGTCAACAACGCAGTCCAGGTCACAAACCCTACCAAGCCCTATCAATTTCAATCGCTCAAGGGCAGCAGCGCCGCCGAGATCGCCCGTGCGATGGGTGGAAAGCCAGCTGCGGATTCGTTTCGTCCCGCCGACGCGCCGGAAACCCATTTGCCCGAGAGATTCTGGCAGATGGAACCCAAGGCGGCTGCGCTCGCCCTTGTCGAAGCCAACCGGACTTCCGCGCATCGGGACACGGTGCGCATCGCCATCGACGACCGCAATCAAGTCCGTCCGCCAACGAACGGGTGGATGGTTCATCACTATCAGTCCTCCACCTGCTACGTATCCACCTCCAGCATGACGGTACTTCGCTTCGGTGTGGATGAGCCTTACGTTTTCCATTCCGGCACCACCAAGAACGGCATGGTCGGGGCAAATCCGCTGGCCGACCGTGCCGGACACGCGCTGCGAATCATCGCCATTTCCAAGGAGGAGGCACGCTTCCTTTCCGAGACCCTCTTCTGGCTCGACCGCATCCGCTCACGCTCCAGCAAGGAAGACCGATTTGGCATGGGTGGAATGAGCAGCACGGCGGACGGCAGGGGCAAGCTCGATTTCCAGATCGAAAATTTGGAACCAAGGAGGGTGGAAGGCACATTATGGCATGGCACGTCATTGGCCGCACGCTGGAGTGACAATTATGATCAGAATACCTGCGTCAATTTCGCCGATTTCCTGCTCACGGACGCCCTGCCCAAGCATCTCATCGGCCGCTGGGAGGGCGCTCCGCTGGCACACCGCAACCTGGTGACGCCGCTTGCCGACCGCCTGAAACCGCGTGAGGACAGCGACGCGCGTGACGAACTTGCCTCCGTCGTGCTCGCGGCGCTTGAGCGGCACCGGACGGATCCATGGCCCGCGGCGGCTCTCGCGCTGCTCGTCAATTTCGCGGGAGACAGCGGATTGTCCCAGACGTTTCCGGCGATTGATGCTCTCAACGACAAGATCCCTCCGCCTGGAGATGATGAAAAGGAGTTTAGGAAACTGGAGGAGAAGTTCAAAAGCGACTATGTCGCGCCGAATGATCCTGAGGGTAAAAAACAATGGGAGCGGCTCCAGACCTTGCGGGTTCAAATGTCATTCGACATCCCCTGCCAGCTTCGCGAGCCGTTAGCACGGGCGATCAGGCAACTTGGTGCGCTCCAACAGGTGGCTCCGCTTGCCAAGATGGCGGAAACCAACGACCCCTCCGCAGCATGGGCGCTTCAGCAACTCCAGATCCATCATCCGGAGGCCTATGCCGACACGCTAATCGCGGGCTTTCCCGCTGCAGACGCCCGTTCCCGGAAAATGATCTTCGCCACACTAGCCAGCGCGTATCCGCCGGGCGCGAGGAATCTGCGGGACACTCTAACTGGACAACAGAAGGAGGATCTCGCCATCGAGCTGGCCAACTTCGAGATGAAGGATGAACCCGCCCTCGCCAAGTCGAGAATTCCGGCATTGCTGGAAATTTTCAAGGACACCGGTGGCACCCGCGACTACGGCGAAAGGGGACCCGCGATCGAATTGCTCTCTGCACTGCCGCTGGACAGGCGCAGCAGGAATCGCAATTCGAGGAGCTCCTGCTCGCGGAGCTCAAGACTCCCCGCCGGATGCATTTCGACATGTCGATCGTTCAATGGGTCACGCACGCCTTGGTAAAGCGGTCCGAGCCCGCCCGGTTCTGGGACGACTTGATCGAATCTTCGGGAAACGCGACGCGATTTCAGCGAATTCGACGATTGCCTCGATGCGCTCTCGACCCTTACCCTCGCCAAGCCCGAAGTCCGCAAAGTACAATTCTCCGATTTCATCCGGCCTCACTTCACCACTCATGGCGGGATGATGAATGATCTGTTTCTCACCGCTCTGGCGCTCGACTTGCGCCAGCTTGCCCCGGAAATCGACCATCTCGCAAGCAGCGGCCCCGAGGTCGAGGAGGGGAAATGCGCAAATGGTTAGTGACGGGTTCACCGGTCCCGGAAACGAGCGCTACCACCTTGCGCGCCACATCACCGCATTGTGGCTGGAACCGGACGCCGACACTCGCGCGAGAATGTGGACTGCCATGGTTCTCGCCTCGCCCTACAATACACCCGCCATACGAATGTCGCCGCCGCCGTCCGGGAACTTTCCGCGACGCCCTCACCGCCGCCTCACCGAGTGTGGGCGACGAGCTGAAGTCAAGGATCAAGACCGCCCCGCAGCCGGTGCCACTCACGCTGGATGACGCGAAGATGCGATGTTTCGAAATGAAAAATACACCACCGCGCTCTCCCGATGAAGTCCGCCACCTACATCGCTCCCGCCATCGCATTGATCCTGGTCGGGAGCTGGGTTGGTTCGCAACGCGGGTCGATCGCTGCGGTGGAAGCCGAGTGCGTGCGCTTGCGAACCACCATCGCCGCCGCGAAATCCTCCTCAGATGCCACCCCGACTCCACATGACCCGTTAGAACAACGGAGGAAGGTCATCCAGTGGACAAAGCTCGCAGAGCGTTTTTCAATGAACCCGATGGGGTCGGGCATGGTCAACTTCGGCGCACTACCCGACCCGCGCATGGCGATGCACTTCATGCAACGCATGGACGCAATGAGCGCTGATGAAATCATCATCACGCTGGATGAAATCGCGGCCCTCGATCTCCCCACCAATGCCCGGGCAACTCTTGAGTGGACACTCCTCGATGCTCTCATACAAAAGGATCCAAGCATGGTGCTCGACCGGATTTCCCATCGGATCGGGGGGGAAGACTATCGCATATCAGGTTTGTATTCGGGAGCCTTGCAGACATGGGCGATAAAGGATCCTGCCGCCGCAGGTGCTTGGTTCGACCAACAAATCGCAGCAGGAAAATTCAAAGGTAAGTTATTCAATGTTGTGAATGACGACCGGCGAGCGATTGAAACCGGCCTCATTAAGATTCTGCTAGGCAACTCCCCGGAAGCGGCAACCCGCCGCCTCGCCGCGCTGCCGGAAAAGCAGCGCGGCACGTCCTGAGCATGTATCGATTTTTCCATGGTCCGGAGGAGAAACAAGTGGCATACGCTGAGCTGATTCGCGCCGAAGTGCCGGCGAAGGATCAGGCGAAGACGATCGCATCTCAGATGACCAACCTGATCAGAAAGGTGACTATTCAGCAGCCACTGCCTATCTGGATCGCATCGACGCCACAGCCGAAGAACGTGCGGCCAGCGCCATGAAGGCGATTCAGGACATGTATCCGAAATCTCCCGATACCGGGAAACTATCCCGCGAAGATTTCGATGCATTGCGCGAGTGGGTCGTCAGTCAGGCTCCGGACGTGATGGACAAAGTCACGGTGGAAGTCCTCGCCAAGGCTGCGCAAGGTGACCATCAAGTTCGATTCGCCGCCGCCGCCGAGCTGGCTGTCCTGTATAGTGTGGAAAGTGGCAATGACGAAGTGCTCGCTAGATTTCTAACCAGTGAGGCCGCGCGGAGAAATAAAGAGACGTCGCGTGTTCTCGCCGAAAAGATCTTCGATGAAACCCGACGTACGCATAGTCCTGAAATTCCTCAAATAGTCCCCTCGCCCGGTCATGAAGATTTCCATCGCCGCCTCCCTCCTCATCCTCGCCATCGGCGCGGCGGTTGGCTGGCATGACCGACAGCAGCTCGCCATCCTGCGGACGACTCACGAGCGGTTGACCGTTGAGGCTGCGAATCTCGGAGTCTTCACCGGATGCCAAGCGGACCACCAGGCGCGAACGTCCCACTCACGCCACCTCCGTGAAACTCACCACGGCAGAAGTGACCCAATTGGCCAGTGAAATGGAGCGCCTCGGCGTGGCGACCGGCCTGAACCCGCAAGCGGTCAACGCGCTTCGACTGCGGTTCATTGACGGCCTCACCGCATGGGACTCAGCCGGATTGGAATCCCTGCTCTCGGAAATCCAAACAAATCCCGAAATTACCCCGATGACCCGCATGATTCTTGGGGACCTCGGTGTCACCGTTTTAGCAAACGATCACCCACAAACAGCTCTTGAGATCTTCACCAACTCTCCTGAACTTTTCGCAGGATGAGGAAATGGCATGACCTTGGTTTGCACGGCGCTTGCCGCTTGGGCGCGGAATGATCTTGCAGCTGCGATCGAGTGGTTGCGCAAAAACCCCCGACCGTTTTCAGATTCTGCCAAGTCAGGGATCATTGCTGCCGAAGCGGAGCAAGACCCTCGTCACGCATTCCAACTCATCAAGAACTGGATTTCAAAAAGTCGTATCAGGCGGCTCGGCGCATTGTGACGTCTGCGGAAACGTTAGAAAAGCAGTCCGCCACCCTTGCCGGACTGCGCGAATATCTCCCCACCATTCCAGACGAGAAACTGCGCGCTCAGTATGAAAGAACCTACCTTTCGATGTTGGCCTCCACATGGATCGCGAAGGCATCGAAGTCATCACCCGCTGGATTTCCGAATCGAAGCTTTCCCCGCAGGAACTCGGATCCATTGATCGATGGCTTGGCCAACACGACCAGTGGCAGCGAGGCTGGCCGCTGGATCGAATGGCAGCGCAAACCGCTTCCCGCCGAACAGCGGATCTCCGAATCGAGAATCTCGTCCGTCAGTGGATCTCCGATCGACTATCAGGCCGCCATGCAGTGGGCGACAACCCAGCCCTCCGGCAAAGACAGCAACCAGGTTATCCAGACCATCCATGCATCTTGGCCGAAGGAAGATCCAGCCGGCAAGGAAGCGTTCGCCAAGGAGCACGGACTCAAATAGTGAGTCCCAGGCACTTCTTGGCCTGTCTTTCATTTCTCGCAGAGACGCTATGTGGTTTAGCCTGGCCGCCTTCCGTGTACGGTGGTGTAATGAAAACGTTCTAAATGGCCGGACACTCCCTTCAAGAAATGCGGCAGCTCGCTGCATCCGATCCATTTTTACTCGGCGACTTCGATCTTCCAATCCGTTCTTCCTTTGAGAATCCGGAGACACTCGTCTTCGAGGCTCGGCAAGACGATGACCTTGGTGACGAAGGGCGCGGATAGCATCGCCTCGCATCGGGCCTTGCGCTCCTTGTCATCGGTGACAAACCGAAGGACCTGGCACGGTTCCAAAGTCTCAAGTCGTCCCATGAGAGGGAATGCCTTGCGCCAGAATCGGGAGTCGATCGTGCCGCTCATGATGCGTTTCGTTACCTTGATGCGTCCGCTTTGTGGATCGAACTCAAAATCCCTTTCGATGACTTTCATCTCGAAGAAGCCGAGTTTGCCAAGCCCTGATAGAAAATCCATTGCCAGCCGTTCTTCGGAGGATTGCTTCCTTCGCAGGACCTGCCATGCGATCGCCGGCTTCAAGGTCAGTGCTTTTGAATCTTGCGAGACCCCCATGAAGCCAGCCCGAATCAGCATCGGCAAACTGCTGCCCGGAGACTCCCAGACAAAATCGACATCCACGGCACCGTTCGATTTGTAGTCGATGGTATCGATATCCAAGGGCAGGTTGAATGCTCCATCACCGGTCTCGACGACAGGCGCGGCTGACCAAGTGAAATTCTTGTCCAGCACCGCATCGAGGCGTTTGTCGGATTCCGCGATGAAGAACAGGTTGATCCATCCGCTGACGTAGGATCCGCCGCTTTCGGAATCGTATTTGTAGAAACTTCTCCAGAACGCGGCATCCGAGTGGCCTTCCGCCGCAGCCACAAACTGGTCGAGCACGGGAACCAGCGCGTCCACCCTGCGGTTCATTCCGAGTTTACTGAGATCCGCGAGATGCGAGCGGATCCAGCGCCAGTCGTCCGTGGTGCCGTGGAGTTCCATTCGGGGAATGCCGCAAAAGGTGGTGACGCGAAACTGATAGAAAGGAGAGGCGGCGTTCAGCAGCACCGCCCGCCTTGCGGTGATTTCCACGGGTGTGCTGGTGCTGAACGCGTGGGAGAAGTTCGCCACCGGAGAAGAAGGCACATTCCTGACGATCTGTGCCTCCAACTCCGCGAATACGCCCGGCCAATCATTCTTCGGATCGCGGGCGACAAACTCGTCGCGACGGACCTTCAGAGTCCGTTGCCCATGCTCATGAATGGCGAAGCATTCCCGGAATTGCTCCGGATGAGCTTGAACCTCGGCAGCGGCCATCTGTGTGAGAAGCAGCCAGATCATGTCCGGACTGAGGGCAAGCGGGCGGTGTTCGGCAAAAGCCTTGTGGGCCGCCGCGATGAAGGGATGACGAATTGCCGATAGAGGTGCGATCCATTCGTCACCCGGCAGTGATGAGGCCGCCTCCATTTCATCACCCGCCGAGCGGTGCAGGATTTCATCCGCCGGACGCGTCGCCAGGACCTTGGTGGCGATTTGAACGTCGCTGACGGCAAAAACCACCGGCTTCGTTTCCGGCGCGGCTTGAGCGGTGGCCCCAATCGCGAACAGGCGAACAAGAAATTTGGCTGATAGGCATTTCCACAAATTCATGGGAGATCACGCATAGAGCAGAACCGCTTGCATGTAAATAAAGGATCAAGACTTGTGCGGACAGTTTTCCATTTGCTTATACTGCCGCGTATCACCATTTGTGATTTTGTGGGAACAGAGCGCTGGCCCCTCATCCTCATTCCCCAAATTCCGATGCGCGTCACTGTACCAAGTCCAACTGCCGCGATCCATTTCCACCTATATATACATTGGCTGTGGGAGGCGGAATTCCCGATGGGTGATGTTAGGAAAACCCTGTCCACCTGCTAAAGAAGGGCCTCACCTGACCTCCGGCTTGTTGATCCGCGGATTTCCGATTCAACACGTTGCGGCGAGACGCCGCAACCACGTTCTGGTTGCATCCCGTGTGATGGAAACGGATATTCCTTCCATTCATGAGGCACTCCAGATCCACCTGATCCAGACATTACATAGGGCAATACAAGGACGGGCGGCAAGTCGGAACCTGGACCTGGTTCGACAAGAACGGTGAGATGACTTCCAGGAACGAGTTTCCACAACCATGAGAGGCGGTCTTAAAAATGGCGGGGACCGTTCTCCGCAACGGTCCTGCGAATGGGACGCGAATGAATCCGCCCATGAAAAGCTTGTGAATCCATCCATGGTCCGACATTCACTTTCCATTCTCGCGGACCGCCCGGAGTGTCGGTCCCTGCCTTCGGGTATTTTTCAGACAACCTCTGAGAGATTGCCGTGCAATGGCGTAGTTCAAGGGACTTGTGATCGCTGCCCCGCCCGGATTGACAAGCGGAAGCCCGCGCCGCATCCTCCGGGCATGATATCCGAGCAAACGAACGAGTCCGCCGGGAAGAAGCTGCCGGTGTTTGTGATCTCGTGCTGGGCGCTGGCGCTGATGGCGTTTTTCCAACTCCTCATCGCGGGTATGGCGCTGGCCACCCGATTCGAGGAATCGAAGGTGGTGAGGACGGTGATCAAGGAGGTGCCGAAGATCGTTGCGGTGAGGGTTCCAGCGCCGGCTCCCGATGTGGCGGAGCACGGTCCCGTGGTTTCCCGGCCTCCGATGGCTCAGCCTTCGGTCATGACCCAGCCTTTGCCTCCGCCTTCGGTGGTTTCCACGCCGCGCATCGCGGATCCGCGGACGGAGCGCCTCGTGACCGAGGCCCGCCAGGCGCGTGTCGGCGGCGACATGGGGGTGGCGATCATGAAACTGGAGGAATGCCTCAACCAATCGCCGGAAGATCCGAATGTCCACTACGAGCTCGGACTGGTGCATGAACAGATGGGCGTGTTCGACACGGCGGCGGCCCATTTCGAAAAGGTCTTCCAGATGGGAGCATCGGGAGCGGGATCGCTTTATGAACTGGCTGCCGGAAAACTCCGCGATGGATTCACCCAGCCGGACGCCCATGGAAAACTCTCGCTGGGACGGGTTCGGATTTTCCAGGATCCCAAGTCCGAGGATGGTGAGCGCGTCATCCTGACGATCCCGACCCAGAAGGCACCGGGCGAGGATCTGGATCTGGACGACATCTCGGTGGAGGTCCGGTTTTTCAACAAGACTTCCAAGGGGCAAATCATCCCGCTGGAGGACGAATCCTGGGTGACCGAGAGGAAATGGCTCAACCTCCCCTTCGACTTCGCGGAAGGTGAGGAGAACCTGCGGATGACCTACTTGCTTCCCGGCCAGGACCGGCAGACCGAGCACCTGTTCGGTGAAAGAAGCTACTATGGCCAGGTGGTTTCGTTGCTCTACAAGGGCGAGATCATCGATGTGCAGGCATGGCCGCGCGACCTGGCCGCGAAGATCCCGCAGGTCCCGAGCACCAATCCGATGCCCGAGTTCCAGGACACCATGCCCAACGAGTTTGACCCGAATCTTCCGCTTCTTCCTCCGTTGCCGAGCAACTGATCCGTTTCCGACGCGTTTACCCCTTCATGAATCCCGATTCCGACGAACGCCTGTTAGGCGAATACCGACTCAAGGAACTCCTCGATGAAAACGCGACCTCACGCACCTGGCTGGCCGAACAGGTCTCGGTATCGCGCGCGGTCCTTGTCGAGGAGCTCAGGGAAGATGCGGAGGATCAAAGGGATGCTTTCCTCGCGGACATCCGTGCCAAGGCGGCCGTCGATCACCCGCTGATCAGCTCGGTTTACGAGGCGGTTTCCGAACCCGGGTGTTGTTTCTATGCCCACGAGCTCCTCCACGGAAACTCGCTTGCCGCGTTGGTGAGAGCGGGGGAGCGCTTCCTGCCCGCCAAGCTGGCGAACGTGCTCCGCAAGGTTTCCGAGGCACAGCTCCAGCATGAGACGCTCGATCACGCGACCTCGCCGATGGGAATGGAGGATATCTTCTTTGACGAACACGGAGTCGTGCGTTTGAAAAACCTGGCCATCGCCGGACACCGTACGGCGGACCAGTCGGAGCGCGACGTGCTTCATCTCGGGACCGCTCTTGTCCCGTTGGTGGCCAACGGTCAACCCGGAGCCAGCCGGATGCTCACCGTGCTCGCCTGGATGCGCGGTCAAGGTGTGGAGGTTCCTCTGTCATGGTCACAGGTGCGGGATTTCTGCATGCAGATCGACCATCAGCTCGCCGATCCGCTCTCATCCCTAACACCCACGGCGTCGGTTTCGCTCGCGCAGAAAAAACCGATCTTCACCACCGCGATCTTCACCTTGCTCATCCTCGCCGCGATCATCGTGCTGGCGATCGCGTTGCGCCCGCCCGAACCGCAACCGCAAAGGCGCGCGAGCTTGCCGGAGCCCGTGTCCATTCCCGCGGGTGTGCATCCCACACCGGACGGGCTTGAGGAAGAGCTCCCGGCCTTCCGGATCTCGGTGAACGAGACCACCATCGGTCAATACGCCGAGTTTCTCGACAGGCTCGAAGGCCTTGCGAAAAACGGCAACGAACACATCTTCGACGCGACCGATCAACCTGCCGACAAGGTCTCGCATGTGCCCGATGACTGGGCGGCCTTGCTCGCGGCGGCGAAATCCAGAAAAACCTGGCAGGATCTATCAGTCGATCTTGATACACCGGTCGTCGGTGTCGATTGGTGGGATGCCTATGCCTATGCCGATTGGAAAAAAGGCCGGCTGCCGACGCAGGAGGAATGGTTCGCCGCGGTGACCACCCAGGTCAAGATCCCGGGTGCCATCGTTCCAGCCCCATGGGAACCGGTCACCTTGACGACCACCGACCTGACGCCAATCGGCTTGATCGGCATGGCGGGATCTGTTAGCGAGTGGATCGGGAAACCGGGTGCCAACCCGGCGAATCCGCTGGGCGAGAAACTGTGGATCATCATGGGAGGCTCCCACCTCCAGCCGGGCTCCAACGCGCTCTCCCGCGAGTGGACGGGCGACCGTTCCGTGCGCCGCAAGGATTTGGGATTCCGCGTCGTGTTTAACGCGGAGTGATCGGTAGGTAGTCCAGCCCTCCCGAGTAACTTGAAAGTTGAGGATGCAGGAACGTGGCGGCGGTTTTAAACCGCCATGCCCCAACTCATCAATATTTGCGGAGCGGTGTGGCGGAAGTCCCAGGCATGGATTTAGCGGCTTGGCGGTTGGAAACCGCCGCCACGATTCGCCGCAAAGTTGCTCCCGAATCCACACTCAGCTCAGCGCGGGTTCTGGTGCTTGAGGGCAGGACCACGAACTTGGATCATTCCCGGCGGTTGAGCGCCATCATCAGGAAGTAGAGAAACTGGGCGATGGAGCCGACAGCGGCGGCAACGTAGGTCATTGCGGCCCAGAAGAGGGCGTTTTTCGCGCGGTCATGCTCGATGCTTGAGGCGATGCCACTGGATTCCATCCAGACAAGCGCGCGGCGGCTGGCGTCGAACTCAACGGGCAAGGTGACGACGGAAAAAAGCGTCGTCACTCCGAACAACACCACCCAGGCCCACAGCATGGCGGGGCTGTGGAACAATCCGACGCCGATGAGGCTGGCCCACATCAGGTAGTTGAGCAGGTTGCTGGACAACTGGACGGCGGGCACCATTTTCGAGCGCAGGCCCAGCCAGACGTAAGCCTGCTGGTGCTGGACGGCGTGGCCGCACTCGTGAGCGGCGACGGCGGCGGCGGCGACCGAGTTCATCTGATAGACCGATTCACTGAGGTTGACCGTCTTCTTGATGGGATCGTAGTGGTCGGTGAGCTGACCCGGTGTGCTGATGACCTTGACGTCGTTGATCCCGTTCTGGCGGAGCATCATTTCGGCGACTTCCCGGCCGGTCATGCGGATGGGAATCCGTGAATACTCGGTGAAGCGGCGCTTGAGCGTGCCGCTGACGAGGAAGCTGACCAGCATGGAGACCCCGATGATGAGGATGTAGGTCATCGAGAAACCGCCACCTTGGCCGCTGCCGTAGGTGGTTTGTGCGAGTGTGAGAAATTCTAGATTCATGGGGTGCAAAATACGGACCTTTGCTGTCGCCGCAAACGATTTCGGGTTGGAAAAACGTCGCGATTTTCCAATTGGAAGCAGATCCGCTCAAGATGAGCCTGGAGTCGTTAGAGAGATTTCACCCGCAGGTTGAGCGTGTGGATTTCCCCGGTCGCGGGATCGGTGGCGGTGACGACGTGACTCCCGACCGTTAGATGGATGATGGGTTCCGGGCTGCCGGGTTCGATGCGGAGGGTTTCCGATTTCCAGACGGCGGCTCCCGGGGAGGTTGGTGACGGGCCGGAGCTTGTCGGAGCCGGACGGGATTTCCGGATCAAGAAGGAAGGTGGCGTTGTCGGCGGGGCTGATGATGCGGAGCGGCTCGCGGGCGATTTTTGCGGGATCCATGGCGAGCTCCTGGCGGCGGGAATTCTGGTCGCTGGCGAACCAGCTTGCGAACGCGGGATCCAACAAGGATTTGCCATCTTCGTATTCGGAAGCGGTCGCAGGGACCGGGATGCGGTCCCTTGGGCGCGAGATCCTGGCGTGCGTTTTTCGTGCCTTTCGGAACGAGTTTCCCGTTTCTCGGATCGATGGTGATATCCACCAGACCCTCGGGACGGTCGAACCATGTCGGAGCGAGATCGCGGTGGAGCCGGAGCATGGCGCGGTGGAAAATGGGACCGGCGCCGGCGATTCCGGAAATGCCTTTCATCGGTTGTTGTTCGAAATTTCCCGCCCAGACTCCGACCGTGAAGCGCGGGGTGAATCCGATGCACCAGTTGTCATGGAAATCGGAAGAGGTGCCTGTCTTCACCGCGCAGCGGAACGGCAGGTCAAGCGGACCACCGGGTTGGAAAGCAGGCGCGCGGGCAACGGAGTCGGACAAGATGTCGGCGATGAGGTAGGCTGGGGTCGGATCGAAAACCTGAACCGACTCGGAGGATTTCCCCGGAAAGAGGATGGGCGGGAAATAGAGTCCCTGGCGGGCGATGGCGGCGTAGGCGTTGGTTAGATCCAGGAGGCGGACCGGGGCATTGCCGAGGGTGAGGCCGAGTCCATGGATCTCCGGGTCGGCATCGAGGGTGTTGATGCCCAGCCGGTTGAGCAGTTGATAGAGAGGTCTTGGTCCGCCAAGGAAATTGAGCTCGCGCAGGGCGGGCACGTTGAGCGAACAGGCGAGCGCGGCACGCAGGGTGACGGGACCACGATAGCGGCGGTCGTAATTTTCCGGCAGATCGAGTCCCTGGGGGGTGCGGAAGGGACTGGGAATGTCGGCAAGGATGGAGGATGGAATGCGGCCGTTCCGCTCCATCGCGAGGATGTAGGTGAATGGCTTGAGGGCGGATCCGGGCGAGCGAGGGGTGAGAGCCCCGTTCATTTGGCCACCACGCGGATCGTCCCAATCCGCGGACGAGACGAGGGCGAGGATTTCGCCGGTGGGATTGTCGATGACGACGAGAGCGGCGTGGCGGAGGTTTGCCTCGCGGAGCTTGGCGGTTTCCTCGCGGACGATGGCCTCGAGGTCGCGCTGGATGGGGAGATCGAGCGTGGTCTGGATTTGCAGGGTGGGATTCTCGACATTCGCGAGCCATGGAGCGCTCCGCTTCTCGATCAAGGGTCTGAGGTTCAGCGACTCACCCAGCGCGGCCTCGATGCGGGCAGGTGTGGGATTCCCGGATGTCATCCGGCGAAGCACTGTGTCGCGTCGGACAAGGGATCGCTTCGGATGACGGATCGGATTGAGCCGCGATGGAGCCTGGGGCAGCCCGGCCAACAGCGCGCACTCGGCCAACGAAAGGTCGGCGAGCGGTTTCTGGAAATAGAAGCGCGAGGCCTCGGCAACGCCGATGCGGAGATTCCCGTAATCGAGGCGGTTGAGATAGGCGGTGAGGATCTGTCGCTTGCTCCACGACATTTCCAGATGGCGTGCGGCGAAGGCTTCACGGAGCTTGGTGAACGGGTTACGCCGTGCGGGTGGGGAGGAAATCTTGATGAGTTGCTGGGTGATGGTGGATGCCCCCGAGACAACACGACGCTGCATCACAAAATCCCCCGCAGCCCTCATGGTGGCCAACAGGTCGATGCCTCCATGCTGATAGAAACGCTTGTCCTCGGCAGCCAGGGTGCAGGCGACCACGTCATCCGGGATTTCATCAAACTCCACCGGTGAAGCGCGGGTGGAATCGGGAAGTGTCAGACGCAGAATGGGTTCGCCATGACGATCCACAAGCACCGGCGATGAGGTGGGGTTCCCCTTGAGACCCTCGGGCAGCGGAAAGGCGAAAGGCAGCACGAACCAGACGATCACCGCGAACAGGCACGCGGCAACCAGCAACCGGATGATCCGGCGACGCCATTTCGACTTTATTTTCAAGCGCGGCAGATTGGTGGAATTTCCCACGGATTGAAACGTGAATTTTACGGTTGGAAAGGGGACGTGATTTCGGTCGTATCCGTCGCGTATGAAAAAACAAATGATCTTATTGGGCTGCGCGATGGGACTCCTGATGATGCCCGCACGGGCGGAGGAAGACACGCCACTCGGCAAACAGATGGACGCGATGAACGACGCCTTCAAGGCCTTCCGTCGCGAGACTGACGCAACCAAGGGCGCCAAGGAAGCCCGCGACGCGCAGACCGCCGCGCTCAAGGCGGCGATGGAAATTCCCGCATTGATCAAGGAAATGCCCGAAGGTGCGGAGAAGGACAAGGCCTGCAACGAATACCGGACGATGATGGGCAAGCTCTATGTCGTGCTTTGCGAGGTGGAAGGTGCTTTCCTCGCCGGCAAGACGACCGAGGTCGCTGGCATCGTTGACAAGCTCAAGGAGATGAAGAAGACCGGCCACGAGAAGTTCGTGAAGGAAGACGAGTGATTCCGGATCGGTTGAAATTTTAACGAAACAAAAAGGCCCGGCTGCTAACGCGTCCGGGCCTTTTTAAATTCTAAAATTCAGCAGGTGAATCACTCCACCGTGACCTGCGTTCCTAGTTTCACCTTGGAATAGACAATCGGGATCGTGGCGCTCGGACCACGGATACAGGCGTGCGAAGCGGGACGACGGCTCCTCGGCAAGGGACCGATGTGATGCCCCACGCCATCGTTGGTAAGGCGCATCCAGTAACGCATGGAGGCCCCCACGAATTTCCCGCCTTCGGGAATCGTGTCCTTGGTCGAGTCGGCATCGCTTGTCACCACATCGCCGGCGGCATCATAGATCCGGCCGTATTTGTTGGAGTGCTTGTCCACGACCTTTTCAAGAATGTGATAGGTGCCGGGAGGTGTCGGGCGGCTTGGGATGCCGGAGGAAATCGGATAGTCCATCGCCACTTCCTCGCCGTTCATGAGGAAGCCGCGTTGCTTCTCCAGGCTGATGAAGATGGAGGAGTTCTCGGCATTCGTGCGGGAGAGCACATCCTCGTTTTTCCATGTGGTCATGGTTTTCGGATAGCTGGGGTCCGCCTTGAAGTGATCGTAAGTGCCTTCCGGATAGGGATTGATCGGCTTTCCGTCCTTCGTGAGTTTGGGGTCCGGCTGTTGATTGGCGCAATTTGCCAACAAGAGGATGGAAACGGCGGCGGCAAATTGAGCGGCAATTCGGAGCGGAATCATGGGGAAGTATTTCAGGGACCAGGCGAAATAGGACAGATTTCCTCAAATTGCAACCATCTTGAGCATACTCCCCACCGCACAATCCGACCGGATTGGACGGATCCCTCGCGCATATTTCGACATTATCCCCGCGAATCCCCGCATCGCATTGCCATCGGTGCGTTTGATCGCTTGAATGGCCTCCTGATGAGCACCTCCGTTCAAACCACCCACCCCGCCCTTCGAACCTGGGTGGATCAAATGATCGCCCTCTGCACCCCCGACGCTGTCGAATGGTGCGACGGGTCCCAAGCCGAATGGGATCGCCTGACCAGCCTGATGGTCGAAAAACGGCACCTTCACCCGCCTCAATCCGGAAAAACGCCCGAACTCGTTCCTCGCCCGCTCGACCCCGTCAGACGTCGCCCGCGTCGAGGACCGCACCTACATCTGCTCCAAGCGCCCGGACGAGGCCGGCCCCACCAACCACTGGGCCGACCCGGTCGAAATGCGCGCCAAGCTCATGGAAAAGTTCAACGGCTGCATGAAAGGCCGCACGATGTATGTCATCCCGTTCTGCATGGGACCGCTCGACTCACCGCTCGCCAAGATCGGCGTGGAGATCACCGACAGCCCCTACGTGGTGGTGAACATGCGCATCATGTGCCACATGGGTGCTACACGTTCTCAAGCGCCTTGAGGGCGAGAAGGACGGCACCTTGCCGAAAAAGCGCGATGGCCACGCGTTCTTCATCCCCAGTCTCCACTCGGTCGGCGCACCGCTCGAACCCGGCCAGGAAGACAGCTGCCTGGCCCTGCAACGATGACAAATACATCGTCCATTTCCCGGAAACCCGCGAGATCTGGTCCTACGGCTCCGGCTACGGCGGCAACGCGTTGCTAGGCAAGAAATGCCTCGCCCTGCGCATCGCGTCGAACATCGCCCGCGAGCACCAGTGGATGGCCGAGCACATGCTCATCCTCGGCGTCGCACGCACCGGACGGCGAGAAGACCTACGTCACCGCCGCTTTCCCGTCCGCCTGCGGCAAGACCAACCTCGCCATGCTCATCCCGCCGAAGTCGTATCTCGACGCCGGCTGGAAGACCTCCATCGTCGGCGACGACATCGCGTGGCTCTGGCCGCACGAGGACGGCAAGCTCCACGCCATCAATCCGGAAACCGGTTTCTTCGGCGTCGCTCCCGGCACCGCCTACGAGACCAATCCCATCGCGATGGACTCGATGAAGGAAAACGCCATCTTCACCAACGTCGCCCTGACCGACGACGGCGACGTCTGGTGGGAAGGCATGACGCAGGAAACGCCCGCCCACCTCATCGACTGGAACGGCCAGGACTGGACGCCGGACTGCGGCCGCACCGCCGCCCATCCCAACGCCCGCTTCACCGCGCCGGCCGTGCAATGCCCGACCATCGATCCCGACTGGGAGAACCCCGACGGCGTGCCGATCAGCGCCATCATCTTCGGCGGCCGCCGCGCGACCACGATGCCGCTCGTCTATCAGGCCTTCAACTGGAGCCACGGCGTCTACGTCGGCGCGACCATGGGATCGGAAATGACCGCCGCCGCCGCCGGCACCATCGGCAAGGTCCGCCGCGACCCGATGGCCATGCTGCCGTTCTGCGGCTACAACATGGGCGACTACTTCCGCCACTGGCTGGAGATGCGCCGCTACATCACCCACGTCCCGCGCATCTTCCACGTCAACTGGTTCCGCAAGGACGACGAACGGCAAATTCCTCTGGCCCGGCTTCGGCGAGAACATGCGCGTGCTCGAGTGGATCGTGAAACGTTGCAAAGGCTCCGCCGCCGGCCATGAAACGCAGATCGGATGGACGCCGAATTTCGAGGACTTCAACGTCGAGGGTCTCGATGGCTTTACCCAGGAAACCTATGACAAGGCGATGGAGTTCAACCACCGCGAGTGGAAAACGGAAATCGTCAGCCAGGGCGAACTCTTCATCGACCTCTACGACCACCTGCCCAAGGAACTCATCTTTCAACGGGAACTTCTGGCCGCTCGGCTTGCCTGAGCGACCTGCGGACGATCCCATACTTCGGCGCGAATAGCAGCGAGAGCACGAACACCAACGCCTGCACCAGCACGATGCAGCCGCCGGTCGAGCCATCGATGTGATAGCTGATGAAGATCCCCAGCAAGGTGGACACCACCGCCGACACCACCGCGATGACAAGCATCCGGTCGAAGCGGTCCGTCCACAAATGGGCGATGCTGCCGGGCGTCACCAGCATGGCGACGACGAGGATGATTCCCACCGCCTGCAGCGAAACGACGATGGCCAGCGACAACAACGCGAGCAAAAGGTAATTCAGAAACCGTTCCGGCAGCGCCATCACCCTTGCTTGCCCGGGATCGAAGCAGATCAGTAACAGATCGCGCCGCAACGCCAGCGTCACCACCAGAACGACGCTACCCATCACGAGGGTCTGCATCCTTTGCGCAGGCGTGACACCGAGAATGTTTCCGACCAGGATGTGATCCAGATGCATGTCGGAAGACGTCCGGCTGAAGAGGACCAGCCCAAAGGCAAACAAGCCGGTGAACACCACGCCCATCACCGTGTCCTCCTTGATCCTGCTGTTCTGTTTGATGAAACCGGTGCCCACCGCGCAGAACAATCCAGCGCCGAAAGCTCCGAGCGCAAGCGGCAGCCCCGACAATGTAGGCGATGACGATTCCCGGAAGCACCGCATGTGAGATCGCATCGCCCATCAACGACCAGCCCTTGAGGATCAGGAAGCAGGAAAGCACCGCGCACATCGCCGCGACCACCGCGCCAACCAGCAACGCCTCACGCATGAAGGCATATTGGAATGGCTCGAAAAACTCGTTCATGGCTGGGCCGCGCTCAGGCGGATTCGGCGTCTGGCGGCAAGGATTCCATGCTTCGGCGCGAAAACGAACGCGGCGAGAAACACCAAAGTTTGGAGCGTCACGATGCAACCGCCCGTCGCCCCGTTGAAAAAGTAACTCGCGTAGGCCCCCGCAAGCGAGGTGACCACACCCATGCCGGAGGAAATCCAAAGCATTCGCCCGAAGCGGTCCGTTAGCAAATAGGCGGTTGCTCCCGGAGTCACCAGCATCGCCACCACCAGACAGGCGCCCACCGCTTGCAATGCGGCGACTGCCGTCGCGGCGAGCAATGACAGGAGCACGATATGAAGAATTCCCGCTCGCAGGCCGAGTGTCCGGGCCTGGTTCGGATCAAAGCAAAACAACATGAGATCCTTCCATTTCAATCCCAGCACGATCAGCGTGACGGCGCTGATGATGACGACTTGAAGAATGTCCGGATCCGCGATGCCGAGAATGTTTCCTAACAAAATCACCTTCAGGTCCACCCTCGCCGGAAACAACGAGATCAGGACGAGACCGAGCGCGAAGTAGCTGGTGAACACGATGCCGATGGTCGCGTCCTCGCGGATGCGGCTCTTCGCTTTCACGAAAGCCATCGTCCCCGCCGCTAACAGACCGGCGACGAAGGCCCCAAGCGCGAAGGGCAATCCCAGGATATAGGCAATCGCCACCCCCGGGACCACGGCATGTGAAAGCGCGTCGCCCATCAACGACCACCCCTTGAGCGTGACGAACGACGAGAGGAAACCACAAGTGCCGCCGATCAACGCGCTGACCCAGATGGCCCGCAGCATGTAGTCGTATTGAAATGGCGTTAGAAGCTCGGAAATCATGGCGGCTGTCACGTGTGGGATGAGCGCCAGCTCGGCCGAATCGTAGCGGTCAATGACGGTAGCCGTGGGCTTCAGGCCCGCGGACATGGATTCCGCGAGCAATGTGTCGCGTTGCGACACCGGAATGGTCGCTACATCATGGCGCAACACGTTCACCTCATCGATCTGCACCTGGTCTTCTCGACGAAGAACCGCGAACGATGGATCACCGCCGCGTAGCGAACCGGATCTGGAGTTACTCGGCGGCATTTGCAGATACCATGGTATCAAGCCCTATCCATATCGGTGGCGTGGAGGACCACGTGCATCTTCTCATCGGTCTCCCACCGACGATTGCCTTGAGCGATTGCATGAAACGCCTCAAGGGGGAATCGTCCAAATGGATTTCCGAACAATGGCCCGCGATGAAAACGTTCGCATGGCAGGATGGCTACGGCGCGTTTTCCGTGGGGAAATCGCAGTTGCCGGACACCATCGGTTACATCACCCGGCAACGGGAGCATCATGCGAGGACGACGTTTGAGGACGAATACCGGAAATTCGTGGCGATGCATGATTTGCCCGTGGATGAGCGCTATCTGTTGGGGTGAGGTTCCGTTGTCGCTACGCGACAGAATGCCTCCGGCGACCGATCCCGTGGGCTGAAGCCCACGGCTACCGTCCTTGACCGCTACGCGGTCGGAAGACGTGGTGGCCGTGCGACAGGATGCCTTGCGCCAGTCAGGAGCGGGACGATGAGGACTGACTAATCATGCTCCTCAGATCGTTTCCTCAGGAGTTCCTCGTGTTCCTGGCGGTCCTTGTACTCGAGGTGGCCGTCCTTGCCGAAAATCAGCGGGCGCTCGTCGTCGGTTAGCACGCGGATGGTCCGGCCGTCGTGTTCCTGGATGGTGGACTGGTCGAACTGGAACTGGCGCAGGACGCCACCGAAGGCGGCTGATAGATTCTGTTCGGTGAACACCTCGGATGTCGGTCCGTAGGCGAGCACCGTGCGATTGATGAGCACCACCTGGTCACAGAATTCAGGAACGCTGCCGAGGTTGTGGGTGGAAACGAGGATGATGCAGCCTGATTTCCGCAACTCCCGAAGCAGGGCGATGATCGCCTCCTCGGTATTCACATCCACGCCGGTGAACGGCTCGTCTAGCAGGATCACCCGTCCGCCCTGGGCGAGGGCCCGGGCGAGGAAGACCCGCTTTTTCTGGCCACCGCTCAGCTCGCCGATCTGGCGGTCCCTGAACTCCCACATCGAGACGCGGCGCAGGCTCTCCTCGACCGTCGTCTTGTCGACGGCCCGCGGGATGCGCAGGAAATTCATCGCGCCGTAGCGCCCCATCATCGTGACGTCCCACACGCTAACAGGAAACTCCCAGTCCACATCCTCGGCCTGCGGGACGTAGGCGACCTGATGCTGCTTGAGAACCTCGCGCACCGGCAGCCCGTTGATCCTCACGCTGCCCGCGGTGGGCGTGACAAATCCCATGATGCTCTTGAACAAGGTCGATTTCCCGCTGCCATTCACGCCCACCAGCGCGCAGATGGTGCCGCTGGCGAGATGGAAAGTCGCATCGTGCAGCGCGAGGTGGCCATTGGAATAGGCGACGGATACCCCCTCGACATCGAGACGCGGACTGCTGGCGGATGCGTTCATGGTGACGGGACCAGACCGTTCACAATGGTGTTGGCGTTGGTTTCCAACAGTTTCAGATAGGTAGGTGCAGGGCCATTCGCATCGGTGAGCGAATCCACATAGAGCACTCCGCCGTAGCGGGCACCGGTTTCCTGGGCGACCTGCCTGACGGGCTTGTCGCTGACGGTGCTTTCGGAAAAGACGACAGGGATACCATTCTCACGGACACGGTCGATGACGTGACGCACCTGCTGTGGTGTGCCCTGCGCGTCGGCATTGATCGGCCAGAGATAGAGCTGGCGGAGTCCGTAGTTCGCACAGAGGTAGGAAAACGCGCCCTCGCTGGTCACGAGCCAGCGGCGGGCCTCCGGGATCGCGGCTAGCTTTTCGCGAACCGGCTCGTCGAGGGCCTTGATCCGCGCGGTGTAGTCCGCGGCGTTCGCGTTGTAAACAGAACTGTTGGCGGGATCCATTTCGACCAGCGCCTTGCGGATGTTTTCCACGTAGATGACCGCATTCGCGGGGGACATCCAGGCGTGGGGATTCGGCTTGCCGGTGTAGGGGCCCTCGGTGATCCCCATGGGCGTGATGCCCTCCGTTAGAACGGCACTGCGCACGTCCTTGACGTTGGTGAAGAATTTCTCGAACCAGAGTTCCAGGTTCATGCCGTTCCACAGAACCAGATCCGCCCCCTGGGCCTTGACGATGTCCTTGGGGGTCGGGTCGTAACCGTGGATTTCCGCACCTGGTCTGGTGATGGATTCCACCTCCGCGGCATCGCCGGCGACCTCGCGGGCCATGTCCGCGATGATGGTGAAACTGGTCACCACCCGCTTTTTTCCGGTGGATGTTTTCTTTCCTCCACCGCAGCCAACGGTCAATGAAGCACACAGGCTCAGGGCCAACAGCACGATACCCCTGCGGCGGGATTGGGCGGCGGTCCGGATGGCGGATTTCATGAGAGAGTTCTCAACCATTTCGACATTTGGTTCAACGTAGAATTTTAGGCGAGGCTAATTTTTTGACCAAATCTTCCCGATCTCATGTCGTTTATCGCCCGTTCAAGGGGAAGAATCCCTCAATCGTCGAGGATCTGGAGCCGCTTGGGGCGCGGCAGACGGATACCTTCCTCCATGTCTCCCAGGTCGAGGCTGTCGAGAACGTTGGTTCTGCGCCGCATCATGCCGGATTCGGAAGAAGTCGCGACGAAACTTGGCAATTCCGTGTGGTAGGGATCGTCGCCGATCAAGACAGGTCCCTTTGGCCGGATCGGGATCGCGTCGAGCGCCGGCAGGTTGAGAAGTGAGTTTCCGGGAGATGCCGGATCACCGATGGCCCCGACGCCGGAATGAATGCTGCAGTAGGGGAGATTTTCCGTCCCCTTGCGGAAATATTCAGGCTTGGCGGTGGACAGCGAGCGGACCGCACCGGTGCCGATGTCCTCCACGTGCTCCTGACAGAACTGCGTGGCCTTCTGGCCGGAAGCCGTGCAGATCGAGATGTTGACCACGCTTTCAGGGGGGCTCAGCGGGTCGCCACCGAACGACGGTGCCGCCGCGTTCATCGCCGCCTGCCAGACCGGCATCGACAGATCCCGGCTGAATGCTCCCGGATAGATGGCCTCGCCATTTCCCATCAGGAATCCGGTCCAGACACCGCAGGTGATCCGCTTGTTGTAACCGATGAACCAGGTATCGGCGAAATCGTGGGATGTGCCACCCTTGCCGGCACCGTAAAAGGGCTTTTCCAACAATCCGTCGAAGACGCCCTTCGAGCTGCCGCGGTACATGGAGCCGGCCATCATGCTGTGGACCTGCCATGCGGTCGCATCGTCGATGACCTGTTTCCTATCAGGAACCTTGTGCTGGCGGCGGTAAACCGTCGCGCCGGTCGAATCCTCGATCCGTTCCAGATAGACCAGCGAGGCAGGCCCGGACATGCCGCCTTGGGGAAAGACGGTCATCGCCCTCACCGCCTGCTTCATCGAGACCTCCTCGAAGCCCACCGCGAGGCGCGGCAGCAGCTCGGCGTTCTTGAGCGGCAGACCGAAATTGACAGCGGTGTCCACGACCCGTTGCAGTCCCGTCTGGGTGGCGAAACGAACCGTTGCCGCGATCTTTGAATCCTCCAGCGCCTCACGGGCGGTGATTTCCCCCTCATACACCGGGGAAGATACCTCCATGCCCCACTCGCCGAGAATTCCTTCCCGGCCGCCGATCATGACCGCCCGGTTGTCCATCGGCTCGTCCTCGACCACCGATGCCGGAGTCATCCCACCGGTTAGTCCGGCGGCGTAGATGTAGGGGAAAAACGCGGTGCCTAACGAACGCTTCCCGGACTCGATGAAATCAAAGGGAACCTGCGCGTAGTCGCGACCGCCGACATGGGCGAGCACCTCGCCCGTTTCGTGATCGATCATCAGCACCGCGCCTTGCAAATACTCCGCGGGCTTGTTGCTGCCCTTGCGGTAGTCCTTGTACTTGGGGTGTTCGTAGCCCGGCCTTTCCTCTGCGTTTGCGAGGCTTGCGAGCAGGGCTTCCTGGGCCGCGTTCTGCGCCTCGGCGAGGATGGTGGTGTGGATCTTGAATTTGCCGGATGCCAGCGCGTCCTCTCCAAGTGCCGCCCCGACGGCGTCCGCGACGCGCTCGTATAGGTGCGAGGTCCCCCGCTGCAGGGGTTGCGGGTTGATACCTAACGGAAGCGCCTTGAACCTCGAAAGTTCGGACGCGGAAATCATCCCCTCCTCGCGCATCCGGCCGAGAACGTAGTTCCGCCCGTTCAGGTTGGCCTCGGGATTGTTGAGCGGCGACCGCCCGTTCGGATTCTTGATGAGGGTGACCAACGACGCGCATTCCGGGGCGGTTAGATCCATCGGTTCCTTGCCATAGTAGCCGAGCGACGCCGAGCGGATTCCATAGAAACCACTGCCGAAATAAATGCGGTTCAGATAGAACTCGAGGATCTCCTTCTTGGAATAGCGATCCTCGATCCTTCGCGCGAGGAAGGCCTCGACCATTTTCCGCTGGATGGTCGTCTCATTGCGCTTCACCGCCTCCTGTTTCAGGGCAAAGGCATTTCTCGCCAACTGCTGCGTGATCGTGCTGGCCCCCTGCGAACTGCCTTGGGAGATGTACTTGAAGGCGCGCATCACCCCGATGTAGTCCACGCCGTGGTGGGAGAAAAACCGTGAATCCTCCCCGGCCTGGAGCGCGTTGATGAAAACCTCCGGCACCTCCTTGATCGGAATGACACTGCGGTTCTGGACGAAGATCCGCCCGATTTCCTTACCGTTCCGGTCGAGGATGATGCTGGGTTCCTCAAGGTCGTTGATGCGGTCCAGATCGTAGGTCGCCGCCCGCTGCGCGATACTCCTGAGTGTATCCTTCGAGGAAGATCCACCCGGCTCCGCCGACAATCAAACCGATCAAAAAGACAGCCAGCCAAAACCCTTTGCGCTTGAAGAACCATGGTTTGGAGTTCTTCTTCCGATTCGTTTTTTGAATTCTAGCCATGCCTGATCCGGATTCCTCCTCCCCCGTTCAAACGGACGAGATGGCACAAGGCTATCCGATCAAAACGCCCGCCGCAACCCCTTCGTTGAGGGCCATCCTTGGGGACAAAATCGGGTGTGATGGCCCGCTTTCCTTTGCGGATTTCATGGCGCTTGCCTTGTATCACCCGGATCTCGGCTATTACGCGCGGGAACCCCGGCAAGTCGGCCGTGGCGGCGATTTCTTCACCAGCGTGAGCGTGGGACCGCTGTTCGGTGAACTGCTCGCTCGCCGTTTCATCAGGGAATGGAACGAACTCGGCTCGCCCCCACGCTGGCGGATCGTCGAACTTGGGGCGCACGACGGAACCTTGGCCGCGGACGTCCTTGGGGCGATTTCCAGGCTCGATCCGCCCGCATTCGCAAACGTGGAATATGTCATTTCCGAGCCACTCCCCAGACTCCGCGACGCGCAGCGGGAAACGTTGGCCGGATTCGTGGCCAACACGAGATGGGTCGGAAACGTGGAAGAGCTTTCGGGCGATCGACTGCCTGGAATTGTTTTCGGCAACGAGCTGCTCGATGCGCTGCCGTTTCATGTCGTCGAGTTTCGGGATCATGCCTGGCAGGCTTGCCACGTCGGCATGGAAGACGACGGTTTCCTGTGGGTGCCGGGCATCGTCGATGAGGAAATCCGGAAAGCGCTCGACCACCTGGGAAACGATTTCCCCGACGGCTACCGCACCGAAATCCGCACGGACATCGGCGGGTTCCTGGAGCCACTTTTCAAATGCCTCAGCAGCGGAAGGATCCTCTGGTTCGACTACGGATTCGCCCGCCCGGAACTCTATCACCCGGACCGGGTCAAGGGCACACTGCGGACCTTTTCCAAACACCGCGCCGCGGAAAATCCCCTGACCGACGTCGGCGGGATCGACATCACCGCGCATGTCGATTTCACCGCCGTGGCTGAGGCCGCGATGTCGCTCGGAGCCGTCCCCACCTGTTTCAAGAACCAGGGAGCCTGGTTGACGGAAATCGGACGCGACTGGTTGCTCACCCTCGAAGGCCAGCCGTCCGCCGAGGGCTTGCGCCATTTCCAGACCCTCACCCACCCCGCCCACCTTGGGGGGAGTTTCCATGTCCTCGAACTGGCTCTGAACCTCCCGGACGCAGCGATCCCTTCGGCAGAAATCCAGCGACTTGCATTGAGTGCTTGCCCAACGCCCCGGTCCCGGTAGTTTTCCCCCCGAAAGCCGGGATGGCGGAATTGGCAGACGCGCCAGATTTAGGATCTGGTATCGCAAGATGTGCAGGTTCGACCCCTGTTCCCGGTACTTTCATTCAACCCCAGTCAGACCATGAACGAACTCAAGGCAAAACTCACCGCCCTCGGCCTCAGCGAGGAAATGGCAGACAAGACCATCGCCACCGTCGCGGAATTCGTGAAATCGAAAATCCCCGCTTCCTACCACGGCATGATCGACGACGTCATGGCAGGAAAATCCCCCGACATGGGTGGCATTCTCGGTAGCCTTGGCGGACTCTTCGGCGGGAAGTGAGCCATCGCTCCGCTTGATCACCACCGCTCGCGGTGGTGATATTTCCAGCGATCACGATCTAGCAGAATCAAGTTCGTCTTCTGCAGCGGGCTGATTTTCCACTCGATCGTGATCCCTCTGAATTCTGAAGACTGCGGACAGCTGGCGGATCCCGAAGTCCCTTTCGTTCCAACCCGAGAATCCCCTTGGAAATAAGGGTCCCTCTGATATTCGAAAGAGCGTGCACGGTGCATAGACGGCTTTCCCGATCCAACCTCATCATCAACCGAATCCATGAATTCATCCCCCACGCCCGCGTCCGAGCTTCCGGCGAGCGGCTTCCTAGCCGACGTCTCCTCCGAGCACCGTTCGTTTCTCGCATGCTTCGGGAAATTCCTCCGCCCTTCCAGCGGCGATGTCCTCATCCAGGAAGGTGACCGTCAGGAAGCCTTGTATGTCATCCTTTCCGGCACCCTTCATGTCGTATCATCGGCCAACGAAAGGAATGTGCTGCTTGCCTCATTTGGCGAAGGCGAGTCCATTGGGGAAATCAATCTCTTCGACCCCGCCACCGCCAGTGCCACCGCCATCGTCCGCACTCCCGGCCTGATCTGGATGCTGTCCCGCGAGGAGCTCGACACCTTCCTCGCATCGGATCCTGCGGCCGGCGTTGCCGTTCTCCGCGGGTTGCTCAGGCAAGTCGCCAGGCGCGTGCGCAGCATGAACAAGAAGCTCATCTCCGCCGAGCAAAAGGCATCGCTCCACAACTTCTGGGAATCGGATCCGGAGTAAGCCTTGGGGCCTTCGGAGCGCTGGCGGATTTCCCGCTCCGGGGCAACTCCCTAACAACGCTCCCGGGGACACACTCCGGTGTTGTGCATTCCGGTGTGGCCCCCACCGCCCCCGTCACCTTCACCGCAGGAAAAGGAGAGGCGATATCCGGCTTGCGGAACTTTCCCAAGCTCCGCGAAACACGCGATCCGCTTGCGCGCGATCACCCCCGGAATCGCCCGTTTCAGCGCGTCAAAATTTTAAAAAAAGCCCTTTTTTGAGGGAAAAACGGCTAAATTTGCCCTTGGACGAAAAGTTTCCGCATGCTCCGCATCAGGAGTCTTGACATTGGCGGCCCGTTTCGTGACTTCCCTGCATGGCCAAGAAACCTACACTGATCAAAGACAGATATTCCAAGACCCAAATCCTGGATCAAATCGCAACCAACACCGAACTCAGCCGCAAGCAAGTGTCCGCAGTTCTGGACAGCCTCACCGACATCATCGAGGGACACATCTCGAAGAAGGCGGTTGGCGAGTTCGTCCTCCCGGGCCTGCTGAAGATCGTCACCGTGAACAAGCCTGCCGTGAAGGCACGCAAGGGCATCAGCCCGTTCACCAAGGAAGAGGTGATGTTCAAGGCAAAGCCAGCGTCAACGGTCGTCAAGGTGCGTCCGCTGAAGAAGCTCAAGGATATGGCTGTCTGAGATCCGTCCGATCTAACGAAAATATCCACGCGGCTCCCGGTTCATCCGGGGGTCGCGTTTTTCTTTTGGGGGAGATCCGGTCATGCCACCGATCTAGACCGTTTGCCAAAAGTTGTTTCCTCTATCCGGATTGCGCGGTGGCGTAGCCGGGAACAAGGAGCGGCGATCTCCGAATCGCCGAAGCCCATGTGAAGCCGATGAAAAGCGGTTTACCACCTCGCATCGTCACTTCATGGACCTGGCGGATCGGAGTCCGCCGCTCCTTGAAAGGTTGCGTTTCGGCAATCTCTTTTGGCAAACGGTCTAACAACGAAGGAGCGGGGTGCCGCCGGTTTGACCGGACTCGGGCGAAGGTGCCCCCCCTTGCGGCGATGCGCTTGTCCGGGACTCGATCCGCCGGGCACCAGTCCTTCAAGTTTCCGATTTCGGGTAGCCCTGTTCCATCGCCACACGGACTCATCCCCTCGTCACCACCGGGTTTCCCGGAATGGTGGAGCATAGGAGATTCGAACTCCTGACCTCTTCATTGCGAACGAAGCGCTCTACCAACTGAGCTAATGCCCCCTTTCCTATTCTTGCGGGACCGGGATTCACTGACATCGGCGTGGCCTTAGCGCAAGTTTGAAGTTCCGAATTGAGACCAGTGGCAAGTCGCGGCCGAAAAAAACATACGGAGGCATTAACAATGTTTTGCCAAAACCGCCTTTTGCCTCATGATTCCCGCCATGAAATTGGCGCTTTGGATTCTGCCATCCTGCACTCTGGCTCTCTTCCTTTCAAGTTGTGGATCGACGGGCAGCAACAACAACCCGGATGTCGTCACCGGGCCTTTTGACGGGAATGGAAACTACCGCGAGGACTGGGCGGACAATCCATCGAAGTGGAAGAAGTCCGGAGGCTCGCGCTCCCCTCACGAATTGAAGTCCGACGAACTGCCGGAAATCGCGAGCAACGATCAACCGCCGCAAAACTCGGTTCCGTTGCCGCCTGTCGGCGCATCGAAGCCGACCCCGGTCATCGCCAAGACCGATATCAAGCAAGCTCCGAAAACCACTCCGAAGAAGACCGCAACAACGGTCGCGAAGGCCAAACCGAAACCCAAGCCGGTGGTCAAGGCCAAGCCCAAATCGACACGCTACACCGTCAAGAAAGGCGACACCCTCTCGGGCATTGCGAGTCGCAACGGCTCATCGGTTTCCGCCATCCAACGCGCCAGCGGCATTTCCGGCTCCCTGATCCGTCCGGGGCAGACTCTCACCATTCCCCGGAAATAATTCCGACCTGACCCATGCGGGAGAATCATCCTGACATCATCCGGCTCGGAAACGATGTCAGGGTCCTCGGCCTGTAGGGATCGTGATCGGCAAGTTGAGTCAGGCGAATCACTATCAGATTTTCCGCCTACTCGCCGTCGCCCGGGTTTCGTGGCTTCCTCAGCTTGCGCGGTTGAGCTTTCTTGACCGGCTTGATCTCCAGGGTCTTGGTCGGATCGAAGAGAATCCGGTCACTTTGAAACTTGGCCGGGGTCGTTTGATAGAACTGGAGAAACTGCCGGTTGAAGGTGTGGATGGACATGAATCCCAGCTCGGTCGATACCTCCTCCGGGGACTTGCCGCCCTCCAGCTTTCTCCGCGCCACCACCATTCGCTCAAGTTTCATCCAATGCTTCGGCGGCAGTCCGATATCCCTCACGAACAGGGTATGGAGATAGCGGATGCTGCAACCCAACGTGGCGCAGACATCGGCCACCCGATAGCCCTTGCGATAGGCAAGACGTTCGAGACAATGGCTAACGCCCGAGAACGACTCGACAACGCGCCAGGTTTGATTTGACCGGATGATCCTCAAGGGGGTGGGTGAGATGACTACAGCAGGGATGAAGTTTTCAGTCCCTATCATGAATTGGTCAATGTACCAATTCGGCACTCTTTCGATCATGCCGCCCTCCGTCGTCCGCCATGGATGAACCGACTCCGCTGCTAGATCCGGTTCCCGGAAACATCCAGACGCCGTCAATCGGGGTAGATTCCGGGGAAATTCCCCGCTACATCTTCCGCGTGCAGTCCTCGCGAGCCATTGTGATCCGCATCACCCGCTTGACGGAAACCAGCCTGATTGTGCACTGGTTCACCGAATCCCACGGCTTGGTCAAAACCGTGGCCAGGGGCGCAAGACGGGCAAAAAGTCCGTTCAGCGGCCAAATCGACCTGTTTTTCGGCGGAGAAATCAGTTTCAACCGATCCGCGAGAGGAGACCTGCACACCCTCCGCGAGGTGGCGATCCGTGAGTGGCGAGAAGGCCTGCGGCGGAACTACACCACCACCTTGCTAGCGGCTTATTGCTGCCAGCTCCTCGAACTCGCGGTGGAGCCGGAGCATCCCGATCCCGAATTGCATGATCTCTTGAACCGCCTCCTTGACCATCTCGACAAGACGGAGCCTGGAATCCGGGCCCTTCGCCACTTCGAATCCGAGCTGGCAAAAATGCTTGGAGTCTCCCATCACCGCCAATCCGCCGACCTTTCCTTGAGGGATTCCCTCGGCAAACTCCCGGCCTCAAGGAGCGACCTGATCGAAAGACTTTGTCCATCGGGAGATTTCAGCTCGTCAGGCGACGGAAATGGTCAATAGTAGCTTCATTCACAAGACCCATGGACTCGCCAACAGCTACCCTTATCGGAATTCTTCAGGATCGCGTTGAATCCCTGCGTGCCGCCGGCAACCTCAAGGAGGCCCTGCATGCGGCATCCGCGGCGGTTGAAAAATCCCAGCAAACGCTCGGGCCCAATCTCGACAGCATCGATGCATTCGCATCCGCGCTTGAGATCCGCGGCGACATCCAGCGTGAGCTTGGTGAGCTGGAGCTGGCACGAGACGATTATCGCCAAGCGTTGGACCAGTTGCAGAATCGCCCCGACCGCTTCGACCAGATCGGCCGTCTGCATGCCGCGCTTGGAGCCGCCTACGATGGATTGGATCTGGAGCAACGCGCCGTGAACCATTGGATCAAGGCCATCGAGTTCTTTGAAAAGCACGAGCCACCCCTTCTTCTCGACATCGCCACCCTCTCTAACAATCTTGGATTCATCGCCAAGGCGAACGGTGATCTCGACAGCGCGGAATCCCATTTCCTCCGTGCCTTGGAAATCGTCCACTCGCAACTCGGCCAGGAGCACGAGCAGACCGCTTCCGTCTCCAGCAATCTCGGCGCACTCTATCAGGCTGCCGGCTTCCACGAACAATCCCGCGAGATGCACATGATCGCCCTGGAAACCCGCCGCAGCGTGCTCGGCGAGGAACATCCGGACACCGCGCAATCCCACAACAATCTCGCGCTCGCCCTTCTCAACACCGGCGACCGTTCGTGGGCACGCCGCCATTTCGAGAAATCCCTGGCAGGTTACGAGGCACTCGGCCCCGACTACGCTCCGGACCTCGAGGCGGTCGCCTCCAACTACTGCGATTTCCTCCGTGAGGAAGGTGAGTCGAATCTGGCGGAGGTCATCGCGGGCCGCGTTCGCGAGGTGATCGGCCAACCAGCGGTGGGTTGAACAACCGCGTGGCTCACGGAGCGATCGTGCCGAGCGGCAGGATTTGTTAGAAAGCGAAAGCAACGTGTACCACGTTGCGAATCCTGATATCGTTGATGCCGGATCCGGAGCGCTGGCTTCAGTCGGCGGGTCTTTCTGAGACGGGTTCCACCGGCCGGCTAAAGCCAGCGCTCCGTCGTCCGCAAAATTACAAATGCTCAGGCTCTATCAACCTGCGCCACCGCCATCGCGGCGATGCCTTCCTTCCTGCCGATGAAGCCCATGGTCTCGTTGGTGGTGGCCTTGATGCCGACCCGTTCCGGAGGGATGCCTAGCGCGGCACCGATGTTAGAACGCATGGCATCGCGATGGGGCAGGACCTTGGGAGCCTCGGCGATGAGGGTTGAGTCCACGTTGACGATGGTCAGTCCGGATTCGAGCGCGAGGTCCCGACATTTTTCCAGAATCCTGAGCGAGCTGATGTCCTTGCACGCGGGGTCTCCGGGCGGGAAATAAAAACCGATGTCGGGCATGCCCATCGCACCTAACACCGCATCGGCGATGGCATGGCACAGAACATCCGCATCGGAATGACCTGCCAGACCATGGGTATGAGGAATGGTCACCCCGCCAAGAACGAGCGGGCGGTTCTCAGCGAACTGGTGGACGTCGTAGCCGATGCCGGTCATGGTGGAGAGTTGAGTGTGGATGGTTGGGAGTTCAGAGTGGGACGTAGATGAGCTGAGGATCTCTTTCTCTCAACCCTCAACGATCCACTCTCAACCTCTTCAAAGAATTTCCTCAATGGGAATCTTGCCGTTGCTGGCGACGATCGAGTAGGCGTCATCGTATCCGGCAATTTGTGTTAGTTCCACTTTTCCGCCGGCGGTCTCCACCAGAAGTTGGCCGGCCGCGATGTCCCAGAGTGAAATGCGCGACTCGATGTAGGCATCCAGACGGCCACAGGCGATGTAGGCCATGCCAAGCGCCGCGGAACCCATCATCCGCATCTTGCGGGCGCGGAGCGAGGCGCGATGGAAACGCTCCATGCCGGTGCGGAGGGCATCGCCGTCTTTTCCACATCCGACGAAGAGGATGGATTCCGCGAGACTTTCCCGCTGGCTGGCGCGGATCGGTTTGCCGTTGAGCATCGCGGGACTGCCTTTCTCACAGGTCCAGGTTTCACCGACCATGGGATCGTGAATGACGCCGACGGTGATCACTCCCGCCACCCGCAGGGCGATGGACACGCAGAAATGCGGGATGCCGTAATAGTAGTTCACCGTGCCATCGATGGGATCGACAATCCACTGACGGTCGGATTCCTGATTCCCGGCGATGCCTTCCTCGCCGTAAAGCGCGTCTCCGTCGCGTGCTCCAAGAAGAATGGCAGTGATGAGATCCTGGGATTCCTTGTCGAGGGCGAGCTTGATGTCGTGGTCATGGGCTTCGTCCACGACGGTGTCGGTGCCGAAGTGATTGCGGAGCAGCTTGCCCGCTTCAAGGGCGGCGTGGGTGGCGAGTTCGAGGTCGGTCATGGGAAGAAGTTGAGAGTGGATGGTTGAGAGTGGAGAGGAAGAGTTGCCGGAGTGTTTGCCCTCGACTCTCAACCATCAACTCTCGACTTCTCCAAAGCGACGATGGCATCGACAATTTGTAAGGAAATCTCGTGTTTGGAGGCTTTGGGAAGGGCTTGGGTATGGTCGGGATAAACGAGGAGAACCTGGTTGTCATCCGAGTCGAAGCCGATGCCGGGTTGTGAAACATCATTGGCGACGACCAGGTCGCAGTGTTTGCGGACGAGTTTCTCCCGAGCGTTGGCCTCGAGGTTTTCCGTCTCGGCGGCGAAGCCGACAAGCGTGCCGGCAAAACCTAACGGCTCGCGCGCGGAGCCGAGGATGTCGGTCGTGCGCACAAGCTCGATTGTTAGGACATCACCGGACTTCTTGATCTTTTGGGGTGCGACATTGGCTGGCGTGTAGTCGGCAACGGCGGCGGCAAACACCGCGATGTCCATTTTCCCGATGTATCTTGAAACCGCAGCATGCATCTCGGCCGCGGTTTCCACCGGGATGTAGTCGATGTTTTCCGGCACATCCAGATTCGTGGGACCGGAAATGAGAAGAACGGAATGTCCCTCGTGGACGAAAGCTCCGGCCAGCGTGTAGCCCATTTTCCCGGACGAGCGGTTCGTCAGGAAACGCACCGGGTCGATGGGTTCGCGGGTCGGGCCGGCGGTAACAAGCACTTTCACGGCGCGAGTTTGGGCGGAGCGGGTGAAGTGGCAAGCGGGAACGAGGGCACAAAAATGCCCGCCACCGGAGCGACCGGTGGCGGGCGGGAAAGTGAATCGGGATTTACTTGTCCTTTTTCGGTGCAGGAGCAGCGTCGGGCTTTGCCTCGGGAGTTTTCCCGGACTTGATGTCCTCAAGCTGCTTCTTGGCCTCGGCCTTCTGCTTGTCGTCCAGCTTTTCCGTGATCTCGGTCACCAGCTTGTCGGCATCCTCGGAGCCGCGCTCCTTGGCAAGTGTCGCAAGCGCCCACGCCTTGACCGGATCGGACTTCGTCCCGACGCCCTGATAGATCAGCCGGGCGAGGGCGAGCGTTGCAGGAGCGTGTCCCTGATTGGCGGCGAGGGAATAAAGTTGGCCCGCGTTCTCCATGTTCTGGGCGACGCCACCGGCTCCGCGTTCGTAAAGGGTGGCGAGGTTGTTTTGCGCCTGGGCGTAACCGCCTTGGGCGGCGCGGGTAAGCCAAGCCACGCCGGCCGCGCTGTCGGCCACCGCGAGTTTCCCGGAGAGATAAAGTAGGCCGAGTTCGTTCTGGGCTTCCACCAGATTGCCGTTGGCGGCGGTGACGAGATACTTGTAGCCGCCTAACAAGTCAGGCTTGTCACTCGAAAGGGATTTCACGGCAAGCCGGAAATTCGCCGCAGCGCTTCCCGCCTCCGCCGCTTTTTCCAACAACGCGGTCCCGCGGGTGGCGTCCTTTTCCGTGCCTTTCCCTTCGAGATAGAAATCCGCGCAGCGCAGGATGCAGTCGATTTGTCCGGCGTCCTTGCCGCGTTCGTATTCGGCAAGCGCCGCCTTGAGGTCCTTTTTGACGTTTTCCTCGTAGTCACCCAGCGCAAGATAGGCAGTGTATTCCTTCGCCTCGATGGCCTTCTTGAGCCATTCGCGGCCTTTTTTCTCGTCGCGGTTTTTCTCGTCGCCACTGAGGAGTCGCGATCCGAGGGCGGCCATCGCGCCGGCATCGCCGAGACCCGCCGCCTTGGAGTAACTCGCGAGCGCAGCCTTGATGTCCTTCAGCTCGGGAAATCCGAACTGCCCCTCATAAAAGCGCCCCATCAGCAAAAGCGAGGGAATGTCACCCGCATCCGCCGCGCGCTTCCACCAGAAGATCGCCTTGTCGGGATCCGCTGCCGGAGTGAGACGCCCGCGCAGGTAAGCTTCACCGAGGATGCGTCCCGCCACGGCGGGATCTTCCTTGGCGGCGGTCTCGAGGGCCTCGCGTGCCTGGTCGCGCTCCTCTTCCTTTTCGGAAGCAAGCAGGATGAAGGAAAGGCGATAGGCGGCGTCCTTGTTTTTGGCGGCGGCCGCCTTGCGATAGAATTCCAAGGCCTTTTCCTTGGATGCCTCGGCACCTTGGCCGGTTTCGTGGGCAAATCCCATCAGGTAGAGCGCGTCCGCATTTCCCTGCTCGGCAAGGGGCGTCGCGAGTTCAACCGCCTTGGCATGACGCCCGGCCTGGAAAGCATCCATCGCCTCCTTGGCTGGACCCTCAACGGCGGAAGGTGCCGCGGCGGAGTTGTCGGTTGGCAGGGATACCGCAGCTTGGACGGAAGCCGTGAGTGCGGAAAACAACAACAATTGAGGGATATAGCGGAGACGCATCCCGCTACCTAGGCGAGATTTCCCGACGATTGCAAGTGCGATGAATCAACCTCAACCCAGACTTTCCCAGCGGGTCCGGAGCTCGTTGATGCAGTCGCCGAGCAAGGCTTCATCGATCTCATGAACATCGACCCCCTCCCCCAGATCCTTCAGCAGAAGCACGGTCAATTCGCCGCCCAGATGCTCGCGAAATTCATCCAGGCCGTCGAGAACCCGGCGTTTGCCTAGGTCATCCACCCAGTCCAGAGCCGGATGATAAATGCTGATGCCCAGCCCGTCGAGAACCCGCAGGACCTGTTCGGCGATGGAAAATTTCAGCAAGCCGACCCTCGCGGAATACAAGGTGTCCAGCGCGAGCCCGACGCCGACGGCCGGGGCGTGAAAAAGCTGATAGGAACTCATCGCCTCCAGCTTGTGCGCCGCCCAGTGACCGAAATCGAGCGGACGGCTCGACCCCGTCTCGAACGCGTCACCACCACTCGCGATGTGCCGGGCATGGAGCAGCGCGGATTTCTCCACACACGCCTCGAGAGTCTCCGGCTCCAGCGCGGCAAGCGGTTCCAGGTTTTCCTCGATCCAATCGAAAAACTCACGATCACGCACCAGCGCGACCTTCACCGCCTCGATCAGCCCGCCGCGCCGTGTTTCCTCATCCTGGCTGTGCAGGAAACTGAAATCATTGATCACCGCGTGGGGCACCGCGAACGAGCCCACCCAGTTCTTTTTCCCGAACGCGTTGATCGCGCACTTCACCCCCACCCCGCTGTCGTCCTGCGAGAGCGTGGTGGTCGGGAACCGCACCAACCGAACACCCCGGTGCGCGGTGGCAGCGGCGAATCCCACCGCATCGAGAAACGCCCCGCCACCGATGACGAGCACGAACGAATGACGGTCGATGTGCGCGGCGTCGATCGCCTCCCACACCTCCTTGACCAGCGAGTCGTCCGCCTTGGCCGATTTCTCCTCCAGGTAGAAGGAGGGTGCCGCGGAAATCCAGTTCCGTCGTGGCGAAATACGTCTGGATGTCGTTCACCAGATCCGGCCAGACCGCCGCCACGGTTTCCTCGACGAAGACGATCGCCCTGCGTCCCCCGCCTTCTGTCGAGAAGCTCGGCCAGCGCCGGATTTCCCGATGAAAAGGCATCGCGGGTGAAAACAATACGGTGCTTGAAGGTGACGGGAATCTGGAAATCGTAGCGGGACATCAGGGCGCGGAAGCAGTAGCGCCCTTTACGCCGAAGCGCCACCGTTTCTTGCCCCATTTCAAACCATGCCCGCTCCCGAGACCCTTTTTGAAACCCGCTGGCTCGGCCTCTACCGGATCGGCCACTGGGACTTTGTCCGCAGGCCGAATTCCGACGCCTGTGTCGGAATCCTGGCGATCACTCCCGCAGCAGGAAATCATCCTCGTCGAACAATTCCGCATCCCCATGCAGCGCAGGGTGATCGAGGTGCCCGCCGGGCTGGTAGGGGATGAAAAGGAATTCGCCGGCGAGTCCCTGGCCGACTCCGCGACCCGCGAACTGCTTGAGGAAACCGGCTACCGCGCCGGAACCATGACCCAACTCATCGCCAGCCCCACTTCCGCCGGCATGTCATCGGAACACACCCACCTGTTCCACGCCAAGGATCTGGTCAAGGAACACGACGGCGGCGGAGTCGCGGGCGAGGACATCCTCGTCCATCTCATCCCGCTCTCCGGCCTGCGGGAGTGGTTCGCCATCCAGGAAACGGAGGGCAAGCTCATCGACTTCAAGATCCACGCCGCGCTTTGTCTCGCCGGAATCCTGATTTGAGATGAAAGTTCCGGTCATCCCGCGAGGTTGAGTCAGCGCATCCCATCCGCCATGATCACCGATCCATCCATGTCACGCCGGCGCGTGCTCAAGACCCTGTTCTGCTCCAGCGTCGCGATGAAGCTCAACCTCGCGTCCGTCGCGATGGCAGAGGAAACCGCAGGCCCCTCATCGCTGGATTTCCTCGCCGTCGGGGACTTCGGAAGCGGCGACGAGAAACAACAGGCGATCGGCCGGGCCATGGCACGATATGCCGACAGCATGGGCAAAAAACCGGACGGCCTGCTGATGCTCGGCGACAATTTCTACGGTGCCATGCGCGGTGGCGTGAAATCCAAACGCTGGACCACCGGCTTTTCTAACATCTATCCGTCCACGAGTTTCCCCAACCCCTGCTGGGCCGTCCTTGGCAACCACGACTATCACGACACCCTCGGCAACGAGAAGGTGCAGCTCGGCTACGCCGCATCGCTCACCCGCAAGACCCGTTGGACCATGCCCGGGAAATTCTATCGCGTCGATCTTCCCGCAGTGAACCCGCAGGTCACCTTCCTGATGATCGATACCAACTGGGAATCCATCAACCGCCGTGTCCACGGCGACAAGATCCCCTGCTGGATGACCGCAGGGGAACAAGCAGCCCAAAAGACCTGGCTAACAGAACAACTCGCCTCGAAGCGCGCCCCCTTCACCGTCGTCATCGGGCATCACCCGCTTTACTCCGACAGTGCCCACAAGGACACACCGGAACTGGTCGATGAAATCGGCCCGCTGCTGGAAAAACACGGTGTCCATCTCTACCTCGGTGGCCACGACCACGACCTCCAGCACCTTGAGCTCGAAGAACTTGAAAACCTCGTTCGTCATCTCCGGCGGCGGCGGCGCCCGCGTCTATGGCCACGACCATGTTCGCGAAAACACCTTCATCCAGGACGTCAACGGCTTCTCCCACCTCTCCTTCAGGAACTCCCGGCTCCTGCTCCGCCACATCGACCCCAACGGGAAGGTGGTCCACGCCTTCAGCAAGGGCGTCAACCACGACTGGAAGGTCGAGGCCTAACATCCGGCACGCGCCCCTCTCACCCGCCCAAGAAATCGCGAATCGTGGCTGTAGCGTCTCGCTCCAGACCGTCGCCGGAGCATCCTGCTCCGAGGCCAGTTCTTCAGAACCAGCCCTAACCAATCGGCCTTCCACCCTGATCCAATTCTCCTTGCCCATATTCAAGGAACTCCTCTTGGAATTACCCTGGAAAGAAGAATGGATCCACAGGAGGAAGCAGAGGAAACGGAGAATCAATGAGTGATAAACCTTTCTCGATTCTCTCAAAAGGTGTTGGAGAGCAGGCTCAGATTTCCAATACAAGCCTCTGATCCTCTGTTTCCTCCCTTACCTCCTGTTCAATCTCATTTCGGTTCTTCGGTTGACTCATCCGCCTCCAAGCCCAGTTTGGTTTCCAGAAAGCCTTTCACTCCCAAAACGGAAATCTCCAAACGGAAGTCAGGAGCAATGCCTGAACTGTAACCTCACCTGCATCCGCGTCCGGTGGTCTTTCGTGAACACCGCTTTACAGGAATTCGCAAAAGCAAACGATTTGCTCCCGAAAGACGTGAAAATGGGAACGGGTGCTGACAATCACGTCGAGCTCAGAATTGGGCGATTGGCTCTGAACCATGGGCAGGCGGATCGGAGTCCGCAATTCCTTGGAGGAAAACGCCGAGATCTGACAATGTCGGAACGTAATTGACCTAATCCACAACCTATGTCAGCTTTTCCCATGGCAAATGACCCCATCGATTCCAAACGCGAAGGGAAGAACGGCGAACACGCCCTCCAAAAAATCGACCCACGAATTCTCGGCGAAAAGCTGAAAAACGCCCGCACGGATCGTGGATTGACCCAGAATGACGCTGCGGATCATCTCGGCGTCGCCCGCACCACGGTGGTAGCCATCGAAAAAGGTGACCGCCGGATCACTGCGAAGGAGCTTGTGATGCTGGCTTCCTTGTATGGACGCCCGTTGTCGGACTGGCTGAGCGAGAAGCCAGCCTCGGTTCCGTTGGTGCCGCAGTTCCGGATGCCACCACGCGAGCTGAATCTTGGAGAATCCGAGATTCGTGATGCCGTGTCCCAGCTCGAAAGCCTTGCCCGCGACTACGCCGGACTGGAGGAGCGCACCGCGCTCCCCTTGGTCCGCCGCCATCCGGTACCCTATGCCTACGAAGGACCGGGAATCACGCCCGAGATGCGCGGTGAAGAGGTCGCAGCGGAAGAACGCACGCGGCTGGGCATCGGCGATGGCCCGATCCATGATCTGCGTTCGGTGCTTGAGGAATCCGTGGGCTTGCGCGTCTTCTACCTCGACCTGCCTTCCGTGATCGGCGGCATCTATGCCTATTCGGAAGATCTGGGGGGCTGCATCGCCATCAACCGTCTCCATCCCGCACCTCGTGGTGTCTGGTCGCTGGCCCATGAATTCGGGCACTTTCTTTCGACCCGTCATGCGGCCGATGTGAGTCTGTGGAATGGAGCCCCATGGGGAAGAGCCGCCGCCGAAAAATTCGCCGATTCCTTCGCCAAGAATTTCCTCATGCCCCGCACCGGCGTGAATCGTTTGCTATCCGAAATGGTTTCCGCCCACGGCAAGGGCGTGACTGCGGCCGATGTGCTGACTCTGGCCCACCAATTCCGCGTTTCCGCCGAGGCGATCTTCCGCCGATTGGAAGAGTTGAAACGCCTGCCCGCCGGGACTTGGGACAGTCTCCGTGCCAACCGGTTTCAACCCGACAAGGCGCGAACCACGCTTGGGCTTCCCTTGACCGCGCGTGAGCCCGTCCTGCCATTCCGCTATCGAATGATGGCACGAAACGCCTACGATGCAGCCGATAGCGACATGACCGAGGCGGAACTCGCGGCACTGTTCCGCATGGACCGGGTGGCGGTCAGGGACGAACTCGAAGTGCTCCGCAGCCAGGCCGATGGACAGGGCGATGACGGATTCGAGCGGATCGATCTCGATCCCAATCAACTGCTTCTCGCGGTCTGATTTCAACCGCGGGAACCATGGGACCTATCCTCATCACTGATGCCTCCGTGCTGATCAACCTCGTCGCCTCCGGAGCGGCGGGGGACATCCTTACGGGTTGCGGGATGGAATTCAAAGTCTGCCCGGACGTCATCCGCGAAGTGAAGATCTTGCGGGATCGCGAAACCGGCGAAGAGCATGCCATCGACCTGGAGCCGTTCTTTGCCGACGGGATGCTTGAACGAATCGAACCGGAAACCGATTTGGAGTTCGAACTGCTGATCGATTACGCCGCGCTGCTAGGTGCCGGCGATGGCGAGGCGATGTGCTTCGCCTTGGCGGAAAGTCGCGGGCATCCCATCGCCATTGATGACGAAAGAGCGATCCGCCGTGCCAAAAAGCGGAACCCGAACTTCCAAACCCTCGGAACCCTAGAGATCCTGATCCTGTGGCAGGAGCGAAACGGAGTTGCCGATGAGCGAATGGGACATTTGCTCCAGTCCGTCTTCCGCTTCGCCCGATTCCGACCTGCCTCGTCACATTCGCATTATGCGTGGTGGCAGCGGTGCTGGGGTGGGTGATGAATTCCGCATCGCAGGAAGGTATGCCTATTCGGCTTCGCCAGCCTCGAGAAGCAGTTCCCTTTCCAGTTGGGAGTTGATCCAAAATCTGGCTCGGGTGCGCAGGTCATGGATCGCTGGAGCTAGAGCGGCAATCCGCCCGCGTGCCTTCGCCGAGGCCAGAAGGCCTAAAGTTCCGGTGAATGACAAACCGTTTGCCGAGGCCATCGCACGCGCCGCTAGATCGTCAAGGATGAGAATGGATCCTGGGCGCTCCATGCTTAATGCCAGACATTCCGCCTCTCCACGGTGAAGCGTCGCGGATAAACTCTTCACCAGCAAAATGTCTGTTGGCGGAAACACTTGGATTCTGCCTGATTCCACCAACCCTGCGGCTTTGGCAAATAGGCCCGACTTCGCCACCACCTCATCCCGGACACCGGGCGGGATACAGACCACTCCCGGAAGCGTCTCAAGAACCTCCAGAAGATCGATCTCCGCAAGGTTGATCAAAGGCGAAGTGTTGCAGATGATCAGGCGCTCTTGATCCATTCTTCGAGGTTGTCGCGTTCGATTTCATAGTCCGAACCATCGAGCGGTTGAGTGATGCCATGCTCTCCAAGCCAATGTTGGAACTCCGCCTTGCCCAGCCCGGCCAGTTTGCATGCAGCCGCCCCACCGATCACCGCCTCAGTGTAGAGCGCCGCCGCCAATCGCCGGCGCAGCTCGGTTTCCATCTGTGCCCGGGGGATCTTGGCGGAAGCCAAAACCTCTTCGGGAATCTCTAGCGTCATGCCTTTCATGGCCTTACGGTAGGCGGTTCGTCGAATTCACGCGAGACGTTTCTCTGCCATCAATCGAGAAGGCCTCTAAAAGCCAAAAGCCGACCCCATCACTTCCGCCACTTGAGTGACAGCGATGGGTCCTAGGAAATCGCCCGCGTCCAAATCACTCTTCCTGTTGCGGCGCGGTGGAATCGACCCGGACGGCTTGCTCAATTTCCGCAGCCGCGGTTTGGTGATGCCTGAATTTTCGCTCGCGGCGGAAATTCAGGCGATCCATCACCTGATGAAAACCTACCGCAACATCCCGATGTCACTGGCGGATGCCTGCCTGGTCCGGATGGCGGAGATTCATGAAAATTCCAAAGTCATGACGCTGGATTCGGACTTCGTCGTCTATCGCAAATCCCGCCGCAAGGTGATCCCGCTCCTGCGGTCGGAGCGGTGAGATTGTTCTTCGATGATCCAGAAGACTGTTAGGATGAGTGGAAAGTGGGTAACGCGGGACAAAGCGCAGTTCAGCCTGAACCCAAAGATAGAACCACGGATTGCACGGAAAACACGGATGAAGAATGACTTGGATGGAATTCAAAGTCTGCCCGGACGTCATCCGCGAGGTGAACATCCTGCGGGATCGCGAAACCGGCGAAGAGCACGCCATCGACCTGGAGCCGTTCTTCGTGGCTGGGATGCTTGAACGCATCGAACCGGAAACCGATTCGGAGTTCGAACTCCTCATCGACTACGCCGCGCTGCTGGGGGCCAGCGATGGCGAGGCGAAGTGCTTCGCCCTGGCGGAAAGTCGCGGTCATCCCATCGCCATCAATGACGAAAGGGCCATCCGTCGTGCGAAAAAGCGCAACCCGAACTTCGAAACCCTCGGCACCCTTGAGATCCTGATCCTGTGGCAGGAGCGAAACGGAACTGCCGATGAGCGAATGGGCCAATTGCTCCAGGCCATCTTCCGCTTCGCCCGATTCCGCCCTGCCGGATCACATCCGCAATATCCTTGGTGGCAGCGGTGACTGGGGTGGGTAGCGAAAGAAAAAAGAGCGATTTCCCTCACGAATGTTACCGAGCGAGGACTCACCCCACCGCCGCGTCCGGACTGAAGCCGTTCATTTTGTCAAGATTTGCACACTGACCCCATTTCCCCTGACCCCATTTCCCCTTGCTACACCCGGAGCGTCACCACTCCCGGCGTAGGGCTTGTGGCCAGAGCTACTGGCTAGGTTTTCTCTGTAAGACTCTTTCATTCTCTGTTTCAAGCCGGTTTATCCCGGCGCTTTCACTGACCCCAGCGATGTGGATCCGTGAACACTGCCCACATTGACTGACCGGATCGATTTTTGCCGAGAGGAACAGGCATTTATTTTCCCTAATAAATCAATTCTTATGAGAGGTCGCCCTTGCCTAGACTTCGATTTTTAGCCACGCAAGTAATTCGTCTGGGTCCAACGGGTTCGGAACGTATTTGTTCTTTGTGAGGTGGCCAATGACTTGATTTGTTGCAACTATTTTTGGCGGGGTGCTTGTGTATTGATTGAACGGTGATTGGTTGGAGTGACTTACCTCCATAGCGCCCGTAAGGGTTCAGTATCGACGTAGATTTGTATCGATTGCCTTGGCCGTAGGGGTTCGAAATGGAATTTGGATCGTATCTATTTGTATTAATAATGCCTAACAAAGTTCCATCATTTGCAATGATTTGCGCTCCCAGCAAGTGATCGAAAGACGGAAAGTTTCGGTTGGTGAGAAGCTTTCCGACCTTAGAATAGTCAAAGACATCCTCGAATGGTGGAGGGAGTTTTGATTTGCGAAGACGACGAAGAGGGGTGACCGGTCTTACTGGGCGTATGGGTTTGACCTGCCTGGGGATACGCTTGGATGTTGATTCGCTTTTGTTGCGAACGATCCTATCATCATCTAGGAGATATCCGACATGAAGCCCATCGGTGTTGAAGACCTCGTTGCCATTGGCAATTGTTCCAAGCCACTCGCAGTCCTTGGAAAACAGGTGGTTTCCTCGAATGAAAGCCACATAATCGCCTGAAGTGTTAAAGATGTAACGAGTGGTCATCTTTAGACGGG
The DNA here is from genome assembly GCA_963810445.1 of uncultured Verrucomicrobiae bacterium. Taxonomy (GTDB): domain Bacteria; phylum Verrucomicrobiota; class Verrucomicrobiia; order Verrucomicrobiales; family Akkermansiaceae; genus Luteolibacter. Next base: position 58,556 of record CAWENZ010000053.1, on the reverse strand, counting down.
TTCGCGATTGGCAAAATAAAGTCCAGCGATGATTAGTCCTATGCCGGGAATCAACGTTGCCAAGCCGGGCCAGGTTGAGCCGCCTGTGATGAGGTTGATCCCAAATCCCGTGAGAATAGTGCTTAATGTTAGGAGCCAAGCGGAAACAGACGAGTAGGTCTTTTTGGTTTCGTAAGACTCGACATATGTTTCGAGGGTGTTTTTCTCATTCCGAAGCGCCGAGTTTTCGTCGACTAGCTTGGTGTAGTAGTGCAACAGCATCGTGATTGCTGTTTTGTTTTTATGGAGTTCCTCGACAGAAAGTCCGGCAAGCTCGGTCGTCGACAATCCCAACAAGTTGGGGTGTGGTTTTCCTCCGGCTGTATTCACAGGCGGCTCGCCAGATGGTCCGGATGAATTCTCCATAAGGTAGCTTTTTAGGTGTGGAGTGCGTTTGCAGAGCGCTTTTCTACGCAAGAGACGAAAAGCAATTTTGGATTAGTCATAGATAAACTCATGCCGGCGTGTAAACTTCCGCGCCTCTCTCGACGAACTCTTTGCTCTTTTCCTCCATCCCCTTCGCCAGCGCTTCTTCCTCGGCGATGCCTTGTTCCGCGGCGTATTGGCGGACGTCCTCGCTGATTTTCATCGAGCAGAAGTGCGGGCCGCACATGGAGCAGAAGTGGGCGGTTTTGGCTCCGTCCTGGGGAAGGGTTTCGTCGTGGAAGGAGCGGGCGGTGATGGGGTCGAGGGAAAGATTGAAGGGGTCTTCCCAACGGAATTGACGGCGGGAAGTTGGGAGGGAATTGGCCGTCCATCTCCCTGCGGTCGGTTCAAAGCGGGCCTTGCTGAGGGCGTTGTCGCGGTATTGGGCACCGGGGTGGCCTTTGGCGAGGTGGCTGGGAAGCGTGGGGGATGGAATGAGGCTGATCATCGGCTCTTGCGGAGCTTCTCAGGCTTGGAATGGGGAGGCAATGCGGAAGTGGGGGGATGAGTTGCTAGTGTTCAGTGTTCAGTTTTCAGGGAAGAGGGAGGGAGAAGTGATCAGGGGGTAGTGGTGTTGGTGGCGAGCAGCGGAATCTGCCCCGCAAGGACTGGGGATTTTAGATTCGGTGTCATTCAAGGCCCTCCTTCCAGTGATCCGGATGCCTCATCTGATGCATCACGGCCACAATGTGAACCGCCTGCATTTCCTCGCTGATTTCAAACACAATTCGGTAAGGAAATGTGTCACAGAGTACGCGCCGGAAGGGACTTTCGATGATCCGGAACAAGTGTGGCATCTCCCGGGCTTTTCGGATTCCCTCGTAAACCTCGTCGAGGAAGCGTCGCGCCAGCTCCGGATCGATTTCGCGATACCATTTCGTGGCGTCGGCCATTTCCCCGGCGACCTTCGGGTGGATGATCAAGCCTGTCATGCCAGACGGGCGGACACATCCTGTTGGAGTTGCTCCAAAGTCATTGGCTTCACCCTGCCCTCGTGGATTTCCCGCGAACGGCTTCGGAAAAGCTCGAGCTCCTCAGCGCTGAAGGATTCGTCGGTTTCGAGACTTTCCAAGAGCTTTTTTGCGAGGAAGGAGCGCTCGGTTCTCGGTAGTTTGAGAACATCCTGAATGATTTCCGTGACGGCTGCCATGGGGTGATCCTAGCTTGGGATGACCCGTTTTCGAGGCAATTCTTCAGCGACTGGGGAATCCACGGTTCCGCTGGCAAAGAGGGCTGCGCATGGAGCAGAAGTGGGCGGTTTTGGCTCCGTCCTGGGGAAGGGCTTCGTCGTGGAAGGAGCGGGCGGTGATGGGGTCTAACGAAAGATTGGAGGGGTCTTCCCAACGGAATTGACGGCGGGATTTTGAGAGTGGCCTGGCCGTCCAGCGCCCTGCGGTCGGTTCGAAGCGGGCCTTGCTGAGGGCGTTGTCATGGTAATGGGCACCGGGGGGGCCTTTGGCGAGGCGGTGGGAGCGGGGGATGGAATGAGGCTGATCATCGGCTCTTGCGGAGCTTCTCAGGCTTGGAATTGGGAGGCAATGCGGAAGTGGGAGGAGATGAGTTGCTAGTTTTCAGTTTTCAGTTTTCAGTGTTCTGGGGAGAGGGAGAGGTGCGGGCTCGCAAGGAGCGGCGGACTGTCTCCGGCCATGTCTGCTGCGCTCCCATTCCAATCCGCCGGGGACCATGAGATGACAATGAGGTGAGCTGTGCACCTTTCATTGGCTTTCCATGGGCTGGCGATTCGGAGATCGCCTTTCCTTGTGGTGGAGTGGGGCGCCCGCCAGGGTCCCGGATGGCCGCAGGCATCAGCGGATCATTTCGTTCGCGTGGGAATCTGTGCGAAGCCCAGCTTATTCCCGCACCTCACCCGGTCACTTTTCATCATTGGAATCCGGTGGATGTGGGTCAATGGCCAGGCTTGCTCGTGTTTGGGCGCGATCCGATCGCCAACCCGCCTCCTCCCCTGCCGCCATGAAACTTCCCCTTCCCATCTCCTCGCTCCTCGTTTCCACGACTTTCCCGGGCCTTGCCGAAGATCACCGTCACCAACACCCTCGACATCGGAACCGGCTCGGGATCCTCGGGAATCTAAGAGGCTGTCTGAAAAATACCCGAAGGCAGGGATCGACCTCCGGGCAGTCCTGCGAATGGAAAGAGAATGTCCGACCATGGATGGATTCAAGAGCTTTTCATGGGCGGATCCATTCGCCTCTCATTCGCAGAACCGTTGCGGAGAACGGTCCCTGCCATTTTTAAGACAGCCTCTAACCACCGACCATTGCCCCGACACAACGATCGGTCCGTGGGCCACGGATGATTAAAATCAGATTGACTCATGATTCTTTTCGAATTTCTATCCGGCTCTTGGAATTACCAAGGCCTTGATTCCCCCCGTTTGTATAGTTTATCACGATTGCTTGATTTTCCATTGTCCCGGCATGCCGTGCCCCGAGGAAAGTCCTGCTGTCGGTGGCGAATGTCAGATGGCTCGTGAGTCGATGCCGCGATCTTCCCGGTTAGTTTCACCCACCCCCCACCGAATGACATCTCACGCATGGTTTCGTCGCGTCCTCGAATCCTCCTTGATCGCAGTTTGCTGCATGGCAGCTTGTGAGGGGCAAATCCTGACAAACGGGAGTTTTGAGTCCGGCTATACCGGCTGGACCCCCATCGGCAACCAGAACGTCGCGGCCGCAGGCCCTTATTACACCGCGACCTCCGGAACCAGGATGGTGGCATTCAACAGCGCCAATTCCACGCCCAACGGTGTGCTTTCACAGACCTTCACCACGGTCGCGGAGCAGACCTACACCCTTGCATTTGACGCTGGCGTCTTCGCTGGCAACTCGACCCCTCAGAAATTGGCGGTCACGGTCACCGGCCTGAGTTCCGGCAGCTTGCTTTCCGAAGTGCTCACCCTCAATGGACCGAGTGGCACGGTCACCCGCTGGTATCCGCAGACCTTCACCTTCGTCGCCAACAGCACATCGACCACCCTCACCTTCCGAGATCAATCGGAAACCACCAACGGACTTGACCTGTTGCTCGACAACGTCCGCGTGACCGGACCACCGACCGGAACGTTTGCCGTGAAGAATGATGCCGCCACCATCCATCCGGGACAAAAGGTCCGCATCGCCGTGCTTGCCAACGATCTTGGAACGCTCAATCCGGGCACTCTGCAGATCGCCTCGGCACCCACGGTCGGCACCGCGGTGGTCCAGGCCTCCGGAGAAATCCTCTACACCCATTCCGGCACCGGCACCGCTCCTGTTAGCTTCACCTACCGGGTGTCGAGCACCGGCGGACAAACCCAGACCGCCTCGGTGACCGTTTCGATTTCCCAGTCGCTGCGGATCACCAACAAAAGTTTCAACGTTCCATCCGAGCCTCCCCCGTCGGCGGTGCAAGTCGTTCCCGCGTTTCCCGGGGTGGGTTTCATCTTGCCCGTGTGCATCGCAAGTCCCCCGGCGGAATCAAAGCGCCTCTTCGTCGGAGAGCACGGAGGCAAGATCAAGGTCATCCGTGACGTGACGGCCGCCAGTCCGAGCGTCGCGGTGTTCATCGACCTGGTTCAGGTGATTTCGACGCCGGCGCGCAACCCGGTGGAGACATGGAATCCGGCTCCAGGTGACGAATCCGGACTGTTAGGATTCGCATTTCATCCGAACTTCGCGAAGAACGGTTATTTCTACGTCACCTATTCGGTTAGGAAGGCCTCGGATCCCACGGTCAGGTTCCAGCGCCTCTCGCGCTTCACCGTTCCCGCCGCGCAGATCGGATTGCCCGCTCCGGTGGCGAACCCGGGGTCGGAGCTGATCCTCATCGAGCAGCGCGACCGCAATGACTGGCACAACGGAGGAGACCTCCACTTCGGCTCGGACGGATATCTCTATTGCTCCGTCGGTGACGAGGGCGCTCCCAACGATGGCCACGGAAACTCACAGCGCATCGACATGAATTTCTTCGGAGGCATGCTGCGTCTCGACGTGGACAAGAAGCCTGGAAACCTCGAGCCGAACGCCCATCCGAATCCCACTGCGGCGGGGCTTGGTTTCGGAACGGGCAATGCCATCCCCCGTGACGAGATCCCGGCAGGCTCGGGAAAATTTGTCGCCCGATACAGCATCCCTAACGACAATCCATACGTCTCTATCAGCAAGGGCGGCGCTTGGGACGGCAAGTTCAACGGCAGCGCCATCCCGGCTGGAAACCTCCCTTACGTACGCTCCGAATTCTGGGCGGTCGGCCTGCGCAATCCGTGGCGGTTTTCAATCGACAGGCAAACTGATGAGATCTGGGTGGGCGATGTGGGCCAGGAAAGCTACGAGGAGGTGGATCTCGTCACCAAGGGAGGCAACTACGGCTGGGCCTACCGCGAGGGGCTTCACAATGGTCCCAGAACCGCACCGGGGGGATTTACCTCGGACGATCCGATTTATGAATTTCCCCATCCGGATGTTTCAGGGATTGATTCCGCCTACAAGGGCAACTGCGTCATCGGTGGTGTGGTTTACCGTGGAAGCCGGTTTTCCAGCCTGTCGGGAGCTTATATTTTCGGAGACTATATCTCTGGCAACATCTGGGCGTTGACACGTCCCGGCGGTGTCACGTCCGTCCAGCGGATCGCCGGACAGGCGTCGCTGACGGCTTTCGGCGAGGACCCTTCCAACGGCGATGTCTTGATCTGCGATTTCAGCGGCGGAAGGATCACAAGGATCATCACCACCACCGTGGCGAACAATTTTCCGGCAACGCTCAGCGCGACGGGACTGTTCTCCGACCTAACGGACCTGTCGCCCGCGCCGGGAGTGCTGCCCTACACGCCGAATCTCCCGTTCTGGAGCGACCATGCGATCAAGCGCCGCTGGTTCCTGATGCCCGACAATACCAGCAAGATGAACTGGTCCCGCGAAGGTGCGTGGGAATTTCCCAACGGTCAGATCTGGATCAAGCATTTCGACCTGGAAACCGTGCGAGGCAATCCAGCCTCACCCAAGAAGCGGATCGAGACCCGTCTGATGGTCAAGACGGATACGGGCGTTTACGGCGTGAGCTACAAATGGAACGCGGCGGGAACCGATGCCACTCTGGTGGCCGACGGCGGCGAGGACGTGCCGGTGAATATCACCGTGAACGGCTCACCCTACACCCAGCCGTGGAGGATCCCGAGCCGCTCGCAATGCAGCAGTTGCCACACTCCCCAGGCAGGATACGCGTTGGGTTTCAACACGCGACAACTCAACCTGTCCAACATGATCAACGGTTTCAGCGGCAACCAGATCGACCTCCTGCAAGGTCATGGCTTTTTCGCGAACACCGCCGAGTCATCGACCGTATTGCCGCGCCATTTCAGACCGGATGAAACTTCCCAATCGCTCGAAGCCCGGGTGCGTTCCTATCTGGCGGTGAACTGCTCGTATTGCCACGCGGGAGAGTCCGGCACCGCGCCATCCGACTGGGATGGCCGCCCCGACCTAGCACTTGCCCAGACCGGGCTCATCAACGGCAGCTCGGGAGTCGGAGGGCCCGATTACAAACTCATCGTCCCCGGCGATACCGGGCACTCGGTGGTGCTGCAGCGCATGATGGGCTCTTCCGGATTCTCGCGAATGCCACCGCTTGGGAGCAATCAAATCGACACGGTGAACAACACAATGGTCGCGAACTGGATCAACCAGATGGTTCCGGGAGGAAACACCGCGCCAGTCGCTGTGCCCGACAGCTATTCAACCAGCCGGGACACCCCGTTGTCCATCCCGGCGTCAGGGGTGTTAGCCAACGATACCGACCCGCAATTCAATCCGCTTACCGCCGTGCTCGTTTCCGGTCCCGGCCATGGCACGGTTTCGCTGAATGCCAATGGAGGCTTCACCTATACCCCCGCGGCCGGCTACACGGGACCCGACTCGTTCACTTACCATGCCAATGACGGCAGCCTCAGCTCCAACACCGCGACCGTGAGCCTCACCGTCAACGGGGTGGTCGCGGATGTGGGGGCCTTGATCAATGGCAGTTTCGAGTCGGACTTCAACGGCTGGACCACCAGCGGCAATCTGGCGATCCAGACTTCGGCACCCTACGCGGCCACCAACGGCATCAAGCTGATAGGCTTCAACGGCGGAAACGGCACACCGAACGCGGTGTTGTCGCAAACCTTCGCCACGGTTGCGGGACAAACCTATACCCTCGCTTTCGACCTGGGAGTGCTTTCCTACAACACAAGCTCCCAAACGATGCAGGTGACGGTTGGCGGAAATGGAAATCTTCTCACCCGCACCCTCTCCCTCAACGGGGCCGGGGGAGGATCCAACCTCTGGTTGCCACAGTCCTTCACCTTCGTCGCCAACAGTCCGACAAGCACCTTGACGTTCCGGGATCAATCCACATCGACCAGCGCCCTCGACATGACACTCGACAACGTGCGTGTGACCGGTCCTCCTGCCGGCACTTCAAATTCGCCCCCGCTGGCGGTGGGAAATGTCTATTCGACGCGACAAGACGTTGCCCTGGTGGTCCCCGCCGCCGGTGTGCTCGCGAATGACACGGATGCCGATTCCAACCCTCTCACCGCCATCCTTGACTCCGGCCCGGGCCACGGCACCCTCACCTTGAACCCTAACGGGAGTTTCACCTATACCCCGGTCACGGGCTATTTTGGAAACGATTCGTTCACCTATCATGCGAATGACGGGCTGTCGGATTCGAATATGGCAACGGTCGCGATCTCCATCGAACAGGAAACCGTCGTTCCTCCTCCAGCGGCAGTGGCCGATACCTACGTAACCAACGTCAGCACCGTGTTGTCTGTTCCCGCACCCGGCGTGCTGTCCAACGATACGGACCCGTTGTCGCGACCGCTCACGGCGGTCATGGATGTAGGTCCGCTCCACGGGACCGCCAATTTGAATGCCAATGGAAGCTTCACCTACACACCTGCGGCCGGCTACACGGGTCCCGACTTGTTCACCTATCGTGCGGTCGCCGGTGGTCTGAACTCGGAGACCACAACCGTAACCCTGTCCGTCAACGCGGTCGCGGCTGGTGCATTGGTCAATGGCAGCTTCGAAGCGGATTTCACCGGATGGACCCACACCGGCAACCAGGTGATCCAGGCCTCGGCACCTTATGCCGCCACCGCCGGTCTCAAGCTGGTGGGTTTCAACGGCGGGAACAGCACGCCAAATGCCGTGCTATCCCAAAGCTTCGCCACCACCGGGGGGCAATCCTACACACTGGCCTTCGACGTCGGGGTCCTCTCCTACAGCACGAGCTCACAAACCATGCAGGTGACCGTGAGTGGAAACGGAAACCTCCTCACGAGAACCATCACCATCAATGGATCGGGCGGCGGAACCAACCGCTGGCTACCACAGGAATTCACGTTTGTGGCTAACAGCGCGACAAGCACCCTGACGTTCCGTGACATCTCGACTTCCACCAACGCCCTCGACATGTTGCTGGACAACGTCCGGATCAATGGCGGGGCAGTCGCCCCGAACGCCGCGCCCGTGGCCGTTCCCGACGGGTATCAGGTCTATCAGAACACCCCGCTGGTGGTGCCGCCATCCGGAGTCCTGGCCAACGACGGTGATCCCGAATCCTCGCCTCTAACCGCCACACCGGGATCCGGCCCCTCACATGGCAGCCTGGCATTGAATGCCAACGGTGGCTTCACCTACACCCCGGCCAGCGGATACTCCGGACCAGACTCGTTCACCTATCAGGCAAGCGACGGCTTGCTGTCGTCGAATGTCGCGACGGTGACGCTCACCATCGTTCCCCCTGCCCCAGGTGGCCTGGTCAATGGCGGTTTCGAATCCGACTACTCCGGGTGGACTTGGTCGGGAAATCAACAAATCCGGCCGAACTCCTCCCTGTATGTGGCGTCGGAGGGAGTGAAACACGTCGGATTCAACGGCGGAAACTCGACTCCCGACGGAGTGTTGTCCCAGACATTCGCGACGACACCCTCGCAAGCCTACCGTCTTGAATTCGATGCCGGAGTGCTTGCATTCAACTTCAACACGCAGAGCCTTCGTGTTTCCGCAACCGGCTCATCGAGCCTGCTGTCGCAGGTCGTGACAGTCACGGGTGGCGGCGGTGGCGGCACCCGTTGGTTCCCCCTGAGCTTCACCTTCGTGGCGGACAGCAATTCGACCACACTAACGTTCCGCGATCAATCCGGCTCAACGAACTCGCTGGACCTTCTGCTGGACAACGTGCGGGTGACTGCGGTTTCCACCATCGCCGCCATCGCCCCAACCCCGCCGGTTGATTTTTCCGAGCCATCCGCTTCCTCGGCGCTGCTTTCAGTCACGCCAGATCCGGAAATTCCGGGAATCGCATCTCTATCAGGCAGACCGGGGGACATCACCGTCAGCATGATTGCGGTTCAGGCAGGCATCTACATTCTTGAATGCTCGGAGGATCTCGTCCACTGGGAGAAGGGCGGTGAAACGGAAATCACCGAGCCGGGTCTCGTCGAGTTTCACGACCAAACCGGGCCGCTGGAACTGCCGAAGCCACGACGGTTTTACCGGATTTTCAAATCCCGATCCAACGAGGAGTGAAACCTGGACGCATTCCCCGGATTCCGGAATGAGTGAGTTCGTCCACTCGGCACAGTTTTCCTGTTGCCGGGGATTTCCACCATTTCCCGATAGCCGGTCTCAAGGCGCCCCCGTCCATTACCGCGGTGTTCGCGCCGTCCGGAGAAGAGGATTTGTACATAAAACTCTCAATTTTTCCGTATTCCGCCTACCCATTTCTCCAACCTGAAATCCCAATCCATGAAAACGAACGACGGACCAAACGACATTTCCCGTAGGAGTTTCCTCCGGGGAATCAGCACTGCGGGGACATTCCTTGGGGTGGCCGGTATGGCAGGCCGCGCGACCTCCGAAGAGTCCCCGAAGGATGCCGATGGAAATGTCATCCCTGGTTTCGAGAAGAATCAGGGCGATCCGAATGCGGCGAAAGGCTGGCAGCCAGTTTCTGACAGGAAGATTCGCGTCGGCATCGCGGGATACGGCCTCTGCAAATTCGGGGCGGCGTTCTTTTACCAGAGCCATCCCAACGTCGAAGTGGTCGCAGCCACCGATCTCGATCCCGGGCGGTGTGCCGAACTGGCCAAGGCGGTGGGAGCGAAGAAGACCTACCCGTCCTGCGAAGATTTGATCAAGGACAAGAGCATTGAGGCGGTCTTTATTGCGACCGATGCGCCGAGTCACGCGCGTCTGGCCATCATGGCGCTGGAGCACGGCAAGCATGTGGTCTCTGCGGTTCCCGCCGTGTTCGGGTTCGAGGCGGAGGATGATGCGGAGAAATTGGTCAATGCCGTCAGGAAGTCCGGCATGAAATACATGATGAATGAAACATCTACGTATCATGAGGACCTCTACGCCAAGAGAATGCAATTCCAGGCAGGTGCCTTGGGAAAGATCATCTATTCCGAGGGGGAATATTGGCATGACTTCGGCCCCAAGGGACTTGCAGGTTTCAATCCCAGGAACGGCAAGATTGATCTCAACGGCTGGCGCAGCGCTCTCCCGCCGATGTGGTATCCCACCCATGCGGCGGCGTATTATGTATCCGTCACCGGTGGCCGCTTCACTGAAGTGTCCGCATTGGGAACTCCCGGTCTCTATCCCGAATACAATGGTGGCGACAACCAATACAAGAACCCCTTCGGCACCGAAATCGCCATGTTCAAGACCAGTGAAGGTGGCATCTCGCGGATGGGTGGAAGCTGGGACATGAAGGATGCACACGGGGAACAAGGTCGCGTCTATGGGGAGAAGCCGCACGACAACGCGATCAAGGGAGAGCGTCCGCCACTGCCGCCAGGCGTCGGAGGCGGCGGTCATGGAGGCTCCCATGGACACCTTACCAACAACTTCATCGAATCCATCCTGCTTGATAGGAAGCCGATTGTCGACGTGAGCGAGGCCCTGAACATGACCCTGGCCGGAGTGATCGCACACCAGTCAGCGCTCAAGGCGGGAGAATGGATGAAGATCCCGCAGGTACGCGCTATAACAGCAGCACATCACCCGGGATCACCTCGATACGGTGCGCATGAGCTTCAGAGTGGGACGCACGGGACCTACACCGCTTGCATTTCCAGCGTCCTGACTTATCGAGTGGGCATGAAGATTCTTTTCCTCTCCCTTCTAACCGCCGCAATCGCCCACGCCGCGGATCCCAAAGCCATCCTCCTCGTTCTCACCAACCACTCGGAACTTGGCGACAGTGGAAAGCTCACGGGTTTCTTCCTTTCCGAGGCCGCCCATCCTTTCGAGGTCTTCACGAAAAACGGCAACCCGGTCACGCTTGCCAGTCCCAAGGGTGGTTTCGCCCCGCTCGATCCGAAGAGCCTCGACCTCAAGGACGAGACAAACGCCGCTTTCTGGAAAAAATTCGGCAACGCCAACATGGACAAGCCGGGCGTTGAAAAAACCATCTCTCTATCCGAAGCCGACCCCAAGGAATACGGGGCCATCTTCTTCGCCGGTGGCCACGGCGCGATGTGGGATTTCCCGGAATCCGAACCGCTGAAGAAGATCACTGCCGGAATCTACCAGAACAATGGTGCGGTCGGCGCGGTCTGCCACGGCCCGGCAGCTCTTGTGAACGTGAAACTTTCTGATGGCAAACTGCTCATCGCCGGAAAAAAGACCGCGGTATTCACCGACTCGGAAGAGAAAGCCGTAAAACTAACCAACACCGTTCCTTTCCTGTTGCAGACCACCTTTGAGAAGGCGGGAGCGACTGTCGAAACCGCAAAGGACTTTTCCGAGAACGCCGTCCGTGACGGACGTCTCGTCACCGGCCAGAATCCGGCCTCGGCAAAAAAGGCCGCAGAGCTCCTGCTGGAGGCGTTAGAAAAAGGCGAATGATCACTCCTCGATGCTGATGCGCGTGCTCAGCACATGCGACTCACCAGGCATCACGATCACCGCCTTGTCATTCGCGATCGCCGCCTCGATGCAACAGAACTTCCGGTAGCCGTCATCCGGCAAATCGCCCATCGCTGCGGACTTCTCCATCCACGGATTCCACACCACCGTCGATGGGCTGCCGCTTTTCTCGATCAGGATCGTCCTGCCGGAAAGATCATCGACAAGGAGCACACGACTGGAGCTTTCGTAGATGGAATCCACCTCACTCCTGAAATGCACCGCCCCCTTCTGAACCCGTTCCCCAGGGCTGGCAACCGTGTCCAGATAGGTCGCCCCCTCCAGATTCACCAGGCGCACCTGCTCGATATCCGAGACCGCGAAATACGAATGCAGCGCACCGGAAACGACGATGGGGATCTCGTTCGGATTCCGCGTCTCAAGGATCACCTCCAGCTCCGCTCCCGCCTTCACGGTCAATGAAGCGTTCCAGATCCCCTCGCCCATACCGAATTTCAAAACGACGCCGTCGGCACTCTCACCGGCCTCTAACATTTCCCAAAACCTCGTCCTCGCGATCCCGTGCGACGGCATTTCCGGATTCGTGGGATGCGCGTTGAACCACGGCCAACAAACCGGGATCCCTCCCCGGATCGCCTTTCCCTCCCTGAAAACAGCATCCGGACTGAGATAGAGGACCTCATCCTCATCGACGGGCTTCCAGGACATCACATGCGCCCCGTGCAGCGCCACCTTGGCGGTGCATGTCGGGTGATCGATCTCGAAAACCGGATACGACGGGTCGGAATCGGATAGGCGGACGGATGGGGGCAGTTTCATGCGGTTGGATTTCGAAACATACAGGTCTGAAAATCATGCCGTGGCAATGAAACTTCTCTTCCAAGGTCGTGACTCACTCGACCGCGATCCAATCCACCTCCATCTCAAACGGCCCCGCCTTCTTGTCGCCGATCAGGAGGCCGAGTTCCTCGATTTTCGACCAATCGAGCGGCGGTCCGTCGAGCTTCCGTCCCCGCCAACTTGGTGATAGAGTCTCGAATGGCACTTTCACCTCGATCCACTGGTCCTTTTCCGTGGCGAACTCCGCTCCGTAGGAAATCGCAGAACCGTTGAACCGCGTATCGGTCGCAAGCCGCAATTGATACTTCCTACCGTCTCCCTTCACTCGCATCACCAGAGCCGTCTTTCCGCTGAAATCATAACTCGCCTTTTCGGTCCGCACCGAAGAGAAGCCCCCGTTGTTCTCCAAGGACAGGGTCCCCGTGAAATGCAATGAGCCATCCTTCAACTGGGGTCCGCCTCTCGAAAGGCCACCCATCACCCCGTCATTCACGGCAATCCATTTCGGCTCGGATGCATTGCCCTCGAACTGAATCAGTTTCTCCATTTGATTTCTAACCGGTTCATTGGCCACGGTGACCGAGGGCGTGCCGAGCAGAGCCAAAATCACAACGACTGGAATGGAATTCTTCATGGGCTCAAGGAAGCCCATCATCCTCGCTCCGCAAGGGCTGATTTCCGTATGGCAAGTCAATCGAGCTTCAGCCGGTAGGCCTCGGCGGCGTTCTTCCAGAAGTAGCGTTCGCAGGCCTCCTGTCCCTTGGCGGAGAAGAATTCGTTTACCAGTTTCACGACGCTGACATAGTCACCACTGTTTTTCGTGCATGGCCAGTTGCTGCCGAAAATGAGCCTTTCGGATCCGAGGTTTTTCCAAAGCACGTCGAGCACGCTGCGATAGTGGTCGAGGGTGTGCGGGGCGGGCTGCGGGATGCTGCGCTGATAGAGTCCGGATATCTTGCACCAGACATTCTTGTTCTCCGCAAGCTTCTCCACGGCGGCGACCCACTCCGGATTGGCGGCCTTTCCGTCGAAGTCGTAGCCGAGGACGTGGTCAACGACGATGTGAAGTTCCGGAATGGTGCGTGCCAGTTGATCGACCTGCTTGACGGCGTCCACCCCACCGCCATTGACGAGGATGTCAACGCTGAGGTCATTTTTCGCGAGTTCGCGCAAGCTGGCGATGAACTTCGGGGCGGAGTAGTCGATCGGCTTCTTCTGCTCACCGTTGCGCGCCCGGATGCCAACCACCCGCGCATCCTTGCGAAGATCGTTCAGTTGCTTCGTGAAGTCGTCGGCGTAGGGATCAATGTTCCCGACAAGACCGACAAAATAACCGTCGCCCTTGACGAGATCGAGCACCCACCGGTTGTCCTCAAGACGATCACTGGCCTCGACAATGATCACACCCGTGATGCCGGCTGGCTTCGAGACCTCCTTGAATTCCGCAGGCAAATGAGGCTTGTACAACACCTTGTCGTCTTTCGGTGGCCAAGGAACCCCACCCTCGCGGGTCGGATCGTAAAGGTGGATGTGGGTGTCGATCATGTGCTTCACCTTGGGGAGCGGACGCTCATCGGCCGCGGCGAGCGTGATCAAAAGCAAAAGGGAGGTCAGGGTTTTCATGGCGATGCCCATCACCCTAGAAGACAGGCATGCCGCCTCCAGAAAATTCTGCCGCAGATCTCAAGGGCAAGCTCGATGCGTCTCGCCGCATTCGCATTTGCCCCTCCCGTTCCGGCTTGATGATGGCTGCGGTTCCCCCTTTCCCTCCAAGCAAGGACATGACCCCACCCGACGAAGCCTACCGTAAAGACCGGGTCCCATGCCAGGCCCAAGGTTGTTAGACAGTCTCGAAACGCACGCGGGTACGTCTTCGATGAAATTGGACCGTAGGATCCCGCGTTAAGTTCCGGCATGACGAGATTCATCTCCGCCCTCACCTTGCCGCTCTTGCTTGCCCTCGCCCACACGTCGGGAGCTGCCGAAACCCATCCCACCACGCAGCCCATCCCGGCCTTGGATTCCAAAGGCGACGTTTACAAGACCGAAGGCGAAACCGATCCGCTGATCTACAAGGACGCCATCGGCAGGAAGAAGCTCATCATGCTCTACCTCGACTTCGCCGATGCGGAAATGACCATCGACACCCGTGAGCGTGCCCAACAGGTGCTCGGCGGGAAGACCTTCGAGGAACTTTTCGCGAGGGTTTCCCAAGGCAAACTCAGCTTCGACATCGAGCAGGTTCACGGCTGGCGGCGGCTTCCCGGCAAGGCGGGCGACTACAGCAGCAAGACCACCGAAGCCCACCGCGACCTCTTCGTCGCGGTCTTCAAGCTCTATCCAGAAATCGATTTCAACACCTACGACTACATTGTCGCCAACATGCCGAAAATCGGCAACACGGCCTTTGGCGAGCGCGAGGACATCGCCATTCCCTATCGAGGAGGAAAGATCAAGCTGGCGCTGAACCTTTCCAGCCCCAGCCCCCACGTGCTGGCCCACGAGTGCGGTCACCTGATGGGCCTGCCGGACCTCTACACCTATGGCGGCGTCCCCGGCCCGAAGAACCCGGCCGGGCCATGGGACCTCATGTCGGAGGCCGGCAAAAGCAGCGGCTTTCTCGGATGGCAAAGGCACAAGCTCAAATGGCTGGACGCGGATCGGAAAACCTATCTGACAGAGGGGAATGTCAAACTTTCACTCACTCCCCTCGACGCGGCATCCGGGCTCTCGATGGTGGTGATCCCGGCGGATGATCCCAAGCACCCGAGCAAGGTTTTTGTCATCGAGGTCGCCCAGCAGCCACGCCTGAAGAAAGAGGAAGAGGCTGCTGCCCCGGGCATCCTCGTTTACACCGTCGATGCCAAGCTGGCCTCAGGCAACAACCCGATCGTGGTCTATCCGAACAAGGACCTGAAAACGGCACCCTTCCCGCCCGGTGACCTCTTCGAGCACAAGGACGCCCCATTTGTCGTGAAGGTGATGGAGAGCGATCCTCAGGGGGTATTCCAGATCGAGATTCGTTTCGACAGTAAATAGCCAAAGCCGAGGTCGATTGTTTGGGTAGATGTCGGAGGAACTGGAAAACGTCATTCGTAGTCTTCGGCGGTGGCGGTGCCCGCGCCCTTGGCCGCGAAAACACCTTCATCCCGGACCTCAACGGCTTCGCCCACCTCTCCTCCAGGAACTCGCGACTCATGCTCCGCCACATCACCCCCAACGGCATGGGGGCCCACGCCTTCAGCAAGGGGGTCAACCACGACTGGAAAATCGACATCTAACATCCGGCACGAGCTCCTCTCACCCGCTCAAGAAATCGCGGATCGCGGCTGGAGTATCCGGCTCCGAGGCCAATTGTTCAAAACGGCAACATGGGTTGTCTTGAAACTGGTAGAGATCCATGGACCCATTAACTTCTTGACCTTGGAATCGGATTTCACCGGCCATCGAAAAGGTCATTCCGTCTGGATTCTCAATTCCTGACCAGGTCGAGCTTCCTGAAACGGTGGTTTTGCCTTCCGGATCCGGGATGCTGGTTTCTTCGATTCAGGTTCCACAGGATGCTTTCAAGATGTCAGTTTGAAACGATGCCTAGGTCCCGGATCTTCGGGAACAGGCGCAGATTGTGCCAAGGACTATCAGCGCGACGCATTCTATCGGCGTCATCCTATGATAGGGTGGAATTGTCCCGGATGTTGCCCTCGCATGGTCCCCTGAGCCCTCTATCGGCGAGATGCCGAGCGGCTTATGGTAGAATTGCGATTGCGGTTTTTTGCATTTGCGCGGCGACGTATGCCGCCGATCATCACGAGATGAAATCCATCCTGTTGCCGATCCAGATTCTCGGTGCCACCTTGTTTCAAGCATCCTGCCAACCGGTTCAGAACGGTCCAGAGAAAGCCGCCGCTCCGCAGTATGTGAGCGAGTCTCCCTTGCCGAAGGGATGGCCGGAGCCGGGACCTTACAACCAGGTCGCCGAAAAGAAATATCCCGCTGCCAGGGCGGCATTCACTCCATCGAAGATCCCCACCTTTGGATTCCTCACCCTTTTCAACCACATCAAGAAGAACCAGATCCCGATGACTTCACCGGTCGAGATGACCATGAAGCCGGACGAGGATCAAGCTCTCGAGATGAACCAGATGGGGTTTCTCTATCAGTCACCCGAGGTTGGAAAAGCCGGGGTCGATGGCAAGAAGGTCATTGTCCGTGATGTTCCCGCCGTCACCGTGCTCGCCTACACCTGGCAGGGTTCGCGAAACGATGCTGCCATCGCGAAGGCTCGTGCCGCCATCGAGGCGGCGCTGGCGGAGAAGAAACTCACATCCACCGGTTATCGATTGTTCGGCTACAACAGCCCGTCGATTCCCGCGAACAAGCAGACTCACGAACTCCAGGCTCTGCTGAAAGAGTGAAATCAAGCTCATGGAGCCGACCAGCGGGCGATGGTTAGACCGTCTGCCTCCGCCGTGAACGTCACGAGCCCTTCGCCGGTGCTGCGGAGGATGACCTGGCAGAGACCATTGTAGGCGGGCATGACGGCAGCACGGTGCATCGTGATCTGGCTGGTCGCGTCACCGTTGCCCGCAGCGAGGATTTCGGCTGGTCCCGTAACCCTGAAACGGAGGGCTTGGTTGGATGCGGGAACGAGACGGTCCTTCGCATCGGTGACGGTGAGCTTGAGGAAGACGAGTTCGCCCTTGCCGAGTTTCTTGTCGGCCTCGACGGTTAGTTTTGTCGCTGGCCCGGTGGTGGAGCGGTCGTCCTCGGCCCATTTCTTGCCGTCCTTGTAGGCGACCACACGGAGTTCGCCGGGCTCGTATTTCACCTGGTCCCAGATGAGCCGGTATTCGAACTGCCCCTTCTTCTTGCGGCCAAGCGAGCGGCCATTGAGGAAGAGCTCGGCTTCATCACCGGAGGTGTAAACATGGACCGGAGTGATCTCACCAACGCGGTCCGGCCAGTTCCAATGCGGCAGGATATGAGCCATCGGCAGCTCGGGCCGCCAGCGAGCCTGATAGAGATAGAAGCGGTCCTTGGGAAAGCCACAGAGATCGATGATGCCGAAGTAGGATGACCGCGACGGCGGGGTGACCTTGCCGAGTTCCTTGAGCTCCTTTTCAAGCCGCGCGCGCTCCTTCGGGTCCTGGATGTTGAGGAGGTTCGTCATGTCCTCGTTGTAGGGAGTGGGCTCGCCGATGTAGTCAAATCCGGTCCAGACAAACTCGCCGGCATTCCATGGCTGGCTGCGGTCCTGCGCCTCGAACTCGATGTCCGGCCGCTGTGCCCACGGCGGGGCGCTGAGGTCGTAGGAGGACATCTGGAAATTTCCGCGGCCCTTTGATTTGTCCATCACCACCGGGAAGAAATACTCGCCGCGCGAGCTGATGGTGGAGGCGGTTTCCGATCCATAGACGGGCACGCCGGTCTTCTGCGCGCGGAATTTCGGATAGAGATCCGGCTTGTAGTTGAAGCCGATGATGTCGAGGCCTTTCCAAAGTCCCTGGGCAGCGCGGACGTCGTTGTTGCCCATGGAAACCGGGCGGGTGTCATCCTCGGACCGGACGATCTTCCGCAAGGAGTCCGCCATTTTCCAACCGTCCGCGGAATTCTGATAGCCGCCGTTGATCTCGTTACCGATGGACCACATGACGACGGAAGGGTGGTTGCGGAAATTGCGGACCATCTGCCGCAGGTCGCGCTCGTGCCATTCCTTGAAGAAGCGGGCGTAGTCGTTGGTGCGTTTCGATTTGTCCCAACAATCGAAGGCCTCGACCTGGAGCAGGATGCCGAGCCGGTCGCAAAGATCGACGAAGCCCGGAGCCGGCGGATTGTGCGAGGTGCGCACGGCGTTGCAGCCCATTTCCTTGAGCATCCGCAACTGGCGCTCGGCCGCTTCCGGATAGAAAGCGGTGCCGAGCGGGCCAAGGTCGTGGTGCATGCAGACGCCCTTGAGCGGCACGCGGACGCCGTTGAGGAGGAAGCCGCCGTTTTCATCGAAGCGGATGCTGCGGACGCCGAAGGTGGTGCTGATGGAGTCCGAGCCGGCGTTGGTGCGGCTGAACGTGGCGCGCATGGTGTAGAGGTTGGGAGACTCCAGGGACCAGATGAGCGGATTTGTTAGTTCGAGCGTGGCTTCGAAGGACTGACCGCTGGTGGAGGCGATCAGCTTGCCATCGGCTGATAGGATTTCGAAGAGAACCACCATGCCCGCCGGGCAATCACCATCTTCGATTTCAAGGTTGGCCTTCACCGTGGCCTTGGTGGCGGTGATTTCCGGAGTGATGACGCGGATGCCTTGGTGAAGGATGTTCTCAAGGGAGGCCGGTGCTTCGACGAGCCAGACATCCCGATAGATTCCGGCACCCGGATACCAGCGCGACGACTGCGGCTTGTTGTCCAGGCGGATGGCGAGAAGGTTTTTTCCACCAGCCTTAATCGCCGGAGTTAGATCCAATCTGAACGATGTGTAGCCATAGGGCCAGCGGCCGATTTCCTTGCCATTGAGAAAAACCGTGGCGTCGGACATCGCGCCGTCGATGTCGAGGTAGTAGCGCTTTTTCGCGGCATCGGCAGGCAAGGTGAAGGATTTCCGATACCAACCGATGCCGGCCCAAGGAAGCTTGCCGGTCGCTCCGTCGAGTTCCATCCGGAACGGTCCCTCGATGCCCCAGTCGTGAGGAAGGTTGAGCTGGCGCCATGAGGAATCGTCGAAATCCACGGACGACGGGCTACCCGAGGCAATCTCCGGCGGAGTCTGTGGCTTGACCAGTTGGCCTTCGGGACCGTTGAAGCTTAGTTCGGAAATGCAGGCCCAGCGGGTCGGGCTGGTGCCGTCGATGGTTAGGCGGATATGGCGGGTGGCCGGAGTGCTGGCGGGCATTTCCACCACTTGCAGCGAACTGTCAGCCGCGGGCTTTTCGATTTTCGGCAAATCCTTCCAATCCGATCCATCCACCGAAGTCGCCACCGTTAGATCGAGTCCTCCGGGCGCTTCCCAGGTCACGCCGATCGAGCGAACTTCGACCGGTTTGCCAAGGTCCACGCTGAGGGTCTGTCCCGGATTTCCGTTGGCGGCGCACCAGCGGGTCGCCGGGTCACCATCGATGACGTTGTCTGCGATGTTGCCTTTGTTCAACTCTTCCGATGAGGCGGAAACTGGAGACCATTTGCCGCCCGGCTCCTCGCGCGTCGAGCCGTCGGGCATGGGTCCGAAGCGATCGAAGCGCCAGCCGTCGTTGAAGAGTGTGCGCTCACCCGCGGACAACGGCAGGACGAGCAGGAGGGAGAGCATGGGGATTTTCATGGGTTCGAATCTGATGCTAGGGAAACAGGTAAGCGCTGCAAATCATACATTCGGGTGATTCGACAGAAGTGATGGCCCTTCACCGGTCGCCAAGGATGAGTCCCGGCGGCAGGGATTCGCCGTAGAGTCCGGCTTGTTCCGCGCGGTCGATGGGGATGAACTCCTCGACTCTAACGACCTTGTGCGGCGGGACATCAGCCTTTTCGAGCTTGCGGACGATCTCCTTGCGCAATGGCTTGGGGAGGTCGAGTTCGCGGTTGTCGGTGACGCGGGCGGCGCGGAGGAAGAGTTCGGAGAGTTCCGGAATTTTCCAATCGAGATCCTTGAAGGCTTCGAAGGTCCGGGCAACGAGATCCGGACGGACGACGGTTTCGGGCCCGGCATACAAGGGCGTGCGGTTGAGGATCAGTCCTAGGGAAACAAGATAGGGTGCCGCGTAGCCACCGCTTTCGACCAAGGGAACCGCCTTGGTTAGAAACAGGTCGATGAGTTCCGCCTTCGTGACCGGATCGACACGTTCGAGCGATCCCGCCAGGCGGATGAGTTCAGCAGGGGGCTTTTTCTGCTGCCGGAGTTTTGGCATTTCCTCGTCGAGGAGGGCCTGTTGGCGCTCGCGGTCCAGTCCGCCTGCGATTCGCCGCCAGAGGATATATTCCTGGAGTTTGACCTGCTTGCCCGAATGGACGAGCCCGCCGGTGTGGACTTTCCAGATCTCATCGACCCTAACGGGATCAAGCTCGGCACCGAAGCCGGGGCGCATGAAATATCCGGCGAGGATCAGCCACGCTTCCTCGTGCTCCACGGAGTTGACACGACAGGGGATGCAACGCTTGAGCGTGGTCCAGAGCGTGCGGATGAGCATGAGGTTCCAATCGGATTTCGGTGAATCGAGGATTTCCTCCAGACTCTTGAGCAGGCGCGCGGCGGTGAGCGGATCGGCGGGATCAAGGCGTGCGCTGAAGATCGAGACAATGCGTTCCTTGGCCGCGGTGAGCGCCTCGGCATCGACGCCGGGATCGGACTCGCCCATCACCACGCCGCTGGATTCATCGGCGCGGAGGTTGAAGGCAAGCGGCCAGGCTTGATCGATTTCCGGATCGGCGCTGACACATTCGAGCTGGAGCAGGCCAAGCTCGGTGAGCTTGGCAGTTAGGCTGACCGGGAGCCGGCTGCCCGCGGGTCTGTCCGCCAGACGGGCGATGGTCTGGAGCGGAGGAAGCTTGTGGAAATCGCCGACCTTGAACGGAACCAACGCTCCAGCGCGGTCCTTGTCATGGCGGGTGGAATAGTAGCATTGGAAACGAACCGGCCGGTTGAGCCTAAGCTCGAGACCGGGGTGCGAGATTTCATGTTGCGCCTCTGGCTCCGCGCCACGTGGGAGGACGCAGACCAGCGATTTCTTCCCAGCCTGATGCACCTCCAGATAGATCGAGCGCGCGGCCCCGGCCTCGATGCGGGCGCTGCGATGATGGAGGATGCTGCCGAATCGCGCCGCGCCACGGGCCACCGCAAGATCGGGCTCGGTGTTCTCCAGCACTTGCGGGGATTGACCTCCCTGCCATTGTCCGATCTGGCGCTGGATGCGGTTCCGAAGTGCCTCGGGGTAGAGTGATCCGCCGTTGAAGAGGACGGCATCGACCTGCGGCAGGTCGTTCAGAAAATTGGCGAGGTAGCGCGTGATCGCGCTGTCGGCCGCATAGGGCAAGCCCCACTCCTTGAGGGCGGCATCGGCTTCGTTGGGTCGGGCGTCTGCCGCACATTCCGGATAGAAGCCATCTAGCAGAATGGTGGTGACCTCGCTGCGGGTTATTTTCGCCGACAAGGTTCCGGCGAACAAACTGGACCCCCGGCCTGGCAGGGAAATGGGAAATTGCTCATCCGGTTCGCCATCCGCTGCTAGACAACGTTCCTTGAGGTCCCGGCATCGGGCGACAAGGTCCTGCCACTGGCTGCTTGCGAGGGTTTCGCCTTTTCCCGCGAAGCGCGGCTCCATCAGGTGGGCGATGGCGAGATCGATGTTGTCACCGCCTAGCAGAAGGTGGTCGCTCACCGCCACGCGGCGGATTGCCGGAAGCGGCGAGCCTGTTTGCCGGCTGATTTCAAACAAGCTGAAATCCGATGTTCCGCCACCGATGTCGACGACGAGAACGTGATTGGACTCGCCAGCCGGAAGCTTGCTCCACAATGCGTCCGGATCGGCGTGAGCCTCGAGCCATCGATAGAACGCTGCCTGCGGCTCCTCGATCAACCGAACGGATTTCGGAAAACCCGCCTCCACCGCGGCATCGAGCGTCAAGCGTTGGGCCACGGCGTCGAACGAGGCCGGCACGGTGATGGTGATGTCCTGCGAGTCGAATGGTGTGTCGGGAAAGCAGCTGTCCCATGCGCCCCGGAGATAGTTGAGCAAGAGGGCGGAAGCACGGATCGGCGAGATCTTCTTCTCGTGTGGAATTTCTTCCGATCCCCATGGCAGGAAGGCGACGCTACGGTCCACCGCGTGATGGCCGAGCCAGGATTTCGCGGAATGCACGACCCGGCCCGGAGTCTCCCCCGCCCGCTTGCGGGCGATGCGGCCACAAACCCATTCAGCATCGCCCGGACGGTCCGCGCCATGGAGCTGGGTTGCTTCCGCTTCGGTCGGTAGATAGAGAAACGACGGCAGCGTGTTGGAATCCACCAAGCGGTCGGTCGATTCCCACTGCGCGATGGCGAAGACTTCCGAGATCGCGTTCTCCGCACCGAGAGCCATGTAGGACATCGCGCAATTCGTCGTGCCGAGGTCGATGCCGATGCTGAACTTGGGGCCTGTCATCATTCGGTGCGGACCTGGAACTCGACCTTCCAGCGTTGGTCGGATGCGGTGTGTTTCATCCACAGTTCCAGATTTCCGGTTTCGGTAACGACGGAATCGATCCTCACCGGGATCACCTGACCTTCGGCAAATCCCCCGACCACGGGCAAATTCACCTCGATGCGGCTGGTCTCCTCAAGTTCGCGCTCCGCGTTCGGCAGGATTTGTCCGGGAGTGTCGCCGCTGCGGATTTCCGAGGAGAAGAATCGGAAGCTCGCTGGCTTACCGATGACTAGGCCGAAATCGCGGCCTTCTATCAGGCATTCGCTGCCCTCCTCCATGCCCTGTGGCACAACGCAAAGTGCCTTCACCGGCGGCTTGAATCCGGGGATGGCAGGCATCGATGATTCAAGGCCGATGTAATACGAGCGAGCGGTTCCCGCCTTGATCCTGATGCCTTGGCCGGTGGCGCGGTTCTGGCCGTAGAAGGCCGCGCCCTTTGCCACCGCGAGATCGGGTTCGTCGCCTTCCAGCGATCTAACCGGATCGCCGCCGTCCCATGATGCCAGCAAATCGAGCACACGCCTGCGGACGGGTTCCGCCTTGAAGACTCCGCCGTTGAAGAGCACGGCGCTGGGTTTGAGATAGGGGCCGGATTGCACGTCGGCCATGACGGCGAGTGCTTCGCTGGCTTTGACGTTTTGCAAACTGCGGGTGAGGAAACGCGCGAGGTGCTTGCTGATCACCGGATCGGAGGCATACGGCAGGCCGAATTCCTGAAGCGCAGCGCCACCGGTTTCCAGCGGCATGTCTGTAACGGAAGTCATTGGCAGAAATCCATCGAGCACCACCTGCTCCAAGGTTTCCCGTTTCAATCGGGTTGCGATGTTGCTTGCGAAGAGGCTTGAGCCTCGGGATGGCACGGTCACCGCCACCTGATCGAGTGATGGATCGGAAAACAAGCTCACCTTCGCCGCTCGCACCGCGTGGATGAGCGAGAGAAACTGCCATTCGTCGAGTGATTTTCCCTCGTCCTCGATTTGTGCCCGCAAGGTGTATGCGAGCGCGAGATCCATGTTGTCGCCACCTAACAAAAGATGCTCACCGACGCTGATGCGATCGAGCGCGAGATTTCCATCACGCTCGGTGACCGCGATGAGACTGAAGTCCGCGGTGCCGCCACCGACATCGCAGACCAGCACGATGTCGCCTCGATGGACCTGCGTCCGCCAATCGCTCCCGGCCTGCGCGGTCCATGCGTAAAACGCCGCCTGCGGTTCTTCCAGAAGCACGATGTTTTTCAATCCCGCGGCTTCGGCAGCCTCGTAAGTTAGATTCCTCGCGACCTCGTCGAACGATGCAGGCACGGTCAGGACGATCTGCCCTTGCGAGAGATCCCACGCGCGTCCCTGCGCCGCTTCCGCATGGAGGAATCCCTCCTTGAGATGCGCCAGATAGCGCCGCGAGCACTCGAATGGTGAGAGCTTCTCCTCCCTGATCTCGGAAGCCCACGGCAGGATCGGTTTCTTTGGATCGACGTGCGGGTTGGAGAGCCACGATTTCGCGGAAGTCACCAAGCGGTCGGGAACCAGCGTCCCATGATCGCGGGCGAAATTGCCGATGATGCCGCCATCGGATTTCCACGGAACCTCGACGGCCTCCGCCGGGAACTCCTGCGGGTTCGGAATGTAAAGCGCCGACGGTAAGGTCGGCATTTCACCGATCCGGTTAGGAGCAAGAATCTGGGTGATCTCGACCAGCGAGATGGCTCCCGTTTCGAAATCCACCACCGCGATGGCGCTGTTGCTGGTGCCAAGGTCGATGCCGAGGCTGAACTTGAAATTCATGTTAGAAAATGTTGGGAGGGCGGCTATTCGCCTGACCGCTTATTTCACCTCGACCTGTGCAGGGGCGATCACGGGCAGGCGGTCGCTGCTGGCGATCAACACACGCGGAAGTTTCACCGATGTGGTGCGCCAGCCCTTGTGGACGACCGTGCCGGAAAAGGGTGCCTCGCCCGATAGATTTCCAACCAGACGGAACTCATCCGCCGGATAGCCGGCAGGGACGGTGATCTTTGCGCCCTCGCCTTCGGGGCTGATGGCTTCGATTTGGAAATGTTCTTTCAAGGCGGCCTTGCACCCCTGATGCACGGCGCGTGCCACCGATCCCACCTCGGCGTCGCTGAAGGGAGTGATGTCCTCCATCAGGAAATCCACGAACCGCCCTTTTTCCTGAAATACCCCGAGCAGCGTGACGACCTCCGCCTGTGGATTTGCCTTCGGTGGCGCGGCGGCGACCGGCTTCACGGCTTCCGCCACGGCGGGCTTCGTGGCGACCTTGGAACCGCCGATAAATGACAGCGCCAGCAGGACGATTCCCACGATCAGCGCGGCAAACACAAGGTATTGCGAATAGGGAGAAAGCGCGGGTATGAGCAGCGCGGCGATGAGGAGAACGAGAAGGATGGAGGCGATTTTCACGAAATGATGGTGATTTGAAATGGATGATTCGGGTCGAACCCGGCGCCGCAACCATAGCGATCCGGGGCGGTGAACCAAGAATTTTGAAAATCTCCGTGTCAACCAACCGGAGCCTTCCAGATCAACCTCACCGCATCCAGCCGGACGCGGGCATTTTGAATCACCGTGGCAAGCTCGGCCTCGCGATCCTCGAGGGCTGTGATTTCCTCCGGCTTGATGTGGTCATTCACTTCGGCAAGGTCACGGAGACGGGCGATCTCGGTGGCCATTTCATGACGCATCAGCTTCATCGCGTCCTCGACGATGGTGAGGCTTTTCGCGGTGCCAAGCGCACGCGCCTTGTCGAGCAAGGTCGGTAAAATGACGCGTTTCACCTTTTCATTCCGGATCAGGCTCGCCGAGTCGCCCTTGCGCAAGGGCGGTTTGGAAAATGCCGGATTTTCGGTTAGGTCGCCGCCCTTGTGATCGACGACGATCCGCATCGGGGTCTGCGGAAGGAAGCGCTCGACATGCAACCGCGCGGGAGCGACGCATTCCACGACGATCCACGTTTCCAACAAGATGACTTTCTCCCCGGTGGATTCCCAGACTCCGAAGGTCGCGTTTCCAGCCTCCGAACCTAACATGAGGTCGAGCGCGCCACGGACCATCGGGTGATCCCACGTGAGAAACGCTTCCTGCTCGCGTTCCAGCGCACGCTGGCGGTCGAAGGTGACTGTCATGCCATCGTGCGGCAGCGAGGGAAACGCGTCCGATTTCAAGTTGCCCGGTAGCAGGAAATAGCGCCGTCGCCCGAGATCCTCGATGTGCAGGCCGGAGTGCTCGAACAAGCGCAGCAGGAAATCCTCGAATCCCGCATCCTCATCCCACTCCCGGATCTTTTTGACCAACCACGACGATCGCTCCGGACGATGCGAACTGCGTTCCAACAGCCGATCCTGCCCGCGCGCCAACCGTTCAGAGATCCGTTTCCGCGCCGCCAGGGTCTTCTCTATCAGCTCATCGATTCCTTCGCGTTCGCCGATCGCCTCCTCTAGATCGAACCGTAGCTCGCGCTGGATCTCCGCCGCGCCGGGAGGGCTGGCGCGGAAGGCATCGAGGCCTTCCTCCAGCCAGCGCACGCGGATTTCGTCGCCGCTGCCTGGCTCGTAAGGGACATGCACTTGGATGGTTCCCTTCTGGCCGATGCGGTCGAGCCGTCCGATCCGTTGCTCCAGCAGATCGACATCCTCCGGCAGGTCATAGAGGACGAGGTGCCGGGCGAATTGAAAATTTCGGCCCTCGCTTCCGATCTCCGAGCAAACGAGGATGCGGGCGCCTTCCTCCTCCGCGAAGAACGCCGCGTTCCGGTCGCGCTGGAGCAAGGTGAGGTCCTCATGAAACAGGGCCCCCTTCACTCCGGTGGTCGAGGTGAGCGCTTCCAATACCTCTTCCGCCAGCTCGCGGGTTTTCGTGATGATCAGAACCTTTTCCTCGCCCAGTTCCTCTAGCAGAATGGTCAGCCATTTCACCTTGTCCGTGGTTGGCGCAAGCCTTGGTTCGCGCTGCGGAAATCCACCGAGCCGCTCGCGCGTGTTGCGGAACATGACACGCCCGACTCCGAAACCATCCATCAGATCGGAGATCAAACGCTCGCGCGCTCCGGGTTTGCCGACATTCAAGTCCGCGAGGCGATTCTCAAGCCGCTGGCGACCCGAGACGATTTTCCCGATACGATCATCCACTCCTCCCCCGGCTGCCAGGAACTCGACCACGTCCGCCACTTCTTCATAGTGAAGTGTCTCGTCACGGTATTGCTGGAGATCCACGTAGCGGTCAGGGTCCAGCAGTTGCAACCGCGCGAAATGTCCTTCCGGGCCGAGTTGCTGCGGGGTGGCGGTTAGAAGCAGCAGGCTCTCCGTGGTTTCCGCGAGCGCGCGCACCATTTCATAAGCCGGTCCGGCGGACTCGGGTGACCACTCAAGATGGTGCGCCTCATCGACGACCAGCACATCCCATCCTGCCTCGCGGGCTTGTGCGGCGCGGGTGTCATTTCCTGCCAGAAAATCCACCGCCGCCAGCACCCACTGGCTGTCGAGAAACGGATTGGCCTCGGGGTCGCCGTATTCGATCGCCTCGCAGCGTTCCTCATCGAACAAGCTGAAGGAGAGCTGGAAGCGCCGCAGCAGTTCCACGAACCATTGATGCACCAGTGGTTCCGGCACCAGCACCAGCACGCGCTCGGCCCGGCCGGTTAGAATCAGGCGGTGAAGGATCAGGCACGCCTCGATGGTTTTCCCCAATCCCACCTGATCGGCTAACAGAACCCGTGGCTGAGGCCGGTTCGCCACCTCGTCGGCGATGAAAAGCTGGTGAGGAATCAAGTCCATCCGGGCACCCGCGAGACCGCGGACCGGCGAGCTGCGCATGTTGGCCCGCCGGTGCAGCGCCTCGCCCCGAAGATCGAAGTCCCCATGATCATCCAGCTTGCCGCCGAACAAGCGGTCCTCCGGCTTGCTGAAGCTGATGGAGTCGGACAATTCCGCCTCCGGAACATCTCCACCCTTGGTCTCATAAATCCTCAAGCCCCGCTCCTCCCGGACTTTCGTGACGATGATCTCCTCACCCGAGTTCACCTTGATCCGGTCGCCAGCGACGAAACGCACCCGCCGCAGCGGTGCCGAGTCGGTCGCATAGATCCGCATCTCGCCTGCCGCTGTGAACTCGATCTCCACCCGTCCGTCGCCGCTCTTGCGGATGATCCCCAGCCCCAGCTCGGGTTCGCCGTCGCTCACCCAGCGCTGCCCGCGCGTCCAGGTATTCTCGCTTCTGCCTTGCTCCACCATTTTACCCAAACCAGCGGCTTTCGGTAAAAAAGGAAAGCGCAAAGGCATCGGTTCGCTCCATCCCGGACTTGGTCGTTTCGCCGTCGCCACTTTGCTCGATCATTTTTCAATTCCACAAAACTTGCAGCCGCCCGACAGATTGGATTTCCAGGCTTACTCCGGTCGGCATTTTGTCTTTGGAATTCAAGGAGGCCCGACTTAACTTCAGGTCATTCGGCTTTGCCTCCCATTCTTTCATCGGTTAACAAGATTCCATGAACATCAAGAAAGCCCTGATCCTCCTGCTCGCGCTTGTTAGCCCGGTTGCCGCCGCCACCAAGCGCATCGCCATCGTCAAGACCGACGACGTCACTTCGGTCAATGCGAAATGGGAGCGCTGTTTTAAAATTGCCAATGACAAGGGCATCAAGGTCTCGGCTGGAATCATCGCCGACTCGTTAGAGAAGCAAGGCCCCGAATACGCCAAATGGCTGAAGAAATGGGACGCCACCGGCAACGTTGAATTCTGGAACCATGGGTGGGACCACAAGCGCTGGACCGAGGACGGGAAAAACAAATCCGAGTTCGGAGACTCCGGCTACGATCACCAGATCGAGCACTTGGAAAAAGCACAGGCGGCTTACAAGAAAGCACTCGGAAAGGATTTCACCATCTTCGGGAGCCCCTTCAACGCGATGGACGAGGACACCGCGAAAGCCCTCAAGAAATTCCCCGAGCTCAAACTCGTCTTTTGCAACCCCGGGGCACCCGCCACCAAGGCGATGCGGGACAGGATCCTCCTCCCCATGAGCCTGCGTGGTGAACACGACGGCACCGGCAAGCCGGATTTCGAAAAGTTCAAGGACGACTATTCGAAGATCGACAGCCCGAGCCTCACCTTCGCCGCGATCCAATTCCACCCCATGGGCTTCAGTGAAAAGGGCTTCAAGGACTACGCCGCCATCCTCGATTTCCTGAAGTCCGAGGGCTGGACCTTCATGCTTCCCAGCGAATACGCCACAAGCAGGGAGAAACGCAAATAGGCATGTTTCATGCGGAAACCGGGTCAGGGTGGGTAATATGGCTTGATCGGGAAAAGTGTCCGATGCGCCAGTCCTCGCGGAAACGCCAATCAAAGTGAGAGGCTCAATTGCGACAGCCTCCTCGATCGTGCTTCCATCAAGCCTGGGGGCGACCCGGGACTTGAGGGAACGGCCCGGAAATCCGTTAGACCGTTTGCCAAAAGAGATTGCCGAAACGCAACCTTTCAAGGAGCGGGGGACTCCGATCCGCCGAGGTCCATGAAGTGACGATGCGAGGTGGCAAACCGCTTTTCATCGGCTTCACATGGGCTTCGGCGATTCGGAGATCGCCGCTCCTTGTTCCCGGCTACGCCACCGCGCATTCCGGATAGAGGAAACAACTTTTGGCAAACGGTCTAGATTGTTAGGGAACGGACAGGACAAAGCCGATCAACCGAGCTGGCGACCGCGGCCTTTCTCGTTGGTCGCCCCGCAGATCGGGCAATCGACGGTGCGGATGTGACTGGTGTCCTCAAAGGCATGCAGGCAAAGCCGGCAAATGACACGGTTGGCGGTCGCCTGCTTTTCAACACGGTTGTGCAAAAATCGCGAGGTCACCGCGAAAATCGGCACCAGGGCAAATGATCCAATGATCACGTAGAGCACGAAATCAGCGAGCGTTAGATCCATGATCGGGTTGATTGGTGAATCCGATTCCCAAGGCGATCCAGCGTTCCTTGTTCGGTGTCATGGGCTTGAAAGGGACGTGGCGGATCCATTCCTCCAGTGCGTCGGTGGCTTCCTTGGTGGCGGTCTCGAGGGACACGCATTCCACGACTCCTCCTGCCGCGTTCAGCCGCACGAGAAACCGCCATGACGGGGTCGAGAGCTTGTCATCCACGGGTTGGGTAAAATCCGGCAATTCCTCGGGAATGGCTGCGATTGCCAACTTCGAGAGCGGGTAGAGCACCGGTGCCATCCTGACCTTGGATCGATCCGGTGGATTGGGGAGAGGCGCTGTCCGTTCCGGGAAAAACGATTCGCCCCGGGGAGCGAGGACCAGCGGCTTGACCAGATTTTCCTCCGGAAGTTCGGCAATCGCAGGCACATACGGAGGCGGTTGATAGCGGGTGGCATTCATCGCCTGCTGTTCCAACTCGACCAAGCCCGGCCAATCCTTCAACTCGAAGCGGGATGGAAACGGTCCGCCCTCCCTTGCCCGCATCGCGAGTGAGCGGCTTTGTGGATCGTCGCCGAGATAAATCAATGAAGCCCTGCGCGGCGAAGATTTCTCCGGCAGCACGAGCTGGATCCGGACGGTCGTGACCAGCAGCGTGAAAACAGTCCCCACCACCGCCAACGCAATCAACTTGGGAATCCACGGAGACCCGAGCGGCCGCCAGACGAAGACCCATTGCGGTGAATTCGAGAGCTTCGGAGGGTTGACCCGTGTTGTTGTCATTTCACCTCCGGAAGGGTGGGAGCCGAGGAGGAGGCTGGGGTCTTGCCCACGATGGCCAATCTGAATCCCTTGCTCAGGACCAGCTCGGAAATCTCGCGCTCGACGCCCACGGGCGTGCCGGTGTCGGTTTGCAGGAGCACGATCGCCTTGGTCGGCGCACCTTCGATTCGCAATTTCTCGAGACGCTCGGAAAGCTCGGACTGAGTCACCGGTTCTCGTCCCAAATGAATGTGTGGAGCCGGTTCTCCAGGTCCCAGAGTGACCACCAGCGATTCCTTGTAACGCTCCATTTGGAAGCGCGAGGGCGGCAAATCCACCGCCACTCCGGACTGCAGGACCAGCGAGGGTCCAAGCAGGAAAAACAACTGGATGAGCGCGAAAATATTCAGGATCGGCACCGCGTGGAGGAATCCCGGACGTTCCGGCAAGGTCATTTCCAGCTTCATTTCACCGGGGTCTGCTTGGGTTTCACCGGTTTCTTGTGAGCCGTCGTCTCGCCGCGGAACGGAGCAAATTCCTCTTCCTCACGGGCATCCGCGATGAGGTGGACCATCTCGATCCCCGCCCGCTCGATGCGGTGGACGAGACGCTTCGCACGCCCCAGGAAATAGAGGTAAAACAAATAGAGCGGCACCGCCACCGTGAGCCCCATCACCGAGGTGATCAGCGCCGTGAAAACTCCGGCGGAAAGCTCCGCAGGCCCCGTGAAGCCCCCCTGGTCGCTGACTTTTTGAAAGGTATCCAGCATTCCCACCATCGTCCCCAGCATGCCGACAAGCGGCGCGAGCAACGCCACCCCGAGGATCGCGCGGATGTTTTTCTCGATGCGCGGGACTTCCATTTGCCCGGCTTCCTGCACCACGTCGCGCAGGTCCGAACGGCTCAGGTAGTAGCGCAGAAGCGCGGCATGCGCCACGCGACCGACCGGCCCAGGCGCGCGGGCCGCCTCGTGCAAGGCCTCGGCGAAGGCACGCCGCCGGATGTGGTGCGACAGCCCGACCAGCAGATTGCCCGACGTTGATCCGCGCGCGGTGGAAGAAGAACATCCTCTCCACCACGCAAACCGCGCCGATAAACGCCAATCCCAGCAGCACCCACACCAGCGGGCCACCCTGCTCGATCAGGCCGGAAGGTTCAATCAATCCCAGAATCATCTGGCGAAAACTATGCCCGCACCCGCGCCGCTGGCTAGCACCAAAAGGAGATCCGGGCTTGCCCCCATCACACTCGTTTCCAATGATCCCGGCCATGCTTCACATCGCGTCCTCCCTCAAGAAGATCCTGCTCCAGAAATCCGTCCGCACCGGCACCTTCACCCTCGCCTCAGGCAAACAGAGCGATCTCTACATCGACTGCCGGATGACCGCGCTCGACCCCTTCGGAGCCAATCTCATCGGCGACCTCGGCTGGCATGCTGTCCGTTCCAAGATCCATTCCGAGCACCTCAAGATCGACGCCATCGGCGGCATGACGCTCGGGGCGGATCCCATTTCATTGGCCGTCGGCATGACCTCCGCGACCAAGCACCCGGAGGAAGTGCTTCAGGTCTTCACCGTCCGCAAGGAGCCCAAGGGCCACGGCGCGGGCAAGCAGATCGAGGGCAATTTCAAATCCGGCGACACGGTGATCGTTGTCGATGACGTGATCACCACCGGCGGCGTCCACCTTGAAAGCCATCGACGCCATCGAACGCGAGGGCGGAAAAGTCGCATTCGCCCTCGTCCTCGTGGACCGCGAGGAAGGCGGGCGGCAGGCCATCGAGGATCGCGGCATCCACGTCATCTCCTTGTTCACCCGGAGCTCCTTGCTGGACGAGTGATCCATGAAACGCCTCCTTGTCGCTGTCCTCCTCGCCCTTTCACAAGCCGGCTGTGAGAAGGCGAAGCCGATCGACAGTGGTCAGCGATTCGTTCCTGCTTCCGATCCCGCGTTGCTGTATTCCGGCCGATGGGACAGGTCCGATCCCAACCGGCCAAAGGCATCATGGCCGGGTTTTTCGGTGAGCATGAATTTTCGCGGAAAGTCCATCCACGTGCGGATGAATGATCAGGGAAATTACTACAACGTCGAGTTGGATGGAAAACACCTGAGGGTGATCGGCGGACAGAAAGGCAATCATCTCGACTACCTGCTTGCGGAGAATCCGGGCGAGGGTGATCACCGGATCCGCATCCAGCGGCGAAACATCAATTTCAACGAGCCCACGGAGATCGAGGGATTCATCGTCGATGAGAAGGCGATTCTAACATTACCGGAAAAATCCACCCGAAGGAAGATCGAGTTCATCGGGGATTCCTACACCGTCGCCGAAGGCAACGAGGCCAAAGCGGCCACCTTGGGTTGGGAGGCGAAATACCCGGTCACGAATTTCGCCATGGGATACGCATCGCTGTTAGGTGGAATGCTCGATGCCGACGTCACCGCCGTCTGCCGCTCCGGCTCCGGCGTTCTTTGCAACTGGAAGGGAGACCGGAAGAATCCGATGATCGAGCGTTACGGGTGGACCCTGATGGAAACCCAGGCTCTGGCGTGGAAATTCGACGAGCCGGAACCCGATCTGGTGGTGATCAGCTTGGGATTGAATGATTTCAACGGGTTGGAATCGCCGGATGGCACGGTCAGTCCCAAGGCTTGCGAGGAATTCCGCGCGGCCTATCAACAGCTCGTCCGGAAAGTCCTTCACCATCATCCGAAGACGAGGATCCTCGCGCTTGCCCCACACGGACCATTGGCGAGGGAGCACATCGCGGCGGTGGTCAAGACAGTGAAGGAACGCGGCAACCCGGACATTTTCTACGCGGAATTCGACAAATATCCCGGCGGCTACGTGGCGGACGGGCATCCAACGGTGGAGACCCACCAGAAGATCGCGGCAGGCATCCTCGCTCAGCTCAAGGAACTCGGGCTAACGGATGAATCCGGCAGCTTGCGGGCCCGATAATCGAATTTTGATTTCAACGAGAGGATCGGGCTTTCGAAAAGTTTCCAACTGAGCCATGCGAGCACCAGCGAGGCCGTGGTGGCGGAAGCGGTGTAACACAAGGTCGCGGGCCAGCCGGTGCCGAACACCCGGGTGATCCAGCCGTCCCACAGGAAATGCATCCAGACTGGCTTCAGCGCGTGATGATAGACGTAGATCCCATAACTGTATTTCCCGAGCCACCGCAAGACCGGTGACTCGAACACCCGCCCGCGAAGGGCTCCGGCTGTCCCGCTGGCCGCCAGCCCGACCAACGCCGAACCTAACAATAGCGCGAGACTGGGCTCCATGAACGAGAGCGCGGGAACAAAGGAGCGCTCCAACAGGAGCAATGCCCCGCTCACAATGGCGCATGGGGCGAGCAACTTCTTGAACTTCGGCCATGCCCTGGGTTCCCGCCAGACGATCGCCATCCATCCCCCCGCCGCCAGCACCCCGAGGCGACCGAGTGTGGAAACGTAAGTCGCCCGGTCCCCCATCAGAAAGGTGAGCGTCATGAACACGAAGGGACTGGCAATCACCAGAATCGCGCAAAGCCTCTTCAAGTGGGGCACAGGCGTCCAGAAAACCAGAAACGGCCAAACCAGATAAAACTGTTCCTCCACCGCAAGCGACCAGAAGTGGCCGAGCCCCACCCATGTTGGCGACGCGAGCCATCCACCCTTGATCGCCATGCCGATGTTGGAGGCGTAAAGCCAGTACCACGCCATGGAATCATGACCGGTTAGAAGGGGCTTGTCCTGAGGCGTGATGAAAATCACGGTCAGCCACGACACCGCGAGCAGGCCGTAGTAGAGTGGGAAAATCCGCAACGCGCGGCGGACATAAAAGACCCGAAAATATTTCGGACTGGCCTTGGAATCGATCAGGATTCCTGTGATGAGGAAACCACTGAGAACGAAAAACAGATCAACGCCGAGATAGCCGCTGTGCAGGAACCTCGCGATCACCGTGTCTTTCCCGAGATTGTCTCCAACCACGATGAAGTGGCTCAGCATCACCAGCAGGATGGCAAGCCCGCGAACTCCGTCGAGCCCCGGAAGGTGGCGGCGACTCTCGCCCGGATGATCCGGATGCCGGGTGATGTCCAGCTCCGTCATCGTCCGGTGTTTGGGTTCTCCGAAGTCCCGGCATAACCGATTTTCCTGAGCAAGTACGGTAGAATGACCTCGCGGCAGGCCTTCTTGTTAGGATGAAGGCCGTCGGGCACGTAGTCCCGCCAGAGCTCCGGCTGGTGAGCGATGATTTCACGCCATAAAGGTGTGAAACTGATCAGCCTGCAGGATTCCTCCGTGGCCACGCGGCGATACCCATCCTGATAGTCGGCGATGTGCGGTCGGTTCACGAGCGCCTCGCCGGTGGGTGGATTCATGATCATCACGATGACGTCGCAATACGGGAGTTCGGAGCGGATGATGGAGATCATTTTCCTCAGGTTTCCCATGGACTCCCTCACGCCGAGATGGGACCCATCGATCGCATCGTTGATCGCGAACTCGATGAACACGGTATCGGGCTTCTGGCGGATCACGCGTTTTGATAGATTCTCAAGTCCCCAGCGCGAGTCCTTGCCTCCACTTGCGGCGTTGACGATGCGGAGCTTGCGGCCGTAGGACTTCCGCAAGGTCTGCTGGAGTTCATCGGGCCATTCGGAGTTCGCGGTGAGGCTGGTTCCGTAGGTGACGATTTTCTGGCTTTTTCCGTTTTCGAGGGCGGTTAGGAAATAGGCGTCCGAAACCTCCGCCCGGAGCATCAGCGGGATCATGACAAGCGTCAAAGCGACGAGATTTCTGATAAAATGATCCATGGCCGGGGTCGGCAGCAGGTTAGGCCCGGATCCAGTGGTGGCAAGCAAATGGAAACAGCCAATGGGGCTGATAAATTGGTTTGCGAAATCCGCCGGGGTGGTTTTGTCTCTCCGGGCTGTCAGGGGCCGTGGAGGTTCGGCAAGCGAATCCCGCCAGGCCTTGATCGGAGCAACGGTAGTTTGTCCGTGCTTGCCGCGGATTCCCTGGCAGCACTCCTTTTCGCTAGAGTTGGTCGGCGATGGTCTCGGCAAATCCCGCGGTGGCCGATTTTGTTTTGGACCGACGCAGCGTTCGGGACTTTTGAAAATCGGGCAAGAAAACCGCATCCGCCAGCCTGCGGACCTCCTCGGGATGGGAAAACGCGAGATTGAGCTCGCGATTGATGCGCAGGCTCAGGGTGTCGAGATTCGCCGATCCAACGCATGCCCAATCGTCACAGATCATGACCTTCATGTGCGTCATTCTCGGATAGCGGAAAACCCTGGCACCTGCCTTGATAAGGCCATTCGCGGTGGCGAGGTTTCCAGCGTCCATGATGCCGGAATCCCCCGCTGCGGGAATGATGACACGGACATCGACTCCCCGTCGGGCGGCGGCCTCACAAGCGGCGGCGATCTCGTCATGGCCAAAATACGGATTCTCGATCCAGACTCTCTTGCGGGCGCCGCGGATCGCCAGCAGCACGGAATCGAGGATCTCGTAACGTCCTTCCGAAGGATCGGTCCTGAGAACACGGATTGGAATTCCCTCGGTGACCGGCTTGGGGCGACGGAAGATCGAGGGTTGGCGAAACAAGGCAAAATCGCCGGACCATCCGGCTTTCCTCCATGCCCGCTTGAAGTCGCGGTTCAAAGAGGCAACCACCGGCCCTTCCACGCGGACCATCAAGTCATGCCACTCGGAATAATACTCACGGCCGATGTTCATGCCGCCGAGGATGGCGGCGCGTTGGTCGAAAACGAGAAGCTTGGTGTGATCGCAGGCAAGCCATGGATTGACCGTGCGGCGCACGCGAACTTTCGAGTGATCCTGAAGATATTCCTCCATGTCCGAAGGCGGAACGAATCCCCGGGGTCCGGCGGTCTCCGGTGCCGCGGTCCAGGCGAAGGTGCTGCCGAGGTCGTCAAAGAGCACATGCACCGGCACATCGGTTGCACGGCGTTTCAACAAATCGGCATAGCGGGTGCCAATGTCGTCGTTGTCGAAGATGAAAACCTGCAGGTTGATGGATTGGCTGGAAGCTGCCATCTGACGGTCAAATTCCGGGAAAAAGCCATCTCCATCCACCAGCCACTTGACCGTGCCGGACTCTGCCCGCGGGAAATGCTTGCGGTCTAGCAGCTTTTCAAACTGCCAGGTCCCCGGAACGTCGGGAAGCATCTCGTCCGATTGAAAAGCGGCATGCAGGTTTCCGGCCACCAATTCACGCGGACGCTGCCAAAGGTTCACCAATCCAAGTTTCAAGGTGGTCGCAGGCTGGCGGATCGCGGCGATGGCGGTGGCACGGATGGCGGTTTTCGCGATATTTCCCGAACTGCTGAAAGCGTCTGTCGTTTGGCTTGTCCGCTCCGAGGTTCGACCCGCGTTCGTCGAAACATTGCCACAGGAGGGCAGGATCAAGGAGACGATAACCAGTCCTTGAAGCCGGGGTGAAAGCTTAGCAAACGCCATGGCGAGGAATTATGCATCCCGGTGCATTTGCCGCAAGGGAACGTTCGGGATGAACTCCCGGACGGATAATTGAAGGTGCAATGGGTGAGAGTCCCGCTACATTCGGTTCATCGTGGAAAATGACCCGCCCAAGAGCGTGAACCGACTTGATCCGGATCATAGTGCTCAATCGCTGAAAACCACGAGACGCCACTTTCTGATGATTTCCAAGGCATTCTTCGCCTCGGAAAGAAGACGCAAGGCGCGCGGCTATCTCATCACCTTACTCGTCCTCGCGCTGTCGGTGGGAGCGGTCCAGATCCTCATGAGCTACGCGGGGCGCGACTTCATGACGGCCATCACCGACCGCGACACGAAGTCCTACTGGCCAACGCTCGGTTGGTATCTGCTCACCTTTCTCGTGGCGATTCCCATCGGCACCTACTACCGTTGGGTGGAGGAAAGGCTGGCCCTGCTCTGGCGGGAATGGATGGCGCAACACCTGGTAAAACGCTATTTCAACAACCGGGCGTTCTACCGGCTGCGCGGCACCGAAGGTGTGGACAACCCTGACCAGCGGATCAGTGAGGATGTCAGGAACTTCACCACCAGTTCGCTCGCATTTCTCCTGATCGCGCTCAATTCCACCATCACCCTGATCGGCTTCATGAGTATCCTGTGGTCGATTTCCGGAACCCTGGTCATTCTCCTTTTCCTTTACGCCATCGCCGGAACCGGCATCAGCATCCTCATCGGTCGCAAGCTGGTGGGACTTCACTTCGACCAATACAAGAAAGAGGCCGATTTCCGCTACGGACTTGTCAGGGTGCGCGACAATGCGGAGTCCATCGCCTTCTATCGGGGAGAAAAACGTGAGCATCTCGACTTGTTCAACCGGTTGACGTCCGCCGTCGCCAACATGCGGCTGATCATCACCCTCAACCGAAGGCTCGGCTTCTTCTCCAACAGCTACAACTATGTGGCGCTCATCCTGCCCATCCTCGTGGTGGCTCCGATGTACATGCGAGGCGAGGTTCAGTTCGGCGTCGTCACGCAGGCCACCGCCGCTTTCGGCCAGGTGCTGGCCGCCGTTTCGCTGATCATTGCCCAGTTTGGCGGATTGAGCGCCTATCTCGCCGGCGTCCAGCGTTTGGGAAGCCTTTGGGACCAGTTGGACGAGCACGACGCGGAAGAGGAGCGGATCGCGTACGAGGTCGAACACATTCCGGATGAGGACAGCCGGATCTTGAAACTGGACCGTCTGAACATCTGCACTCCCAGCAATGAGCATCTGCTGGTCAAGGAACTTACCTTTGAACTCCATTCTCATCAGGGCCTCATCATCATGGGCCCGAGCGGCACGGGAAAAAGCTCCGTTCTCCGCACAATCGCCGGACTGTGGCCAAGCTACGGAGGCAGCCTTGAGCGCCCGGCATTCAACCAACTGATGTTCCTGCCACAGCGCCCCTACATGATCCAGGGGAGCCTCCGGGAACAGTTGCTCTATCCCTTCTCCGAACGCGGCCTGACCGACGAGCAGATCCGGGAGGTCGTCGCAAAGGTCAATCTATCAGACGTCTTCGGGCGGGTGGACGATGACCTGGATCGCGTGGTGGACTGGAGCAACGTCCTATCGCTCGGCGAGCAACAGCGGATCGCCTTTGCCCGGCTTTTCCTGCGCAAACCCCGGTATGTGTTTCTCGACGAGGCGACAAGCGCCCTTGACGAGCAAAATCAAGGTGTCCTCTATCAGGAAGTGAGGGATTCCGGCATCGGCTTCATCAGCGTCGGGCACCGGGCCGGGTTGGTTCCTTGGCACGACCGGATCATCCTCCTCGACCGTTCGGGGTCGTGGACCATCCGGAGCACGGCGGGCTACAAGACCGCCTATCAATCGCCCGCCACCTGAACCTGATAGATGATCAGACCCGATGCGGGAGCCGGCAATGCCAATGGTCCGCCCGCCGGATATTCCATTCCTTCCTGATTTTCCCCACCTGTCGTGAAAACCGGGCGCAGAACTCTCCCGGCTGTTTCCAGATTCGGCGGCAAATGGATCGAGGTGCCACCGGCGGCAGTCACGCGGCTTTCGGCTGAAGCATTCATTACGACGACGACATAGCTTTTGCCATCGTCCGATGATCTGGCAAATGCGAACACGCCGTCGTCCGTTGAGCCCGATGCGCTGTCCACCCACAATGGGATCAGTTTTCCGGTACGGAGTTCCGGGATCCTCGCGCGCAGCGCGGCCATTTTTGAGAGGGTCGCGAATGTTGCGGATTGCTCGACATCACTGATTTTCAGGGATGTGTCCCGCCTGAAAAACATCATCCTTCCGGTTTCCCCATCTTCGCCGACTTTCCCATCTCCGTCCAACAAACCGTATTCCGCCCCATAATAAATGCAGGGAATCCCCGGCAAGGTCATCAGCAAGGCCTGGGCTAACAGATTTCGCTCGGCGGTGATTCCCTGGACGCGGAAGCGGTTGAGGCCGTCGTGGTTTTCGATGAACGTGATGATCTTCTGCCTCGCATTCAACCCGTCCGGTCCGGGATTCGGATTGTAGTACGGGCGACCGTCCTCTCCGGATCCCGTCCGGTTTTCCAAGGACTTCTCAAGGGCAACAGGTGACCCGTACCCATTG
Source organism: uncultured Verrucomicrobiae bacterium (assembly GCA_963810445.1). GTDB lineage: Bacteria > Verrucomicrobiota > Verrucomicrobiia > Verrucomicrobiales > Akkermansiaceae > Luteolibacter. The sequence continues at coordinate 19,379 of CAWENZ010000053.1, read as the reverse complement.
CCCGGGTGACGGAGATATTCTCGGGCATTGAAGCAGAAATTGAAATCGAGAACGGAGTCCAACCCCGGCCCGGTGTTCGCCGGCCAATCGCTACTCCAGGTGTATTTCCCGAGACGTGCCGGATCCCCGTCATAGACCTCGCCAAAGAGGATCTTTTCCGATGCGGCAGGTCCAAGGCGCTTTCGCAGCCGGGACGTGAACGCATCCCAGAATCCCGGATGAACGTGCTTGATGGTATCGATCCGCAGCCCGTCCACACCAACTTCCGTCAGATAGAATTGATAGATCTCGACGAACTCATCCACCAGCTTGTCGAAGTATTCCCCATCCGGATGGGTCCAGAAATCCCGGAGTGAGAAGAAGTCGCAGTCCACCTCCTCACCGTCGGATTTTCCGAGACTCTCTGGAGAAAATCCCTTTCGACCGTACGACTCCAACCTCGCAAGAACACCGGTCGTCGCCACCCGACCACCTAACAATACCCTCGGGCCATCAGGCTGGGCCCTCACGGCATTCCAAGCAGGGATGTCCGCCCATTTCGCGTTCGCATGAAATCCTTCCCTCATGAATGGCTGCACCCACTCTTCCTTCTGATCGACGTCGAAGATCCCGTCCCCATCCGCATCGTAGTAGAACACCGGGCCCGCGTGGTTCATGACCACATCCTGGATCACCTTGATACCCTTGGCATGCGCCAGCGCCACCAGATCGCGGTAATGCTCCATCCTTCCCTCCGCATTGTCCGGATACGACATCCCCGTTAGACTGGTCCGACTGGTTAGGTGGGGATCGATATCCAGCCAGTCCTGGGTCCAATACCCGTGGTAACCGGCTTTCCATCCGCCCAAGTCGTAACCGGAGCGCCAGACATTCCGCACCGGGGGTGTCAGCCACAAGGCCGTCACTCCAAGCTTGTTGAAATACCCGGATTTCAGGGCGTTTTCCACACCACGGAAATCGCCTCCCATGTAGTGTGAGACCTCTTGCTGTTTCGCGTCAAAAAGCGCCGGATCGCTTCCCGCCGGAACATTGTTTGAGGAATCTCCGTCACAAAACCGATCCGTCATTGCGAAATAAATCACGTCGTCGCTCCAAGGGCGCGCGTCGAGCGTGGCTGACGAGATCAGGATCCATGGCAGGAATTTAAAGAACACGGTTCCAAATGTTGATGCGCTTCAAGTGGTTGGTCAATTTCACCGGATACTCCGCCCGTGGGCTTCCAGCCAAAGCGGCGCACATGACGTGATTTCATGGTTCACGGCCACGGACCTGCCAATTTTCACGCGCCGCGTGTGATGTTGCTCGACGTATTGGCACCGCAAATGCATTTCTTGCAGCAGATGAAACAAGCAAAATTAGGGCAACTCGTGAAGCGGGGATTTACTCTGGTGGAACTTCTCGTGGTGATCGTGATCGTGGCGGCATTGGCGACAGCGGCCCTTTCAATTGGCCCCAGAATGATGGCGAAGGCCAAGGCTGCGGAATCCATGCAAAACATCAGGCAGATCGCGCCTCTTCTCACCACCTATGCATCGGACCACTCGATGTCGCTGCCTCCCATCCTCGGCCCAGTGACCCAGGCGGACGGCAGTGTGACCAATGTCCAATGGAATGAGGTCTGCCTCTCCTTGCTCTACCCAGACACCGATCCGGAGCAGTTCAAAAGCAAGGCTTGGTGGGAAACCAACAAGGTGTTGTTGAGGAATCCATTGCTCAAGGAAGGTGCGTCGCCAAATGGTTGGGCTCCCCTCAATCCGGGTTACGCGATGAACGAAATGATCGTGGAAAACCTTGAAAAGGCAAACGGTGGCACGCCTTCAGCGGACCCGCTTGCCGTCAGTGTGCCGCTTTCAAGAATCACGGAACCTTCCCGCACTCCGCTGATCGCTCCCTTCAGCGATTTTCGCTTTCGCTACGATGACTCGCAAATCTCCGGGTTCAAATCCGGTAGTCTCAAGGATTTGCTCGTGGATGATAAGGTCCCGGTGCTTTTTGTGGATGGCCATCTTGATGTGATGAGCCTTTCGGAATACAAGGACCGCCACCTCGCCGAAATGCCGATGTCGGATTCCGACGCTGGCTCCTAACGGAGCTTCAGGATCCCTTTGAATCGCGAATAAGCGGTTTCCCATTCCGCTGAATTTCTCGGAGCAAAAGTCTTCAGCTCGAAGGAGTTCCGGATCAGAGACCTGCCGGATTCAAAGTCGGGCAACATCCCGGTGCCGACCATTTGGGTGATCACGTTGCCGCAGGAAGTCGCTTCGACAGGGCCGGCGATGACCTCAATGCCAAGGGCATCTGACGTTGCTTGGCTGAGCAATTCGTTCTGGATTCCTCCACCGCCCGCATGCAGGCGCTCGAAATCTCGTCCGGTCAATTCGCGGATGTGGTCGAACACCACACGGTATTTGAGCGCGAGTGATTCCGTGGCCACGCGAAGGATCTCCCCTTTCCCTTGGGGAACGGGTTGTCCCGTATTGGCACAATAGGACCGGATCTTTTCCGGCATCTGCCCGGGGCTTGCGAATGTTGCGTCGTCGGGATCAATGAATGCCGTGAACGCCGGAGCGTCCGATGCCAGTTTCGCCATTTCCGCGAAACTCAACTTGTCACCATCGAGCTCCCACTGCCGCTTGCATTCCTGAATCAGCCAAAGTCCGCCGATATTCTTCAGTAAACGAACGGTTCCGTTCACTCCCAATTCGTTGCAGAATCCAAATGCCAGGGCGTCCGGTGACGTGATCGGCGTGTCCGTCTCGACTCCCATGATCGACCAGGTGCCTGATGAGAGCCACAGATTCGAATCTCCACTCATGGGAATTCCCGCCACCGCAGCCGCAGTGTCATGACTTGCAGTCGCAACCACTGGAATTCCAGATCGTCCGACGATTGCTGCGACTTCCGGCCGAATCGGACCGATCACCGTGCCAGGCGAGACGACTTCCCCGAAAATTCCGCGCGGCAATCCCAAGGAATCAATCACTTCCCAAGCCCAATCGCCGGTCGCGGGATCGAGCAATTGGGAGGTCGAGGCCACCGTTCTTTCAACCACCGGGCGACCGGTAAGCCAATAAGCAAGGAGATCGGGAACGAAGAGCAGATTTTTTGCATTCGCCAACGCCGGGCTCTTCTTCCGCGCCTCAGCCAGCAAGTGCAGCGAACTGTTATAGAAATTCGTCTTAAGCCCCGTCCTCGCGTAGATCTCCTCCTCCGACATCAAGCCATGCATCGCATCCGCCATCCCTTCAAACCGCGGGTCACGATACTGATGGGGCAACCCAAGCAACTCACCGTTGCCATCGATCAATCCAAAATCGCAGCCCCAGGTGTCGATTCCGATTGAGGCGATCGAATCTCCATGTCGCTCCACCGCCCGTCGGATGCCTTCGAGGATTTCGCGATACAGCCCCACCAGGTTCCAAAACGAACCTCCAGGAAGATCCGTGCCGGGATTGTCGAAACGATGAAGCTCTTCCAATTCCAGCTTCTTGAAATCCGTCTTGGCAGCGATCACCCGTCCGCTGCCAGCTCCCAGATCCACTGCGATAAATACTTTTTCCGTTGCCATGATTCAAACCAGACTCGGTTCAGATGGTTTTTCATCAAAGGTCCGGAAGCAATGCTGAAAAGGCGAACTCCGCCCAAACGGGATCAATTTCCCAGCCTCAGATCGGGGGTAAATGATCCATTGAATCCGCAACTCATCCACACACGACAACCTCGAAGCGTCCCGTTCCGGATGTTTCACAAATTCGCCGAAACATTGATGCACTCCTCTATGGCAAGCTCATGCTTGGTCAGACACCTGGGGCGGTGGATTGCCTCAGGTCCCTCAGGCTCCATAGATGGCCCCTGGCCGCAAGAGCCTCGCCTTTCAATGCCCTGGCACCGGATTTCCTGTTCGGGCCGAAACGGGATCGGGAGCGCGAGAAGGCCTCATCCACAAATACGCGGCTCCCAATCACGGCACCCGCCGAAAAATAGCGGATTCGGCAGAGGAGCATTTTACCAAGCGGTAGGTCACCCGCCTTTTCAGGGACATCATCAGGTTCTCTCCGCGTAACCCCCTTGCGCAAGATTTTGACGGTAGTCCTGCCGTTCCGTCCGGTCACCTCGGTCGATTTTTCGAGTGCTCCTTCCATCAGCAACTTTCGATATTCCCGGGAAACTCCGGCGTCCCAATGTGCCGAGTCTGCAGCAATTCCCTTGTGAGCCCCCCATGCCCTGACCAATCCAGCTCTTGCCGTCCTGCCCTGCCCTTTTGATCCACCGCCAATCGCCTCGCCATAGCTGCTCCAGCGGTAATCCGCCGGATCCTTCACCATCCCGGCCCGCACCGGGTTCAGGTCGATATAAGCGGAAATCGTCTTCGCCGCCACGCCATCCTCCACGATCAAGCTCTTGAACCGGTCCTCCCACAGCCGTCCCGTCCTGGAATGAGCCCGGTTGAACCATTGGGTGAAACGCTGGAGCAGGCCCTTCATGAACTCGCCAAGGTCCTGCATGCGATAGGTGAAACGTTTGTGAATGGCCGCCAGCGCTGTATCGAGCCCTCCCTCCTCCACGTAGTCCGCCGTCCTCGCGTCGGCCAATTCCTTCGCCACTCCGGCGACGAACGCCTCGCTGTAAATCGCCGACAACCGCTTCAAAAGCTCCACATCCGACAACCCGGAATCCGCCATCGGCGGGACCTCCAGCAGGAGGTGGAAGTGATTGCACATCAGGCAGTAGGAAACCACCCGGCAGCCCGTGAATTTCTCCTGTAGGCGCATCAACGCCCGGAATTTCTCCTTCTCCTCCGCGCCAAAAGCAAACCGCCGCTCCACCACCCGCGAAATCACGTGGTAAAACACCGGTTTCCCTGCCGATTTCCGCCACTCAGCCAGCCATCGTGCCTTTCTCATGGAGAAGAACTACCCGGGCGGCGGAGAAATTGCGAGGGTTTTCCTTCAATAAAAGGCCTGTCCCTCTGTCATGTGTCCCTCTGTCATGAATGGCCGCCAGTGCTTCTTCCAACCCGGACTCCTCCGCGTAAACCACCGCCCTCGCGTCCGCCAGCTCCTTCGCCACTCCGGCCACGAACGCCTCTCTGTAGATCGCCGACAGTCGATTCAGAAGCTCCTGATCCGACAATCCACCATCTCCCATCGGCGGAACCTCCAACAGAAGATGGAAGTGGTTGCACATCAGACAGTAGGAAACCACCCGGCAGCCGGTGAATTTCTCCTGCAAGCGCATCAACCCCCGGAACTTCTCCTTCTCCTCCGCACCAAAAGCAAACCGCCGCTCCACCACCCGCGAAATCACGTGGTAAAACACCGGTTTCCCTGTGGATTTCCGCCATTCCGCCAACCAACGCGCTTGTCTCATGAGGGAGAACTACCCGGGCGGCGGAGAAATTGCGAGGGTTTTCCTTCAATAAAAGGCCTGTCCCTCTGTCATGTGATAAAAAAGAATGGGGCGGGCCTTACAGCCCGTCCCATTAAAATTTCATCTAAGCGGTCAGCGGATTAGTTCCGACGACGGCGAAGAAGACCCAGTGCGCCAATTGCCCCGAGAAGCGCAGCAGAAGGTTCAGGAATTGGAGCCGTACCAAAGGTCAAGTTGGCAGGGCGGGCCGCATCAGCACCCGAAAAGTTGGAAGCGAATGATACGGAACTTCCGGAATCTGCGGGAATAACAAACGCACCATTTCCCAGAAGACCATACTTGTCTCCGTTCGCACTTGCTTGACCAGTCTTAGTGGTATAATCGAACCAAATAAGCGCAAATGCATCCCCCTGAGAAACTCCGTTTAGGAAATTGAGTCCCGTCAGGTTTGTAGGTCTAGCAAATCCAGTAGAGCCATCTCCAGTTCCACTTAAAGTCATCAGGTTCTGAGAAATAACCAAAAGGTCATCCGTTACTCCGCTTGACGTAGACAGAAACTGTCCATTCGGAGAATTAGCTACACCGTTATCACTCACCGAAATGCCGGGAATATAATCACCACTAAATCCATTACCCGTCGTATCGATGACGATACCCCAAACCAATGTTTGGTTGGTCGCACCAGATGAGTTTTGAAGATTTGTGAGGACCGCAGTTGTACTAGCGAACTGCAAAGTAACCGCCGCTTGGGAAACTGCTGTAGCTGCAATAGTTGTGGCTAATGCCAGTATTGTTAATTTCATTTTATTCAGTTGTTGGGGTATATAATTAGAGGGAAGGAATGTATGTCTGTTGATCCGACCAAACTACATCTGCTCCCGAAGCAGAAGGCGACCGCCTAAACACATAGCTTTGGCCAGACGTTAATTCAAAGGTCGTAGAAACATCATCGAAAGTGTTCGTATCGACCCATACAGAGCCATCGAATTCAAGAACAGTGACGGGAGCCTTGATGATTCCTGTGGTGGTATTATCCCACACTAGAAGCTGATCTCCACCAGTATAACCCAAGCCAGAGACACCAATCTTCTCGCCTACCGCACCGATGTAGCCAATCGAGGAGTCTTGACCAACTCCTGGTGAGAAGTTAGATATCACAGTGAGGTGATTTGAGGAAGGAACTTCCCCAGAAACAGATAACGAGCTTATCGCTGAACCAGTCGTTCTCAAAACAAAGCCCTCACCGGGATAAAGCACGACGTTATCAGCAGAATCAAACGTGTTGGTATCAACCCAATTGGCACCGTCATATTCAAAGATCAAATCGGGCGCTACAACGATACCTGGAACCGTTCCGCTATTTGCCAACAATTGAGTTCCAACCGGGATTGTAGTCGATGAAAGGAAAGTTGAAACTGTCCAAGCTTTCCTGATTCGCAACAAGTCGCCGGAAAGAATTCCCGACAGACTCAACCCAGGCTGAGGAGCAACAGTGACAGTCCCAGCGTCATTGGAAACCACGAGGGCAACCAGACCTGATTTGGCCCCACTACCAATCTCGACGATATACGGTACTCCACTAGCGAACTGGTTCACAGTAAATCCAGGGCTGCCGGACAGGGTAACCGTATTCCCCGATACGGAACTTACTGATCCTCCATATTCGGCAGGCCTCTCAAGCGGAATAGAGACATAGACGTCAGTATTTGCGGGAACCGAGCCCGCGTTTCCAAGACTTACATACCCCACCGGAGTGGTGTATGCCGTTGCTGCGCCGAAGGCCATCCCACAGGAGGCGGCGGCGAGGAGAAGTGAATAGGGGATGTATGTTTTCATGACTGTATGGATTGGATTTTTTGTTTTGGGGATTGTGTTTTGACTGAGATTGTTAGGAGCGATTTGTTTTTTCCAAGGAAAGTTTGGTTATTCAGCGACTTGGTCGTGGCTTGAGCAAAACTTCGGCGCGGTCATAAATTTCATGGAGAGGAAAACGCGAAAGGGGCGCAACGGCAAGGAAATTTTACGAAATTTTGAATTTTGTTTTGAGAGGCTGTTGGTCGGGCGATTCAGCTCGCTTGGAAGCAATTTTAATTCATTGATGATCATGGATTTATGGGATTTTAGCTTGGTCCGGTTTGGCGGTGGATTTTGGCGGGATCTGCGATCGTAAACGGGTGATATCCTTCGTTTTTCGGAGCGATTTTTGGACTTTTGCCATGCGGCTTGTCGAAAAAGCGGTGTCCCATGAATTAGGGACAGGATACAGCGAGGATTTGCGAAAAGCGAGCGATGTTGGGGTTTTTGGTGAAAATTCTTGATGGAACCAGGGCATCTAATATCCGCAACCCTTGGTCGAGATTCGACCTGAAAGCCGAGGTATTCCGCCGCGCATGTTGAATTGTGGAATGACGCGACGGGTCATCAGTTGTATCGCCCCTTTCAGGGTTCCGGATTGATTCTACGCACCTACCCAAGGTGTTGCCCTGATCCTTATCCGCAAATATCAGATTCGCCGCAGCGTTTTTGGTCCCAGCAGGCGCTTCACCGCATGATCCGTCCTTACAGGACGGGACTCTATTGAGATCCCCATCACCCGACACTCCGTGCCGGGCTTTGATGACCCGTCCCGTTGGGGCGAAGAGGGATTTGTGCATGAGGATCAGGGCGTTTCCTTGGGCTGGCTTGTGTGCAAGCTTGGTGCGGAAGAAATTCGAATCGTTGATGAAATTGGGCTTTCGCTGGCGAGTCTTTGCGCCATCGGATTTACAGGCCGGCTGAAAGCCAGCGCTCCGTAGTCAGCAAGATCGCATGGGATCCACGGATTTCACGAATCTCACAAAACAGGAGTGAGATGGGATGTCGCATCGCTGCCGCCATCGGCTGAACCCAGCAGAGATCGGAAGTGACTAACTAGACCGTTTCCCAAAAGAGATTGCCGAAACGCAACGTTTCAAGGAGTGGCGGACTCCGATCCGCCGAGGTCCATGAAGTGACGATGCGAGGTGGTAAACCGCTTTTCATCGGCTTCACATGGGCTTCGGCGATTCGGAGATCGCCGCTCCTTGTTCCCGGCTACGCCACCGCGCAATCCGGATAGAGGAAACAACTTTTGGCAAACGGTCTATTCGTGGTGATTGGTGCGATTCGTGGGTTGAAATAGATCCTTTGCCAAAACCGAAACTAGAAGTTCCGAGGGGCGGTGGATTGCCTTCGGCCATGGGAGACGCGCTTCGCGATTTCCAACAATCCCGCTATCGCTCGTTCAGCATTCCGATCCGCCGTAGTCCATGAAGTGACGATGGGACGAGGTGATCCGCTTTGAATCGGCGAACCATGGGCTTCGGCGAATCGGAGTTCGCCGCTCCTTGATGTGGGGGCGCGTTACCGATTCATGAGGAATAACGGAAGAGCATTTTGCAAAATGGTCGATCGGCAGGTTTCCGCGAGGCGCGGTTGATGTTGGCATCGTTGATTTTGATGAGCGTGCTGGTTAGATCCGGCTGTCGCTGGCGGGCGCACCCGTGCCGCTGTCGGAGAGGTTGGCTTGGCACTCGATTTCGTTAGGTTGCAGCGGAATGATCCTTGCGAGTTTGACCCGGTGGTTGCCAGGGATCGAGCTCCGGGCTGTTCTGCGAATGGAAAGTGAATATGCGACCATGGACGGATTTACGAGCTTTTCATGGGCGGATTCATTCGCCTCCCATTCGCAGGACCGTTGCGGAGAACGGTCCCTGCCAGTTTCCGGATGGAATCTAACGAAAAGATCGGGGTCGTCCACCCGGCAGGGGGCTTTGGGAAACCTTCTCTGAAAATGCAAAAACCGGCGGCCCTTGTGAGGACGCCGGTTTGGTGATTGGCTGATAGAAAGAGGCGACAGGAATGTCGCCACTCCTTATTTACTCGGCGGCGACGGGCTGTTGGGCGTCGTGCTCGGCGGCGGCTTGGTCGCGGAGCCAGGCGCGGCGTGACATTTTCACGCGGCCTTTTTCGTCCACTCCGAGGCACTTGGCGGTGATGACGTCGCCCTTCTTGACGACGTCACCGACGTTCTCGGTGCGGCCTTCGGCGAGCTCGGAGACGTGGACGAGTCCGTCCTTGCCGGGGAGCACTTCCATGAAGGCGCCGAACTGGGTGATGGAAACCACCTTGCCGGTGTAAACCTTGCCCACTTCGATTTCCTGGAACATGCGGTCGATCATCTCCTTGGCGCGGTCGAGACCGGCCTGCTTGGAAGCGTAGATGTGCACGGTGCCGTCGTCCTCGATGTTGATCTCGGCGCCGGACTCGGCCTGGATGCCCTTGATGTTCTTGCCGCCAGGTCCGATGAGTTCGCCGATGCGATCCGCAGGGATCTTGACGGAAACGATGCGTGGGGCGTGCGGGCTGAGCTCCTTGGGCTCGAGGATGGATTCACCCATTTTCTCGATGATCTTGGTGCGGCCTGCCTTGGCGATGTGGATGGCTTCTTCAAGCATGGCGAGCGGGAGGCCCGGGAGCTTGAGGTCGAGCTGGTAGCCGGTGACACCTTCGCTGGTGCCGCAGAGCTTGAAGTCCATGTCGCCGTAGAAGTCTTCGGAGCCGATGATGTCCAACAGCATCTTGTGGGACTTCATGGAGCCGTCTTCGTTGTTCTCGGTGACGAGACCGACGGAGATACCACCGACGGGGCGGATGAGCGGGACACCGGCGTCGAGGAGAGCCATGGTGCCGGCGCAAACGGAGGCCATCGAGGTGGAGCCGTTGGATTCCATGACTTCCGTGGAGACGCGGATGGCGTAAGGGAAGACGGATTCGTCAGGGATGACCGGCTCGATGGAGCGCTCGGCGAGCGAGCCGTGGCCGATTTCGCGGCGGTTGATGCCACCCATGCGTCCGCATTCGCCGACGGAGAATGGAGGGAAGTTGTAGTGGAGGATGAAGCGCTTCTCGTCTTCGCCACCGGCGTAGTTGTCGAAATGTTGCTTTTCGTCAGCTGGGGCGAGGGTGGTGATGGCGAGGGCTTGCGTTTCGCCGCGGGCGAAAATGGCGGAGCCGTGGACGCGTGGCAGGGTGCCGACTTCGCCGTAGAGCGGGCGAAGGTCACCGATGCTGCGGCCGTCGGCGCGGACGCCTTTTTCCATGATGGAAATGCGGAACGCCTTCTTCTGAAGGTATTCGAAGGCTTGCTCGACGTCGAAGTCGGTGGCCTCGGGAGCGCGCTCCTTGATGGCGGCTTCGACTTCGTCGCGGAGAGCGCCGACTTTCTTGGCACGCTCGGTTTTCGAAGGCGCGTAGATGGCGGCTTCGATGCGGTCACCGGCGATTTCGTAGGCGATTTCGAGGAGGTTGTCCTTGGCGACGGTGAGTTCGTAGGAACGCTTTTCCTTGCCGGCGAGCTTCGCGAGTTCTTCCTGGGCGGCCACCAACTTGGCGACGGCTTCCTGGGCGAAATGGAGAGCCTTGATGAACTCGTCTTCCGGGAGTTCGTCGGCCTGGCCTTCGATCATGATGACGTTGGTCTTGTCGCCGACGTAGATGAGGTCGAGGTCGCTATCGGCGCGCTCGTCGTGGGTCGGGTTGATGACGAATTGACCGTCGACGCGGCCGACGCGCACGGCACCGATCGGGCCGGCGAAGGGGATGTCGGAGATGCAGAGGGCGGCGGACGCACCGTTCATCGCGAGGATGTCGGAGTCATTCTCGCCATCGGCGCTGAGGAGGATGGCGACGATCTGCGTTTCGTAGAGGTAGCCTTTCGGGAACAGCGGACGCAGTGGGCGGTCCGTCATGCGGCAGGTGAGGATTTCCTTTTCGGTCGGGCGACCTTCGCGCTTGAAGTAGCCGCCTGGGAATACGCCGGCAGCGGTGGCTTTTTCCTTATATTCCACGGAAAGTGGGAACCAGGTCTGGCCGGATTTCACCTTGGTGGCGGAAACAGCGGTGACGAGGATGATGGTGTCACCGCAACGGACGGTGACGGCGCCATCGGCGAGTTTGGCAATTTTGCCGGTTTCGAACGTCATCGGATTGGTTCCGACATCGGCCGTGAGTGTATGGATATTCATTTCTTCTTATTTTCTTTTTTCAGTGCGTACAGCCCGGACAACGGAATGCCGTGCGGGCATCATCTCTTTCAGACAAGGTCCGCAGCGCGCAAATAGGCGGGCATGCGAAGTGAAATGTCTGCCGATCCTGGCTGGAGATTCGAGTGCCAGGACCGTCTTGCAAAACAGCCACGGGGTGTTTCCCGTGGCTGCATTGCGAAATTGGTTTAGCGGCGGAGTCCGAGGCCGGCAATGACCTGCTGGTATTTCTCCTCGGAGCCCTTCTTGATGTAATCCAACAACTTGCGGCGCTGGGAAACGAGGGTCAGAAGTCCACGACGCGAGGAAAAGTCCTTCTTGTGGATGTTCAGATGGTCCGTGAGATGGAAGATCCGCTGGGTGAGGAGTGCCACTTGATAAGGGGCGCTGCCGGTGTCTCCTTCGTGGAGTTGATAGTCTTTCAGGTTGATTTCTTTTGTATCGGCCATGGTCGTAGGGGATGGATCCAGCGTGGGCCGGACCGTCCTAGTTGGAGGTTGAGCGCGGAAGAAAGCCCGATGAGGCCGGGTTTGCAAGATAATTGAGAAGCGCGGAGGAAGATTTTAAAAAGATCCCTGATCGTCCCTGGAGCGAGTTCATCCAGCAATTTCCTCAAGCAACGGCGACGCGGCCAGATCCGACGGAGCGACGACTTGCTCCTCCCGAGGCAGGTTCCCGACTTTTCCAAACCGCTGTTCGGCGGCCTTTTTGACTTTCGGATCATCGAGATGGTAGTCCTTGAAACGGCGGGGCTTGCAAAGCTCGACACCTGCGTGCTTGTAGATTTTCCAGACCAGTTCCGAGCAGTAGATGGCGTCGTCGCTCCAAAGGAACCGGTGGTCGTAGTTCTTGCCGACCTGCTTGAGCGCCCAATCCCGGCCGCTTTTCAGTCCGGCAGGCGTGAGTCCGGTCTTCAGGCGCCGGGCGGAGAATTTCCCGGGGCCACATCGGGCGATGAAGGTCTCCAGCGGGATGGCTCCGACCGGCTGCACCGCCTCCATGACCATCAGCTTTCCCTCTGCCTCGAACACGATGCCACAATGCGTGATCGGTGATCCCGTCGCGGCAATGATCATTTCCCCCTGACCCTGTTCAGAACTGCTGAAAACGATGTCGCCCTCCTGCAGCTTGGGAAGCTCTTTCCCGAAAGCGGAAAGGGTACTTGAAATGGCAAGAACCACACTGACCGCCACTGGAACAAGTCGTTGATTTTTCATCCTCTCAACCTGCACTTCGGCTCAGGACAATTCAAGCCGACAAATCCTCCGGCGGCTCCGACGGCCCGTTCCGCCCTTCCGCCATGGCTTCCCGCTCGGCCCTGCGCATGGCATTCTCCGCGCTGAGGGCCGCCATCTCGTGTGCCCAGCGGTTCATCCTCACGTGGTGGATCAACCAAAGTCCGGTACAGCCCATCGAGACGAGCAGCAGACAACTTCCCCATCCTATTAGCTGATCCATCATCGACATGTCCTCCGTGTCCCAGCCCAACATGACAAAGATCGATTCCATCCCGAAAATCGCTCCCCAGGCGGCAAACCCGGTGTTCTCCGAAACCATCAGGTAAACCGCCGCCATCGCGAGCAGGCCGACATTGGGCACGATCCACAGGTTGATCAGCAGGCCCGGACTCCAGAGGATGTTGAGAATGCCGCCGTGCGGAACAACTCCCCAATAGCTGCAATTCCCCGCCATGACGCCCAAGGACCCGATCAAGCTTCCCGCCCAGATGGCGCTCAGAAAATACAACGAGAACAGGACCGTCCTGCCAAACACTCCGGAGAGGACATCCTCAAAATCGAGCCGCATGGCCGTTCCATAACAGAATTCTTGCGCGTTGTTCAAGCAGAGGCTTTTCCAACCAGCCATTCCCCGGGTGATCGCCCGAACCAACCGCCGGCGCACTACGGATTTTCAATCCGCAGTCTCGCGAATCCCTTGGGCCCACTTGAAAACGGAACGCTGATCCGCCACGTCGATCCTGATAGATGGACCGGCAGGACATTCGTCCAGACTCCGCCGAGTCCATCCTGGGTTTGCCCCGTGACGCGGAGCGGAGGACCGCCCGAGCCATCGCTGAGTTCGAGGAATACCCCGTTGATTCCCACCATGAGCGCTGGATCGATCGTGAAATCCAGATGCATCGCCGCTCCATCGCGTGCCACCGTGATCAATCCGGCTCCCGAGTCGCCCGCGCTGGTGGGATCCGTCCCCAGCATCAGTTCGGTGGCGTTGTTCCTGCCGTCATGATCGGTGTCAGTGCCGGGCAGGGCGTCATTTTCCGTTAGATTGTATTGACTCACAAAAGCCTGGAACAAGGAATCCGGCACTGGCCCCACCGTGAAAAATCCATCTCCGACCTCCGGATAGGCGGCATCACCAGGACCATACATGCGGGTCCTACCGACACGGTCGCGCAGGAACACACGCACAAGCCATTGACCTTCCGCGCTGCCTTGGGGCAATTGTTTGGAAACATGATAGGATCCGTTGACATCGCTTCCACTGGTTCGGTTGGAACCGTCGAGGACGGTAAAAAGACCTACCTGCTCGATGTTCGATGGATTGAAGAAAAACAGATAGGCATCGCGGAATCCGCTCAGGTCGTCACTCAGGGTCACATCGATCCCGATGGTCGCAGGACCCAAGCTGGCGTCCACCGTTCCGGGAGTGATGTTGATCGAGGTCACCTCTGGCACCTGCGTATCGACAAGCCCGCTGTTGGTGACGGAAAACGTCTCGTCGATGGTCGGCAGGAACTCGGTCTCGTAGGGGTAGTCACGCTCGTTGTCCAGGTTGTCGCGCACATGGCAAGTCACCTGCCAGGTTCCCGCCGCACCGTAGCGCGGGACCGGCAGCGTGACCTGATAGATCCCATCGATTTCATCGCCCGAGATGCGGTCTCCCCCGGTGAAGTAAACCGAACCCGTCCAGTTGTCTTCGGCCGAATAGATCGCGAAACTCCCATCCAGAAAGCCCGCCGCCTCGTCGGTGATCCTTGCGGTGACTGTCACGGTGGCTGCGGAAGCCGAGACTTCGACGGACGCCGGATTCACCGCCAGTTCCTTCACCAAGGGTGCCTTCACATCTCCGGTGACGCCATCCCAGACAAAGAAAGTCTCCTCACCTGGATCCGGAAACGGGGTCTGCCCCTCGCCGTGGATCACCGTGGTCGCCGTGAGATCTTCCGTTAGATCGACCTGGACCCGCCAGAGTCCGTAAACCGCCGTGTCGGGAACCTGCAGGGTAACCTGATAGATTCCCAGGTAATCGTCCCCGTCGATTCTCGAGAACGCGTCGAAGGTGGTGCTCGATTGTTCGTCACCGTTCGGATTGATCAGGTGCACCCTGCCCTCGCTGATGCCGAATTTATCATCCGACGCCTCAACGGTGATCGTCACATCCTGCGGGCCACCGGAAATATTCACCGGCCTAGGCGAGATCCTGACCGCTTGCAGGACCGGAGGCGCGGTGTCCGAAACCGCTTCGAACCGAACCCTGTCCACCCATCCCCGGTCCGCGCCGGAGTCCAGCGATGCGTCCTTCGCGTAACGCCAGATCACCGCGTGCTCGCCGGCAGGGATCGTCACGGACTGCGTCAACCAGCCACTGTCGCCGCTGATCTCATGATATTCCGAATTGTCCGGCACCTCCACTGATAGAAAATCGTGATCCTCCTCGGAATCCACCTTCCACTCGAATTTAAGGGTGCCAGGACCCGTCACGGTCGTCTGGAAAACGGATTCACCGCCATTCCCGATCGGGGCACTGGCAGCGGCATCGACTCCATCGAATGTTTCGTCGGTTTGCGGGATCCACGCGGGCTCGTTCGAATCCCACGTGTACTGCACCGCATCCAGAGCCCTTGCCAGCGAGAGGTTGGCAGCGGAGGTCGAAGTCACGAGCAGGTCCACATCCGGGCCCTGGAAGTTGTTCCCCACATTGTCGGTTAGATTGGGGGAGAAATGCCATGTCCCGGCCGCGGCACCCGGAGGCAGGGTCAGCGTGACCTGATAGACGCCGTCATGGGAATCACCCGAAATCCGCTCGTAGGCGCCGAAATACTGGATCAGGCCGAAGACCAGCTGGTTGTTGGGATCGAACACATAAACGAATCCCCGGGAAAGCCCGCTGATCACATCCCCGCACTCGATCGTTGCCGTCACCTCGACACCGGCCGGACCCGACACCACCGTGCTTTCCGAAAGCCCGAACGAGGTCACGAACGGCAAATCACCATCGATGACACCGTTGTTCTCCACGGTGAATTGGGCATCCGCCGGCACGGGAAACGGCTCGTTGCCAGGGCCGAGGTTGCGTTGGTTTCCAGCCACATCGACGACCAGCGCGTCGGCCCGCCAGTTCAGCGGCTGCGAATATTGCGGGATGACGGCGGTGAACACATAGGTGTCGTCCAGCCCGACCCGCGCCGTCCTGTCAGCGGCATCGAAATAGACGGCCCGGACATAGTTGCCGTTTCCGTCGTAAAAATAGAGGTTTCCCGACTCGGTTCCGCTGAGATCGTCGGTGGTCTGGACCGTCACGGTGATTGTGGCATTTCCGGAACTGACGTCCGAAACCGTCGGTGAAATCGAGATGGCCGTGATTTCCGGTGCGGTCACGTCATCCGCCAACAGCAAGCCGCCGGTGAGCAGGAAACACGCCGCGAGGGCAATGCCTGGGACTTTCATGCAATGATCAAGGAGGGGGGAACCTGTCGCCGGCACGCGTTTTCGTGGCCCGGAAGACAGGGCGTCTTACCCCGGCACCGGGCCTCTAGTCAAGGTGGGTTTGCCGCGCTGGACCTACGCGTTCGCGTGGTGGATCGCCCACCAACCTTGCCGCAGGATAATGATTCCCTCCGTGTTCGCGCGGGATATGAAGACAAAATTTGCCGAGACCGCAGAAATCGCGAAGCGCGGGCCGTCTAACCGGAGGCAAAACGGAGCCTGCCGTATTTCACAGAGATCCAAGGATGGGTGGGGACGGGGGCGTCCCCACTCCTGATGGCTTACCAGGCGGTGAGTTGGCGGAAATGGTCGATGCGGGCGTGGAGATCCTCGGTGGCGAGGGATTCCATGCGGCGGGTGGAAAAGGCCTCGCAGGTGAAGGAAGCGAGGATGGAACCGTGAATGACGGCCTGCCGCAGGGTGGCGGCGTCATAGGGAGGCGCGCCTTGGGCGGCGAGGTAGCCTGCCATGCCACCGAGGAAGGTGTCGCCGGCTCCGGTGGGATCCGCGAGCGTTTCCAAGGGGAAGGCCGAGCAGCGGAAGAGCTTGAAGATTTGAGGAAAAGAGGATGGCTCCGAACTCGCCGAGCTTGATGACCACGTTGCGGGGGCCTTTTTCAAGGAGAAGACGCCCGGCTTTCACGAGATTGGTGGTGCCGGCCAGGTCACGGGCCTCGCCCTCGTTGAGGACGAACAGATCGAGATGGGGAAGAACCTCGTGGAGACGCTCGTTGGCGATCTCGATCCAGAGGTCCATGGTGTCGGCGATGACGAAGCGTTCGGAGGATTTGTGATCCGCGGAGATCCCGCACTGGGAGAGCATTTCCAACTGGTTGTCCGGAGACATGTTGGCGAGGACGACGATGGTGGAGGCCGCGGAGTCGGCGGGAACCTTCACCTGCCAGCTTTCAAGGACATTGAGTCCGACGCGGTGGGTGGTGCGCTCGTTCATGTTGACGTGATATTCGCCGGACCAGGTGAAGGACTCGCTTTCGGAGCGTTCGACACCGGCGAGGGAAACGCCGCGGCTTTCGAGCATGTCGAGGTGTTCCTTGGGGAAATCGTGGCCGATGATGCCGATCAGATCGACGGGCTTGCTGAAGAAGGAGGCGGCGAGCGCTGCATAGGCGGCGGAGCCACCGAGGAGGTTCTGCGCTTCGGCTTCGGGGGTCTTGACGTGGTCGATGGCAACGGTGCCGCCGATGACGACGCGAGGGGAATTTGAGGGTGATGACATGGTGTGGCGCGAGAGTGGGATGAAACCGCGACGCGGGGCAATGCCAAAACGGACTTCGCGAGGACGATCGTTCCCTGATGATTTGAGGGGGCTGACCCGATGAAATGAGCGGGCCGCGCCGATTAATGGCTGACTTAAAAATCAGAGATTCGTGGTGCCAGGAGATCCATATTTTACGGAAAAGGCCACCCAAGAGGCGGACTGAAGATCCGCGCTCCAATTTTCGACCGCCGGTTAGAGCAAGGAGCGGATTTCGCGCGTGGCGGACTGGATATCAGGTGCCTTGAGAAGGGCGGAGACGACCACCACGCGGCGGGCTCCGGCGGAGATGACTTGGGGAAAAGTTTCCGGGGTGATGCCGCCGATGCAGAATGCGGGGATTTTGGAACCCACCTCGCGCTCCATGGTGGCGATGTCCTGAAGCCCGATGGCGGGACGGCCGGCCTTGGTGGGCGTGGGAAAAAGCGGCCCGAAACCGATGTAATCGAAGCCTTCGGCGAGGGCGGCACGCGCTTGATCCAGGGAATGGGTGGAGCGGCCGATGAGGAAAGGGCGAGGGGGATTAGGGATCGGGGATTGGGGATTGGGGGTGGAAGAAGATGATGATGATGGATGAATGCGACAGGCGAGACGCCTATCCCCCCCTCCTGTTTCACGGGCTTCGGCGAGGGATCCGTCGTCCTGGCCGATGTGGACGCCGTCGGCATCGATGGAGACCGCAAGTGCCGGGTGATCGTTGAGGATGAAGGGGATGCCGGCCTCGCGGCAAAGGGGTAGGAGCTTGCGGGCGACCCGCTCGATGGTGGCGAGGTCGTGATTTTTGGCCCTGAGCTGGAGGATGTCAGCTCCACCGGAGAGGAGGGATCTGGTAACCTCCTCAGCACGGGATTCTGGCGTGTAGCCGAGATCGAGAATGCAATAGAGGCGAGCTTCTGCCAACATCAAGCAACCTCCATCATCGGTTTTACGCGAGCCGGAGGAAATTCGAAGGAAGAATCCTGATGCTCGGCTTCCCACTCGTCGATGAGCCGTTGCAGTTGCTTGGCAACCTTTATCGGATCATCCCCATGGACTCCGCCAAGGAAAAGGTCCGGGCAACGTCCCACATACACTTGGTCTTCCTCGGACCAAGCAACCCAACGGTGGTATTTATCAGTTTCCTTGTTCATGGCTTGGCCAGTTCGATGGCTCGTTTGACATCCCTTTCCTGATAGATCTTCGCATCATCGGCCTGTTTCCCGGAAATCGTGATCTTCACATTGGCAAGGAGGTGTCGGAAGTTCCGGTGGCTTCCTTTCCCTCCCCGATTTTCAAAACCGGCCTTTTCAAGTTCAGCGATCAATTCACGAATCTTGCGCCGCACGAATCACTCCTAAAGTCTTTCCACGCTCAAATCAAGCTCTTGAGTCAGGCCTTGCGCTCTTCCAGGTATCGGGCCTGATACATCCGATGCCCCGCGAGGAGGTCTGCCAACGTCGTCTCCCGATGGGCGCGGTCGCGAATCAGACGCTCCAGGCGAATGCGCTCCAGACGCACCAAGTCGCGTTGGAATCGGTACTGATCCGTCTCGTCGGCGGGGATGGGGCCGATCGGTAGGCACCGCACGAGGCGGGACAAATCGTCGAGGAGACCGAGGCGACCGATGTCGACACGTTCCCCGGCCTGTCGCCGCAATACGCTCGCCCGACGCAGGGTCAGAAGATCGCCCGCGATGAAGCGCGCCAAAACCGTATGGTCGTCGGTCGCGGCGCTCACGCCCCGACCGGGTTCGAAGCCGCCAGCACGAGCAGGACGGCGGAGATCGAAGCTTCAGTCCCCAACCCAATCGTCCCAAGGGGGCCGGAGGCGAAGCTGCTCGACGTTCGTCGCTCGAAACTACCGAACCAACCGATGTCGAAACACAGCACGAACCGTTCGAGGATCGCGGCCTGGAAGGCCAACGAGAGGTCCCCACCGAAATTCGGTGCTTCATCGGTCACCAGGA
>CAWENZ010000052.1:0-65886 GCA_963810445.1 uncultured Verrucomicrobiae bacterium | reverse complement strand
CGTCTGGTGGCGCGGCATGACCATGAAGGGTGCCGCCACCGGCATGCTCACGGGTGGCCTTTGCGCCTTGGTTTCCGCAGCCATCGTCAACATCAGCACGCTCGCCCTCGACAAGGGGCCGATGGGCAAAGTCTTCGCCGGTTTCGCGGGCATCAACGATTTCTGGAAGGACCATCCGCTGCTCCGCATCCTCTGCGAGCAACCCGCCATCTGGTCGGTGCCGCTTTCCATCGGCCTGATGATCGTGGTTTCGAAAGCCACCCGCAAATCCATCCCCGCCGATGTCCGCATGAAGATGCTCGTCCTCCACGCTCCCGAGGCACTCGGCCTCAAGCAGGAATACATCCAGGAGCATCAGGGGCCCGCGCATTGATCCCGCGCCGCCGCACCTTGGAGTGCGGTGGCAGAGCGCAGCGCCGACACCGCTTTGGATGTTTCATCGTCGTGGTGGAGATGATATGGCTTCCGGGCGGGAGTCTCCGGTTCATCCAAAGCGGCGTGGCGCTGTCGCTTCCCGCCGCAGTCCAAGGGGCGAGATTCTAATCACCCTTTTCACAAAGCATGGAGCGTGGCAGTACAACCCGGTCATTCGAAACCATACAGAGTGATGGCCAATCACCACCGTCTAAGCGCTGCTGAGAGAGCCGAAAGGCGTCTCAGTTTGAAAAGAGTCGCCTCTTATGTGATTGGAGCGGTGTTGCCATTGCCGACCCTGTTGATCGTCGGCCTCGTGACACGCGTCTTCCAGCATGACCGGATGGGAGTCTTCGGTTTTGTGTTTGGATTGCTCGCTCCAATGGCCGTGGGTTTGGTTTGTAGCGTGCGATGTTGCCGATTGGCGCCGAATCTTTCGGTTGGCTTGCTTGGTGCGATATTCATCGTCGTCTATCTACTGGGCATGCTGCTGTTCGTGGGTTTGAACATCGCGTCTTGATACCTCGACCGGGAAATCCCCGACAATCCCGGGCATGCTTGGCTTTATCAGGAAGGAGGCGCTTGTCCATGTCTCCAGCGAATATGAAACGGAACAATAACCCTGCCGGAGTTGTCGCCTTGAGTGGCGGGATCAGTTGGGGAATCGAGATTGCCTGCTTGTTGACCATGGCTCTCGGAGTTGGAGCCTATTGGATTGTTTTCCTCGATCCCGACCGTGGCTGTTGCGTAATGACGAAAGCTTCAAAAGTGCCCGGCGAATTCAAATCATTTGAAACCTTGCTGATATGCTACAAGCTAACTGATGGAAGTTTTCCGTCAACGTCTCAAGGCCTCGAAGCCCTCGTGGAAAAGCCGACAATTGAGCCAGTTCCGGCTCAGTGGACGAAGTTGATGTCCAAGGTTCCGCTGGACCCGTGGGGAAATCCGTATTCTTACCGATTCCCTGGTAGCAAGGATCCGGCGGAGTATGAGATCCTGAGTTCGGGACCGGATGGAATCGAAGGCACCGCAGACGACCTGAGCAGCCAGGACGAATGATCCTTTGCCTCAAGGCTGCGTGGCCTTGAGACGGACTAAGATCCGGGACGTGGGAGTGCCGGTGACTGTCGCGGTGACCTCGACGAGGTCGTTGTCGGGCGTTGGGTTGTCCGTGATGGTGGAGGTTACAATGGTGACAGTGGTGTTGCCTTCGGTCGCGGCCGACGGGAGCCATGTTCGTAGGTCGGATGACCACTCATAGCTCGCTGTCAGGTCGTCGGCGGGGGTGTTGGACCGTGTGTGGCGGAAGACCAGCTTGTTTCCGGTCGCTGAAACGAGGGACAATCCCGTGTTCGACGCGTCGGGAGCGGTGCCAAGGATGTTCTCGATTCCGTTAGGGAGCCCGTCCTGGTCGGCATCGTCATTCAGGCCGGTGAGCGCACCGACGGAGTAGTTCGCAAGCCAGTCGGAATACATGGGGCTGGTGACGGTCAGGGTTCCGGCGACATAGTCGAGATCGTAGTTGCCGGGATCGAAAGTTCCTCCGGTGGCGAGGCTTGGTGTGAGGGAGTAGCCACCGGTGGAGTCGTTAGGTGCCGTGCCTCCGCTCGCGGTCAGGGTGACGGAGCCGATGCTTTCGGAGCCGACGAGTCCGCTGGAGGTGAATGCCGTTTGTCCGGATCCGAGCACCAGCGAAGTTCCGAATGTCTTGCTCAGGTTGTTCGCGGTGATGGTCAGCAATTTCAAGCGCACCTCGCTGGTGGAGGTTGGGACATTCACTGGAACCGCGCCCGTGCTGGTGCAAACCACATTGCCGGAGTAGAAGCCCGCGGTGGTGCCCGCCGCCAGCCTGAGGAAAACGGCGGTGCTGGCAAGAGTGCCCGACGCCGGAATCGTTACCGTGGACGAGTAGGCGGAGGATTCGGTTAGGGAAACCTCGAAGCCGGCGGGCGGTGTCACCAGCACGCCGGCCGTCAGGTCCGTCCCGGAAACGTTGAAGGTTGCAGTCGTCGGGGAAGCGACGCCATAAGTCGTGCTCACGGCGGTTAGGCTGCCGGAGGTGCCGATCACGGGAGTCGTCGTGGCGGCGGTGTAATAGACCAGGATGTCGTCCAGGAAAGCGCGCTTGGCCGTGGTTTCAAACTTGATGGTCGAGTTCGCCTGGCCGCCGGAGAATGACAGCGTTTTTGTTTCGAAACTGTCCGCCATCGTGCTGGAGTATGTAACAGTTTGAGGTGTCAGGCCGGTCACCGTCACCTTGATATTGCCTTCGACAGTGGTCCATCCCTTGACCTTGAAGCTGACGAGGAAATTGCCCGAGTTGGGGCTCAGGTTGAGGGTTTTGCTGGTGATCGAGCCGATGTTTCCGCTGGCACCAATCCTTACGGCTCCGCCCGCCTGATAGGCCGCGGAAACGGTGGGGAAATTGGTATTGCCGGTCCATGAGATGCCCGAATCCGCGCCGTTGGTGCTGCTCCCGGTTGTGATCGAGACGAAGTTCTCATTCAGGAGATTGGTGCCGCTTCCCGGATTGATGGTGAGAGTGAGCGGCGCGGTGCCAGTCCCCGCGGTGTTTGAGGCGGAGATTGTGGCATTGAAGGTTCCTGGCGCCGTGGGAGTGCCGGTGATGGCACCGGTGGTGGTATTGACGGTGAGTCCGCCGGGCAATCCGGCCGCATTGTAGGATGTCGGGACATTCGACGCGGTGATCTGATAGGTGAATGCCGTGCCTGCGGATCCGGCTGCTGTTGGGGCGCTGGTGATCACCGGAGTGATGGCGGGGCCGGATGCCGAGATGCGAGGATAAGGTGCGGCGGCCGTGAAATCATCCGCGTTGTTGTTGGTATCCGTCGCACCGCCACCGGTCCGGAAGATCGCGGTGGTGGTGGACGGGGCAGGTGCCTTTGCACCTTCAAAGGCATTTGCCGTGCCGAAGCCGACAAAGTCCTGCACTCCGCTCACACCGAGCGGCGACGATCCTGTTAGCGCGGTGGCGTTGTTTCTCAGGGCGATCTTGCCGGTGGTCGCGCTCATGGCGATGCTGCCGCTTGCGTCCGGTGTCGGCAGGGTCGTGCCGGAAGAACCGCCTCCGAGTCCGACCAGATAATATTTGCCCGGGGCGATGGATCCGGAAAGCGTGACCGCTTGCCAGGTGGTGCCGGAAGATGACGCATATTGCACCGACCAACCGGCGACGCTGACGGTGGAGGTGCCGCGATTGTAGAGTTCGACGTAGTCCTGCTTGTAAGTGGCTCCGCTGTTGCCACCCGCGCCATAGATTTGGCTGATGAGGACGGGCGCCACCTCGACGGTGAAGCTGCCGACGCTGGTTCCGGTGCCGTAGGAATTGACCACGGAAATCGTTCCGCTGGTCGCAAGCGCGGGAACAGTGACGGTGACCTGGTTCGACGAATCCACGGTGAACACCGCGTCGGTCCCATTGAATTTCACCGAAGTGACGTTGACAAAGTTTGAACCAGTTAGAACGACAAGCGAACCGCCGGGGCCGCCGGTTGGCGTGAATGAGGAAATGACCGGGGTGCCATCACCGGAGAGCACGGTGATCACCGCCGCAGTGGACGTGGCGGAAACACCCTCGCTGTCGGTGGCCTTGGCGGTGATCGTGTAGGTGCCGCTGGCAGGCGGAGACCAGTTCAACGAATAGGGCGCGGTGGTATCGACGCCGATTGACGTGGTACCATTGAAGAATTCCACCTGGCTGACTGTTCCCGGAGCGCCGCCGAGCGCCACGTCGGCGGCCGTGGCGGAAACCGTCACCGGAACACCCGACAGGAAAGAACTTCCAACCGCCGGAGAAGTTAGAACGATGGTGGGCGGTGGGTTGCTTTCAACATCGGTGCTGCCGGAAATGATCAGGGAATAGACCTGGCTACCACCGGTCAGTGCTCCGCTCAGGGAGACGGTCACGGTGTAATTTCCTGCTTGTGATGGAGCGGCCAGATAGACCTGCTCGACATTGTCCACGTTGTTCTTCCCGGTGGTCGCGGCGCTCGCCATTGATGCGGTCGTCCAGGTGCCGACAAACGGCATCACGTAAGGCTGATAGATCGTGGTTCCGTTCGGTGCGGTGATCTTCGCATCGAGATTGTTCTTGAGATTGGCGGTGCGGCTGTCGGCGCCGGTTTGCTCGGTGCCAGCAGGATCCGTCCAACAGACGGTGGCGCGGATCGGACTGACGCCGTCCCAGGTGAAGGTGTGGGTTTTGGTCGAAGCGGCGGTGGTGATGCTACCTTCGATCATCTTCGGCGCGGCGAGGCTGGCCTTGTGGGCGAGAACCAGGTCCGCGGCCTTTTTCACATTGATGAGTCCCCAGCCATACTTGTAGTCCGGTCCGGTGGTGCCGATGTCGTCGGCGGTGTGAATCAGCAAGGCCTTGAGCGTGCTGGCACGCATCCTCTGGCCGGAAAACTCGCGGGCGTAGAGTTGGACCAGCAGCGATGCCGAGCCCAGGGCGTTGGGAGTGGCCATGCTGGTGCCGCTGTAGGTGCCGTCGTAGGAGGTGTTGCTGGTGGCGACGGACGAGTAGAGGTTGATTCCGTTAGCCACGATGTCGGGCTTGATGCGCCCGTCATCGCAGGGGCCGAGGCTGGAGAAATAGGCGATAAGTCCCTTTGCCGGATCGCGAACTCCGGAGGTGACGGCATCATCGACAGCTCCGATGGTCATGAGGTTTTTCGCCAAACCGTTGAAGGTGATCGACTGATAGCCGCCCTTTGCGGTGAGGGTGTCCTGCTCATTTCCCGCGGCCCAGAATGGCAGATAGTAGGGGAGACTGGCGGCCACGGCATCGACGGCGGCGGCTTCGGCTTCATAACGTCCCATGTCCGCGGTGACGGCGTTGTAGCCGTAGGAGTGGTTGGAAAGAGGGAGGCCGGTCGCATCGCCCGCGCTTGTGGTCGCGGCGGCGGCCATTTCCGCGTAGTCGGAATTCCAGTCGTAGGAATCGATGTTGATCTGGGGTGCCATGCCTTTGGCGGCAGGTTGCACACCCGAGGCTCCGATGGTCCCTGCCACGTGGGTCGCGTGGTCATCCTCGGCGGCCGAGGCGTTTTTCTTGGTGGCTCGCCCTGTTAGTTCCTGGTGGGAGCTGCGCACCGAGCCGCCATCCCAAACGCCGACCCTGATACCGGAGCCGTTCAGGCTGTATGGCGAGGGAGACAGCAGGTTGGCACCGCTGGAAATTGCGGCGTTGGCATTGAGTGTCGTGCGATAGAGCGGTTTGCCATCCCGGATGTCGTAAAGAGTGGAAAGCTTGTGGCCCGGACCCTCGATCCGGAGCGGAATGCCGAGTTCATTCGCCTTGGTCTCGACGGCCAGCTTTTGGGATTCCTCCAGCAACCTCATTTCCGCCACGACCCTTGCGCGGGTGTCAGGGTCGGTCATGTCGGCGTCTTGCAGGATTTGCGCGACGGTTCTGCCCTTGGCGGCAATTGCACGGGTGGAAATTTCGGGAGGTCCGTTGCCCGCCGGGACATTCATCGGCGCGGAGGATGTCGGCGGTGTGTTGTCAGGCAGCGTCGATGACGCCACCGAAGCAGCGGGCGGCTGTGTCTCCTGATCCTTGGTCGAGTCACCAGCGGATTTTTTCCCAGCGATATCGTCCGCAACATTGGAATTTTCCGCAAATTCCCCGGCTGATGGCGTTGATCGATCCGCCTCCGAATGCGACGAGACACGCAATTGCCAGATGAGGCCCAAGGACACGAGGAGGATCAGGGTCGCGACAATGGCGACGCGACGGAGAGGAACAGGGAATCTCATGGGGCGATGGTTCGAAGGCAGGTGATTGTAGCGGCTGGATATGTCCGATTTCCAGACCGGGTTGCGGATATTTCGCCAGGCGCTGAAGAGAGCGGAAATCGTGCCTGAATTGAGCCCGAAATCGAGAGCTCAGGACCACCGGTTGACAGGGAGCGGCGGGACGGGTTTGCTGGTGGGGTTGTCGCCGGTGCCACCGACCAATGCACCGCAGGAACTGGCGACACGCAAACTGAATGTCTAACGGAAAATCCAATTCGCCCAGCCATGTGGGACACGTCAAGATCGCCGCGCCGGCCATTGGATTGTTGTCGGTGGTCCTGGTGGCCGGTTTGGGATTGTTGAAGATCACGGGTCGTGTGAACACGATGGTTTCCAGGCTCTCTTCGAATGGAGATATCGACGCGTTTCCCAAGGCGCTGCCGGACTGGTCGATTTGGTTTTTTGTGTTCGTGTTCGCCTTCGGAATCCCGTTCGCCATCCTCAACGTGGCGGGCACCTGGCGGCGGGTGATGATCTGGGTCTCGTCGATGGTTGTGATCGCGGGCTGGGCGCCTGTTCTTGCGCTCGCTGCGCATGCTCCCGAAATCGGGGCACCGTGGATCGCTACATTCTGGTCCGGGGTATGTGCCTTGGTTTACGCTGGAAAGCACCGCATGCCCTGCGACGGTCCTGATCAACCTCCAGCTAACAAGTCCAAATGAAGCGCGCTGATTTTCCGGAACCCGTCAAGGAATTGATCGGCGAGCTCAAGCGCTTGCCGGGGGTCGGTCCACGCAGCGCGGAACGCATCGCGGTCTGGCTTTTGCAAAGCCCGAAGGCGAACACCGCGCCGCTCGCCGAAACCCTGTTAGCTGCCAAGGCGGCGATCCGGCCTTGCCCTGTCTGCGGATTCTTCGCGACGGAAGCCGGTTGCGAGGTGTGCGATGACCCGATGCGTGACGACCGGCTTCTGTGCGTCGTCGAGCAGGCGACCGACGTGCTTCCGTTAGAACGATCGGGGTCGTTCCGTGGCCGCTACCATTGCATGGGAGGAAAGCTCTCGCCGCTGGACCGGGTGTCGCCGGAAGACCTGCGCATTCCCTCGCTGGTGAGGCGGATCGAGGCGGCCGTCGAGGAAATCGAGGTGATCCTCGCGCTGGGATCGGACGTGGAAGGGGAGGCGACCGCGAACTACCTAGCAGACCTGTTGCGCGGGAGAAATTGCAGGCTCACCCGCATCGCCCAAGGCCTGCCGGCGGGTGGTGGTCTTGAACACGCCGACGAACTCACGCTCATGCGCGCGATGCAGGGGCGGAGGAGCGTTTGATCCTCGTCATGGCCGGGTGGCCTTGAGGCGGATGAAGCGGGAGGTGGCGGCGGACATTGGGGTGTTGTCGTGGGCCTGAAGTGTCGTCGGGGTATCGACATCGACGGTTGCGCCTTCCGCGTCCCACGAGTTGAGATTTCCCGTGACCTCCACTGACAACTGAACATCGGTTGTCGCCGGGTTCCGGGTAACGCTCATGGTCAGGAATCCGGATGGGGCGAGATCGGCGCTGACAGAGGTGTTAGGTGGATAGGAAACATTCGGATCGAGGCCGAGGGAATATTTCAGGAGGTTCACGATGCCGTCGCCTGCCGGGTTGGCGTTGTCGCCCGCGATTTCCTCGTTTCCGGCGTTCGCGCCGAATGTTTGCTCGCGCCAGTGGGCCATGGTGTCGGTGATGAGACCGGCGAGCTGGAGGGAGTGGGAGTTTGGAGATCCAAGCGCGGTAGTTGCGAGGTCCGGGTTAAATGCGTCATTGCCCGTGAACGACATCGGCGCGTCGAAGAGGCCGGGGACGGATGATTCGAGAGTCAGGGTGAAGTTGGCGGATTCGCCATTGGCAAGTCCGGCAACTGGGAAGCCGGTGATGGAGATTCCAGCGGGCAATGAAGGATTGGAGAGAATCAAGGGGCCGCTGGCGAAAGCACTGGATTGCGTGTTGGTGACGGTTAGGACTTTCGAAACCGCGGTGTCGAAAGCCGTCGAGCCAAGGTCAAGTGATCCACCCTCGGGGATGGGAGTTCCGGCAAGAGAGAGCCTGATTTCCGGTTCGATGAGTTCGTAGGAGCCTGCGTCGGATAACGAATGGCGGAGAGCGCCGCGTTGATCTGCAATGGCGGGCGAGGCGACACCGACGCGTTGTGCGGGCGAGCCACGGAGGATCATGTGGGTCTTGGTGACTCCTCCATTCAACGCGAGGGTGGGAGAAACCGTGGACGCGAGCGAGGCACTGCCCACCGAGTCCAAGGCGGTCGTCATGAATTGCGCGCTGCTAAGCGACTCGTCCGTGACATTTCCGCCGAGCGATCCATAGGCATGGGCCAAGGGACCAGCGGAAGCGCCGGAAAAATTCCTGAGAATGCTGACGGGTGCCTGGTTGCCGACGAGCAGGCAGTTTTCCAGCTCGGCCCATGTTAGATAGCTGTTCGTGTCGTTGCCCTTGATGGCTCCCGCGGCGGCGGAAGCGTCGATGTTTCCGTAAAAGGTGCAATGCGTGACGGCAAGGGCTGGGGGATCGGCGTGGCCGGAGCCGTAGTTGTAGATGGCTCCACCGCCGGGCTGTCCTGCGGCGGCACCGTTCTGGCTGTTAGCGGAGAAGGTGCAGTTGGTGATGGATGAGGCTACGGTCGGGCCGATGCTCAGGGCTCCGCCACCGCCGGTGGTGCTGAACGCGAGCCCAGTGCAGGTGTTGCCGCTGAAGGTGCAGCGGCTCAAAACGAGTCCGCCGTTGAAGATGTCCAACGCGCCCCCCCAGCCGGATTGGTTGTTGGTGAAGGCGCAGTCGTTGATGAAAGTGATTTTCGCCGAGCCACCGGAGGAGAAATTGTCCACGGCGACGGCTCCACCGGTGTCGATGTCGCCTGGCAGGCCCTTGCAATTGTTGAAGGTGATTCCCTGGATAGCCGGGCTGGAATTGATGAACCTGAGCGCGCGGGTGGTGCCGTTGGTGGTGATGGTTAGACTGGTCGCGCCGGGGCCCGAGATCGTGAGGTCCTTGGCGGTGGCGAGGATTTCCCCCGTGGTCAGGGTGATGGTTCCGGTGACCGCGAAGTTGATGGTGTCACCGCTGGCCGCTGCCGCCATCTGTGCCCTGAGGGATCCCGCACCGGTGTCGGCGGTGGTGGTTACGGTGAGCGTGTTGGCTTGCGCGGCGGCCGCCATGAGCGCGCTCGTCAGGGAAATGAAATTCGTGAGTTTCATGCGTGTGTGATGGTTTCGGGTTCGCGCAATCGCGCGTAGTCGGATGGGGTGTCGATATCGATCGAGCCTTTGGGAAATGGAACAGCCACCGCTTGGTCACGATGTTTCCGGATGACCTGACGTGCACCGGAAGCGCCATCCAGAGCCAGCAGTTCGGGGAACAAGGATTTGTCGAAAAGGGCGGGCACCCCGAGCGAATCATCGTATTCCGCAGCCGCGATGGTACATGCCGAGTCCATGCGTGCTGAGATCAGCTTCGTTAGAATTGAAGGTGTCAGGTGGGGTTGGTCACAGGTGAGGAAGATGATCCCGTCGATCTCGGGGGTGTCATCGAGCACGCCACGGAGCCCCGAGCTAACAGAGCTTCCCATGCCCGTTTTCCAATCCGGGTTTTCCACGACGAGGACGGGCGATCGATCGCATTGATTCCGGATCCGGTCAGCGCGCGCGCCAAGGACCACGGCAATCCGCGCATCCGGGATGGCGAGGGCGGTGTCGATGGCGTGTTGGAGCAAGGTCTTGCCGTGGAAATCGAGCAATTGCTTCGCCTCGCCCATGCGGGCGGATTCTCCGGCGGCGAGGATGACGATACCGGTTTTCATAGGACGGTTAGGTTTTGATCGACCGGATCGTGAATCGGACCGTCGCGCTCCTGGAGCGGGCCGCCATCGCGCCTGGAGAGAACCGCCTGCATTTCGGATAGAATGGAAACCGCGATTTCCTCGGGAGTTTCCGCGCCGATGTCGAGCCCGGCGGGACCGTGCAGATACGCCGGTGGATGGTGGCACTCCAGATCCATCAACAGGTTTCCGGTGCGGCTTTTCGGACCGAGGATGCCGAGGTACTTGAGCGGGCGGGAAAGAAGGAAGCGAAGCAGTTCGCGATCCTTCGTGAAACTGTGCGTCATGATCATCGCGATGGTCTCGGGCGGGAAAACCACTCCGGGGCTGGAGGCGAGTTCGTCGGCGGTGAGACATTGGACGGAGTCCGCCATGGGGAAGCGCTCCGGTGTCGGAAAGGCCGGACGGGCGTCGATCACGGTGACGTGCCAGCCGATGAGCTTGGCAAGATTCGCAAGCGGGATCGCGTCGTCACCCGCGCCGAAGATGATGAGCGGAACGGGTGGCGCGATGGCCTCGATCAACACGCCCGCGCTACGGCCATCCGGCAGATCAATGGAGCGGATGGCGGTGCGGCGGTGGTGGGTCTCCTGAAACGCGGCGATCAACGCGGTTGTCAGGACGGGATCATTGAAATTGGAATGCATGCTTCCGTCCGGCCAACGCATGAACCGCGCTCCTAACGGAATTGTCTCCGACCGGAAAACCGTGGCAACGCGTCCGGTCTGACGACGTGCGACGCAGGATGCGAAGAAGGGAATCAATCCCTTTTCATCACTCGGATTGACCGGTTCGATGAGGACCTGGACGATTCCATTGCAGCCGAGTCCGAGACCGAAGACGATGTCGTCCGGCGCGGTCGAGTCGTAGGTCACGAGGGAAGGTTTTCCGTTAGTAGCGACCACCGCCGCGCGCTCGCGCACATCGTTTTCAAGACAACCACCGCTGATGGTGCCGACGGCCTGTCCATCGGGTGCGATCAACATGCGTGCTCCCGGCCTACGGTAGGCCGAGCCACGGACATTCACGACGGTGGCCATCGCCATCTTTTCCGTTGCAGGAAAATTTCCCGCGAGTTCCACGATGGCCTTGATCGTTTTCATGGTGGCTAACCTGCCATCGTTGCGCCTGGAAAGAAAGGCAGGTTTCGAAAACGTTGGCCGGTGAGCTTCGCGATCGCGTTGGCGATGGCGGGCGCGATGGGGGGCACGCCGGGTTCGCCGCAGCCGCTCATGGGCGCGCCGCTGTTGACGACCTGGACACTGATCACCGGTGCCTCGCCGAGACGGGTCATGCGGTATTTGTTGAAATTCTTCACGCTGGAAACTCCGGCGGTCCATTTCAGCTCACCCCATTTCGCGGCGCTGAGACCGTGGAAAATTCCGCCCTGCATTTGGGCCTCGACCGAGTCAGGATTGACGGCGGTGCCGCAATCGACGGCGCAGGAGACCTTGTGCAGGGTGAAATTCGTGACGACTCCGGCGGTGAGCGTGACCGAGAGTTCGGCGACTTCCGCGACGATGGTTCCGAAGGCCTGGCCGACCGCGATGCCGCGTGCGCGCCCTGCGGGAGGCGGCGTGTCCCAACCGGCCAGAGCGGCGGCGGCATTCAGAACATTGAGCGTGCGCGAGGCGAGGGGATCGGTGCTGAAGGCGAGCATTCTCTGGCGGAAGAGCAGGGGATCGACACCGGCAGCGAGCGCGGCCTCGTCGATCGCGCTTTCCACGGCGAAGCAGTTGATGGAGTAACCAACCGAGCGCCAGTAACCGACCGGGATGGGCGATGGATGGACCACGTAGTCGATGAGGCGGTTGCCAAACTTGTAGGGCAAGGCGGTCGCTCCCTCGGTGGCATTCGCATCGCCGGTTGCGCCAAGGTTCCGCCCGCGCTGTGCGGAGATGGATGGGGAAACATGGCGGTTCGCCCATGCGGTGATGTTGCCACTTCCATCGAGTCCTACCTTGATGCGGGTGACTGCCATGGGCCGGTATTGGTCACGCGCCATGTCTTCCTCGCGTGGCCAGGTGAGCTTTACCGGACGGCCGACGGCCATCGCCGTGCGGATCGCCTGGGTGATGTAGTCCTGTTCGAATTTCCGGCCAAGGCCACCACCCATGAACATCGGATAGACAGTGATGGCGGACTTTGGTAGCCCGGTCACGGCGGCGGCGGTCGTTAGAACCGAGTTGGGTGCCTGGGTGGGAGCCCAGATTTCACAGGCGGTCGGGGTGCCGGTGGCGGGCGTCATGCGGACGGTGCAGTTGAGCACCTCCATGCAGGCATGCGGGAGGTAGGGCAGCGTGTAAGTCATTTCCATCACCTGGTCCGCGCCGGCGAACGCGACGTCCACGTCACCGGATTTCTCCGAGATATAAGGCGTGCCGCGACCTAGCAGATTCATCGCCTGCGACTTGAAGACATTGCTGTCTAGCAGGTTCACGTCGGGTAGCTTGTTCCAGCTTGCGTTGACGTTCTTGGCGGTTTCCATCAGGCCCCAGGTGTTGGCACCGGGCAGCCATGAGACGAGGGCGTATGCATTGTCGAGAGGGACGACGGCGCTGGCCCCGGATGGGACGGAAGGCGTGTTCTTGAGGGTGCCCCCCATGGTCGGCGCGTGTTTGATGATGGCGAAAGCCATGCCGGGGACGACCGCGTCGAGGCCGTATTTCGCAGAGCCGTTGGTCTTCGACGGAAGGTCGGGACGTGCGGCGGGAGTGCCGATGATCGTGTAGGCGCTGGAGGGAGTCAGGGCAGGAGCCGTAGGCACCGGCAGCGCGGCGGCAAGTGGTGCGAGGGTGCCGTAGCTGAGGGCTTCGTTCGTGATGAGGTTTTTCACCGAGCCGTTGATCGCCTGGCAATCGGTGACGGCGATGCCCCAGGTTTGCGCTGCGGCTTTCACCAGCATTTCGCGGGCGGCGGCACCCGCCTTGAGGAAAGTGGGAAGTCGTGACCGGATGCCACCGCTTCCTGCTGAAAGCCACGAAAGGCTGGCTGGAAGAGGTTCGACCTTCACCATTTCCCAACTCACCTTGAGCTCCTCGGCTGCGGCCATGGAAAGTCCGGTGAAGATGCCCTGGCCCATTTCCCCGCCACCCACGAGGATGGTGATGGATTCGTCGGCACCGATGCGGATGAATGCGGACACGCTGGTGGCAGGCGTGTCAGCCATCGCGCGGTTGGTTGCCGCGTCGAAACTAACAGCGAGCAGGAAGCCGCCGGTGACCTTGAGGAACTCGCGGCGGTCGAGCTTGCAGGCCTTGCTAACAGGTGAAGGGATCATTGGATTGCGGTTGGTTTCAGACACCCGAGGCGGCGCTCTTGATGGCGGCCTTGACGCGCTGGTAAGTGCCGCAGACGCAGATGTTCTGCATGGCGCCGTTGATGGCACTGTCGGATGGAATCGGATTGTCCTCGCCCTGGTGCTCGATCAGGAGTGCCGCCGCGCGCATGAGCATGCCGGACTGGCAATATCCGCACTGGGGCACCTGATGGTCGATCCATGCCTGTTGCAAGCGGTTGAGCGGGTTGTTCGGATCCGGGGAAAGGGTGGAAAGGCCCTCGATGGTGGTGATCGTTTTTCCAGCGGCCGAGCCCACGGTCACGTCGCATGACTTGTCTTCCTTGCCGTTGATCAGGACCGTGCAGGCCCAGCAAACTGAAATTCCGCAGCCATACTTGGTGCCGGTGAGAAAAAGGATATCACGCAAGACCCAGAGAAGCGGGGTATTGGACGGGACATCCACCTGATGGACCTGTCCGTTGACATTGAGCGAGATCATGAAATGCAAGGGAATGCTCCTGTGTGAAAAGCGCAAGCCACATTCGGTAACGGGACGTAAGGCATTTCGAGAAGCCTAAGGAATTTCACCAAGTCCCCGAAGACCATACGACTACGGGCGATTCGCGGCATCCAGCGCCGCGTGCCAGCCGAGTGTAGCGCACTTGATGCGCAAGGGGAATCGATGCACCCCGGCGAGGGCAGCCGTTTCCGAAAGCTCGTCGCCGCCGCATTCGCCAGTGGTGATCATTTCGTGAAATCTGGAATAAATGGTTTCCGCCTCGTCCAGGGTCCTGCCCTTGAGCCGGAGCGTCATGATCGATGCGGAGGCCTGGGAAATCGCACAACCTTTTCCCTGGAAGCTGATTCCGGTGATGACGTCACCTTCCAGATGCAGGTAAATCGTGACCTTGTCGCCGCAGGTCGGATTGTCCCCGACACCGATCCTGTTAGCGTCCGGCAACACGGAGAAATTCCTCGGCCTGGAGGAATGGTCGAGAATGACGGACTGGTAAAAATCGGTTAGGTCGTCCATCGGCACGGGTTCGTGGGTGCCGAGCTTACACCGCAAGTCGATGCTTGCAATCCGCGTTTGTGCTTCATTGGATCGAGACTTCATTGAATAAGCCCATGAATTTACCCGGCCATGCGATCAAACGGTTCCAGGCTTGCCGACAGGTTGGCAAGGTGAGATTGCAAGTTGTCTGCCTGGGGTTCTTCTGGATGATCGTCTCGGGACCATCGATGGGTCATGGCGGCTACGATGAGGAAATCCGGATCGCCGACGAACAAATCGCCACGGATCCGTGCAACGGGGGGATCTGGTTTCATCGGGCCGAGCTGCACTACCTTCATGGCGACTGGATGCGGGCGCTTCTCGACCTCGAAAAGTCGAACCAACTCGCACCTGGAAAGTATCCGGTCGCTCTTGTCCGGGGAAAGGCCCTGATGGCTGGAGGCAAGCTGCGGTTGGCGAAGACGGCATTGGATGAATTTGTGAAGGCGAATCCCGAATCTCCGGATGGATTTGCGACAAGGGCCAGGGTGGAGCTTGCATTGGGAGATCACGAGTCGGCGGTGGCGGATTTCCATCGGGCCTTGGCCAGGACGCGGAGTCCCGAGCCGGACCTCTTTGTGGAAACGGCGGAAGCCTCGGTCGCGGCGGGGCATCCCGAAGCCGCGCTGGAAGACCTGGAGGAAGGCATTTCTAGGCTGGGTGAAATCCCGTCGCTGGTTTGCAAGGCGCTGGAGATGGAGGAATCACTCGGGCGTTTCAATTCGGCGCTCGCGAGAGTCTCGGGATTGGAGAAATCCGTGCAACGACCCGAGCCGTGGATGGCAAGGCGGGCCAGTATTCTTGCTAAGGCGGACAGGATTCCAGAGTCCGTCGCCGCATGGACCGGGCTTCGGGACCACCTTCTCAAACTGCCCATTTCCCAACGGAATTCACATGCCATGAGCCTTCTGCTAGAACAGACAGGCGTTGCTCTCCAATCCTTGGGCTCTGGCGAATCGTCCTCAACCTCCAACGTTCTCAAATGAAACCCAAGATCCACGATCTCTTGCTCGCCTGCCTGCTTGGATTGGCGACTCACGCCGGTGCCGTGAATTTCACCAGTCCCTATCAGCAGAACTTCGACGCCATGGGAACCACCGGAACCGCTCCGCCAGTCGGTTGGTCTGTCTTCGGGGCTTTCGGCGGCAGCAACTCCACCTGGACAACTTCCATCCCAAGCAGCGGGGTGGTCGGAGGGACGGAAAACAACACCGTTGCGGCAGCCACGACATTCACCGGCAAAAGCGACACAAGTGGATACAACCTCGCGCTTCCTGCATCGACCGCCGATCGCTGCCTCGGCACCTCGCCGACGACAGGCGCGGGCGTGGCCCTACAGCTTTCCCTGACGAACACCACCGGAGTTTCCATCACCTCGATCGACGTCAGCTACGACACCCGCCGTTTCACGGCCCCTTCCACGGTCAATGACTTACCCGGCTACTGGCTTTTCTACAGTCTCGATGGTGGCACAACGTGGAACAATGTCGCGACATTGAATCCAACGCTCACCGATGTGCCGAATTCCACGGGAACCACCACGATGCCAGCCACCACTGTTAGCTTTGGTCCGGCCTGGGCGAACAATGCCATTCTCCTGCTCCGCTGGATGGACGACAATGCCACGCAGACATCCCCGGATCAGGTCTTCGGACTCGATAACGTGAGCATCGTCACGTCCGGAACCCAGGTAGGAAACGCGCCATCCGTCTCCCTGACATCACCACTGGCCGCGGACCCGTTCATCGCACCCGCCACCGTCAACCTGGCCGCAACCGCGAGCGACACCGACGGCAGTATCACCAAGGTCGAGTTCTACCAAGGTGCTACGAAAGTGGGTGAAGACACGACCTCACCCTACACCTACGCCTGGGCTGGAGTCGTTAGTGGAGCCTACGATCTCACCGCCAGGGCGACTGACAACGACTCGAATGTCACGGGCTCGGCAGTCACCACCATCACCGTGAACCCGGGTGCCGGATCGGGGACGCTCACCCGCACCGCCTATCTCCAACAGGCGGGTCCCACCACCATGACCCTCCGCTGGCGCAGCAGCCAGAGCGTGACAGGGCGGGTGAGATACGGACCATCGGCCCTTTCTCTAACGGCATCAACGGATGAGGTCTCCGCCACCACTGACCATGAGGTCACCCTCACGGGGCTTTCGCCTGACACGACCTATTTCTACAGCGTGGGGTCCGCGGTTGACACGCTTGCCGGCGGGGATTCCAACCACCGGTTCACGACCCCGCCAGCCGCCGGGACCACGCCCGACACCCGCATCTGGGTGCTCGGCGATGCCGGAACAGGGACGTCCAACCAGACCAGCGTGCGCGACGCCTTCTACACCTGGACCGGATCGCGTGACCCGAATGTCGTGCTTCAGTTAGGTGACAACGC
This sequence comes from uncultured Verrucomicrobiae bacterium, assembly GCA_963810445.1. Classification (GTDB taxonomy): domain Bacteria; phylum Verrucomicrobiota; class Verrucomicrobiia; order Verrucomicrobiales; family Akkermansiaceae; genus Luteolibacter. Next base: position 49,111 of record CAWENZ010000052.1, on the reverse strand, counting down.
CTACAACACCGGGCTCGACAGCGAGTTCCAGGCGAAGGTGTTCGATATCTACGGCAGCCTGATGCGGCGGGTTCCCTTCTGGTCCTGCCTTGGCAACCACGAGACCGGCCAGTCCACCTCCTACGTCGATACCTATCCTTATTTCAATATCTATACCTTTCCGAAAGCGGGCCAATGTGGTGGCGTTTCCTCGGGCACCGAGCACTACTATTCCTTCGATTATGGAAACATCCATGTCATCAGCTTGGATTCGATGACTGCGGACCGTTCCCCGGGCGGTGCCATGGCCACCTGGCTAACAAACGATCTCGCCTCGACCACGAGCACCTGGATCATCTGCATTTTCCATCATCCGCCCTACACCAAGGGATCGCACAACTCGGATACCGAAACGCCGTTGATCCAGATGCGCGCGAACATCCTGCCCATTCTTGAAGCGGGCGGCGTCGATCTCGTCCTGAGCGGACATAGCCACAGCTATGAGCGCAGTTATCTGCTGGACGGACATTACGGGCTCTCCGGCACCTTGACCGCTGACATGAAGAAAGATGGAGGAAGCGGACGACCCTTGGGAAGCGGTGCCTACATCAAGCCGCTTACGGGGCCGCGCGACCATTTCGGCGCGGTCTATGTCGTGCCGGGTTCGTCCGGCCAGATCAGCGGTGGAACCCTCAACCATCCCGCGCATTTCATCAGTCTCAACAACCTGGGATCACTGGTGCTGGATGTGAACGGAACCCGACTCGACGCCACCTTCATCCGGGAAAACGGCAGCACGCCGGACACCTTCACCATGATCAAGCAAGGCGCTGCGGACACCGACATGGACGGCATCCCCGACGAGTATGAGATCAACAATGGCCTCAACCGCCTCGACGCGGGCGACGCCCTGTTGGACCACGACCACGACGGCATTTCCAATCGCGACGAATACCTCCTCGGATTGCAGGCCGATGCGTCGGACCGCTACCAGTGGTTCACGACCCGTGATGCGGAAACCGACGACGTGGTCGTGACCTATCCGACCCAGTTTGACAGGATCTATCAGGTGGATTGGAGTCCGGACCTGTTGAATTGGGAGCATGGGTCGGCTGCCGTGGTCGGGGACGGGTCCTCCAAAATGTGGACCGACAACGGCAGCGTGCCAGCACCCGACGGCAAGCGTTTCTATCGGGTCACGGTGACGGGTGTGCCTTGACGAAGGCGCTGGAAAATCCACCAGAGTCCTCTTGCGCGATCGCGTGACACGTCTATGAATCACGGCATGAGCGATCAACCCAAACCCGGTTCCAAAGCGCCCGCATTTTCCGCAGAAGCCGTCGGAGGTGAATATGCCTCCGCCACCCAGGTGAAACAGTCCGACCTCAAGGGGCAGACCGTCGTGTTGTATTTTTATCCGAAGGACGACACTCCCGGATGCACGAAGCAGGCCTGTGCGTTGCGTGACGGCTGGGCCGAAATTTCCGCGAAGGCAAAGGTCTTCGGAGTCAGCATCGACCCGATCAGGAGCCATGAGAAATTCATCAGGAAACACAGCCTGCCGTTTCCGATCCTCAGCGATGAGGATCACAAGATCGTCGAGGCTTACGGCGTGTGGGTGGAGAAAAGCATGTATGGGAAAACCTATTTCGGCACCGAGCGCACCACCTTCATCATCGGTCCGGATGGCAAGATCAAGGCGGTCCTGCCGAAGGTGAAGCCGGACGATCACCTCGCGAAGGTGCTCGGGCTGATTTGAAAGCATTGTTCAAGGGGGGCTGCAATTTTTGCCGTTTTTCATGTGTTCGTGTTGGCCGTTTAATTCGGGCAAATGGCAATACCGCGTTAGACACACCCCTGATCGCCCCGTAAGAGACGGCCTATGATTCGTTGGTTCGCGCGAAATGACATCGCGGCAAACTTCCTGCTCTTCGGTGTTTTGCTGTGGGGTGCATGGTCATTGGTGGAGAAGGTGCCTCTCGAGGTGCAACCGGCGATGGTTTTCAATCAGGTGGAAATCACGGTTCCCTACCGCGGCGGGAGCCCGGATGATGTCGAGCGCTCGGTGGTCCTGCCCATCGAGGGAGCTCTCGAGGGACTTCAAGGGGTGGATTTTGTCGAGTCGCGGGCATCGAGTGGGAACGCGCGGATCACTGTGCGGGCGAACGAGGGGCAGGACACCCGCCTTCTTCAGGATGAGATCAAGACCCGCATTGCCCGCCTCACCAACCTGCCGGGCGAGATCGAGCCGCCACAGGTGACGATTCCGGACAGCGCGGCCTGGTTCGACGTGATCAAGGTTTGCATCTATGGAGACATGGAGGAGTCCGACCTCTTTCGCGCGGCCCGCCGGGTGCGCGATGATCTGGTGGAGATCCGCGGCATTTCCCAGGCAAACGTGCTTGGCAACAATCCGCCGGAAATCGCGATCGAGGCGGATCCCATGCGCTTGCGCGATTACGGGCTCACCTTTTCGGATCTAACCACCGCCATCCAGCGTTCCTCGCTCGATCTTCCCGCTGGCCAGATCCAGACCGACGAGGGCAGCCTGATGATCCGCTCAAAGGGCCAGGCCTACACCCGTGCCGACTTCGACAAGATCGTCATCAGCAACAAGGCGGGTTCGGAAGTGCGGTTGGGAAATGTGGCGAAGATCAGCGATGGCTTCGAGGAGGGAAGGAAGATCATACGGTTCAATGGCAAGCCTGCCCTGCTCGTGGAAGTCCTGCGGCTCAATGACGAGAACGCCCTCGGGATCGCCGCTTCGGTGAAGAAGTATGCGGCAACGGCGCACGAGCGTTTTCCGACCGGGATCTCGCTCCATGTCTGGGACGACTCCTCGATCGAGCTGGAAGGGCGGCTTGGCACGTTGGTCACCAGCATGATCCAGGGCGGGTTGCTGGTGCTTCTGGTGTTAGGGCTTTTCCTGCGCCCGATGATCGCGTTCTGGGTGGTGCTCGGCATTCCGGTTTCCTTCGCGGGTGGTTTCATCATGATGCCGTTCTTCGGCATGACGGCGAACGTGATGAGCATCTTCGGATTCATCATCGTGGTGGGCATCGTCGTCGATGACGGGATCGTCACGGCTGAAAATATCTACACCAAGCTCAAGGAAGGGGTGCCGGCCTTCGAGGCGGTGACGGAAGGCGCGAAGGAGGTCTCCGTTCCGGTCACCTTCGGGGCGTTGACCACGATCGTGGCATTCATCCCGCTGATGTTTTTCGACGGCTTCTATGGATCCTTCAGCAAGCAGATCCCGCCGGTTGTTAGCGCGGTGCTCATTTTCTCGCTGATCGAGTCGAAACTGGCGCTGCCTTGCCACCTCAAGCACGTGAAGGTGCATCGCAAGCATTTCAACGCTTTCGAGCGTTTTCAAAAGCGAATCGCCGACGGTTTGGAAACCTTCGTGGACAAGTTCTATGACCCGGCACTCCGCTTCACCACGCAGCACCGTTACGCGACCCTCGCGGGCTTCGCGGCGTTGGCAATGGCTTCCGTCGGTATTCTATCAAGTGGTCGTCTGGGCTTCGTCAACATGCCGTCCATCGATCAGAACCGGGTCGTCGCCCGCATCCTGATGCCCGTTGACACACCTGTGGAAGTCACCGATCAGCGGGTTCTGCAGGCCGCTTCGGTGGTGGATCAACTCCGGAAGGAATTTGTCGATCCCGGGACGGGGGAATCATTGATCCGCGACGTGGTCACGTCGAGCGGTGGTTGGACCGGAAGGCCGACCGTGGAACCGCGGGAGGGTTATGTCGTCATCAATGTCCTGGATCCGGGCTTGCGTTCCGAACCGGGGCCGAAAAACAGCCAGATCGCCAACCGCTGGCTGGAACTCGTTGGTGACATGCCCGATGTCGAGAACCTGAGAATTTCCGGTGACCGGGGACACGGCGGGCGTGGTCGGGATGACGATACGGAAACGCTCAAGATCGAGATCCGTGGTCCCGCGTCGGATGAGAAAATCGCGGTCACACGCGAGGTGGAGGACATGCTGGAATCCTATCAGGGAATCGCCAGCGCCTGGAACAATGCCGGCGGAAATCGTGACGAACTTCTCATCACCATCCGCCCCGAGGGGGAATCCCTCGGTCTAACACAGCGCGATCTCGCCAACCAGGTGCGTGCGGCGTTCTTCGGTCAACAGGCCCAGCGGATCCAACGCGACCGCGACGACGTCCGCGTGATGGTGCGCATGCCGCTTGCGCAGCGACAGTCGCTCAACACGCTGGATGACCTCCGGATCCGCACTCCGTCCGGCGGTGAGGCACCTTTCCGCAGCGTCGCGAGCGCGACATTCGCACGCGCCCGCTCGGACATCACGCGCATCGACGGCGCGCAGGTGGTTTACGTTTCCGCGCAACCTGTGGACGAGAATGTCGATGTGGTCGCCATTTCAAGAAACATCGCGCCGCGTCTCGACGCGATCCTGAACCGGCACCCCGAGCTTTCCTGGCGCTACTCCGGCTATGTTGCCGATCATGAGGAAACGAAGAAGCGCACCTTGATCGGTGGAGTCGCGTTGTTCTTCGCGCTCTACGCCCTGCTCGCGATCCCGTTCCGCTCGCTCTATCAGCCGTTCTTCGTGATGCTTGCAGTGCCGTTCGGCGCCATCGGCGCGTTGTTCGGGCACATGATCATGGGAATCACGCCGTCCTATCTATCCGTTTTCGGCATCCTCGCGCTGGCCGGGGTGGTGGTGAACGACTCGCTGGTGATGGTGGATTTCATCAACCAGCGAACCCGTGAGGGGAAGGATGTGTTCGAATCGGTGATCCAGTCCGGCACGCGCCGGTTCCGGCCCATCCTGCTGACATCGCTCACCACCTTTGTCGGGTTGGTGCCCTTGATGTTTGATCCATCCTTGCAGGCACAACTGCTGATTCCAATGGCGACCTCGCTTGCATTCGGCATCCTCTTCGCCACGGCCATCACCCTGTTCCTTATTCCGGCCGCCTACCTCGCGGCGGAGGATCTGGTAGGTCATCTCGGGAAGGGATGGGCTTGGTATGCACGCCCTTTCCGTCGCAACACGGAAGAATTGCCCATCCTTCCTGACCAAGGCAAGAGTGGCGAGACATCCAACTAGCAGAAACGACCGGCCGCATGATTCCATCCGATTTTATCCGAGTGTCCGTCTTGTGCGGTGTTGCTCTAACTGTATCCTGTGAGTCCGGACGTTTCGGGCGTCCTGCGGAAGACCTGTCCATCCGGACTCCCGGATCCTGGGCGGTGGCATCCCGCGGAAACGAGGGGCGCATTTCAAGTGGTTGGCTGGCGGAGTTCGGAGATTCAGCGCTGACGGGGACCGTCAACGAGGCGCTTGCGAACAACCGTGATCTCAAGTCCGCGGCCGCCCGTTTCCGCGAGGCCAGGGAGAATTCCATGATCGGCCGCTCGCGCAGCCTGCCTTCGGTGGGCCTTTCCGGAAATGGATCGGCCACGGACTCGCCCTCCGCTGCGCGAAACCACAACTACGGCCTGAATCTAACCGCTGCATGGGAACCCGACCTCTGGGGCAGGCTCCGGGACCTGAACCAGTCGGACATCGCCTCGGAGCAGGCCGCCCTGGAGGATTACCGTGGCGCACGGCTTTCCCTCGCGGCGAACACCGCGAAGTCCTGGTGCAACCTCATTTCCTCGGAACAGGAAGTCGTTCTCGCGGAAGCCACCTTGGAGTCGTTTCAGAAAAACCTCCGCATCATCGAGCGGAACTACAAGGGAACGGGAGAGGGTGCCATCGACATCCAGTTCGGCCGCACCAACGTTTCGTCCGCACAACGGGCGCTGGAGCAGCGCAAGCAGGACCGCGACGAGGCGGCCCGTTCCCTGGAGCTTTTGTTAGGTCGATATCCGTCGGGATCCGCACGGGCCAACAAGCAACTTCCGCAACTCGCCGGCACGGTCCCGGCGGGGATTCCGGCGGATCTGTTGGATCGAAGGCCGGACCTCGCCGCCGCCCGTGCGCGCTTGTTCGCCAGCGCGAAACAGGCCGACGCGGCGCGAAAGGCTCTGCTGCCGTCTTTCGCCATCACCGGCAACGGAGGCACCTCCACCGCCCGCCTCGGGGATTTTCTGGATACGGACCGGCTTGTCGCCACGATCATCGGCAGATTTACCCAAGTCATCAGCGAGGGGGGCGCGTTGAAAGCCGGTGCAAGGGCATCGCTGGATCGCAACGACGCTCAACTCAACGCCTACGCGCAATCCGCGCTCATCGCCTTCCGGGAGGTCGAGTCATCGCTTTCAGCCGACCGCTCGCTCGCCGCGCAGGAGAAGTTTCTCGCTTCGGAACTTGAGCAGGCTGCCCTCGCCGAACGGCAGGCGGAACGGGATTATTCCGAAGGGGTGAATCCGAATATCCTCAACGTGCTGGAAGCCCAGCGCCGTGCCAACAACGCCCGTGCCGCCAAGATCCGGCTCAGGAACCAGCGCCTGCAGAACCGCATCGACCTCCACCTCGCGCTCGGTGGAGACTTCCAGACCCAGCCCGCCGGCTAAAATCGGGCATTCCCGTAAGCATCACGCCACCGAGTTCGTATTTGGCATTCCAATCAATCTGGTGGAGCTTGCCTCCTTTCAGCGCCCATGTTTTCCCGAATCCTTGTTCCAATTCTCATCCTCGCCATCGGTGTGGGCGCGTGGATGTGGCTTGGCCAACCCGTTGCGGAACCCAAGTCGGTGCGCCAACCTGCCCAGAAGCTTGAGACGGGGAAAATCGAGCTGCGGCGCACCCGCTTTCCGGTCATTCTTGAAACCCAGGGAACCGTGCGTGCCCATCACCTGACCACGCTCACCGCGCAGGTTTCCGGCACCGTCAAGGTGGTGAACGCTTGCTTCGAGGACGGTGCGTTTTTTGAAAAGGGTGACATCTTGTTGGAGCTCGATCCCTCCGACCTTGCCACCCTGTTGGTGGCCTCCGAGTCACGATTGGCCCGCGCCGAGGCGGCTCTTGCGCAGGAGGAGGCCCGTGCCAAACAGGCCCGGCTCAACTGGGAGGACATCGGCTACAAGGAGGAGCCCTCACCTCTCGTCCTGCGGGTGCCGCAACTCAAGGAAGCCAATGCCAACGTCACCGCCGCCAGGGCGGATGTCGAACAAGCGCAACGGAATCTGGAGCGTTCGAAAATCCGCGCCCCTTTCGCCGGCAGGGTGAAATCCCGAATGGTCGGTCTCGGCCAGGCCGTCGGCGGCACCACTCCGCTGGGAGAAATCTTCGCCACCGACTATGCCGAGATCCGCCTTCCGCTTTCCGCCACCCAGCTCGCCTATGCGAAGCTGCCCAACCGCGAGGACGACGCGCCGGTGCCGGTGACTCTAACGGATGCGTTGGGTTCCGCTGCCAATCCCCGGACCTGGGCGGCGAAAATCGTCCGGACCGAGGGCTCGCTCGACGATTCCTCGCGCGAGCTTTTCACGATTGCCCGCATCGACGATCCCTTCGGCCTTGTTTCCGGGAATCCCGAGCTCCGCATCGGTCAACCGGTTAGGGCGGCGGTTGAGGGGGTCGTGCTGGACGACGTTTTCGTGCTTCCGCGCAGCGCGCTTCGCGGCGTCAACCGGGTCTATCTGATCGATCGGGACAAGCTTGTCATCCAGCGCACCGACATCGATCCCGTCTGGAGCACGGCGGATTCCCTGATCGTGCGGAACGGTCTTGAGAACGGTGCCTGGCTCGCCATCTCGCGCCTTCCCTACGCTCCTAACGGTGCTCCGGTGGAGATTATCCAAACCGAGAATACCGCGGAGTCGGATCCACCTTCAGTCACAACCAAGATCAGTGGCTCGTGATTGACGTGCGGGCAACCCCGGTGTGGGGCTGTCCGCAGTATTTTTCGCTGATTCCGATCATCTAACAAGGTGCGAGCTTGACCGCCTCATTGACCATCTCGCCCACTTCAGCCTGAAGTTTTTCCAATGGAGTCCTCAATTTGCTATTGAACGGATGCAGGCGGATGATCGGAGTGGTTGCCGAGCTTTCCTCCCAATCCAGAACGGGTGAATCCAGGCGTTTCCGCAGATGGTCTTCCACGTCGGTCCGGATTCTATCCGGAATCAGGCTGGCATTGAGCGCGACGACCGGCCTCTGATCGGTCGGGAGCTTGCATTCGGCATCGACGACGATTTGGAAATCACCGCTTGTCTGGTCCATCTGCACCAAAGACACGGTGGCCTCGGGTTTGAAGTCCTTGATGGTCTCCGCCACGGCAGCAGGAATCTTGACCCTTTCGCCCACGGTCGGGCGATGTTCAAAATCCTGATTCCAGCTCGCGATCTTCGACTTGCCGTCCTTGACGACGATTTTGTTGATGGTTTTCGTTTTCATGATGATATCCCGCGCATTTCGCGGGATGGTTAACGAACCATTGAAAGCTCCCTGATTCAAGTTTGCAAATTGCAACGCGTCACGGATGTGTCGGGTTGTGCATCTGTTCTTCCCTTAGAGGCTGTCTGAAAAATACCCGAAGGCAGGGATCGACCTCCGGGCGGTCCTGCGAATGGAAAGTGAATGTCCGACCATGGATGGATTCAAGAGCTTTTCATGGGCGGATCCATTCGCCTCACATTCGCGGGACCGTTGCGGAGAACGGTCCCTGGTGCGAGCGCACATACATGAAATCAACCAGTGAAAGTCTGAGTCATCCCGAGACGAGCTACGGGAGAGCAGCCGAAGGCAACTGCGTCGTCGCGAGACGGGGTGGAGAGCAGCCGAAGGCGGACCTGCGGTCCCAAATAACAGTGAACCCGATTCGGTTTATAACAACGGCGAGCCTTCCAGGGAATGGCGAAGCCTGCCGCATGAGCGGTAACCGTTTCCCCTTACATCCCTCGTCCACGAGGGAGAAACGGGTTGTTGTGGATGGTTGGGGTGAGAACGCAGGGAAGGTATCATGTGGAAGCGTTGAGAGCTGCCCGGGCAGGAACCCGCGCAAGCGGGACCGGGCAGAAGTCAGAGCCGCAATAAGAGTGCAAGCAAGCCGTGGGAAAACCAACGCCGGAAAGACCGGAACCACGGTGCAAAGCCGAGTAACGACCGGTGGAACAAAGGGCGGCAGGGAAGTGGAACGGTCGAGACCATGAAACACGAAGAAGAATCATCCGTGTCAGTTCCCGCAAGGGATAAGCAGGCGGAAGAGGACTTGTGGCAGCGCCACAAAGCCGAACGTGGAGTGTGGTCGGAGCCGATGCTGGTGGCCCTCGAAAGAGGGTTGAAAGGAAACAAGTGGTTCAGCCTGATCGACAAAGTTTGGTCGGAAAGAACGCTTGGACTGGCCTGGGAAAAGGTGAAGTCCAACGCAGGGGCCTGCGGCGTGGATGGCATCACGATAGATCGCTTCGCAAAAGACAGCCCGAGTCGGCTGCTCGCCGTGAATGAGCAACTGAAGCGAGGGATCTATCAACCCAAGGCGGTCAAACGGGTGTGGATAGAAAAACCGGGCAGCGCGGAAAAGCGGCCGTTGGGAATCCCGACGGTTACCGACCGCGTGGTGCAGGCGGCGGTTAGAATGGTCATTGAGCCAATCTTTGAAAACCACTTCGCCAAACACAGCTACGGCTTCCGCCCCGGACGCGGTTGCAAGGATGCGTTGCGGCGTGTGGAGGAACTGCTTCGCGCAGGAAAGACACACGTCGTGGACGTGGACATCAAGGGCTACTTCGACGCGATTCCCCATGATCGGCTCATGGCACTTGTGCGCAAGCACATTGCCGATGGACGGGTTCTGGGGCTGATCGAGGGGTTCTTGAAACAAGGAGTGATTGAAGGAATGGACTGGCGGGAAGCGAAAGGGGAAGGCACGCCGCAAGGAGGTGTGATAAGCCCGCTGCTGGCCAACATTTACCTCGATCCGTTAGACTGGCTGATGGCCGGACTCGGTTTTGAAATGGTGCGTTATGCTGACGACATGGTCGTCCTATGCCGCAGCCAGGAAGAGGCCGGAAACGCGCTGGAAAAGTTAAGGGAATGGATGGTGGAAGCGGGGCTGACCCTGCATCCGGACAAAACCCGCATGGTGGACATGGGCGTGGCCGACAGTCATTTCGACTTCCTCGGTTATCGCTTCAAGAGAAGCCGGGGAGGGCGTCTGATCCGGTTGGTGCGGCCCAAAAGCCTGCGCAAACTGCGAGAAACCATCAAACCCAAGACCCGCCGGAACAACGGTAAAAGCATGGACGCCATCGTAGCGGACATCAACCGGACGCTGAAAGGCTGGTTCGGATACTTCAAGCACGTTCACCCCAGCGAGTTGGGTGAGATCGATCAATGGTTGCGGATGCGTCTGCGCTCCATCCTGAGAAAGCGGCGGGGCGGCAGGGGGCGTGGCCGTGGGCAGGATCACCATCGCTGGCCGAACCGCTACTTTACCGGGCTTGGGCTCTTTTGCCTGCTGGACGCCAAAGTCACGGAAACCATCAGTCTCCGACAAGGAGCAAACCACTGACTGGAGAGCCGTGTGCGGGAGATCCGCACGCACGGTTCGGAGGGGGGAGCGGCGCAAACCAATGCGTCGTTCCTACCTCTATCCATTTCTAAGACAGCCTCTTAGGGAGAATGAATTGAAAATGGAGTGACGGCCGATTTGCTTCTCGGGAAAAGTCCTCACAAGACAAAAAACAATGCCCGCGAGAAACTCGCGGGCATTGAGTCACAACAACCGATCAACTACGGGGCCGGATGGTGAGTCCGGTCCCCGCGATTTAGAACCTACTTGTAGGTACCTTTCAGGAAGGGTTCGCCAACAACGCCCTTGTATTCCTTCAGGATCTTGAACTGGCCGTCGGCCTTGGTTTCGCCGATATAGACGTTCTTGGTGAGGTGGTGGTTCTTTTGGGTGGTCACCGTGCCGCCCGGGCCGTCGAAGCTGATGCCGCTCTCGAGGGCGGCCATCACCTTGTCGACTCGAAGCTCTTGGCCTTCTCGACCGCGGCCTTCCAGAGATAGACGCCGTCGTAGGAAAGCACCATCGGCGAGCAGGTCACGCGGCCTTCCTTGACGATGCCGGGAACGTCGGTCTTCGCGAGCCAGGCCTGGAAGTTCTTGATGAACTTCTTGTTCTCCGGGGTCTTGATCGACTGGAAGTAGGTCCAGCAGCCGAGCTGGCCGACGAGCTGGTTGGCGGGCAGGCCGCGGAACTCGTCCTCGGAGATCGAGAAGCTGACCACCGGGCAGGTCTCGGCGTCGAGACCGGCAGCGGCGTACTCCTTGAAGAACGGAACGTTGGTGTCGCCGTTCAGCGTGTTGATGACGCAGGCGTCACCGCTGGCGGCGAACTGCTTGATCTCCGAGACGATCTGCTGGTAGTCGGTGTGGCCGAACGGGGTGTATTTGCCGGCCGAGATGATCTTGCCATCCGCGTCCTTGCTGAAACCGCCGCCGATGTTCTCGAGCGGCACGCCCTTGCTGAGGAGATACTCGAGAAGCACCAGGTTGGTGGTCTGCGGATAGACGTAGTCGGAGCCGATCAGGTAGAACTTCTTCTTGCCTTCCGCGAGCATGTAGTCGACGGCGGGGGTCGCCTGCTGGTTCACGGCCTCGGCGGTGTAGAAGATGTTCGGTGACATTTCCTCGCCCTCGTATTGCACGGGGTAGAAGAGCAGGCCTTTCTTTTCCTCGAAGACGGGCAGCACGGACTTGCGGCTGACCGAGGTCCAGCAACCGAAGGTGACGGCGACCTTGTCCTGCTCGAGGAGCTGCTTGGCCTTCTCGGCGAAGAGCGGCCAGTTGGAGGCGCCGTCGACGACGACGGGCTCGATCTTCTTGCCCATGACGCCGCCGGCGGCGTTGATCTCGTCGAAGGTGAAGAGGAGGACGTCGCGCAGCGAGGTCTCGCTGATGGCCATGGTGCCGCTGAGGGAGTGGAGCACGCCGACCTTGACCGTCTCCTCGGCGCAAACCGAGTAGGAGGAAAGTGCGACCGCGGCGAGTGCGGAGGGGATTAAACGGGAGATCATGGACTTGGAATATGTATTGAGGTTTGATGAGAAAACGCACCGGAAACTAGCGGAAGGGAATTGATACCAGGTGATCAATCCACCCCTTCCGCCACAACCGATTCAGCAACAACAAGATTTGCGATCAGAAACTCGCAGCGAGACCGAAGTTATAGGTAAGGAAGTGATTGGTCGGGTTGTTCGGGGCAACGGGGCCGTTGGTCCAGTAGTAGGTGAGGCCACCATTCAGATTCCACTCGCCATAGGTATCACCCAGGAAAGTGAGTGGATAAGTGGCTTGAACTCCGGCGGAAGTGTAGGCGTAACCACTGTCGCTTCCGGCACCCGTTGCCCTGTGGTAGTTGTCACCGAGCGAAGCGGCGAAATTTGCAGGGAATGAGATCGAAAGCGGACCAGCCTCGATGGAGTGGCTGATGCCAGCCACCACGATCGTGCCATTGGCTCCTCCGGAACCACCTTCGTCGATACGGTTGTGGAACAAGAGGGATGGCGAGAGGAAGCAGTCATAGGCCAGCTTGACGTCGATGATCTGCTCGGTCGAGCTGTTGAAATTCCATGCCTGATAGGTGGTGGTGATCGAAAACTTGTCGATGGACCAGCCAATCCCGGCCCAAACGTCGATTTCCTGGATGTTGCCGCCGATGGATGGGGTGCCCTTGCTGTTGACATCCCACCAGGTGCCGAGAATCAACGAGAAATTCTCAGGAAGTGCGAAGGTGAATTCAAGGCTCGGGTTGAATCCGAGGTCCGACATGGACGAGCCATCACCCCAGACGTCGTTTCCGTAGGAAATGAAATGTGAGTTCGCCGACAGCGAGAGAACTCCCGAAATCACGTCATCCTTTGGCGCAGGGGCCATTGGTGCCGTCGTCATGACCTCACCAGCAAAGGCAGTGCCCGTGGCGAGGGTGATTGCGATGAGGGACGCGTTGATCCGATTGATTGAATACTTGGTTTTCATGGTTCTGCTATTTTTAATGGAAGTGGTAGCTGGATATAACCCACCAAGCGGGCGTTAGCTTGAAGCGTGCCACAATGAATTGGAATATCAGCAGCATCCCTGTCGACGGTTGATACAATGGATCGATTGTGGAAGCATGATGAATCAAACTAATCTCCGGAAGCGGAGATTATGAATCAAAGCATCACGGTTGTATGTGCCAGCCATGGGATAAGCCCTCGAACCCGGCGGCCCTGGCGGTCAAACGGTCAGGAACTCCTTGACGATATCATCCGTTAGGTTCGCCATCTCGTCTGAGGCCGCGACGGACCCGCGTTCGAGGATGGCGAAGTCATCCCCGAGTTCCTTGCAGAAATCGAGATACTGCTCGACGAGAAGAATTGCCATCTCGCCTTCGTCGCGGAGCATCTTGATGGCATCGCCGATCTGGTCGATGATGTTCGGCTGGATGCCTTCCGTCGGTTCGTCGAGGATCAGGAGCTTGGGATTGGTAAGCAATGCGCGGCCGATGGCGAGTTGCTGTTGCTGGCCGCCGGAGAGCATTCCGCCCTTGCGGTGGAGGAACTCCTTGATGATGGGGAACAAGGTGTAGATGCGGTCCGTTTGCTTCGGCGTCGCGCTTCCGGCCGCGGGCGTTGAGGCCGATGAAGAGGTTCTCCTCGACGGTGAGGTGGGGAAAGATCTCACGACCTTGCGGCACGTAGCCGAGACCCATGCGGGCACGATCCGCCGAGGACAAATCGATCGAGCGATTGTTTCCCCGAGCGTGATGTGACCGGAGTCCGCGGAGAGCAGGCCCATGAGCGCCTTGAGCGTGGTGCTCTTGCCGACGCCGTTGCGGCCCATCAGGCAGAAAACCGTCTTGGGACGGATGGTGAGGTTGACGCCGCGCAGGATGGCGCTGCCGCCGATGGAAACCCGAAGGTTCGAGATCGTCAGGCATTCGGTGGTTCAGTCGGTGTGGCGGTCATGCGGCTTTGGATTTGCGGCCGAGATAGACCTCGATCACGCGTTCGTCGGACTGCACCTGGTCGACCGGACCCTCGCAAAGCACGTGGCCCTGGTGGAGCACGGTGACCTTGCGCCCTTGGGAAATCTGCCGGACGAAGGTCATGTCGTGCTCGATGACGACGATGGTGTGCTTGCCGGCGAGCGATAGCAGAAGTTCGCCGGTGCGGTAGGTTTCCTCGTCGGTCATGCCGGCGGCGGGTTCATCGACGAGCAGCAGCCTTGCTTCCTGGGCGAGCAGCATGCCGATTTCCAGCCACTGCTTCTGGCCGTGGGCGAGGATGCCGGCCTTGCGGTAGCGCGTGGTCGGCTGAGCTTGATGGTGGAGAGGATCTCCGCGATGCGGTCGCGCTGGTGCGGGAGTGACCTTGCCGAAGAGGCTGTGCCAGATGCCGCGTGATCCAGCGAGGGACAGCATGAGGTTCTCCGTCACGGTGTGGTCGTTGTAAACGGTCGGGGTCTGGAACTTGCGCCCGATGCCGAGCCGATAGATCTCGTATTCGTTCAGCTTGAGGAGATCGTGTTTCCCGTCGTCCCATTTCAGGGTGCCCTTCTCCGGCTTGGTGCGTCCGGTGATGAGATCGAGGAAGGTGGTCTTGCCCGCGCCGTTAGGTCCGATGACGGTGCGCAGCTCGCCCTCGTCCAGATAGAAGTTCAGGTCGTTGATGGCCTTGAAGCCATCGAAGGACTGGTTGAGTCCTTCGGCGGCGAGCAGGAATGGTTTTTGGCTCATGATCGATGGGTTGCGTGCTTACGGATCGGCGGAGGGGGCGTTCGTTTCGGCTAGGCTTTCCGGGATCTCGGGTTCCTCCTCCTTGCGCTTCAGTTTCCGGAAAAGTCCCTGGATCTGACCGGGAATTCCCACGATGCCCTTCGGCATGAAAAGCACGACGAGGACGAAGGATCCGCCGAGCATGAGCGGCCAGAAATCCGCGGTGGCACCGGTGGTCGCCCAACTCTTGAGCGCGTTCACGCTGATCGCGCCGACGATGGGGCCGATGATGGTGCCGCGTCCGCCGACCGCGACCCAGACGACGGCTTCGAGCGATTTGCCGGTGTCCATCTCGCTGGGATTGATGATGCCGACCTGCGGGACGAAGAGCGCACCGGCGAGGCTGGCGATGATGGCGCTGATGACGAAGACGAAGAGCTTGAAGTTGGCGGTGGCGTAGCCGGAGAAAAGCACGCGGTTTTCCGAATCGCGGATGGCCCGCTGGATGAGGCCGAAGCGCGAGTTCGTCAGCCATTTGCAGCCGGCGACCACAAGCACCAGCAGGATGGCGGTGGCGATGTAGAGGCCGCGCTTGGTCGATGCCTCGCTCAATGAAAATCCGAGCAGCGTCTTGGAATTCGTGAAGCCGTTGTTGCCGCCCATGAGGGTTTCGTTGCGGAAAAACAGCAGCGCTGCCCCGTAGGTGAGCGCCTGGGTGAGGATGGAGAAATAGACCCCCTTGATCCGGGAGCGGAATGCGAGGTATCCGAAAACCAGTGCCAACAGTCCCGGCACCAGGATCATCATGGCGAAGGCAAAGGGAAAACTGGTGAACGGTATGAAAAACGATGGCCATTTCTGACGACCTAACATGCTCGAGGAAATCCGGCATTTCGGTGCCGCCGATCGCGCGCATGAGGTGCATCCCCATCATGTAGCCGCCGAGGGTGAAGAACAGCGCCTGGCCGAGGCAAAGCAGGCCGGTGTAGCCCCAGAGCAGGTCGATGGAGATCGCGAGGATGCCGTAGCAGAGGTATTTTCCCCAGTTCCCCAAGGTGAAGTCCTAGACATAGCCGAATGCGTTGAGCATCGGCAGGACCACGACGAAGAAGACCGCGGCGACGATCAGCAGGGGCAACTGGACTTTGCTGGTGATGGGCGGCTTGTTCATCAGTTAGTCAAGGCTGCGGGAACGGGTGACGAAGAGGCCTGCCGGACGCCATTGCAGGAAGAGGATGATCGCGCCGAGGACGAGAATCTTTCCGATCACCGGATTGCCGAGATACTGCTGGAGCGACTGGTCCGCCATGCCGATGCCGAGGGCGCTGATGACGGTGCCGAGGATGTTGCCGACCCCGCCAACGACCACGGTCATGAAGGAGTCCACGATGTAGAGTTGGCCCATCTGGGGACCGACATTGGCGAGCTGCGAGAGGAATGCGCCGGCGAGTCCGGCGAGTCCGCAGCCGAAGGCGAAGGTCAGCATGTTGACGCGCTCCGTGCGGACGCCCATGCAGGCGGCCATGTTGCGGTTCTGCATGACGGCGCGGATGAGAAGTCCGAGCGAGGTCTTGTTGAGAATGAGCCACGTGATCACGATGATCAGGGTCGCGAAACCGATGACGAATACACGGTTCCAGCCGAAGACCACGTCGTTGATGGTCCAGTTTCCCGATAGCCAGGAGGGGCTTGTTACCTGGACGTTGGCGGAGCCGAAGATGAATTTTAAAATCTGCTGGAGCACCAGGGAAATGCCCCATGTCGCGAGCAGGGATTCGAGCGGGCGCTTGTAGAGGAAGCGGATGACGGAGCGCTCGAGCGCGATGCCCACCAAGGCAGCGACCAGGAAGCTGGCCGGCAAGGCCACCACGAAATACAGACCCATTTTTTCCGGTGGCAGGTTCATGCCGGGAATCGAGAGGGATTTCCCGAAAGGAGAAATGTTCAGCCCGGTGGCGAAGATGTTCTGGATGACGTAGGTGGTGTAGGCGCCGATCGCGATGAACTCGCCGTGCGCCATGTTGATGACGCCCATCAGCCCGAAGGTGATGGCAAGGCCGATCGCGACGACCAGCAGGACCGAACCCAGGGATATGCCCCGGAAGGCGGTTCCTATGGCGTTGATCGTGGAAATATGGGTTTCAATGGCAGCAAGGGCCGCGGTGGCCGCCTTGACGGTGGGCGCGTCCTTGGCCGCCCCGGCTTCGGTTAGGATGACCTTGATGGTGTCCTTGGCCGCCAGTGATCCGAGGTCGCCCAGGGTTTTGCAGGCTGCCACCCGTTCCTCCGGAACTGTCGAACGTAGTTGGATGATCGCGATGGATTCCTTGAGAGCCCGGAGTGCCTTGGAATCCTTCTCGGTTTTCTGGAGCTCCAGCAGGGCAGGGAGTTTTTCGGCTTTCTGGCCGATCGCCGAATCCTGGATGGCGCGGATTCTCTTGGTTAGATCCGGATCCGCCAGCGCGACGAGATCCGCCACCTCCTTCATCGCCCGGCGCAGCCCCGAACTGGTGTCCGCGAACTCAACCTCCTTGGGATTGATCCTCACCGGGTTTCCGGCCGCATCGAGAAAGGGGCTGCCGTCCGACAGCTTGATCGTGGCGAACTTGAAATCACCGTCGGCGGATCCTGTTAGCAGGAGAGGGGTCAGGGCTCCATCGGTTTCCTCGTGGAGGAAAATCTCGCCGGTCTTCCATTTTTCAAACCATGTCACCGCCTCAGGAGTCGGCGTGAGCTTCAGGGTGAGGATGATTTCCCGCTGTTTCGCGGGACTCGTCTCCGCAACGGCGGAGGCGATGACCTCCCTGACGGGCTTGACCTTGGCTTCTTGTCCGAGGGCCGCGGAAATGCACGCGATTCCCAGCAGCAGGCAGGTCACGAGGGGGTGGGGGACCCTGATGGCGATCGAACTCCTCATTGGCCTTGGCGGGGAAAGCACCGCACGTGCCATCACTGGGCCGAAATGCCCGGTAACTAGAGACCCACCGGAATTCTCCGCCAGATGGAAGAGCGATTCGCCTCAACAAGATCCACCGATCACGTTCAGTCAGAGAGGCTTCGCATAGGAATCGCAGCGGTTGTTCCATCCGGCGAGCCAGCGTTTTTCGCCACGATCCGGAGGGGAATTTGAAACCCTGCGGGCGAGAACCCGCTTGGCCGAGGCGGAAAATTCCGTTGCTGCTGGCAGGCTCCCTCGGAAACTTCCCTCATTCCACCTAACACCTGCATCAATCCCCAGCCCTGGCCGTTGTATCGCTCCGAAGCCTGGATGCCCTCGCCCTTGAAATTCACGTAATCGATCAACGCGTAGGTTCCTTGTGGAGTGGTGGCGACCTTTCGATAGTTCGCTGCGATCTTTGTCCGTTCGGATGAAGGTGCCTCTGCAACAATCTTGGCAAGGGCCGCTTGGGAGCGGGCCATGATGAAATCCGTCTGAAGGCCGACGTTTGCCGCCAGCCAGTTCCGCAACTCCGTCATCCGTGCTCCATTGAACTCACTCGTGAACTGCTTTTTGGACGTCCACGGACTGTGGGTTTCAAGCGCGACAGCAGGCATTTTCACGCCGCGTTGGCGGGCAAAGGCGGTGAACTTTGGCCAGCTTTCCTCGAAGCGCCCCTGAAACCCCGGGGGATACCAGATGAAATGACCGATCCCGAGGGAGGGAAATTCCTCGCCAGCGTTCCAGGTTGTCAAACCGGACACCGTCCCGGCGCATTCGTTCTGCCAGATTTTTTTGCCGATGGCCGACTTCTGAGAGGCGGTGAGATGGATGGCTGATGTCGGCGCTGGTCCAGTGGGCGGACCTCCGGGAGCGCAGGCGGAAAGGAGAACGATGACGGAACATACGAGACAGGCACCTTGCATGCTCGCAGGATATCCATAGGCTTCCGCGCATCGCAAGCCCGCTTCCTCATGACCAAACTTCCCTGGGACAAGATCCTCACCTTCACTCCCCTTGATGTTGGAAAGCTCGTGATCACGGCGGTGATCATCCTGCTGGTCAACAAGGTCCAGCTCGTTCAACGACCGGCTTTCCGCCCTCCTGATCGCGCTGCCCTTCACCTCACTTCTGGCGATGATCTGGATGCATGCGGGCGGCCAATCGAAGGAGCGGCTTGCGAATCATGCGGAGGGGACGTTCTGGTTCGTTCTTCCGACCCTGCCAATGTTCCTCATTTTCCCCTGGATGCTGAGAAACGGCTGGACCTTCTGGGCGGCGCTGGCGGTGAACTGCATCATCACCATCGCGCTTTTCTGGCTCACCGTGATCGTCCTGCGCCGGTTCGGTATCGATCTGATGCCGAAATGACCCTTTCCGCACCTTGAAAAATCCTTTGAAAACAAGCAGATAAGGCTTGTCAGCCCGTCCATCCTGTGGTTTGACCATCGGCCCGGCGTCAAATCCGGAAAATTTGTTCCATCCATCTGTTTTGAGCGAAAAAGATCAGCCTCTGCTCCCCAAAAACGTCATCCCGTTTGAGCAGGCACGATCGGATTCGCGATTTCCCGGTTCTCCTATGAAAAGCGATCTTCTTGATAAGGCCTCTGAAATTGTCACCGACCCCCTTGTATTGGTCAATCTGGTATCCCAGCGCGTCAGACAATTGAACAGCGGCCGTTCACCCTTGATTGCCACCCGTCCGAGCATGGGAGTGGCGGACATCGCCCTTCAGGAAATCATCGAGGGCAAGATCAAGCTCATCCATCGCGACGCCCCCTGAGCGGCATCGCGCTTCATCAGGAAGCCCCATCATGAGTGCGGAAATCGCCACCAACCGGAAGGCCGGGCGTGATTTCCACATCCTGGAGAAATACGAGGCGGGGCTGGAGCTCAAGGGCACGGAGGTCAAGTCGATCCGTGCCGGAAAAATCAATGTTTCGGATGCATTCGCCCGGGTGGAGAACAATCAGGTTTTCCTTTACGGATGTGACATCCAGCCCTGGCAAACCGCCGGGGACTGGTTCAACCACACCGCCAAGCGGCCCCGGCGCCTGTTGCTCAACAAGCGGGAGATTCTGAAGCTCTCCGTGGCCACCGCCGTCAAGGGCTGCACCTTGCCCCTGTTGCGGATCTATTGGAAAGACCGCCGCGTGAAGGTCGAGATCGGCGTCGGAAAGGGAAAACGCACGCCGACCAGCGCCATGACCTCAAGGAAAAGG
This sequence comes from uncultured Verrucomicrobiae bacterium, assembly GCA_963810445.1. GTDB lineage: Bacteria > Verrucomicrobiota > Verrucomicrobiia > Verrucomicrobiales > Akkermansiaceae > Luteolibacter. The sequence goes on along the minus strand of CAWENZ010000052.1, from coordinate 29,336 downwards.
TCGAGTTGCGTGAGGCGGCCCGCGAGATGTCCCGCTTCAACCAGCGTTGATCACTCCTCAGGCTTTGACTCCGGCTTTATCCTGGATGGAGGGTCGGTTGGCGGTCTCACGATCACGCCGCCGCTTCCGGATCCAAGTTTTGGCAGGATCGGATTGCTGGGGCGGAAATCGCTATCATTCGGCATGGTGAGCATCGGTGGAATGCGGATCTCGCTGTCCAGAGGGCCTGTTTCGATGGGTTCCTCAATGACCGGTTCGGGAAGCTTTTCCTCCTTTTTCGGCGCCGGGGCCTCCGCGATGGGCGTCGCCTTTTGGGGGGCACAGGAAAACATGGCCATGGTCACGCAGACGAGGGCTGAGGATCTGATTTCCGAGGTCACCATGAAGGGCTTTTACAAATTTCGAGTTGGGTCCGTTTCGGCGCGCGACTCACGGCCACCGGGCGGGAACAAAGCGGTTCCCGGCCTCGTAAGCAAGAGCGAAGCGCAAGTCCGCACCATCCGCAAACCGGGCTGGCGGACTTCCCGCAGGGCTGATAATCCTTCGTCCATGCCGGACACGTTCGCCCTCGTCCTTGAAACCTCAACTCCTAAGGCATCCATTTCGACCATTGAGCCAGATGGCCGGATGAGTCATCGCGAGTTCACCAGCGACCGCAGCCACAACGCGGTGCTGTTTTCACCGCTCAAGGAGCTTCTCGACGCCCGTGAGGCAGAGGAAATCGGGCTTGTCCTGGTCGGCAGCGGACCCGGCAGCTACAGCGGTACCAGGGTTGGGATCGCGGCGGCCCAGGGTGTGGCCATCGCGAGCGGTTGTCCCGCGGTCGCCTTGCCATCCATTCTCGCCGTTCCGAGCGCACGCGGGGGAGCGCGTTGCCTTGCCATCGGCGATGCGCGGCGCGGAAGTTTCTGGACGGCGGAAATTGACGGATTGCGGTTGGTTTCCGAGCCCGAGCTGTCCGATGCGGAAAGCCTGCTGGAAATCCTTCAGAACGCCATTGCCGGACAAATCGCGATTTTTTCGTTCGAGGACCCCGACCGCTTTCCTTTGCCAAATGAGATCCGCGATCAAATCCGGCTGGAGTTCCCCGATTCGAAGGGCCTCTGGGAAGCCTGGTGCGCGGCGGATGCCAATTCCCGGGAAGCCTGGTCATCGGCCGCGCCGCAACCGATCTATCTGAAACCGCCCCACATCACTCCAGCCAAGCGGTCATGGTTGATGCCATCATGATTTCCGTCGCCAGACCGTGACCAGCGAGGTCGTCCACTGGAACTTTCTCGCCGTCTCGCGAATCAGGAAAGGTTCGTCTGCTTGTCTCACCAGATCGAAGTCGGGAGCGAGCTTGGATTTCAACCATTCGAAGGTTCCACCAACCGGCCAATTCGCGCGGGGGGTGAATTCCTCCAGCCAGGTGCAAGGCGTCGCCAGGACCAGCTCTCCACCCGCTGCCACCAACGACGGTATCTTCTCCAGCAGTCTTTCCGGCTCGGTGAGGCGGCACAGCAGGTTCGCGGCATGGACCCGGTCAAAGATACCCAGATCCTCGCGCAGGTTCATCGCGTCGCCTTGCTCGAAGACGATCCCGTCCGCTTCGATGTCGTTGGGAAAAGTCGCCTCGAGCCGCGTGCTCATGCCGGCCTCTTCACATCGATCGTAGGGGATTTTCATTCCCTTCCTCATGGATTCCGCGGCGGTGATGAAGGCGCTTGAGAAATCGATGCCAATCACCTCCTTGCAGGATCGCGCCATTTCGAAAGCCGATCTTCCGACCGCGCAGCCGAGATCCAGTCCACGGGCGACGGGGTGTTTGGAAAAGTGTCCGGTCGTTCTAACCGGGAAGTCCAGGGCATCCCTCATCCCGGCCGGCCACTCACGATCCTGCGGCAGAATTTCACCGGCACTTCCAAAATGGAACAGGAGATACTCGGAGAGGATCCTGGTGGATTCGTAGATATCGCTCATCTGGCGCTTGGTTCGTCCGGCACGGCCGGAATGCAACATCTAACGGTGTGCCGCATGTTCGGCTTCTCCCGACCGTGACAAGCCTTCCTGTGCCTCTTTCAGGGAAATACGGTTGTCCGCGTCCTTGTCATAGAAGGCGATGATCTTCTCCGGTGGATACCCGGTGATCGGTCCGGCTTTCCTGAGTTCCGCCGCGGTGAGATAGCCGTCGCCGTTCTCGTCCCACAGGTCGAATTTCTGCAAAAGACCCAGCATCTGGCGTTCCACGGGAGTCTCGGGAGTGATGGGTCCGGGCGCTTTGGCACAGGATGCGAATGCCAGGATGATTGGCAAGGTAAGCGGTTTCATGGTGGTTTGACGTTGGCTTGGACGCTCCGGTCCGGCAAGCTTCGAAGCAGCTCATGCAGATCCGATTGATTGTCGCCGGAAAGCCCGCCCTCGCCTACGCCAAGGCAGGGGTGGAGGAATACCTGAAGCGCCTCTCGCGCGGCGGCGGACACGAGCTGGTGATCATCAAGGCGGGCAACCGCGAGGAGGTTTCCAACAGGTTGTTAGATCGTTCGCAGGGTTGCTTCCGCGTTGCGCTCGACGAAAGGGGCGAGAGCCTGACGACCCGGAAATTCGCGGAACGGCTGGAAGCGCTGGAAATGCGCGGTGACGTCAAGACCGTGGCATTCCTCATCGGTGCCTCGGACGGGCACACGGAGGAACTGCGCGACCGGTGTGATCTGGTGCTGACGCTTTCCCCGCTCACGCTCCAGCATGAATTGGCCCTGCTCGTCCTGCTGGAACAGCTCTATCGGGTGGCTTCCCTGAAATCGGGCTCCCCCTATCACCGCGACTGACGCGGCGCGATCCTCAGCGGCGATACTGGTTCTGGGGCATCTGGCCCAACTGGCCGGCTCCTTGAACGGTACCGGTGTTCCAGGGAATCTTGCTGGTCTCCGAAACAGGTCCCACCGGCTTTTTCTCCACATCGTCCATGCAGGAGGTGAAGCCGAATGCAGCGACAAGTGCCAAAAGGGAAAGGGAAACGTTTCGTCTCATGGGCCGAACATAAAACAAGCTCCGCGGCTTGCAAGCCTGCGGAGCTTGTGGGGAAAAATACCTTGGATCAGTTGGTCGTCGGGCTTGCGAGGATCACTCGGTCACCGGGCTGCATGCGAACTCCGGGAGCAAGGCTTTCGAAGTCGATCTCGGCGATCGTTTGTGTCGGCTCGATGGCGGAAGGACGAACACGTCCGATCTTGCGGCCGTCACGTTGGACGATCAGATAGGTTTGTGGGGTGAAGCCTGAGTTGGATCCGGCACCGATGACGAGGAAGCCCCAGTCCTGATTCACGGCGGTGACCACGGCCTGAAGTGAGTTTTTGCCGATCCGGGCGCTGCGTTCCATCATGCGCTTGACGAGGCGATCGAGCTCCGCGCGCTTCGTCGCGAGGTTTTTCTCGGCGGCGGCGATCAGCGTTTCAAGCTCGTCGAACCTGGTTTGCTTGGTTTCCCGGTCCTTCTTCACTTCCTCGATTTTCTCGGAGATGTTGTCCAAGGTCACTCCGCCACCCACCGCTTCGAGGGCCTTGTTGAGTTCTTCCAAGGTCTTCTGAAGCTGGGCGAACTCGACTTCCTGCTCCTTGATGCTGGATTCAAGTTTCGCAATCTCGCTCTTGAGACCCAGCTCCGCGGACTGGAGTTGATTGACACTCTGGGTCAGCAGCTCGCGGCGCTCTTTCGAGGCGGCGAGGAGAGTTCTCTCTTCCTGGATCTTCTTCTCGGCGACGTCCGCTTGGGAGGAGACATCCTTGTTGGTCGCAATCGTGGCGACGCGGTCCTTTTCAAGTGCCTCGAACTTGACCGAGAGATTGTAGGAGAAAAACGCGGCCCCGCCGGTGGCGAGAATGGCGACTGCGTAAAAAATGGCTTTCATGAAATATCCTTGAGGGGTTTTGCTAGGTGACGACAGGTCTCAGTTTGCGGCGGCTTTGGTTTCTTTCAAACCTGGCACCACGCGATCTCCCACCATCAGGGTGGTGTCGTCGGCAAGCGAGTCAGGAACAATGCTGGCGGAGGCCGTGCCGCTCTCGACCGCGGTCACCAGAAGCTTGGCGATCACCTGGTCGTTCCTGACGACATTGAGTGTCGAGTTGGTGACGACTCCGGCGTTGTTTCCGGCAGCGAGTGTCACAAATCCCCAGTTTGGATAGATCGAGCGGATGCGGGTGTTCAAGGTCGGCAGCGAGCGTCCTGCGGCGAAATCCTCAAACTTGCTCTTGGCTCCGGCGATCTGCGACTCGGTGGAGGCGGTTTCGGCCTCGAGGTTGGCAAGCTTTGCCTCGTCGTTGGCGATCGACTGCTTGAGTTCCTCGATGGCGGCATTGTCCTCGCGGATCTTGGCGGCGAGTTGACCGACATCACCGAACTTCTGGGTCTTCTCGCGGATCGCATCAAGTTGCTCCTTCGAAGCGGCGATCTTGGCGGTCAACTCGTCCTTCTTGTCGCTGAGGTCGCTGTTGGTCTTCTTCTGGCCAGCCTCGTCGGCGGAAAGCTTATCGACTTCCGCATCCACGCCAGCGCGTTCGATGGGGAGCGCGGTGAGGATTTCCTCGTCCGCCTTGAGTCGGGCTTCGCTTTTGCTGAGCTCGTCGTGCCGACTTGCCGTCTGCGCGAGATCCTTTTCGTAAGCTGCCTGGTTTTTGAAAGCAACGAATGCCGAGACGGCGAGGACGATTGCTGTGAGGATTCCGAAGACGTTGGCCATGGGGTTTTGAATTGAGCTTTGATTTCCGTGTCTGGGAGGACACTAGGAAGGTCCGATTGGCCTCGGCAATCTCAAATTTCACGGACTTTTCATTGAAGGGTTTCCTTGCCTTTACAAAGCACCCACACGGCTGCATCGCTGTGCCGCCGCCCATGAAGTCCATCCTCCGCGTCTTTTCCTATCTCCGCCTCTATCCCGGCTTGGCTGCTGCCCAGCTTTTCTGCGCCATCGGCATGACTTTGGCGGTGTTCGTGTTCCCAAATGCAACCGGTTACGTGATCGACAAGATCATTCCGAATCCCGACCGGCATCACGAATTCACGTTCTGGGTTGCCGTCGCATTGATGGGATTTTTTCTGAAGGACGGCCTGAATTCGCTGAGAATTTTCATCAACAATATTTTCGAACAGAAGGTGATTTTCGATATCCGGTCGGATCTTTACGAAAAAATCCAGCGATTGCCGCTCCAATGGTTCGATACCCGGCGGACCGGAGACATCATGACGCGGGTCGTCGAGGACGTGACGAACATGGAGCGGGTGTTGATCGACGGCATCGAGCAGGGGTTGGTCGCGGCGTTGCAGGTGCTCGGGATCGGCGTGTTCCTGTTTTTCCTGAATCCGGTGGTGGCCGCGTGGGCGACCTTGCCGGTGCCTTTCCTCGCGATCGGCGCGTGGATCTATTCAACGAAGGGAAGGGATCGTTACCGGAACCAGCGCGATGCCGCATCGGATTTGAACGCGTTGCTTCACGACAACATCTCGGGCGTCCGACAGATCAAGGCCTACGCCGCGGAAACCGCCGAACACGACCGCTTCAACCATTTCTCGGACCTTCTGCGGATCGCCACCCTGCGGATGATGAAATGGTGGGCGTTCTACTCGCCGGGGATGTCTTTCCTGCGGATGACGGGCTATGTCCTCGTCCTCGCATTCGGTGGCGCGGCAGTCATGCGCGACGAATTGACCATGGGTGACTTCACGAAATTTCTCCTGTTTCTATCACTTTTCTACGAACCGATCGACCGGCTGAACTCGCTCAACCAGATGGTTCTATCAGGCCGGGCCGCGGCGGACCGCGTGTTCGAGATCCTCGATTCCGATGAGGAACCCAACGCGTTGGAAGGTGCCAGGCTTCCGGAGAAAATCTCGGGACACGTCCGTTTCGACAAGGTCTCCTTTTCCTATCAGGAACAACCGACGCTTCATCAGGTCACGCTGGAGGCGCTGCCCGGTCAGACCATCGCGCTGGTGGGATCCACCGGTGCGGGCAAGACCACGGTCCTTTCCCTGCTGGCCCGCTTTTACGAAAGAACCTCCGGGGAAATCACGATCGACGGCATGGACATCGAAACGCTTGCGAAATCCTCTCTCCGGGACCGCCTCGCCTACGTGACCCAGGAGCCGTTCCTCTTCAACGGCACGGTCCGGGAGAATCTCCAGCTCGCGAAACGCGATGCCACCGATTCCGACTTCTGGTCCGCGCTGGAAGCCGCCCATGCCGCCCAATTCATCCGCGACCTTCCCGAAACACTCGATACGAATGTCGGGGAACGCGGCGTCAAGCTGTCAGGCGGCGAGAAACAGCGCCTTTCCATCGCCCGCGCGCTGCTGAAGAACGCGCCCATCCTCCTGCTGGACGAGGCGACCGCATCCGTGGATTCGGAGACGGAGCGCCAGATCCAGGACGCGCTCGACCGTCTGATGGAAAACCGCACCGCCTTCGTCATCGCCCACCGGCTTTCCACCATCCAGAACGCGGACCGGATCTATGTGTTGGAAAAAGGCGAGGTCATCGAGCAGGGGAGCCATGCCACCTTGCTTGCCCAGGGCGGGAAATACGCCGAGCTCTGCCGGAAGTCATTTCTATCAGCCGACGCTTCCGACACCGGCTCCCAGGAACTGGCTGCCAATCATTGACTGATAGGTCGGGTCCGATTCCCGCAGGGTCTCGTGATTTCCGTCCGCGATGATCCTGCCATCCTGGAAAACGAGAATTCTATCAGCAATGGTGATCGTGCTGTAGCGGTGGGCGATGATGAAGGTCGTGCGGCCCTTGACGAGCGCCGCGAGCGCCTGCTGGACCATTGCCTCGCTTTCGGAATCCAGCGCGCTGGTCGCCTCGTCGAGGATGAGGATCGGAGCATCCTTCAGGAACGCCCGTGCGATAGCGATGCGCTGGCGCTGGCCACCTGATAGAAGGTCGCCGCGCTCGCCCACTTCCGTATTGTAGCCCTTTCCGCCGTTCAAACTGCAAATGAACTCATGCGCATGGGCGCGGCGGGCCGCTTCCCGGACCTCGTCGTCCGTGGCATTTTCCCGACCGATCCGGATGTTCTCCGCGATGGATCCCAGAAACAGCGAAGGCGTCTGCGGCACCACCGCGATGGAGTTTCTCAAATCCTTCTTCGTGAACTTGCGGATGTCCGTTCCATCAAAGGTGATTCCACCCGATTGAGGATCGTAAAATCGCGGGATGAGATGGGCGAAGGTCGATTTGCCGGCACCGCTGGGACCGACCAGCGCGACCACCTGGCCGATCGGGATGCGCAGGTCGATATTCTTCAGGACCGGTTCCTCGTTGTAGGCGAACGACAGGTTTTCAAAACGGATCGCCTCATGAGGTGCGACGAGCGGGATCGCCACCTCGGGATCGGGAAGGGAGTCCGGCTCCTTTGAAATGAAATCGATGCGTTCGATCGCCGCGTCGCCCTGTTTGAATAGGGAATGGACCATGCCCAGTTTCTTGATCGGCTCGTAGGACATGAAGAGCGCCGTCCCGAGCGCCATGAAACTCGATTGCGACATGCCCGCGCTCACTCCCAGATAGAGTGCCACCGCGAATCCCGATGCGGCGACCAGCTCGATCGCAGGGGAGATCGCCTGTCGGTATTTCACCACCTTCATGCTCACCCTCAGCATGTCGTTGGTCCGCTTCCTGAATACCTTGATCTGCCGCTGCTCGAGGTTGTAGGCGCGGATTTCCAGCGGAGCCTGCAGCGTTTCGGCCAAGGCCGCTGTCATGGTGCCCCCCTGATCCTGCAATGCCTTTGCCCGCTTCGCGAGCTTCTTGCCGGCGGCACGGATCACCAGCACGCAGACCGGCACCGTGATCATGGCGATCAGGGCGATGAACACGCTGTGGTCCTTCCACGACTTGTAGGCCAGGTAGGCCAAGGCTCCCAACAAGGTCGCGGGTTGCTTGATCAGGTCGCTCGATACGTTCGCGACGATCTGCCGGAGCACCGCCGTGTCACTCATCAGGCGGGCTAACAAATCTCCGGACTTGTTCTTCTTGAAGAACGACAGCGGAAGTCCCTGCAGTTTCACGAAAAGGTCGAGCCGGATGTCCTCGAGCACGCGCTGGCCCGCGTATTGGATCAGGTAGGAATTCGCGTAGGAAGCAGCCGCCCGGATCAGGAAGATCAGCGGAATCCACATGCAGGTCAGGAAAAGCAGGCGCTCGTCGGAAACCGTCCCCAGCATGTCGGTCATCCATGCCGAATACCATTGGCTCCCGCCACCCTTCCCGGTGGTCTTGAAAAGCACCGGAAACACCACGTCCACCATCAGGGGCATTCCGAGACCGCTGGCCAGCGCATAGAGCAACCCCGCCAGCACGCCGATCGCGAACTGCCAGCGGACCGCCCGCAAGTATTTGAAATAGGGAAGGTAGCGATGCACGTCGGGGCGACAGGCTCTATGTCCCGCCGCCCGGGGGCAAGCGCGTTTCTCGGGGTGGAATTCACCGAGGCTTCCGGGGTGTCCGGCATCATTCCTTTGGATTACTTGGCTTTTCCGTATTTCCCACTTCCGGGTGATCGGGCGGAAAAAATTTGATGATCCGATTTTCTGTTCCGATTCCGCCGAACCTGGCTGGTTCTCAATTTCTTATGTCCTAACCCGAATTTCCCCGGTTAAATCATTCTTCGGCCCAATGCTCCAGATTCGATGCTGTTTCACTTTAAAAATGAGACACTTATGACCGTGAAATAGGAATTTTTATTAAATTTGCTTAAATATTAGCAAATTTTAGATGTTAGGAAGAATCAAGTTGCAACTCGCGCCTCAATAAGGCATTCGCCCTGCTGAAGTGCATTCGGCACTGCTGGAGCTGTCCCTATTTTGCTCCCGCCCAGCCGGCTTTTTCCCACACCCTTATGAAATGCAACGAGTTATCTTGAAATGTATCCCTTGGCCGGGACTCCCCCTTCTTTCATTCATTCTCGGATTCATTTCCTCCCTCTCATCCGCCTCGGCGGCTTCCGTCGAGCTGGCCTGGAATAGGAATCCTGAGAAGAACATCGCCGCATACGAGATCCGCTACGGGACGCAATCCGGCAATTATCCGTTCAAGTTCGACGCCGGAAACGAGATCTCCGCCAGCATCGACAACCTCGAACCAGGGGTCACTTACTATTTCGTCGTCGCCGCCCGCAACAAGGCCGGAACTTTTGGACGCCGTTCCGATGAGATTTCCTACACCCCACGCAAGGAACCCGTTCCCAAACCTCCCAGCGGATCGATCACGTCACCCGCGTCGGGCACGACGACGATCGAGGTTGGAGGGCAGGTGAATTTTGAAGGGGAAGCCGCGGACCCCAATCGCAACACCACGGTGAGCTATCAATGGACTTTCGGAGAGAGTTCGGGAATTCCCGATTCCGCGAAATTGGCTCCCGGCAACCGGAGGTTCTACCAGCCCGGAACCTATCAGGTCACCTTCACCGTGACCAATTCTCTGGGGCTCCCGGACCCGACCCCCGAGGTGAGGACCATCATCGTCAACTCACCGGTCACGCAGGAGATTTCCCACAAGAAATGGAAACTCCACTATGTCGATAGCCAGGAAGTCAGCAACTACGCCGCGACAAAAGCCTTCGACGGCGACCCGACCACCTTCTGGCACACCCAGTTCACGAATGTCACCCTGGTCAATGAACCTCACGAAATCCAGATCGACATGAAGGAGGTCAGGACCATCGATGGTTTTCAATATCTCCCGCGACAGGACGGCTTCAACATTGGCGACATCGGGGAATATCGGTTCTATGTCAGCATGGACGGCAAGAACTGGGGGGCACCCGTTGCCAAGGGCGTTTTCCAAAGTTCGATCAACCAGAAGGAGGTTTACTTCAGACCCAAGAAAGGTCGCTACCTCCGCCTTCGCAGCCTGTCGGAAGCGAACGGATACACCGATACGAATGTGGCCGAGCTGAAGGTCTTCAGGATCAAGAAAACGAAGAAGAAGAAATCCACGCGGTCCATTGCATCGTCAACCAGCTTCGGGTCGGCAGCTTTGCATGGTCTCGGAGCCTCGGTCTCCAAGACTCGGAAATCCGGTGACAATCCGCCAGACACTCAGCCATCCATCACCACCGAGGTTTTCGAAGGCAGGAAATACCTCGCTCTAACCGTCAGGAAGACACCCGGGGCGATGCAAACCGTCCAGGTTTCTCCGGATCTTGTCGATTGGTTCAGTGGCGACCGGCACACCACCGTCATCACCGACACCGACACCTTGCTGAAAGTCCGCGACAACACACCGATCACCCGTGAGCGGAAACGCTACATCCGGTTGAAATCCCGGGACTGAAGCGATCCATTTCGGAATCGTCCGGCACATTGCGATATTCCGCCTTGTAGGAAGGCCGGGCCGTGGTTTCCTTGCCGCATCAACATGGCAGCTCCGCAAAATACCATCGCGCTGGTTTACGACTACGACCAGACCCTCAGCCCCCGCTACATGCAGGACGACGTGGTGTTTCCCGAGTTCGGGATCGACCCCGCGCAATTCTGGGCCAAGTGCAACACCCTCGTCCACGACCAGAAGTGGGACGGCGAGCTCGCCTACATGAAATGCCTTCTCGACTACCTCGGGATGGACAATGTGACCAACAAGCGCCTCACCGAACTCGGTGCCGGCCTGCGATTCTTCCCCGGTCTTCCCGAGCTCTTCGAGGCCCTGCCGAAAGCCGCCCTCCGCCCCGAGCACGAGCTGGCCGGCATCAAGATCGAGCACTACATCATCTCCTCCGGCCTCAAGGCTTTGTTAGATGGCTCGCGCCTGCAACCCTACGTCAAGGCGATGTTCGGCTGCGAGTTCGGCGAGGATGCCGAGGGCCGCATCAGTTTCCCCAAGCGCGCCATCTCGCACACCACCAAGACGCAGTTCCTCTTCCGCATCAACAAGGGCATGTTAGGCTACGACCAGGACGTCAACGACCACATGCCTCCCGAGCAACGGCCCATCCCGTTTGAGAACATGGTCTATGTCGGCGACGGCCCGACCGACGTTCCCTGCTTCACGGTCATGGCAAGGAACGGCGGCCAAGGCATCGCCGTTTACAACCCCGAGGATCCATCTGGAAAATCCTTCCGGAAATGCTTCCAGCTCTCCACCCACGCTGGCCGCGTCAAACACATCGCCCCCGCCGACTACCGCGAAGGCTCCCACCTCTGGCTCCTTCTCAAGGAGATGGTCACCGAAACCGCCGACCGCATCCTCCGCCGCCGCATCGAGGAACGTGACAACGCGACGGTGGCAGCTCCGACGTTTTGAAGCATGTAGCGGCGCGTCTGTGACCGTCGCAATTTGAAAGGCACCGCAGGACCATCGCCGTTCATCCGCGAAATCCGTTAGATGTTAAAAAGACATGATCCCGCCCGAAAGGACATTTCTCGGATACCTCGCGGAGATCGGGATTGCCGGACAAATCTCGATTGTCGTGTTTTTTGCGGGAACGGTTTTCGCCGGTCTGATTCACTTCCGCCGGTTGGATTTTCGATACCGCGCCGCTTTTCTCCCATTCTCCCTGCTCCCGCTGATCATCGGCATTTTTGGCTTGTCGGTCGGATCCATTCACGTGATCGATGAGGGTCTCAATGCTTGCATTACCGGTGGTCGCGGAATCGAAATGCTCGCTTACTTCGGGGAGATTCTCCAGATCATGCCCTTGGTCTCCTTGGAAACCATCATTCTTTTGAGCATCAGTTGCCTCCTTTTCATGAGCGGCGGCAAATTGCGGTCGGAGTAGTTGTTTGCCGCGGCACTTTCAGGAGCCAAACCTTTGGATCACCTGTGAAGCGCGGCGCGCGCCTCGCGAATGATCTCAGGAACGCGCGCCAGTTTGCCTGCCAGACGATCCTCGTCGAAGCCGGCATCGAGCCGCTCCGTGACTTCCTCGAGCTCCAATTCCATCGCCACCCGGTGCAGCAGCAGAAGGTTCTCGTCGCGCAGCTTGTCCACCTCCGCATGCAGAAGCGGACGAAGCTCGTTCGGATCAACGGGAACTGTGGAAAGAGCACTCATGACTTATAGGCTGCCATAGACGCTTTTCACAGGCAAGGCCAAGGTCTGCTGTCATTTGACCACGTTGCTGGCTCAGAAGCCTTCAATATCTTCCAAAAGCCGATTCCCCGGCTTCGAATCCGGCGATTTCCAGATTGGCAAAATGAATTCCCGTGCCTAACATCCACTGAGCCGTTAATTCGAAAGAATGAAAATCCGCCTGCCATTTCCCATCCTCCACGCTTGTCTGGCACTCCTTCTGGTTGCGAGGGCCTCCGCCTGTCTTTGGGATCGGGACACACTCGACGCGGAGAACGCGCGGTTTCCAGAGGTCATCGATCTCATCACCGGCAACTTTCCCCGCCACTCTCGCGAGTTTCATGAATGGCGTGTCGTGGAATCCAAATTGAAGTTGCAGGCCAATCCGAAGTTGCTTGAGGCCTACGATGATCTCGCCGTTTCCCAGCACAAATTGGGCGATCATCTGGCAGCCTGTGAAACGATGAGCAGGAAGGAGAAAATCCAGCCCGGCATCTACGAGACCTATTCCAACATGGGCACGTTCAAGATCTACACCGGGGAACTCCCCAAAGCTCTCGACTTCATCAACGAGGCACTTTCCATCAATGCTGATGCCCACTTCGGTCGGGAAAAATATCAGAAATGGCTCGTCGAGTGGGCGGTGGCGGGGAAGCCGGTCCTGACGGAGCAACCGGGTAGTCAGAAGATTGCCCGTTTCGATGGTTCTGGTTTTGCCGCCTACGTCATATCGAGGCAACCCATGACGAAGCCCAGGATCCTGACCGAGCAACTCCGTCGCGAAGCCATCAAGGGAGTGTTGGGAATGATGCGCTTCGCGGACTTCGACAATCCACTTCTTCAAGAAGCACTCGGAGACCTCCTCACCGCCGGCAAACGCGAGGTCAATGCCGCCCATCTCGCCAGCCTCGCTTACCTGCACGCTTCCAAAGAAGCCACTGACCCGGACGAGAAACTAAGACTCACCAAGAAATTCGATATGGTTAGAATCACGTTCAGTGATGGATTGAATCCGGAAAAAATCGAGCTTGAGCTGAAGGAACGGCTCGCGATCGGAGAAAAACTTGCCGCCGCGGTACGCGAGGACGAACTCACTTGGATCCGTGAGAAAAAGGACGTGTCGGCCGAGTTTGCCCGGAAATATCTTGTCCCCGCGAAAGTGGATTGAGCCTTGGCGCTTGGTGGTCACGCAAACTGAAACCCTGGGCCTGAAACGCACCGCAGTCCACATCTCATGGGCATTGGCCTTGGGATCATATTCACTATTCCTGATTGGCAGGTCGGAAATCGCGCCTTAGCCTCGCGCCCTTCGATGTCAGACAAAACCCGTTTTCACTTCACCGGTATCTGTGGCACGGCCATGGGAGCCGTCGCCGCCGCCATGAAACAACGTGGCTTCACCGTCACCGGTTCGGACTCAAGCGTTTACCCGCCGATGTCGGATTTCCTTCGGGATCAGGGGATTGTGCTGACGGAAGGTTACCATGAGGACAACATCCCGGCGGACACCGACGTGGTCATCATCGGCAACGCCATTTCCCGCGGAAATCCCGAGGCCGAGGCCACGCTCGACCGCAAGTTGCTCTATCATTCCCTGCCCGAGGTGATGAAGGAGTTCTTCCTGCGGGGAAAACGGAACTTTGTCGTCTCCGGCACCCACGGCAAGACCACCACCTCGTCCATGCTCGCGTGGATCTTCAAGAACGCCGGTCGCAATCCCGGCTACATGATCGGCGGCCTGCCGAAAAACCTCGGTGCGGGTGCTCATTTCACGGACTCGGAATTCAACGTCCTCGAAGGCGACGAATACGACACCGCCTTTTTCGACAAGCGTTCGAAATTCCTCCACTACCTGCCGGAATGCGTCGTCGTGAACAATGTCGAGTTCGACCATGCGGACATCTACAAGGACATCGACGAGATCAAGCTCACCTTCCGCCGCCTGCTCAACATCGTCCCGCGCGGTGGCCATGCCTACGTGAACGGCGACGAACAGAACTGCCTCGATGTCGCTGACAAGGCGCCGTGCCCCGTCACTACCGTCGGCTTCGGCGAAGCGAATGGCCTCCGTATCGGAAATGTCAGCTACGAGACGGATCGTAGTTCGTTCACCCTGGGTGGTGAATCCTACTCGGTGCCGATGACCGGCGAGTTCAACGTGCGCAACGCCGCGATGGCGGTCGCCGCCGCCACTTTCGCCGGCCTAACACCCGACGAGATCCGCGCCGGACTGGAAAGCTTCGACGGTGTCGCCCGTCGCCAGGAACTCAAGGGCGAGGCGAACGGCATCAAGGTTTTCGATGACTTCGCCCACCACCCCACGGCCATCCGCCTGGCGGTGCAAAGCCTTCGCCAACGTCACCCCGATTCACGGTTGTGGGTGCTCTTTGAACCCCGCTCCAACACCACCCGCCGCGCGGTTTTCCAGACCGAACTCGCCGAAGCCCTCGCCGCCGCGGATTTCTCGATCGTCGCCGGCATCCCCGATCTTCACAAGATTCCGGAAAACGACCGGCTCGACCCCGACAAACTCTCCGCCGACATCGCCCGCCTCGGCGGCCAGGGGTGGTATCTACCCGACCTCGAGACCATCATCGCCAAGGTCAAGGAAACCGCGAAGCCGGGTGATGTCATCGCCGTCCTCAGCAACGGTGGATTCGGCGGCATCCATCAGAAACTGCTGGCAGCTCTCGCCTGATCTGGCATCTTCCGCCCATTCAATCGCTTCCCCAATGAACGCCCGATCGATTCTATCCAGTGCCTTGCTCGTCGCCATTTCCTGTGGACTCAGCGGATGCGGCAGCAGCACGAAAGTCACCAGCACCAACGAGCGCAGCGTCGGCCAGCAGTTGACCGATCTCGAACAAGCACGTCAGCAAGGCATCATCACGGACAAGGAATATGCCAAGCTGAAGAAGGCGATCATCAACCGGAACGACTGATGGCAGCCACGCCATGACCCTTGAAAGCCATGGCACGCTCCCTTCTATCCCTCTTTCCCGCGGCCTCCGCGTTGCTGGCCTTCCGCGCGAACGGCGAACCGGTCCCACAACCGGCGTTCACGGAAGCGGGTTTCGCGATCTCGATCCAGTGCTGGTCCTTCAAGGAGTTCACGCTTTTCGAGGCCATCGAGATGGCCGCCGCCGCGGGTGCGGGTGGCGTTGAGATCTATCCGGGCCAGAAGCTTGGAGGGAAATTCGGAAATGCCGTCCTCAGCCCGGACATGCCCGATGTGCAGCTTCGGTCGCTTATCGACCATCTAGCAAAACATCATGTCGCCCCGATCAACCTCGGCGTCATCGACATCCCGAATGACGAAGCCGCAGCCCGCGGGATTTTCGAGTTCGCCCGAAAGCTCGGCTTGTACGGCATCACCACCGAATCCATAGGCTCGCTCGACGTTCTTGAGAAGCTCGCATCGGAATACGACATCAAGGTCTGTTTCCACAATCACCCGAAGCCCACCGCGCTGTGGAATCCGGACACGATCTGGAAAGCCATCGAAGACCGGCACGCGAACATCGGCTTCTGCGCGGACATCGGTCATTGGGCGAGCTCCGGCCTGGATCCGTTGGAGATCATCCGGCGAATTGCTCCCCGTGTCCGATCATTTCACATGAAGGACCGGGCGTCGGTCACGGAATGGTCGCGGGACCAGCCGTTAGGCACCGGTATTTTCGGGATTCCCACCATCCTCGATGAGGTCCGGCGGCACGGCTTCGCCGGAAACGTGAGCATCGAATACGAAGCAAACTGGAAATCCAATCTGCCGGAGATCGCACAATGTGTGGGATACCTGCGGGCTTGTTCGAAGCTGGGGACCTAGAAAATAGGTCCTATGCGCCCTGTGGGACCTATTTCTACAAATCACTTCTCCCACAACCGCGCCCGCAACGCTTCCGCGGCGGCGCGGGCTTCGGCTTCCTTCTTGCTCTTGCCCTTGCCGGTGGCGAGGACGGTGTTTTGCCAGGAAACCTCGGATTGGAAAACACGGCGGTGGTCGGGACCGCTCTCGCCGATGACCCGATAGACCGGGGCCTGCGGGTGGATGGCCTGGAGGCATTCCTGGAGCTCGCCCTTCGGATTCCGCTCCTCGGGACTCGTGATCATGTTGCCGATTTCAGATTCGAACAAACGCAGCACCAGCTCACGTGCCGGGTCGGGCCCGGAGTCGAGATAGACCGCCCCGATCAGGGATTCAAAGGCATCGGCCAGGGTCGACAGGCGTCGCCGGCCGCCGGTGGCCTCCTCGCCCTTGCCAAGCAGGACATAGTCGCCGAGATGGATCGCCATCGCGAATCGGGCGAGCGCCCGGCGCGAAACCACGCGCGAGCGGAGTTTGGTGAGACGGCCCTCGGTGAAGTCCGGGAACATCTTGAAAAGCTCTTCCGTGACGATCAACTGGAGGACGGCATCCCCGAGAAACTCCATCCGCTGGTTGTCGAAATGCGGTTTCTGCGACTCGTAAGCGAGGCTGGGATGGGTCAACGCTTCCGCTAACAGCAGCGAATTGCGAAATTTGTAATGAATCCGGCTCTCAAGCGGCTGCATCAGTCGTTCTACTAAGTTTCCTTCTCCCCCTTCCAGACCTCCGCGAGATCCCGATGGGAAAGATGGGGTGATCGACGGGACTCGAACCCGCAACAACCAGAATCACAATCTGGGGCTCTACCATTGAACTACGACCACCATTTCAGGCGGGCGCGAGGAGTAAGCCGTGATCGCGGGTTTGGGAAGGGAAAAATTGCTCCATCCCCGGAGAATCGCCGGGAATGGGGAATTTCAAGGCGGACACGAGGCGGACGACAGGACAAAAAAAGAAGCCGGAGAAAATCGACTGGGGGGAGTTTCGATTTTCGCCGGCCTTTTCAAGCCTTGTGAGAGGCTCAACTCGGGGGGAGTTGGTTTTTGTCGCTGTCCGCAGGTCGAGGGGGGGAAACAGGGTTGCTCGCGGCGACAGGAAAACAAATATCCCATTTCCGGCCATAAAGGAACTACGTGATGACGTTTTACGCGATGACGTGTCGTCCCTAAACCGTTTGCGGCCGCCGGAAGCAATCGGTGGTGTGGTCGTTGAACATCCCGACGGCCTGCATGAAGGCATACATCGTGGTGCTGCCGACGAAGTTGAATCCGGCTTTCTTGAGAGCCTTTGACAAGGCGTCGGACTCGGTCGTGCGTGAGGGGAAGTCTCCCATCACCTTGAAGCGGTTCACGATCGGTTGGCCACCGACGAAGCTCCAGATCCATTCCACGGGGTGGTCGAGTTCCATCCACGCGCGGGCATTCTGCCGGACGGAGAAAATTTTCCCGCGGTGGCGGATGATGCCGGGGTCTAGCAGGAGTTTCTCCAGTTGTTTGTCGGTCATCCTCGCGACCTTGGCGGGTTCGAAGTTGTGGAAGACCTTGCGGTATTGCTCGCGCTTCTGGAGGACCGTCCACCACGAAAGGCCAGCTTGTGCGCCTTCAAGGCAGATGCACTCGAACAGGTAACGCGCGTCGCGCGAAGGAACTCCCCATTCGGTGTCGTGATACTCGACGTAAAGCGGATGTTGGAGCGGCAGCCACGGACAACGTTTCATTTCGCGAAGCCTGGAACTTCCTTCGTCTTAGCGCAATCTTAACGCTCCGCTCCCATCGCTTAACTACCGGAGCTCACCGTGTGGATCATGCTTCGCGCAGGATGAAACCACGTTCCTCAATCTTCGATCCGGCGCTTCTCAAAGGCGCGCTGCTACCCAGCCTCGTAAAACTCAATCCACGCGTGCAGTGGAAAAACCCGGTGATGTTCACCGTCTATGTCGGGGCCATCCTTTGCACGGCGCAGCTCTTCCGCGCCGCGAGCTTGTTCGAGGTGCAATTGGTCGTCTGGCTTTGGTTCACCGTGATGTTCGCGAATTTCGCGGAAGCGCTCGCCGAGTCGCGGGGCAAGGCGCAGGCCGACGCGCTGCGGGCGATGCGGGTCACCACTCCGGCCCGCAAGCTGGTGGACGGCGGGGAAATCTCCGCCAATGCCGGCGACCTCAGGCCCGGCGATCTCGTCATCTGCGAAGCCGGCGACGCCATTCCCGCCGACGGCGAAATCGTCGAGGGCATCGCATCCGTGGACGAATCCGCGATCACCGGAGAATCCGCGCCCGTCATCCGGGAGTCCGGCGGCGACCGGTCCGCGGTCACCGGAGGCACCCGCGTCCTATCAGATCGCATCGTCGTGAAAATCACCTGTGAGCCGGGGAAATCGTTCCTCGACCGCATGATCGCCCTGGTCGAAGGCGGCGAGCGCCAGAAAACCCCGAACGAGCGGGCCCTCGGCGTGTTGCTGGTTTCCCTAACCTTCATCTTCATCCTGGTGACCTTCACCTTGCCCGCTTTCATCCAGTTCCTGATCGGCCAAGGCGTCGGCGGCAGCGTTCCGGGATTCAGCAGTCTGGTCGCCTTGTTGGTCTGCCTGATTCCCACAACGATCGGCGGCCTCGTCAGCGCGATCGGGATTTCCGGGATCGATCGCCTCACCCGCCGCAATGTCCTCGCCACTTCCGGTCGCGCCGTGGAAGCCGCCGGCGACGTGGATGTGCTGCTGCTCGATAAAACCGGCACCATCACCCTCGGCAACCGGCAGGCCAGCGACTTCCTGCCCGCCCCCGGAGTTTCGCCGAAAGATCTGGCGGAAGCCGCGCAGCTTTCATCGCTCGCGGACGAGACACCCGAAGGCCGGTCCATCGTGGTGCTTGCGAAAAAACTCTTTGAGATCCGCGGGCACGGGATCTCGGAGGCGTCCGCCACTTTTGTCCCCTTCACCGCCGAGACCCGCATGAGCGGCGTCGATTGGCAGGGCCGCTCGCTCCGCAAGGGCGCGGCCGAGGCCGTGCGACGCCATGTGGAATCGTTAGGCGGGAAGCTCCCGCCGGAAGTCGCCCGCGACGTGGACCAGGTTTCCGGCGCGGGCGGCACGCCTCTCGTCGTCGCCGATGGCGCGCGGGTGTTAGGCACCATTCATTTGAAGGACATCATCAAGGGCGGGATCCGCGAGCGTTTCGCGAAACTCCGTGAAATGGGCATCCGCACCGTGATGATCACCGGCGACAACCCGCGCACCGCCGCCGCCATCGCCGCGGAAGCGGGTGTGGATGATTTCATGGCCGAGGCGACGCCGGAGGACAAGATGAGGCGCATCAAGGACGAGCAGGCCGCCGGCCACCTCGTCGCCATGACGGGCGACGGCACCAACGACGCTCCCGCCCTCGCCCAAGCCGATGTCGGGGTGGCCATGAACAGCGGCACCCAGGCGGCGCGCGAGGCGGGCAACATGGTCGATCTCGATTCGGATCCCACCAAGCTCATCGACATCATCGAGATCGGCAAACAACTGCTGATGACCCGCGGCTCCCTAACCACCTTCTCGCTGGCCAACGACATGGCGAAATACTTCGCCATTCTTCCCGCCCTGTTCGCGGGTCTCGGAGTGGCATCCGGGAAAGGACCGCTGGCAGCCCTGGATGTGATGGGCCTGCATTCCCCGCAATCCGCCATCCTCAGCGCGGTGATTTTCAACGCGCTGATCATCGTCGCGCTCATTCCGCTGGCGCTCAAGGGCGTCACCTATCGGCCGATGAACGCCGCCTCGTTGCTGCGACGCAACCTCCTCATTTACGGCCTCGGCGGCATCATCGCGCCGTTTCCCTGCATCAAGCTGATCGACCTAACACTCGGTGCCTTCAACCTCGTCTGAAACTTGAATCTCCACCACCATGAATCCGCTCCTCTATTCCATCACCTTTCTCCTGCTCGTCGGCGCGCTCGCCTGGCCCATCGGCAAATGGCTCACCTGGACCGTCCGCACGGGCTACATTGACAAACAACTAACATTTCTTCTGGGGAATGGCATCCAACGCACCAGCGGGTGGAAACACTATTTCCTCAGCCTGCTCGGCTTCAACGCGATGATGTTCGCCATCGCCTGCCTGATCCTCGCGAACCAACAACATCTTCCGCTCAACCCCGACGGGATGGCAGGCATGCCGTGGCACCTCGTTTTCAACACCGCCGTCTCCTTCGTCACCAATACGAACCTCCAACATTACTCCGGAGAATCGACGCTGAGCTACCTGTCCCAGCTCACGCTGATGTGGTTGCAATTCACCTCTGCGGCCACCGGCATCGCCGCCTTTGTGGCGTTGGCCCGCGGACTCGCCGGGAACCGGGAATTCGGAAATTTCGCGCATGATGCCGCGCGCATCATGATCCTGTTCCTGCTGCCGCTCGCCACGACTCTGGGCGTTCGTTTACGTGATCTCCGGAGTCCCGATGACGCTGGAAGGCTCTGCCACCGCGACCACCTTGGAAGGCGCCACCCAGATGATCGCACGCGGTCCTGTGGCTGCGTTCCTGGCCATCAAACAACTCGGAACGAACGGCGGCGGATTCTTCGGAACCAACAGCACCCATCCGTTTGAAAATCCTAACATTGTCACCAACCTCATTTCCATGATCGCCATCCCGCTGATCCCGATGGCCTGCGTCGGCACCTTTGGCCAAATCATCGGCAAGCCCCGCCACGCCCGGGTGATAGTCGCGGTCATGCTCGCGTTTCTTCTCATCAAGGTGGTGATCACCGTGCTGCCGGAATCCGCCCCCACCATGGCATTTCACGGTCTTCCCGTCGCGGAAAGCGCGAACCTCGAAGGCAAGGAACTCCGCCTTGGCGCGGCGACCGGCCCGCTGTGGGCGGTGCTGACCACCTCCACGTCCAACGGCTCCGTCGGCGCCATGCATGACTCGCTCAATCCGCTCTCTTTGTTAGGTCCGTTCTCGGGCATGTGGCTCAACTCGACCTTCGGCGGGGTGGGCGTGGGCATGATCAATTTTTTCCTCTACATGATCCTGTCGGTGTTTGTCGCCGGACTGATGGTCGGACGGACGCCCGAGTATCTCGGGAAAAAGGTGGAAGCGCGCGAAATGGCACTCGCGTCCGCGACCTTCATCATCCACCCGCTGCTCATTCTGACCGGAACCGCGCTCTTCGCCCTAACACCGATGGGCGCGGACACCATCCACAACCCCGGCGCACGCGGATTTTCGGAAATCCTCTATGAGTTTTCATCCGCCGCCGCCAACAACGGCTCGGGGCTCGAAGGACTCGGCGACGCCACCTGCGCCTGGAACATCGCCACCGGTCTGGTCATGCTACTGGGCCGCTACCTTCCCATCCTGCTGCCCTTGGCCATCGCCGGATCCCTCGCCGCGAAACCGGAAGTCGCGCAATCCTCAGGCACGCTGCGCACCGACACCCCGACTTTCGGGCTGATGGTCTTCGCGGTGATCCTGTTTCTGGGAGCGCTCACCTTCTTTCCCGTCGCACTGCTCGGCCCGGTGTTCGAGCACCTCGCCGCCAACCTCTAACCACCATCACCTGTCATGACCTCGTTCCGCCTCATCCTCACCAGCATCGTGTTCTGCGTGGTGTTCCACACCTTCAACGTCCTCAGTTTCGCCGATGGCTTCGTCCCGGAAAAAGCCGCCGGTTCGCTCGTCACCGACGCGCATGGAAAAGTCGTCGGCTCGCGGCTCATTGCCCAGGCATTCACGAGCGACCGTTATTTCCACCCCCGTCCCTCCGCCTGTGACTACGACGCCCGCGCGTGCCGCCGGGTCGAACCTCAGCCCCACCAATCCGCTCCTCGCTGGCCGCGCCGCCGCCAGCGCCGCGATCTACGGTTCCACTCTGGACAACCCCGTCCCTGCCGACCTCGTCACCGCTTCCGGCTCAGGTCTCGATCCCGACATTTCGCTGGAAGCCGCGGACTATCAGATTCCCCGGGTGGCCGCCGCCCGCGGTCTCGTCCCCGATGCGGTTCGCGCTGTGATCGATCAGGTGAAACGCCCGCTCACGGGAAAAACCGGTGCCCTTGTCAACGTCCTGGAACTCAACCTCGCCCTCGACGCTGCCCGGTAACACCGCCACCCCTTCCAGCCTTACAAACAACAAGCCCAAGCCCAAGCCCAAGCCCAAGCCCAAGCCCAAGCCCAAGCCCAAGCCCAAGCCCAAGCCCAAGCCCAAGCCCAAGCCCAAGCCCAAGCCCCAAAGGGGCCGAACAAGCCAGCCCGGGGCAACGCCCCGGGTCTAACGGCCTAGGCATTGCCAGCCCTGAAAGGGCGGAACAACCCACAACGCCCCGACTCATCCCATGCATACCGCTCGTCCAACGCCACCCCGTGCCTCCGACAAAACGCGCGGTATTCCTCTTGAAACGAAACCGTCCGATGATGCTCCTCCTGGCCCGCGATGTAATCCCTCACCGCCTGCACATTCGACTGGCTGACCGAAAACACGCCATATCCCGCCTGCCAATAAAACTCTGCGAACCCGGCACCCTGGTCCTTCATCCATTTCGACGATGATTTTTTCAGCTCCTCCACCAATTTCGCCAAGGCCAGACTGCGTGACAGATTGCAAAGCACATGCACATGATCCTCCACCCCATTGATCAAAATGGGATCGCAATGAAGTTCCTGCAAAATCCCCGCCATGTAGGCATGGAGCCGCTCGCGGATTTCCCGATCTCCGAGGAACGCCTCGCGGTTCTTCGTGCTGAACACCAGGTGGACCACCACGCGGGCGAGGGACTGGGACATGGCGGATGCATACATGCCACCAAGACTGTTGTTCCGCCCTTTCAGGGCTTCATATGGATTTGGATTTCACTCCCAGGGCGCTGCCCTGGGCTGGCTTGTCGAAGCCCTTTGGGCTATGAGGAATGCCTGAACATGCCCACATCTTACTTCCCCATGACTATTTCATGACCGACCCGCAAACCACCTCCGGCACCCTCAAGGTCTTCCTCGGCATGTGCCCGGGCGTCGGGAAAACCTACGCCATGCTGGAAGCCGCCCGCGAGTTGCGGACGCAGGGCGTGGACGTGGTCGCTGGCGTGGTCGAAACCCACGGCCGCAAGGAGACGGCGGCGTTGCTCGAAGGGCTGGAAGTCCTGCCTCCCGCGCGGCTGCACTATCGGGAGACGGAACTCGCCGAGTTCGACCTCGACGCCCTGCTCGCCCGCCGGCCCAAGGTCGCGCTGGTGGACGAACTTGCGCACACCAACGCTCCCGGATCGCGCCATGCGAAACGCTGGCAGGATGTCGACGAACTCCTTGAGGCAGGCATCGACGTGCTCACCACCGTCAATGTCCAGCATCTGGAAAGCCGGGCGGATGTCGTCACCGCCATCACCGGTGCACCCGTCCGGGAGACCGTGCCGGACGTGTTTCTCGACCGGGCGCAGGACATTGAGCTGATCGATCTAACACCGCGCGACCTCCAACGGCGGCTGGAGGAAGGAAAGGTCTATCTGGGAGATCGCGCCCAGGCCGCTGCCGCGAATTTTTTCAAGGAAAGCCACCTCACCGCGCTCCGCCAGCTCGCGCTTCGCTACACCGCCGAGCGCGTGGGCGTGGACCTGAATGAATTCCAAAACCAGCGCCGCGACCGCAAGACCTGGCGCACCGCGGACAAGCTGCTGGTGGCAGTCGGTCCCAGTCCGTTTTCACCGTCGCTGATCCGTCGGACCCGCGCGATGGCGGGCGCGCTGGACGCCCCTTGGTCCGCCATCGCCGTGACGACCGACGATCCGCTGACTCTAGCGGATCAGGAAATGATCACCCGCCACCTTTCGCTCGCCCGCCAGCTCGGCGCGGAGGCGTCCACCGTGGAAGCGATCTCGCTGGTGGACGGGCTGCTCATCGCCGCACGCGAGCGACGCGCGACGCAGATCGTGATCGGCAAATCCTCACGCCATGGTTGGCGGGATCTCATTTCGAAACCTCCCGCCCTGCGCCTGCTCCAGCAAAGCGGCGACATTGACATCATCGCCATCGAGCCGGTCGCGGAGCACGTGGCAAAGTCTCCCGGCCGGGATCCCGGGATCCTTCCGACGGATTGGCCCACCGAAGTGCTGCGGGCGGTGGGATTGGCGGTGTTGGTCACCGCTCTCGCGTTTGCCTGCGCCAGCATGATCGATCCACGCCACGTTCCGCTAATGATGCTCTGCGGCGTGATCGTCGGTGCGCTGCTTCTCAGGGGATGGGGGACGCTTTTGTTAGCACTGTTCACCGGGTTGTCGTGGAATTTCTTTTTCACCGAGCCACTCTTCACGTTCCGTATCGATTCGTCGTCCGATGTCGCGATGTTCGCGGCCCTCACCGTCGCCGCGCTCGCGATGGGCCATTTGTCTAACCGGCTTCGCCGTCGCGAGCGTTCCGTGACCCGCCAGCAAATGCACTACTCGCGGTTGTTGGAAATCAACTCGATTCTAACCGGCTCGCACGACACCGAGGAAACCGTCACCCGCTGCATCTCGGCGGTGACCTCGCTCTTCCAGTTTCCCTGCGCAATCCAACTCCGCGACGACATCGATCAGCAACTTCTCCCTCCCCACCCGGCCAGCACGCTGCCGCTGAACGAAAAAGAACGCGCCGTCTCGATCTGGACCTTCGAGAAAAAGCAAATTGCCGGCAAAGGCACCGCCACCCTCGCGGAAGCCGCCGCGATGCACCTCCCGCTGCAAGGCAGGGCACTGGTGATGGGGGTGCTTTCCGTCGATCCGGGCGAACGCGCCTTGCCTCTAACCGAACGCGACCAGCTCGCATCCGCCGCCGCACAGCTCGGGCTCGCGCTGGAGCGGAACCACCTGCTGCGCGCCATCCACCGCGCGGAATTCATCGAGCGCGGCGACCAGCTCCGCCGCTCCTTGCTGGATCACGTTTCCCACGAACTCCGGACACCCGTCGCGATCATCGGCACCAGCATCGATGCGCTGGAAACGGGCGCGAAAATGGAGGCGCTGCTGCCGGAAATGCGTGCCGCCCAGAATCGCCTGCGCCGTGTGGTGGATCAACTCGTCGAATCCGCACGCGTCGAATCCGGAGCCGTGACCGCCCGCCCGGAATGGTGCGACTTGCTAGACCTGTTGGAAACCTCCCGCGACCGCGCATCCGATTCGTTGGAAGGACACACTCTGGAAATCCGGATTGCTTCCGGCACGCCACCGCTGGTCTGGATCGACGCGGAATTGCTTCTCGCCGCTTTGGAAAATCTCCTCGCGAACGCCGGCCATCACACGCCGGACGCCACGACGGTCCACCTGCAAGCCGCCATTTCCGCCGATAGCATGTTGGAGATCCGTGTCCGCGACGAAGGGCCCGGACTGGAAAATCCGTCCAAGGTGTTTGACCGCTTCCACCGTGGCACCGCCAGCCGTCCCGGCGGACTCGGGCTTGGCCTGTCCATCGTGCGCGGCCTCGCACGCGGGCTTGGCGGCGAGGTTGTTGCAAGCAATGCTGAGGGAGGCGGCGCGGAATTCGTGTTGCGCCTGCCTGTGAGAACCGCTTTGGAAATCCCCACCGACCCATGAGCCGCATCCTTGTCATCGACGATGAACTCTCCATCCGTCGCCTGCTCGGCATCGTGTTAGAGGGCGCGGGCCACGAGGTTCTATCCGCTGAAGACGCGTCGCACGGGCTTCACGAGTTGGCGCTGCGGAAACCGGATTTGCTGATCCTCGATCTCGGTCTGCCCGACATGAACGGATTGGAGTTGCTGAAACGGTTGCGGGAATGGACCAGCCTGCCCGTGCTCGTCCTATCCGCCCGCCCGGATCCCGCCGACAAGGTGAGCGCGCTCGACCTCGGCGCGGATGACTATTTGACGAAGCCATTCGATGCCTCGGAGCTCCTCGCCCGCATGCGGGCGCTCCTCCGCCGGGTAACGCCGCCCGAGGAGAACTCGGTGATTTCCCACGGCAAGCTCGCCATCGACCTCGCCAATCACGAGGCGACCTTCGACGCCACGCCCGTCCCGCTGACTCCCATCGAATTCTCCCTGCTCGCCCAACTTGCACGGCATTCGGGAAGGGTGCTCACCCACACCCACCTGCTGAACGCCGTTTGGGGACCGAAAGCGACCGACCAGGCGCATTACCTGCGCGTCCATTTCGCCCACCTCCGGCGGAAATTGAAATCCGCAGGCATTTCCGAGGAGATCATCCGCAACGAACCCGGGATCGGCTATCGGTTGATCGAAGCAGGCTGAAAATTTTCTATCAGTCCAGCCTGTGTCGCAGGAGCACGCGAGGAGCGGAAGCCAAGAGTGATCGATTTTCTAACGTGACAACTGGATCGCTTCACAGACTGCCGGGAAGATCTGGCGCTTGCGGCTGACAACGCCCGGCGCGTGCAGGAGGGACTCGTCAAGGCGCTCGAAGGGCAGCTTGGAAACCACGGAATCATCGCCGACGGCCAGAATCATGCTGTGGTGAAGAGCCACGTCGGTGACGGCGAGCACGGCGAGGTCGTATTTCATGCGGGTGTAGAGTCTGCAGCGCGGCCTCGAGTTCTTCCCGGCGGCCAGTCTAGACGGTCAATGCTCTCCGATTCACAAAACATGTTAATCCGTGTAATTTGACCCCATTTCCCCCGCCTTCCGTCCCGCAAGCCGACATCCAGCGAGGCCCAGAACCAGTAAGGCCAAATCGAATCCATTGATCTGGCAAGCACCCTCGCGCCCAGATCCAGGTTGAAGAAAAAGTCAAAAAAACACCTTGTTTCACTCAGATACTACTGCCCCTATCAATGCTCTCGGTTTCAGCAAGGACGCTTGCGCAGCAGCCTGTAAATGCCGAGCAGCACCAAGAGGATCATGCTGCCAATGATCCAGGCGTTTGCTAGCTGTCTGGCGAGATCTTCGTCCTGCGGATGATCCTTTGTAAACTTATCCGGGCCGGTAGCCTTCCCGGCATCCGATGACGGTTTTTCCCGCCGCTCGGGACGAGATTCGGTCTGGGAGGATCCAGTCTGGCCCTCAGGATTTTCAGCTCCGTAGAGATGGTGGAAGTCATATACGGCCTCTCTTTGATCACCTGTTCGAGCAGTGCTTCGTCCTCCCTCGTGCCATTACGCGCCAAAGTGTAAGCCGCCGCCCCAGCGGACTCGGCGGTCATGGTCTTCATGCGTTCGCGCAAAAGCCTGCGGGCGTATTCCAGAAACGGTCCGATACGGACAGTGTCCAAATAGCCTATATTGATGAGAACCGCGTCTTCGATGCGATTCTCCTGATTTTGCGACATCAGTTTGAGCAGCAAGGGGGAGACCGCCTCACCCCTGCTGCGCATGTCCGCCAGTATCAACTCCAGAGGTGGCTCCAACTGTTGGAATCTCCATGAGCGCAGAAACACATTCGCGTAGGCCCATTTCAAAAGGGGATCGTCCAATGACATCTTCGCCAGATCCTCCGCCCTCAGGTTATTAAGCAGGTCCGGATTTCTCGAGATCGCGAACATCTCGGAAGACATGGGACGGCGGGGACCACCTCTGTCGTGGTTTTTAGCGAACTCGCGAAGCCGTGCTGCGGATTCGGCTTCCAATCGATCACCTGCATTGGGAGCAGCATCCTGCCCCGAGGCGCATACCATGAGCAGACACCAAATTCCGCAGGCGGCTTTCGAACTAATTGGGAACATAGAACGATTGGTTGTTGCTGATGATGTCGAAATCTCCCGATTCGAAACGTTTCGAGTCGAGTGGTTCATTTTCCCAAAGCATGACGTTGCCTCCGCCACCTCTCATCAACCACCTATGCCATGTGTCCGACGTATGCTCCAGCCCGAGCGCGTGGCCCACCTCATGGGCGGTAACTCCGAGAACGGTTCTAGCGTCATTCAGCTCGATCGAAATGATAATGCCGTCTGTTCCTGTGTCAGTGAAACCTCTCACCCGCACTTGATTGAAGCTAGTGCCGTCCTGCATCACGGTGGCATCCACGAAACCGATCCTGATTTGTTTTCCAGGAACCGCCATGCCACGCACCGCAACTCTGGCGAGATTGGATTCCGATGGCGTGAAATAGTTCTCTACCTCATTCGAGCCCGGAGCGAACCACTCCTGAGGAACCGCCTTGCCCATGATCTCGTAGTTTCCGACCCGAACTCCGATCTGGCGATAGATCTCCTTCATTTTTTCGAGATGGTTGGTGATGAGGTTCGCCATGTCGGAGGCACATCACCTGCGGGGGAAAGATAGTATGGTTGTATTTCCACGTCGCCGAGTGGCTTCTGAGCGGAAAACACCATTTTAGCGTTCTGATACTCAGGGAGCGTCACCTCAATGGGCGAATTGAAATTCGCGTAAATAGTCTGATCGTCTGTCCCATTGTCTGTTCCTATGCCATTGTAGTTCACATCGTCATCGCCATCACCCACCAATAGCATCCAAGTGCTCACCATGGCACCGTTTTCCTCAGCTATTGTCACGTCGTAGTCGCCGTCTGAACTTCTTGGCAACCATTGACCATTGGTCACGGCAGTCGCTAACCCCAAGCTTCGAATGTGGATTTTGGTCAGATTCGGCAGCACGGCGGGAATACGAACCCGGAAGCGGTCGCGGTCCTCGTCCGCGCAATCAGGGTCTAGGGCGTTTCCCGTAAAAGCGTCAAGCCATCGGCAGAACCGGATTCCTTGAGTAGAACTATAGTTTTGCTGTTCTATCTCAACGGGTAGGAGCCTGATATTATCCACCAAGCAGCCAAGTGTGTTGTCAGGCCCGGTTGGCACTAGGGAAAGTTCGGTAATTACGTCGCTCGCTTTGAAGGGAATGGCTTGGGTTGTCCAAGAACCAGCAGCAGTATAGGTGATGCTTTTTTCAGAGCTGCCGATCTTAATGTCAAAATTGCTGTTCTCCGGGGACATGTTGGCTCGATCCTTGCAGTCGAGAAGCAAGAGATAGCTCATATCCTTGCGCGTTCCAATCTTCTGTTTGATGCCACTGTTGCCTTCGGGGTGGGCTTTTAGCTCGCAGTAGGCACCGCACTCTGGTTTAGGATCGATGATTTGGAGCTCGATATTGGTGCCGTTGATCGCGGTCCAGCCTGGAATTCCGGTGGTCCAGTAGTCCCACTTGATGGGTGTGGGAGCACCCATTCTCACTCCGTCGCCGATATCGTGGAGCGGCAAAGTCTCCGTTGGTGATGGATTCCTGAGCGATCCCCGGATTGTCGGCTAAGTTGGGATTGAGGCCAAGGACATATTCCTGCAGGTTGGTGAGGCCATCGGTGTCGGGATCACCGTTTGCGTCGCTGGGGTCCTTTGGATCCAGGCCATTGGCGATTTCCCAGCCGTCCGGCATGCCGTCGCCGTCGGTATCGGCGCTTGCAGGATTGTTCCCGTAGCCGAGCTCCTGCGCGGTGGTGAGTCCATCACCATCAGGGTCGCCATTCGGATCGTTCCCGATCTGGGCGAAATACCGG
>CAWENZ010000051.1:0-156103 GCA_963810445.1 uncultured Verrucomicrobiae bacterium | reverse complement strand
GACGGCTGCAACTGATCGTCAACCGCGCCAAAAGCCGCGCCGCGCCACTGAAATCCTGTGCGTTCCTGAGCTATCGGCTCAACAACAGGGCCGAGCTGGCGTGGACGGGAAAGGCGCATCACCGCTTCAAGGAGCGGATCAAGGAAATCACCAGCCGCAACCGCGGGCACAACGTTAAAACCGTCATCAACGAGTTGAACTTGTATGTCCGTGGCTGGCTCAACTACTTCAAGCTCAGCTCCACCTTCGGTGAAGTGAGAGAACTGGCGGGTTGGATCAGGCGGCGGGTGAGGTTGTATGATTGGAAGCAGTGGAAGCAGCCACGCACGCGTCGCCGCAACTTGCTAGCACTCGGAGCAGATCCGAAGCATGTGCACATGGCGACGCGCAGCCGCAAAGGCTATTGGCGGATGAGCCAGAACGAGATTGTGCGATTCGCGCTGAACAACTGTTGGTTAGAGGGACAAGGAGTTCCCGACATGGAAGCCATCTGGACCGTTCTTCATTACCCGGAGCAAGCTCGGGAAAGCTGATTGGAACCGCCCTGTACGGAGCCGCACGCAGGGTGGTGTGGGACCCGGGAGCTAACTACTCCCGGGGACCCGATTCTGCTGATCTTTTGAGTAGCGTTTCGAGATTCGCGATGAGTCTAGTCACTCCCAGAATGGAACTTCGCTTCACGACTCCTCTGGGATCACTGGGCTGGCTGGTGGTGCCATCGGGGTGACGGTAAACGACATCTGGAGCGGCGAGTTCAGCTGGCCAAGTGAAGAAGTCTTCCTCAGTAAGAATCTCACGCAAGACTTCGATGAAGAACTGACGATCAGAATCACTCGCATACCAGAAATAAAGTTCCCGCATCTGAATTCCAAATTTGAAATCATCAGCCAACTTCATGTGCCCGGCCTCTGTTGCTCGTTCTTCGGCTCGCTGGCAGATAATGCCAAATGCACCGCAGCTAAACGACACATCGAGTTCTGTCGAATCTTTTAGCAGTGTAATCTCGCTACTCATCCAGATTCATTTTCTTGAAGAACGTTAGATGTGCGCCCACCGGCGCGGTTGAAGGGATGTTGAAATGAAATTTCGGAGTTTATGCCGGTTGGCGCGCCACGGATTGTTAGGCGCTTCTATTCCTTGGCCTCGTAAAATGGCTTGCTCTTGTCACAATGATTGAATTCAGAAACGATCTTGGTCATCCATTCACGGTTCTCGGGGGATGTCGTAAACGTCAATTCTGTCTTGAGAAGTTTGGTTGGCAGAAGACGGCGCAAACATTCAAGACTGGCTCTCAAGATCTCCTCACGAGGAAAACCGCGACGAGCCACGAAATGATCCGCAGCCATGGTAAGCTTTGGCTCCTTTCCTTCAGAGTCTTGGCAGTCAAAGTAAATGTGACTTGTTGATGCAAGATTCAGATCTCCACTTGCCTTTTCTGAGTTGGTTGGAGGAACGTTTTTGGTTGCGATATACTCGATTGGGGAGACCTGATGGGAATGAAAATTGGAAACGTAACATGTGACCGGCTCAATGCTGATCCCGCCTGTACCGGTGCCATCAAGCGGCTGAAAGGTTCGTATCAATCCAGACTGACCAGCAAAGACTGGCAATGCAAGCCATAGGGAAAATACTATTGCAAATGGGGTATTCATTGATTTTCTTTCCTGGCTGACGATGAGTGGTGGCACCGGCGAGATCAAGCTCCGATTCAACTAGAGACGTTACCGCCGGTTGCCACTCACGGCTTGTTAGCCATTAGTTTCTTTGGTTTGTATCGCGTGACCGCAAGACCTGAGCAGACGAGAACCAAACCGCATGCCCAGTAGGGTATTGCATTGTTCCACCAGTAATACATCCCCCCAGCACGAGGAATAGCAAAGGCAATGCGCGGCGGACCGGAAGACTCGAAAGAGTAAACTTGCTCATACAGTCCGTGGCTCTTCAATGCGGAATTCATTCGATCCTGCGCAGTATTAAGAACGTGCTTAGTTGTCCAGTAGCGAGTAGTCGCATAAGTAATTATGATCACACCGAGAAGCACCATGATTAAGGCAATGATGTTGTTGCATTTCATAGGTTGTTTTCCAGGCTAACGTCAAATGTCCGCCCACGGCCGCGACTGAGAAGGAGGTTGAAAAGTGATTTCGGAGCTTATGGCCCGTTGGCGCGCGACGACTTGTTCGACCGGCTGATTACTTGGGGTCGGAGGCTGGTTGGACCATCCTCCAAGGCATTCCTCCAATGAATTGGGAGCTGGAACCGTCACCGAATTTCTGCTGGTGGAGATCTCGTCGGGAGCCGAGAAAGAATTTGGAAAAGTCGCCGCCCTCGCAGAACCAAACAACCTCGGGAAGTCGTTCGACGTCACCCGTCAGTTCGATCCGGATCGTGCCCGAGTCATCGACGCCATACTTACCGTTAAACGTGGGACCAGCGCTCCCCGAAGGCGAGTATGACAAGGTGCTCGCGCTCAGAAACTCCAACTGAGCCATGTTCGCATTCCACTCCCCGCCAGACGCATGCGGGACAAAGACCACCCGCTTCCCGTCTCCGATCCAACCCTCAGTCAGGCCAGAAACGGAGCCCCAGCACTCTCTGGAAGCATGGTAAATCATGTTGAAGGGCCAGAAAGGAGGCATGTCGCCAAGTTCGGTGGCCGCAGCTCTTCCGCCCATTTCAAGATTCTGCCGACCATCCGCTCTCCCAAGAAGGATCTGCTTATCGCGGGTGGACGATATCATATCCGGCCACTTCGCAGGGTAGGTGGGCAGATCCGCTCTTACACGTCCCGAAGGGTCGATGGTGTAAGACCCGCGGTACGTCACGGGTTGAATCCCGCATTCCAGTAGCTCCAGTTGTCCATCAGCCTCAAAGCTGAGGCTGGCGTCGGAATCCATTCCCAAAAAAATTCCGCCTCGTGACATGAACACTGCCGAGCCTTCCGCATCGATCTGCCGTTTGAACAGTGTTACCGCAGAATCTTGAGCTGGTTGGGCTGCTCGGGATTTCTCGTCCTGGTTCTGACTTTCGCAACCCAAAAGCAGCAAACTGGCGACGATTATCATGCTTTTCATATCGGTTGAACGTCTAGCTCATCCACGGCGGGGATGGAAGCCTGAATTCAACCTGGAGCGTTACCCGCCGTTGGATGGAGTGTCGGGTTCGGCGACTTGATTCTGGAGGGAGTTGGCGGACTTCGGACTAGTTGGATGGAAATAGCGGTGGCAAAATCGCATTACACGGAGATATGACGTAATCCCATAGCCAAGCAGAAACACGTTCGGGATCATCAAAACGTAGGCAGTCATTACTTCGTCTAGACCCATCACGCCTCTGATAGCAAATATGCTCCCGATTCCGTTAATCACACCAAGCGGAAACGTCATCCAAACGGCGAGCGTCTCACAATAGTTACTAAAGGGACCACGACGCAGCGACACGAAAACACTGATCGCCCAAAACAGGCAAAGGCTGATCGAAAGCTTACCTCCAAGTGTGATTCGACTTGCCATGAGCGTCTTCAGTTTCTGCCGAACGTCGAGGCCTGGCACCCGCTACCGGGAGCGCCCCTCCGCTTCAGGTTGAGGTTTGTCGCTACCCTCCGACTTCGACTGGGAGCGGGTAGCGGGTTGCCCAGTGCCGTCTTGTTCTGCTTGTGCTACTTTGCGCACGGGATATCCATCCAATCGCTTGATTCCAAATTCTGGATCAGTCTGTCCTGTAACGGATACATACTGCCCATTCGGAAGCCTCTTGAGGAACAATAAGTAGCACTCGTTCGATTCGGAATCAAAGGATACGAAACTCGGGCCGTTCACATGGAAAACGAGCATCGATGGCCGCTCCGAATAGTGATCTTCGGGAACCCGGAGATGTCGGAGAGCAATCTGCTTGTCTTTGATTTCGCCTTTCAAGGTCGTCTCTACCGTCATGGTAGTCAATGTCACACATGCCATTACCGGCTTAGCGTCTCCTCCCGAGTACCATCTTAGGAACTGCCTCAAGCTCCTTGGTCTTCTCCACTTTAGACGGTGCTGCAACCAAGATTACGTCCGCACTCGCTGCCAACTTCTCATAGTCCCATGAATCAATGAAACGCGCCCAAGACGGAGCCGATGTGGCGAAAAGCAGTAGTGTTATCAAAGTCTTCATTTTTCGGGCAGAACGTTAAAAGTGGTGGCACGGCGGCGCAGGACTCACAGAGCGAAGCGAACGCGGGAGCTTATCCGCCGTTGCCACCCACGACGTGTTCTGCTTCTTCGCTTTTTCTTGGTAGCCCGGCTTCATAAGTATTCAGACCAGCTTCGTATATAGCCTTCGTGAGAAGAGTGCCACCGATCAGAAATCCGATCAATCCCCCGAGAGTTCCGTTCCCATCGCTTGACGTGGAGCCATCCATCCATCAAGCAAAGTCCAATGATCAGTCCGATCATCGAGACCAGAGCGATCCAGAATCTAAGACGACCGAATGAGGATGTCACAGCCTTGCTAGCAGCTTGTCGTCTCAATGCTTTCGGGAAGTGTGCCCGAAATCCGGATGGCACACGAACGAGTACTTGATGTCTCCGACCACCGCGCCGACCCACCATGAGCCATGCTTCCTTATCAGCGATGTCCAAAGAGTCTTCATTGATTGCAGAACAGTGGTATTAGTATCTCCGCAGGAAGTGATATCCAGTGGTTGGCTACCTTCTGGAAAACTGGCAGAATTCCTTGATTTGACAAGGATTTTCGAGGGCTGGGTGCGGATATCAGGCTTTGCCGGGCCTGACTTTCGCGGGCGGGGTGACCTAGCAGATATCACGGGCCGTCCGCCTTTTTTTGCTGGAAAGTCGGAAAAATCGGGGGAGGTGCTGGAGCTTTCGCCATCCGCGTTACAATTCCGGGAGCGACGCCCGGACGACCCGCTGCGGCGAGACGCCGCAGCCACGTTTCGTGCGACGAGGCAGTTTGGGGTTGATTGCCGATTGATGAGTGTTGATTTTGGATTTTTGATTTGAACCTGGATCCCCTCCGGCGGGAGAAGGGGGAAGTGCGAGAATGCGCAAAGGGATCACGTTTTGGAACTTTCCCAGAATGTCTCCCCTTTTTTACGTTTCGAATTGGAACGCTCAATGGCCCTCGCCATTTCGGCGAACCGCCTATCTGCAGGTTCCGCCGGAGACCATGAATCGTCCGACCTGATCGAGCTCCGGAGTTTCCTTGAGCCAGTCGAGGTGGGTGGTGGTGATCCATTTCTGGGCGAGCGGCGGGAGGTGGGACATGAGCGCGTTGCGGCGGCCGGGGTCGAGCTCGCCGAAGATGTCGTCCATCAGATAGATGGGGAGTTTGCCGCCGCGACGTTCGAGCAATTTACCCTGGGCGAGCTTGAGGGCGAGGGCGAGGGTGCGTTGCTGGCCCTCGCTGGCGAACTCGGCGGCGGGCATGCCGTGGATGCGGAGGTCGAGTTCGTCACGGTGCGGGCCGACGACGGCCTGGCGGAGGCGGGTTTCGCGCTCGCGGGCCTGGAGCATGGATTCGCGGAGATCGGGGCCGCTGGCGGGGAGGTAGTGGAGGGTGAGGGGTTCGTCCCTGCCGCTGACCACCCGCTGGGCCTCCGCGGCGAGCGGGGCGAGTTCCTCGATCAGTCGGGTGCGGGCCTGCATGAGGACGGTGCCGTGCTCGACGAGGATTTGCTCGTAGGAGAGGATTTCCGCATCGCGGCGGCGGCTTTCCTTGAGGAGGAGGTTTTTCGCACGCAGCGCGCGGCGGTAGCGCGACCATGACCGCCGGTAATCGCCATCGATCTGTGCACCGAGGAAATCGAGATAGCGCCGGCGTCCTTCGCCGGGGCCGCGGACGAGTTCGAGATCCTCATTTCCCATCCATACGACGAGGCCACCGTCCTGGAGGTAGCTGGTCTGGCTGGCGCGTGGTTCGTCGTCGGCTTTCAGAAACAATCCCTCGCGGGAGTGGCGGACCTGCCGTTCGCATTCCCACGGATCGCCGGCGATGCCGAATCCGGCGCTTCCGATTTTCGCCATGGTGGTCATCCGGTGGGTGCGGGGGGAATGCAGCCGGATGAGGACGCAAACGGCCTCCAGGATGGAGGTTTTCCCCTGGGCATTGTCGCCGGTGAGGATGGCTCCTTCGGCAGGCACCTCCAGGTCCAGCGCGCCGAAGCAGCGGAAATCCATCAATCGCAACGAACGAATCACGCGGGAGAATTAATGGGGAAAGCACCCGCTGGGAAGTGACGAGTGACGGGTGGGGGAAATCCGGCGGGCATCACTGTTTTTCCAACAGCTCGGTGGCGAGCTTGCCGTAGGTGTCGCGGTCCATCAGGAAGGGGCTCATGTCGGATTTCATGCGGCCATAGTAGAAGGCCGGATTGGTGGCACCGCTGCCGGGGGCGAGGACGACCTCGCGCGTGATCAGCTCCCCGGTGCGGTCGCCGAAGTCGTCGGTGGCATGTTCGACGTATTTGATGGTGAGCGACGGTTGGGCCAGGGCTTCAAGCGCGGAGGTGTCGTCAGGCGGCAGCCAGCGGGTTGCCTTGAGGCCTTCGAGCGCGTCGAGCATGTAGCTGGCGCGCGAGGGATTCAGCCATGGGGTCATGTCCTTGTCGTCGAGGGTGGCGGTCCATGGATCGGGATTGGTGAAATCGTAACGCAGCAGGAGAGGGGACCCGGTGGAGACCTTGCGCTCGACCGCCATGCAGGTTGGTGCGATCGATGGACCACAGCCGCGAAGGTCGCCATTCGTAAGCCCGGCGGGGGATGGAATCGACGAGCGACTGCTCGACCCGCATGACGCTGGGGGTGCCGGTGCGATTGACGAAGAAGCCGCCCTTGCCATCGATCCCGAATGAAAGCTCGATCACCTGGGCATCCGTTTGCGCCGAGGAAACGCAGCCTGAGAATGGGACGGTCGAGTCCCCAGGGGGTGAAATCGGTGGCGGCATCGGTTTCGAACCCGATGGCCTTCCCCTCGGTGACGATCTTGAGCAGGGCGAAAAGGCGTTCCTCGTTGGCCTCCTGAGTCTTGCCGTCAATGGTGGCCATCCATGGCTGCGGCGGAGTTCGGGAAATCAGGATTGCCGTCGCAGTTGCCGGCTCGATGAGGATGCCGCGCAGCGTCTTGACGTTGAGGTGGGTGAGGGTGGAGTCGCGAAGGTCGTTGACAGAAAGGGGAAGGTCGGCCAGCGAGATCATCTCGGCCTCGGGCTTGAGAGGGAGGATGAAAACCGTCTCCGGCCGGTCACTGACGGTTGCCCGGACCTCGGCGGCTTCGGGTGTTTCCGGAGGAAGGATTTCCAGGACCGTTTCAGCCTCCGAACCGAAGGAGCTGATGGCGATCTGACGCGAACTCGTTAGACCGCCGGCAGCGGGCAGGGTGACCGACGAGCGGTCGAGAATCTTGGTGGCCTGGAGGTCATACAGGCCTTCGATCAAGGTCTTGATGGCCTCGCGGTCGGTGGCGAGGTCCAGCGGCTTGACCACCCGCCAAGGGCTGCCAACCGCCTCGCGTCCGAGGGTGAGTTCACCCGCGTCGGTACGGATCCGGATCTTCTGCAGCGCGAGCGGATTGAAATACAAGGGATGGTGATCGCGCAGGAATCTCAGGTTTTCCTTGAACAAGGGGAGGATGTCGCCGGTGCACGCATAGACGTAATGCTTGTGGTCCTGATCGCGCGGCTGGATGAACACCGTGGGCACCGGTCCTTCGATGCCTTCCACGGTGGCCAGCCAGGGGGTCTGACGCCCCATCTTGTATTTCGCCAGAGGCCGGTGGTCGCCAGCCTCGAGGCGGAAGTTGACGCCGCTCTCCTTCAGCCCTGCCTTCTGCGGGTCCACCTTGTCCACCTCCGCGATATCCTCCACGCGCATGCCCAAGGTGAAATTGATGATGCTGACCGCCGCCCGCGGGTCCATCCGGTCGGCCCATGGGGAGGTCGCCTGCCAGCCGTTAGGGCCAAGCTCGAAGCTGGCCATGGTGCCGTTCTGGGAGATGCGGATGAACTTCACATCAGGTGCGGAAAACCCGGTGTAGATGCGCTCACCCACCGGTGTCGGTGGTGCGCCGAGGACCGAGTAGAAATTTCCCTCCATCCACTGCCAAGCCGCCACCGCGCTGGCCGCGACGGCGAGCAGGGCGAGGATCAGGGTGAAACCGAACGAGCGCATGACGGTGTGTTAGGCACGGCGCGATGACCAGACGAAGATTCCTATCAGGAACAGCAGGGCCGGCAGGAAGAAGAGGTTCACCCGGTTGATGAAGGACACCTGCGCGTCCAGCAGCGGCAGCTTGTAGATCCCGATGGGGCGGGGGCCGATGCCGGCGAGCGATTGCCGGTTCATCAGCCAGTTCGCGGATGTGGCGAGGAAATCGATGTTCTCCGCCTGTTGGAGATCGGCTCTCAGGAAATCGGTGTTGGAAATGACCACCATGCGCGAGGTGTCGTCGGCGAAGCGGTCGTCGCCCGCCGCTCCGCGCGTCACGCATGCGGCGATGTGGATGGGCGGCGCGTTGTCTTCCGCCGGATCGAAGGCGACGTCCTTTTCCCCGAATTTCGTTTCCCCCCAGAATCCCTCGGCGGCCTGGACCAGCGGCACGGGATTGATCTGCTTGTTCACCAGATCCTCCGCCCCCTCGCGCACTTCCATCGATGAACTGGCCCCCTCGAAGATGACGGCCTGCCCGGCCAGCGATTTCGTGAAATCGACCCCGTAGGTGAACATGCCGCGCACCATGGTGGTGACGTTCTTGTCCTTCATGGAAATCACCCGGTCGTTGCGCGGAGTCACGCCCTTGCTACGGAGAAAGGTCCGCAGCTTCGGTGGCGTTTCACCCGCCTTCAGGAGCATGAGCATCGCCGACTTGGGACGGTTCCAGTAATTCTCCAACACCGCGAGTTCCGCATCCGTCACATCATACTTGGGAGCGACCAGCGCCAAGCCCTCGACATCCGCCGGGATCTCGTCCAGACCGGATAGATTGATGCCGCTAAGCTCGATGTTCTGGAACTGGAGCGTCGATTGCAGCGACTTGATCGGTGAATTCTCATTCTCGATGTCGATCTGGCTCTTGTCCGAAAGGAAAACCATCTTGCGTGCCCGGCCCTCGATGGCTTCCACCAGTCTGGCAGTCAGCACGTCCTCCCCCTGGAATCCGCTGATCCGCCTTTGTCCGTTGGCGGTCGTGTAAACGAGGAGGTCGTCCGCAACCACCACCTTGATGTTGGGATTGAGGATGCGGGATGGCTTTTTGTCCGCCTCGGGATCGGTAGAGGTGGTCATTTCCTCGGTGGATACCGCACCATCGTCGGTCCGCGCGTCCATGATGATCAGATCCTTCGTCAGCGGTAGTCCGTAGGCGGCCGTCACCTCCTGTGTCCGGTCCGAGCTGTGCATCGGATCGACCATTTCCAGCTCGATTTTCCCGTTCGACAGGCGTTCGTATTCCTCGGCGATCGCACGCACCCGTTCGTACAAGGGCGACATCCGCCGGTAAGCCATGATCCATTTGATCGGCTTCGCCCGTTCGCTCATCGCCTTGTCCTTCAGGTAATGTTTCGTCCTTGGCGATAGCGTGTAATCTCCCGCGCGGCTCAGGTCCGCCGCGTTCGAAGTGATGCTGAGCCACGTAATTCAGGCAGATCAGGGTGACCGCGAGAAACACGATCTGCAGCACGGACAAGGTGCCCACGCCCCAGCGGTTCAACGCGCGGGCGGGTTTGGCTTTGGGCTCGGTCGAAGGATCGGACATGAGGCGGAATTCAGGAAATCAGCGACGCCAGCGGCGGTAATCCACCACCTGATAGGTCAGGAACAGGACAAACACCGCCAGGCTCAGGAAATACACCACCGGCCGCGTGTCGAACAACCCGCTCGTGAAATAGTGCAGGTGCTGCTGCCAGGAAATGTAGTGGAAAAACGCCGCCCCTGCGAACGACTCGCCCCAGATGACGGTGACGAATCCGAGGAAATACTGGATCACCAGCAGTCCGATCGTGAAGATCCCCGCGATGATCTGGCTTGAGGTCATCGCCGAGGCAAGGCAGCCGATCGCCGTGAAAGCCGCGCCCATCAGCATGACCACCGTGAACGCCCCGGCCAGCGCGCCCGGCGTCCAGGCCGGCGGAAGATGCGTCAGCCATTCGAACATCTTGAACTGGATCAACGCCGGAATCCAAAGGGTCGTGTAGAAGATCATCGCGGCCGTGTATTTCGAGAACACCACCTGCCAGGTCTTCACCGGGGCCGTCATCAGCGTTTCGAGGGTCCCCGAGCGCTCCTCCTCCGAGAACAGCCGCATCGTGATCAGCGGGAAAATGAACAGGAAATAGAACCAGAACAGCGGCGTGTGGAAGGTCACGTAAACCAGGCTGTCCTTCACCGGCGTGTCGCGGAACCCCTTCATCGCGGACGACAGCGAGATGCCCTGCATCACGGTCACGAAAGCCAGCACCACCCAGCCAAACGGAGTCAGGAAATACCCCTTGAGTTCTTTGAAGGTAAGGATGCGGAACAATCTCATGTGGCGGGACGCCCTTCGTAAGTCATTCCCGTCACAACGCAAAGGCAAAAGCCATTTCCGCCCGGGGACGACCTCATTTTGAAAAAGGAACCGCGGATCAACACCAATGTCCGCGAATTTCAGAAAATCCCTTCGAAGCAACGAGCGCTTCTGCCACAGTCAGTCCCATTTTTTCAATTTCAGGTCCTCCTTGGCGCACTTTTGAGGTGTCGGCTGCGGAAGAAATTCGTGTGCAGTCCGTTGCTTTTCCGCGTATCCGGATGTTGATGAGTACGACATGAATTTCCAATCCTGCCCGCTGGTGGCGAATCGCTGTCCTCGACCGCGGCATGGATCAACGGGGTGGGCCGCTTGTCAATTCGCGGGCTGGTGAAAGCCCTCCGTTTCCTTGCGCTGTCCTGGATGATGCTCAACCGTTCATTCGCCGACGCCCCGCATTTCACAAATGTGTTTGTCGCGGGTGAAAGCGATTTCGCAGCGATCCGCATTCCGTCCGTCGTGGTGGCGAAGAATGGAACCGTGCTGGCCTTTGCCGAAGGCCGCAAGGTTCCTCGCGCCGACCAGGCTTCTAACAAAATCATCCTCAGGCGCAGCACCGATGGTGGCATCACGTGGGGCGCGTTGCAGGTCATCGCTGACGATGGTGCGAACTCCCTGAACAACCCCACCTCCGTGGTCGAGCAGGACAGCGGGCGCGTCTGGCTGATGTATCAACGGATTCCCGCGCATCTGAAAGAGTCCAGCAAGGAGACGGAATCCGGTTACGAAGGTGAGAACATCTATCGGAATTTCCTCATCGGGTCGGACGACCACGGCGGAACCTGGAGCCAGCCGCTGGATGTGACGCGGTCCACCAAGCGGCCGACCGGTGCGACCACGATTGCAAGTGGCCCGGGCATCGGCATCCAGCTCACGCGCGGTCCGCACAAGGGGAGAATGATCCTTCCGTTCAACGAGGGGCCATATTGGTTGTGGAACAACTACGCCGTTTTCAGCGACGACAAGGGAGCGACCTGGCAATGCGGGGGAAATGTTCCCGGCGTTCTCATTCCTGGTCCTAACGGAAAGTCGCGAAGCCAGGTGAACGAGGTGCAGATGGTCGAGCTGGACGACGGTTCCGTGCGGCTCAACAGCCGCCAGTTCGCCGGTAACAAGGTCCGCAAGACCGCCACGAGCCAGGACGGCGGCGCGACCTGGTCAGCGATTGAAGATGCGTCCGAGCTGCGCGATCCGAGCTGCATGGGATCCATTCTCCGGCTCACGTTTCCCGCCGATGGAGAGAAGAGCCGCATTCTCTACTCCGGCCCGGACAGCTTGAAGCGGGAGAACGGCACCATTCACATCAGCTATGACGAGGGCAAGACATGGCCTGTTAGCAGGACTCTGGTTCCCGGAAGCTTCGGCTACAGCGTGCTCACAAAACTTCCCGATGGTGACATTGGTTGCCTGTATGAGACCGCGGATGCCGAGCCGGATGGTTTTCGCGCGCTTTCCCTTGTCCTCCATTGAAGTGAACGCCGGGTCGCCATAAGCCAATGTCACGGAAGGTGGCATTCAACGAACGATCCGGCTTGCCATGGTCCGTAACAAGACGGCATAAACAACACGATGAAACGACGTGATTTTCTAGGCAAGGTGGCTGGCGGCGCGGTGGTGGGTGCTGCGGGGATTTCTTCAGCGCAGGAGGCTCAGGGGGCCACACCGTTGGTTAGGACTCCGGCAGTGGTGATGGCACCGCGCAGGGATGGCGTGGAGATCGTTTGGGCGGTCTCGAAGCTCGCCAAGGGGCGCGTGGAGTGGAAGGGCGCGGAAGGGACGACGGGAACCGCGGCGGCGGATCGTTTCGGTTTTGTGCCACAGGGCGACGAGATCCTGCGGGTCAGGATCGATGGATTGAAACCGGGGACTATCTATCAGTTCCGTGCGATCACCGAAGCCACAAAGGGCAAGGATCGTCATGAAGGGGAATGGAGGAAATTCCGCACGCTGGATCCGGATGCGAAGACGACGGATTTCGTGGTTTGGAACGATACCCACGAGAACGCGGAAACGATCAAACGCCTGCATGCCTCCACTCCTGCCGGCGATTTTCTGTTATGGAACGGAGACACGTGCAACAACTGGTATCAGGAGGAGAGGCTGGTCCCCACACTGCTCCACCCGGCCGGTCAGGATTTTACGGCGGAACGTCCGCTCATGATGGTGTGGGGAAACCACGACGTGCGCGGCGAATGGGCGTTCAAGATGCCGGAAATGATCGCCACACCCGACGGGCGGCCGTTTTACGCCTTCCGCAGCGGGCCGGTGGCCTTCATCTGCCTGCACACCGGCGAGGACAAGCCGGACAATCATCCGAGCTTCGGCGGTCGTGTCGCCTTTGAGCAACTCCGTCGCGAACAGGCGGCATGGCTGAAGGAAACCATCGCCCGACCCGATTTCCGGGAAGCGCCCTATCGCGTGGTCTTCTGTCACATCCCGCTCCGTTGGAAGGAGGAAAATCACCTCGCACCGGGCGACTATGACAATGGCAATTACGATGCCTTCAGCCGATTCAGCCGTGAGGCGTGGCATGACCTGTTAGTTGCGTGGAAAACGCAGGTTGTCGTTTCCGGGCATACCCACGAGGCGGCATGGCTGCCCGCTAACAAGGAATTTCCCTACGCCCAAC
Source organism: uncultured Verrucomicrobiae bacterium (assembly GCA_963810445.1). Taxonomy (GTDB): domain Bacteria; phylum Verrucomicrobiota; class Verrucomicrobiia; order Verrucomicrobiales; family Akkermansiaceae; genus Luteolibacter. Next base: position 142,917 of record CAWENZ010000051.1, on the reverse strand, counting down.
TCGTTGGTGGCGGGCCATTGCCTGCGGCTGCCACATGGATCGAGGGCAAGGCGGATGACAAATCACTGGCCTTCGTGATGAGGAACATCGACGGCAAGGTGATCGAGAAGGTGGAGTTTGCGCCGTTGGTTTGAAATCGGACCTCGGAGACAAGATGGTTCTTCCAATGGAGCACGGAGTTTATTCCGCCCGGCTTCTCATGGCTGGATCTGGCGGAACAAATTCCGTGCTCCAATTCGTCGCTCCGCAGGTCTGATTATCTAACGGGCTTCTTCGGATGATTCCTCCCTGATGCCGGTTCCCGCCGGAATTTTCGGAGCCTGATAGCGGTTGGAATCGTCCGGGATCCCGCCCCAGCGTTCTAACACGGCTTTGGCCAGGAGAACCGGATCTCCGTTGGGTTTTGCGGATAGGTATTGCCGCGTGAAGTCCGCCAGGTCGTAGCGCACTTCCACGGACGCGGCGAAGGGAGACGCCTTTTGGACGTTCGGTCCGGGGCTGGCGCAGAAGGTGGATTCGGTCGGGCGGCGATGCTCAGGGTATTCGCCATAGGCGGACTTGAGGAAGAGCGACCATGCCATCCGGATTCCTGGCGTGTCCGCGCCGTATCGCCGGACGGCATAGTCGCCGACCCATTGTTCGAGTTCCGGGCGTCGGTCACGCTAGCGAATTGTGCCAATCCAGCGTCTCTGGGACACTTCCTGGCAATTTTACATGGCTTCAAGGATGGTTCCCGAGGCCAGTCCCGAATGGCATATCGCCGCCACTCAGTCCGCCGGGGTGACGGTCACGCGGTAAAAGCGGCGCGAGCCATCCAGCAGGGTGTTGAACTGGAGCGGCGGCGGGGTTGCCGCACCGCCGGTTCCCAATTGGGGCAGCCCTACTTTCAGCCAGGCCTCGACAAGTGACCCGCTGGACTCGAGCTGATAGGAATGGCCATCATATCCCGGAACGGAAAGGTGGAACTGGGTGGCATCGGCAGAGGTCGAAATCACCTTGACCGCCGACCGGTCGAGGATGGTGCCGTTGTTCACAAGCGTTGGTGGAAGGGTGCCTTCCCAATTGATGATATCGATCGTGCCGCTGTTCGTGAAGCTTCCGGTGACTTGCAAGGTTGAGGTTCCGAAAAGCCGGATGACTCCGTTGTTAGCCGCATTGCCCGTGATCTGGAGCGAACCGGTTCCGAGGACGAGTGTGCCGTCATTGAGCAATGAAGGATATTCCGAGGTCTGGTTCGGATGAACGAAGGTTTCCGCCAACGCGATGTTCAGGCCGCCGGAGATCACCAACATGCCGTTGGTGGTGCCGGTGTAGTTCGGGTGGTTGATTGTCGCGATCACCTCATAGGAACCTGCCGCCACCGGTGGGGTGGGAAATCCACCATAAGTGAAATCCACCGGCAGCCCCGTGGGGTCGGTTGTGGCCGATGCGGATTTCACCGTGCCGTCGTAATTTGCCGCTAGGTTTTCCAGGTTGATTCCCGCGACGGCCTTGTTCACCTGGAGCGGCTGGGTCTGCGAGGAGGCGGGAAGATAATCGGTGTTGCCGGCGTGGGTGGCGGTGATGGTGGCCGGGCCCGCTCCCGCGATCGTCAGCGTGGAGGTCCCTCCGCTTGCCACCGCCGGATCCGAACTCGAATAGGTGATTGCCAACCCCGAGGTCGCGGTAGCACCGGGATCGAACGGAGCATCGCCATAGGTCTTCGGGGAGATTGCGCCGAAGGTGATGGATTGCGTGGCGCGATTGACCGTTAGAGGTTGCTCGACCGAACCGGCCGCGGAATAGGAGGTGTTTCCGGGTTGTGAGGCGGTGATCGTCGTCTCGCCTCCGCCGACGATGGTCACCGTGTTTCCGGAAACCGTGGCAACGGCGTTGTTCGAGCTCGCATAACCCACCGGAAGTCCCGAACTCGCGGTTGCGGTTAGATCCAATGTTGGGTTGCCGTAGGTCTGTGCCAACAGGGCACCGAAAGTGATGGTTTGCGAAGCCTGGCTGACGGTCAGGGTTTGCGGCACATTGGTGGCTGGCAGATGGTTGCCGTTGCCTGCCTGCGAGGCGGTGATGGTTGTGGCTCCCACACCGACGATGGTCACGAGATTTCCTGAAACCGTCGCGACGGCGGTGTTAGAGCTGCCGTAGCTGACGGGAAGGCCCGAGGAGGCGGTTGCGCCAAGCGTGAACGTTCCATCGTTGAAGGATTTCGGAGGCAACGTGGAGAAGGTGATCGACTGGCTCCGCTGGTTGACGGTCAGGGCCTGAATGACATTGGCTGCGGCGAGGTAGTTGGCATCACCGGCTTGCGAGGCGGTGATGGAAGTGGAACCCGCGCCGACGATGGTCACGGTGTTTCCCGAGACGGTGGCAACGGCGGTGTTCGAACTGGAGTAGCTAACAGGCAGTCCTGACGATGCGGTCGCGCCAAGGGTGAGGATGGGATCTCCGAAGCTGCTGGTGGTTAGAGCTCCGAAAGTGATGCTTTGTGGACCCTTTTCCACCGCGATCGTGCCGGTGGTCGCGAGGGCGCTGGTGTTCCAAACGAGACCGTTCGTGAGGGGCGGCAGGGTGATCGTGGAGAAACTGCCGCTGCGGTTGGTGGCGCTGAAAAGCTGGAACGCATCGCCTGCGGTCAGGTCGGTGATTCCGGATTTCGTCACCTCCAGGGTTCCGCCGTAAGTGACGGTGGTTAGACCGCTGACCTTGTCGGTGCTCAGCGTGGCTCCGGTTTTGCCGATTTCCATCCGGGCTGTTCCCGCGAGTGAAAGTGTGTTGTTCAATGTCAGCGTGCCGATGGCGAGATTTCCGGGGGCGAGGACTCCTCCGGGGGAAATGGTGGTGGGGCCCTTGACGTTGCCGCTGCCGCCGAGGATGGCACCGGATGAAACAGAGACGGCGCTGCCGGCCGCCAGGGAGCCGTTCACCAGCAGGGTGCCGGCGTTCACCGTCGTGGTGCCCACAAATGTGTTAGCTGCGGTGACGGTCAGGATTCCCGTTCCGGATTTCACGAATGGCAGCCCGGTCAGTCCGGTATAGTCCGACATGACGCCGGAGATGGAGAGGTCCGAGCCCGTGTTGATGGTTAGATTTTTTCCGCTGCCGCTGACCAGCCAGATGGGCGCGGACCAGGTGGAGGGGGAACCGGTCGCGTTGATGAGCCCGCTCGGGTGCGTGTAGCCGAAACGGGGACCGGCTCCGGTGGACGAGGTGACCGTTGCGCCGTCGAGATGGATGGTCCCGAGGTAGGCACCGTCCTTGTAACTGCTGCCGGTCAGGGAGAAGTTCAGCGTGCCGCCGCTCACGGAAATGGTGTTCTGCTCCGTGGCTCCGATCTGGGTGGACGTGCTGTTCACACCGCCGATATCCAGGGTGGCTCCCGGGTTGACGGTGACCGTGTTGTTTTGTCCAAGGGCGGAATAGCTGCCGATTGTTCCAATGATCGAGCGCAGCGTTCCTCCATTGACCGTGACATTTCCCGTGAACGAGTTGAGGGCGGAAACCACAGCGGTGCCGGAGCCGCTTTTCACCAGTCCTCCCGTTCCCGAGATCACGCCTGAGATCGTGTGGCTCCCGGCCCCGTCGAGTGTGAGATCGAATCCTCCGTTCGCGGTGGTGCTGGAAACAGTTAGGGTGCCGCCGTTGCTGGTGTAGGATTGTGAGGCAAGCAACGTGGTGGGTACGCCCCAGGTGCTGTTCCCCGCTTGGTTGAGAATTCCCCACTGGAGGGTGACCGCTGTTCCTGATAGGACGAAACCGCCATTGCTGAAAACGATCCGGCCCACCGATGTCAGGAGATTGTTGACTGACGACGCCCGGGCTGTGCCCGCGAAGGTCAGCACCTGGCCGTTCACCGGTGCCACGCCGTTCCAGTTGAGGGCAGTGCTCCAGTTGTTGTTGCCGCCGCCGCCGTTCCACTGGCTGGTCCCAGCGAGGATGATGTTGATCGATCCGGTCGTTGTGAGCGCGCTGGTGTCCCATGCCAGTCCCACCGGCAGGTTCGGAAGTGCGATGCTGGTGAATGATCCGCTGTAACCCGGCGCGCTGAAGAGTTGGAACGTGTCGCCATCAGCCAAGGCGTTCGCTCCCTGCGCCGTCACGACCAAGCTGCCGCTGTAGGTGAGCGCGTCGGTGCTGACCAACCGGCTGCTGTCGGGACTTGCTCCCTTGTTGACCGTCATCCGCAGGGTGCCCCCGAGGGTCGCGGTGGTGGCGGTTAGAGTGTTGGGACCGTCGAACGATACCGTGGCACCTGCCGGATTGGTGAGCGAGGTCACAGTCTGGCTATAGCCGTTGAGTGATAGCTTGGCACCCGAGGAAACCGGCACGGCGGCGGCGGTGCCGAGGCAGTTGGTGGCCCCGCAAATCACGGTGCCTTCCAGCGCCTTCACCGCGGTGTTGGTGGCTGTTGCAGTGCCCTTCAGCAGGACGGATCCGGGGCCGCGTTTGTAAAAACCGAGCGAACCCACATTCAGGGAGCCGTTGATCACGAGATCACCTGTTAGCGTGTTGGTTCCCGATTCAATATCCATCGACATGCCATAACCCGAGCTGACGATCTGCACATTGGCATCCATTTCGGAACCTGATGCGTCGGTCGTGCACCAGAGCCCGTTGCCGTTGACGTCGAAGGTGCCGATCTTCGCCAGTCCCGTTCCATACTGGCGGATGGTGGTGGGAGCGCGCTGGAGAATGATCTGGCCGCTGGAGTTATAGGTCTTGCCACCTGCCAGATAGAAACCGGTGGTTGCCGCCACGCCGTCGCCGTTGATTGTCATGTTGGTGTTCGCATAACCGCCGCCGGTGCTGTAGCCAATCTTGAGGGTTGCTCCGGAGGCGATGGCGTAGGGGCAGTCACCGGATTTGTTGGTGAGTTCAAGCGTGCCGTAGTTCACCAGTATGGGGCCGGTGATGGTGCTCGCTGCAGACAGGGTGAGTGCTCCGTTGCCGGCTTTGACAAAGCCCTGGGTGCCCGCTACCACGGCGCTGACCGTTGTGGGGACTTGGTTAGAAATGGCGGGTGTGCCGCTGCTCGTCGCCAGGGTCAATGGACCGCCGGTGCCGGTGCTGAGAGTCCAGTTGTTCTTGGTCGCGTCCAGATCGTCGAACACCAGCGTGCCGAGGGTTTTCGCTCCGTCCAGGGTGACATTCCGGTTCGCCGTGATGTTGAGCGTGCTGAAATCCGCCACCGCATTCGTCCCGCTGGCGATCGTGTTCCCGCTCCAGTTCCCCGCCGTGGCCCAACTGCCGCCCGCGGTATTTGTCCAGACGCCGGAACCGGGAGGATTGCTGAGGGTCAGCGGGACAGGGGAACTGGTCACTCCGTTTGCGACGACCGTGTAGCTTCCGGCGTCTGCGGCGGTGATCGATGAAATGCTGTAGGTCGATGAGGTCGCGCCCGGAATGTCGCTGCCGTTGAGCTGCCACTGGTAGCTGGCAGGCTCAGGACCAATCACTGACGCGGAAAACGTCGCCGACAGTCCTTTCGGCACCGACAAGGATTCCGGGCTGATGGAAACGCTGGAGGGTCCTATCACGTTCGCGCCCGTCAGGCTATAACCGTCGAAGCTGGCGCGGTGGATGTTAGGATTGAACGATTGCACCGCGTGGATGAAGACGCCCGCATGGATGGTGCTGCCGAAATTCGCGATGGTGATGCTGTTCACGTTGATCCATGTCACCCCGTCTGCCGAAACGAAGCTCGTGAACACGTTTCCGGCCCGCTGGATCTTGTACCACTTGTTGCTGCCTCCGAGATTGGAGGACCATTTGTTGGCATCGCCGTTGCCTTCACGCATGGAATCGTCCTGAAAATAAGTGCCGCCACCGACTGAGCTGAACAGGGCCACGAAGCGGGTGCCGCTGCCATTGCCGAGTGGTTGGCCAATGGTCGTTGCGGTGTTGCTGCGGAGAATGATTCCGCCACGCCAATTGCCAGCCGGGGAAATGCCGTCCGGTCCGGCCGCGTTCGGTGTGATGTCCGCGAGGTGGCCGATCAAGGTGCAGTCGCCTGTCGCCTGCCGGCTCATCAGGTTCATGCCGTCGCCCACCATCGTCACCTTGTTTCCCTGGACGCTGGCACCGGAAGGGTAGTTATGCATTTCCAGCGGATTCCAGATCCAGTCTCCCAGCGACGGGTTGGTGGTGGTGATGTTGATGGCCGCCGAGTCGATTGTGCTGGTGCTGTTGTAAACCACGCGGGCGCGGACCGGGTTGTTGGCTGCCGACCAGACCATCGAGGTCAGATCGTAGGGAGCGCTGGCGTCCTGACCGATGTAGTAGTCGGGGGATTTGTTAGGTCGCGGATAGTAGGAATAGTTGTCTGTCAGGAAATACTGCACGCTGTTGATCGTAGCGCCGTTGGGATTGACTGTCGCTCCCACTCCGGTGTTGGAGTTGAGCACCACCGCATTGTTCGCCGGAGTGGTCAGGGTGACCGTCGGTTCGCCGCCGACTGGTTCGCGGGTGAACGCCGAGGCGGGAACGTCCGTAGGGCTGATCCCCGGGCCTTCATAAGAGAGCCCGATTCCGTCGTTGTAAACCGTGGTGTTCACGCCGGGCGGATTCCCCCGGAAATACCTCAGTGTCAGGGTGTGCGCTCCGGCCGCGAGGGCGATGCCGCCGCTCTTGAACTGTGAGGAGTCGTGAAGGCCGTCGAAGTCAATCACCGTCGTTCCGTCGATGACCAGCGCGCTACCGTCGCCAGAATGCAGTGTGAATGCATAGAGTCCGCTGGTGGCCGCATTGAAATGGCCGGTGTAGGTGAAGCCGTAGTTCACGCGGCGCAGGCGTGGCGTCACATCCGGAAAATTCACCGCTCCCTGACGGGTGGGGGTGAGCGCCGTGAAATCCGGCAGCACCGTCCAGGTCCCCGAGGCGGCCTGATAGTATTTATAGTTCAGGCCAGCCACTGCTCCCGGGGCTGCAATTGCCGGGTTGAGCGCGGCGGCGGCGGGTGCGATGAGAATCGGTGTGCCGTTGTTATAGAAAATGTCTGAAATCGTCAGCCGGACATAGGGGGTGGCGATGCCGGTGACGTCCAGCAGCTTCTGCCGCGTCTCGGGTTCGTTATCGGTGAAGGTGATCGCGGCCGTGCCGGTGTAGGCGGCGTTGTTGAACACCTCGATCTTGTAGCTGAGTTGGGGCGAACTGGTCAGCGGCATCTGCCATTGCACCAGCAACTGGGTGCCATACAACGTGGCGGACGAGCTATCGACCACGATGGGATCAAATGTCGGCAGCGCCGGTTGGTCCGCCAACGTGACGGTGTTAGGGTTGTTGTACTGGCCGGAGTAGCCCGGCCCGACGTCGGACTCCGCGAAGCTCGTCGCGTAGGTGGCGTCCGTGGTCGAGTAGGTCTTTCCGTTTGAGGTGAAGCTGATCTGGTTCGCACGCTGCCAGGCTCCGCTCTTGTGATAATAGCCGCCCGCGCGAGCCACCTTGTAGTCGCCGGTGTAGCTGCTGAAATTCTCCTGCCAGCCTGACATGCCGTTCACTCCGGTAACCGCGAATGGATACATGAAGGTGCCCAGGTGGTGCCAGTAACCGGTCGTCGGGTCCTTCATCCACATGCCCTGATAGCCCAGATGCGGGGTTCCGTCCGCCGGTTGCCAGTAGCGGACCACGGAGCGCGTCCACAGGTTGCCGCTGAACTGCGGCCAATACCCCTTGATCGCACAACTGCTGCCTTCTCCGATCTGCGCGTAGCCAACCATGTTCGCTCCGGCAAAGGTGGGAATCTGTTGCGAATAGGGTGCGAAGCCGCCGCTGGCTGGCCAACAGACATATTGCACGAGCGTGTTCGTCCCGCCGTTGTTCTGGTGGGTGTAGCCACCGTAGAAATATCCGGAGCCTCCGTCGGGTACTGCTCACATAGTTCTGATGGATCGCGTCGTAAATGCCGCCCGGCACGTTCGGTGAGCGGTAGTCCTGCATGATGCAGTCCGCGTTGTTCGGCACATTGTAATAATTGTACTGCGCTTGGACCAAACCGGGCACGACGAGGAAGACCGCCCGCATCGTCATCCGGGCTAGCCGCTTCGGTAGGTTCGGACGTGGAAATTCAGACTGACGGGCAGGCCATTGTAGGCCCGTGAAATCCTGAACTGCTTCGGCCGCGCTTGTCATCGTGCGGGCGGAATCTGAATCTGAGCGAGCCTGTGGCATGAACGTTGAAGGAATGGGTTGATCGCAACTACAAGGGTCTTATCTCGTGCTAATTTTTTGTCAACGCGGAATGTTTGCGGCGGGAGAGCGATGACAGTTCTCTCTGGCTGTCCACGGATTTTGCGCTGAGGAATTGCGAACCATCAGATTGCAATATCGAACCAGCACAAAGAACAAAGGCTGCGGGATTCGTCGGAAACCTGCAGCCTTCGCATTTCATTTGGATCGATCGATCAGGCGATGATACCGAGCGGCTTGGTGGTCTTCCAATTGCCCCGGGTGAAATCCGGAAACACCTGGGGTGCTCCGTCTTCGGCCACCGACTTCTCGCTGAGGGGTCCTACCGCGGACCAGAAGCAGCCTTCGTAAACATTCTGGTCTAGCGGCTCGCCCTTCTGGAGACACTCGATGATGCGGAACAACATCAGGTAGTCCATCCCGCCGTGGCCGCCCATTTTCTTGGAAAGCTCGCCCATGCGCTTGAAGAGCGGGTGCTCGTATTTCGCGGCGATTTCCTCCCATGCCTCGTTCTCCGCCCACTCGTGATGGGTTTTGGTGACGCCCTCGATCGCCATCCGGTTAGGAAATCCGGCGAGGGTGCCTTGCGTGCCCTGGATCAGGTTGTGGCGCGAGTAGGGGCGCGGTGAGGTTTCATCCCACTGCACCATGATCGTGCGGCCCAGCGTGGTCTTGATGATCGAGGTGCTCATGTCGCCACCCTTGAAATCGAGCTTCTTGAACTCGGGGTTGGAGAGTTTTGTGGATTTCTCCGCATACAGCGCGCGTCCCTTGGCGGGGGATGAGAAGGATACCATGCGGCCGAAGTTGTCCTCGGTGCGGGCGAGGTTCATGTATTGGGCGACGGGGCCCAGGCCGTGAGTCGGATAGAGATTTCCATTGCGCTTGGCATACTGGAAGGTGCGCCATGATCCGGTGCTGTCGCCGTTCTCCATCTGGCTGCGGAGTTCGTGGATGTAGGCGGCCTCACCGTGCAGGAGCTCACCGATCACGCCCTGGCGGACCATGTTCAGATAGACCAACTCCTCGCGGCCGTAGTTGACGTTTTCCATCATCATGCAGTGACGCCCGGTGGCTTCCGACGTGTCCACGATCTCCCACATTTCCTTCAGCGTGCAGGCGATGGGCACTTCGGAAAACGCGTGCGCTCCGGCCTTCATGGAGGCCACGCACATCGGCGCGTGATGGTCCCAAGGGGTGGCGATGAAAACCGCGTCGGGCTTGGTTTCCGCCAGCATCTTCTTCCAGGCTTCCTCCTCGCCGAAATAGACTTTCGGAGTGTGGCCGGCCTTGACCACCCGGGCTTCGGTTTTTTTCGCGCGTGCCTCGACAAGGTCGCAGATCCCGACGAATTCGACGCCCTCCATGCCGGCGAGTTGCGCCGCGTGGCCGGACCCGCGGGCTCCGACACCGATGATGGCGACTTTCACCTTCTCGAGTTTCGGAGCGGAGTAGTCGCCCATGTATTTCGCTCCCGTCCCGCGGGTTGGTGTTTCGGCCTGGTTCTGCGCGGATGTGAAAGTGGGGAGTGCCGCGAGACCGGCGGTGATGCCGCCAAGGGTCTTGAGGAAGCTTCGACGAGGGTTGCCTGGAGTTTCGGATGGATTCATGGGATGGGTCGGTGTGGTGAGTTGTTGGGTGTTAGGGGATCTTTTGATTTCTTCGTGAAAGGCCTGACTGCCCGCGTTGCCAGCCGGGTGTTCATCGAGGCTGGTGTCCGTTCTTGTTTGTTCGCAGGTGGATTTCCGGTGTTTTGTCCAAAAATGTTGCTCTCCCCGGCAAGTTGATGTGCGGGCGTCGGGTTGTCAATCATTGGTTATCACGTGCTAATTTTGCGGCGCTATCCATTTGAATTGGAGTGATTCATGATCAACCTGTCCGCAGGGACGACTCGCGGATGGCCAGCTTTGGTGACAAAAGAGCGCTCTGGTGAGGAGTGGTGGGATCCTCGAGGCGCTTTAGCATGAATTCCCACGCGGTGGCGCACATTTCGGCAACCGGTTGCACCAAGGTGGTCAACGGGCGCTCAAGGTATTCAGCGTCCTCAATGCCGTCGCATCCGACCAGGGCGACTTGCTCAGGCACGCGGACCTTCATGTCGCAGAGTCCCCGATAGATTCCCAGTGCCACGTCGTCGGAATGGCAGAAGATGGCTTCGGGCAGTCCATTCTCGGCAGCATAATCCTGAATCAACTGTCGGACGATGGGGCGCTGCTGCTCGCTGAGCGGATAATAAATGAACTCCGGCTCCAGCCCGGCTTCGCGCATGGCGCGCAAATACTCGAGGCGGCGGCTTTCGTGCGCCACATCTTTCCGGACGAAGGTCGCATGGGCGATGCGGCGGAATCCGGTATGGATCAGATGCGCCATCGCTTCCATGGTCCCTGCCTGCAAATCGACTCTAACATGGTCCGTCTTGGGCGAACCGTAAGTGCCCAGGCCCACGACTGGAATTGACTTCGCGGTCAACTTTTCAAGCTCCCGCTGGACCGATTTCGGCGAGTCCACGGCGAAAATTCCATCCACCGGCACATTCGACCAGATCTGTTTCATGTCCGCCTCACCGACTTCTGAAATGATCAGTTCCTGTCCAGCTTGTTTGGTCAGGCGTCCCAACTCGCGGGCAACGTGCGAATAATGGGTTGAAATCTGGTCGGGAATCCACAGGGCGATGATGCCGGTGCGCTTGCTGCGGAGTGCCCGCGCATGGGGATTCGGGCGATACCCCATCTCCAATGCCGCCGCCTGGATCCGTTCACGCGATTCCTTCGACACCTGCGGGTAGTCCCCGAGAGCAAACGTGACGAGCTGGCGGGAAACGCCCAATTTTTTGGCAATTTGTGCCTGAGTAACCATGGTTCAGGAGGGAATCAAGAGAAGAGAAGAGGGTAATGCAAGCCTGCGATTTCGACAAGGTGCGACCCGACATGGTTCATGATCCGGACTGACGAGCAGCATTTCCGGAAATCGTCCACGACTGGAGACGGCGCGCGACATCGTTGCCTAGCAGGCTTCTTTGTCGTGGTGAGTTGGCATTTTTCACAATTTTATCACGAGTCAGATTTGTTCTCGCCATTTTTGGCGAAGCGGTCACGTTGCCCTCGTCTTTCATGATGAATGCATCCAACTTGCTGAAATCCTCCGTCTGGTTGCTCGCCGCGTTGACGGGAGTTTCCATTCATGGACACTCTGCCGAGGCTGGAAAAACTCAGGAATCCTCCGCAGAGGTATCGCTTGCGTTTCCCGGGCGATTGCCGGGGGCTGCGAAGGGCGTGGAAGGGAATCGGTCGGTCGAGCTTTCCAATGATGCCATTTCCGCGGCATGGAGTTGGAGTGAAGGGCGTTTGAAGCCTGTGTCGCTGGTTAACAAGCTTTCCAACTCGCCGGTCACCGTGCCCGAGGAGGTATTCATTCTGGAGTATCGCGATGGCGACACCCACGAGCGCATCGTCAAGGGCGGGCCGCTCTATCCGATCAACTCGATGATGCTTCACGGCATCATCTATGCCCGGAAGGCCCATGATCTGGACACGGATCCATCCGGAGCGTTCGTCCACGAGGTGCGCAGTTATTTCGGCACGGGAACGCAGTTGCAGGAAATGTATATCTCGCACGACCTTCTGACGCAGAAGGATTGGGATGAACTGGCAGCCTGCGCCAAATGGTCGCGCGCGAATGCCGGGACGCTCGTGGACACCCATTGGCTCGGCGGCGATCCCCGGAAACTGGAAGTCTATGGCTGGCCCTCCTGGTCGCCCGCGAAGGGGATTCTAACAATTCGTAACCCGTTTGACAAGGAGCAGGCATTCACCATCGGACTCGACAAGGCGTTCGAACTTCCCGCCGGGGCTCCGGGTTCGTATGCATTGAGCAGTCCATACAAGCAACGCCAGGTTGCGGAGTTGCAGGGGAAGCTGGGTGCGACACGTCCCTTGCAAATCAAACTGCTGCCATTCGAGGTATTGGTATTTGAAGCGATTCCCATGTAGGATTGAATGAGTCCGATGTGCTCCGGGAGATGAAGATCGGCAGAGGTTCTGAATTCAATGCTTCGCCGCTGGTTGATGAATGCGATATAATGGAAAATAATCCTGTAAAATGGAAATCGGACTTGCTTGTTCACCGGATATGATTCCATTGTTTCGGAACTGATGACGCTCTCCACCTTGCTTGCCCTCTTCGCTGGTGGAGCATCCTTGCCAGGGGCTCGCGGGCTTTAGGTTGCATCGAACCGTTTCCCATTGAATTCGTATGAAGCTGAATCACGACAATCGTCTTATTGAGAAAGCCGTCTCCCTTGCCGAGCGACTCCAGACTCGTGCCAACGAGCTGCAGACGCCGGCGGAAAAAGCGGAGCAGATGCAACTCGACCGGATGTGTCAGTCGCCGGAAGGGAAGGCGACCCTGGTGCAACTGACCGACCAGGCATTCCGCTCCCAGCGGGCCGGGCGGGTAGCCAGACAGTTCATCCATATTCTGGACGAGCATGGCGTTCCTGGTTTTTTCACCCCGTTGAACCGGGGGATGCTGCGCCTGTTTCAAACCTTCGGCGGCTGGCTGCCTGAGGTTTCCGTGCCACTGGTGAAGGATTACATGCGGAAGGAAACTTCAAGCGTGGTGATCCCCGCAGAGACCCGCACTCTAACTTCCCATCTGCGCTCGCGGTTGAAAGGCGGGGTGCGCATGAACCTGAATTTCCTGGGGGAGGCGCTGCTTGGTGAGGAAGAGGCGGCCCATCGTTCGGAAAAATATCTCGCGGCCTTGAGATTGCCCGAGGTGGAGGTTCTATCGGTGAAGATCAGCACGCTGTACTCCCAGATTTCCCCGATCGCGCGCGAGCATACGCTTGGCATCCTGTGTGACCGGTTGGAGCCTCTCTATCGGGAGGCGCTCAAACACAAGTTCACCCGCCCTGATGGCAAGGTGGTTTCGAAATTCGTCTATCTCGACATGGAGGAATATCGCGATCTCGATCTAACGGCGGAGGCGTTCATGCGCACGCTGGATCGCCCGGGATTGGAGCTGGTCCAGGCCGGTCTCGCGTTGCAGGCCTACCTGCCGGACGCCGCCGCCGTGCAGAGGAAGATCAACGCATGGGCCCGTGAGCGAGTGTCCCGTGGCGGTGATCCGGTCGGGATCCGGTTGGTCAAGGGAGCCAACATGGAAATGGAGCGGGCCGAGGCGTCGCAACGCGATTGGCCGCAGGCACCCTTCAAGACCAAGCCCGAGACGGATGCGAACTACAAGCGGATGTTGCAGGAGGCGATGAAGCCGGAGAACCTGGCGGCGGTGCGCATCGGCGTGGCATCGCACAATCTTTTCGATCTGTCATACGCGCTGGTCCTCGCCACCGAATCCAACGCGCTGGAACAAGTGCAATTCGAGATGCTGGAAGGCATGGCCGGCCATCAGCGCCGCGCCTTGTTCGAGGAGTGCCGCAATCTTCTGTTATACGCTCCGACCTGTCGCAAGGAGGACTTCCTCAATGCGATCGGCTACCTGATCCGACGCATGGACGAGAACACGGGAGATGAGAATTTCCTGCGTCATGCCTTCAATCTAACCGTCGGATCGGAGGATTGGAGATTTCTTGCCCAGGGATTCCGCGAGGCGTTTGAGATCACGATTTCCGACGAACCCCGCCGCGGGCAGGATCGCAACACCGAGGACTTTTCCCAGCCGATCACTGAGATGGGCATCGAACATTTTGAAAACGAGGCGGACACCGATTGGTCTCTCCCACAGAACGGCCGATGGGCGGAAATGCTCGTGGCGAAGAGGAATGCCGACATTTCTGTGATTCCGTTGATCATCGAGGGAGAGGCGGTCGGGCTGGATCGCGGCACCACTCGCGAATGCGTGGATCCATCACGGCCCGGTGCTGTGGTGGCCCGCTATGTGGAAGCCACGACGGACGACGTGGAGAGCGCCGTCGCATGCGCTCAGGCCGATCCTGATGGATGGCGAACGATGAGCGTGGATCAACGCAACACGATCCTCGGGCAAGTCGCCGCCGAGTATCGGAAAGCCCGGGGATCCCTCATGTGGTCGGCCTTGATCAACTGCGGCAAGACTCTAGCGGAGAGTGATCCGGAGGTTTCGGAAGCGGTGGATTTCGTCGAGTTTTACCGAAGCAACGCGCGCGCCTTCCACGAACTCGAAGGCGTGGAAACAAGTGGTCGCGGCGTGGTCGTGGTGATTCCTCCGTGGAATTTTCCCATCGCCATTCCATGTGGTGGCATCGCGGCCGCATTGGCTGCTGGAAATACGGTGATCCTGAAACCCGCCTCGGACACGGTGCTCGTCGCGTGGGAATTGTGCGAATGCTTCTGGCGGGGCGGTGTGTCACGCAAGGCCCTGCAGTTCGTGCCATGCGCCGGGAGTGGTGCCGGGTCCGTCCTGGCGGGTCATGAGGGTGTGGACTCGGTGATTCTAACCGGTGGCACGGATACCGCGCTGCGGATGCTCGCGAAGAAGCCGGACATGCGCCTTTTTGCCGAAACCGGAGGAAAGAATGCCAGCATCATCACCGCGTTGAGTGATCGCGAACTGGCGCTCAAGCACGTGATTCATTCCGCCTTCAGCCATTGCGGACAGAAATGTTCGGCGACATCCCTCCTGCTGCTGGAGCGTGAAGTTTATGAAGATCCGGATTTCAAGCGGATGCTCGTCGATGCCGTGAGCAGCATCCGCTGTGGCAGCGCGTGGGAACTGCAATCGCGCATGAGCCCGATGATCCGTCCGCCGGGTGGCGATCTTCTGCGAGGCCTGACAACGCTGGAACCCGCTGAGACATGGGCGGTCAAGCCAAAGCAGTTAGGAGGGAATCCAAGCCTCTGGTCACCCGGTGTGAAATGGGATGTTTGCCGGGGCAGCTACACGCACCTCACCGAGTTTTTCGGGCCTGTTCTCGCGGTGATGGCATTCGACACGCTGGGCGAGGCCATCGATATCGTGAATCAAACCGGATACGGGCTCACCAGCGGGATTCACAGTCTCGATGAGCGTGAGATCGCCCAATGGCGCGACGGCATTCACGCCGGAAATCTTTATATCAACCGCAGCACCGTGGGAGCCATCGTGTTGCGCCAACCCTTCGGCGGCATGGGACGTTCCTGCTTCGGCCCCGGCATCAAGGCGGGTGGCCCGAGTTATGTCGCGCAGTTCATGCGCTTCGAAGATCGGTCGGTTAGGCCGGCCGTGGGAATGAAACTGGGGAATGCCGGACTGGCATCGCTGGCAGCATCCATCACCGGCGCTGATCCCGCATTACTGGGGAATGACGGTCCCCGCCTGCACGCTGCCCTGCAAAGTTACGACCGCGAATGGAGTCGCGAGTTCAGCCGCGAGCACGATCATCTGCGCTTGCTAGGTCAGGACAACATCCGCCGTTACCTGCCCTTTGCGGAAGTGCGTGTCAGGGTTTCCGCGAGCGACACGGCCTTCGATGTCATCGCCCGGGTTGGCGCTGCATTGGCGACTGGTGCCAGAGTGACCATCAGTTCCCCAACCGGTGTGAATCATCCCGCGGTGCCATGGTTGAACAAGGTGTCTAGCGAAATCCGGATCGTCGTTGAAAGTGACGAGGCATTGATCGCGCGGATTGGTGGGATGCCGGCCCATTCGGATGAGCGCATCCGTTATGCTTCTTCCGCAGCGGTGCCGCCGGACGTGCGCGCTTCTGCCGGTAAACTTGGCGTTTATCTGGCGGACGAGGCGGTGCTTGCGGAAGGACGGATTGAATTGCTCTGGTACCTGCGGGAGCAAAGCATCAGCCACGACTACCACCGTTATGGAAATCTCGGCTTGAGGGCCGGCGAGGATCGCCATGAGCCATCCTGAGCTCCGGCCGCTGCGATGTTAGGGAATCGTCCGGCGTTCGACGCGGGCCATTTCCGCAAGGAATGCGAGACGATGTCCGTCCAAGCCATCCAGGCCCGGAGTGAGAGCCGCAGGGCCGCTGAAAAGTTGATCAAGTGCATTGATCAAACCGAAGTCGCCACCGCCGTGTCCGGCATATCCGGCGTCGTCAGCCTGGGTGATTTCGATGGGCTCGATGTTGCCATTTTCGTGATGCCGCAGCCACAATTCCGGTGCGCCGGCCTCGGCGTAGGGATCGCCACCTTTCAATGATGCGAGCGTGCCGTAGATCTCGATCCCACGGCCAAAGTCGAATGCGGTCATGGTGTGGGTGGCGGTGATGCCGTTGTCCAGTTCACAGGCGATCACCTGGTGATCCACGACATCGTTGTCACATTGATAGACGCAGCGGCCCCAGGGCGAGGATTTCAGGAAATCAAGGATTTCACTGTCGGTGGCATGTTCATTGCCATCCATCACCATTCCCAGCCAGCGGCGTTTGTCGGTGAGGTAATGATGGGCATCATAGAGGCAGTCGTTTGCGATGGGGCATCCGTCCGTGCAGCGGGCCGGCGCGCCTTCGGGGGCGTTTGCCGTGGTGAACCACGAGCGATCTCCATAGCTGGAAATCGAAGCCGCCGGAGCACCACCCAGCCAGCAGAGCAGGTCGGCATCATGGGAACACTTGGCCACGATCATGGGCGTGGAGCCGGTGGATTTCGACCAATGCCCCCGCACGAAGGAATGGGCCTGGTGGAAAGGTTCGACTCCCTCATGTGTGCGCATCGAGACGATACGCCCGAGCCGTCCTTCATCGATGATCCGTTTGACCGTCGAGTAAAACGGCGTGTAGCGCAGGACAAAGCAAAGAACGATGCGGCGGCCAAGCGCGCGGGCGCGACGATCAAGCTCCTCACAACGTTCCAGCGACTCGGCGGCGGGCTTTTCGAGCAATAGATCGTAGCCCAGTTCGAGTGCCGTCATCGCATGGTCGAAGTGCTGGGAGTCCTGGGTGGCAATGATGAGGACTTCTGCCAGTTTTCCCGCGGCAAAGAACGATTCGGCGGAATCGAACACCCGGATCTCCCCGGCGGGCCGGAGGGACGAGACCGCCCCGGTCCGGACCGCGTGGTGGTCGGCGGCGGCGGTCAGCTGGTACCTTTGCGGCAAAGAGGCGATGATCTTCGAATAGGTTCGACCTCTGGATCCACAACCTAACACGGCGATCGATAGGGCGTCTGACATGCTCAAGAGGTGAGGGCGGTCGCGAGGAAAGTCGATAACGTTCGAAAGGGCTCATACGATAAAGCAATAGGATCCGAGGGCGATTCACCCACGAGCGGCCTGCTAGGATCTTGCAGTTGGGATCTCTGGCCGGGGCAGGGGTGAATGCTCAGGGCTACCACATTTTGGTACCAGTTCGCACTTGTACCCAACATTCGTTTGAGCTAAACGAGCCGAATGGCTCGCAAACAGACCCGCAGTGACAAGTATGCCGGAGGATTTCTGTCCGGCATGGAAGAATTTCATAATCTATCCGACCCTCGCATCGGCAAGGCCAAGCGCCACTACTTCGGCGAGGTCATCTTCATCGCCCTCGCGGCCATGATCTGCGGCATGGAAGGCTTCGACGATTTCGAGCGCTTCGCCAAACTCAACCTCAAGGCCAACCAAGGCCCCCTTCATGACAAGGTTCGCGCCCTGTTCAACGATGCCGAGGCGATGGAGTACCGGCAGGAAAAAGGGCCATGAGGTCGATCACCACGACTCGGGGCCCGAGAAATCCCACGGTCGGATCGAGCGGCGTATCGTCAAGGCCACCGGCTACCTCGACTGGTTCGAGCCCGCCGAACGCAAGCATTGGTTAGGATTGCGCAGCCTTGTGGAGATCACCAGCATCCGCGGGCACAAGGGAGAAATCAGCACGGAAAAGCGCTATTACCTCAGCACTCACGCAGCGGAAGCCGCCAAGCTCGGAGACCTGGTGCGCCGCCACTGGGGCATCGAGAACCGCTGCCACTGGGTCTTGGACATGACCTTCGACGAAGACCACTGCCAAGCCTGCAAAGGCAACGCTGCCGAGAGCCTCGCACTACTCCGCAAGCTTACCCTCAACCTTCTGCGTCACGACCAGACCATCAAGGACACGATGCGCGGCAAGCGCATCCAGGCCGCCCTTAGCGAGCCGATCCTCGAAACCCTGTTAAATTCAGCATTCCAAAATGAGGTAGCCCTGCGGCGGGGGGCGAAACAAAATGGCCTAACGGCTAGAAATCCGCGTGATGGTGGGTGGCTCCTGAATCAGCCGTTGTCCCGGATCGGTGGGTTGGGGGATGCAATGGGCAGTTTTCATCGATTTGTGGTTGGCCTGGATTTGGTGATCGGGACGATTTAAAATGGGGCTTTCCCCGAGGAATTGCCGGGATCTTGCCTTTAGGACCGGTGCGCCTTCGGCGGCCGTGGCGGGAGCCGGATTTGGGATCAATCTCAAAACATCTCTTTGTAAGAACAAATCGAAACTGTCGTATTGAACGGGCTATGCAGCCAATTCATAAAATCTTCACTCTTCCTCTCGGTCTGGCGATGCTCGCCAGTTCGTCACTTCACGCAGCGGACTTGCCGAAACCCGATGGCAAACCCGCTGACATGTCCAAACCGGTCAAGGTGTTTCTCATCATGGGCCAGTCCAACACCCTGGAAATGGGCAAGGTCACTCCGGAGTTGGGCAAACTCTATCCCTTCCTGGCCGATGACTCGGGCGCCTGGACCACGCGCCAGGACGTCCGCAACGTGTCGGTGATGGTGGGACAAGGAGTTTACCGCAACGACTGGCTGACCGTCAATCCGAGCAAAATCGGCATTGAAATCGGCATTGGCCACCAACTCGGAAATGCCATCGACGCTCCGGTCATGGTCCTCAAAAGTTCCATCGGCAATCGCAGCCTTGGTTGGGATCTGCTTCCTCCGGGAACTCCTCGATACACCCACGAAGGGAAAGAGGAAGCAGGATACCTGGAGTATGTCGATGGCGATAAAATCCTGCCGTATCAAAAGGGTGTTTCGAAAGTCATCGGCACGAAAGGTAAAAGCAAAGGCAAGGAGACTGACCCGTGGTATGCGGGAAAACAGTATGATGACGATGTTGCCAATGCCAAGGAGGTGCTCGCCGATCTCGACAAGTACTATCCCGGTGCCAAAAGCTACGAAGTTACCGGTATCCTCTGGTGGCAGGGCGACAAGGATATGCGCGTCCCCGCACACGTCGCCACGTATGAGAAGAACCTCGTCAACCTGCTCAAGTCGCTGCGCAAGGACTTCAATGCGCCCAAGGCGGCCTTCGTCTGCGCTTCACTCGGTCAAACCGAAGAGGGTAACACCACTTCCGGCGACGGCTTGATCATGCAGGCCATGAAAAACTTCGCCAGCGGCAAGTACAAGGGCGAGCTGGGTGATAACATCGGTTTCGTTTACACGCACCCGCTTTCCAAAGGAAGCAGCTCGAGCGCTCACTATGGTGGCAACGCCGAGACCTACATGAATGTCGGCCTCGGAATGGGCGAGAAGATGGTCGAGGTGTTAGGTAAGGAATAACATCTGGCGGAAGTTTTTGACAGGGGCGGTTCCGGCAAGCGAAAGCTTGCCCGTGGATCGCCCCTTTTTTGGGTGAAGGGGAACCACGGATGATATCGTTGATTCTTGCCGGGAAATTGCTTTTGGCTGTTGTCCTCTGATACCATCCCTTGAAATTGAAGTGACGTTCCTGTTCGACCTCTGTGGCTCTGCGGTTCAAGGAATGTCAGGTTTGAAGGCAAATTTCCTCAGTCCTCCAGCTTCTTGATCAGGATATTTCGATAGAAAGTCTCCTGGCGCTCGCTTTGCTGGCCGATCCCACCGGAGTCGAGCGGGGCTCCCGGTTTCTTCGTCTCCGTGTCCGCGTGCCGGATGTCGTGAACGCGTGCCAACACGTGGCCGTTGTGGATGATTTCCACGGATTTCAACCCGTGTAAGATCGTTTCGCGGGTGTTCCGCTCGGCATTCTTCTTCATCCGGCTAACAGTGCGAAAGCTTTGGCATCGCCACAGAAGAAGATGCCGTGGGAGAATCCTGTCTATCAGAAGGATATCCCGTCCACCATGGTCCCATCGCGACCGGAGCCAGGTGAGCATGTGAGCCTTTGAATGCATGACGCGCATCGTGAGAAACCGCTGGCCTGATGAATTATTTCTCCTCTCCCTACCGTAGCACCTGTCCTTTCCATGAAATTCCGAAGCATTCTCCTCTCCATTGTTTTCATCACGCCCGCTTTCGCGAAAAAGCCCAATGTCCTCTTCATCTGCGTCGATGACCTTCGGCCGGAATTGAAGTCCTTCGGTGCGGAATACATCCATTCTCCCGCCATGGATTCGCTGGTGGAAAGCGGTCGCGCCTTCACCCGTCACTACGTCCAGGCTCCAACTTGCGGTGCATCCCGCTACGCCATGCTCACGGGGAAATACGCCATCAATCCCGCGCAACGGGACAACGGGGCTCTTGCAAGCACCGCAAAGAACGCTGACCTGCAGCCATATTCCATGCCAAGGCAGTTTCGCGAAAACGGATATCGCACCGTCTCCATCGGCAAGGTCTCCCACTACCCCGGCGGACTTGCCGGCAAGGATTGGAACGACTCCGCGAAACCTGAGATGCCCGGTTCATGGGATGTCAGCATGATGCCAACCGGCCCGTGGGAGACGCCGGAGAAGGCCATGCACGGCTACGCGGGCGGCGTGCCGCGCAAGGGGGGAGTCACCCCGGTCTATGAGCACAAGGAGGGTAATGACATGACCTATACCGACGGCTGGATCACCCGCGAGGCGCTCAAGCAGATGGACGGCCTTGCCGCAAGGGAACAGCCCTTTTTTCTCGCCGTCGGCATCATGAAGCCGCACCTGCCGTTTGCTTGTCCCAAGTCCTATCTGGAAATCTATCAGGATGTGAGACTCGCCCCCATCCCGCACCCGCGGAAACCGGAAGGGCTTTCCACATGGCATCCCAGCGGCGAGTTCCGGCAATATGCGAACGGAGGCCGCGATGCGTGGAAGGATGCCGACTACGCCGATCAAATCCGCCACTCCTATGCCGCCTGCGTTTCCTACGCGGACAACCAGGTGGCACAGCTCCTCGCCCGTCTTGATAAGCTCGGCTTGAAGGACAATACCATCGTCGTCCTTTGGGGCGACCACGGCTGGCACCTCGGCGAGCACGCGGTGTGGGGCAAGCACACGCTTTATGAGGAGTCCCTGCGGTCACCGCTCGTCATCCGCGCGCCCGGCATGACAAAACCCGGTGACAAGACCGACGCGGTCGTTGAAACCATCGACATCTATCCGACCCTCTGCGAACTCACCGGGGTACCTGTTCCTGTCGGTCTATCAGGCAATTCCCTTGGTGGTCTTCTCAAGGATCCAAGCACCGGAGGGGGCTCTGCCATCTCATACTGGAATGCGATGGAATCCATCCGAACGCCCCAATTCCGCCTCATCCGCCACCGCTCCAAGGGCACTGAAACCGCCTACGAGCTCTACGACCACAGCGGCTCCGACGGTGAAACCACCAACCTTGCCCCGACGAGGCCCGATCTCGTCAAGGAGCTCAGCTCCCTGATCGACGGTAAGATGAAGTGAGCGCCAATCCGCATCCGCACCTCAAGATCCCAGGTCCTGCCGTGGAAGGAGCTGGAGTGATATCATTGGAAACCCCGGTGGAGCAGAATCTGGCACGTGGGTGGTGTAGGTCAGGGAGTGCCAGTGGCTTGGTTCCGAATCTCGATCCAAGAGGGCTTTGGGCACATTCACCTCCTGATTCACACCAGTCATGAGATACTGACGTGGAAACGAGGGAATATTGAGTTGAAGAGTTGGTGTCGGGCGACAAAGTCATCCCAGCCCGACGACATTGACTGCCTTTGAAGGGCCAGGCTGGCGACCATCCAATCGAATCATGAGAACAAGAATCATCGTCACCTCGTTTGCCACACTCGGCATTCTTCTTCATCCGGCGATCAGTGCCGAACCTTTGGCATCGCCACAGAAGAAGATGCCGTGGGAGAATCCTGTCTATCAGAAGGACATCCCGTCCACCATGGCCGCATCTCGACCGGAGCCAGGTGAGGGTGATGGCTGGCCATTGTGGATGAAGCATCACGATCAGCGGTGTCAATGGGTCGCCGAGAAGGAAGTCGATCTCCTGATGGTCGGGGATTCGATCGTGTTCGGTTGGTCACGCATCGGAAAGCCGGTCTGGGATGAGGTTTACGAGGGCCGCAAAGGGGTGAACATCGGATCCAGCGGTGACCAAACCAAGCACATGCTCTGGCATTTCCAGAACGGCGGACTCACCGGCATGAAGGATCACAATCCCAAGGTGGTGCTTGTGATGATCGGCACGAACAATCGCGGTATTCCCGAGCTCCATGGTTACGACACCGCCTATGGCATCCTCGCCTTGCTCAAGGAGATCCATGCCCAGCTTCCGAAATCGAAGATCCTGCTCATGCCCATCTTTCCTCGCGGTCTAACACCCAAAGACGAGGGGCGAGCGCGCAACAACGAGATCAATGAGATCATCAGGACCTATGTGGACGACACGACGGTCCATTGGCTTGATATCGGCCACGTCTTCCTCAACGAGGACGGCACGATGAAGAAGGAACTCATGCCTGACGGCCTGCACCCGAACGAGGCAGGTTATCGTGTTTGGGCGGATGCCATGGAACCGACGCTCAAGAAGTTCCTCGGCGAGCCATGATGAAATCAACCATCGGACTTGAATCGTTGGGTCCCTGTTTTTGCATCGCGCGCCTTGCCCTCCTGCCCCACGACAGAATTCCGTTCTGAATCCGTATGGGTGATGGAACATCACGCGCTTGTCAGACCGAAGATCCGCCAGACGCTCAAATCCAACACTTGTGATTCCAACCATGAAACGATACCTCGCGTTCCTATTGCCCCTTACGACGGGCCTGCTCTGCACCCCTGTTGCCTTCGCGGAGAAGTCACCGGTGAAAGTTTACATTCTCTCCGGCCAGTCGAACATGGTGGGGATCGGCCAGGTCGATGGCGGCGGTACGCGGTGGGGAAAAGAATTCATCGAACCGGTGCTCTCGATTTATCCCGGAGCACCCGATGCCTCCGCCGACTATGACAAGATGGAGGCGACGAAGACCCTCAAGCTCGAAAGCTTCGGGGGAGCCCAGCCAACCCCCTATCCGACGGGCGGAGTTTGCGTGGTGCGAGGTCAGGTCCAGATGCCTGTGACCGGTGTTTATGAGTTTCGGCCTGGCTACGGGGCTTCGGCTGAGAATATCATGCTCGTTGACGGCAAGGAGGCCTACCGCAAGGAGCCGGGCAAGGACGCAGTGAACACACCGATCAAGCTTGAGGTCGGGAAGAATGTCCCTTTCAAGATTATCTATCTGAACAATCAGGCGAATGGACTGGGCTGGTATGCCCGTCTGGACATTCCCGGCACCCTGAAGTCGGTGGTCAACTACGACGGCAAGTTCAAATACCTTGTCGATGATAAGGGTAACTTCGTTCCGCGTGACGATGTCTATTACAAGGGCGTGGTTACCGCCACGGCCAATCAATGGCTGAATATCGGTTGCGGCGCGGCGGCTAACAGCATCGGTCCTGAACTGGGCTTTGGCCATGTGGTTGGCAACCATGAAGAGAATCCCGTGCTCATCCTCAAGGCCAGCCAAGGCAACCGCTCGCTGTCGTGGGACTTCCTGCCACCGGGATCGAAGAGCTTCGAGCACACCGACGCGGATGGCAAAACCTGGGTGTATGCCGGATACAAGGAATCACCGAATCGCTGGGAGAAGGGTACCAAGCCGGTGCCTTTCGATTGGTATGCCGGAAAGCAATACGACGAATGCTTCAGTGCCGCCAAGGAAGTGCTGGCCAATTTTGACAAGCAATTCCCCCAGTGGGCAGGTCGTGGATACGAGATCGCCGGATTTGGCTGGTGGCAAGGACACAAGGATGGCGGTGAGCAAGGCAGCGGCAGCGCCGGTGTCGAGGCCAACAAGTATGAGGGGAACCTCGTTCAATTGATCAATACCCTGCGCGAGGAATTCAAGGCGCCCAATGCCCCTTTCGTGGTGGCCACCTGTGGATTTGGCGGCGGCAAGACCTGGGAGCCCGGCAGCAGCGCCGACACCATCTTCAAGGCCCAGATGAACGTTGGTGACCCCGCCAAACATCCGGAGTTCAAAGGCACGGTGAAATCGGTTGATATCCGTGACTTTTATCGCGCGCCCGAAATTTCCCCACGCAACCAGAGTTTCCATTACAACGGCAATGCCGAGACCTACATGCTGGTCGGTGAGGCGATGGGCAAGGCCATGATCGAGCTCGGGAAATAAATGAAAGGGTGTAATTACCTGAGTTTCATTTCGAGCGAACATGCCATCATGGAAAGGAGTCAGACGGATCCTTGCGATGGATCTTCCAGCAGACGGTTGGCCGGTAAAGGGTGACTGGAAAGCAAGGGAGGTCAATGGCTGGTGAATCCATGATCACCCCAAGTATTTCCAATACGGGCTGTGTTCCAAGGTGAGACATGAGACTCACTCAGTTTCCAAATCTGAGGCACTCAGATCCATGATCAGGGGACACTGCCTGTCGTGAAGGTTCCAAGCTGGGTAGGGCGGGAGGTGCAATGGGGTGAATACCCCATGGATGTGATTTGCCCTGGATTTCAGACTGGGGTGTGAGTGCCCAACCATCCAACGTTCTCGCCATCAATGGCGGATCATCCAGCATCCGCTTCTCGGTCTTCGATGAAGCCACGATGACTCGCCGGCTTTCGGGGAAAATTGATCGCATTGGATTTCACGGCATCACCATGTCGGCTCAGGACTTGACCCGGAAATCACCGGTCTCCATCGCGATCCCGAGTTGTGAGTATCAGAAAGCGGTGGAATTTCTGTTGGACTGGCTGGCGGAGCAATCGTGCTTTCCCTCGATACGGGCAATCGGCCATCGCGTGGTGCATGGGATGAAACATACGGAACCTGCTCGGATCACACGGGACTTGCTCGCGGAATTGCGTCGCATCGTGCCGTATGATCCGGATCACCTGCCGCAGGAAATCATGCTGATCGAGGCATTTCAAAACCGGCTCCCTGATCTGCCGCAGGTCGCTTGCTTCGATACATCGTTCCATCGGAACATGCCGCGTGTGGCGAAATTGCTTCCTATTCCGCGCCGCTATTCGGAACAAGGCGTCGAACGCTACGGGTTCCATGGTTTGTCCTATTCCTATCTGATGGAGGAACTCGCGCGACTTGATGGATCGTCCGCGAAAGGGCGCGTGATCCTGGCTCACCTCGGAAGCGGTGCGAGCCTCGCCGCTGTGGCAAATGGCGAAAGCATCGATACCAGCATGGGCTTCACCCCAGCGTCCGGCTTGCTGATGAGCACCCGCACGGGCGATCTGGATCCGGGCGTTTTCAGCTACCTGGCCCGTGTGGAGAAGATGACAGCGTCAGGGTTTCAGAAGATGGTGAACAAGGAGTCCGGCCTGCTGGGCATCTCGGAAACCAGCGCCGACATGCGCGATCTGCTGGATCAGGAAGCAACGGATGTGAGGTCTGCGGAAGCGGTGGCATTGTTCTGTTATCAGGCGAAGAAATGGATCGGTTCCTTTGCCGCAGCACTAGGCGGGCTGGATACATTGGTCTTCGCCGGCGGGATCGGAGAGAACTCACCGCAGGTCCGTGCCCGCATCTGCATGGGACTGGGCTTCCTTGGCATCGAACTCGACGAGAAACCCAATGCCGCCTCCGCAGGTGTGATCTCCAAGGGAAACAGTCGTGCCACGGTGCGGGTCATTCACACGGACGAGGAACTCATGATTGCTCGCGCGGTTTCGAAGGAGATGGGCGATACCGCATTCGGGCGTGAAGCGAGGTCGCAGGCTGGTAGGTCTTCACCCCATTGTATTCCGGTTGCATGATCCTTACCCTGATAGGCAGAACGAGATTGATCGTGGCGGACGCGTTCGCCACGGACCAACAGCAATCAAATTGGAGTGAATCCATGATGAACCAACACAATGGCCCGATGACCGGATGGATGGGCGGAGGCATGTGGATCTGGGCCGCCATCGGCACGCTGCTGGTGGTTCTGCTGGTTCTCGCCATTACCAAAATATCGAGGAAATAGATTTCAGTGCCTCGCCGGAGCGAAGCAACCCTTGAACCCCACAAAATCATCTCATGTTGATCCAAATGAACACAAACAAGACGGTGAAATCGGCGGCGGAAGCGTTGCACGCCGCTGTCACTGCGAATCACTTCGGCGTCATGCAGGTGCATGATCTCAAGGAGACCATGCGGAAGAAGGGCGTGGAGTTTGCCCACGAATGTCTGATCTTCGAAGTTTGCCAGCCTGAGCAGGCGAAAAGGGTGCTCGATGCGAACATGGGACTCTCCACGGCATTACCCTGCCGGATTTCCATCCATGAGGAAGGCGGAAAAACCATTCTCGCCACCCTGAAGCCCACTGCTCTGCTAGGAATGTTCAACATGCCTCAACTGGACGATGTGGCACGCGAGGTGGAGGACACGATCGTCAAGATCATGACGGAGGCCGCCTCTGCATGAGGTGCTGCGGGGATGAATTCAGGCACGTTGCCGAAACAAGGCAAGCGGGTGAAAGCCGGGGAAGTCAAGACGCACGTCCGAATGAATCTCAACAAAGCAAACCTACCCAGGAAGCACCATGAACGATAACATCAGGGACAAGGTCGTTGTGATCACAGGAGCGGGCAGTGGTCTGTCCGAAGGGCTGCGCATGGAAGTGAAGCCCTACAACCTCCGGACAACGGTGATCTCGCCCGGAGAGGTCGATACCGAACTGCCGAGCCACATCAAGGATCAGGAGCCCGCCGTTGGAATCCTGAAATTCGATGCGGGCTGCGCGATTCCTGCCGACTCGTTTGCACGTGCGGTGAACTTCGCCATGAGCCAACCGGATGACGTGGACATCAATGAAATCCTGTTCCGGCCCACGAGCCAGGAATCATGAGCGGGAATCGAACAGCCGGAGTGCCGGCACCAAAGCCAGCACCGGAAACGCCATCTGCCCGACCTTGGTATTCACCATCCGCGATCTGGCAGCGCAGGACCACGATCATCGCGGCGCTCTCCATCGCCGGCATCATCTCACATCTGGTGATGCGATTCGGTTTCCACACCGCAGAGTCCGCATACCGGATGCCCTTGTTGGCCACGCTCGTGGTCGGCGGGCTGCCACTGCTCTACGACCTTCTGCGGAAGCTCCTGAAGCGGGAATTCGGCTCCGATCTGCTTGGTGGAATTTCCATCGTTACCTCCATCCTGCTAGGCGAGTATCTGGCGGGCTCGATCATCGTCCTGATGCTCTCCGGAGGTGAAGCGCTGGAGAGCTATGCGCTGCGCAGCGCCTCCTCGGTGCTGGCTGCGCTGGCCAAGCGGATGCCTTCGGTCGCCCACCGGAAAAGCGGAGCGGAAATACTCGATGTGACTCTGGCGGAAATCGCGGTGGGCGACACGCTGGTGATCTATCCCCACGAGATCTGTCCGGCGGACGGCGTGGTGATCGAAGGCCACGGAGTGATGGACGAATCCTATCTAACCGGCGAACCGTTCCAGATCACCAAGACCTCCGGCTCGGAAGTGATCTCGGGCGCGGTCAACGGCGAGTCCGCGCTGACCATTCGCACGACGCAGCTCGCGGCCGACTCGCGCTACGCGAAGATCATGGAGGTGATGCGCGAGTCGGAGAGCAAGCGGCCGCAGCTGCAGCGCCTGGGCGACCAATTGGGCGCGGTCTACACGCCGGTGGCGTTGACCGTCGCGATTCTAGCCTGGGTGATGAGCGGTGAATCGGTCCGTTTCCTCGCGGTCCTGGTCATCGCCACGCCGTGCCCGCTGCTACTCGCGATCCCCATCGCCATCATCGGCTCGATTTCACTCTGCGCGCGCCGGGCGATCATCGTGAAGAGCCCGGTCGTGCTCGAGCAAATCGCCGGGTGCCGCACCGCGATCTTCGACAAGACCGGCACGCTGACCTACGGCGAACCGAAGCTGACCGAGCAACTCGTCGCGACCGGGTTTCGACACAGAAGGAAGTGCTGACCCTCGTGGCGAGCCTGGAGCGCTACTCGAAGCATCCGCTGGCCCGAGCCATTCTCGCCGCGGCCAAGGACGCCGGGATTCAGCTTCCCGAAGCCACCGAAGTCGGCGAACAACCGGGCCAGGGACTGCGCGGAACCGTTTCCGGTCATCAGTTGCTGGTCACCAGCCGGAACAAGTTGATCGACCTGAAGCTTGCCGGGTGCCGATCAACTTCCGCCAGTCGCCGGTGGCCTGGAGTGCGTGGTGGTGATCGACGAACGCTACGCGGCAGCCCTGCGTTTTCGCGATGCGCCTCGTGCGGAGAGCCGTTCCTTCGTGAAGCATCTCGGTCCGAAGCACCACTTCGAGCGCGTGATGCTCGTGTCCGGCGATCGGGAGTCGGAGGTCCACTACCTCGCCGACCAGGTGGGCATCACCGAAATCCACGCGGAGCAAAGTCCTGAGCAGAAACTCGCGCTCGTCCGCGCCGAAACCGCGAAAGCCAAAACCCTCTACGTCGGCGATGGCATCAACGACGCCCCGGCCATGATGGCGGCCACCGTCGGCATGGCGATCGGGCAGAACAGCGACGTGACCGCGGAAGCGGCGGGCGTCGTGGTCATGGACAACTCCCTCGACGAAGGTGGACGAGTTCATGCACATCAGCCGCCGAATGCGGATCATCGCGCTGCAGAGCGCGGTGGGCGGCATGGCGCTGAGTGTCATCGGCATGGGCTTCGCGGCCACCGGACATCTGAGTCCGGTCGGCGGCGCGATCACCCAGGAAGTCATCGATGTTCTGGCGGTGCTGAACGCACTGCGGGCCGCCTTCCCGCCCAAGGTGATTCACGACCTTTGATAATCGCCAGAAATCAGTATGATGAACGCAACCACCTCTCTAACCACAGTTTCGCATTCCTTATCAACCCAACCACGAACCATGACCACGATTCAAGCTTCTCCACCTTCTCCACCACCCGCAGGCCGTCAGATGATTGCTTTGACCGGCTGGCTGCTACTTTGTTTCGCGGCTGCGGGTACTGCCGTCTTTGTTTCCACCGACGGTTGGTATGCCGCATTGCACAAGCCTTCTTGGAATCCGCCGGCGTGGATCTTCGGGCCTGCGTGGAGTCTGCTCTATGCATTGATGGCCGTTGCAGCTTGGCTGGTCTGGCGCGAGGGCGGATGGAAGGTGCAGACGCGTCCGCTCGGATGGTTTCTTCTCCAATGGATGCTCAACGCGCTGTGGACGCCGCTCTTCTTTGGAATGCACCGTCCGGACATTGCCTTTGCTGAAATTGTTGTGCTCTGGTTGGTCATTGCAGCGACGTTGGTGTCATTCTGGCGGGTCAGGCAAGTCGCGGGCATTCTGCTGGTGCCCTACCTCGCGTGGGTGAGTTTCGCCGCAGCGTTGAACTTCATCATCTGGCGGATGAACCTCTGAAAGTCTGGCATGGTCACGGGTCAATTCAAGCGCGAGGCATGGCAAAGTCAGCCTGCTGAACAAGTACTGACGTTGCCCGACACCGCGACCGACGGCCTGTCCGCGCTCAGCCTCGCAACCGATTCGCTCACCGAAGGCCTCCTGCTGGTCGGCGTGGGCCTCGTTCCGCTGCTGGTGTTGGAGTGGGTCAAGGTAGTGCGCAACGCGCGGCGGTTGCTGCTGGTGAAACGGCGATGGCCCTGGGGTGACTCCCGTGTAGGGTTACACCCCATTGTCGGGGGGAGGGGATGGGATCAATATTTAGGACCTTCTTGACGCGGAGAAGGTGTTTCCGACGCTGCTTATGAAAACGACTACCCTTTCTCCGGATCTCCTTCACCGTATCGATGCCTATTGGCGCGCCGCGAACTATCTCTCGGTCGGTCAGATCTATCTCTTTGATAATCCGTTGCTGAAGCGCCCGCTCGCGCTCACCGACATCAAGCACATGTTGTTAGGTCATTGGGGAACGACACCCGGCCAGAATTTCATCTACGTCCACCTGAACCGGGTGATCAAAGAACTTGATCTGAGCATGATCTATGTTTCCGGTCCCGGACATGGTGGGCCGGCGGTGGTTGGAAACACCTATCTGGAGGGAACCTATAGCGAGGTTTATCCGGACATCAGCCAGGACGAGGTGGGACTGCGGAAGCTTTTCCTCCAGTTCTCGTTTCCCGGCGGCATTCCAAGCCACGCTTCGCCGGAGTGTCCGGGCTCGATCCATGAAGGTGGTGAACTCGGCTATTCACTCAGCCATTCGTTCGGGGCCGTGTTCGACAACCCGGACCTGATCGTTGCTTGTGTGGTCGGTGACGGCGAGGCGGAAACCGGACCGCTGGCCACAGCATGGCACTCCAACAAATTCCTGAATGCGGCAACAGACGGGGCGGTGCTGCCCATTCTCCACCTCAACGGCTACAAGATTTCCAATCCCACCGTCCTCGCACGCATCACGGCCGAAGAACTCGACCAGTTGCTGCGTGGATATGGTTGGACGCCGATCCATGTCGAAGGACACGAGCCGGAGTTGATGCATGAGGCAATGGCGACAGCACTCGATTCGGCGATGGAGCAAATCAAGGCAATCCAACAGAACGCCCGGGTCCATGGCGACACCACGCGCCCACGATGGCCGATGATTGTGCTCAAATCGCCAAAAGGCTGGACCGGGCCGAAGTGGGTGGATGACGTGCAGATTGAAGGGACGTTTCACGCCCATCAGGTGCCTGTTACGGATCCATCCGCACATCCGGGACATCTCAAGCTGATCGAAGACTGGATGAGGAGTTATCGGCCGGAGGAACTCTTCGACGAGGAGGGACGGTTGATGCCCGAACTTGCCGAACTCGCGCCGAAAGGCGACCGCCGCATGGGCTCGAATCCGCATGCCAACGGCGGGCTATTGCTGAAGGATCTTCAGATGCCTGATTTCCGCGACTATGCCGAGGACGTGCCGGAGCCCGGAACACGCGGCATCGGTGACACCCATGTGATGGGCCCGTTCCTCCGGGATGTGGCGAAGCTCAATGACGAACAGAGGAACTTCCGCGTCTTTGGACCTGACGAAACCTTGTCCAACGGTCTCGGAGCACTCTTCGAGACTACGGATCGCCAGTGGGACGCAGGGACCCAACCTAACGACCAGTGGCTCGCCCCCGCTGGCCGCGTGATGGAAATGCTCAGCGAGCATCAATGTGAAGGTTGGCTCGAAGGATACCTGCTGACAGGACGACACGGTGTATTCAATTGCTATGAGGCCTTCATCCACATCATCGACTCGATGTTCAACCAGCACGCCAAATGGTTGAAGGTCACCGCGGGGCTGCCGTGGAGGAAACCGATCGCCTCCCTGAACTATCTGCTGGCATCGCATGTCTGGCGTCAGGACCATAACGGTTTCACCCACCAGGACCCCGGCTTCATCGACCACGTGGTGAACAAGAAAGCCTCGGTCGTTCGCGTCTATCTCCCGCCCGACGCGAACTGTCTGCTATCCGTCACGGATCACTGCTTGCGCAGCCGCAACTACGTCAATGTGATCATCGCCGGCAAACACCCGTCCCCGCAATGGCTCACGATGGATGCCGCCGCGAAGCATTGTGCCGAGGGGATCGGCGTTTGGGACTGGGCGAGTAACGACGAGGGCGGCGAACCGGATGTCGTCATGGCCTGCTGTGGCGATGTTCCCACGTTGGAGACCCTCGCTGCCGTATCCATCTTGCGCGAGCATCTACCGGATCTGAGAATCCGTGTCGTCAACGTCGTCGATTTGATGAAACTGCAACCGCAGAGTGAGCACCCGCACGGACTGAGTGACGAAGCCTTCGACGCACTATTCACCAAGGACAAGCAGGTCATCTTCGCCTTCCACGCCTACCCTTGGCTGATCCACCGCCTAACCTACCGCCGCACGAACCACGATCATTTCCACGTCCGCGGCTACAAGGAGGAAGGCACCATCACCACGCCTTTCGACATGACGGTGCTCAATGATCTGGACCGCTTCCACCTCGTCATGGATACCATCGACCGCTTGCCTCAGACCGGTGAGAGGGGGCTGGCGCTAAAGGAACTGCTCAAGGCCAAGCTCATCGAGCACAAGCAATACATCGACCAGAACGGGCAGGACATGCCTGAGATCCGGAATTGGAAATGGGACGCGCAAAGGTCCGAGTAGCGCGGGCATGAATTCGCCTTGCGGAAATGATTTCCAATCCGGGTCTCCGGACGATCTAACGATGTGGGTTTTGCATTGGGGTCTATACCCCATAGCCAGGGTCTCCCTGCAAGGTAGGATGAAGATTCGTCGAACCCGAATTCTCTATCACATAAATACCATTGATCATGAAAAAGAAAAGATTACCGACACGACTCTTTCCCTGGAGTCTCCTATTGACTCTCGGCGGAGCCACCGCCTTCGCACAATCGCCGGCTGATAAACCCTCCGAAGCCATGGGCAAATGCCCGGTCATGGGGGTGCAGGCTGGTCCCGACCGAAACACCGCCGCCGGGGCCATGTCCAACGGCGACTGGTGGCCGAACATGCTCCGGTTGAGCATTCTTCACGAGAACTCCGCCAAAGGGAACCCGCTGGGTGCGGACTTCAATTACGCCGAGGAGTTCAATAAACTCGATCTGGTAGCGTTGAAGACAGACATCAAGGCACTGATGACCAACTCGCAAGACTGGTGGCCGGCCGACTACGGGAATTACGGGCCGTTCTTCATCCGCATGGCATGGCACAGTGCTGGAACCTACCGCGTTTCGGACGGTAGGGGTGGTGCCTCGGACGGCACCCAGAGGTTTGCCCCTCTGAATAGCTGGCCCGACAACGTCAACCTCGACAAGGCGCGCCGACTGCTGTGGCCGATCAAGCAGAAATATGGCCAGAAGATTTCCTGGGCAGACCTGATTGTTCTAACCGGCAACTGTGCGCTCGAATCCATGGGCTTCGAAACGTTCGGATTCGCAGGAGGTCGTGAGGATGTTTGGGAACCGCAAGAGGACGTCTATTGGGGGCCTGAAAGCAAGTGGCTGGGTGACATGCGCAATGCGAAAAGCGGCAAACTCGCAAATCCCCTCGGTGCGGTTCAAATGGGCTTGATCTATGTGAATCCGGAAGGCCCTAGCGGCAACCCGGATCCACTCGCCGCAGCCAAGGACATTCGGGAGACTTTCGCCCGCATGGCGATGAACGATGAGGAAACTGTCGCGCTGATTGCCGGTGGCCACACCTTCGGAAAAGCCCACGGCGCGGCCACTCCGGAAGGCAACGTCGGCCCCGCACCCGAGGGAGCCCTGATCGCACAACAAGGCCTTGGCTGGAAGAACACCTACGGAAGCGGCAACGCCGGCGACACGATCTCAAGTGGCCTTGAGGGTGCTTGGAACACCACCCCCACGAAATGGTCGAACCGGTATTTCGATACCTTGTTAGGCAATGAATGGGAACTCGTGAAAAGCCCGGCCGGAGCCTCGCAATGGGCTCCCAAAAATGGCGCGGCGAAGGGCACGGTGCCCGATGCGCACGATCCGTTGAAGAGCCACGCGCCGATGATGTTCACCACGGACATTTCGCTGAAAATGGATCCTGCCTATGCGGCGATTTCAAAGCGCTTCCATGAGAACCCGGAGCTCTTTCAGAAGGCCTTTGCCAAGGCGTGGTATAAACTCACCCACCGCGACCTCGGTCCCGTTTCAAGATGCCTTGGACCGTTGGTGCCAGAACCGCAATTGTGGCAGGATCCGGTGCCCGTCGCGGACTATCCAATGATCGGGGAGAAGGATATCGCTGCCCTCAAGGTCAAGCTGATGGACTCGGATTTGTCGATCTCTCAACTGGTTTCAACCGCCTGGGCATCGGCATCCACCTTCCGGGGAAGCGACAACCGTGGTGGAGCCAATGGAGCCCGCATCCGCCTCGCACCGGAGAAAGACTGGGAGGTCAATCAGCCGGAGGAACTTGCAAAAATCCTGCCGGTTCTTGAAAAGATTCAGAAGGAATTCAACGACTCACAGACTGCGGGAAAGAAGGTTTCCCTCGCGGATTTGATCGTGCTGGGCGGGTGCGCCGCCGTTGAGGCTGCTGCGAAAAAGGGAGGATATGAGCTAACAGTTCCATTCTCGGCAGGAAGGACGGACACATCGCAAGAGATGACCGATGTCTCTTCCTTCGCCGTTCTGGAACCCAAGGCGGATGGATTTCGCAACTTCCTCGGTAACGAGCTCGACAGGCCCGCGCCGGAGACACTGGTCGATCACGCCCAACTGCTCACGCTGAGCGCTCCGGAGATGACTGTCCTCATCGGCGGCATGCGGGTTCTGAGTACCAATGTCGGTGTTCCGGGACTGGGCATCTTCACCAAACGTCCAGGAACCTTGAGCAATGATTTCTTCGTCAACCTGCTGGACATGAACACCGATTGGAAAGTCTCACCAAAGTGCGAGTTCTTCTTCGAAGGACGCGACCGAGAATCCGGTGAGATCAAATGGACGGCCACCTCGGTTGACCTCGTGTTTGGCTCGAACTCCCAACTCAGGGCCATCGCTGAAGCCTATGGCAGCGCCGATGCCCAGGAGAAGTTCGTCAACGACTTCGTGGCGGCTTGGAACAAGGTGATGAACCTCGACCGCTTCGACCTCTCCCGACCGGTTGTGGCGGTTGCAAAAAAATAATCACCTGCGGCGCACGTTCACGCCATGGGGTGGATACCCCATGGCGTGACCCATTCCACCGTGCGCTAAATTCAAAAGATGAATATGACACTGACCCACACCCGAAACAGCATTCCGGAAACCATACGCATTGAGATCGCCGCGCTTTTGCAAGCACGGCTGGCCGATTCCATCGATCTCATGATGCAGGCCAAGCAGGCCCATTGGAACGTGAAAGGGCCGCACTTCTTCTCGCTGCACCAGCTCTTCGACAAGGTTTACACGGACACCGGTGGGTATGTCGATCTCATCGCTGAACGCATCATCCAGCTTGGCGGCACCGCACAAGGAGCGATCCGCGCTGCGGCACAAGCCTCTTGCATGCCGGAGTATCCCCTGGATATCTCCGACGGCCACAAGCATGTGGCCGAGCTGGCCCATGCCATCTCGTTCTACGGCGAAATGATCCGCAAGGCCATCGAGCTTTGTAATGAACTCGGCGATGTCGGCACGGCTGACCTCTTTACCCAGGTTTCCCGTGGAACCGACATGAACCTTTGGTTCGTGGAAGCCCATGAGCAGGCGGAACATTGAGAATGACGACCCAACCCTATCCATCTATTTATGAACAAGAATCCACTCTACAAAGGCATGATCGAGGAGAACTCGGTCGGAATCGGTGAGATCAGCGGCGAGATGATCGAGGTACGCGCGGAAGAACTCGCCCTGATCGCCGGACGCCCGGTGACCGAGGAGGACCACCAGCAGGCGCGACGCGAACTGACAGGTGGAGGCGATATGGATGCCAAACAGGTTTTTCTCGAATCCGCTTCCGAAGATGAACGCTGGGATCCGGTGCATGGATCGACCGGACATCAGGCACCAGAGTCTCCCAGCGAGGACGAGGATGAGGACGGACGAAACGAAAGCGCCCAACTGGTAGAAGAAGGAGTCAGCGAAGCCGAGCACGATCAGATGCTCCAGGCGGCGCGGGCGGCTGAGGATAGGGATTGGTCCGAGAAATGATCATCCCGTCGGCCATGAACAAGAAACAACTCATATCCACCGCGCAGGCGTTGGTTGCGGATGACAAGGGCATCCTCGCGATGGATGAGAGCATCGGGACCTGCAACAAACGCTTCGCCTCGCATGGCATCGCGCAGACTGAAGAGATGCGCCGTGCCTACCGCGAAATGCTCGTGACCACGCCTCAACTCGGGGACTCCATCAGCGGTGCTATCCTTTGCGATGAGACAATTTGCCAACAGACATCCGATAGACGTTCATTTGCAAATGTGCTCATCGACGGGGGCATCATTCCCGGCATCAAGGTGGACCTGGGAACCGTAGCCCTGTCCGGGCATCCCGATGAGAAGATCACCGAAGGGCTCGACGGACTGCGTGAACGACTCGCCGGGTATCTTCAGATGGGCGCGCGCTTCGCAAAATGGCGGGCGGTGTTCACCATCGGTGATGGCATCCCGAGCCGGAGTGGCCTCGAAGCCAATGCCCATGCCTTGGCACGCTATGCCGCCTTGTGTCAGGAGGCGGGCTTGGTGCCCATCGTCGAGCCGGAAGTCCTCATGACCGGCGAGCATTCGTTTGAACGTTGTCTGGAGGTCACGCGGGAGGTTCTGCGCACCGCTTTCATCCAGGTGAATTGCCAGCGCGTGATGTTGGAAGGGATAATCCTCAAGCCCAACATGGTGCTGCCCGGATTGACCTGTCCCACGCAGGCATCCGTCGATGAGGTGGCTGACGCGACCGTGAATTGTCTTCTGGAAGCCGTTCCCGCCGCGGTTCCGGGTATTGCATTTCTATCAGGAGGTCAGTCGCCCAAACTCGCGTCGGCGCGCCTGAATGACATGAACGTCCGCTACAAATCCCGCGTTCCGTGGGCGCTGGCATTTTCGTTTGGCCGCGCTCTCCAGCAACCAGCCTTGGAAATCTGGGCCGGAGATGTGGCGAAAGTGGAGGCCGCGCAACAAGCGCTCCTGCATCAGGCGAAGTGCAACCGCGCGGCGCGGCGAGGTGATCACTGTGCGGCCATGGCCTGGAAACCTTTATGAAAACCTGCCCCATCCTCCGGGAACAGATCGCACTCAAGGCTAACAAGGTGGTGGGTATCGCCGCCGACCATGGTGGCCATGAGCTGAAGGAATATCTGATCGTGATGCTGCGTGATGCGGGTGCGGAGGTGATCGATTTCGGCGATCAACAACTCGTGCCGGAGGACGACTATCCGGATTTCGTCATTCCGCTGGCGCGTGCGGTGGCCTCTGGGCAGGTGTGTCGCGGCGTGGCCATTTGCGGCAGCGGGGTAGGGGCATGCATCTCCGCGAACAAGGTGGATGGCGCGCGGGCCTGTCTCATTCATGATTCGTTTTCCGCACATCAGGGAGTCGAGGATGATGATCTCAATCTGATCTGCCTCGGTGGTCTCGTCGTCGGTCAAGCGCTCGCGTGGGAACTCGTTCGGACTTTCCTCATCGCGCGTTTCTCAGGAGAGGAGAGGCACAAGCGGCGATTGGGGAAAGTGACGGCTCTCGAAAACCAGGATTCCCTGGACGTGCCTTGTCCTCCTGACGACGATGCGTCCTCGCCCGGTGAAGCCGTGAAAGTTTCCGATGACCTGCCCGGGCCTCTCAGGATCCACTTCATCCGTCATGGTGAAACCGAATGGACGTTCACCAGTCAGCACACCGGTCGCACCGACCTCCCGCTAACAGCGCTAGGCGAGGACGAGGTGCGGGAGTGGGGACGGAGGCTCTGTGATATCCACTTCCAGCACGTGCTGACCAGCCCGCTTCAACGCGCCCGGCGGACCTGTGAACTGCTAGGTTTGGGGAAGGACGCGGAGATCGAACCCGATCTCGCGGAATGGGACTATGGCGACTACGAGGGCATGCGATCGGTTGTCATCAGCAAGGAAAATCCCGGCTGGAATGTGTTCCGGGATGGGTGCCCCAATGGCGAATCCAACGAGGAAGTCTCTTCCCGTGCCGACCGCTTGATCAAACGCCTGCGAACGATGTCCGGCAATATCGCGATCTTTTCACACGGACAGTTTGGCGGAGTGCTGGCCGCGCGCTGGATCGGATTGTCGGTCATCGAGGCACAGCATTTTCCGCTCGGAACCGCATCACTCAGCATTCTAGGGAGCGACCCGCACCACCCGGAAGTTCCTGTGATCGAGTTGTGGAGTTCATCGCCGCATGAAGCCTCGCGTCCGGCACCGATCCCGCGGGCTGTCCCTCGCATTTCCATGAAACAACGCTCCATCCAGCGATGGGAGAACGAAGGCGGGGAGATTCCGGATAAGTCACCAGGAAGAGCATCGCCGTGAAGAAGCTCGTGGTTTTTGATCTCGATGGAACACTCGCCGCCAGCAAGTCGCCGCTGGATCGCGAGATGGCGAACCTGCTAGATAATCTTTTGGGCATCGTCAAGGTGGCGGTGATCTCAGGCGGTGCCTGGTCTCAGTTTGAATCGCAAATGCTTGCCAATCTTCCACGCGGCGAACAACTCAAGGGCCTGTCGTTGCTGCCCACCTGTGGGACGAGGTTCTATCAATATGGCGATGGCTGGAAGCTTCTCTATGCCGAGAATTTCATGGATGGAGAAAAGCGGAAGATCATCGATTCCCTGAATCAGGTCATGGATGAGGCAAGCATCCCCCCCGGAGAGACATGGGGTGAGATCATCGAGGACCGCGGCAGCCAGATCACCTTCTCTGCCCTGGGCCAGCAGGCACCCATTGAGGCGAAGGAGAGATGGGATTCGGATTTCGCCAAGCGGAAGAGGATGAAGGAACAACTCGACTTGCTCATTCCCGAATTCTCGGTGCGCCTCGGAGGCACCACGTCCATCGATGTCACCAAGCCTGGCATCGACAAGGCCTACGGCATCCGCAAGCTCCGCGACACGCTGGGAGTTGCCATCGACGAAATGATCTTCATCGGCGACGCCCTGTTTCCCGGTGGTAACGACTATCCGGCGAAAGAAGCGGGTGTTGCTTCCATCCAGGTCCGGGATCCCCATGAAACAAAGCGTGTGGTCGAGGCCATCATCGCCTGCCTGGGAACTCAAGGTGCCCATGATTGATTTCCAGCTCAATCGACTCGGGCTGGTTATGGAGCCGGAGCCGGGCAATCCTAACGAGGTCGAAGGAACGCTCAATCCCGCTGTGGTCCGTGGACCCGATGGCCAGCTCTATCTGTTTCCACGGCTTGTCGCGAAGGGCAACTATTCGCGAATCGGCATCGCGCGCGTGAAGTTCAACGAAGCAGGTGATCCGACAGGAGTCGAGCGTCTCGGCATCGCGCTCGAACCGGAAGCGGACTACGAGCTTCGCCCTGGCGGGGGTGGGGGATGTGAGGATCCGCGCATTACCTTTGTCGAACCGCTCAAGCACTATGTGATGACTTACACCGCGTTGTCATCCATCGGACCGCGGATTGCCATGGCGGTATCGGAGGACCTGTTTCACTGGAAGCGAATCGGCCTCGTGACGTTCGAGCCGTATCGGGGAATCGATTTCGTGAACGTCAGCAACAAGGATGCCAGCATTTTTCCCGTCGCCATTCCGAACCATGCGGGAAAGCTTCAGTTGGCCATGCTCCACCGCCCGCTATTTCCCGGCACGCTGCCCGAGGACAAGGCGTGCGAGAAAGAGTGCCGGTTGGTCGATCTGGAACACGAGAGCATCTGGATCTCCTACTGCCCGATGCCGCCTGACAACTTCGGGAAACATCAGCTTGGCCTGTTCAATTCCCATCAACGCCTGGCCACCCCGGTATTCCCATGGGAGATGCTCAAGATCGGAGGCGGGACTCCTCCGGTCCTGACCCGCCATGGCTGGCTTGTCATCTATCATGGTGTTAGCAAGTCCAAGGGCCCGGATAAAGCCGGACGCGAGCTGCGATACTCGGCGGGCGTGATGGTCTTGTCTGAAGATCATCCGCGCATCATCCGCTACCGGTCACCCGAGCCCGTGCTGACGCCGTCAACTTCCGAAGAATTGAGAGGAACCATTGCCAACGTGGTGTTTCCAACAGGCATCGATCGACGCGACGACCTCGGCACTCCGGACCGCTTTGATGTCTATTATGGCATGGCGGACAGCCGTATTGGCGTGGCACGACTGAATCTCCCGGAGACCCTGCCAAGTCCTGCTCCGGTTGATTGAAGGAAGTCAATCACCTCAAGAATGGGGTGTTTACCCCATGGCTGAGTGGCCTTGACCCGCCTAGGGTTTCTCTTGAACCAACCTAGTATCGGGGAATCTATCAAATGACACAAAACAACATCGCCGTTGCGATCTACGGCTCGCACACCGAAGCGGAAGCTGCCATCATCGAACTTCAACAATCCGGCTTCGACATGAAGAAACTTTCGATTGTCGGGAAGAATTATCACACCGACGAGCACGTGGTCGGTTACTACAATGCGGGTGATCGCATGATGGCCTGGGGGAAGACCGGAGCTTTCTGGGGCGGCATCT
The DNA here is from genome assembly GCA_963810445.1 of uncultured Verrucomicrobiae bacterium. Lineage (GTDB taxonomy): Bacteria > Verrucomicrobiota > Verrucomicrobiia > Verrucomicrobiales > Akkermansiaceae > Luteolibacter. The sequence continues at coordinate 102,594 of CAWENZ010000051.1, read as the reverse complement.
GGGGCTGGCTTTTCGGCTCCGCCTTTTTCTTCATTCCCGGCATCGGGCCATTGCTTTTCGCCGGGCCGATCATCGGAATGCTGATTGGTGCTCTGGAAGGTGCCGCGATTGTGGGAGGCATGAGCGCGCTTGGAGCCGCGCTCGCCAGTTTGGGCATCCCTGAGAACAGCATTCTCCAATATGAGACCGCCCTCAAAACCGACAAGTTCGTGGTCATTGCGCACGGCACCGCCGCGGAGGTGAATCAAGCCCGGGATGTGATCAGCCGGACCTCGCCCGAGTCCGTCGTGGAACACGAGTCATTACCGGTTGATAGGGAGCCAGTCACGGTAGGCTGAGCGATCGGGTGGATTATCCATCATGCAAGTTTCAAACCAACTGGCGCCAGGGAAAACGAACTCCTCATCAGAGGCCCCGGCAAGCAAGGGTGTCGTGGTTGCGGTGCGCGGTAGCGTGGTGGATGTGCGGTTTGACGATCATTTGCCGCCGATCCACAGCATGCTTCACAGCGGTGGCGACGGAAGCATCGTCATTGAAGTGCTATCACAACGTGACGCGAGGCACATTCGTGGAATTGCTCTAACAGCCACCCAGGGTCTTGCGCGTGGCATGGCGGTGACGAACACGGGTGGCCCGCTCAAGGCTCCGGTCGGCAAGGCGATCCTGTCACGGATGTTCGATGTTTTCGGGACTACCATCGATCGGGAGCCTCCATTGAAGGAGGTCGAATGGCGTTCGGTACATCGTGCTCCGCCGGCCCTTTCACGACGCTCCACCCAGTCGGAGATCTTCGAGACGGGCATCAAGGTGATCGACGTGCTGGTTCCCTTGGAGCGCGGCGGCAAGGCTGGCCTGTTTGGCGGGGCAGGGGTGGGGAAGACCGTGCTGCTAACGGAAATGATCCACAACATGATCGGTCATCAGCAAGGCGTCAGCATTTTCTGTGGCATCGGAGAACGTTGCCGTGAAGGAGAGGAACTCCATCGGGAAATGAAAGAGGCCGGAGTGCTGCCGAACATGGTGATGGTTTTCGGACAGATGAACGAACCGCCGGGCGCGCGCTTCCGGGTGGGCCATGCTGCACTCACCATGGCCGAGTATTTCCGCGACGACGAACACCGCGATGTGCTTCTGCTGATCGACAACATCTTCCGCTTCATCCAGGCTGGCATGGAGGTTTCCGGCTTGATGGGCCAGATGCCGTCACGACTCGGCTATCAGCCGACGATGGGCACCGAGCTATCGGCGCTGGAGGAAAGAATCGCCAACACTGACACCGGAGCGATCACTTCCATCCAGGCAGTCTATGTGCCTGCGGACGATTTCACCGATCCTGCTGCGGTGCATGCGTTCGGGCATCTATCAGCGTCGATCGTCCTCTCGCGCAAGCGTGCGAGCGAGGGACTTTTCCCGGCGATCGATCCCTTGCAATCGAATTCGAAAATGGCGACGCCCGGCATTGTGGGTGAACGCCACTATAAACTAGCACAGGAGATCCGGCGCACGCTCGCCCAGTACGCCGGGCTCAAGGACATCATCGCCATGCTCGGTCTGGAGCAACTTTCCCCGGATGACCGCAATGTCGTTGGACGCGCGCGGCGGTTGGAGCGTTTTCTAACGCAACCGTTCTTCACGACCGAACAGTTCACCGGCATGAAAGGCAAACTCGTCAGTCTCAAGGATTCATTGGATGGCTGCGAGCGCATCCTCAATGACGAATTCAAGGAATACCCGGAGCCCTCACTTTACATGATCGGCGCGATCGGTGAGGCAAACGCCAAGGTCAAGAATCCATCACCATGAATCACGCAATCTAAAATGCGGTGCATTTCGCAAATCGCGCGGAGCCAGCAACCGACATCCGGGGTAGGGTGAGAAGCTGATATGTTCAACTACAACCTGATCAACTATGAAAACCATGCTTGCTACCGTTTTTCATGGCGTGAACGATATTCGCGTCGATTCCGTTCCTAGGCCATCCGCTGGTCCCGGCGAGGCCGTGATCAAGATCACCGCCACCACGATTTGCGGGACAGACCTCCACATTGTGCGGGGCGAGTATCCCGTGAAGCCAGGGCTTATCATTGGACACGAGCCGGTGGGAGTCATCGAAGAGCTCGGTGCCGGCGTTACCGGCTATGACATCGGGGACCGCGTGCTGGTCGGAGCCATCACGCCCTGCGGTCAATGCCGCGCCTGCCTCTCCGGCCAGCATTCCCAGTGTGGCCACGGCTTTGGCTGCCAGGCGATGGGCGGCTGGCGTTTTGGGAACACCATCGACGGCGCCCAGGCGGAGTATTTGTTAGTGCCTTATGCGCAGGCGAATCTTGCGAAGATTCCCGATGAGGTCACCGATGAACAGGTGGTGCTGCTTGCTGACATCGCTTCCACGGGTTTCGGAGGCGCGGAGAGCGGCGGCATCAAAATCGGGGATACGGTGGTCGTGTTTGCGCAAGGCCCCATCGGGTTGTGCGCCACCGTCGGGGCGAAGCTCATGGGCGCGACGTTGATCATCGGTGTGGATGGCGATGAGAGCCGCCTGGCGATGTCCCGCAAGATGGGGGCTGACGTCACTTTGAACTACAAGGAATGCGATGTCGTGGAGGAGGTGTTGAAACTCACCGGGGGTGGAGCCGATGTTGCGATCGAGGCGCTCGGCACACAGCAAACATTCGAGTCCTGCCTGCGCTGCCTGCGTCCCGGTGGCACCCTGTCCAGTCTCGGTGTCTATTCCGGCAAGCTTGAGATTCCCTACGAGGCGTATGCAGCAGGGCTGGGGGATCATCGGATCGTCACCACACTTTGTCCCGGCGGAAAGGAACGCATGCGTCGCCTGATCAATGTGGTGCAATCGGGCCGCTTCGATCCAACGATGCTGGTAACGCACCGCTTCTCGCTCACCGACATCAAGCAAGGCTACGAGATTTTCGGAAACCGTGCTGAAGGCGTGCTCAAGGTCTTGATCACTCCCTGAACCACCGACTCCAAACCTCTATGGCTACCGACAGAAGGAAAACGAGATCCGTCGTTCCGCTGCACGATGTGGCGAAACTTCCCTCGCACCGAAATGGGCGCTGTCGCATCGTTCTAACGGGCGGTCCCGGTGGAGGAAAGACCACGGCGGCAGACCTTTTCCGCAGGGAGATCGGCGAGCGCGTGGTGATTGTCCCCGAGGCGGCGACACTGGTTTTTTCCGGTGGTTTCCCGCGCTGCACGGAGAGGGCCGGTATCCTCGCTGCGCAGCACGCCATCTTCCATGTGCAGCGCAACCTGGAAGACGTGCAGTCTTCGCTCTACCCGGAGCGAGCCCTCCTCTGTGATCGAGGGACAGTGGACGGCGGAGCCTATTGGCCCGGCACTCCCGAGGAGTTCTTCGCCACGCTCGGCACCACGTTGGAGCAGGAACTCGCGCGCTATGACGGCGTGATCTTTTTTGAAAGCGCGGCCGTCGGCGGCATGGGCATCGAGGGCGGCAATCCCGTGCGCAACGAGACGATGGAACAGGCCGCCGCGCTCGATGCAAAGCTCCGAAGGCTGTGGGAGCACCATCCACGCTTCGTCCTCGTGAGGCACAACCCTTCGTTCTTCAGAAAGATTAGCTTCGGCCTTGCCGAACTCGACAGCATGGTCGCCGACCTCACCACGAGGCAAAGCGACGCTCCAGCTAACAAAGCAGCCCGCCATCCGAACACACCATGAATACCTCCCCCTTCATCAAATGGTTCGCCGACATCACCATCGACGACGTCCCGCTCGTCGGCGGCAAGAACGCCTCGCTCGGCGAGATGGTCCGCGAACTCGCCAGCAAGGGCGTGAAGGTGCCGGACGGCTTCGCCATCACCGCCGAGGCCTACCGTCATTTCATTCGCGAAGCAGGCTCGACGAGAGCATCCGCGCGACGCTCGCGGATCTCGACACCCAGCGACATGGCGAACCTGAGCCAGCGCGGTCACGCGGTGCGGCAGGCCATTCTCAATGCGACGCTGCCGGCACGATCTGCAGGAGGAGATCGCGGCGGCTTATCGAGCAGCTGCAGGGTGACAGCAAAACGCCGCTCGATGTCGCCGTGCGCTCCTCGGCCACGGCCGAAGATCTGCCGGATGCGAGCTTCGCCGGCCAGCAGGAGACCTATCTCAACGTCCAGGGCGCCGCCGCGCTGCTGGAGACCTGCAAGCGCTGCTTTGCCTCGCTCTTCACCGACCGCGCCATCAGCTACCGCGTGGACAAGGGCTTCGATCATTTCAAGGTCGCGCTCAGCATCGGCGTGCAGCGCATGGTGCGCTCCGACCTCGCCTGCTCCGGCGTCATGTTCACCATCGACACCGAGACCGGCTTCCGCGATGCGGTGCTGATCAGCGCCGCCTACGGCCTCGGCGAAAACGTGGTGCAGGGCTCGGTCACTCCGGACGAATACATGCGTCTTCAAGCCGACGCTCAAGACCGGGCACCGGCCCATCCTGCAGAAGACCGTCGGCAGCAAGGAGTTCAAGCTCGTCTACGACACCGGCGGCGGCAAGATGGTGAAGAACGTCCCGGTGTCGCCCGGAGATCGCGCGAAGTTCGCGCTCACCGACGACGAGGTGCTCGAACTCGCGCGCTGGGCCTGCATCGTCGAAGATCACTACTCCGCGAAGCGCGGCAAGCCGATGCCGATGGACCTGGAGTGGGCCAAGGACGGCCACACCGGCGAGCTGTTCATCGTGCAGGCGCGGCCCGAGACCGTGCAGTCGCGCAAGGATCTCGATGTGCTGGAAACCTATCGTCTTGAGCAAGCGCAGCAAGGTGCTGACCACCGGCCGCAGCGTCGGCGAGAAGATCGCCACGGGACGGGTGCGCGTGATCAAGAGCGCCGCAGTTCATCGGCCAGTTTCAAGAGGGCGAAGTGCTCGTCACCGACAAGACCGATCCCGACTGGCAGCCGATCATGAAGAAAGCGGCCGCGCATCATCACCAATCGCGGCGGGCGCACCTGCCACGCGGCCATCGTCAGCCGCGAACTCGGCGTGCCGGCCATCGTCGGCACCGAGCATGGCACCGAGGACTTGAAGGACGGCCAGATGGTCACCGTGAGCTGCGCGGAGGGCGACACCGGCTTTGTCTATGAAGGCGAACTGCCCTTTGAAGTCGAGCGCACCGACCTCAAATCGCTCGGCACGCCGCGCACGAAGGTGATGATGAACCTCGCCAATCCCGAGGAGGCCTTCTCGCTCTCCTTCATCCCGAACGACGGCGTCGGCCTCGCGCGGATGGAGTTCATCATCAGCACCTACATCAAGATTCACCCGCTGGCGCTGGTCGACTTCGACCAACCTCGCCGATGCCGCGCGCCAAAGCCGAGATCGAGAAGCTCACCGCTGGCTACACGGACAAGCCGCAGTTCTTCGTCGATAAGCTGGCGCAGGGCGTCGCGATGATCGCCGCCGCGTTCTATCCGAAGGACGTGATCCTGCGCCTGAGCGATTTCAAGACCGAACGAATACGCCAACCTCATCGGCGGCAAGGCCTACGAGCCGCACCGAGGAGAACCCGATGATCGGCTTCCGCGGCGCCAGCCGCTACTACCATCCGCGCTACCAGGCCGGCTTCGCGCTGGAATGCCGCGCCGTGAAGAAGGTGCGCGACGAGATGGGCCTCACCAATCTCAAGCTGATGATTCCCTTCTGCCGCACGCGTCGAGGAAGGCCGCCGCGTGCAGGCCGAGATGGAAAAGCACGGCCTGCGAGCGCGGCGCAGAACGGGCTGGAGATCTACGTCATGTGCGAGATCCCCAGCAACGTCATCCTCGCCGAGGAGTTCGCCGAAATCTTCGACGGCTTCAGCATCGGCTCGAACGACCTCACCCAGCTCATCCTCGGCGTGGACCGCGACAGCGAGATCGTCGCGCCCATCTTCGACGAACGGAACCCCGCGGTGAAAAAGATGATCGCCCAGGTCATCGCCACCTGCCGCGCCAAAGGCCGCAAGATCGGCATCTGCGGCCAGGCCCCGAGCGACTACCCCGAGTTCGCCCAGTTCCTCGTCGAGCAGGGCATCGACAGCATCTCGCTCAATCCCGACACCGTGCTCAAGACCACGCTCGCCGTTTTGGAAACCGAAAAGTCCAAGGGCCTACCCCGATGAACTTCACCCCCACGAAAAGGCTGACCGGCCATATCTGGCACGAGTTGCAGGCCGATGATGCCTGGCTCCGCGACATTCACCCCACGAGGGAAACGCCAGCCGATGCCAATAATCGCGAGACCCTCCTTGTTTGGAGTTAGCAGACAACCGCGAACCGCACTCCTTGATTTCCAAAAACACCATGAAAAGCATCCAAGTCTATGACCCGCCCATGTGCTGCTCCACCGGCATCTGCGGCACCGATATTGATCCTGATCTCGTTAACTTCGCTGCGATGCTTTCTCAGCTCGGCACGCATGGCATCAAGGTCGAGCGCTTCAACCTCGGACAACAGCCCATGGCCTTTGTGCAAAACCCAGCGGTGAAGGCATTGCTGGACACGGAAGGCGCGGAGGCGCTGCCGCTGATCTTCTGGGATGGTGAAGTTCATCTCAAAGGCCGCTATCCGACCAAGGATGAGCGCCCCGGCTGGTTCCGCGCAGCCCTCGGCAAAGGGAAGGAGGCATCATGAAACTGCCGCTCTATCAGCCGGATGCCGCCACCGCGACGCGCTTCCTCTTTTTCACCGGCAAGGGCGGCGTGGGCAAGACCTCGCTCTCCTGTGCCACGGCGCTGAAACTCGTCGAGGCCGGCAAACGCGTGCTGCTGGTGAGCACGGACCCGGCTTCCAATCTGGATGAAGTGCTGGAAACGAAACTCACGAACCAGCCCACGCCCATCGCCGGTGCGCCGGGTCTGGATGCGATGAACATCAACCCCGTCGAAGCGGCGGCGGCCTATCGCGAGCGCTTGATCGGCCCCATGCGCGGCCTCCTGCCGGAAGCGGCGCTGCGCAGCATGGAGGAGCAGCTTTCCGGTTCCTGCACGGTGGAGATCGCCGCGTTTGATGAGTTCTCCGGGCTGATCGGCAATCCCGCAGCCGCGAAGGACTATGACCATGTCATCTTCGACACCGCACCGACCGGCCACACGCTGCGGCTGATGAGTCTGGCGAAGGCCTGGGATCAGTTCCTCGACAACAACACCAGCGGCACCTCCTGCCTCGGACCGCTGGCCGGTTTGGAAAAACAGCGCGTCATTTATGAAGCCACGGTGAACACCCTGGCGGATGCTTCGGCCACCACGCTCGTGCTCGTGAGCCGCCCGCAAGGCGCGGCGCTGCGCGAAGCCGAGCGCACGTCCAAGGAACTGCGCGCCATCGGCGTGGGCAACCAATGCCTCGTCATCAACGGCACCTTTGAAACGGACTGCCCTGAAGATGTGACTGCGCAGGCCATGCAGCAGCGTGGGCTGTCGGCCTTGACGGCAGCGGGTGAGTTCATCAGCTCCATGCCGAGCTTCATCGTGCCACTGCGCCCCATCAACATCCTCGGCATCGGCGGCCTGCGTGTGCTGCTGAGCGGTGATGTCCAAGGCAGGTGCGTGAAAGCGGATGAGAGCGGCTGGACGCCGCCCGAAATGGAAAGTCTCGAAGACCTCGTCGCCACCATCGAGAAGCAAGGCAACGGCGTGATCATGACCATGGGCAAAGGCGGCGTGGGCAAGACCACCGTCGCTGCCGCCATCGCCGTCATGCTGGCGAAGCGCGGCCATTCCGTGCATCTCAGCACCACCGATCCCGCCGCGCATGTGGCGCAGACGCTTGCATGGCAAGGTGGAGGGTCTCACACTCAGCAAGATCGATCCCGCTGCGGAGACCGCCGCCTATCAAGGCGAAGTCATGCAGGCCCAAGGCGCCGCGATGGACGACGCAGGCCGCGCCTTGCTCGAAGAAGACCTGCGCTCGCCCTGCACCGAAGAAATCGCCGTGTTCCGTGCCTTTGCGCGTGAGGTCGGACAAGGCACGGACCGTTTCGTCGTGCTCGACACCGCGCCCACCGGGCACACGCTGCTCCTGCTCGATGCCAGCGAGGCCTATCAGCGCGAACTCGAACGCCAGGCCCGCAGCACCCAGCCGGAGGAAGTGCTGAAACTGCTCGAACGTCTGCGCGATCCCGACTTCACCCGCATCCTGCTCGTCACCCTGCCCGAAGCCACGCCCGTGCATGAAGCCGCCGCGCTTCAGGAAGACCTGCGCCGCGCCCGCATCGAACCCTTCGCCTGGGTCATCAATCAAAGCCTGCTCAACAGCGGCTCCTGTGATCCCCTGCTGCAATGCCGCGAAGCCTCCGAGCATCGCTACCTGCGCGAAGTCGTGGAAAAGCAAGCCAAGCGCACCGCCTGGCTGCCCTGGCAGGCCGGAGGAACCCGTTGGCCCCGATGCGCTCGCGAAACTGGCGTCGTCAAATCTCGATCTGGTTCCGGCATAGAGTCCCCAATCATCCGCTCCAATCAATGTCCACATCAGTCGCCAAAAGTATGTCGTTTCTCGACCGTTTTCTCACGGTCTGGATTTTTGCAGCGATGGGACTCGGCGTTCTACTCGGCCAATTCGTGATCTCCGACCCCGAGGCGTTCTTCGCGCCCCTCACCGTCGGCACGACCAACCTCCCCATCGCCATCGGCCTCATCCTCATGATGTATCCGCCGCTGGCGAAGGTGAAGTATTCACAGCTCCCCAAGGTCTTCGCCAACACCCGCATCCTCACCCTTTCGCTGGTGCAAAACTGGCTCGTCGGTCCGGTGCTGATGTTCCTGCTCGCGGTGCTCTTTCTGCGCGATCACCCCGACTACATGGTGGGCCTCATCCTGGTGGGCATAGCCCGCTGCATCGCGATGGTGCTCGTTTGGAACGAACTCGCCAAGGGCAGCCGCGAATACGCAGCCGGTCTCGTCGCGCTCAACAGCATCGCGCAGATTCTCTTCTACAGCGTGTTCGCGTGGTTCTTCATCACGGTGTTGCCGCCCTATTTCGGTCTCGAAGGCCGCGTGGTGGAGATCGCAATGAAGGACATTTTCTGGAGTGTGATGATCTACCTCGGCATCCCTTTCGCCGCCGGTGTGCTGAGTCGCGTGATCCTCGTGCCGCTCAAGGGCGAAGAGTGGTATGAGAAAACATTCATCCCTCATATCTCGCCGATCACGCTGACGGCGCTGCTGTTCACCATCGTGGTGATGTTCACCTTCAAGGGGGAGGCCATCGTGCAACTGCCGCTGGACGTGCTGCGCATTGCCATTCCACTGACGATCTACTTCGTGGTGATGTTCTTCGTGAGCTTTTTCATGGCCAAGAAACTCGGGGCGGACTACCCGCGCAGCGCGTCACTGGCTTTCACTTCCTCGGGCAACAACTTCGAGCTTGCCATCGCGGTGGCCATCGCGGTGTTCGGCCTCAATTCTCCGGTGGCCTTTGCCACCGTGGTCGGCCCGCTCATTGAGGTGCCCGTGCTCATCGGCCTCGTCCACGTCGCCTTGTCTTTTCAGAAGAGGTATTTCAGTCACGAGGTCGCCAAAAACGGAGACGCGCCGACAACATCGGATAGAGAACCCGTATCCAGTTCTCTGCCGTGACGATGCTGCAATTGTCGAGCGCGTGCGTTCAACCTAGGAACGCGGATGGACGGTGCGCGAAGTCGGCATACACCGTTGTGGTCGTGTTGAATGCGCTGCGGCTTCTGGGATGGCATGAACGCATCAAGTAAAACTGTCCGACAATAGCCATGCTCGATTCCAACCTCACCGTTTCCCTCTTCGAAACCCAACCCGATGAAAGCGGGTATTTCGGACTCGCGATGGATGGCACCGATGTGGTGCTGAGCTATTACGACTATGGGGCCGCCTCAGAGAGAGCCAACTCCAACAAGGGCGCACTGGCAGTGTGGAGGTTCGTCATTCATCCTGTGGTCGATTATTTATGCATCCGTGATGGCAAGGCATCCGTGTCAGAGCACTTGGTGGCCTGGCTGTCTTCAACCACCAAACTCAGCTTATGACCTCGAATCCACCCATCACACCTTGGCATCACCTATCTCCCGCCGCTGCCTGCGAGGAGATTGGCGCCGACCCCACGTGCGGGCTTTCTGAGGACGAGGTTGCTGCGCGCTTGGAAAAATATGGCGGCAACACCTTGCCCGAAGACGAAAAGAAACCTGTGTGGCGGGTGTTTCTGCGTCAGTTCGCCAGTCCGCTGATCTACATTCTTCTCGCCGCCGCTGTCCTGGCGTTTGTGTTGGGCAAGCGTGAGGATGCCTTGGTCATTCTGATCGTCGTGTTGGTCAACTCGATCATCGGTGCCTTTCAAGAGGGTCGTGCGGAACGCTCGATGGCTTCGCTTCGCAAACTTTCCACCACCCAGGTGCGCGTGCTGCGCGCCGGCAACGAGCAGATGATTGCCGCGAGCAATCTCGTGCCCGGAGACATCATGCTGCTGGCTGCCGGAGATGCCGTGGCGGGTGATGCGAGGCTGCTAGATATGGCCGCGCTGGAAGCTGCCGAGGCGGCGCTAACAGGCGAGTCAATGCCGGTTGAGAAACACATTGAAGCTTTGCCCGATGACACCCTGCTTGCGGATCGTGTGAACATGGTTTTCTCCGGCACTCACATCACCGCCGGGCGCGCCAAGGCAGTGGTTGTGGCGACGGGTTTGTCCACTGAGGTCGGTAAGATCGCCCACATGACGACGGGCGCGGTGGAGCCGAAGACGCCTCTCGAAGTTCGCATGAATCAATTTGGACGCCAACTGGTGATGGTGTCTGTGGTGATGGTGGCGCTCGTCATCGGTGCGGGATTGCTGCGTGGCATGCCCATCGTGGATATTCTGATGGTGGCCATCAGCCAGATGGTCTCGCTGGTGCCGGAAGGACTGCCCGTGGCCTTGACGATCGCCCTGGCGGTGGGGATGCAGCGCATGGCCGGCAAGGGAGCGATCGTGCGCAGGCTCGCGGCGGTGGAGACGCTTGGCTGCACGAATGTCATCTGCTCGGACAAGACCGGGACCTTGACCAAGAATGAAATGACCGTCACCACCATTTGGTTGCCCGACGGTCGCAGGGTTGAAGTCTCGGGCTCCGGCTACTCCCCGGAAGGAACGCTGTCTTGCGATGGGCGTGATCTCTCACCTGTGAACGACTCCGCGCTGCGCCTCATCCTCGAAGGTGGCGCGCTTTGCAATGATTCCCAACTTGTGCCGCCGACCGCCGAGGAAACACGATGGCGTTCGCTGGGCGATCCCACGGAGTCCGCATTGCTAACCGTTGCCTTGAAGGGTTGCATTGAGCCTGCGCCGCTACGTCAGGCGTGGGCGCGGCGCGCCGAAATTCCCTTTGATTCTGCCACCAAGCTCATGGCCACGCAGCATGGGCACACGCACAAGCCGAACCGCGTTTTCATCAAAGGCGCACCGGAGATGCTTTTGCCGCTCTGCGCTCATGTCCGGCACGGAGACCAAGTGCTGCCGCTTGAAGCAGAGGCTCGCCAGCAAGCTCTCAAAACTGCCGAAGAAATGGCGATTCAGGCCCTGCGCCTGCTTGCGGTGGCGATGGTGGATGATGCGGAGATCGATGAAGACGTAGGCTTTGATCAGTTCAAAGGACGTGCTGTTTTCCTCGGTCTCATCGGCCAGATGGACCCGCCTCGCGAGGAGGCGAAAGTCGCCGTTGCCGAATGTCGGGCGGCTGGCATCCGGCCCATGATGGTGACGGGCGATCACAAAGCCACAGGCCTCGCCATCGCCCGCATGTTGGGCATGGCGACGGAGGCGGATCGTGCCGTGGATGGGCGGGAGTTAGAAGCGATGTCCGAAAAGGACCTCAACGCGCAGATCGGCCAAATCGCCGTTTTCGCCCGGGTGCTGCCGAAGCAGAAACTCCGCATCGTGGAAGCGCTGCAATCGCAGGGCAACGTGGTCGCCATGACCGGCGACGGCGTGAACGACGCGCCGGCACTTGCCCGCGCGGATGTCGGTGTGGCCATGGGCATCACCGGAACCGAGGTGGCGAAGGGCGCTGCAAAGATTATCATCACCGATGACAATTTCGCCACCATCGTGAAAGCCGTGGAGCAGGGGCGGCTCGTGTATGGCAATATTCAGAAGCTGCTGCTCTTCCTCTTCGCCACCTCGATTGATGAAGTCCTGATTTTGTTGGGCGCCTTGTTGTTTGGCTATCCGCTGCCGCTGGCTGCGGTGCAGATCCTTTGGATCAATCTGGTCACTGAAGGCACGCTCACGCTCAATCTCGTGATGGAAGGCCCCGAGGGTGATGAGATGCAGCGCAAGCCCATCCGCACCAGCGAACCGCTCATCACCCGTACGATGGTCCGCCGCATGGCGGTCATGGTGCCCACATCCGTCGCGGCCACGCTGGGCTACTTCATCTGGCGGCTCTCCACCGATGCCCCCTTTGCTGTCGTGCAGACCGAGACATTTACTCTGCTCGCCGTGTGCCAGTGGTTCAATGTCCTGAACTGTGAGAGCGCCACCCGGTCAGTTCTGCGCCTTGGTCTCCTCAAGAACCCGTGGCTGCTCGGCGGACTCGTGCTGGCGAACCTGCTTCAACTCGCGGTCGTTTACACTGCGCCGATGAACAAACTCTTCCACACCGTACCGATCTCGTTGTCGCACTTCTTCCTCATCGGAGCAGTGGCCAGCAGCGTGCTCTGGACCGAGGAGATTCGGAAGTGGTTCGCCCGCCGACGAGCCGATCCATCGCAGCATTTGATGAAGGATTGTCCATCTGCATCCGCTCCATGATCACCTCGGTCATTATGCTGTTAGCCGGTGTGGTGCTGGCTTGGTTCGGCGGCTCGCTCTTTGTGGATGGTGCGGTGGGGATGGCGAGATGGGCACGCTGGCCCGTGGCGGTGATCGGAGTCACAGTCGCGGCATTCGGCACCTCGTCGCCCGAACTCATGGTGGCGATTCAGTCAGCGAGGGACGGAGTGCCTCAAATCTCGCTCGGTGATGTGCTCGGCAGCAATGTAGTGAACATCGCGCTGGTGCTCGCCCTCGTGTTGTCGCTCTCCGGCATGAAGGCGGAAGATCCCGGTGTGCGGCGTGACTGGGCCTGCGCTCTTGCCGTGCCATTCATCATGGCGGCGGTGCTATGGGACGGCTGGTTCTCGCGGCTCGATGCGCTCGTGCTGATGGGATTATTTGCCGCATGGCTGGCCATGGTGGTGCGCCATGCACGCCGGCATCGGGCAAGGAACAAGGAGGAAGTCATCGAAGCAGGCCAGGCATCCAAGCGCAAGATTGCGGTGCAAGTGGTAGCGGGGCTGGCACTTCTCATGGCGGCAGCACAGTTCGTGGTGTTAGGCGGCAAAGGGGTCGCGCAGGCGCTTGGCTGGAGTCCTTTCATGGTCGGTGCAGTGGTCGTGGCCGTGGCCACCGGCACACCGGAGTTGGCGACGACCATCATCGCGCGCCTTCGCGGCCATCACGACGTCGGCTTGGGAAACATCCTTGGCAGTAATGTTTTCAACGCGCTTTTCGTTGCCTCAGTGGCCGCGCTGATCCGTCCCTTTGCGGTGAGTCTGCGGGAACTCATGCCGAGTCTGATCTTCGGTATTCTCACCACCCTGATGATCTTGCCAGGGCGCGGTGGTGTCATGGGCCGCTGGCGCGGGTTTGTGCTGCTCGGGATGTATGCCGTGTATGTGACTTGGGAATTGCGGGCCGCATGACGGCATTTCATCCACTCAACCAATGAAACGAATCAGTGCCGAATGGATCAGCAGCCTGCGCAGTCGCATTCGGGGCTTCGACTGGAACGAAGTCGCCATCCTCGTTACCGCTCTTGTCGCGTTTGTCTGTGGCTATCTCGTGATCGAACTGGCTGATGAAGTGAAGGAAGGCAGCACCCAAAGCATCGATGAATGGGTCCTCCGCTCCCTGCGTCGCGCTGATGATCCCGCCGTGCCGGTTGGACCTGCGTGGCTGCGCGAGGCTGGCCTTGATCTGACAGCGCTTGGAAGCCCGGTTGTGCTATTGCTGGTGGTGATCGCGGCCGTTGGCTTCATGTGCCTTCGTCGGCGGTATGGATTGGTGATGTTCACGATCCTGACCACGCTTTCAGGATGGGCTGCCACCGGCTTGCTCAAATACGGGATTGGCCGGGATCGGCCCTCGATTGTTCCTCACTTGCGGGAAGTGAGCACACCCAGCTTTCCGAGCGGGCACGCCATGGTTTCGGCCATCGTCTATCTGACCTTGGGCACGCTGCTCATGCAGGCGGTGGCGGGCCGTGCCGCCAAGCTTTACTGCCTGACAATGGCCATGCTTCTGACCATGCTTGTCGGCATCAGCCGCATCTACCTGGGAGTTCACTACCCGACTGACGTCATGGCTGGCTGGATTGCGGGAGTTGGCTGGGCTTTGAGTTGTTGGACCATCATTCAATATTCCCAACGCCGTGCAGGATGTGGCTGAAGCTCCTCTAACACCTCGTGATCGCCCGGTCTATCGACGGGCAGCTCCATGCTCCGCGGCTTGTCCGATCCCGGCGGTAGGTGAACACCCCATGTTCTCCGCCTGAAAAAGAAGCTAGGGTTCCCCCCTGTGATCCAGTTTGTTGATTTTGGAATTTTGCACCCTCGCGTGATCCCCGTGATTGGTGCCGGACTCAGGATTGCCGTGTTGTTTGCCAATCACAACTCAAACGGAGCTTCCAATAAACAGCCGGACCTCGGCGTGACGTTGCAGCTCGGTGAAAATGAATCGGGTGGTCGCGATCATGACGATGATGATTGAAAACACAAATCCTGGCCCCGGTTCTATGACTGCTTCAGCGGCTGATCCTTCGTTCGCCCACAAGTCACTTGGTGGGAATGTCAGCCTCGCGGCAACAATGCCTCTCCGGTTTACGGCGACTGAGCCAATCCTTCCGAAAATGTCGTTGAATCTCTAACATGTGTTTGCCCGTGAATCTCAAACTTCTCTTGCCTTTCGGAATCTTCACCAACGAGCCCGCGGTGTTGCGTATCGTTGCCGAGACGCAAGAGGGATCGTTCGGACTGTTGCCTAACCGACTGGATTGCGTGGCGGCGTTGGTTCCCGGTATCCTGACCTATGAGACCGAGGCGGATGGCGAGATCTTTGTGGCGATCGACGGGGGCGTGCTGCTGAAAACGGGACCGGACGTCCGCGTGTCAGTCCGCCGGGCACTGACGGGCGCGAGTCTCGACCAACTCCGCGAGTCGGTGGAGAAGGAGTTTCTAACGCTCGACGCCAATGAACAAAGCGTCCGCTCGTTGATGGTGAAACTCGAAACCGGATTCATCAGCCGCCTCGCGGTGTTCCAGCATGAATGACCAGCCCGACATTCCACCCCATCAAGTGGATCGATCACTTGCCGACGAGATCGGCGGGAAAGCCGCGCGCAAGCTCAAGGCGCGCCGACGGGGCGACCCGGGCGTGTGGTTCGGACTGGGAATGATGGGACTCATTGGATGGTCGGTTGCGGTGCCAACCTTGCTCGGTGCCGCCTTGGGGATCTGGCTGGATCGACATCATCCTGGCACACATTCGTGGGCGCTGGCGCTCTTGGTGGCCGGGCTCGTGCTCGGTTGTGTGAACGCGTGGCATTGGGTGGCCAAGGAGGAAAAGGCGATGAAAGACGAGCGGGAGGACGAAAATGAGTGACGCGTTGATCATCGCGCTTTCGGTCAGCGCCGGACTCGGGCTCGGCTCGATCTTTTTCGGCGGCCTCTGGTGGACGATCCGCAGGGGCATGGCTTCTAACATTCCAGCGCTTTGGTTTTTCAGCAGTTTGATGCTTCGCATGGGCACGGTCTTCGCGGGCTTCTATTGGGTAGGCAAAGACGATTGGAAACGTCTGGTTGCCTGTCTAGCAGGATTCATCATCGCCCGGCTCACGGTCACCTGGCTGACGCGGCAATCCTGTGGATCAAATCGGGAGGAGAGCCATGCGCCTTAGTCCCGACGAGATGATTTTCTGGCAGCATGGGTTTCTCAAACTCAATGGCACGATTGTGTTCACGTGGGGGCTCATGCTGCTTCTTTCGTTGGGATCCATGCTCATCACGCGGAAGCTCTCCATGGACCTGAAACGCTCGCGCTGGCAGAATCTGTTGGAGATCGTGGTGATCGGCATCATGGGACAGATCAAGGAGGTGGGGCTCAAGGAACCGGCGAAATACATCGGCTTCCTGGGCACCCTGTTCCTGTTTGTTGGCATGGCGAGCCTGTGCACGATCATCCCGGGATACGAACCACCCACGGGTTCGCTTTCCACCACCGCCGCCCTCGCGTTGTGCGTGCTGATCGCCGTGCCGCTCTTCGGCATCGAGGACCAGGGGCTTGGTGGCTACCTGAAAACCTACATGGAGCCGACGTTCATCATGCTCCCGTTCAACATCATCAGCGAGGTTTCCCGCACGCTGGCTCTCGCCGTCCGCTTGTTCGGAAACATGATGAGCGGCGCCATGATCATCGGCATCCTTCTCACCATCACTCCCTTTTTGTTTCCAATCGTCATGACCTTGCTCGGTCTGCTCACGGGCATGGTGCAGGCCTACATCTTCAGCATCCTGGCGGCCGTTTACATCGCAGCCGCCACTCGCACCCGCAAACCAACTCCAATTCCAACAGAAACCAACACTAACCATGGATAACATGACAATCATCGCGGTGGCCTCCATCGTCACCGCCGGCATCACCACCGGTTTCGGAACCATGGGGCCGGCCCTCGCCGAAGGGAAAGCGGTTTCCACCGCCCTGACCTCGCTCGCCCAACAGCCGGATGCATCCGCCACCATCACACGCACGCTGTTCGTCGGACTGGCGATGATCGAGTCCACTGCCATCTACTGCTTCGTGGTCTCGATGATCCTCATTTTCGCGAATCCATTCTGGAATCACGTGATCGCCCAATCGTCAGGGAAATAACCGATGCTCATTGACTGGTTCACCGTCGCCGCGCAGGCACTCAACTTCCTCGTTCTGGTGGGGTTGTTGAGGCGCTTTCTCTACAAGCCGATCCTCAAGGCCATCGATGTGCGGGAGAAACGGATCGCGGATGAACTCGCGGACGCGGCCGCGAAACAGGCGGATGCGAGGAAGGAGCGTGAGGTCTATCAGAAGAAGAACGGGGAGTTCGAAAAGCAGCGGGCGGATCTTCTAACCAAGTCAAGGGAAGAGGCGGACAAGGAAAAGGAGCGACTCCTCGGGGAAGCACGTGACGCGGCGGACGCCATGAGTAAGAAACGCTTGGAGGCGCTGAACAATGACGCCAGCAACCTCAATGACGCTATTACCCGCCGGACGCAGGAGGAGGTCTTCTCCATCGCCCGCAAGGTGCTGACGGACCTCTCCGGTGCGGATCTTGAGGAACGGGCGTGCACCGTTTTCATCCATCAACTCCGCACGCTGGATGGCGACGCCAAGTCCGACCTGCGGGAAGCGCTGACCACATCAGACGAACCCGCCCTCGTGCGCAGTGCTTTCGATTTGCCTGCCGAATACCGCGCGGATCTCCAGAACGCGATCAACGAAACCTTCTCCGCCGATGTGCCCCTGAGGTTCGAGACCGCGCCGGATCTGGTGAGCGGAATCGAACTCACTTCAGGCGGAAACAAGGTGGCGTGGAGTATCGCGGACTACCTGAAGTCCCTAGAAAATGGTGTCAGTGCATTGCTCAAGACGAAGGAGAGAAAACAATGAACGCGTCTCTCGATAACCTGGAGCGCGTTTTCGACGCCGCGTTTTCGACCATCCAGCAGGTTTGTCGTGACCACACGCCCGAGCTGGCTCCTCGCGAGATTGGCACGATCACGAAAGTCTCGACTGGCATTGCGAGTGTTTCCGGTCTCAACAGCGTTGGATTCGAGGAACTGTTGGAGTTTCCCGGTGGCGTTTTCGGGATTGCCTTCAATGTGGATGAACATGAGATCGGAGTGGTTTTGTTAGGTGACTACTCACATCTTCACGCGGGCCATGAGGTCCAGCGGACCGGCCGGGTGATGGATGTGGCGGTGGGTGAGGGATTGCTCGGCCGCGTGATCGATCCGCTTGGCCGTCCCCTCGATGAACTTGGTCCTATTGTGACCACTGATCGACTGCCCATCGAGCGTCCGGCGGCGGCCATCATGGATCGCGCGCCGGTGACCGTGCCCCTCCAGTCCGGGCTGATGGTGATCGACGCACTCATTCCCATCGGCTGCGGCCAACGCGAGTTGATTCTCGGCGACCGCCAGACGGGCAAGACGGCCATCGCGCTCGACACCATCCTGAACCAACGGGGCAAGGACGTTCTTTGCGTCTATTGTGCCATCGGGCAACGGGCATCCGCGGTGGCAAAGGTCGTGGCCCATCTCCGGGAACAAGGCGCTATGGAATACACCGTGGTGGTCGTCGCCGAGGGAAATGACCCGCCTGGACTGGCCTACATCGCACCGTATGCCGCGACCAGCATCGCGGAGCATTTCATGGAAAGCGGCAGAGACGTGCTGATCGTTTATGACGACCTCACCCACCATGCGCGCGCCTACCGCGAGCTTTCGCTTTTGCTTCGGCGGCCACCCGGACGCGAGGCATTTCCCGGCGATATTTTCTACATCCACTCGCGGCTTCTGGAGCGATCGACCCACCTTTGCAAGGAACGTGGCGGCGGATCCCTAACCGCACTTCCGATCATCGAGACCGAGGCACAGAACATTTCCGCCTACATCCCGACGAATCTCATCTCCATCACCGACGGACAAATCTATCTATCACCTTCCTTGTTCGAACTCGGAGTGTTGCCAGCCGTGGATGTCGGGAAATCCGTTTCGCGGGTCGGTGGCAAAGCCCAACTCGCTGCCTACCGGGCGGTGGCCGGTGATCTCAAGCTGGCTTACGCGCAATTCGAGGAACTCGAAACCTTCGCCCGCTTCGGCGCGCGCCTGGACGACGACACCCGCAAGAGCATCGCTCACGGCCGCCACATCCGTGCCTGTCTCATCCAGTCCGAACTCTCTCCGGTTGCCGTCCCATCGCAGATCACGGTTCTGATCGCGCTATCTGCCGGACTCTTCGATGAAATCCCGCTGGACAAGATGAAGAACGCTCAGAAAGCGGTTCACAAAGCCGCGTCGGAGATTTCCCCTGAAATCCGGGGACGCTTCGACACCGCTGACAAGCTCAGCGACGGGGATCGCAAGTTCATCACTGATGTCGCCCGTGACGCACTGGTCATTTTCTCTCCCAAACAACCCGAAATCACCGAATCCCAACCATCCAAATGACTGCAAATCCCTCATCATATTCCATCCATTCCAATCTGCGTGCCGCCTCCGCCGGCATGCTGCTGGCGGTCCTAACAATCCTGTTTGGTCAGGGGATGGGAATCGTCTTCGGCCTCAACGAGGACCTCATCAAGTCACGATTGAATGCGGATGCCGCCGAGGTGCAGGGAACAGTCTATCAGAATGATGTGTCCGCCAGCAAGGCCGTCATTGACAAGTCCTGGAACTACATGCAGCGGGCCCATCTGCATGCGGGAGGCATGGGCACCACCGCTGTCGCCCTGATTCTCGTGCTGTGCCTTGTGGGTGCTCCGGGAAAGGTCACCAGCTTGATCAGCCTCGCCCTTGGCGCGGGCGGTCTGGGCTATTCGATCTTCTGGATGTGGGCCGGATTCAGGGCACCGGGACTCGGCAGCACCGGCGCAGCCAAGGAGTCGCTCAAATGGCTGGCCATGCCGTCTTCGGGTGGATTTGTCCTCGCGACGATTGCAGTCCTTATCGCGGTTCTCGCTTGGATCATCACGTGCCGCGGACAAGAATCACGGCCATGAAGCATTCTGAAACTCATCGCACGCATCGGATTGGCTGGCTTCGCGCCGCCGTGTTAGGCGCTAACGACGGCATCGTTTCCACCGCCAGCCTCATCGTCGGGGTCGCCGCCGCGGAATCCGGTCGCAGCAGTGTGCTGGTGGCCGGTCTTGCCGGTCTGGTGGCCGGAGCCATGTCGATGGCGGCCGGTGAATATGTTTCAGTCAGCTCGCAATCCGACACGGAGAACGCGGACCTGGAGCGGGAACGCTTGGAACTCGCCTCCGACGGAGCAAACGAACATGCCGAACTGGCGGCCATCTATGTCTCCCGTGGACTCGATGCCGCACTCGCCGGCGAGGTCGCGACCCAGTTGATGGCCAAGGATGCCTTGGGAGCCCACGCCCGTGACGAGCTTGGAATCAGTGAAAGCCTGAGCGCCCGTCCGGTGCAGGCCGCGTTCGCATCCGCGGGGACCTTCGCCGTCGGAGCCGCGATGCCGTTGCTGTTAGTCCTGTTCGTGCCGCTTTCCGCGCTCGTGTGGACGGTATCTCTCAGCTCTCTGGTTTTCCTTGCGCTGTTAGGCGCGCTGGCCGCACGTGCCGGTGGCTCCGCGGTTTGGATTTCCGTGGCCCGCGTGACTTTCTGGGGTGCCCTTGCCATGGCCCTGACAGCCGGGGTGGGGGCGATGTTCGGAGCCACGCTCTGAGTTCAGGAGATTTCAAATCATGAGTGACACGATCGAAAGCTTGCGAAGGAAGCTCAACAGCGCTGGCGATCTCCAATCCGTCGTGCGCACCATGAAAGCACTCGCCGCCTCAAGCATCGGGCAATATGAGAAATCGGTGACCGCCCTCGGCGACTATCACCACACCGTGGAACTCGGACTCGGTGCGTGCCTCAGGAAAAGTCCTCTCGGATTGATGCCTCCGGAGCCGATGAACCGCACCCGTGTGACTGAGATCGGTGCCATCGTGTTCGGATCCGATCAGGGCTTGGTCGGACCGTTCAACGACGTGATCGCCGATCACGCGATCAAGGAACTCGCCGCGCTGCCCGGCAAGCCCGCCATCTGGGCGGTGGGCGAGCGCGTGCATGGACAACTCACCGATGCCGGCTTCACCCCGTTAGGACTTTTTCCAGTGCCCAATTCCGTTGAGGGGATCACGCCGCTGATCGGGCGGATCCAGATTCAAAGCGAGGCGCACCGCGCCGATGGCGAATATTCCGAGCTTCATGTCTTTCACAACCGCCCGAAGTCCGGCGCGCTTTATGAACCCGTCAGCCAGCGGCTCCTGCCGCTCGATGCCCAATGGCAGCAGGGGCTAACAGGTGTCGCGTGGCCGACCCGGCTTCTGCCCGAGGTGATGGGAAGCGGAAACAGCGTGTTGCGACTGCTCATCCGCGAGTATCTGTTCATCTCGCTTTATCGCGCCTGTGCCGAATCCCTGGCAAGCGAGAACGCCAGCCGTCTCGCGGCCATGCAGCGGGCTGAAAACAACATCAAGGACTTGTTGGAAACCTTGCACGGGACCTTCCATCGCCTCCGCCAGAGTGGAATCGACGAGGAACTTTTCGACGTCGTCTCAGGCTTCGAGGCTCTGACTAACCATTGATCGCAGCGGTTTCCGGAGTCAGCGCCTGCACATATTGCGCACGATCGATGACACCTGTGTCCCCAAGGTTGAACCGGCTCATTTTGCCCCGGATTCCATCAAGTGAATCTTGTTGATGTGTCTCCAACCATTCCCCGATTTCCCTTTCCACGACTTGAAGGTGCCCGATCCCGTGAGTCAGTAGCGCGCTGCAAAGCATGGTGACGTCCGCCCCCGCCATGATCATCTTGATCACGTCGGCCGCCTGGTGCATCCCGCCGGTCGCGGCCAGATCGGCCCGCGTTCTTCCATAAAGAAGACTGATCCAGTGCATGGGAAGTTGCATGTCCGTCCTGTTGCTGAGAACCGCGCCAGGTAAGTGAGTCATGTTCTCGATGTCGATGTCCGGTTGATAGAGGCGGTTGAAAAGCACCAGTCCCTCGGGACCCAGCGCATCGAGGCGGCTGGCCATGTTCGCGATGTTCGTGAAATAGGGGCTCAGCTTCACCGCCAATGGCATCTGAATCTCCGATCTCACCATCCGGACAATTTCAAGGTATTCGCTTTCGATTTCCGCCCCGGTCGATTCGGACTCACCGGGAATGTGGTTGATGTTCAACTCAAGCGCATCCGCCCCCGCCTCGTGGATCCGGCGCGCGAGATTCTTCCATCCCTTTCGCGAAGTTCCGTTGAGGCTCGCGATGATCGGTGTCCCGACGCGACGCTTCGCGGCAACGATCTGATCCAGATAGGCGTCGGGCCCGATCAGGGATCCGAATTCATAGTTCGCGCGGCAAGCGGACGTCTGTTCCTCGAAGAGTGAATAGAGGACAATCGCCCCCGCTCCGGCATCCTCCATTTTCATGATGTCATCGATCTCCCTGCTGAGGGGGGAGGCCGAAACCACCAGCGGTGAACGAAGATTCAACCCGAGATACTGAGTGCTGAGGTCCATGTCGGTTCAGGGTGTGTTAGGACCGGGCGTGGTTGCTCCATTGCGCGTCTGCCAATGGTCCACGCGTTGATGGTCCGCCTCCGTTGGCGACGAAGCCGTGAACCGCGCGGTGCGTGGGGAGAGGATACCACCGGTGCGCTGATTTCCGTTGGCCTCATGGGCGAGGGATTGCACCGGTTGGTTCCATTCGCTGACGGGCCCTCTTTCGCTTGTTCTCATGCCCCGACCATGGCCGAAAGTGAATGCCACCAGCAATGGGGTGTTCACCCCAAATGCCTGTGGGGCCGTCAGGGAGTCGGTGTATTGGTGGATATCAAAATCGGAATGACCGGTTTGCCGAATCAGGAAGAAGCCCAGGGAGCGGCGGAGTCCGTCCGCCGAAACCCATGAAATGACGATGGGACGAGGTGAATCGCTTTGAATCAGCGCGCCATGGGGCACGGCGAATGGGAACCCGCCGCTCCTGGTTTTGCGGACGCTTGAGTGGTCCGTGGAGAACAGCGGAAAATCCCTTTCCAAATGATCCAGCAGCAGGAGGGCTCGTGTCGCGTCATTGGCGGAGAGTGAGCTTCCCGCCTGGAGCCAGCACGATGGTGCCGTCCGAGAAAGTGACGCTAACAGGCTCCTTGTCGAAGTTGTAAACCGCGTGGGTCTTCTTGCCGTTCTTGATGAAGACATTGAAAAACGGGTGATCAGCGGTGACAGTGGCGTCATTGAGCCCGAGCCTGTCGAGGGTGTGGATCCAATGATACATGAAGGCGTGGGTGTTGCCGCCCTCAAGCTTGCAGGCCGGATTGGCGTCGAGGTAGGTCGCGGCGCCTTTTGGATCTGTTAGCGCACCGAACATCACCACGAGATCACCCCAACCGGAGTTGAAATCGGTGCTGCCCTTGCGCTTGGAAATAATGCTGTCGTAGTTCCTTTTCACATAGTCGGGATGGCGGCCCATGTAGATCGAGGATGGGGTGAAGGGCAGCCAGTTGATGCCGTGGATGCAGTCAATGTCGCTGGAGAACCAGGTGGCGAAGTCGCCCTTGCCGCCCCAAACCATGCCGAGCGCGACCTCGGGAAACTCCGGCGGAAAGTTGGTGTCTGAAACGTCGAACCAGTATTCCTCCACGGCGGTGCGCTCGGTGTTGTAGAGGAAGATCCCGGTGTTGGTGATCTCCTCGTCGCCAGTGGCCGCGCCCCAGAGCATCATGCCATACCAAGCGTTCATCGACTCGGAAGAGGACTCCTGATTGTTCCCGTCGGCGAAATTCGCATCGCCCGAGGCCCACGAGTGGCCGGCGTATTTGTCGAAACAACGGATGTGGGGAAACATCGGATCGTTCCTGTCGGGGGATGCGATGTCGCGGATGACCAGCTTGACCATCGGACTCCATCGTTTCGCCCACGCGGGATCTAACCGGGCGACCTCCGCGGCCGCGCGGATGAAATAGCCGTAGTGGAAATGGTGGTCGTTGAGCGAGGCGTCACTGCCATAAGACGGCTTGCTGCCGATGAGTGAACCCCAGCTAGGGTCGTAATAGAACAGTGGATCGCTCTCGCCGGCGGTGGCCGTGAACCAATTCTTCGAGCCGGCGCTTGATTTCATCGACAAACTGCTTCTGGAGCTCGATCGCGCCGGTCATTTCCGCGATGCCGGAAAGCGTGGCAAGCTTGCCGAGGTGCTTGCCTTCCCAGTAGGTGTCGGCGAAGGGAGCTGCGGGTTTCCCTGACTCCTCCCTCAGGTAGCCGAGCATGCGTTCGTGATCGGCGATTCCCTCCTTCGGGAGCATCGGCAAGAGTCCCTGGATGGGGACGGAGGTTTGGAAGCCTGTTCCCTCGCTGGTTTTCATCGCGCCGCGGACGGAGTTGTATCCCGGCCCGGTAAACGTGGCGTCGGAGTATTTCCACTGATGCGGATAGAGTGCGTAGATCGTGCTGTTGCCGGTGCCTTCCATAGGCTTGATGGTGAATTGATAGGAGGAGATGAGTCTCCCCGCCCCGCTCTTCGAGGTCACGCGTGTTTCCACGACATGATTGTGGGCGAGCTTCGCGAAATGCTCGAGTGTCCCGGGCTGATTGTTAGGAAGCAGTGCGACGGAGAAGTACGTCTTGGTGGTTTCGTTGGTGAAGGTGGTGCCGTCGAGGCCGGACCAGGTCGATCCGGTGGCTCCGAACAGGCCGTAATGATGACCGTTGGCGGTGATTCCTAACACGGATCCATTCTCGCCACCTGACCAGAGGACCGGCTTCCCGCTGAAGCGGATTTCCGGCTTTCCACCGGAGAAGGTGCAGAAGACATAGGGACTGCCGTGGCCGAAGCTGGTGCGGAGTTTTGCATCGCCTGCTGCGAATTCGGCGGTGACAAACCAGTCGGAGTTTGCCGCGCAGTTTGCCTCGGGAAATTCCTTGATCGCCGAGTTTCCGATCATGAGGTCGCCGGTCTTGCTGATGCCACCGCCCATGATGGCGCGGGCGGATCCCTTGACGCCAGCTCCCGGATCACTGACGGCGAGGCCGCCCGGCACGCAGACCACACCGAGCGGGTGGGGGAACATGCTCTGCGAGTACCTGTTGGAAAACGAGCGAGCTCCACCACTGGTTGGTGGGCATCGCGCCCTTGAAATCAGCGGTTTTGTAAATCTTCGTGGGCAGCGGCTTGCAGGGCTCGGGTCTCGTTGTGGTGTAGGTGCCCGCGCCGAGCTTGACGATGTCTCCGGCGGCAGTGTCGATTGGCAAGAGCAAGGTGACAAGTAACGCGATGCTTGCGACGGAGTGGGCAATTTCAGAATGCGGGTTCATTGATGACTGGGTGATGGATCTAGCAGATGGAAGGGGTGGCGGATTCAAGCCAATGATCTGGCTTGGTTTCGAATCAATCACGTCATTCCCGCGTGAAGACCCAGGTGTTGAGGGAGCGGGGGGGCAGATCGACCGGGTCTATCAAGGAGCGAACTTCTGGCCGGGGCAGGGTGACCGCGTCTTCCGTGGCGGAGGTCCGGACGCGGGTCACGGAACTGGTGGAGAACGCGTCGCCCGGATGAATGACCAGGCTGGTTCTCCTTGTCCTGCACATTGGCGACATGCACGACCAAGCGGTTTCCATCCTTGGAAATGAAGGCTGCCGCCTTGATGCCGGGCTTCGAGATCCCGGAGACGTCCTTGCCGGAGAGGGATATCCCGACCACCCGCATTCCGGGTGAAAGAGGCGCACACCATTGCCGGAATCCCTGATAGATCCTGGTGAGGTGGTATCCCTTTCCCCAGTCCAGGTGGATCAAGGCCTCGCCCCCCTGACGCGGCGGATAGACCCAGTCATAGGCAAGCCACGCGTTGGCTCCCTGTTGGAAAGCTTCCGTCATGACGAGCCAGTATTCCGATGCTGAACGGAGCAAATCGGGAGATTCATCCTTGCCGTTGACGCACCATTCGGTGATCCAGACGGGACGCTCTCCCGCGGCCTTTCGCAATCCGGTGAACCGCTCGCCCCGGCGGTCGTAGTCATGGGTGCCGATGATGTCGATGGAGCCTTTGTCGAACGCATCGGCGGCGGGCAGCCATGTTTCGGCGCAAGAGACGGCGCTCAGGGTGTTAGGCCCGACGATTCCTGCCCGGGGAACGTTTGGGAAGCGCGAGGCCATGGTGTCGAGATAGCCCGCGACCTTGGATACCAGCCTGGCATGTTGGTCCGAGGTCAGGCAGTATCCGGGTTGTTCGTGCGGCCAGTCCGGTTCGTTGCAGATGCTGAGAAATTCGACGGCAACTCCGTTCTTCTGCATGAAGGCAAGGAAGGCCCAACAATACTCGGCGAGCTCGAGTTCCATGCCGGGCTTGATCGAGGCTCGTTCCCTGCCACCGGCCGAAACCGCGTTGTTGGTTTTCATCCAGATCGGCGGAGTGTAGAGTGTGGCGATGAAGCGGATCTTCGGATTGCGCTCCCTGGCGGCCTTGCAGACGGCGACGGTGTGCCCGGCGTAGGCGAAATCCTTGACGTTGTATGCCGGCAAATAGGGATCCGCATTGTCGTTGGCCGGCTCGTGGTCATGCCGGATCATCAGATTCAGGAAGTCAGTCCGGACATCCTTGAACATCGTGTCGTAAAGCGCCTCCTGTTTCTCCAAACGACCTTTCTCTGCCAGGCTCGTGACATGCCTTTCATAGAAGATCAGCCCACAGCCCATGCCGTCGAGGACCTGCTTGGGTTGGTCGGGATGAATCTCAAGCATGGCGGGTTGGGCGCAGGCGATGAGAGGGGCAAGCAGCATCGCGCGAAGGAGGAATCGGGGAAGGTGAACGGTCATGTTGGTGTGATTCGGTCTGGTCCGGGGTAGCCCTGCTCAGCGGAACTCGACCTGGTCGATATTGGGTGCGGATTGTCCGGTGGTGCGGAGGATGAGGGCATTCGCGCCGTTCTGAATCCGGCAGGAAAGCTCGATGGTTTTCCAATCCTCGTTCCAGGACGCGGTCGGCGGAAATCTAACTGTGGCAACCTTCCGGCCGTTGAGGATGACATCCATCGGGCGTTGTTTTTTCGGGTCGGCGTGGGCATAGCGGATGACCAAGGTGGAGTCACCGGCGGGGCCGTCATTCTCCTGATAGAACTCCACCTTGCCCTCCGCTCCCTTGAAATCCAGATAACCGGCGCCAAGGAAACCCTTGCCCTCCTTGAGAACCCTGGCCTTGCCGAACTTTGCGGATTCCGCCTGGAGAGCGGTGGATGCGCCTTCTGTCGCTGTGACCGCTTCATCCGGCGACGCCCAGTGGACGCCAAGGGTGGGCCCGAAGGATTCCTCCATCTCAAGAGCCGGCTTCCCGTCGAGCATGGCGATCGCCTTGACCATGCATGTCGCGGGGATCTCGAAGGGAGTTGAGTAGCGCGGGCTATTGATGTTAGGTTCCGTGCCGTCGATCGTGTAGTGGATCGTGAAATCACCGGCAGCCGGTGAGCCGTCAAGGGTGATCCTGTGGACATCGATGGCAGCGAGCTTTGAGCTCAGTTGGCGGCGTTCGCCTAGAATCGCACCTGCGATGAGAGATGTTTTTTCCGGGGCCGGATTGCGATCGAGGAAAAGACGTGCCGCCCCCATGAACGCGCGGCGGTTTGTCGCGACGGGCGGTTCGGTATCCGCGGGATGACCGTTCTCAAATGATAGAACCGTGATGGGTTCCTCGGCTTTCACAAAGATGCGGTTTTCCCCGTAGGGATAGAACCGGCCTTCGGAGTCGGTGGTGGTGAAGGTCAGGATTGGGTTCCGTGGGTAACTGTTATCAGCCTGGATCGAAAGCTTGGAGGGAGCTGATGCGGTCAGGTGTCGGGTGCGGGCGTCTTCCTTTCCGCCGCGCCGGGCGATGGCGGTGAGCGAACCGGGCGTCCACGGAACGAGCCAATCGCACTGCATCTGATCCCAGCGGGTGCCGGGCTTCCGGATGCCGAGGGATTGGCCGTTGAGCAGGAGTTCGACCTCATCGGCATTGCTGTAAACCTGGACGGGGACGAGAGTGCCCGGCTTCATGCGCGGATGGGTCCAGTGGGGAAGGATGTGAACCATCGGGGTGGTGGTCCACTGGCTCTGATAGAAATAGTAGAGATCCTTCTCGAATCCCGCCAGGTCGAGCGCACCCCCGGCGAATGAGTGGAAGGGGTATCCACCGTGAACGTAGCTTGCTTCCCCGGGGTAGTCGAATCCGGTCCAGCGGAAGTGCCCGGAGAACCACGGGGTGTCGCGCAAGAGTTGCCAGTTCTGGCGGGCATTGATGCGGACGGTGGCGTTGTCGTAGGATGAGAGGAAAATCTGTTTGCTGTTCCTCATGTCGCCCGGAGCGAGGAAGGCGTTGGTGAAGATTTCCTCCTTCGTGAGATCCGGGTATCTCGTAGGGTTCCTGACGTTTGTTAGGGTATCCGTCCCGATACCAGGTTCTCGTCTTGTAAAACCCGCGGACCTGCCAGGTGTGGGGGGCCTCGGTGGCAACAAAGGGTTTGTCGAAGGGACCCTCGCTGCTGAAGGACCTGGACTCGGAATGTCCGTTGACGCCGAAGACGTCCATTTCCCCGGAACCGGAATGGCCGGAGGTTACGGGGCGGGTGGCGTCGAGTTGATGGCAGAGTTTGACGATCTCACCGGCGACCTCGCCCTTGGTTTCATTGCCGACCGACCAGATGATGACGCAGGGGTGGTTGCGATCCCGGCGAATCCAGGCAGTTAGATCACGCTGCCACCAATCCTCGAAATACAAGGCCCCGTAGTCCATCGGAGCCTTGCGCTGCCAACCATCGAACACCTCGTTCATCACCAGGATGCCAAGCCGGTCGCAGAGATTGTAAAACGCCGGAACCTGCGGGTTGTGGGAAGTGCGGATGGCATTGCAGCCCATGGATTTGAGCAGGCGGAGTTTCCACTCGATGAGCGGCTCTGGCCACGCTCCGCCGACGGGACCGCCGGAGAGGTGTTCGCAGACCCCCAGGAGCTTGGTGATCTTTCCATTCAGCGAGAAACCGGTGTCCTTGTCCCATCGGATTGTCCGGATCCCGAATGGGATGTCGATGGAGTCGATCAGGGTATTACCTCGCAACAAGCTAAGACGCGCGGTGTGGAGGACGGGTGAATCGGGTGACCAGAGCGCAGGCTTGTTGAGTGAGAAATCGCACGAGATTTGCGGGCCCGCTGGGATCACTTTGGTTGCCAGGGATCTTTCCGCTGCGTCGAGGATCTCAATGCGGGCGGTTAGGTCTTCCGGTCCTGTGATTTCCGCGGTGAGGTGGATGCTTGCGGTGTCGCTGCCGGCCTTGGGGGTGGTGATGCACACGCCATCTTCGGTGAACCGGGAGTCGGCATCAGTGGACAGGAGACGGACCGGAGCATAGAGGCCACAAGGGTGATACCACCGGCTTGAGGGCTCCTGGGAATTGTCACAGCGAACCGCGAGGGTGTTTTTCCCGCTTTTGAGATAAGGGGTGATATCGTGCCGGAAAGAAATGAAACCGTAGGGGCGGGTCCCCAGATCGTGGCCATTGATCCAGACCGACGCATTGCGGTAGGCACCGTCGAACTCCACCGTGACATGTCGATTCTCCCAGCCTGCTGGCAGGGTGAGATCATGCCGATACCAGCCGATTCCAGCGACACGGAAGCCACCGGAATCAGCTTGTGCACCACCGATCCTGGGGCCCAGCTCCCATGCCCAGTCATGGGGAATGGCGACATTTTTCCAGTTGGAATCGTCGAACCCGGGATTTGATGCCTCCGGTTCGTCACCGAGGTGGAAGCTCCAATCTGTTAGCGCCAGATTTTCGCGGGCTGACGCGGCCAAGGAAAGGAGGATGCAGAGGACGAACCGTCTCATGGGGGATCGTGATACGCGTTGTCAGGCAGGAAGGCAATGGTCCGGATGGGTGACCGATGTGCCACGGGACGTTTGCCTCACCTTTCTCACCAGGTCACCGCCCGGTGCATTTGCTTGTGCTCGCCGGGGCACCGGCCAGAAGGATCTGCTCGTGATCGCTGGGTTGCAGGTGAGGTGGGTGCATCCCCTCCGCGTGATTGGTAGAGCTGGGTCAGGTTTTTGATTCATGGATTCTTAATGGATTGAATTGGAAATGGGATCTAACACGAATCTCCTTCGCCCAATCAGCGCATGACGAGTTTCAGTCCCACCAACATCAAGTCATCGACAATCGGGGGGCTACGGACCTGAAGCCGGAACCATCTTGAACACCGGAATCGGGAGTTTCTTTACAAGAGCAGGCGGACTTCTCCGCTTTCACCCTTGTCTTTCCGCCGCAACGACTACGGACGGGAAAGGGAGATGCAATCGAGTCCGAAAAAATGCCACTTGCTTTTCGGGTTCTTGCCAATGACTTCAGCGCGAAGTGTGAAGCGGCCATTCACAGGTGTGAAGGTGCCAAGTTCGAGTGGACCTGTGGGAACCGGCTTGTCCGCATAGAGATCAAATTCGCCTCCCGCCTGGCCATTGATCGTGATCCGGACAATCCCATAGTCACGGCTCCTTGTCGCGTGCATGACCAGTCTCAAGGGATCGGCACCCTTTGCGGAAAACTGCAATTCCACAAAGTCCCCGATCTTGTCCGCCTTGACGAACAAGTGGCTGTCCGCGCTCCATGAGCCAGCGAGTTGTTTCAAGTTTTGAGACACGGTGGTGAGGCGATTCGATTTGGAGATCGATTTCATCGTTTCGCACTCGATCGCTCCGGTATCGGTTTTCTTTGGCACCGAGCTTGCCTGTCCCCCTGCCGGGACTTTTGGAACCGCCAAGGCTCCTTCAGGATCCTCTTTCCGGTTAGAGACGGTCGCCGCGTCGCCATACCAATAGACACCGACGCCGAAAGCCATGTCACATTTGGCCCAGTGCCAGACTTCCATGTCGAGTTGCAGCGATGTGCCGAAAGGCATGGTGTCGAGCGCGCGGGTGCGGGTTTCGGTGCTGAAGCCCATGGTGTTGTTCTCAACGGTGGTCTTGCGGTTCAACTTGTCATACTTGTGGGAACGCGGCTGCGCGTGAAACGGGTGCTCATAGAAATCCGTGCTCTTTCCACCCCATGAGTAGCCATAGTAATCCTCCGTGCCCGTGCCGAACAGCGAGGGAAATTTCTCCCCGTCCACGAAGATTTTCTCATCGCCCTCGCCCCACCATTTTGCGACGGGATTCATGATGGTTAGAGTGTCTCCGACATAAACCCCGCGACCTTTTAGGGTGACGTAGTTCCAATCGGAGTAAGGGCGGGTCGGGACCGGGTTCTGCCCGCGCCACGCGGCATGGAAAAGCATCGAACGATCGTCCCACTTCCATTCGCCGATGTCGGCCTTGAGCTCCATGTCCACGGGCTTGTCTCCCAGATTGACGATGGCAATGTTTCCGGATTCCCGGTAGGGCATCACCCAGCGACAGGACAAGGTTCCATCTTCTGCCACGTTGCGATACCACCCTTGAAAGGGATGCAGGCCGATCCCGCAGCCGAAGAAATCACCAATCGGGCACCAGACGGTCTGGCCGCCGTCGAAGCTCATCCTGATGACCACCGAGCGGGTGACGGCCGGGTTGGCATAACTGCCGAGTTTCAGCGAGAGGTTCCGCACGGCGTTGGAACCGTCAGGCAGGTTGATGGACCTCGCCGCGCCTGCCGCGAGCGTTCCTGAGAACGAGGTGTCCTTGCCTGTCGGGGCCTCATGAGGTTCGAGCAAGGTCTTGCAAGCATCCTGGATGGCTGGCCGTGCCGTTCGGAAATCCTCCATGGTGAATGTTTTCACGGCCGTGCCTTCCGGATACTCCCTGAACGTGAACTGATAGAAAAACGGACGTTCGTTGATGGTGACCTTGCAGCGCCTCGCGTAGGGAATGGGGAGAAACGAAACCGCCGACATCAATGACTTGTGGGCGAGGGGAAACGGAATTTCCGAAGTGCCGTTGAACAGGTCGAACATCGGTCCCTCGATCACCGGACTGGAGGAGTCATCGAGATAGATGGAGATCACCGCGTCCTTCTGTTCCTGCTTGGTCTTGCGTCCGTCGGGCATCCAGGTGCGAACCAGCGCGCCGGCTCCCTTGTGATCCATCAGCACCCACTCCTTGCGCCCGTTGTTCTCCTCGATGCGGATGAAATTCCGGTCCTTGTCGTTGCTGTTGAAGTCGTGGTTGGAGAACCAGCTTTTCGGATCGTCTGGAGATTTCGAGACACGCTCGTAACTGCTTTGCTGTTTCAACCGGAATTCCGGCTGCGGAAACCGGGCTGCCTGATCTCGGTCGGTCATCTCCTGCAACAGCGACTGGATGGATACCGGTTCACCTGCCAATGCCGTGGCGAGAATTCCTGATAGAAGCCATGGGTTAAGGAAGCAGAATGCGATCGTCGTGAGGTGCAAGGGCATGTTCTCGGGGGAGTGGAATCTATTGAGCCTGGTTGCGCAGGATGGACTTTTGCACATGATCCCGGAGTTTGGGGTCGGTGATGGCGGCGGCGCTGCCGAGGGCGGCTTGAGGGTTGGTGGACTGAATGGCCCTGGCGTAGGCAGCGACGCTGGCGTCCATCGCGGGAGACGCTTCAAACTGATTGAGCCAATCCGCCGCGGCACCGGGATCGATGATGGTAAGTTGGCTGATGACTTGGGGCATCAGGGAAAGCTTGAGTGACTCGTCGGGAATGGACCTAGTCCATGCGAATGCGTCAGCGGCGTGGCGTTGGCTCCACTGGCCTGTTAGTTCATGAAGGGCGACTTCGCGTTCGCTGGGTTCTGTCAATTTCATGGCCCACGCGATTCCTGCGGCGGTGTCATCCTGCTGGCCCGCCTTGGTGGCGGCTGCGGCGATGGCAATCCGGCGGGTTCCGGGATCCTTGATTGCGGCAGCCCAACCGAGAACGGCAGCGGGATCCGCCGGATACCAGTCCTGGAGCAGCACCTCAATGGCCGCGGTGCGGGCCGGACTGGCGGTGCAGCGTCCGAGGGTATCCGCCGCGAGGCGGGGATCCGACTGGCCAAGACCGGCGACCAGTGAGAGTAGGAAAACCGGCGGATCCACTCCATCGAGGAAGAGTGGATTGGCCTTCGGGTTCTTCTGGCGACCATCAAGCGCTTTTGCCAGGACGTCGGCGGCGGATGCGGGATCCGATGATGCCCATCGGCTGAAGCTTTCCGCAACCCGTTCGGTGTCGTGGCGCAGTGATTCGACCCGCCTGACTTCGGCCAGGGCGGCGAGGGGATCGACCTCGAGCCATGCGGCGAAGACCGTCGCGAGGTAGCGGCTTTTCTCCGACTTGTCGGCGGTGGATTCGATGACTTCGATGATGAGAAGGAAATCCTCACGTGAGCGGCAGTCGTCGAGACGATCTAACAATATGAGGGTGCGGGATGCGGCATCGCCTCCGCTTGTCGCCTCCCGCATTGCATCACGGCTGCGGGTGGAAGAGATGTTCAGGCGCTTCTCAACTGACTCCGGCTTCACCTTCAGCGGTCGGGAACCCATGCGTCCTGCCACGAAGGCGAGCGCAAGCGAAGCGATCACCGCGAGTGAAATTCCGATCATGCGGATATTGTCCAGGCGTTTCATTCGAATGAGTCCAGGAGGGATTCGCGGATGGCAGGCGGAATCGGGCTATCCTTTTCAAGATATTGCTTGGCGGTTAGGGTTTCCCGGCTCAGCCAGAAGCGGCCGATCTGCTCGAAAGTCTCGTCACGCAATGCCTCGTGAGTGATGGCCGCGACTTGGGAAAAGGCGGTATCCGGGTCGATGCCCACCGTGCTCCATGCGATCGCGCGGGCGGCGAGATCCATTTCCGGTTGGCCCTGGTGATTGGTTAGCCACTCGCTGGCAGCAAGTGGATCGATCCTTGCCCAGCGGGTGCCGATCTCGCCGTATGCCTTGCTGCGGGTTTCCGGTTCATTCAATCCGGAGGCCCATTTGGCGGCGGCAGTGGGATCGGTTTGACTCCATCTGGCGGCGATCCCGACCTTGGCGGCATTGCGGTCCCTTGATGAGGAAAGTCCATCAGCCCACGGGCCGGCGGATGCAAGCTCATCTCCAGTCAAGATGGATGTTAGCTTGCGGATGGCGTTGGTCTTGAGCTGGCCTGCGGAATCAGGAAGCGCTGCGATTTGTTCGAAGGCATGCTCAAGGCTGACTCCGGTCCACGCGCGGATGAGAAAATCCAACGAACCCGTGCGTTCTGGGCTTGGATGGGCATCCAGCAGGATTTTCAGCGCGGCATCCGGATCACTCACCGCCAGGCCGCGGATGAGACTGGCGAGCATGTAATCGCGCGAATCGCCAGCAGGCAGGGGATTGGCTTCAAGCCAGGCCCTCGCCGCGTGGGGATCGAGCGCCGCCCATTTGCTGAAGGCGGAAAACAGATAGGGGTTTCTGGCATCGCCGAGTTTCAGTCCGGCCAGCCATTCGGTGGCCGCCGCCGGGTCCTTCGAGGCCCAGACATCGGCAAGCATGAAGAGCGCGTCATGGGTGGCCCCGTCCTGCAATGACGGCAGCATTTCCTCGAAGGATTTCCGAAATTCATCGTTGGTGCGGAGCTTCAATGCCGCCTGTGGAAAGGCCCTGGCGTCTATCAGGCGAAGCGCCATGCCAGGAGACCGGTGCTGGTTGGCGACGGTCGTTCTGGCTGTCAGTGAGGGCGACGGGGCATCCGCCGCCACAGTGCCTGTCATCCTTCCCGTCTGATAGGCCGTGATCAGCCCAAGCCCCCAGAAGCCGATGATGGGAATCGCGCGGGACATTACGGGGACGTCGCTTTCAATCGAAGGAATCTCACGGTTTGTCCATCTTTCGGCACGGTGGCCTTGAGGGTATAGGACCCGGAATCCTCGCCAACCTGGGTGATCGTGATTCCCGTGGTGAACCAGTCTTTCAGATTGTCCGACCACTGGGGGACGGCGGTTTCAATGATGGCGGCCTTCGCTTTCTGATAGGTGAGCGAGAGGTCGGTGGCATTCTCCCCGAGGATCATCATCGGCCGGGATCCGGTGTCCGCAGGATCGGAGTAGAGGAGGAATTCGATTAGATTCAGGTAGCCATCGTTGTCGGCATCAAGGGTGGGCAAGCCGGAGGTTGCGGGATTCAGCAGATGATCATCGGCCCATTGGTCATAGGGGGACAAGACGGTGATGGGAACGATCTGGATGGCTTGGATGCCGCCGTTGTTGTTGCCCCGGAGATAGGTGATCGTTTGATTGGGGCCGCTTTTTCCGGTGAACAACGCATAGTTCGCGGAAGGATAGGA
This sequence comes from uncultured Verrucomicrobiae bacterium, assembly GCA_963810445.1. Taxonomy (GTDB): domain Bacteria; phylum Verrucomicrobiota; class Verrucomicrobiia; order Verrucomicrobiales; family Akkermansiaceae; genus Luteolibacter. The sequence continues at coordinate 67,550 of CAWENZ010000051.1, read as the reverse complement.
GGTGCCGGTATCGGTGGTGCGGACGTAGATGCCTGCGGTGCCAGCGACGGCCTTGGTGGTGAATGAATAGGTGGTCACTCCGTCCGTGATCCGTCCGGTGCGGCCGGTCGTCACGGAGGATCCCACATAAACATAGATGTCATAGTTTGCATACGGGATTCCCGAGAGGGAGACCACGGCTTGCGGTGTGGCGGCACTGGTGTCGAGATAGCCGGAATAGAGGGGGCCGTATGGAGTCAGCGTTTCGTTGCCCGAGCTCCAAAGGTTGGCCATGGTGCAGGACATCGTCATGGAAGTGGAGGTGCCGGAACTGTCAACAATGACGCCGGATTGCGGAGTGGCGATCCTGGTGGTGTCGCCGGTGGTGCCACTGAATGGCGTGGTCTGGTTCCAATTGCGCTGGGCCACATCCGGCAGGCCGCCATAGGCATTGACGGGCAGGCTGACGCCGATGCCGCTGCCAACGGAGGAGACAAAGTTGATGCCGATTCCCGTGGTGCCCGGGCCGGCGGGATCATTGCCGTCGAGCGGGCTGGTGGCGAGGGTATGCACCTCGTATCCGTCTGCCCAGGCGTCCTGGTCGCTGTCGGTGTTGAGGGGATTGGTGCCGAGCGCGACCTCGTCGCCGTCATTCAGGCCGTCCAGATCGGTATCGGCCACGGCGGGATTGGTGCCGATGGCGGTTTCCTGTGGATCAGGGAGTCCGTCGCCGTCGGTGTCGGTGATCAGATAAGTGATCACGATGTCATCGACGGCGAAGCGGCTTCCATCCGCGTTCTTCCGGATGGCAAACCATGGGTTGGTGAGGGGGGAGGTCGTGTTGAAGGTGAAGAAGTGATCGACGTTTCCACCGGTGTTGCCGAGCCCGTCGGCGAGCGCGGTGGCGCTGTCATGGTTTGGCACGGTGGCGATGGCGGAGTGCAGGAATGCGCTGGCGGCATTGGCGACGGTGGGTTGGGCGCTGCGGAATCCGTATTCAATGGGTCCACCCGTGGACCAGGTCTGCTCGAAATCCGCGGCCTTGATGCGGACGGTGACGCTGGCCCAGGCAGGAAGGGTGCCGGTGATTTGCTGATAGATAAGATTGTTCGTGTTCCCCTGGATGTAGGGGAACGTCGCGCTGTTCAGGGCGTAAGGTGCACCGCCGGAAACCGTTACTGCCGACCAGTTGGGTGGCGCGGCGGACCAGCTCCAGAAGGTGGTCGAGTTGTTTCCCAGAACGGTGACGGTGAAGCTCTTGTCCTTGCTGTTGGCGACGACGCCGTCCTCGGTGACTCTAACGGTAATGGTGTGGACCTTTCCTGACTGGGGGGGAGTGGGTGTCCATGTGATCTGGCCGGTGCTCGAATTGATCGAGACGCCGGATGGTGGATTCACCAGGGAGAAGCTGGGAGTCAGTGGACCTTGCTCGGTGCCGGTGGAGGTTTCGGTGACATTGAGGGTTTCGCCGAGGGTGAGGATCTGGTCCGGTATCGTGGCGATATAGACTGCCCGTGAATCGGGGTTGGCGAGGATGGTATCGGTGATCCAGGTGACATAGGGGCGGACGCGGACATAAACGAGCGAGCTGCCATAGACGCTGCCGCTGCCGCCGCTAACGACTCCCGCGACCTGGCCATTGAGGCCGCCCTTGTCGAGATAGATGGGCGAGCCGCTGTCACCATTCATGATACCGTATTCGAGATCGATGGCGGTGTTTCCACCCATCAGGCTCTTGGCGGTATTGGTGGGGTGGTCGAAATCGCATTTCAAAATCGCATTGGCCGGTGACCCCAGTGACTGCGTGTTGACCTGGTTGATGTCATTTTTCCCTGCCCAGCGGACTTCATACCAACGGTTGGAGTTGCTGGTGTTCTGGGCTTCGCTTTTTCGGCTGTTCCCATTGCCGTCATCCCGGTTGTTCGCAGCACTGACTCCGGAACCGACACGGCCAACCTCGTCCCATGCGTTGCAAAGGGGGGCGATGCGCAGGGTGTGAGCTTTTCGCGACGGTCTGAACGACCGCGATGTCGATGGCATTTGCGAAGCGGGTGAAATCGTCGTCGAAGTGGATGACCTGGTTCACCTTCACGTTGGACAGTCCCTGATAGTTCCATCCCGACCACTTGGAGCCACGGAGGTTTGCGGTGTTAGGGAGGTTCATGTAGTCCTGGACATGCTTGAGCGTGTGACGTGCGTCCACGCCCCAGCGGCTGTCGATGGCGGTGGCTCCGGAGATTCCGTATTCGTAGTCGTCACCCCGCGTGATGGCGGTGGAGGCGTTGAACCTGCTGTCCTTGGCGTAGTTCTCGTAGGAAAGGGTGGGGGTGTCGTGCCGGATCACCAACGCCGATGCCGGGCTTGCGGTGAGGAGTGGCAGCAGGAGCCAAAGGATTTGGAAAGCGGGGAAGCGCATGAGCGAATGGATTTTTTAGGGGGCTAAGACCGTCCCTCTGCTATGAACACTGAATTTCGCATCACCTTTACAGTTTGCCAGCGGAATCCTGTTCCCGTCAACCTGCCTACAGGACCCGGAGAGATCAGGGGAACGCGTTCTCCCGGATTGCCGCAGCCCCCAGTGAGGGAGGGCCGGCGAGCCTGTAATAATTGTTTCAGGCGGTTCAAGGATTTGTGGCCTTCAGTCGGGTGAAGAGCTTGCCGTCCGCCTCGTTGCTGCGAGGGATGATCACATTCACCGCATCCGGGTCGCCAGGATCGATGACGACGTCAGTCCAGTTGGCGAGGTCGGGCGACCACTGGACGATCTGGGTGGTGCTGGTCTTGGAGTCGGTGCTGCGGGTGTAGCTGAAGGTCAGGTTGGTGGCGTCCAGAGTGATGGTGGGCAGGGTGGATGAGTTGGGAACGAGTGGATTTCCTCCCAGGACGAAGACGAGTCCGTTTTTGATCCCGTCGCCGTCGGCATCCTCATCGAAGCCAGCAGGTGCAGTGGGTTGGATGTCGGTGATGTTGGTGGTTGCCCAGGCGGCATACGGATCCGCGACGATGTTGTTGGCGGTAAGGGTGACCGTGGTCCCGTCGTCGTAGTCAAAGAGGTAGGTGTTCGAGCCAAGAACCACGCTGGATCCATCAGCAATGCCGGAGAAGGTTCCGGCTAGTGAACCGCCGGTGTAATCAATCAGGGTAAGCTTGGTGCCATTGGTCAGCACCACGTCCGCTCCCTTATCAACCAAGATGAGGGTCGCGGCCGGATCGATTGTCACGGCACCGGAGACGATCGCCTTTCCGGCGCTAATGGTGGACGTGTTGATGTAGCATGCCAGCTTTCCGGTCGCACTGAATTCAAGGGATGGCACCGTGCCATCGCCCGATCCTGTTAGGTAGTCTCCGGAAACGAATGTCCCGCTCTGCACGGTCACTGCGGAGGTGAGGCTTCCCGTCAACCTCAACGTTCCCGCGCTGACTGTTGTGGCTCCGGTGTAGATATTGTCGCCGCCAAGGTCCAGGGCTTGCGCCGAAGTTTTGGTCAGTGATCCGGTTCCGGAAATCACGCCATCGTAGGAGACGGTCCATGCTCCGCCGGGAGTGGTGGTCTGAATGGTGCCACCTCCCGTTCCGAGAGTGATGAGGCGGTTGGCATGGATTACAAAGCTGCCGCCGGTGCCGCTGGACATATCCGCACGCAAAGTCCCTCCATCGAGAGTGATGGAATCGGCTGTTGGACCTGCAGGGACCGCTCCAAGACCCGCATCCGAGCTGATCACGCAGGCTCCTCCGGTGACGGAAAGACCTCCATTGTAGGCGCTATTTCCGCCAAGGAGGTTCAAGATGCCCGCACCCGATTTCACGACCTTGAAATTGTTGGCGTCATCCGTGGCAGGAAGTGAGGAGTTCCCCAACTGTCCACCATAGGTGCTGTTGGCCGAACCGCTTACTGTTAGGATGGCCGCGGTGCTGCTTCCGTTTACAATCCGTCGCGTGTTGGCTCCCGCGCTATTCAAGGCGGTGAGCGTCTGATCTAGGCCATTCAGCATGAATGTCGAGGTTCCCGCCACACCACCGATGGTCAGGGTGGATGTGGTGGGCAGCGCGTGCGCCACTCCGAGCTTGATCGTTCCCAGATCGATCAAGGTTCCACCCGTGTAGTCATTGGTTCCGGAATTGTTGATCGTCAGGGTCCCGTTGCCCGACCTGGCCAAGCCCATGGGCCCGGTTAGATTTCCCGTTCCGGAAAACACATACTCAGGGACAGTGCCAGTTGCGGTGTTGTTGACCAGAACCGCACCAGGGGTCAGGCTTCCAACCAGGTTCACGCTGCTGCTGTTGCCATCGAAGGTCTCGTCAAAGACCGCAGCAGCGCCGTTCGCGAAGATGGCCGCCCCCGCGTCCCAGTTGGACGAGACGGCGTCCCAGTCCGCGGTTCCGTCCACACCGCCGTCACCATGCCAAGTCCTTCGATTCACCGATCCGGCGACGCTCAATCGGGTCGTGGATGAACTTCCGACATTGAAGGCGACTCCATTGGTGCGATTCTTTATAACAGACGCACCCTGTATTTGCCGTCCCGGTTTTGAAACGCATCGCTTTGGCCGTTGAGGGAGGTTCGAGTGCTTGGATGTAAAAATAGAATTTCGTGGAGTCGGCGGAGTTCCAAACCACGGGTGTGTCGAAATTGACGTAATACTCGTCAACTCCAGCATCCGCCAGATCCGAAGGTGACATCCACCGTGCCAATCAGCGTATCCCCCGATCCCGGTTCCATCGAAACTGTTGTTCGCACCACAGCGTAGATCCTGATCCGATGGGTGGCGTTCTGGGTGTTGTTGGTCCCGTCAGTCGCGGGATCGCTGCCCAGATCGGCATCGCGATGCCGGGAACTCGACCTTGTCGCCGAGCTAGCCAGTTACCGGCAATCTCCCAACCCCATGTCGGATTTCCGCCGTCGGCGGTCATATCGCCGCCTCCTATCGCGGCCTGATCGACGAACAGGGTGGCTCCGGCACCACCGTTGGCCACGAGCAATTGGCTGCCGCTCCCAGTGGTGTAGGCTTTGATGTATTCCGCTGAATGTGAGATCGTCGTGAGGGCAGCCAGAGCGGCCGTGGTGATCAGGATACGATTGGGTTTCATGATTTGGATTTGGATTGGAACCTGGTTGGGCTGCGAAGCAGACCTCAATTCACTACCCGGCAAAAGGGAACGCTCAGCCGCGCTGATCGCGATTTCAAAATGGGTTTGAAATGAAGCCTCGTAGGTTCAAACACCATGAGATCATGGATCTTTACAGCCCCCGGGCATTTTTCCGGGAAAGAATTTCGGACCTACGAGTTTGGCGGTGCCATCTGAGCGGGTCACTAACGGGACGTTCGTCATGGGGACCAACTGATTCAGGTCATTCGAAGGCGATCGCTTGAGAAAACAGGGACCATCCTTGCTCCGGCGGCCGGTGCGGCAATCATTTCCCCTCCAGAGCCTTTTCCCTGACGACGACCTGGCCCCGGAGCACTGCGAGCTGCGGCTCATCGAATTGCCCGGGTTCGACGATCAGTTCGCGGAGGCTGCGCATCTCGGCGAGGGGATCCAGATCGGTCACCGGAGTCTTGCGGATGTCGAGCGAGCGGAGGTTGGTGCCCTCAAGATTCCAAAGGTCGGAGATGTCGCTGCCGCGCAGATCCAGGGATTCGAGCTTCAGGAGACGCAGGAGACTCAGCACCGGGACGATCTTCTCGTCGCGGCGGGCACCACGGCGGTATAGGCTGCAGAGCCCGGAGCCGGAGAGCGTTAGATGGGCCTTTTTGGCATCGTAGGCAAAGACCGGGTTTTTCCAGCGGGGATTGGTCGATTTCAGGAGTGTCTCGATGATCCGGGCGGTGATCTCGGGAGAATTCCGTTTCAGGCTGTCATAAATGGCCATCTTCTCGATCAGCGGCCAACGGCTCCGTTGATCGCGCGAGAGGTTTTCTATCAACTCGAGGAAGTCGTCGATGGGAAGCAGTCCATTTTTTCCGACCTTGTCTGAGTATCGATGGGCGAGTTCCTGCAAAACCCCTTGGTCGCCCGAGCGGATGGCGAAGTATTTTTCCGCCTCACCGAAGCGCTGGCAGAGGAAAAGCACGTGCGCCTTGAGCGTCCAGAGCCGGTCGTCCTTGGGGGGATTCTGGGAAAGCCCCTTGTCGATTGCCAACAAGGCGTTCTCGATGACCGGTAGATTGATGGACTCCCTGATCATCAGCGAGTCGATGAGAAAAAGGCTGCTCTCCAGAGGCGTGTCGCTGCGCGACTCGATCAAGGCGTTGGCGTAGTCGTGTTCCTGTTCGTAACGGGTCAGGGAATCCTCGGCATTTTTGCGGGCTTCATCCGCGGCCGCGAGGGCATTTTCCGTGCGGGCCAGCGCGTCGGTGGTCCGTTGATAGCTATGCCGGAGCTGGTTGGTGAACCACAAGGCCGCGCAAAGCAACAGGATGACGGCATAGAACGAGATCAGGCAGGGGATCCGATTCCGGCGGTAAAACAGGCGCAGCTCGCGGATGAGTCCGGCCTTCTCGACGTGCGTGCTGAATCCTGATAGATGCCTTGCCACTTCCTCGCCCATGGCTTCGGCACTCTCGTAGCGATCTCCGGGCTCCTTCGCGCAGGCCTTGCTCACGATGGCGGCGATGGCTGGCGACTTGGGCGGGGACTTTTCCATCGAGGATGGTGCCCTCAAGGTCGATAGTTCGTAGAGCAGGCAGCCGAGGGAATAGATATCGGTTTGTTGGGATTTTGTGGCACGCGGATCACTCAACTCGGGGGCCATGTATCCCGGCGTGCCCTTGACGGCCGGTTCGAGCTGGTTCCCATACAAGTCCGGATCCAGCAAGGCTTCGGAGTGGTGCTGCTCGCTATCGCCCCGCTGGATTTCACCCATGCCCCAGTCGCAGACCTGGACCTCACCGAAGGTGCCGACCTGGATGTTCTCAGGCTTGAGGTCGAGGTGGAGGACATGCCTCGAGTGCGCGTAGGCGATGGCTTCGCAAACGCGGAGGAAAACCGACAGGCGCTTCTCCTTGGGATAGTCCTCGACAAGCTTCCCCTTGCGCATGTCCGACAGGATGCTGCGCAGCGAGTGACCGTGCTTGAACTCCATGGTAAAGAACGGCCGCTCGTGATCATCAATCCCCATGTCGAACAGCTTGATGATGTTAGGGTGCTCCAGTCGGGCGGTGATGTGGGCTTCCCGCAGGAAGGCATCGAAGCGTCCGATCGGGGTTCCCTGCTTCGGACGGGCAAGGGCGACGTGCCGCTCGGTTTGCTCGTCATAAACGCGGAGGACCTCCTTCATGCCACCCTGGCCGATGATTTCCCCCGGGCTGTAGCGCACTTCGACACGCTTGAGAGTGTGGAAAAGCGGGCAAATTTCCTCGATGGCGTCGCGGGATCCGGACGGGGGCTGCACGGTGGCTTCTTTGTAGAATCCGGCGTGGGAGGTCTTTGGCAGGGAGGGCTTCATGGCGCGGGTTCGTCTCCGAAGACCTCGAGGTCATCCTTCAGTTTCTGGATTTCATTCAGCAGCACGGTTTTGACCCGGTGCTTGAGAATATAAACGGTATTGGTCTTGATGTTTAGACTGAGGGCGATCTCCTCCACCGGGATGCCAGCCAGTGACAACTGGAAAACCTCGATCGCATTGCCGGAAAACATCGATCGGGCCCGCTCGAATGCCAGCTCGACGACATATTCCTGCCACTCCCGCATGATGTGGTTTTCGATTTCGGGAGCGTCCGCCAGGCTCAAGGCCTGATGGTTGTCCTCGTCATCCAGACTCGGACCGCTGGGTTCCCGCCGTTTCGTGCGGATGATGTTGAGGGCGTTGTTGCGGATGAGGCGGGCAAACCAGGTCCGGAATTTCGCTCCCTCCGGATCGCGCTCATAGTCTTTCAGGCCTTTCCACAAGCGCAGGGACACCTGCTGCCGGGCATCTTCAAGATCTGCCCCGCGAAAGCCCATGCTTCCGAGCACCTTGGAGACAAAGGGCTCATAGAAGCCGAGGAGTTCCTTCCATGCGAGGTCGCTTTTCCCGTCCCTCGCCCGTTGGAGCAGGCTGACCCTGGTCCGCAGAACGCTATGGGAGGGATTGGGGCTGTCCATGATTCAGCAGAAAATTGATGAGATTTCGCCGATCTCCGACGCTCTTGGAGAAAAGGAGCTAACGCTCCCTGATTCACCTGGCAAGATCGGATAATGATCGAGCAATGGATCTCACCAATCCCACTCCCAATCAAGAATCCGAAATCCAGACTCCTCAATCGGCAATCCACCCGTTCCGTCCGCTCCTTCCTCCCCTGGCCGACAAACTCGTGCAGCGGTGTCCACCGCTCACGGACCGCGGATCTTCAGTCCGCGCCGTTGTCCCGGTCTTCAAAAATAAAGGATCTAACCACGAATGAACGCGAATGGTCACGAATGAGCGGGATCAGAGCTCTTCGCTTCACATCCTGGCGTCCTATCTGGTCGAGGCCGAGCAGGCAGTGGCATTTGCTCTGGAGAATGGAAAGCGGCTCGATGATCGAGATGCCACCTATGAGCACGAAAACCCGAGCTGCGCTCCGGGTGTCGAACACGGAGCAACTTTCAGTTTGATCCGCCCAAAAAAACGGCTCAAAAGTTTCGCAATTAAGCCATTGAAAAACAACGTCTTACGAAAGCATTGCTCGGGAGTGTAAGTGAGGCTTCCCGCGAGAGAAGGGGAATTACGACCGCTACAGAATGAGGAGGATCAACTGGGCGAGGAAGTGGCGGCAGTTCTGCGGGATGATGGAGGTTATTCGACCTCGGCCTTGGTGGCGAGGATGGAGAAGCCGTTAGGGTCGGTGGATTCGGCCGGGTTGTGGAAATGGATGTAGCTGATGCCGTTCGGGGATTCGTGGAGGCGGGGCAGTGTTAGGCCGGTACTTTTTCCATCGATGCTGACGGTGGCGCTGTCGTTCCAGGTGAGGGAGAGGGTGTGGGTTTTGCCTGGTGTTAGAAGTTGGGTGCCGTCGGGGGCTTTGCCTTTGGCGTCGATTTTCAGGACATGATTTGCGAACTGATCGACGGTGGGATCGGTCGGATTGAACCAGCGGTCGCAGAGTGCGATCTGAATTCCAGAACCGCTTTTTTCCAGACGGATGCGGGTGTGGATGGTGCCGGATTGACCGGCAGGGAAGTTCCAGGTGGCACCTTGGTTCGGGTTGGTGAGTGTGTCGTCATCCACGCGGAGGACGCGCAGTGCGTCGCCAGTCACCTGAGCGCCGGGTCTGCGGTTGTAACCGCAGTGGCCGACGATCTTGTCGATGTATTGATGCGTGGACCAATCGCGGGTGCCGTCTTTCCCGAGGTCGGAGAGGCGTTGTTTTTCGTAAAGCCAGCGCAGGTCCATGATGATCAACCGGCGATGGATCGGGTGCTGGCCGCAGGAGAGGAGGACGCGGTTCGCATCGAGTTGGACGATTTCGGACTGGTGCTTGCCGCGGTCGTTAGAGCCTTTGGTGACGGCGTAGTCGGCGTTGTTGCGATGCTCGTCGAGAATGATTTCGCGGAAGCCGGACCAGGTGTTGCCGTCGTCCCCGGAGATCGCGGCGTGGATGGTGTCGCGATTGGTGAAGACGTCTTCGCCACCAAATTCCCTGTCGCGTTTGACCTCGGGAAGGGGCGTGGTGTTGGACCAGAGGAAAAGCAGGCGACCGTCCTGGAGCCGATGAATCGTCGGCATGGTGATGGTTCCCCAGAAGCGCGATGGCTCGGCGGGGCTCCAGGTTTTTCCGAAGTCATCGGAGAAACTCTGATAGTGCTGGTCCTGCGCGGTGCGGGCGATCAGCCAGAGCTTCTTGCTTTTCAGTTCGACGATGGTGGCCTCGACCATGCCGTGGTTCCAGCGGGTGCCTTGATGGACGCCGCCGGCCTGATGGGCGGGCGAGTTGATGATGTTGGACTTTTGCCAGGTCGCGCCGCTGTCGTCGGAATACCAGGTGTAGCAGCCGCCGCCATGGCCGGGGATGAGCACGCGTTTGTTGTCGTTCACCCAGATCGGGGTGCGGAGGATCCCGCCGACAATGGTGGGCTTGCCGTCGGGCGATTCGAGGCGTTGCCAGGTGCCGTCGAGGCCGCCTTTGGAGACATACATGCCCTCGTCAGCGCCTCCTCGATAGAGTGGCTCGACGCGGAGAAACTCGTTGTTGTTAGGATTGCGGGTGAAGGCAGGAGATTCCTTGTCGAGGCAGGTGGCACCGGGGTAGGACTTCGGAAGTTTGACGGATTTCCACGTTTCTCCGTTGTCGGTGGAGCGGAGGTATTCGGTGCCGCCTTTGCCGGGATAATGACGGATTTCCGTGGCGCTGACGCGGACAAGACCGCGTCCTGCGTCGGCTGGCGGGATGCCGACGACGCGCGGGGCGTCAAAGGCAAGAAGATGTCCGGTGAGGAGGAATGTCAGGAGGAGGAAACGCATGTTGCCTTATTTGGCAGGATTCAGATCGGATGAATAGCGGAGGCCGGTCGTGTCGCCGACCGGGGCGAAGGTGAACATCCATTTCCAATCGCTCTTGCGATGCGGGATTTTGAGCAGCACTTCGTTCCAACCTTGCTTGAGCATGATGGAGGAGGGCTCCCGGCAGGTGTAAGACTCATCGGTGTAGGGAATCTCAAGGCTGTTCACGGGGATGGATGGATTCTTCCATTTCGGTGGGGCGATGAATTGGCCGTTCACGCGGATCCATGGCTTTTTCGAGTGCCACTCGCCTTGGGCCGGGGTGGGGGCACCACGGCGGTCTGAGGTGGACCAGGTGTGGAAACCGATCCACACCGGCATTTGCTGTGCTTTCGGTGACCAAATGTTCGTGAGCGCATAGCAGGTGCCTTCCGCATCCTTGAGTGGCGCGCCGAATCCGAAGAAGTGTTTCAGATAGACGGTGGCCGCGCCGAACTCGCGGGACATCCAGGTGTAGTCCCTGCCATCGACCTGATAGGTTTCGAGCAAGTCCTTCTCCACCGGGAATTCCTTCGTCACATCGCCGCCGTGAGGGAAGGGACCGATGACTTTCCAACGCAGGTCGGTTTGTTTGACATAGGGGAACTCCTTGCCCGCGAAGTAGCGTTTCTTGTGGTCCAGCAGGCGTGCTTCAAACTCGCAGAACTTCGCGTATTCCGGAGTGCCGGGCGGTGGGAGGTTCGCCCAATAGGCTTCCTTGTCGTCCGTTTCAATCCCGCGCCAGAGGGATTCGGCGAAGGTGAGCATGCCGGGATAGACCGGGTTCTGGAGCAACTGGTCGCGTTCGTTCTCGATGCGGATGTCCGGCCATGAACAGAGGATGCCACCGAGTGCCTTGTCATCGCCGTGCGGACGGCGGCATGACTGCTGGAACAGGAAAGTGGAAACCACCTCGAAGGGGTCCATGTGGTTGATATAGGTCGAGCGGCTATCGATGAAGGGATTCTCCGGCAGCGGATTGGCGCGGGCCCAGAGCTGGGTGATGCGTTTTTTATCCGCCGCGTCCTGCGAGTCCCTTGTGCCAGCCGATCACCTCACGGCCGAGGCTGCGGACGTGTGCGGACATTTCGGGAAGAAAGGTGGCGTCAACATGTTCGCCCTTTGCCCGCACTTCATCGGTGCCGAGATGGATGTAGGGCATCTCTTCCGGAGTGGCGAGCGAGGCGAGCTCGGTGAGCAGGTCCTTGAGAATTTTGCGGCTTTCCGGGTCGTTCATGGAGGAAATGCCAAGGGCCTTGCGGAATGCCTCGCTGTGACCGGGCATGTCCATTTCCGGGACCAGGGTGATTTGGCGATCCTTGCAGAATTTCACCAGATCGCGGAATTGTGCCTGGGTGTAGAATTTCCCCGGCGTGCGGGACATCGATGCGGGATCGGTGACCTTGGGGTGAACCTTGCTTTCCAGGCGCCAACCGGGGTTGTCGGTGAAATGGAAGTGAAACACGTTGAGCTTGTAGCGGGCCATCACCTCGATCTGCTCCTTGATGAGCTCCGGCGACTGATAGTTCCGGCCGGTGTCGAGCATGAAGCCGCGGACCGGGAAGGCTGGCCAATCCTTGATGTCCACGCAGGGCACCACGACGTTTCCCGAGGCGGGATCGATCAACTGGCGCAAGGTTTCCGCCGCGTGGAAGAAGCCGGCGGAGTCGTTGGCCGTGACGTCGATGCCGCCCTTTGCAATCCGTAGCTGATAGGCCCCCTTGAACCCATACGGGTTCTTGACCTCGCCATGGGTCAGGCGGATCGCCGGAGTTGTCTTTCCGTCCGATCGAGAAACCGTTAGACCGGAGCTGCGAAGTATTTCGATGAGTCGCGATGCATCCGAGGGAACGCTGGTTTCCACGATGCATGGCGAGGCTAGAGTGAGGGTGCTGTCTCCAACATTCACTTCCTGAGGTTTGGGAATCAATGCGGGCAGGGCATTTGCCAGCATGGGGCACGCGAGGAGCAGGAGAGCGAGTTTCATGAGGGAAAGGGTAGGGGAAGCATCGGATTGCTGCCGGAGTTTTGTGCTGGTTGGTTTGCCACACCAGTGGGAATTTCCACATAGATCGCGGAGTCCCGCAGGTCAGGCGATTCCATGGGAAAGTTCGATTGGACTGACCGTGCCTGAGGATCCCCCGGTGGATGTGGCAAGGTGCGTCAGCCGAAGACGAGGGCTATTTCAGGATCGCTTTCGCCAGTCGTTCCGCCACGGGCAATTTGTCGGGCGGATGGACGTCCGGGCTGTCCCATCCCAGGTCCTGGGTGACGATGAGGCTTACTCCAGGCAAATCTTTCGCGGCATTTTCCTGCGCTTTCCGAAATTGTGGCCAATGCGCCCGCAGCGGATCGTTGCCGCCGATGCGGGGGAGTTGGATCATGAAAAACGGCAGGTCCTTTTGTTTGAGCGCCGTCCGCCAACCGGTGACGAGATCCTCGATCATGCGTTCGTTCCAGGCTTCGTCGGCGATCTCGGCATTGGTCTCGCCTTGATACCACATCACTCCGGCAAACGGGAAGCCGGCCCATTCGCGGACGCCGGACTCGAAGAGGAATCCCGGCCGGAAGGGATGCATCGCGTCGAGATGCGGTCCGAGATTCAGCTTCGCCCGGCCACGTGCCCAGGCACCGATTTTAGGGCTGTCCAGCCACCTATCATCTAGCAGCGGCTTGTAATCCGGACGGGACATCAAAACCTCGCGGGGCAGCCAAGCCTCCGCGCCCGAGCCTCCCACCGCATTCTCGACGATGCCGATGGGAATGCCTTTCTTAAGATGAATCTCCTTGGCCGTCCACCACGCAAGAGCGGATAGGGAGGAGGCGGAGGTCTCGGATGCGATGTGCCATGTTCCCGAGAAATGATCCTTCGGGTTCAGCCTGGCGAGAGTCGCGGCATCATAGGCCCGCCCGTCGGTCGGTGCTCCGGCTAGGTTGAAAATGCGGATCGCGGGGAACTCGTCGGCTTTGGCTGCCTCTGCCTTTCCTCCCACTGCCCTCGAAAGCGGAAAATTCATGTTCGACTGGCCGGAGCAAAGCCAGACCTCGCCCACCAGCACATCCTTGAAAACCTGACGCTGGTCGCTCGTCTTGACGCTCATTTCACGTCCAATGGCAGAAGGTTTCTCCGCAGCCAGCATCAGGTGCCATTGTCCTTTGTCGTCGCAGCGCGCGGATTCCGATTGCCCGCCGAAATTCACAGTGATCTCCGTGCCAGGCTCAGCGCGTCCCCACACCGGAATCGCCCGGCCATGTGGCAGCACCATGAAGTCCCCGAACGGTCTGGCAAATTCCAAGGCATGTGAGGCCTGCATGAGCGTTCCGGCGATCCAGATCAGGAGTTTCCAAAAATTCATTCGTAAGATGGTGGGCAAGCAGTGGTTTTTCACAAGCCCGTGTATTCGGTTGGTTGCTGAAACCAGAGGCGAGGGTGGTCTGTTTACAAAACCAGATCATTTCCTTTGTCCGCCGAGATGAGATCAGGGATTTTTCCCGCCATTGATGTGTCAAATGATCTCCTCGATGTTTTCATGAAGTCCAAATACCTTTTGCCTGTTTACGGATCTCTTGCGGTATATGCCGTGCTGACCTCACCACTTGGAGCGGCGAGTCTCGTGTGGACCTCATCCAATCCGGCAAATACGGTTTGGACCGCGGCGGATAAATGGGACGGCCCTGCGACATGGTCGAATGGGGACGATGCCACTTTCAATGCGAGTGCGATTGTCAATCTCGGCACTGACATCAGCCAAAGCGGAGTTGTCATCGCTTCCGGACAGACGCTCACGCTCAATGCGACGGCGAACTTGAAGCTGTCTGGTACGGGCGGATTCACCGGGAACCTGACAAAAACCGGTGGTGGCCAGCTCAAGTTGAGCCAGTCCGGTGGCTTTGCAGGCACTTTAACGATTAGCTCGGGGTACGTCGTCCTCGGAGCCACGAACACCGATCCAACCGGCCAGACCAGCAGTGCGACGAAAGTGGTCAACGGCGGTAGCGGCCTGATTCTAGGTTCCGCCTACAACGGAGCCTCAGCCACGATCGGTGAACTGAGTGGTTCAGGCTCGGTGCGCACGGATTGGGCCGATGGAGGAACCAATGCGAAGCGAACCCTCATCGTCGATCAATCGACGGACACGACCTACTCGGGAACCTTCAACGAAGGGACCAGCGGCCGGTCGCTTGAACTGGTCAAGGCAGGTTCGGGAACCCTCACCCTCAGCGGTAACAGCACCGCTTGGAGCCAGGCGAACGCGGTCATCACCGGGGGAACGCTGAAACTCGGGAATGCCAACGCGATCGGGGTCAACGGAGGGTATGCCCAAGGTTTTACCCTGCGCAACGGTGCGTTGGACATCAACGGGCAGACGAATTTCACTTTCACGGGTGGCAGTGCCGCCTGGTTGGTCAGTTCGGAAGCGATCACCCTGGGCGGGCAGGCTGGCGGCGTGATGGAAATCAAGAACTCGGGCAGCTCTGCCGGTTTCACTCTCTACAATCTCAACAACGCAATCACTTACGACGCTACTAACAACCCCGGAACCGCTACGATTTCCGCAAACTGGTATGGCACGGGACAGTCCGGGGTGGGCATCAAGAACATCAATGTCGGCGATAGCAGCGCGACCTCCGTGGAACTCGATTTCACCGGCCAAATGGGGCAGACCGCTGTCGCCGATGGCGCATCCACCACCTTGGTCAAGCAAGGAGCGGGATCCATGCGGATCTCGGCGGCCAACTATTTCCCCCGCCTGCAAATCGATGCGGGCAAGGTCGTCGTGAACCATGTGAACGCTCTTGGCGCATCGCGGTCCGGTGGCTATGCCAACCTCGTGACGGTCAAAGGTGGCACGCTTGACCTCAATGGCTTCAGCAACAGCATCGGCGGCCTCGACGATGGCGGAACATCCTCAGGCGTCATCCGCAATGATGGAGCGGCTTCCAGCATTCTATCGGTGGGCTCGTCGGGAGCGAATACGACGTTCAGCGGCACGATTCAGAATGGAGTTTCCTCGGTCGGTCTAACCAAGGAAGGCAGCGGAGTTCTCACACTCAGTGGCTCCAACACATACACAAATACGACCACGGTTGCCTCCGGCACATTGCTCGTCAACGGCGCCCTCGGAAACACCACGGTTAGTGTGGCTTCAGGAGCCACGCTGGGCGGCACGGGCACCATCGCCGGAGCCGTGAACGTCAGCGGGGTGCTCTCGCCCGGCGCGTCCGTCGCGACTCTCGCCACAGGCACCTTGAGCTTCGCTGCCAGTTCCACCTTCGCCTATGAAATGGATTCGACGGTTGGGCTGGGCGTTGCCGCCGACCTTCAGTCGGTCACCGGAGATCTCAACCTCACGGGCCTGGTGGAATTGACGCTCGCCGATCTTGCCACGGGTGGCCCCGCTGCGGCGTTCGCGGAAAACACCGTTTTTTCACTGATCAACTACACAGGCTCCTGGAACAGCGGGATCTTCACGTATGACGGTAATTCGCTGGCCGACGGCGGCATCTTCACCGCAGGTCTCAATACCTGGCAGATCGACTATGACGCCACATCCGGAGGTTCTAACTTCTCGGGCGAATTTGTGGCGGGAAACTTCGTCAACATCACGGCGGTTCCCGAGCCCGCCGCTGCCTTGTTAGGCGGAATCGGAATGCTGTTGTTGTTACGCCGCCGCCGGAATTGACATGAGTTCTCCAGTATCGAAATGGCAATCCTTGCCGTCTTCGGTCCGGGAGGCGGCAGAGGTGCTCTGGACATATCACCAACTCGGTCATGTCCCTTCAGCGGCCGATGGCATAATGGTTTTCGGCAGCAATGACCTGAGGGTTGCTGATCACGCGGTCACCTTGTTTCAATCGGGCATGGGGCCATGGATCTTGTTCTCCGGCGCAAGGGGACGCATGACTCAGGATTGGCCGGAAACCGAAGCTGCCACCATGGCGGCGCGTGCGCGTTCCCTCGGCGTGCCCGCCGATTGCATCCTCATCGAGAACCGCGCCACCAACACCGGCGAGAACATCCGTTATTCAAGGGAGCTTCTCGCGGATGCGGGCAGAAACCCAACATCGGTGATCGTGGTTCAGAAGCCTTACATGGAGCGCCGCACGCAGGCGGCCTTGGACGTCCAATGGCCCGGAATCGGATGCGTCACGACCTCGCCGCCTTTCGATCTGGTAGCCTATTGCACGGACGAATTGCCACCGCGTCTCGTCATCGCGGCGATGGTCGGTGATTTTCAACGCATCCTCGACTACCCGGCGCTTGGGTTTGCAAGTTGCCAGGAAGTTCCCCAAAGGGTTCGTGCTGCATACGAGGTCCTCCTGAACGCGGGATACAGCGATCAAATGATTTGAATTCGGCTCGCTCTCTATTGCTCTGCGGGTCTTGCTCCCGGCCTACCGGTCTTCTCGAACAACCAGTTGCGCATCTTTGCGTTTCTGAACCTCCCAGTTGATGGTTCGTTGGCGGAGGAACCGCAGATCCAGCCCATTTCATGAAACACGCCACCGGCCTCATCCTCTTCCTGTTGTTGCTCGCCGCTCTTCCGGCGCGCGCCGCGCACTACAAGCTCTTCGTGCTCACCGGCCAGTCGAACTCGCTGGGCACCACCAATGCCGGCGAGGCGGATCCCACATCCGGAACCGATCCAGCGGATTCACACATCAAGTTCTTCTGGAACAACATCGCCGACCCTACCCATCCCATCGGGGACTCGGGCGGCGTGTTCACCAGCTTGCAGGACCAACAAGGCGGTTACTATGCCGGCAGCGCCACCCACTGGGGCCCTGAAATCAATTTCGGCAGAACCCTCTACCGCGCCGGTGTTAGAGATTTCGGCATCATCAAGGCCAGCCGTGGCGGTGGTGGAAACTCGTTCTGGCTGAAATCCGCGACCGATCACCACATGTACACGCACGTGGTGGACACCGTCACCACCGCCACCAACACCCTAACCGGCAAATGGCGATACCTTTGAAATCGTCGGCCTGCTCTATCTGCAGGGCGAGAGCGACAGCAATGCCAGAAGCGGCGGACGCCGGCACCAATTTCAAAACCCTCGTGGACAATCTGCGTGTGGATCTTCCCAATGCCTCCAACCTGTTCGGAATGATCGGCGGCATCGCCAACGCCGGTGCGAAAAGTGATACGGTGCGTGCCAGTCAAGCCGCCATCGCTGCCAGCACTGCTTACATCGACTACTTCAGCAACCTCGATCTCCAGGCCCAGGTCGCGTCGGATAATCTTCATTTCAACAAGGCAGCCAAACTGACGATCGGCGAGCGCTACGCCCAGGCCTTCTTTGCCGCGGGCACCGTGGCGCGGCAGTATGGCAAGCTGGTCTTCATCGGCGACTCGATCACCCAGGGCGGCAATGGCGATCACCCCGGCTACCGCTACACCGTCTTCAAGCATCTTGCGAACCAAGGCGTGCCGATCAACGCGACCACGGGCTACAAATTCACCGGTTCGGTCACCGGACCTTATGCGAACAGCTCTATCACCGCGCCCAACGTCAACGGCCAAGTCATTCGAAAACGTCCACGACGGTCACTTCGGTTGGCGGGCCTCCTGGCAAAACGCACGGGTTGCCCTGCCGGCCGCTCGCTACAACACCAACAACCTCGGCAACGGCTCGCTGCTGAACTGGACCGGACAATCCGCGACCTACGCCACCGCAGACGCCGGCACGCTCGCCTACTCCGGCACCACCTACACGCCCGACACGGTTTCGATCATGATCGGTATCAACGATCTAGCAGATGGTGTCGTGGAGACCCAGGTGCGTGATGACATCGGCACGATCATCGACCAACTCAGGGCATCGAATCCAAACGTCCGCATCCACCTCAACCGCGTTCTTCACACCAATCAAGGCGCGACACGGGACACCCAGGTGAATACGCTCAACGCTCTTCTGCCCGCGCTCGTGGCCGCGAAAAACACCGTCTCCGCCACCTCGCCGGTCTGGCTGGTGGATGCGGATACCGGCTTCGATCCCGCCACCCAGACTTACGACGCCGTCCATCCGAATGCCAGCGGCGAGACCTATGTGGGCGATCGCATCGCTGCCTCGCTCGGGCTGTTGGAAACCCCGCCGCCCGCTACGGTTCCTGTGGTAATTCCACCACACATCGAAAAGGACAGTTCCTCGTTCTCATCCAAGTTCGAAGGAAACGAAATCTGGAACGGCACCGCCTTCGTCAACTCATGGGCCCAGACCGGCACCCTCACCAAAACCCTGCCCGCACCCACGGATCTCAAGGCCGTGAACCCGGGTAGCGCCGGTGCCTGGATCGAAGGCACGAACACCGGATGGAATGCCGGAAACAACCAGAGCTGGACTCTCGAAACCCGCTTGAAATTCGACGCCAACGCCAATGGCTACGTCCTCTGGCTTGGCACCGACAACGACCTCATCCTCGTCGAGATCTACGGCGACCACACCCAGGACTCCGGCGGTGAATCCTTCAGCGTCGCTCATAACAACCTCGATGGGAACTTCCACACCATCCGCGTCGTCAACGATGCCACTAACGCGAAGTACCACATCTGGCGCGATGGCGTGCGGCTCACGCCTCTAACCGGCGCTCCTTATGACAACGGCAACAACGACAGCCGCCTGATCATGGGGGACTTCACCAGCGCTACCTTCGGAAACAATTTCAGCGCCACCATCGACTACGTCCGCTACGATCAAACAGGTGCCTGGCTCCCGCCCGGCGCGGATGCGGATGGCGACGGCATGCCGGACGCATGGGAATACACCTGGTTTTCCACCATCACCGGCGCAGATCCAACAGGAAACCCGGATAACGACGCGTTCACCAACCTTCAGGAATATCAGAACGGCACCAACCCGCTTGTCGCGGATGGAAATGCGGGAAACGCCCTGCCGGTCCACATTCTAACGGGCGAGGGGAACGCGCTCGGGTTTCCCTCCACCACGACCCTTCATCCGTTGCCCATCGGCAGCCATCCTGCGGAGCAATCGGGCGGCGTCTGGTTTTATGACGGCGGCAGTTGGATCACACTCGCCGCTGCTTCCAGCGGATCATTTGGTCCGGAGATCGCCTTTGCCCGTCTCCTCTGGGATGCCGGTTTTCGGAACTTCGGCATCGTGAAATCCACCACCTCCAGCGGCGGAAACACGCTCTGGCAGAAAGGCAGTGGCTCGGACACCGCCTATCAGAATCTCGTCGCCACCGCCACCGCCGCAGCTGCCAGTCCTCCCGCAGGCTTCGGTTCCGTGTCCTTCAGTTCGCTGCTCTACGTCCAGGGCGAGTCGAACGATGCCACCGAAGCCAATGCGGCGGATGCCCGGTTCACAGCATTGTTGGGAAATCTCAGGACCGACCTCCCAGCGGCCGCCGGACTCAAGGGAGTCATCGGGGAAATCGCCGGCAGCGGCACCAATCGGGATACCACCCGCGCCCGTCACGCGTCCCTTGCGGCAGCGAGCAACGATGTCGGACTGGCCGTGTCAGCCGGTCTAACGATTCAGAATATCGACGGTCTCGGCATCCACTACGATGCCGACAGCCTCTTCGTGTTAGGTTCCCGCATGGCGGCGGAGGCGATGCGCATGAGCCTCACCGGCAGTCGTCCGCTGCCCGCATGGGACAACCTCCACGCATGGTTCGTCGCGGACCACGCCGCCGCCTTCGATTCCGCCGGCGCCGTCTCCCGCTGGGGTGCGGTGCAGGCGGGCACCGCCACCCGTGATCTTGCCCGCCGGGTTTCAGGTCAGGTCTTTCGGTCCACCGTCACTGCGAATGGATCCGCTCGCCAAGTCATGCGCTTCGATGGCACCAACGACCTGTGGTCGAATGCCACCACGGAATTCGGAACCCTCTCCGGCCCCCGCAGTGTGGCATTTCTTTGTCGGCTGATAGGGACTGCGGATGGCTTTCTTTTCGACGGCTCCACCAACAGCGGCCGGACCCGCGTGCAGGTCCGCAGCGGGTCCTGGCAGGCCGGCGTGACTCCCACCGGCGGGGGAATCGCCTGGAATCTGGCAGAACCCTCCACCACGGCGGCGGCGGTTGGCTGGCAGCGACATGTCTTCACCTTCACTCCGAACGTGGGAAATACTGCCACCACCATGGAGCACTGGATCGACGGCACACTCGCCGCGACGGTCTCGGAAAGTGAAGTCGCCAATCTGGGTGGATTGATCATCGGTTCTAACGGAGGATCTCCGTTCAGCCGTCTTCCCGTCGAGATCGCGGAGATCGCCGTCTATTCGAAATCGCTCGATGCCACGGAAATCGCCGCACTCGATGGCCAATGGACCGCCACCTGGGGCACTCCCACCGGCCCGCCGTTTTCCGCCCAGGTCACCCAGACTCCAAGGGAAATCCCTCGTTTCGGCGCGCACGCCGTCCTCGAAATCCCTATCACGGCCGCTGCCGGCGGCACCACCACGCTGGATGCTCTCGCCCTCACGCTCCGCCAGAGTGCGGCGGGAACGGTCACCACATGGAGGATTCACTCCGGAGACAGTTTTAATCCCTCCTCCACCCCTCTCGCGGAAACTAACGGGAGCACCACCAGTTGGTCACCCGTCATCCATCTGGCCCTCGCGGAAGGTGCCAACCGCCTCTATCTATCAGCGGTCCCCGCGCGCCACGGAGCTCTCGGTGCCACTATCGACGCTGCCGTCGATTCCCTGACATTCTCCGGTGCGGAAACCGGCGCGATGCTTCCTGCCAACAATGATCCAGCGGGCAACCTCAGTCTCGGTCTGGTGCCGCTTTTCTCGGATGTGAGAACCAGCGGAGAGGGCGGTGTGAGTATCTATCGGATTCCCGGAATTGTTTGCGATACCACCGGCGTCCTGCACGCGGTCTATGACCATCGCTACTCTGGCGGTTCCGATCTTCCCGCCAATATCGACGTCGGCTACGCCCGCAGCACCGATGGCGGCGCGACATGGACGACATCGCAGGTGATCATGGATTTTGATTCCAGTGTCGCCGGTTCTTCCGGAAACGGGGTGGGGGACCCATGCATCCTTCATGATCCGGTCACGGACACCTTGTGGGCTGCGGCCTTGTGGTCGTTTGGAAATCACGGCTACGCCGGCTCGGGTGCTGGAACCGATCCCACCCAGACCGGTCAATATGTTCTAACGAAAAGCACCGACGGCGGACTGACCTGGAGCCCGCCGATCAACATCACCGTCGCCGTCAAAGACGATACCAACTGGCGACTCGTCTTCCAGGGACCCGGACACGGCTTCGCCATGCGCGATGGCACGCTGGTGTTTCCCTCACAACGGATCAACGCCTCCGGAGTCGTGCAATCCTGCTCGGTTTTCAGCTCCGATCACGGGGTCACCTGGGATTTTGGTTCGACGGTGCCAGCGACCTCCCCACAGACCAATGAGAACACCGCCTGCGAACTCGATGACGGCAGACTGCTGTTTTCCATGCGCACGCCCGGCGGCTCTAACGGACAACGGGCATGGGCGCACTACACGCCCGGAGGTGCCACCTCCATGCGCGATGGCACCTGGAATTCTCTCTATCGGCTAGCCACGGTTCCGGACCCCGTTTGCCAGGGCAGCGTGATCCAGTGGACCAGCACCCACCGCGGAGATCCGAAGGAATTCGTGGTATTCGGAAACCCGGCGAATGGCTCATCCCGCATCAATTTCACCCTCCGTGTCTCACCCGATGGCGGGGCCACCTGGCCGGTCTCGCGGTTGCTCTACAGTGGCCTCGGTGCCTATTCGTCCATCTGCATCCTGCCGGACAAGTCGATCGGTGTGTTGTTTGAAAAAGACAACTACACCAAAATCACCTTCGCCCGGGTGGAAGCGGATTGGCTGATGAATCCATCCGTGGATGTGGACGCAGACGGCATGCCCGACGCATGGGAAATCCTGAATGAATTGAACACCGCAGTCGATGACTCCGCATCGGATCGTGATGGTGACGGCGTGTCAAATGCGGATGAGTATCTTGCCGGAACCGATCCACAATCCGCAGCCTCCTACCTTCGCGCCACGTCACTCACCGCCACCGTGGCGGGCTGGGACTTCGCATGGCAGGCAGTGCCCGGAAAACAGTATCGGATAGAAACCAGCCCGGACATGATCCAGTGGGATCCGGCCGGTGAAGTGTTGGCAGACTCAGCAGCCATGACAGTGACGGTTTCCACGGAGAGTCAACCCAGGCTCTTCTTTCGCGCGGTGGTCTTGCGTTGATTCGGTTGGGAAAACATGCGGCTTTGCCGAGAATCCTGGTCCAGCGGTGCGGTTTTCAACCGCATATCTTCGTCATTCGCCGAGCAATTCGATCTCGGCAGCGCCTGCGTAAGGTTTGTCCTGCACACCGCGAAGGGAAATGAAACGCAACCTCTGCGTGTGGTAGCTGCGAGGGAAGAGATCCACCCGCTGGCTTGGGTCGTTGAGCAGGTTGCCGAATTCGGCTTGTCCGATCTCCTTCCAGATTTTTCCGTCGGTGCTGGCTTCGATGCGCCAGGCCTCGACCATGCTGTCCGGAACTCGTTTATCCTGGCGCGGCAGATAGCTGAAACCGCGGATACCTTTCTTCTCCGGCATCTCTATCGTCAAGGTGATGGGATGATTGGGATGTCCGTCCGCCCACGAGGAGTGCCAAAAGGTCGAGGGATCGCCATCGACCGCCTTGGCGGCTTCGTAGCCGGCATGCTCGCTACTTGCTGTGATTTTCCACCCAAGCGGCACGATGCCGAGAGTTACCTTGGTGACCGGACCCAGCTGCGCGCCCACCACGCTGCGGGCGCGCACCTCGCCGCCGTCCGGTAGGTCGAACGGTTCGTGGTAGGGCGTGGATGATGCGGACGGATCCGAGGTGTTGGTGGTATAGTAGATCGCATCACTTGGATTGCCCGTTCCGAGTTGCACCTTGCCGGCGGAGTTTCGAGTGATCGTGACGGCTTTCGGCAGAGCGGTGTCAAAATAGGTGGCAAATGTGGCGATGGCTGGCGTGTTGCGCGAATCGAGGATGCGCACGCGGAATTTTGATGCTCTAACATCGGCGATCCGGTGGATGCGTTTGTAGCCGATCACACCTGCCTTGGAGACTTCCTTCCATGCTTCGTCGATCCACGCGTCCACGGCGTGGGATTTCACCCGCTGGCCGACCTTGCTGATGGCTTCCTGCAGGGCGATTCGGTTGATGGTTTGCTCCGTGGGGAGTGTGATTTCGAAGGATTCTTGGGTTCCGTTCGGTTGCCAGAAGGTGTCGAGATTCGAGCTGTCGATGCCTTTGGCCGTGGTGGTGAAACCAGCGGCAAGGTCAGTTCCGTAAGTGGCGCGCACCCTTCGGCCGACCTCGGCCAGACAGGCGACATCACGCGGGCCCAGCTTGCCGTTGCTGGCCGGTGGCACGTTGAGCAGCAAGACGGCGTTGCCACCGACGCAGCGTTCGTAGATGTCAAAGACGTCATCGGCGGAGCGAACGCTTTGTTCATTTTCATTGCGCCAGAACCAGCCGCTGCGGATCGAAACATCGACCTCGGAAATCATGTAGTTGAGGAAATTGACCGGATACGATTGTCCATAAACCTCATACTTGCGGGCGAGGATTTGTGCGTCGGCGCCGATCTCCTGAGAGGTTCGGTCGAGCCCGGAAAGACTCATGTCCGTGACGGGGATGACGTTCCACTCGTCGGCACGGGTTCCGCCTCGTTCGTTGCCGCACCAGCGGATGTCCGGCCCGCCGAAGATCACCGCTTCAGGTGCGAGTTTGCGGATCATCTCGAACCAAAGGTCCTTGCGGTAATCCTGGTTCCCCTTGGGCTTCGGATTGGCGCCGTCAAACCAGACTTCATGAATGGGGCCATACTCGGTGAGCAACTCATAGAGTTGGTTCATGAAATAGCGGTTGTAGTCGTCGAGTGGATGGTGGAACACCGGCGTTCCGGGTGCCGTTTCGCGGGCCTTGCCCGGCTCGCTTTCGAAACCCGCGGAATCGGTTGGAATCGCGGAGTCGACTGGCTTCGATCCGTTGCCGTAGAATCCGCCATTGCTCTCCATCTGATAGAGATCGGCCGGAGAAAGATACACACCGAGTTTGAGGCCGTGTTTCCTGCACGATTCGGAAAGCAAGCGGAGCACGTCGCCCTTGCCCTTCATCCAAGGCGACTGATGCACCGAGAAGCCGGTGTTGTAGCGGGTTTGCCACGTGCAGTACCCGTCATGGTGTTTTACGGTGATGATCAGCTTGGTCATTCCCGCATCCTTCATCACCCGGCACCATTGGTCGGTATCGACATTCTCCGGTGCGAAAACCTTGGCGTCCTCCATGCCGTTGCCCCATTCCTTGCCGGTGAAGGTGTTAGGACCGAAGTGGATGAAACCGATGAACTCTTCCTTGTGATAGGCGAGTTGCCGGGGGAAGGCACCACGTTTGACGCCAACTCGAGCAGCCGGGCATCGCTTTCATCGCCGGTCAGCTTGACCGTCTGGACGTGGGTTTCAGCGGCAACCGAACTGGCGGCAAGCATGGCCAATAATATGAATTTCATGAAGATGGACTAATTGGAAGGCCTTCTGGCTTCCCCGGAGAATCGTCGGGACGACTTGTATGAAGCTAGGAAGTGTGACTTGTTGGTTTCTGTCACAGATCAAATCGAATCACAAATATTCATTGATTCATTTCAATGGGTTGATGCTTTAAAGTGAATGGCCACTGGAGATCATTGGCCGTCGGAACCAGGATTGGTGACCGATGTGATCTAACGCTCGACCCTGTCATCGCACAAGTGTTTCGCCTCAACCTTAACAAGACCCGCGACACACCGACCTTGGCGGAATTCCAAGTGCTGGGAGCAGAGGAGAAGTGAGCCCGTGTGACGGGATCAATGGAACCTCGCTCGACCGGATCTTTCCTCCTTCAGCTTGAAAGAAACTGAAACTGGTTTTGTTTCAAGACCGATCCGGATGGATTGTCGTTTGCGGATCTCATGCCAAGGTCTGCGTGCATTCCCGGTCTCAAACCATCATGAAACACAAAAGCTCCAATCGATTCCTCGTTGTCGTGATGACCTCGCTGGTCACGCTTTCCTCGTCCGTATTTGCTGTGGATCGAATCAAGCAGAACAACACCACGGCGCTCAACCTTGCGGGCAGTTGGGACACATTGCCGACGGCAAGCGACATTGGCACTTGGGACAGCACGGTGCTAGCTGCCAACAGCACCGCACTCGGAGCGAACCTCGATTGGGCCGGAATCAAGATCGTCGGCCCGGGTGGACTGGTGACCGTTGGCACCGCAGCCACCAATACACTCACTCTGGGAAGCTCCGGCATCGACCTGTCACTTGCGACCCAGAATCTCTTGATCAACAGCAATCTTGTGGCTGGCAGCGCGCAAACCTGGCAGGTCGCCGCCGGACGGACCTTGCAAATCCAACGATCAATACCAACACCCGTCTCACCGGCACCGGCAATCTAAACCTTGTCAATTCCACCGGCAGCGGCACGGCGATCTTCGATTTCCGTCCCGGTTCATCGGGCAGCACCGGATTCACCGACCAAATCGGATTCTTCGGTTACTCGGGCAATTGGACCATCAATTCCGGCGTCTTTGTGAAAACCCTGCGCAACGGCAAGAACGCCTGGGGATCCGGGTACCATCACCCTGAACGGCGGGACAATCGCCGAGCAACAAAACTTCAGTGGGACCTGGACGAACGACATCATCCTGCAAACCGCTTCCAATTCCACCATTGACGACTCCAACAATTCCGGGACGCGCACCCTGAAACTGCAAGGCGTCATATCCAATGACGGCAACCTCACCATTGCCGAAACGGGGCCTGCCAATTATGCGGTCAACGGTGGCGTCATTCTAACCAATACCAACACGCTCAGTGGCCAGGTCACCATTGCGGCTGACGGCGTATTGCGCGTCGGCGGGATTCCCGGCGCGACCAATACCGACGTCACGCTGGCACAGGTGGCACGCTTGGCACGGCGACGATCGTCAACAACGGCACACTCACTCTCTCGCACAGCGATACATGGACGTTCGCCAACACCATCACCAGCGGAACGGGTGCCGTGACGATCGGCGGCGTGGCCGGCAAGCTGGTGACCGGTGGCGGCACCCAAGTCGTGACCATGTCCGGGACCAATGCCTATACCGGCACGACCACCGTGGCCCAAGGTCGCCTGAAACTAACCGGCTCGCTCACCTCGGCCATCAATGTCACTGGATCCAGCAAGATCTCCGGCTCTGGCAGCACCACAGGGTTGCTGACCACGCGCAACGGGAACCGGCATTGTGCTGGCCGGTGGAGCGACCACAACGGGTTTGACAGCGAATGGAGCCACCTTCAACGGCGCGACCCTGGTGAGTTTCAATTCGAATCCGGTCGCCAGCACGGTCTATGATGTTTTCACCTACGGACTCGGCACGGTGACCAATCCCGGCAATCTAACCGTCGGTTGGCGTGGGACACTTTCGGATGACGTGGCCAACAAGAAGTATGTCTTCACCGCAGGTGCCGCGGGAGTCCGCACCTGGAACACCACCACCGGATTTATTGAGCAAGGGGTGGATGCCAATTTCTCCGAAGGGGACAACTTGTTCTACGGGGGTGACACGCTTATTTTTAACAACCCGGCCGCCGACAGCACCGTCACGTTGATTGGCGCGCTTCTTCCCGCCTCCGTGACGGTGAACAACACCAATTCATACACCTTTGATGGGGCTGGATACTTCAGTGGCTCGATGAACCTTGTCAAATCCGGCACAGGCACCCTCACCATCTCCAACCCCAATACCTTCACCGGAAATGTCCTGGTCAACGGCGGGATCTTGAAAATCGGCAATCCAACCGCGCTTGGAGCGACGCAAGTCGGCAAGCCGGTTTCGCAAGTGGTGATCGGTTCCGGCGGGGCAGTGGAACTCAACGGCATTGCAGCGATCTACGGCTTCACCATTTCCGGCACCGGGGTCGGTGGCACCGGCGCGATTGTCAATACCGGCACTGCGCTTGGCAATGGTTTCGCACAGGTTTCAAACCTCAAGCTGGACGCCGACGCGAGCATCGGTGGCAGCGGCAACTGGGCCATGTTGACCAATGGCTACGGAGCCACGAGTCTTGATCTGAATGCTTTCACTCTAACCAAAATCGGAACCAACACCATCGCCCTGGTGAACACCACGACCACTGCGGGTGCCGTGCAGGTTACCGAAGGAACACTTGCGCTTGGCGTCGCGGAAAATGCCAGTGGCGTCAATGGCAGCGCGTCCGCATTCACCCTGGACAACACGCTTGGAGTCGCCCTGTCGGTGGTCCGCAATTCATCCGTCGGGTCGCTTTCCGGAGGAGGGGGAACGGGCGGAAACATTGTCGTGGGTGAGACCCTGACGGTTGGTGCATTGAATACGCCAACCTCATTTGCCGGCGTGATCAGCGGTGCGGGATCGCTCGCCAAAACAGGGACCTCCTCGCTTACCTTGAGCAACACCAACACCTACACCGGGACGACAACCGTCAATGCCGGCACCCTGGTGGTGACCACGAACACCTCGCTGGGCAGGGGCTTGTCCAACGGATCCTTGGAAACCTCGGCGGTGGTGGACTTCGGTGCGAACACGGTGACCTTGGGCAATGCCACGGCGGGCAACACCGGGTCATTCTTTTTTGGTCAACTCGCCGGCACCGGCACGCTCCAATTGCGTGGCGGCACGCAAACGATTCACAATGCGGACGGCACGGGCAGCACGAGTGGCAATTTCCAGATTTTGTCACCTGTAACTGCGGCGATGCCGACCGGCGCGTTCGCCTTGGATACGGGCGCATCCGTCACCGACCGCAAGGACTTCGGTTTTGGCAATGACACCAATGATGTGCTGACACTCAGCTCGCTCACCGGTTATGGCGCCATTCGCACGGATATCGGCGGTGCCTCGACACGGCATATCTCGGTGGCCCAATCCTCCGGAGATACGGTTTTCAACGGGGCCTTGCTTTCCCACAAGAGTGGCGCAGGAGCGGTGCGCGCGTTGACTTTCGAGAAATCCGGATCCAGCACGCTGGAATTGGCCGGTTTCATTGGCAAGGAAACCGCTTCCTCTTCCGGCGGTGCGTCACCCGTTAACCTGGTCGCCAATGGCGGCGTCCTGAGTGTCACGAATCCATCTAACAC
This sequence comes from uncultured Verrucomicrobiae bacterium, assembly GCA_963810445.1. Lineage (GTDB taxonomy): Bacteria > Verrucomicrobiota > Verrucomicrobiia > Verrucomicrobiales > Akkermansiaceae > Luteolibacter. The sequence goes on along the minus strand of CAWENZ010000051.1, from coordinate 38,978 downwards.
GACGACGGCCAACACCGACGCCATCAACCTCGGCACGGTCACCGCCACTTCCGGCACGCTGTCATTCTCCGATCAGGCGCTGGTCAACACGGCAGGCACCGCCGGAGCGACATCCATCGTCATGAATGGCGGCACCTTGAAATGGAACACCGGCAACACGCAGGACATCACAGCAGGCAACCGCCTGACGCTGGTGGACGGCAAGGTCGCTACCTTCGACACGAACGGCAATGATGTCACCCTCTCCAACGCTCTTGGCGGCGGCGCGATCGCCGCGGCCGTGACCAAGGAGGGCTCCGGAAAACTCACCCTGGCAGGAACCAACACCTACACCGGTGACACCGTGGTCAATGCGGGCATCCTCGCCGTCAACGGAACCTCCATCGACGATGGTGGCAAGCTCGTCATCGACGGTGGCAAAGTCGAACCGACCGGCACGGAAACGGTGAGCAGCTTGTTCTTCGGCGCCACCCAACAAGCCGACGGAACATGGGGCTCCACCTCGTCGTCCGCCACCCACAAGGATGACGCCCGCTTCTCCGGCACGGGTGTGCTCAATGTCGTTCCGGTCGCGAGTTCCGCCTACCTCTCGTGGATCGGCGGCTACAGTCTCGGTGGCCAAACCGGCATAGACGAGGATCCGGATCATGACGGAATCCCTAACGGAGTGGAGTTTGTTCTAAAGGGCGGGAATCCGGAAGTTCCCAACAGTGCCCAGCTTCCCGTGCCAACCTCTGGCGGAACGGATCTGGTCTTCACGTTCGAACGCGATGATCGTGCGAAAGGAGCCAGCACGGGCGCCATTCTAACGGTGGAAGCGGGAACCGACCTGGCCACCTGGCCACAGGTTTACACCGTGGGAGACGATACGGGAGCATCCACCTCCGGCGTGGTGATTACCAACGATGGTGATGCGAATCCGGACACCGTCACCGTGACGATTCCGAAAAGTGGTGCCGCAGCCAAGTTCGCCCGTCTCAAGGTGGTTGGCACACCTTGATTCGGAGAAGATCCGGATATCGGCGAATCGAAAGGATGAAGCACGTCGGGAGACGTGCTTCATCACTTGCCCATGTCGGTTTGCTGAATGGTCGGAACATCACATTGCGTGTTGCAAGGTCATGTTGAGAAAATTTGTTTAATGCCGTGATGTCAGTCATTCGAATCTTGCTGTTCTCCGCGTGGATCGTGTCTTCCGCACGCGCGATGGAATCCTTTGACACGTTGCCTTCCGGAGCTCTGACCTCTCACACTTCGATCTACGGAAAACTTTCGGCCAAAGCAGGCGACGCGGAAGTGCTCGGTGCCAAGGGTCGCTCCGGCACACAGGCAATGCACATCGTCGGCGGGAAAGATCGCTCGATGAGTCTTGAATTCGACGCTCCCACCTCGGAAAAACGCATGCTTGATTTTTGGGCCGAGCGTTGGACCTCACGCGGTGGCTTCGAAATGCGTGTGGATTTCAAACAGGCGGACAGTGGAGGGAACTGGTCCGCAAGGACGATGTGAAAGTCGGTGGCTATCATGCTCACATCGAATTGGAGCTTCCGGCGGGTGTCAGTGCCCTGCGCTGGGTCTGCAGCAGCGTTGCAGGCGTGCTGATTGACGATCTATCCATCAACCGCAGCGGTCCGATGTCAGTGCTCGGCATGGTCACCACGAGTCCGGTCGTTCCCGTTCTGCGGCGCAAGGCAATCAATCCGGTGTTGGGTTTCACCATCACAACCGAAGGAAATGAAAAGCCAGTCCTGCTGGAAGCCGTGGAACTCTCGCTGGAGGGAACCACCCGTCCGCAGGACATTGATCGCATCGAGATCGTCACTGGAACCAGCGATCCTTCCGGCCAGTTCGGCGAGGCCATCGCCAAAACCCATTCCATTTCCAACCGACTGGTCCTCACGCCTGGCAAGCCACTTGCCTCCGGCGGAAATTCCTTCTGGGTCTCGGTGACTCTCAAGGACAGCGCTGACATCGATGGTCGCATCGGAGTTTCGCTCCAGCGAGTGAAGTGCGGTGGCAAGGTGATTACTCCGGATCCCACCGTGCGTTCAATCCCGCAACGCATCGGCATCGCGCTTCGCCAGCGGGGCGACGATGGTTCCAACTCCTATCGAATTCCGGGTCTGGTTAGAACAAAGTCCGGTTCTCTGGTCGCCGTCTATGACATCCGCTACCGAGGCTGCGGTGACCTACCCGGAAAGATCGATGTCGGTACCTCGCGCAGCACCGACGGTGGACAAACATGGGAAGCCATGCGAGTCGCCATGCATCCCGGAACCATGGGCGTGAAATACGAAGCTGACGGCTGCGGCGATCCTGCAATCCTGGTGGACCAGGCAACGGGACGTATCTGGGTGGCCGCCCTGTGGAGTCATGGCAATCGCGCGTGGGGCAATTCCGGTCCGGGCATGTCCCCTGATGAAACCGGGCAATTGATTCTCACCCACAGCGATGATGATGGGAAGACCTGGTCGGAACTCCGGAACATCACGCAGCAGTTCAAGGAGCCCGCCTGGCGGCTCGCCTTCAACGGTCCCGGAGCAGGCATTTGCATGAAGAGCGGCACGCTCGTCTTTCCCGCACAGTTCCGCGCCGCTGATGGCGGAGAAACCATGGGCAAGCCCTTTTCGACGATTCTCTGGAGCAAGGACCATGGCGAAACGTGGACCATCGGCACAGGCGCGAGGATCGACACCACCGAGGCCCAGGTGGTCGAACTGGAAGATGGCGTGCTCATGCTCAACTGCCGTGACAACCGCGGCGGCTCCCGCACCATCATGGTGACCAAGGATCTCGGAAAAACCTGGACGCCACATTCGACCGATCGAGGTGCGTTGCCCGAACCGGTCTGCATGGCCAGCTTGTTGCGTTGGGACCACCCGCGTCATGGGTCTTTGTTTGTGTTTTCCAATCCGGCAAGCACCCGTGGTCGCGATCACATGACGCTGAAGTTTTCCAAGGATAACGCGACCACATGGCCGGAAGAATGGGATACTCTTTATGATTCGAGAAATGGCACGGGATATTCCTGTCTGGCCCCCGCGGGCGCGGATCACATCGGCGTGCTCTACGAAGGTTCTTGCGAATTGTATTTCTTGCGACTGCCCTTGAACGATTGCCTGAAATAGGGTGGCTTTGCATGCGCCTGCGGCCAAAGGCGTGGAAAGTTAGATCCACCTCGACAACCACCAAATGAAATTCATGTTCCATCGGCTTCTCGCGATTGTCCCATTGCTTGTCCTAACCGGGATATCGAACGCCTCGATCGCATTGATCCCGCTGCCCTCCTCGGTGAAGGAAATCAAGGCTCCGGCGTTTGTTCTGAGCGACAAGACGTTCGTTGATCGCCACTGGTCAGGCCGCCCGCGGGGTGGAGCTGTTGGCCGGGCGCTTGCGGACGTCCACCGGGTATGCCCTGCCGGTGAAGGCGGAGGGACAGGGGATTTCCTTCGTGATCAACCCATCGCTGAAGGAACGGTTGGGAGAGGAAGGTTACCTGCTGGAGTCCTCGACGGCCGGCGTGCGCATCGAGGCGGCGGAGCAGGCGGGACTTTTCTACGCCGGTCAAACCCTGCTGCAATTGTTGCCCGCGGAGGCGTTCTCAGCAACAGCGGTGACTGGCGTGAAATGGGTGATCCCGGCGGTGAGCATCGAGGACCAGCCGCGCTTCGGTTGGCGCGGGTTCATGCTGGACGAGTCCCGGCAATTTTTCGGTGTCGAGCACGTCAAGCGCCTGCTCGACACGATGGCCCTCTACAAGTTGAACCGTTTCCACTGGCACCTGACGGATGACGAGGGGTGGCGCATCGAGATCAAGGCCTATCCGAAGTTGACCACCATCGGCGCATGGCGCGGCAGCGAATGCGCGTTGCCAAATCCGCGCAAGGAAACCCACACCCGCTACGGTGGCTTCTACACCCAGGATCAGTTGCGGGAGATCGTCGCCTACGCCCAGGCGCGTCACATCGAGATCATGCCGGAAGTGGACATGCCGGGTCATTCGTTGGCGATCGTCACCGCCTATCCCGAGTTGCTGCCCGAGGGCAAGGGTGGGGGAGTGTCCGCGCAAGGATTCACCGCAAACGCGCTGTCACCGGCCAATGACGAAACTTACAAGTTGATAGAGACGGTTTTTGGCGAATTGAAGACGGTTTTTCCCTTCGAATACATCCACATCGGTGGTGATGAGGTGAATCATGATGCGTGGAAGGATTGTCCGAGGATCAGGAAACTGATGGAGACGGAGAAACTCGGCAATCTCCATGAAGCACAACTGTATTTCACCAAGCGCCTGGAAAAGATCGCCGCCGCCAGTGGAAAGAAAATCTTCGCGTGGAATGAAGCGCTCGACGACCGGCTCGACCGTGGCACGGGGATCATGGCGTGGACGGGTGCCGGCCCCGGCTATGTCGCCGCGAAGAAGGGGTTTCCGGTGGTGATGGCGCCGGGACAGCATTGTTATTTCGACATGATTTACCCCGGTGCGGAGGGTGAACCGCCGTCGCATTGGTGGGCGGGTCCGGTCGATGACGCCCGCGTTTACTCATTCGATCCGTTAGGTGACGGCGGTGATTTGCCGCAGGCGGCCAAGGACCGGATCATGGGAGTGCATGCCGCGCTTTGGACGGAGTTCGTGCAGCCTTGGAAAGGTGACGTGCTCGATTTGCCGACTCATGCGTCCCACGCCGACTACAAGACCTGGCCACGTCTCGCCGCTTTGGCGGAAGTCGGCTGGACGCCGCAGGAGCAGCGGCATGATGGGGGATTTGAAAATCGTCTCGGCCCGGAGTCGCTCCGGCGCATGGGCTTTCTCGGAGTGAATTATCGGATCCCTGTGCCCACCGCGATGCACAAGGCGGGAAAGCTCTCGATTCACCTGCCGTTTCCCGACGCGGATGTGCGCTACACGCTTGATGGATCGATTCCTAACGGTTCCTCGACAAGGGCAAGCGGCCCCATCGATCTCGCCGGGCATGATCCCGCGAAACTCCGCGCCCGCACCTTCCTCAACGGACGCGGCAGCACGATGCTCGCTGGATCGAAGCCGCAGGGCGTGGCCGAGTGGACGGCCAAGCAACTTGCGGCGGCGCAGGGTCCGTTGGAGTTCGATCTAACGACCGAGTTGTCCGCCCCGGGAATCTGGCGCGCGATATTCCAGTTCACCGGTGGCGCTCACGCGGTGAACATTTCCGATGCCGAAATCCTGATCAATGGAAGCACGGTCGCTAAAGACGCGCATACCGGCCGTGCCGGCGGGCAGCACAAGGACAACACCTGGCGGTTCGAGATCCCAACCGTGCCCGCTGGTGCGAAAGTGACCATGCGTGCGAAGTTGGAAGGCGACGGTGGCAAGGATTCCAACGGAACGATCGTCTTGATGAAATCCGACCGGCTTGAACCAAAGGCAACGGTCATCACGAATCTGGCTGGATATAACAGTTCGACCGCGGAAAAGGCGGCTGATTGGGATGATGCGACCTTTTTCTGGATCGGTTCCTTTCCGGACGCCGGTGACTCGGTGACCTGGGAGTTCGCCGCCCCCATCGCCCTGTCGTCGGCCGAAGCTCCAACCGGCGAGCGGGGTGGCACCAAGGATCAAGCGGTCGGCGCGGTGCTTGAATATTCGATCCATGGCAACGACTGGATAAAACTGGCGGATTACGCCTACGGAAAGGCCGGAGGGACGTTCCCTGCGGGCGACAAGGTCAAAGCCCTGCGGATTCGTTTCACCACCCGCCAAAAGACCTGGGTCATCATTCAGGATCCGGTTCTGCGCGATGAGGCGGGATGATCTCCCTGCCACTGCTTCCGCTGCTTCTATCAGACGTCATGACGAGAACGTCCGGGCTTCGGCGATCGAAGCCCCCTTCACGACTTCCGGGGTGATCCATGAATGGCCGCCGCGATTCGGACTTCCCTCCAGCAGTGACTCGATGCGCCGGATGACCTGTTTGGAAACCCCTTCCGGATCGACCTTGTAACAGCTAACAGCCGGAACGAGATAGTCCATGAATGGCTCGTGGGCAAGTGAGACCAGACTGATCTGGGATGGCACCCGGATCCCTTGGGAGCTTAGCCACGTCATCGCCGTTGCCGCTTGGCGGGCGCGGGTTGCGATCACGGCGGTGGGTGGCTCCTTGAGTTTGAGTGCCCTGGAAAAGGTTTGAATCAATCCTTCAACCGTCCGGTTCTCCGGCATTTCATGCACGCTGAAATGGGGTTCACCGAGTTCGGTCGCGCCCTTTACCGCAGCCTCCACGCCGCCAAGCGCCTCCGGCGGAGTGAGGATTCCAATCCGGCGGTGGCCGAGCCTCCAGAGTCTTCCCGCCGCATGCCGCGCGGTTGCCTCCCAGTTCACATCCAGATGAGGGAGCTGGGTTCCTGCTTGCGGGTAGCCGCGGATCAGGCAGGGGACTCCCGAATCCTCGAACCAACGTTGGATCTGTGCACTCGAACGGAACAGGATCCAGGCGTCGCACGGTTCGTCCTTCACCAATTGGGCAAGGCGCTTGAGCGGGTTCTTTTGTTCATACCAAGCAGGCGCGAAGAGGTCCAGCGCCCCCCCTTTGTCCGCGAGCGCGCGCCTCAGGTGATCGACCTCGAACAGCACGGGTTGGGACAATTGCTCAAGCCTCAGCGGGGACAGCATGCCGATCCGGAGGCTGCGCGATCTCGGTTGAATGCGATGGTTGGTGGCCAGCCGGATGCTTCGTTTGCTGCCCGCCTGCGCGGGACTCAGCACTTGCTCTCGCTCCAGCAACTGAAGCGCCAGCCTTACGGTATCCCTCCCGACTTGCAGGGTTTCGGCCAGGGCCCGCTCGCCGGGAAGCGTCTGCTGCCATTCGCCGCCCGCGATCCGCAGCCGGATCACCCGCGCGCATTCCACCACCAGGTTTCCCCTTGCCGGCATCGGTGCCTGTTCCATGGCGTGGATATTCCGCCATGCCTACCTTGATGCAAGGCCATTCGTTGGTGATGACCGGTTGGTTCACAAAACCATTAATCAAACCATCGCACTGCGGGCGGTTCCCGTTCATCATGATCCTGCCTTGAGTTACCCGCCCGTGGTTGGTTCATTTCCAGCATGCCAAATCCCATGATCTATCCGCTTGTCGCAGCCACCCTGACGGTGTCCGGCGGCGCACTTGCGCAAGTGGTGCCGACCACTCCATTGCCGCGCGTGCCGGATGCCCATGGTTTCGCGGGGAGTTTCGCCGGGATCATCGGCAACCAGCTCATTGCCGGTGGAGGTGCGAATTTTCCCGATGGCGTGATGCCATGGAAGGGTGGAAAAAAGGTCTGGCATGACACGTTGTTCTCGCTCGACCTCGCAGCTCCCGAGAACGGTTGGAAAACCATCGGGCATCTGCCGGAGGCGAACGGCTACGGAGTCTCGCTGACATCCACCGAAGGCATTGTCTTGATCGGTGGTGGAAATGCCGCTCGCCACTTCAATGAGGTCTGGCTCCTCTCACTCTCGCCGGGCGATCCACCTGTTTTCAAACGCCTTCCGGATCTTCCCGTCGCACTCGCTCAGATGGGCGGAGCGTTGACCGGGCGCCGGATTCATCTCTGCGGTGGAATTGAGAAACCGGATTCGACGCACGCGTCTAACAATCATTGGATGCTGGATCTCGATGCGCTGGATCAAGGATGGCAACGCCAGCCCGATCTGCCGGCCGCCGGGCGCATCCTCGCGACCGCCGCCGCCATCGGCGATGTCTTCTATTTCATGGGCGGGTGCTCGCTGGCACCGGATGCCGCTGGCAAGCCGTCACGCACCTATCTGCGGGATGCCTGGAAGTTCTCTTCTGGGGCATGGCAGCGCCTCGCCGACTTGCCGCACCCGCTGGTGGCTTCTGCCTCTCCAGCGCCGGTTTCAGGGAAATCCATCTTCCTCGTTTCCGGCGATGATGGCAGTCAGGCGGGACTCTCAAATCCCGAGGAGCACAAGGGCTTCTCGAAGGAAATACTCCGCTATCAGCCCACCACCGACACCTGGTCCGCCAAAGGGGAGCTCGACGTGCCTCCTCCTGTGACCGTGGCGGTCGCTCCTTGGAAGAACGGTGTCATCTTTTTCAACGGGGAGGTGAAACCCGGAGTCCGTACACCGCAGGTCTTTCAATTCGTTCCCGCCCCGTGAATTGAGACATGTCCGAATCAGGCTCCAACAATCCGGTTTCCATGAATCGCGCCTGGCTGGTGGTGGCATTGCTGGTGCCGGTCGCATTGCTCAACTACCTCGACCGCCAGATGCTGGCGTCGATGAAGTTCTCCATCATGGAGGACATCCCCGGTATCGGAAACGACGCGGACTGGGGAAAAATCCTCGCCGTTTTCAAGTGGACCTATGCCTTTCTCAGTCCCATCGGCGGCTATTTGTCGGACCGTTTCAGCCGCCGCCATGTCGTCGCCGGAAGCCTGCTCGTCTGGTCCATCGTCACCTGGCTAACAGGTCACGTTCAGACCTATGAACAGCTCCTCGTCACCCGGGCGGTGATGGGAGTCAGCGAGGCCTTTTACATTCCCGCCGCGCTTGCCCTCATCGCGGATTTCCACAAGGGACCCACCCGCTCGCGTGCCGTGGGTTTCCATCAGATGGGAATCTATGTCGGCGTGATCATCGGCGGCTTCAGTGGCCATGTCGCTGACAATCCAGCGCTCGGCTGGCGCTGGGCCTTCGGCACCGCGGGTCTCATCGGTGTTCTCTACGCGCTACCGCTCTTCCGCCTGCTGAAGAACCCGGATCGCCCGCTGGTGGTCGTTCCCAAAACCTCACCGGCGGCCGCTCTCGGCGAGTTGTTTGCGAACCGTTCTTTCCTTCTACTCATCCTCTATTTCACCCTGCCTGCCCTCGCCGGATGGGTCGTGCGAGATTGGGGCCCATCCATCCTGAAGACTGAGTTCTCCATCAGCCAGGGCCAGGCTGGAGTCTCGGCAACACTCTACTGGCAGCTCGCCGCCATCGTCGGTGCCGTCATCGGCGGCTGGCTCGCGGACCGCTGGATGCGCAAAAGCCAGCGCGGCCGTATCCATACCAGCGCCATCGGCATGGCCATCGTCGTGCCCGCCATGCTCGGCTTCGGATATGCCCCGCAAACGCAGTTGCTCTGGCTGGCCATTGCATTCCTCATCCTGTTTGGCATCGGCTACGGCATGTTCGACTCTAACAACATGCCGATCCTTTGCCAGATCGCCCGTCCCGAACTGCGCGCCACCGGCTATGGCATCATGAACCTGGTGAGCATCAGTTGCGGCGGTCTTGCCGACTGGGGCTTCGGTTCACTGCGTGATCTCGGGGTCTCCATGTTCACCATTTTCGGCGTCTTTGCCGCCGTCGCCGTGCTCTCCGTCATCACGGTTCTCCTGATCCGCCCGAGCCATACCGAGGCCGGCGAGATTCCCATCGGTCACTAAACCAAGTCTTCACCCATGAAAACCTACATTCCACTCCACGAACTCGTCGCCGCAGCGCATTCGCCCTTCCATGAGGATGGTTCGCTGGCTCCCGAAGTGGTTCCCGCACAGGCCGCCTTTCTAGCAGGCAACGGCATCGGGACCGTGTTCATCACCGGATCGACCGGGGAATCGCATTCCGTCTCCACCTCCGAAAAACTGGCACTCTACGATGCATGGGCAGAGGCCGGACCGGCAAAGGGGCTGGAGGTGATCGCCCACGTGGGAGGCAATTGCATCGAGGATGCGAAGGTCCTCGCCCGCCGCGCCGGTGAACTCGGCTTCCGCGCCATCAGCGCGCTCGCTCCCTCCTACTTCAAACCGGGCAATCTTGCCGGGCTCATCGACTGTTGCGCCGCCATCGCGGGTGCTGCTCCGAAGACGCCGTTCTATTACTATGACATCCCCGTTCTAACCGGTGTTACCTTGCCGATGGAAAAGTTCCTGATGGAAGCCCCGGCGAGGATCCCGACGCTCGCCGGCATCAAGTTCACCAATCCGGATCTCGTTTCCTACCGGCGCAGCCTGGATGTTGCGGATGATCGTTTCGACCTGCCATGGGGAGTCGATGAAACCCTTCTCGCCGCCCTTGCCACCGGCGCGCGTGGTGGCGTCGGCTCGACCTACAACTGGGCGGCGAAACTCTACCACGACCTGATCGCTGCCCACTCCGCCGGTGATCTGGAGGAAGCCCGCATTCTCCAGTCAACCTCGATCGAGATGATCGACGCGATCGCCTCCACAGGATTCCTCGGCACGGCCAAGGCCTTGATGAGCCGCCTCGGTGTTCCCGTCGGCCCGGCCCGCTTGCCACTGGGGAATCCCAGTGTGGCCCAGGTGGACGCGCTGATGGCGCGCCTGAATGCGCTGGGATTTGACGATTGGGGTGCCAGGCCGGTGGAGGTCCGACAAAATGAGGTGGTATCGATCGGGTGATGCTTGCCGAATTCTATCAGCGAAAGCTCTTCAACGAATGCCTGCCGTTCTGGTTCCCGCGTTCGGTGGATGAATCGCATGGCGGCTTCCTGCATTGCCTCGACCGCGACGGAACCTTGCTCGATGACGACAAGTCCGTGTGGGCTCAGGGGCGGATGAGCTGGATGCTGCTGACGCTCTATCAGGAACATGAGCGTCGTCCGGAGTGGCTCGCCTGGGCGGAGAGTGGCCTCGGTTTTCTTGAGGAGAAATGCGTCGATCCCGCCGATGGCAGGATGTTTTTCCATGTGGCCCGCGACGGCACGCCGATCCGCAAGCGTCGTTATGCGTACAGCGAGAGCTTCGCCGCCATCGCCCATGCGGCGCATGCCGTCGGCGACGGGAAGCGATGCCTCGGCGGACGCGGGCGCGTCATTGGTTCGAGCGCTTCACCGACTGGAATTTCACACCAGGCAGGATCCCGCCCAAATTCACCGGTGCACGGCCGATGGAGGGCATCGGCACCCGCATGATCACACTCGTCACCGCGCAGGAACTGCGCAAGCACCTCGGCGAGGACCCCATCTAACCGCGTGGATCGACCGCTGCCTCGACGACATCGTGCGACTCTTCGTGAAACCGGACCTGCGGGTGGTGATGGAAGTGGTTTCGCCCGACGGAAGCATCTCCGATCACTTCGACGGACGCATGCTCAATCCCGGCCACGCCATCGAGGCCGCCTGGTTCGTCATGGAAGAAGCCGCAGCACCGCAAGGACTCACGCCTCGGGAAACTCGGCTGCGACATGCTCGACTGGATGTGGGAACGCGGCTGGGATGCCAGAATTCGGCGGCCTCTTCTACTTCCGCGATGTCCATGGAAAACCGGTCCAGGAATACTGGCACGACATGAAATTCTGGTGGCCGCACGACGAGGCGCTCATCGCGACGCTGATGGCCCATGGCATGACCGGAGACCCCAAATACCTCGAATGGCACGAGATGCTCCGCGAGTGTAAGCGTCCCAAAATCCACCCCCTACCAATCCGCCTCGGACCGTGCATCCTCACCCGGATGTCCAAACCACGCCCCGTTCCATCCTGTCGGCTCACTTGCACCGACGTCCGCTTCGTCGAAGTCGATTTTCCGCGCCAGCTCCGGCCCCGCCTGGTCATCCAATTCAGCGAAGGCCTCTCGCTCCTGCTAGAAGACCAAGCCGCCATCCCGCTCGCCGCCGACTTCATCACCACCTTCCGCAAACACCTCGCCGCGAAAGGAGGTCGCCCGTGCTGAACCTCACCAGTTCCTCCCTCAAGGTATACCTCGCGCTCGATCCCTGCGACATGCGCAAGTCCTTCAACGGCCTCCACACCCTCGCTTCCGACCAGCTCCTAACCACCCCCGCACCCGACGCCCTCTTCGTCTTCACCAACAAGCGCCGCAACCGCATCAAGCTCCTCTACTTTGACGGAACCGGCACCTGGGTCGCCGCCAAAAGACTCGAAAAAGGCCGCTTCAGCTGGCCCGCCCCCAGCGAACCCGGCCAGCGCCGCATCAAGCTCCACGCCGAAGCCCTGCAACTCCTCATCGACGGCGTCGACCTCCGCGGAGCCACCTTCAAGCCATGGTATGAACGCCCCGATTGATCCACAAAATTCCTGAAAGTCAGCATACGTTAGGCACGCTATTTGCTACTACGGTTTTAGTGGAAAACGGCACCCCACCAGACACCCGGCAGCTCCTCAACCGCCTCGGCGAGCTTGAGAAAAAGCTCACCCGTCTGGAGGCTGAAAACACCCACCTCAAGTCCGAGCTCGCCCGCAAGGACAAGATCATCGCCGGTCTCCAACAGCGCCTCTTCGGCTCCAGCTCCGAGAAGCTCGACCCCGACCAGCTCCAGTTCGAGTTAGACCAACTCCTGCTGGGAAAACCGGCACCTCTTCCGGACGCAAGCGACGAAACATCCGCACCGGAGGAGGGAAAATCAAACGCAGCAAGAACCCGCCGCACCAAGGCTGACCGTTTTCCAAAAAACCTCAAAATCATCGTCGATGCCGTCACCATCCCCGATGAAGTCCTCACCAACCCCGACGACTGGAAGGAAATCGGCGAGGAACACCACGACGAGCTCGACGTCATCAAGTCCGAGATCTTCTGGCGTCGCACCATCCGCAAAAAGTTCGTCCACAAGACCGACAAGGCCCGCCCGCCCGTCATCGCGTCCGCCCCGCTTCCCTCCATCCCCGGCACCCTGATCGCCCCTGCTCTAGCAGCCCAGATCATCGCCGACAAATACCAGGACCACCTTCCCCACTACCGCCAGTCGCAGCGCTTCCGACGACGACACGGAGCCGACATCGGGCGCCAGACCCTCAACACCTGGACCCACGCCACCGCCCGCCACCTCGGTCCCATCGATAAAGCCATCAAAGCCGAGATCCTCCAGGCCGCCGATCTTGAGATCGACGAAACCCCCATCGACTATCAGGACCCCGGCCACGGCTCCGTTAGGGAAGGACGCCTGTGGGCTTACCGCGACCCCGTCGCCGGCACCTGTTACTTCGACTGGCACGCCGGGCGCGCCACCGGCTGCCTGTTGGAAATGCTCGGCTACGACGAAGTCACCAACACCATCGCCTACGAAGGCGGTATCCACACCGACGGCTATGGAGTTTACGACGCCGTCGCCTCCAGGTTCGGCCTGCGCCACGGCGGCTGCCTCGCCCACGCCCGCCGCAAGTTCACCGACCTCGGCCCCGCCGCCCCCGAAGTCACCTTGCCCGTCTTCCTCCTCATCCAGCGCATCTACCAGATTGAAAAACAAACCCGCCAGACCGCGGCACCGCCCCCATGCCGCGAATTGATCCGCCGCGCCCGCAGCCTGCCCATCGCCGACGAACTGCACCACTTCATCCTCGTGCAATACAAAACCCAGCGTCCGGCCAGCAACGTCGGCCAAGCCCTCGGTTACACACTCAACCAGTGGGAGAAAATCCGTCATTGCCTCAGTCAGGGAGTCCTCGAAATCGACACCAACCTCGTCGAGAACATGATTCGCCCCACCAAGCTCGGCATGAAGAACTGGATGTTCTTCGGCAGCCTCGAAGCCGGGACGAACAACGCCCTCATCTACACCCTGCTCGCCAACTGTCGCGCCCAGGATCTCGATCCCGAAGACTACCTCGTCGAAGTCATCACGCGACTCCCACACGACGCCACCCCGGAACAAGCCTCGGCGCTCACCCCCGCCCGCATCGCCACCGAGCGCCGGGCGAAGGCAGAAGCTGAAGAAGTCGCCTGACCGCCCGCGCCTCCACAGCCCCAGGCTGACAAACGCAGAGGGATAAATCTGGGACGTTTACCCGGGAGTGGGCGTTCCGTCATTTCGACGATCCGGAGCACGGCGAATGGTACGGCTACCTGCGCCGAGACGGCACTCCATCAAACACGCTCAAGGGATCTCTCTGGAAATCGTTTTTCCACCATCCCCGCGCCCTCTGGCGCTGCCACCAACTCGCGACCAAGGGAAATCTCTGATCCGCATCGGGTGCTAGATGGTTCATCTGCTCCGATGCTCATTTCCAGCATCACGCATTGGTCCGGCGACAGCGCCGACCGTCATTTTTTCGGGTCATGGTGTGGACTTCCACGCAGGTAAAGTTTTTCTGGCGACGATAGGCGAAGTAGAGCTTGGTTCTTCATTTTCACCTCATCGCCCATTTCGAGGATCATGAATTTCAGGGTGTCGAATCGGTCGGTTAGCGGGGAAATCAGTCCACCGGGAGGATGATGTTTCTTCGATCCAACTCATTTAGAAAAATCTCCAGACTTGGATTCTTTCGGCCCTCGGTAAGGAGAACCTTGCGTTTGGCGTATTCCTTCGATGCGGACCTATATCGGTCGGCGTCTTTATTCAGCGGCGCTTCGTTCTTTCTGACTAGCGCTCGATCCACGGCGTCCAGACATCCTTCGCACTTTGCTGCCTTGCTCTTGTCCCACAGAGGCAGAAGCCAACACTCGATGGCGTTCACACAGATTGCAAAGATGATCCGGTCGCCGTAAAATGCCAAATCGTCAGGACCGATGATCTCCTGGAGTTTTTCGGCCACTTTGGCCACAAGTCCCGGTGGCTCCAATGGTTTGTCGTTCTCCCTCTGGCTGACGCCGAAGTTCACGTGCTCTGATTGATCGGTGTCGATCTGCACGATGAGAAAATCCGCAAATTCGAGTGCGTCGCGGTGCTTTTTCTCTTGGAGATATTTGAGCACGTTTTCCCAATTGCCGAATTCCTGCCAACTTGACTCACCTTCGGCCGTGGGGTCCGGCTGATAGGGCTTCAGGAATGGTTCGGCGTCCTGACCCTTGAACCATCCAAAAAGGATGTTCTTCAAAACGGCATAGTCCGTGACCCCTTCGGAAACGATGGCGAATTCGTTCATGGGTAGCGTTAGAAATGGTCTGGAAGTCCACCCAGAAGACCGGACATGAACGCGGTTGATAGCTTGACCGGGGCACCTTCAGGCCGGGGACGTGGAGCGCTCACGCGGTTGACGATGGTATGTCCTTCGCTGTTTCGCCGCACCACGTAGAGCCTCTGCTTGTCATCGTGAAGGTTGAGGCCGTCCAAAATCGCTGGGTTGTGCGTGGTGCAGATGACTTGTTTGCCTGTCCTTTCCGCGAGTGTGGCGAGTTGCCTCATGAGTTCGGCACAGAGCTTGGGATTCAATGAAGTGTCGATGTTGTCGATCGCGAAGAATTGGGGGGTCGCTTTGCTCAGAAACAAAGTGAAGTAGAACAGCAGATAGAGGAATCCTTCGTTGGCGCTCCGCTGGTCGAGGAAATTTCCGTCTTGCGGCAACCAGCGATCCTGAATCCGCAGTCGCCCTTTGATCTCGTCCACATCGGAGGGGAACTTGATATCGGCAAACCAGCCTAACAGGTTGAGGTGGGATTTCAACTCATTGGTGAATTGGCCGTTTTCCTTTTCCGCCGTGGCTTGCAACAGTTTCAACAAGCCTTCGCCTTTGTTTCCCAGAGGTTTGATCGCACCTTCTTCTTCGAAGCGCCGCATGGCGGAGTTTTCCGGAGCATAGATCATGAAGTCTCTAAACGCCCAATGCGCGGCTTGTTTTTTCTTTGTTTCCGCCGCGCGGACTTGAGCCAGCAAGCGGAGGGAGGCGTCCGTGTTCCCTTCAGCGAGAAGTTTGAACAGTTCGGATTGCTTCACGGCTTCCAGAAAGGCGGGATCTCTAAGAATCTCCTCCATCTCGGCGGACTTTACCAAATGTTGAGTCTGCCATCGTTCGCCCTCGTCCTCATTTTGGCGGGTGATGCCAAGAGCTAGGGAGTCTTTCTCGTTCTCACCATCAATCCGAATCAGGATCGGTCTTGGTTGCTCTTGTTGAGGCGTTCCGGCCAGATTCTGAAACCCTGCCGTCATCCATTCCTTGTCAGTTACCCGGATGCCCCGATTGAACAGAAATTCATCATCCAATTTGTCAGCCGAGGCCGCAGCCGCGAAAGCAATGGCCTCCAGCACGTTTGACTTCCCGCTTCCATTCTCGCCAATCAGCACGGTGACGCTACCGGGCTTGATCGACAGCTTGGCGATCGACTTGAAGTTCTCAATCTGGATCTCGGAAATCATGGGCGTTGCGACGGGGAGAGGCTAGCGGAGGTGGATGGGGAAGGCGATACTGGATTTTTGGGGGCAGGGGAATGACGGATGGAAGAGTCATTTGCGTGTCTTGCGGGTTGCTCGCCCAGGCTTGGCGGCTGGCTGACTTTGGAGCCGTTCGAGGAGGGCTGAGGCCGGTTCCTCGTTCGGGTCTTGGGGGACGAGTTCGCCGCGGAAGGCTTTGCCGAGGGTGGCGGGGGTGAGGCGCTCGACGGTCTTTTGCGCGGTGGCGAGGCGGGCTTCGATCCGGTCGGCGAAGGCGAACAGGTCTTCGACCCGGCGGACGATTTCTTGTTGTTCGGCGAGTGTGGGCAAGCTGACAGGGATCGTCCGAAGGGCTCCTAGTGGTAGAGTTGGTTGTGCTGTTCCGGTTGTTCGTGACCAAGCCTCCCGAAATACTTCGGGGCTGGCCATTAGTATGTGCAAGAAACCTGGAGACGTGCCTTCCGAAGGCTTTAAAATCGCAATGTGCCGCTGAAAGCAGAATTTCCGATCAACTTCCACCCTTACCGGAATGCCGATCGAAGCACCAACAACTGAATAGAGCGTGTCTCCTGGCTTCGGCACGCGCGTGGCTCGTATTTTTTCAAAGTAGGGTTCGGGAACGTATCGGACGTTTGTGAAGTCTAACTGACCGGAACTTATATTCCCGATGGTGAGAAACGGAATTCCAGTTGCAGTTTGAGGAGGAGGAAGGTGATCGCCGTCAGAGATACTGGAACAGATACTGAGTAAGTCTGCGTTCTCCCATTCGTCATTCACTCCATTCGTCGTTCTCCATTCCGCCGTCAGGCCGCCACTGGTGGCACTGGCGAGGACGGATTGGCGGAAGCGTTTGAGGAGGGCGGGGACGCGGTCGAGGCGGGCGCGGCAGGCGTCCACCCGCCCCAGCACCGCCTCCAACTTGTCCGCGATCCGCTTCTGCTCGGCGAGGGGGGGAAGAGGGATCTCGAAATCTAGGATTTGCTGCTTTGTTAGTGCTTGGCGCGTCACTCCATAGTTCTCCCCAAAAATGAAGTTTTGCATCGTTGGTCCTGAGAGGAAGGCGTTCAGGAAACGCGCATCAAGTGTTGGTGACGGCCTAATAATACAAACATGTTGGTTCACACGTGCTCCCTCCATGTCAGCCGGGGCCATCGTCACTCGTCCGATAGAAGCACCAGTTATGTTTAGAAGTACATCGTCGGATTGGACAGTGACATTGTCTAAGGACCTTGCTTGATTTTGATCGATGAAAGCGAGTCCCCGGCGCTTGAAGCCAAAAAACACAACATTCATTGAGCGAATCAAGGGGATGCCTGTCGTCTGGTAACTTGCTTCTCCCCCGCGGGGCGTTGATCCGCTACCCACCTTCAGGGTCAGGTCTGCGAGCCGCACAGAATTCCATTTCGGCAATTCGTCATTCGACATTCGGATTTCGTCATTCATCCCGCCACCTCCACTTTCCTGTTACTATTCTTCAGGGCCAACGGCCCGGCCCATCCCAGCCTAGGGCATCGCCCTAGGAAATGATTTCCCCATGAGCCCGAGCCCTGAAGGGGCGATCCATGGCGTGGGTTGGTCGGTCGAAGATGTGCCGCCCCTTCAGGGCTCAATATCATCACATGCCGGGACCCAGGGCGTTGCCCTGGGCTGAAATGTTTCGCCCCGTTGGGGCTGAAGACAGTTGCTCTATTGTCCTTGGATGGGGTCGCACGGATGGAGGGTGAGAACGAAGACACGTCCAATTGTGGCGACAGTGTCGCCACGATTCTCGGCTTGATGCCCTTCAAACAGTCAATGTCATCGAGCCGTTTCTCAATTGTCGCTACAGTGTAGCGCAAATTGAGGAATCGTAATGAAGACCAATCGTTTGTGGGCGCAACTCCTGAGGCTCTGAATTCCTCTGCCCATTCGACATTCGTCATTCGGCATTCGTCATTCACGCCACCACCTCCTCAACATCTTCCCCGAGCTCTGCTAGAATCCCTCGCAGGTCTTCCATGATCGCTTCCATTTCCTCCATGGCGCTGGCGGCGAGGAAGGCGGGTTCGGGGAGGTCGGCGCTGGATTCGGCGTTGTCGTCCTTGAGCCAGGAGATATCGAGGGAGTCGTCGCGCTCGGCGATCCATTGGCGGGTGAACTTGCGGAAACGCCCGGTTTCGCCGCTGTCCTTGCGTTTTTTGAGGGCGGCGGAATTGCCTTGGGGATCGGTGCCGAAGGCTTTTTCGAAGTCGGCAAAGTGCTCGCGGGTGAGCGGGGTGCGTTTGCCGAATTGCGGCATGTTGGCGCGGAGGTCATAGACCCAGACTTCCTGGGTGTTGCCCTTGTCGGTCTTGCCACGGGTGAAGAAGAGGACGTTGGTTTTCACGCCTTGGGCGTAGAAGATGCCGGTGGGCAGGCGGAGGATGGTGTGGAGATTGCACTTGTCCATCAGGTCACGGCGGATGTCCTTGCCGACGCCGCTCTCGAACAGGACGTTGTCCGGCAGCACGACAGCGGCGCGTCCGCCGGGCAGGAGGTAGCGGTAGATGTGCTGGACGAAGCAGAATTGTTTGTTGCTGGTGGGATAGGTGAAGTCGGTGCGGGTGGGCAGTCCGCCACCTTTCTTGGTGCCGAAGGGTGGATTGGTGAGGATGAGCGTGGCCTTGGGCAGGGCCGCGCCGTCTTCGGATAGGGTGTCGCCATAACGGACGCCGTTCTCGATGCCGTGGAGCATGAGGTTCATGAGCGCGAGGCGGTGGGTGTCCTGGACATGTTCCATGCCGCAGAAGGTGCCGGTGCGGTATTTCTTCTGCTTGGCCTCGGTGAGGGAATCGAAGTCGTTGTGGGTGCGGAGGTAGTGGTTCGCCGCGATGTGGAAACCGCAGGTGCCGGCGGCGGGGTCCTGGATGATGTCGTCGAGCGTGGGCCTCATCAGGTGGACCATGCTGTCGATGAGGGCGCGGACGGTGAAGTATTGGCCCGCGCCGGATTTTACCTCGCTGGCGTTCTTTTCCAACAAGCCTTCGTAGAGATCGCCGAGACCTTCCTTGCGGGCGGAATACCAATCGAGCTTACCGATGTCGCTAACGAGGGTGGAGAGCGTGGAGGGTTTCTTGATGAAGGAGGAGGCGTTGGCG
Source organism: uncultured Verrucomicrobiae bacterium (assembly GCA_963810445.1). Classification (GTDB taxonomy): domain Bacteria; phylum Verrucomicrobiota; class Verrucomicrobiia; order Verrucomicrobiales; family Akkermansiaceae; genus Luteolibacter. The sequence goes on along the minus strand of CAWENZ010000051.1, from coordinate 19,830 downwards.
TAGATTTCCTTTACGAGGCTGGAGCCATGGCTGCCGAGGTGGATGAGGGCGATCTTGTAGAACTCCAGCCGCTCCGGGGCGCTCTTCTTTTCGAGATCAGCCCAGCGGTAGCCCTTGGGGATCTGGTCCTCGGTGCCGGTTTCCTCGGCCATCTTGAGGAAGAGGATGTAGGTGAGTTCGGTGACGTATTGGTGATAGGTGACTCCGTCATCCTTGAGGACGTTGCAGAAATTCCAGAGTTTGGCGACGATATCGTGGGTCATTGAGATGAGTGAGAAGTGCCGGGTGAGCAGTGATCAGTAAGAGGAGAGATGGGGGATCATTCGGGAGAAAAGAGTGGCAAAAACTCCGGAAGAGGGTCGTCAGGCGGAGTGGGATAGCCGACTTCGGTCAATTTGATCGCCGCCCAGGTTCCCCGGCGGGCGAGGGAAATGTAGGGATCAATGACGGCGAGATCATCGCTCTCCGGCAGACGAACGACGTTTTCATCGTGCAGGTCATGAGCGAGAACGCCGGTGACGGGGTGGAGGTAGGCGAAGTAACCGTCGTCGAGCACACCGTCGTGGACGAGCTGGACGGGCGCGAAACCCATCGCGACCATGAGGTCATCGGTTTCGGACTTGGTAACGAGCGGGCGGGTGGTATCCACCTCGACGTGGGGCTGGGAAACCACCGGGGCGAGTTCCTTGTTCTTGGGGTTGATCGTGAATCCTTCCAACCGATAGGCGGTCTCGGGAAAGAGCACGGCATGGAGGCGCATCCGAACGAGGTAATCGCCGAGGGTGCTGTGATTGACGCCGTGGTAGAGGCGCTTGATCCAACGGCCGGTCTCCGGATCGTAATAAACCTGATGTTCGGCTCCGCCGCGTTTTCCCTGGGCGGTCCAGAGTTGGAAGAAGTGATCTTCGGCGAACACGTGGCCGTGATCTTCTGTCCATTTCCTGAGAGCTTTCCGGCCCGCCCGGTCCACGGGCCCTAGACGGCTCAGCTCGCGGAGCTGCTGCGGGAGCTGCGGGATTTCAGGTAATCGTAACCCTTGAGCGCCTGCTCGGTAGTGAGCCTCGGCCGCTTCGAAACCGAAGCCGTCGTGGCCTTCCTCGCCGTGGAGTTGGGCTTCGGCACGGTGATACTGAAGAGCGGCTTCGATGGGGTGAAGTGCATAGCGGTGATCGCAACGTAGCTGAAATGCCTGGAGGGTCAAGGCTGGCAGTGCCGGATCAGGGCCCGAGCCGTCACCAATTCCGGCCGGTGACCGGCGGGGCGTGGAATGGGGTTGGGGCAGATCGGGCTGGGGCATGGGGTGGCAGATGAAGGGCTGGGATCAGAGAAAGAAAAGCTACAAAGCCTGCGGCCAGACGGAATCATTGAAGTGCTTGAGGACTTGGTCGAGGTTGTTGTCGAAGATCTTGTTTAGGCGGTTAAAGCCGCCGCCTTCGGTTTTGAAAATCATGTCGGGATCGTCGATGAAGGCTCGATCCACGACGCGGTTGGCTTTGGTTTGAGCGGCGAGTTTCTTGAGCCATTCGCGCTGGGGGGTGGTCCAGTTGCGGGTGGCCAACATGGTTTGCAGCGCATGGTCCACTCGCTCGGTGAAAGGGATCAGCGGATCGCCAATGGCGGCTTGGCGGATGTAGCCGATGATGCTGCGCGGCGATTTCATGATTGTTCATCTTGCTCCAGGCGGCGGTGAGGTTGGCTTTCGGTGAAGCCGGCCTTGTCGAGCTGCGTATTGAAGCTCTCGGAGCTGCTTGCGGGTGAGTTCCTGCGGCCGGGTGACGACGGTGACGAGGGCGGGGATCTGGTTGCCGCTGGAATTGACGAAGTTCTTGAAGGCTTCGATGTAGTCTTCCGGCCTGTCGGTGCTGCCGAATCCCTGCGTCACCTCACGGAGTACGTCCGGGTGATGGGAGATGAAGACGGGCTGGGAGGGTCCGTCGTTCTTGCGATCGAGAATTTCGCCGAGGCCGGGGTTTTCGGTGAACCAGGTGGCGACTTCCGCGAGCGGCATGGCGCGGAGGTGGGCGATGAACTCATCGGGCGGCATGCCAGCGGCGGTTTCGAAGTCCTGTCTGGCGGTTTCGCTGAGGTGGCGTTTCTTGCGCTGGATCTTGGCGACGAGTTGATCTCTAACCAAGGCGCGGGCTTCCTCGCTGGGCGCGGTGGAAAGTTCCTGCGTCAATTGGGTGAAGCTGATAGAGGGATCGACCACGACGGGGCGCATGGCGGTGACGCCTTGGATGGATTCATAGATGCCGACGGCGTCGAAGATGCGGAAGGATTCCTTTTCGATCTCGGGGCAAAGGCGGGTGGCGCGGCCCATCATCTGGTCGAAGAGGATGCGGCTGTTCACGCGACGGAGGAAAACGAGGTTGCTGATTTTTGGGACATCGATGCCGGTGGTGAGCAAGTCCACGGTGACGGCGACGTTCGGATAGATCTCGTTCTTGTATTGGCGGATCAACTTGAGCGGCTTGTCGGCGGTGCCGGTGATCTTGATGACGGCCTCGTCGTCCACGGTGCCGTATTGTTCCTTGAAGGCTTCCTTGAGGAGTTTGACGACGAGATCGGCGTGGACGTCGGTCGCGCAGAAGATGAGGGTTTTGCCGGGTGCGGCAGGATCGATTTCCTGGGCGAGGTATTCGCAGACCACTTTATTGAACGGCTCGGTGATGACCTTGCGGTTGAAGTTCTCAACCTCGATGGTGATTTGATCGGGCGTGGTGTGGAGCTCGATCTCGGAGATGTCGCTTTTGTAAATTTCGATTTCATCGCCCGCCTCCCAGACGATGCCTTGTTCGGAAAGCTCTGTCTTGATCTTGAAGGGTGGCTCGTGGTCGACGAGAAAGCCGTCGATGACGGCTTCGCGGTAGCTGTAAGTATAGACCGGCGGGCCGAAGATCTCGGTGGTGTGCAGCGCCGGGGTGGCGGTGAGGCCGATCTTCACGGCGTCGAAGTAATCGAGGACGCGGCGGTATTTTGAGACGTAGTCGTCGAAGCTGCGGAAGGTGAGTTCGGTTTCGGACAGCTCGCGGTCGAGCAGATAGCCGCGGTGGCACTCGTCCACGATGATGCAGTCGTATTGGTCCACGGCGGGCGGTGGATTGCCCTCGGATGGATAGAGCACGCGCTGGACCATGCCCTGGATGGTGGCGATGTGAACGGCGGTTTCGGAATCGGGCTTCTGCTCGTCAATTTCCTTGATACCGAAAACATCGGCGAAGGTGTTGAGGTTCTCCATCCGCGTGTCCTTGAAGGAGTTGGCGGCCTGCTCGCCGAGGGCGGAGCGATCCACGAGAAAGAGGATGCGGCGGAAACGCTTGGTCTTGAGGAGCCGATAGATGAGTGCGATGCAGGTTTTCGTCTTCCCGGTGCCGGTGGCCATGGCGATCAGGATCTCGCGAACTCCCTTCGAGATCGCGCCTTCGGTTTCCAGGATGGCGAGGCGCTGATAGAAGCGGACGAGGAAGCCGTAGTCGAAGGTCTCGCTGGCTAACTGCTCATGGGCGGCGTCTTGATCCTGCTTGAGAAGGGCGGTGAGTCCTTCGGGGGTGAACCAACCTTGAAGCGCGTTGCTGAGGTTGTCCGGGCGGCGGAGGTCGCAGAACCAGATGCCGCTGTGGGTTTCCAATTGGCGGAGGTAGGGCCGGCCATTGGTGGAGAAGACGAAGGGCAGGCGGAATTCTTCCTTCGCGCCCCAGTTCTGCTCGTGGATGAGAGTTTCCTCGGAGGGCTTGAAGCCGCGGCTATATCGCTTCGCTTGGACGAGGGAGGCGGAGACGTTGACGTTTTTCCGCTTTGCCTCGACGGGGGCCATGGGAATGAGGCCGACGAAGAGCACGTAATCGGCTGGGCCGCTTTCGGTGGGCCATTCGGCAATCGCCATGTTCTTCCCTTTCTCGGGGCGGGTGCCTTTGGAGTAACGGAGGTTTGCGGAATCGGCGAGCCAGCCGGCCTGGCGGAGTTGGTCGTCGATCAAGAGGCGGGTTTCTGCTTCGTCGAGATGGAGGTGAGTGGCGGCCTTTGCGGAGGCAGTGACCATGGAGGCGACCACTTTCGGAAGCTGGGTGGCGGCGGCTTCCTGTTTGGCGGCGAGACGCTGCTGGAGGCTGATTTTCTCCGCTTCGGATTCGGCTGCGAGGTTCTCCCAGAACGTCTGCTCGTCCTTGGCGGCCTTGAGCGCGGCTTCCATCGCGTCGAGCTGCTGGGCTTTCTCGTGATGGGCAGCTTGGTATTGGGCCAACTCGCTGGAGAGGGTTTCCAGCTCGGTGCGGAGTTCCTGCGTTTCGTTAGCCGGTGGCTGGGGTGGGATGAATGGACCGGATTTGAAATTCGCGTCCTTGAACGTGCGGTGGAACCATACGCCGATCTGCCAGACGATCTTGAGCACCGCCAAGGCGGTGCGGTGATCACCGGCGAGTGCGTGGTTGGCGGAATTTCCCGTGCGGCGGACTTCACCGAAGAGTTGGTGGATCTCGTAAGGGAGGATGCCGTGATCACGCAGGCGGCTGAGGAGTTCGAATTGGCCCTCGTCCGGGCGGTTCAGGATCCCGACGTTGGAGGCCACCAATTGGGCGAGGACTTCGGACAGTTGCCTGAGTTTCAGGAGGCAGGTGTTCGGGTCGTCGGTGAAGTACCGCTCTGCGAGCATCCCGAGACGGAGAAGCTGCTCATCGTGCGATTGCAGATGGGCGAAATTGCTCGTGAGGCTTGGGCGGACAGGCATGGAAATAGCTCTTGGCGCGGATGATAGAAAAGTCAGGCGTGGGGACGAGGTTTTTCCTCCGATGATTCGCAGGACCAGAGCTACTGAAGATTCACCCGATTTTTAGATCGATTTTGATCAGTATCCTTGTTGCCCGCCGGGTTCCATTCGCCGACTTCAGCACCGGATCTCTCGACTTTTCCGATGGCTTCAGCCGCTCGTAACCGGTGCGCATGTTCCCGACAATTTGCGCTCGGGAAAGCTAACTGTTTCATCGGACGGGAGATTCCATTTCGAAATCGCCACGATTGAAAATGGCGGAGGGGGTGGGATTCGAACCCACGGAACCTTTCGGCTCTCCAGTTTTCAAGACTGGCGCAATCGACCACTCTACCACCCCTCCGGTGCTGTGTCGCGGCAGGGATATGACCTCGCGGGCGGCGGGTTTCAAGAAAAACCCTCAGGGCATTTTGTGAAACTCGATGTGGAAAGGCTATTGGACGGCGGCGAGAGCGTCGGCGAGGAGTCTTGGCGTCCGGACACAGGCGCAGGCTCCGGAGGCCATGAGTTCCTTGCCGGTGCCGTATCCCCAGAGGACGCCGATGGCGGGAATGCCGTTCTTTGCGGCTCCGATCATGTCGTGCTCGCGGTCACCGATCATGGCGACCTCTCCGGTCGAAATATTTTCCCTCTTGAGGAGGTGGGCGATGAGCTCGGCCTTGTTGGCGAGCGTGCCGTCGAGCTCGCTGCCGTTGATGCTGGCGAAATACTTGTCGAGGCCGAAGTGCCCGACGATGGGTTTCGCGTAAAAGGTGGCCTTCGAGGTGGCGACGTGGAGGGTGTGGCCCAGCTCCCGAAGCTGGATGAGCGCGTTCTCGATATCCGGATAGACGGAGTTCTCAAACATGCCGGTCTCGCCGTATCGCTGGCGATATTTGATGACGGTGGAGTCGAAGAGTTCCGGATGGTCGGGGCCGACGAGTTTTTTGAAAGTTTCGAGAATCGGCGGGCCGATGCACCAGGTGAGATCTTCCGCCGGTGGGACGGTTAGACCCGATTCCGCAAGGGCGTGCTGGATCGATGCGATGATGCCGGGACGCGAATCGGTGAGCGTGCCGTCGAGGTCGATGAGGAGGTGCATGACGAAGTTGAGAGTTGAAGGTGGAGAGTTGAGAGAACGAAGAGGAAGTGGAGAAGGCGGTCTTTCCTCGCCCTCAACTTTCCACCTTCAACTCCCGACTTCTCCCGCTATTCCGCCGGGACGTGGGGCTCGAAGGTCATGGCGCGTTCGTGTTCGCGGGCCTTGGCGATCTTGCGTGCTTGCTGATAGAACTGCTCCTGCACGCGGAATGCCTTCTGGCCCCGGGCGCGGACGATGCGTTGGGAGGTGCCGTCGGGCAGCAGGCGGGATGCCTGGGTGTTGTCCTGGAAGAAGGCCTCGAGGATGCGAACGAGCCGGCGTTTCAAGGCGGCCTGCTCGATGGGGATCATCAGCTCGACGCGCTTTTCGAGATTGCGTGTCATCCAGTCGGCGGAGGCGATGTAAGACCTCGGCGTCGCCGCCCTGGTGGAAATAGAAGAGGCGGGCGTGTTCGAGGAAGCGGTCGATGACGGAGACGACCTGGATGTTTTTCGAATGCTTCGGGTCGCCGGGCTTGAGGCAGCAGATGCCGCGGACGTTGAGCTGGATCTCGACGCCGGCCTGCGAGGCCTTGTAGAGGGCGTTGATGATGTCGGGGTCCTGAAGCGAGTTCACCTTGGCGATGATGCGGGCGGGCAAGCCCTGGCTGCGCGCGCTCCGCCTCGCTGGCGATGAGGTCGAGCAAGGTGCGGCTTCATGGCGGTGGGGGCGGGGACGAGGCGTTGGAAGCGCAGCAGCTTCGAGCGGCCGGTGACGGCGTTGAAGAAGAGCGACGCGTCGTTTCCATACTCGGGCTTGCAGGTGAGGTAGGAGAGGTCGGTGTAGAGCCGGGCGGTGGTCTCGTTGTAGTTGCCGGTGCCGAGGTGGACGTAGCGCCGGAGGTGGCCGGACTCGCGGCGGACGATCGAGGCAGATCTTGGCGTGGGTCTTGAGGCCCTTGACGCCGTAGACGATCTGGGCGCCGGCGCGCTGGAGTTCGTCGGCGCGGTCGAGGTTGCGGGCCTCGTCGAAGCGGGCCTTGAGCTCGACGAGCACGGTGACGTGCTTGCCGTTTTCCGCGGCCGGATGAGGGCGTCGATGATGCGGGATTTCCTGGCGGTCCGATAGAGAACCTGTTTGATGGCGATGACGTCGGGATCGTCGGCGGCTTCCTCGATCAGGCGCAGGACCGGTTCGAAGGATTCGTAGGGATGGTGAAGCAGGACGTCGTTCGGCGGCGATGGTCTCGAACATCGAAACGCCCGGGGTGATCGAAGGGGAGTTCTGCGGCCGGCCAGTCGACATCGCGCAGGTGGTCGAATCCGGGCAGGAACGCGAGATCCATGAACGAGGCGAGGCCAGGCGGGCCGTCGACCCGATAGATCTCCTGCGGGCGTGGCGGCGGTGACGTCCTTGATCACGCGGACGAGGTCGCGCGGAGACATCGGACGCGGAGTTCGAGTCGGACGGTGTCGGCAAAGCGGCGGGCGGTGAGGACATCCTCCATTTCGCCGGCGAGGTCGATGGCGTCCTCTTCCTGCACGGCGATGTCGCCATTGCGAGTGACGCGGAAGGCCGGTGGTGGCGGTGACGGTCTCGCCGGGGAACAGCATTTCCGCGCGGTGGGCGACGACGATCCTCGATGAGCACGAACGCCAGTGCCTTCGCCCTCGATCGGTGACGGCACGCGACGGCCGAGGGCTTCCGGGATGGGAATGAGCGCGTAACGGATGGAATGCGGTTTCGCGAGTCGACGCATCCGGCAGGCGACGATGATCTGGAGGGCGGGGACGATGGGCGGTTCGCCATCCGGATCGACCGCGAGCGGGGTGAGCAGCGGGAAAATGGAGTCCTCGAAGGTGGCGGTGACCTGGGCGGATCTGCTCGACCGTTAGGTCGCGCGGATGGAGCGGATGGATGCCCGCCTTTACCATGGCCGGGACAAGGGTGCCGGTGAGCAGCTTGTATTGCTCCGCATGCATCTGGAGAATGCGCTGGCGCAGGGCGGTGAGGTTGCGGGTCGGGGTGAGACCCGAGGCGTCCGGGGTCTTGCGACCGCTGCGGCGCATGAGCATAAGGCCGCCGATGCGGACCTGGAAGAACTCGTCGAGGTTGGACGCGGTGATGGCGAGGAATTTCACCCGCTCCAGCAAGGGGAGGTCGTCGCGGAGCGCTTCGTTGAGGACGCGTTGGTTGAACTCCACCCATGAGAGTTCGCGGTTGAGATAGGGAGTGGACATGAGAAATTATGTTAGGTCAGTTGTCCTCGTCGATGACGACGCCGAGGCCGAAGACCTGTTCGAAGAGATCCGCCTTTGAGGCCATGGCAAGGCGTTCCACCGCCGCGTCGGCCAGGCCGGGGAGACGGATGCGGAGCATGCCGGATTCGATCCGGATATCAAGATCCGCAACCCGCTGGACATGGGTGCGCTCGAGCGCGTCCGCCACCCGGAGAAGGGCGGCGAGTTTGCAAACGCGGATGCGGTCATCGGTGGTCAACGTCGCATAACTCGGATGATCCAGCCTTGGACCGGAGTGCCGGTGATAGCGGGCGACCAGCGCGACGATGGTGACGTCGAGGCGATCCAGTCCGAAGACTTCCGAGTTGAGGATGATGTATTCGGAGTGTTTGTGGTGGGCGCGTGGACTGACGTAGGTGCCGACCTCGTGGAGGATGGCGGCGACCTGGAGGAGCAGCGCGTCGTGCGAGGTCAACTGATGGAGTTCCGCTAGAGATTCAAAGAACCTGTTGCAAAGGCTTCCGACGTGCTCGCCGTGGCTCGGGTCCGATTGATAACGCTCACCCAGGATGCGTGCGGAGCGGAGGACCTCCTCGGCGAAGGCACCGGTCATTTCCTGCGAGACGAGGAGGTCGTGAAGAAGTCCCTGCTCGTATTCGCTGGTGGGGATGTGGACGTCGGTCAATTTCAGGGTTTCCGCGACGGCGAGATTGATCTCAAGCGCGGGCACGAGGGCCTCGGCGGTCTGATAGTCGAGCTGGAAACGTTTCACCAACTCGACATCGCTGACATTGGCCGCATCGGCGGTGAACTGCCGCATCGCCTTGATCGGGCAATTCTGCGTGGAACCGGTTCAGAGCCGCGGCCACCGACTGGATCTCGTAGCCGATGAGCACGAGTCCATCGACCTTGACGTCGGAATAGTCGAAGCGGATCTGGGCGAGATTTCCGTATGCATGTTCACGGATGACGCGGAGCATGGCGGACCCCTCCGCATGCGAACCGTCGACCGCCTCGCGGGTCCGGTGGGTGCCCATCCGGTAGCTGGTGTAGCGGGTGATGCCGCCATTCTGAAAAAGCAACGCGCGGGTGTTTCCCGGGCCGACATGGATGACCAGCGTGTTGTCCTTCCGCATGGCCGGCAGGCTGAGGAGGCGACGGCGGGTTTTCAGATAGATGAGGCGCGTCATTTCCCCGTCGTCGATGGTGCCGATCCGCAGTCCGCAGGCGATCCGGATGCGGTTCATGAAGGTCTCGTGGTTGACGGACTCGCTGAGGATGTTCGTCGCGACCGCGCGGGTGACCTCATGGGGATCGAGTCCGAGTTCCGCAAGGGATTTCTGATAGCCCTTGATGATGGTGACCACGCGCTCGGTGGTGGTCGAACTGACGCTTCCGTTGCGAAAAATGTCGCGGGCGATCGGTGCGGGTTTTTCGAGGAAATCCACCGGGGTGAGTGAGCCGTCGTCCGCCTGCTCGGCCACCATCATGGAAACCGAGCTCGCGCCGATGTGCAGTGCCGTGCGGAGATTTCCGGTGACAACAGCCTTTTTCGCGGAAACGGGGGAGTTCGACATCGCCGAAGCACAACTTGCAATCGCCCGTGGTTCAATCCCCAATTCGTGACAAGGGGATCTTGTCCGAGTCGGGGCTTGTCATGGGGACGCGCTGCCGCGATAAGGGGTCCATGCCAGTCAGTGGAGCGTTGGAACGATATTTGGTGAAGCCTGGTGCGAAACTGGACCTTGGGAAGGTGGACAGCGGCGAGAAGACCTTGTTTCAAGGTGGGGGCAAGGAGGAATTCGAGCCTCAGTTCGACGAGCTGCAGTATCAGCTCCAGTTGCTTCAGAAACGGCTCTACGCGCAGAACAAGCACCGTGTGCTGGTGGTCATGCAGGCGATGGACACCGGCGGCAAGGACGGCTGCATCAAGCATGTTTTCTCGCGCATCGATCCCCAGGGGATTCACGTCCGGTCGTTCAAGAAACCGAGCGAGGACGAGCTGGCGCGGGATTTCCTCTGGCGGGTCCACGCCAAGGTGCCGGCCACCGGGCAACTCGTCATTTTCAACCGCAGCCACTACGAGGACATCATCGCCGTGCGGGTGAAGAAGATCTATCCGGACGAGGTTTGGAAACGGCGGCAAAGGCACGTCGTCGATTTCGAAAGGATGCTGGCGGAGGAGGGGACGACGATCGTGAAAATTTTCCTGCACATCTCGAAGGAAGAGCAGAAGCGGCGCTTGCAGTCCCGCCTGGACAATCCGGCGAAGCATTGGAAGATCAATCCGGACGATCTGGTGGACCGCGCGCGCTGGAGTGAGTTCATGACGGCCTATGAGGATGTGATCACGAAGACCTCCACGGATTTCGCTCCATGGTATGTCGTGCCGGCCGACCGCAAGTGGTATCGCAATCTCTGCGTCGCCCGCATCATGCTCGACACGCTCAAGAAACTCGACATGGAGTTTCCTCCGATCACTTGGGATCCGGCAACGATCAAGATCGAGGATTGATTGAGTGTTCTTTTCGTAGGCAGTCCAGCCCTTCAGGGCGTCTTCATTCTCCCATGAAACTAACGAAAGGGCTTGTCCTCCGTGCAACCGCCATCACGGCAGCCGTTTCATTCCTGATCTTTTTCATCTGGATCGTCGTCATCGCGGACAAGGCGGACGGGATCCCGTGGTGGTCGTTCATCGACCGGATTCCCTACGGCGACAAGGTGGGGCATCTCTGCCTGATCAGCACCATGTCCTTCCTCTGCAACCTGGCATTTCCAACAAGCAAGCCGAGGTGGTCTCCTGTGTCCCTCACTCTAACGTCGCTCGTCCTCCTGACGCTTCTATCGCTTGAGGAACTCTCGCAAGCATTCATCCCGTGGCGTCATCTGGATTTCTTCGACTGGCTTGCCGATCTCACGGGGCTCGTGTTGGGGCAGTTCGTATCTTCGTTCGTAGTCCAGCCCTTCAGGGCGTCTTCGGGCGTAAGGAAGACGCCATGAAGGGCTGGACTACCTACGAAGATCAGTCGTCCCATCCCTTTCCGTAATCCAGAATTGGATACCGCTTCCAAATGGTAGTGGCCTCCTCGCTTCCCACTTCGCGCAGGAAATCATGGGCGCTGGAATAGGGCCATTCCTGCCAACGGGTGACGTATCCATGCTTCACCGGATTGTGATGGATGTAATTCATTGTCGCCCAGAAATGGGCCTCGCTTCTCATGGCACGATCCGACACGCCATGCCAAACCTTCCGACCACGGGTGTTTTCTTCCTTGTTCCATTCAAAGGAGGTTTTGCCATGGAGTTTCGCAAGTTCGGAAACCAGTTTTTTCAGGTCGGAAGTCCTGACGAGGACGTGATAGTGGTTTGGGAGAACGCACCATGATGCGGGAGATTCTCCGGCAGGATGAGCTTCGAAGGCTTCTAGCAGGGCATCACTGAACTCGGCCATCCGGTCTGGATCCCTGCCGATCAGGTCCTGATGTTCGTAGCAGGCACCGGTGAGATGATAGTGGGTGTTTCCCTGATCGAAATGAGGTGGTCGTCTCCATGGGCGCTTTTGAATCTGACGTTGGGACAAAATGGTTTCCCGCTGCTCTTTTGAAAGCCGCCGCCAGAGGTAGGACATTCCGACTTGATAGAGACAATTCGACGGGATGGCGATGTCTTTGTTTGTAGTCCAGCCCTTTAGGGCGTCTTCGAGCGCAAGGAAGACGCCCTAAAGGGCTGGACTACATGCGAAGATCAGATCACCCGCGACCAGAGGACTTTCAGGTAACGGGACTCCGGATAGTTCGAGAGCGTCGGGTGATCCGGTCCGGCGCCCGTCCGGTCAAAGACCTGCATGCGCTTGTCCCGGCGATGCGCGGCGGCGACGACGATCCTTTCGAACTCACCCGCACCTAACATTCCCGAACACGAGCAGGTGACGAAGAGTCCTTCCGGCGCGACGAGCTGGAGCGCGAGCTTGTTGAGATCCGCGTATTTCGCGGTGCCGATCTCGTCCTCGCGGCCGTGGATGAACTTCGGCGGATCCGCGATGACAAGATCCCAGGTGCGGCCGTTCTCGATCATGGTGCGGGCCCAGGTGAAGGCGTCGGCGTGGGTGTATTTCACCTTGGCCTGGTTGAGGTTCGCGTTGCGCTTGGCCATGGCGACGGCATTTTCATCCAGGTCCACCGCCGTGACTTCCTCCGCTCCCGCCAGCGCGGCGGAGATCCCGAAGCCGCCGGTGTAGCAGCACAAATCGAGCACGCGTCCGGCCTTGCGGCGAGAGCGCCGAATTTCTTCCGGTTGTCGCGCTGGTCGCAGAAGAAGCCGGTCTTGTGGCCTTGGCTGAAATCGATCTCATAACGGATGCCATGCTCGCGGATCTTCACCGACCGCACGTTGTCCGACTCCACGCCACCGACGCGCGGGATGCCTTCCACCCTTGCGAGATCCGTGTCCACGCTGACCACCACGCGTTTGGTATCGAAGCATTCATGGAGCAGCGGAAGCCACTTCGGCAGGCGTTGCCAGGCTGCGAGATTCGTGATTTCCACCGAGAGCACGTCCGCGAACTTGTCCGCGACGATGCCCGGCATGAAATCCGCATCGCCGTGGATCGCGCGATAGCTGTCGGTCTCCCCGTCGAGCTTGAGGATCTCCCGGCGGAGAGTGGCGGCGCGGCGGATGGCATTTTCAAAGAATGAGTCGTCCTCCAGTTCCTCCAGCGAATGACTCACGATGCGCAGCGGCATCCGCGATTTCGGATTCCACAAACCCCAGCCGAACGGCGTGCCTTCCTTGCCCAGCACGAGGACAAAGGACCCGGCATGGCATCGCGGGAAACCTCGCCGATCATCTTCGGCCAGATCGAGGGGTGGAACGTTTGATACTTGAGTTGGACAGTCGGCACGGCGGAAATACGAAGCAGCGGAAGGGGAATGTCGAACGAAATGGCATCCGCGGCATCGCTTCGCACGTTCTCCAGTCCTTGAGGTTGTCCTTCGCTTCTCCCGGTAAAAGATTTGAACGACGCACCAGGGGTCGCCAATCCCTCGGCAAGAGGGCCTCCGGGTCGTCAGGGAATCCCCGATCCATTGGGGTTTCAACGCCGGCACCGTTTGTTAGGCCGGCGTCAAAAAATGCTCGCCACTCCGGTTCCAGGAGAAAAATTGGTGCGCCGACAGCGCTTGCAACGATCTCAAAGGGGACCGCGGGGAATTTGTTGTAAACCGGGATTTTTGGAGCGACATGTATTAACCGAACGTGCCGTTGTGCGGGAGCCCATTTCCCAAGGCGGCCGGATGTCTCATGAAACCCATCTTGCTACGTAGCTTCCTTGCGACCGTATTGCTCGCGTGCCCCGCACGAGCTGAGGTGGTTCTGCAGTATTTCAACACCGATTGGCGCGAGATCACGGCGCGGATACCGGAGCTTGCGGAGGCCGGTTATGACTCGCTGTGGGTGCCTCCGCCGACCAAGGGTTCCGGCGGGCTTTCCGTGGGCTATGATTGTTGGGACCGCTTCGACCTCGGCTCCAAGGACCAGCGGGGAAGCGTGCGCACGCGCTATGGTACGGAGGCCGACCTGCAGGTGATGATGGAAACGGCGCACCGCTTCGGCCTGCGCGTCTATTTCGACAACATCACGAACCACAACGCGTTCGATATTCCGGGTTACAACGCCTCGACTCCGATCGATATCTATCCCGGCTTCGTGCCGGAAGATTTCCACCTGCGGAAAACCGAGGACGGGTTCTATCGGAAATGGGACAACACCCGCGACTGGAACGACACCTGGCAAGTGCAGAATCTCGGCCTGGCCGACCTGATCGACATCGCGATCGAGACGCCCAACACCAACCACGGGACCAACGAGGGGGACGACATCCCGAAAATTTCCTTCGTCCGCCAGCCGAACAACCCGGAATTCTATCTGGATCTTGATCTGCCGATTCCGGTCACCAACACCGGTGGAACTTTCTCGACCTATACGTTTGCCAACAAGGAGGCATGGCAGGACATCGGCGTGGCCGGAGTGGCGAACTCCGCTGGCAACGGACGCTTCGACTGGGTGGACACGAATTCCAACGGCCAGCACGACGTGGGCGAGGCGAGTGAACCATTTTCCGACACCGGACTGAACGGCGCGAATCCGGCCTGGCAGACGACGGCCTACGGATTTGGTGACGGGAAATACAACATGGGCAACCCGGTCTCCGAGGATGTGAACGCCTTGCTCATCCGGTCGAGCCGCTGGTTGCTTGACCGGACCCGCGCCGATGGCTTCCGGTTGGATGCGGTCAAGCACGTGCCGGATTATTTCTTCGGCCAACAGGGCGGCGCGGACAAGGACAGGTCAGGTGCCGGATATCTCGGACAGGCTCAGGAACAGTTCAATCTAACACGTGGTTTCAGCGACTGGAACAACCACCGCGATTCCGTCTTCAACACCGAGCAGGGCCGCGACGACGCGATGATGTTCGGAGAGCATCTTGGCCAACCTCCGGGCTACGGCGGCTATTGGGATGCAGGCATGCGGTTGGTGGACAACGATCTCCGCAACGAGCTCAACAACCGTTTGGGAAATCCGTCGAGCGGTCTAACCGGGTATGACCAGCCGGGAGCCGGTGGATTCTCACCCGGCCTCGGCGTCACCCACGCCCAAAGTCATGACAGCGATTACGCCGCGCGGCGAGAGCTCCAACATGCCTACTACCTCACCCGCGCGGGGTTGCCCTTGATCTATACCGACGGCAACAATCACGCGGGCATCCTCGGAGCCAGCGGTGGGGCATTCCCCCGTCTTGCGAACACCAATTTCCTCGGGCAATACGCCGACGGACGCATCCCCAATCTGTTATACATCCACAACCACTTCGCCCGTGGCAGCCAGGTCGGCAGATGGAGCGATTCCGATTTCGTCGCCTATGAGCGGATGGACAAGCGTGAGAACGGCAGCATGACCGATGCCGACGGCGCGACCCTCTTGTTCATGATGAACGACAACTATTCCAGCGGGCAGGCCAGATCCTTTTCCACCAGCTTCAGCCCCGGAGCCTATTTGTACAACTACTCCAGTTATGGAGGCGGCTTCTACAAGTATGCGGGGGAAATGAATACCGTCGTGGTTCCGGCGGGAGGTTACTTTGCCTTCTCCTGGCGAAGCCCCGAGGCATCATCCGTGTCGGTTGCGCCGCCGGTGACGATCCTTCAAGGCGGTCAACCCACGCCTACATTTTCCTATGAGCGGCAGGACGGACGCGACGGCGATCCAGGCTTCAATCCATACGGACTGCCTGATTCCAACACCTCGGACTACAAGTATTCCATCACGGTTCCCAGGGTGACCAATGGCAGTGACCTCAGCTTCATCGCGCGCGCCGACGGCTCGGCGGAAAATATGCTGATGGAGCTTGATGGCGGTGTGGATATCAACTCGCAGATCCCGATCGGCCCCACCACCGGTGAGAAGCGCGACAATCCACCCGCCATTTCCACCGATACTTTTCTTGGCTATGAGCAAATGGAATTCGTCCGCAGGACCGCGGAGAAATTCGCAGCGGCGGATGCGGCACGAAATGTCATCGGATCATCAGGGGCCGAGACCTATCGTTGCACCATCGGCACCGCCGGATTCACCAACAACACCGGTGCGGGCACGAACACCAACACAGGCACCGCAGCCTATGTGGTCCATGATCCATCGGCAAATCGGGACATCGGCGGCGCACAATTTACCCCTGTTCCGGAATCCGCAGCCGGTGCCCCCATCACTGTCCAGGTGAAGACCGGCTATCAGTTTCAGATCAATCAGGTCTGGCTCTATTACACCACCGACGGAAGTGCGCCCGAAGGATCCGGCGGAGTGCCCGCGGGAACCAGCCAGTCCATCGCGATGGCCTACGTCGAGCATGGAAATCCGGACGGAGCCAACGTCACTGACTGGTGGTCCGCCACCTTGCCCTCGCTTTCCGGTGGCACGATTCTTCGCTACAAGATCGGTGGACTCAACACCACGGCGGGCAGCGTCTTCCCATCCGGTCCGGCCGAAGTGGCCTTGAAGAAGCGGATGGAAACCGTGTTCCAGATCACCGGATACAATGGCAATACCGCAAAGGTCCGCCCTAACAACGACTACGGTGATGAACGCACCGGACTCGCGGAAGGATTCCATGTGCTGAAGGCCCGCGCGTTCCTCAACCGGGCCGGACGGGCGTCGATCTACAACACCTGGACGCAGACCTTCTACTATGACACCCAGACGCCGGGCGGTGAGGTCAAGTATCCGGCAACGGATGGCGAAACCGTCAGTGGTCAACAATACGGCGTGGTCGTCCGGGCGGACCCGAGCGTGACCGAGGTCTGGTATCACATCGATGACGGCGATCCATCCAACGATGACTCCGCGACCGGGGTCCGGACCGGCAACGGTGGTGGATCCGAGCCGTTCACCGATGCCAACAACAACGGTGTTAGGGACGTTGGTGAGGCGTTCACGGACATCAACGGCAATGGCACCTATGATGCGAATCTCACCGAAGCATGGGCAAAGGTGGACGAGGCCAGCGCGTCCGGCGGCATCAACAGCCCGTATGGTCGGGAATGGCGTTTCAACTACCGGAACATCCCGTCAACCGGCAACGCAACGATCAAGGTGCGCTTGTTGGAGGTTTCCTCGGATCGCAACATGACTCTATCAGCCTCCGCCTCCCATGTCACGGAGCTGGTCCGCACGGTGAACGCCGCCGGCCCCGACTTGCGGATGTTTGTCACCTATCCGCAGCAGGACGGGCAGACCGTCGGGGAAGGCTATGTGATGAAGGTTCGCTTCAGTGCCAGCCTTGCGGACGGCACGACCGAACAACAGCTTCGTGACCGTTTCATCGTCAGGATCGCCAGCAGCGGTTCGGGATCACTCACGGGCGCGGTGGTCCAGACACCGCAGAACTTGCCAATCCTCTACAACTCGGCTCCGGGCTTTCATGATTTCCAATTCGCGCTTCCGAATCTCTACAACGAGATCCCCGATTTCCTCCACACCATCGAGGTGACGATGGACCGTCCGAGTCCGGATTCGGACCTCGTCACTAACAGACAGGTGCGGGCGCAGGTCACCCAACCGGCCGTCTTTGTCAGCATCAACAATCCGCCTGAGGTGGATTCGGACGGCAAGAGGCACGAGATCGTTCTTCCTGCCGTGGCTTCTCCCACGCCCGCCCAGCGGAGTTTTGTCATCGAGGTGGAAACCGGGGTGGAAGCAACGGATGTCAGCATCGCTTTTGTTGGAAACGCGGGTTCGGCCAGTCTCGTGAGCGATGCGGTGCCCAACCCGCGCGTCGAGGGCAATCACCAGTTCTGGCGCTTCCTATGGGAAAACATGGAGGCAGGGAGCTTCACGTTCACCGCCAATGTCCAGACCGATGGCGATCCCGAAATCGAGGCGAGCGCCACCCGCAATGCCACGGTCATCATCCGCCAGATCGTGGACCGTGATGAGAATGACGATGACGATGACGACGATGGTCTGAGCGATGTTTCCGAATCCTCCATCACATTGCTTCCCACCACGAACTCGGACACCTGGACGAATGGCCAGGTCCATGTTGCCCGCGCCTACGGACAATCCAATCCGATGTCACCGGACAGCGATGGTGACGGTTTGCCCGATGGTCTTGAGGTGGGATGGAGAACCGCTTCCGATCCGCCGACCCATCCTCTGGCAGACACGGACGGTGACGGATTTCCCAATTTCATCGGGGATCTCGATCCACCATTTTATAACACGCTCGACAACGTGGGGAACGTTCCGGGCGTCAACACCGCTTCCGAAGGTGGCGACCGTGCGGCGCAGAGGGCCGGCAGCGTCACCAGTCCCAACAACCCAGATACCGATGGCGACGGCATCAAGGACGGCATCGAGGATGCCAACCGGAACGGCTGGGTGGATGGTGACGGGCAATCGCTCGCCACCAACGCGAATCCGTCGCTCGGGCGATCATGGCCTAACAACCGGATGGACGCTGGCGAAACGTGGACGGAGACCAGCCCCACCAAGTCGGACAGCGACGAGGACGGGCTCAACGACGGCTATGGCGAGGACAAGAATTTCAACGGCTTGATCGATGGCGATGCCAACAACAACCGGGCCTACGACGCCGGGGAAGCATGGCTCGAAACCAATCCACTGAGCGCCGACACGGACGGCGACGGCCTTCCCGACGGGTGGGAAATCAATCACGGTCTCGATCCGCTCGACAATGGTTCCGACAAGTGGTCCACGTCCATCCCAGGCGACGGGCTCGCCGATAACGGCGCTGCCGGAAATCCGGATGGTGACACGATCATCGTCGATGGACTGACGGTGCCCTACACGAATGCCCTGGAACTCGCGAACAACACCGATCCCCGCTCGCCCGACACGGGTGTCCTGCCGCCTCCCGGTTCCATCGTGATCGGTCCCCAAACACCCGAACTCGTCGGCGGTGTGAGCAATGCGAGGGAATTCACCGATTGGACGATCCATGACCTCATCGCCCTCGACGAATACGATGGTGACGGGACTAACAATCAAGGTGGTGACATCTATCACGCCTACGACGGCTTCGACTCCTCCCGAGACATCGTCGCGTTCTATGCCCGTGACGGTGGTGACATCTCCACCGGTGGCGATGGGAATTTCTATTTCCGCGTGGACTTGCGCGATCTGGCGGCATTTGCGGAAGATGGAAAACTCGACCTGTACGTGGTGGTCGATACCGGAAGCCCCACCACCGGGGAGTATGCGTTGCCTGATGATGTCGATGTCGCGACCGATATGAAATGGGAGGCGGTCGTCGCCTGCTACAGTGGCAACAACGGTCGGGTTTACGTGGACACGCAGAATGGCAACAATTCGATCTCCATTGGTCAAAATCTTACCCCGTTCGGAGTGGTCGCACGGGATCAGAACGCCGCGGACGGTTTCAAGAAGGCCTATTTCAACAGCGAACTGGATGCCGCGGAGTTCTCCATCAGCCGCAAGGCGCTTCGTGACGCCGGTTGGAACGGATTGAACGCGGACCAGCTCAACTACCAGGTTTTCACCACCAAGGACGGCACCGCCAACAGTCCGCCGGGGCCGGGTGACATCGGCGGTCGCAACGACATCCGGGACACGATCAAGGACGACTTCCTGGCGAGCGATTATTATGGCGACCAGAGTTATATCTCCCAGGCCCAGAACGCCGTGCTCCGTGGCTATGTCGGGAAGAACGCCGATAACGACCGGGGCAAGCGCACCAAGGTGATCAGTCTGATCCACGGCAATCAGGCGATCCAGCCCGGCAGCACCACGCAGGCCCTCATCGACACCGCGACCGGCGCTGGCTATTACCGTCCGCTCGATGTCCATCAGGCCTACAGCGCTCCCGTCGCCATGCACATCACTCCCACCCTGGCCTCGGCGATCCAGTGGGCAAAGGTCGATCCGCTTTCACCACGTCAAGGCCGTGACGGGCCATCATTCAACTCGCGGATCAGGCAACTTGCCCAAGGTGGTGTGGTGGATCTGACGGGAAGCACCTTTGCCGATCATATCATCAGTTACTTCCCGCAGGATTTCAACACGGCCAACGTGACACTGGCGAATGACTTCCTCTCCCACTTTTACGACGGTCGCCAGTCATCCGCCGTTTTCTGGAATCCCGAGCGCGTCACCGATCCTAACACGCTCACCCAGATCGGCGCGATGGGATATGGATACACCTTCATCGACCAGATGCGGCATGTGCAGAAATGGTT
>CAWENZ010000050.1:0-143570 GCA_963810445.1 uncultured Verrucomicrobiae bacterium | reverse complement strand
GGACTGCTATTTTCATTTAACATTCCTGCTCCCGAACCGAGCGAGTAATTTGATGTAATCAAGCATCTAGTAATCAAAGGGCTGGATCAAGAGTTGTAAATACCCGCTCCGCCGGCAGTGAAAATGTCTTCCCTATCTGAATACCCATGAGCCACGGTGAAGCCACTTAGTACAGCCCTTGTAGTGAGACCGTTTTTGTAATTCCTGATTAAATGAAGACTGTTTCCGTCAGGGCTATTATCGTTATTGATCTCTCCACTCAGCACTGTACCATTGCTGGCCGGATCGCTATTACGATCACTCAGGTTCATCTGTCCACTGCTGAAGCCGCCATAAATAGCTACGCCTTCTTTCATGATGAAAGAGGCGAAGCGGTCAGGCGGTGCTGGTGGTAGGCTTGTAGGTACCCAGAGCTACCCAAATCTGGTCGCCATCCACAGCAGCGGCCAGAGCAGTTTGCAGATCCTTGTAGGCGGTGGCCCAGGTAAGTCCGTTGCCGGCGTTATCGGGGCGGCTGGCGTTGACGTAACGCACGGTGGCTGACACTGGCATAGCAAGTAGAGTCATGAGGAGCACTAAGTAAATTTTACGCATACAGAGAGGAATTAGAAAGTGTGAATAAAGGTGATTAAGTAAATCAAGTTTTACTTTATAAAGAAAAATGCTTTTTTAGACTATTCAAATAAAAAATATTATTTTCTTGAATGGTTATATCAGCACGTAAACGATTGCCTCTTTGTTACAATAAAATCAGTCAGGAAATATTTTGTAAAAAAGTGACTGCATTTTAGACCAAGTCCGGGGGCCTGCTACAAAAAAGGCGAGCGACATTTCTGCCGCTCGCCTTGTATAGAGTTAGAAAAATTAGAACAACTTCTCGTTAGGCGGCTTGACGCCCTTCATCCTGATATAAATGGTAGCCTGCCCGCGATGATGGGTTTGGTGCTCGAAAGCCTTGGCGTAAGCCACCCCTCGCGCCATATCGCGACCAAAAAGCTTGATGGAAGCATTCATATCTGCTTCGGAAAAGCCCGCCAGCGAACCAATAGCGAAATCGTAGCTCTCAGCGACAATTTTAGTGAGGGCTTCCTTGGATTTGAAATCCTCCATTTTTTCCCAGGTTCTTACCCTGGTACGGATTGGCCTTGCCCGAGGCAGCAGAGGCAAAATTGAAATTCCCGTTGGCCAGATGCAGCATTTGCTCCCGGAATGACCGGATTTCGGAATTAGGCTTGTATTCAATACCATCGGCAGGCATCGTGTCGAGGTACTCTTGCGTAAAGGCCTTAGCCCGCTGCCAATCGGCTACCATCTGAGATACTGATTCGGCTGGCTGAAAGCTGCTTAGGCCTAGCCATGCCGCCAGAAATACAAGGGAGATAGAAAGAGTTTTCATGATACTGGGGGTTTGAGGATACCGGTACCCAAATACGCAAATTTTAAAAGACACGCTAGGGGTACCCCTAACTTCACCCGTCCGTATTTTTTCATCAGCTCCATTACTTTCTCTCGGGGCAATGCCTGGATTGTATGCCCCTGGAATCCGGTGGTAGTTTCAGCCATAAAAAGCGAGTTAACGATAGCTTCTTCGGTGGCCTCAATGGCAGCCAGAAATAGGGGGGACATATAATCATTGTGCAGCAGGGTCACCGCTGCCGTGGGTTGGGTTGTTTCGTAGGGAATACGGTAGGCGGTCGAAAAAGCGATGACATAGTCGCCGCTGCCGTTGGACCAAATCCTCCATGCCCGTGGCTTCCGGAAATTTCCGAAACCCACGATTTCACGGTGACCCGTCGCCACGGCGATGCGAAGGGCGTGGAGTTCTACCTCGACGCCTTGCGGTTCGCCCAGTCCCAGTGGATTTCCGGAAAACCCGCACAGGCGATTCTCCAGCTCAACAAGGCGTGGATGGCGGATCTCGCGGGGGATGAGCCGGTCTTGGAGATGCAGCCGTCGCCCTACCGTGCGCTCGTCTGGATCATGAAGACTTCTGCCGGTGGAGAATGCGGTTACTTGGGCAATCCCGTGCGGCATTTTCAACACCTTGCCAGCCGCATGTCTGGGCCGCGCGCGGAGATCCGCAGTTGGCGTGCATGGGTTTGCTTTCATCTGGCGGAGTTCTTGTTAGATGGTGCCCTGTTTCCCCGCGATGGTGAGCAGATCGCCCGCGAGGGGATTTGGATTCCGGGAATGGAATCGGTTGCGGGCCATCTTTCGCGAATGGGTTGGAAATGCGAGACGCGGATCATCGGGGAGATCCGGGCTGGTTTCTGAAGGTAGCGTGTTCCTCTTTTTCTTCTGTCCCGAAATGATACTTCACGCTTTCCCCGCATGAGGCGTCCTTTCAGGACGCGAGGATTTTGCTTTCAAATGGACCCGGCACCTTGTGCCGGGCTGCGATGAGATGTCCTTTCAGGACATGGGAGTGCCGCATGTGATCTTCTGTCCCGAAGGTGACATCTCATTCCAGCCCGGCACAAGGTGCCGGGAATGGGGGTATCAAAAATCCCTGCGTCCTGAAAGGACGCTTCATGCTGGGTAAACTTTCTGATAGCCAGAACCCATGTCCCAATCCCTCTCTCGCATCGTGCTACATTTGGTTTTCTCGACCAAAAACCGCGAACCTTGGCTGGACTCGGATCTCCGCCCCCGGGTTTTCGCCTATCTATCTGAAATCGGCAGGGAAATGGGATGCGAGGTCTATCGCGTCGGTGGCACGGCCGATCATGTGCACATGGCGATTCTACTGGCGCGCACATTGAGCGTGGCGGATTTCATGAAAAAGGTGAAAGCCACATCGTCCGTTTGGATCAAGGATCACGGGCCAAATCATGCGGGATTTTCGTGGCAGGCGGGTTATGGCGCGTTTTCGCTGGGAGTATCACAACTCCCGGCCCTGACCGGATACATTGATCGGCAGGAAGAGCACCATCGGGTGAAGGGATTTCAGGAAGAGTATCGGGAGATGTTGCGGAAATACGGTGTGGAGTTTGACGAGCGGTATGTGTGGGAGTGAGTTTTCCCTGCATGAGGCGTCCTTTCAGGACGCGGGATTCCAGGTGGGATGGATACCCGGCACCTTGTGCCGGGCTGGGATGAGATGTCCTTTCAGGACATGGGGATGATGCATCGAGGGCCTATATGATGGGCACAAGAAGCGGGTGCAATGTTTTGCGGTCGCAGGCCGCACCGGCAGGAAAGCCCTCGGCGATTCCCATCTATACTGCCGCGCGCGAAGTTTTGTGGAAAGTCGCCTGGAGGCAAGAGTGGCTGGAGCGTCTCGCTCCAGACCGTCTGGGAGGCGTCTCGCCTCCTGTATTCAAAGTCAGGGCGAGACGCCCGAGCTACAAACTGCGGCGAGACGCCACAGCCACTTTCAAGAGACCTTTCCACAAATCATGACGCGCAGCAGTATACGATGTCGCTCGTGACACCGGAACCTTGGTAGTGAGCAACCTGCCGGCAAAGTTAGAAACCGAGCGCTACAATCTGTGGGTGAAAACCGATGAAGGCGGTGCCCCTGCCTAGACCGTTTGCCAAGAGTTGTTTCCTCTATCCGGATTGCGCGGTGGCGTAGCCGGGAACAAGGAGCGGCGATCTCCGAATCGCCGAAGCCCATGTGAAGCCGATGAAAAGCGGTTTACCACCTCGCATCGTCACTTCATGGACCTCGGCGGATCGGAGTCCGCCGCTCCTTGAAAGGTTGCGTTTCGGCAATCTCTTTTGGCAAACGGCCTATGTCGGCCGACTTCCCGAATCCAATAACGTCGGCACGGAACTCTTCGACTTCAGCCTCGGTTCCACAGGCATCGTCCCTTCCGGATTCGTCCTCACCAGGGGTGGCCAGGGAGACCCTGTCATCCCGACGGCGGCCAATACAGTCCTCCAAGGACCTAACCGACAGTCACCAGCTCACACTGAAGGAAAACTCGATGCGAGGATCGCCGTCGAGATCGTCCGGGTAGTCCACTGGAATCCCGAGATCCATCCGCGCGGAGAGCATTTCCTCGAACCGCCAGCGGACACCGACACCGACCGAAGCAAGCTGCCCCGCATCCGTATCCTCGTCCCGATGCAGCGCCGCTGCGTCGAAAAAGGTAACGCCTTGAAAAGTGCCGAAGCGCGGTGCCGGATAGAACCGGGACTGAAGCTCTAACGTGGTGACAATCCCGGTTGAAGCGTAGCCGACGGTTTCATCGAACCCACGAACGCGGTTGTAGCCACCGGAGGAAAGTTGATCCGAGGAAAGCAATGCTGAATTCGCCCACTGTGCCCTGCTTCTGCTGACCACAGTTGCTTCCTTGCCGATCTTGAGCGTCCGCTCGAACTCAAAACGTCCCACCACCGATTCCGCACCTGAAGCGCCGAGGGCGATGTAGTCATCATCACTGGAACCGAAAACCCCCTTCCCCGGATTATAGGATACCGAAGCATCGAGCCGGGTCATGCCGAAACTGTCAAACAGACGGCCCTTCCAACCGGTTTCGATGTTGAAAAACTTCACGGTTTCCGACGGGCTGTTGGAAAACGTGTAGTCATTGTTCCTGAACTCGAGGCCCATCCGCCATTCCTGACTGATTAATTGCCAGCGGGGTAAAGGCACCCGATAGCCCAGTGCCAGGCGAGAGAATTGTCCGCTCTGGTCGATGGGTCCGCTGTTCTTGGATTCGGACTCGGTGTAGCCTAACGAGACTTCGGCAAGATGGCGCCATGGGAGCGGAACTTCATAAACCCCGCTGACTCCTTGCAGATCAGTGGGATTGAGCGCGGAAGTGTATTGCGCGGTGACGCGGTGATCGAGCGCGAAGAGATCGCCATACTGGAATCCAACAAACAGGCGCTCATCGCCAAGGTCATTGCTGAGCTGATTGTCGATGCCGGCGTAAACCCGCCATGCCCTCTTCGCCGCAAGCCGGAGAGTGAGATCCAGTGTGTCGGGCGACTCGCCGTCCGCATAGGAAATGGAGGCGCGCCGCAGCGGGTTCTCGTTGATCCATTCCAAATCCTCGACGACCGTATTGCCCGAAACTTCCTCACCTGGCCGGGTCCGGAATGCCTGAGCCGCGAATTTCGCACCGAACGCCGGTTTCCCTGATAGAAGAACCTGCCCGACCCGCGCCGGCCTGATGACGATCCCGATCACTCCTGTGGTGATTTCCTGCGGGGGAAATGAAACTTGCATGAACGGACGCCCGGAAGAGCGGAATGCCACCTCCAGCTGACTGGTCAGTTGTTCGAGCGAGCGAAGCGAAACCGGCTTGCCGACCACCGGATCGACGATCTCGCGAATGGCGGCGGTTTCCTGATCCGAGAAGCCTTCAACAACAACGCCGTCTTTGCCTTTCTGCTGGAGATTCAATACGGCTTCGGCAGCCGGGGCAATAGCCACGCCCCGCAATGCTACCAGCAAGACATCATCCTTGCCCGCCTTGACACCACCCTCGGAGTCAGGTTCGCTCCTGACTGCCCGATCGGGTGCACGCGATTCTCCCGGCGGATTCGGACGGCTTGCCTCGTCCGCACTGAGACCGAACAAGGAGGCGGGGAAAATGGTACACAACGAGACCAGGGAAGCGGCAGCTTTCATCGGAATGGGGTAATAAAAAACCGCCGGACGGATCCGGCGGCTCTAAAGATTAGATCATTGGAATGGCAAGATCAGCGGAGGAAAACCCGGCCTTTCTTCACCAGTGCGACCGGCGCTTTTTTCTCGCGGTTGATCTGCGCAGCCATTGGAGCGTCCTGAGCTTCGATGTCGGTGGCCTTTTCATCCTGACCGAGTTCCTTGGTCGCGGCATTGGT
Source organism: uncultured Verrucomicrobiae bacterium (assembly GCA_963810445.1). Lineage (GTDB taxonomy): Bacteria > Verrucomicrobiota > Verrucomicrobiia > Verrucomicrobiales > Akkermansiaceae > Luteolibacter. Next base: position 137,768 of record CAWENZ010000050.1, on the reverse strand, counting down.
CTCATTTTTGAAAACCGGTGGTTCGCCGCCAGCCATGTTGTATAAAATCTCGGGATTGTCACCGCCGCCACGCTTCACCCAGTCAAGGGGGACGGGTTCGCCATCGGCGACTTCACAGACGGCGGGATCGACCGTTCCTTCTTCGCCATCGGGGCCCAGATCCTCGATCTCACCTTTGTCGTCTTTTCCGCCAGTGGTGGTGACTTCGCCTTCGCCGGACGAGTCGGTATCATCGATGACGACATCGCCTTTACCATGATCTTCTTCGCAGACGATCACTTCTGGTTCAGCATCCGTGTCTTTAACTTCAGCAGCGTTGGGTTTGGCAGCGCCTCCCTTGTTGGCGAAGGCCATCGGGCTTGCCACGAGTGCCAGGGCGGAACCGATGACAGTGAGCTTGGTAAGTTTCATAGTGTTTGTTGGATTGGTATGGTCGGATCAGGATTCAACATTGATCCGCTGCCTTTCTGGATTTCGGATCGATTTATTTGAGAAATTAATGCGAGGAATTTGCTTTTGGGATGAAGGCCGTTGAGAAAGCTCATGGGAGGACCAGAGGGAGGGCAAAAGGGGTAGCGGGGGAAAAGGGAGTTTGGGTAAAGCTGAAGTGCTGAAAACTGAAAAGCCGAACGCCGAGAGAGCGATAGCGAACTCCAGCCAAACCGGCAAAGCCGCAAACCGCTTGGACGAAGTCAAAGGAAGAATGCTCCGCAGAACGCCTGGATTTGGCGGAATTGGGAGAATTTACGGCGGTTTTCATTTGCGGCGACCGTAGGTTTCCAGACCGCTTTGCCAAGAATTCATTTGGCGGCGGCTTTTCAGATTGGAAAACAGTCGGGACGCCCGTGCCCCTTTCTCAAGTGTATTTCGAGAACCAAGATGCGCCGGTCGTCCAAAGGGATTTCAGGCGCTTTCCATGTGGGCGTCTGGTCGAACCAGTCGAGACCGGGTTCTTCGTCGGAGATCCATTCCTTGATCGCCTGCCACGTTGGTTCGATGGGCTCCATGGTTTGATTCGCCCGCCCCGCCCGGCGGGCTCACCCTTCGGGCTACGGCTTCGCCTCCGTCCAAAACGCCTCCGATCCCTCGGCGTTGTTCGATATCGAAGGGCGGTGGCGGTTGGCTCGGGAGCTGGATGGTGCCTTCCCACAGACCGTGGAGACAGAGGAAGAATTCGACCTGCTCGGGGCGCTTGACGGCGCCGACGAGTTTCATGGGAGCTTTAGACCGTTTGCCAAAAGAGATTGCCGAAACGCAACCTTTCAAGGAGCGGCGGACTCCGATCCGCCGAGGTCCATGAAGTGACGATGCGAGGTGGTAAACCGCTTTTCATCGGCTTCACATGGGCTTCGGCGATTCGGAGATCGCCGCTCCTTGTTCCCGGCTGCGCCACCGCGCAATCCGGATAGAGGAAACAACTTTTGGCAAACGGTCTACAGCACGGGCACTGGAGCGGATCGGCTCCCCAGACTTCGAGGATGAGGTCACGCAAGAGGGGGCGCATGGAGCGGGCGCCTTGTTTCGGGGGGGCGGGACGATGAGGATTTCGGATTGGGGATTCTGAATTTCCGATTGAGGATTGTTGATTTGAAGATTCCGCATCGCTGGTCCACATGATGGGTGCAAGAAACGGGTGCGGTGTTTTTCGAACGCCTGACTCGGCACCGTCTCACTTCCCGCTCCATCCTCCGCCTAACGCCTTGGCGAGGGCGGCGAGGGTGATGCGCTGGTTGGCCTCGACCTGGCTGAGCGAAAGGCGGATCTGAAGGACGGTGCGGTCGGAATCCACCACATCGAGATAGCCTGTTAGGCCCTTGTCGAAACGTTCCTGTGAGAGACTTTTGGTATCGCTCGCGCTGGTGAGGGCGCTTTCGAGCGCGGAGCGGGATCTTGCGAGGCCCTTGAGATCGACGAGCGCGTCCTCCACCTCGCGGAGGGCGATCAGCAAGGTTTGCCGGTAGTTCGCCAACGCCTCGTCGTAGCGGCTGCGGGCCGCCTGATAGTTCGCCTTGTTGGAACCTCCGTCGAGGATGGGCGCGGCGATGCCCGCGCCTAACGAAAGCACCCGGTTTTCCCAATCAAGGAAACGTTTCACATCGACGGATTCGAATCCACCGCTCGCGCTGAGGCTGAAATTCGGATAGAACGCCGCCTCGGCGACACCGATGCGGGCATTCGCGGCACGCAGTTGTTGTTCCGCGGCCCGCACGTCGGGACGACGGTTGAGCACGGAGGCAGGCAAGCCGGCCCGGATCGATGGCATGGATACGACCGACTTGCGAGCGGACACGGAGAAGTCCGAAGGACGCGCTCCGCAGAGGACGGCGAGCGCGTGCTCCGCGGCACCGCGCTGGCGTTCGACGGTGGCGAGGTCATTGTTGGCAAGCTCCACCTCGGTCCTTGCGCGGCTGGAGGAAAGCCCGTCGATGAGTCCGGCGTCCGCCTTGGATTTCTGGATGTCGAGCGCGTCCTGGCGACTCCCGACCGTCTCGTTGAGAACCGTTCTTTGGGCATCCAGACCTCGCAGCAGGAAATACTGTCTGGCGACCTCGGTGGCCACGCCCAAGCGTTGTGAGTCGAGCAGCGCCTCGCTGGCGGCGGCTTCGGCGGAGGAGGCCTCGACCAGACGCTTGTTGCGGCCCCAGAGGTCGGGGTCGTAGGCGAGATCGAAGGTGCTGCGATAATTCTGGGCCTCGAGATCGACGTTGGCTCCGGGTGGAAGATTTCCCTGGAGGGCATCGGCGGAACTGCGGCGGATGCCTGCGGAGCCGGCCAGGTCGAGAGTGGGGAAAAGCCGTGCGCGGTCCAAACCGACCAGCGCGCGCGAAGTATCCACGCGGGCCTTGGCGGCTGCGAGGTCGTTGTTGGCGGTTAGGGCGCGATCGACCAGCCGGTTGAGCTCGCTGTCGTTGAAAAGCCGCCACCAGTTGTCAGGCAAACGGCTGGCCGGGGTGGGGGAGACCTCCTTCCATTTCGAGCCCCCGGTGAGATCTGGCAATTGGAAATCAGGCCCCACGGTGCAGGACCCTAGCAGGATCGTGGCGGGAAGTATCAGATAGAGATTTTTCATGGCTCGGTCGAAGGAATCATCTCTCGGGTGCGTCGATGAAGACATCCACTTGCTGGCCGACATAAAGCGGCGGATTCTCCGGACGGTCCAGCGAGTAAATCACCTGAAGCACGCGCGTGTCCACGCGCTCGATGCTGGACCCGGTGAGCGAGACCTTGGGGATGATGTAAGGTTCCACCCGGATGAATTTCAGCGGAAAAGTGACCTTCGGGTTGCCCTTGAGGCGGCCTTCCGCAGCCTGGCCAGGGCGGATGCGGGAGGCGTTCTGTTCATCGACGTCGGTGCGGACCTGGAGCTTGTCGATGTCGCCGATGATCATGGCCGGGGACTTGGGCGAGGTGGCGGCAAATTCGCCGGAGCGGATGTTGAGCTGGATCACGCTTCCATCGCGCGGGGCGCGGACGGTGAGCCGGTCGATGAGCATGGAAACACGTTTCAACGCGGATTCCGCCGCGTCCAACTGGGCCTTGGCGGAAGCGACCTGGGATTCCGCGATGGCGACGTCCTGCTTGCGGTTGTCGAGATCGTCCTGGCTAACAGCCCGGTTGTCGGTGACCGCCACCAGCCTGGCAAGCTGTGCCCGGATCTTGGCGAGCTGTGCCTCGCTCACCTCGACCTGTGCGCGGGTCACCTCCACCTGTGAACGGGTGGATACCTGCTCGGCGACGAGGTCGCGGTCATCGAGCTTGCACAGCGGATCGCCTTTCTTGACCGGGTCATTGACCTTCACGAACACCTCGGTGACCAGACCGGGTTGCGGCACGCCGATGGCGACATTCTCGCTGAGGGCTTCAAGGATGCCGGTCGCCGCGACGGTGTGGACGAAAGGCTTCGCCGGTGGAGGATTCGGCGGATCGCTGGATTGCGGCAACTCGCGTTCCGCCTGCGTTCGCGAGACCAGGGTGATGGCCACCACACCGCCAATTGCGGCTGCGATGGAGCCGTAGCGAAGGAGATTGGACAAGAGGTTCATGGGAAGATGCTGGGAGTTTGATAGGGAACTGATGGGGAAAGAGTCGGGCGTTTAGAGGGGGCTTTCCTGTGTGATGCTTTGTGAAAAACCGTGTGGTGGAAACAGTGGCTGGAGCGTCTCGCTCCAGACTGTCGCGGAGGCGTCCCGCCTCCAGTATTCAAGAGTCCGGGCGAGACGCCCGGACGACGAACTGCGGCGGGACGCCACAGCCACTTTCAAGAGGCTGCTCCACAACCCTGAACTCTCAACCTCTTCAAAGCGCGTGTTCATGTTCGAAGTGCGGCGGTTCAGATTGGTCCTGTTCGTGGACCTCGACGATTTCTCCATCGTCCATGTGGGCGATGCGGTCGGCATAGGAAAAAATCCGGTTGTCGTGGGTGACGATGATGACCGCGCGTTCGGGTGAGCGGGCGACCTGGCGGAAGAGGTCGAGCACGATCTCGCCGTTCTTCGCGTCGAGCGCGGCGGTGGGTTCGTCACAGATCACGAGGGGTGGCTCATGGACCAGCGAGCGGGCGATGGCGATGCGCTGCTGCTGTCCACCTGATAGTTTGTTAGGTCGCTCCTTCCACCGGTCGCCAAGCCCGACAAGATCGAGGATCTCGCGAGAGCGCTTCATGGCCTTTCCGCTGGAAACTCCCTGGATGAGCAGCGGGACTCCGACATTCTCGGCCACGCTCAACGTGGGGATGAGGTTGAACTGCTGGAAAATGAACCCGATGTTCTTCGCCCGGAAACGGGTGAGCGCCCGGCCTGACATTTTTTCGAGCTGGTTCCCGAAGACCGTCGACGCTCGCCGGACTCCACCCGCATGGTTCCGGCGATGGCGCTGAGCAAGGTCGTCTTGCCGCAGCCCGACGGGCCGACGAGCATCATGATCTCGCCGGTGCGCGCCTGCAGGTTCACCTGCTTGAGCACGTGGATGCGGTTGGCACCGTCGCCGAAACTTTTCTCGACGGCGCTGACATCGACGGCGATGCGTGGAGGATGGAGCTGGGTCAGGCACGGAATACCATGGCGGGTTCGTAAAGGCTGAGGCGGATGATACCTAACAAGGCGGCGATCATGCAGATGGTCTGGATGGCGAGGAATGCCGCGACCGGGATTTGCCATGGCATGTAGAACGGCGGTTGGCCATTTGCCAGCGCTCCCGACGCGAACCCCGAGGTGGCCAGCAGCCCGATGCCGAAGCCGATGAGGCCGACGGTGAAGGACTGGACAAGCAGCATCATGCTGAGCCGGAAGTTCGACATGCCCATCGCCTTGAGCGCGCCGAGGTGCTTGAGGTTGTCCAGCACGAACGAGTAGAAGGTCTGGCAGGCGATCGCCACGCCGACGATGAACCCGATGACCACGGTGGTGCCGAAGGAAATCGGGAATCCCGGTGTTCTTCACATACCACCAGACGGTGGAGGTGTTGAAATCGCCGTAACGCTTCGCCTTCCCATCCTTCACGTCGCGTTCGTTAGGTCCGAAGCTGTGGTTGACGTAGGCGCGCAACCCGGTTTGACGCTCGATCTCCGCCGCGGCCTGTTCGCTGGTCATGCCCTTGATCGGGGCGGCGATGACGGCGGAGAGCATCTTGCGCTGCGGCGGACTGTATTGCAGGGCCCGCTCGTAGGTCGTCCAGACGTAGGGGCCGCCGGTGAAGGAACGCATCGCCTCACAGATGCCGACAACCCGCGCCTCGACGTCGTTGATCTCGAAGGTGTCGCCGACCTTGACCCGCTTCGCGGGATCGTTCGGGTCCGTGGAAAGGCGTTCGACGGCGAGTTCGTCGATGACGACGGTGTTGGGCAGGCGCAGGATTCGAGATCGCCCTCCTTCATCCGCTGCGGTGCGCCTGCGAGCGAGGCGGCGTCGATGCCGACAAGCTGGATGGTCTTGAAACTGCCGTTTTCAAGCCTCGCGCGCTGGATCCCGGAGTAGAGTGGCATCGCCCATTTCACCGCGGAGACCGAGCGGACCAGCGCCACGTCGGTGTCGCGCAGCGGGTTGGTTTCGTTGATCTGCTCGACCCGTTCCTCCACCACGTAGATGGGCGCGGAGACGTTTTTCAGCGTGGCGGTCGTCCAGAGCATGAGGCCGCAGAAGACCGACGCCTGCTGGACGATGAGGAAGGTCGCAAAAATCAGGCCGGCGACCAGCATGAGGTACTTGGCGGTGTCGCCGAAGAGCATTTTGAGAGCGAGGCCGAACATGCGGGGAAGAAGGAAACCGGGAGAAATCGTCTCCCCAAGCAGGATCTTAGCGACACGCAGCAAGCACGCAACCCGCGACATCCGATTCCGTAAAATCGTGATGCACTCGTTTGAAACGGGATCAACCCGCCTGAAGGAGAGGTCCCGTTTCCCGCTGCTGGTGACCACCCATCGATCTAAGGAATGACTTTTACCCGATAGAACCTCCCACCTCGCTCCGGAATTCCGCCCGTTTTCGTGAAATCGTCGATAAATGATTGGGTTGATGGAGTCCCGGCAGTTGCCGGATTGGTTTCTTCCAACGCGGTGCGGACGATGTCGGTGAACCCCGCCACGAGTGTCTCACTGAACTGGACGCGATAACGAACCCCACCGATGGCGCTCCATACCAGGGTGAAATGGCCGTTGGCATCGCGTGAAACCGAAGTGGCGCGGAAGGTCGAAGCGGGGTCGGTGGGGATGGTGCTGGCGAGGAATTCATGGAGATTGCTGGTGCCATCGCCATCGCTGTCCAGAGCGGGATCACCGCCAGTGGTGGTGAAGAAATACTGAAGCTCCCATGCGTCTGGCATGCCATCGGTGTCGGTATCTGTGGGAAGGGCCGTGTCGGCGAGGATTTCCACGTCGTCGATGTTCCAGCCGGACATCGGTCGCGCGCCGGTTTTCAGTATTCGATAGCTCCAGCGGAGGCGGACCGCCGGTTGGTTGTCTGCCATGGGGGCAATGTTGATGTGCTGTTTGGACCAGGCGGCATCTGCCGTTTCGAAACCGTTGGCCCAGACGCGGGTCCAGGTGGTGCCGTTGGTGGATAAATAGATTTCCGCCTGCACATAAAGGGACGCGTCGGTGTTCAGCCAGCGTTGGAATTGCAGCACGCAGTTGCTCTTGCCGGAAAGATCGAGCGCCGGTGTGGTCAGGCTGAACGACGCGCCGATCGCGGTGGAATAATTGCCGTTCAAGTTCACTCCATAGACGTTTGTGCCAGTCGCGCCGCTGGTCGGGTCAGGATAGCCGTAGGTTCCTCCACCCCCGAGGCCGTTGGGATGGCCGAATGCCCACGCGCCGGTCTTCGTCCAGCCGGGATCTGCATCGAGTGGGAAGAAAAGCACGCGTTGCCCGGGCAGCACGTCGAGGGCGACGTTCCGCTCCTGGAGGGCACCGGTGAGAATGTTGCGGAATGCCAGCGTGCCGGAGTAGCTCCCCGCCGAAAGCAAATTGGCCGCTGCATTCAGGCAAACGCTAACGGTGATGGATCCGCCCGGGGCAAGCTGGCCCGAAGCGGGAGTGACGTCTAACCAGTCCTGCGAATGAATCGACGTCCAGTCAAGTGGAGCAGCCCCTTCATTGGTCAACGTGTAACTCTGGCAGGCCGGCAAGAACGGACCACCCTGGCTGCCGCTCGCCGTTAGGCCGGTGTCCGGTGTGGCGTGGAGGTTGTCGCCGTTGTCGAACGCTTCGATGACGCCTGCGGTCATCGAACTGTCCGGACTCCATGCGCTGAAGCCCATGCCGCGCTTCGCGAAGCCGGCCCATAGTTCGTTGTGATTCGCTCCGCCGTTGTTGACCACGTCGGCCTGGATGATGGCGTCGCGCGCTTGCAGGAAATTGGGGTTGGGTGGCGAAAGTTTCATGCCATCGGTCACAAGTTGTAACGCGAGTTCGTTGCCGGTCGCGAAGCCGTGCTTGGCGATCAGGTTCGCGCGCACTTCCCATAGCGCGGCGCACCAGATTTCGCCTTGATTGTGGACCTCGGACGGATTGAGCTGGGCGTTCGAGCTGAAAAGCGGATTGCGGGGAATGCTGCCGTTTTGAAGCTGCTGGGTAAGATGCCCGAAGGTCAGCGGGCTTTTGGTCATGTCCGTCGAATACGGGTAACGCCGGATGCCGAAGTAGTAGTTGTTGCCGGTGGGTATGTAGCCCGCGTAAGCGCCCACCGCGTAGCAGCCGTTAGGGGCATCGCCGGGCTGACTGAGCAGTGCGAGCGCGTAGAAGTCCGACCATCCCTCGCCCATGCCGCTGGTTTGCATGGAGCTGATGCCGATGCCGCCGCCGACCAGACGGTAGCTCAGGCCGTGCGCGTATTCGTGAAGCACGATCTCCGCATCGAGACTGCCGTCGTGTTGCGGCGTCGCGTAGTTCCAAAGATACATCTGCATCCGCGGCGGATAGCCATCGGGAAGCGTCGTCATGTTGGCGTTGTTGAAACCGCTGCCGTCCTGCGCGTCCGCTTGGAGCGCGTCGCCCTCCACGCCGCCGCGGTCGAAGTTGTTGTTCTGGAAATTTCCTGCGGCTTCGTCGAAGCCGAGCTGATAGAGGCGGTCGTGCATCCAGTTGCACCAGTAGAAAAGCTGCACCGTGCTGGCCTCGCGATGGGTCGAAGGCGCGAGCGCAAGGTCCTGCGTGAAGTCGAACACCCGGTCGGGTGATCCCTGCGGTCGCGGCAGATCGGGCGAGTTGTCGAAATTCACGTCGGTGTGGGCATCGACGTTGTTGCCGTAGGTTTCATTGGTCCCGTCGGGGATCCAGCCTTCGGGCGAAGCGATGGAATCAAGTGCGCCGAGAGTGACCAGCTCGCGCGCGACCAGTAGCGGCTGCGCCGGCAGTGGCGTGGAGTGGCCGGGCGAAAGCGGCGACGGGCTGTCGCCGGTGTGGACGCGGTAGCTGGCATTGCTGATATGTTCCGTTAGGCAACGCCGAACCTGCACGACTCCCGTCTGTGCATCAACCACCGCACGGAAAGTTTCGCCGCCGGCTTTCGGTGTTAGGATGACATCCCAGCAAAGCCGCATTGAGCTGCCATTCATCGGCAGCCAGATCAATTTCACCTCCGCATCTCCGGCGAGCATGGCTGCATTCAGCTTGTGGCGCTGGTCGGTTCCGGAGGGGTGGCCTTTCGTGGAAACCTCCGCCGCCGTGAGGGTGACACCGAGAGACGCGGCCGCACTGGTGAGTGCCTCAGCTGCCGTGATTCTCGGGGTCGCGGGGCCTTTGGCCGGATTTTCCACGAACCGGCTGGTGAGATTCACGAGTTCTCCATGCCGGGTCACATGAGCCTGCAACACGCCTTCAAACACCGGGATACCATCGACCTGTTGCTCCCACACGGTCGTGCGCAAGCCGTTGTTTTTGGCCATATAGTCGCGCTTCATCACCGCGCCAGTTAGGACCGCCGAGTCGTGTCCGAAGACCTCGCGGTGTTCGTTGAGAAACGCTTTCACCACCCGGTGCTCGTCGCCGGCGGGCACGGCATCGAGCGCGGCTTTTGATATCATCGGCCCCTCACCGTTTCTGCCTGTTAGAAAGCCATCCTGCTTGCCGATGAAGTCCGCTCTCCCGAGCACCCGGTCGATTTTCACCTGCGCTCCCTTGATACGGTTTGCATCTGGCAGGCGTGCCGCCGCCGGAGCAATCCTGATATCAAGATCCGGCGGGGATTCGTGTTCGTGTTGGAATGCCGATGCATCCAATGTCGACAGGGCCAGCACGCTGAGGAAGGTTCTGAGATTCATGGTCTGATCAGGGATGGGCCAGGCGGAAGAACTTGACTGCTAGAGATTTACTTTTGAGATGAAGGCCGTTGAGAGAGTTCATGAGCGGATCGGAAGCGGGGATGTAAGGCGGTGGAACCTTTCGAGCCGCGCAAGCCCGCCCATTTCAGCGCCTGCGGTGTTTCAAGGCCAAGTCAGCTGCTCCTGCCGCCAACAGCAGCGCGAGATGTCGGCTCGGGCCAGCGGCCTCGTTGTGTTCGTATGCGAGAATAAGTGATTCTGTTTTCATGGAGGGTTCTGAAAATTGAGTGATGCCGGACATGGAGAACTTGCCGAGGGCGTGTGGTGGTCGCTCTGGATTAGGGAAGGACGAGTCTGAAAAAGCGGCTGCCGGTGGGATTCGGAATCAAGACTTGGTTCTCCTCGCCGTTCGTATTGATCGACAACTCGGAGTCCACCCAACTCGCGGGGTTGAGGTCCGGGCTTTCCTGCAAGATCCAGTCGGTGGCGCTGGCCGGCCAGGTGATGTCGAAGGTGCCGGGTTCGGCGCTGCTGATGGCGACGATGGGGAGAAAGTTCGCGATGAGTGTGCGGTCGGCGGCGGCCGGAAAAGAATAGCCGCTGCTGACGCTGACGACGGCGCCGTCCTCGGTCCAGCCCGTGAACTGATAGCCGGCGGCCGGTGTCGCGAGGAGGGTGACATTTCCCCCGGTGCCGTAGCCGCCGCCACCCGTCACGGTGCCGCCGGGAGCGTACGACGGAGCCGTGGTCACGGTGAAGCCCGGCGCAAAGTTCGCCACGAGTGCGCGGTTCGCGTTCACGGTGATGCCGTAGGCTGGCGAGGTGCTGACTGGATTACCGCCCTCGGTCCAGTTTACAAAGTAGTAGCCCGCATTTGGCGTGGCCGCGAGTGAAGCGGGTGCGCCGGAGTTGTAGTTGCCATCACCGCCGGTCGTCCCGCCCGCGGCTGGCGCGGCACTCGTCGAGACGACGAAGCCCGGGGCCACGGTGAAATTTGCGACAAAGACATAGTCATCGAATGCATCGAACGTGACCGGGTTAGTGGTGCCTGCCGGTGCGCCACCGAGGGTCCATGAGCTGAAGACATAGCCCGGCGCGGGCGTCGCAGTGAGGGTCACGCTCGTGCCGTTTCCGACCACTCCTGCCCCCGTGACGCTGCCGCCTTCCACCGGGGCGGCGGTCGCGGTGATCGTGCGATTGGTCGCCACGAAAAATGCCTTGAGCGCGGTGTGGGTCGTGAGGGGGAAGGTATAGTTCGGGCTGCTGCTCACGATGTTCGTGCCGATCAGCCAACTTGCGAAGGCATAGCCGACCGCCGGGGTGGCATTCACGGTGACATTCGTGCCATTGGGAAAAGTGCCGCCGCCCGTGGTCGTGCCGCCTCCGACGGGAAACGAAGATAGTGTGAGCACGGGATTGTTCGGCTCGAAGACGGCGGTCAGCGTGGTGCCGTAGCAGACCATGTGCTTGAGCACGGGATTGGTGCTCACGATGTGTGGCACGCCGCTCAGGTCACCGAGGCCGGCACCTTGTTTCCAATAGACGAATCGATATCCGGAAGCCGGAGTCGCGGTGATGGTGATGAGCGTGCCGCCGTTGTAACTTTTACCCGCAAGGCCAGCGGTGCCAGCTAACAGAACGTTGCCCGAGTTGGCCGGGGAGACGACCCCGTTGATGAAAAAGGTGTTGTAGGTATAAGTGAAGTTAGCCACGAGATTGCGGTCTTCGACAGCGGGAAATTGGTAAAGCCCGCCACCGGAATTCGGGAGATTCACCAGTTCGCCATTTTCCGTCCAACCTACGAACGAGACGCCGTCGGCCGGACTCAGATCGAGATCGACGATTTCGTCCGCGTTGTAGGTGCCCGCGCCGCCGACGTTGCCATAGATGCTGGGGTTGACCACGGCGTTGATCACATACGGGCCGGTATTCGGCCCGGAGAAATTCGCGGTGAGCGTTTTGTGGCCATCTGCCGCGAAAGTAAAACTGGCATTCGCGCTAACGACGAGTCCTGCTTCGGTCCAGTTGATGAATGTGCGGCCGCCCGCGGGTGTGGCATTCACTGTCACGTTGACGCCGGGATTGAATGTGCCGCCACCGGTGACACTACCGCCCGCAGCAGGCATGGGATTCACGGTGATCGTGACGGGTTCGGTCGCCGCATTCAGCAAGGTAAAGGCTGTGTCGCCAGCTCGATTCACATAGTTGAAATCACCCGTCACGGCGGGCACTTGGGCGAAGTGGGTTCCATTGCCACCCGTGCCAGCACCCCACTGCCAGTTCGGCGGGAATACTCCCTGCACGGCGTAGATTTGCAGCCAATACGTTTGCCCGCCCGTCATGACAAAGCCTGCCGGAAGCGTGAAGCGGAAGTCCGAATAGCCGGTCGCACCCACCGGCGTTTCATGCGCATTGCCCGTGACATGCCAGACGGTGCCACCCGGCAGGGCGATGGTGTTGATGCTGATGACAAACTCCGCGTGTGAGGCTGGAAGCGAGGTGCCACGCCACTGGATTTCGCGCAACGTCTGCGTCGCGGGCACACTGAACGAGTCCCAGACGAACTCATCGAGGTTGCTGCCATTCACCGTGTAGCTGGCTGAGACATGTCCGCCACCTCCCGCGCCGGGCGCTTGAGTGTAAGCAACGGCGGCACTGAGTTGGTGCGTTAGGAGAATCAGTGAGAGGAGGATGGTTGTTAAGTTCATGGATGTGAGAGACGGAAAAAAAGACGGCCCGTAGGTGTCGGGATGGACACTTGGTTTTGGCCGCCGCTGGTGGTGATGGGCAGCGCGGAGATCGTCCAGCTTGCGGGGCTGAGGTCGGCGCTTTCCTGCAAAATCCAGCCGATGGCCGAGTCCGGCCAAGTGAAGCCGAGAACGCCCGGCGTGCTTTTCGAGATACTGACGACGGGCACGAAGTTCGCGACGAGCGTGCGATTTGCGGTCGCGCTGAAGGAGAAGCTGTTGCTGCTGCTCACGACGATGCCGCCTTCGGTCCAACCGGTGAACTGATAACCTGCGGCGGGTGTGGCGAGCAGCGTGACCACACCTCCGGTAGCATAGCCGCCACCTCCGCTGACACTGCCGCCGGGTGCGAAAGATGGTGTCGTCGCGACGGTAAATCCTGTGGCGAAGTTTGCCACCAGCGCGCGCTGATTCAACAGCGTGAAGGTGTAGGCGGGCGTGGTGCTGACGATGTTCCCCGCCTCGGTCCAGTTGAGAAAAACATAGCCCGGCTTGGCATTCCCCGTGGCGGTGACAGTGCTGCCGACGATGAACGTGCCCGCGCCTGCGACGGTGCCCATCGTGGTGGATGAACTGGTGAGAGTGAGCTGATACGAAGGCTGAAAATTCGCGACGAGTGTGCGATTTGCCGAGGCTGGAAAGGAAAACAAACCGGATGAACTCACGACATTGCCACCTTCGGTCCAGTTGACGAATACGTAGCCCGTTTTGGCCGTGGCGGAGAGGTTCACGACGGCATCGAGCGCGAAGGTGCCCGCGCCGCTGACGTTGCCGCCATTCACTGAAGACGATGTGGCGGCGATGGCATAGCTGGTAGGCACATCTGCTGAGAGCGAGAGTGCGAGGTCGCCCGTGCCGCTGTAGTAACTGTTTCCCATGCGGCGATAGTGCGCGTTGTTGCCGCCCGCGCCGGTGGCATGGCCCCAAGTGAGAGGGTAGCCGTATTGCGAGGCCTCAATCTGAATCCAGTAACCGGTGCCCGCTGTGGCGACGAACGAAGTCGGCAGTGTGACCGAGTAATCAAACATCTGCACGCCGCCGACCAGGTCGGCAGCGGTTTGATTCGCGTTGCCAGTGACCGTGTATTTCCTGAGATGCGGGTTCGCGAGGTCGGGATAAAACCCATTCGCCGTGGAGCCGTAGATCTTGATGATGAACTCCACCACCGGATTGCCCGCCGAGTTGTTGCCGATATAACCGCCACGCCAGCGCAAATGCGAGATGCCCGTGGTCGTGGCGAGCGTGAATTTCTCAAAGCGATACTCCATGCCGTCGATGTTCCCGTCGGGCAGCATGTAAGAGGAGAGCAACAGTGTTCCGGAAGTCGTCGTCGGCTGTGAGAAAACGATGCCGAGGTTGGTGGCGGATGAAGTGAAGTTGGCGACGAGATCGCGATCGCCGGCGGCGGTGAAGGTGTAGTTCGCGGTCGCACTCACGGGCACGCCATTTTCGGTCCAGTTGACGAATGTGTAGTTCGCGGAAGCCACCGCCTGCACGGTGACGTTGTTGCCATTCACAAAACTGCCACCGCCATCTGTGTTGCCACCCGTCAGCGGCGAGGAGGTTGTCGTGATGAGCGACCCTGTGGCGAAGTTGGCGACCAGCGTGCGGTTTCCCGTCACGGTGAAGGTGTAGTTCGGATTCGTGCTGACCACGTTGCCGTTCTCCGTCCAGTTCACGAAGGCGAAGCCCGCGTTCGGCGTGGCGATGAGTGGTGCCGCCGAGTTTTGCGGATACAGGCCCGCATTCATGATCGTGCCGCTGCCGATGGGCGATTCACTCGCTACGATGCTGTAAGTCGGCCCGTCACTCGTGATGATGCTGAAGGCCGCATCGCCCGGCGCATACTGGAAATAGAAATCCGCCTGCCCGGCGATGCGTCGGAAGTGCGAACCATTGCCCGTGCCCGCCGCGAAGCCCCAATACGGCAGCCCGTTAGCAAACTCGGCCTCGATCTGCACCCAGTAGAGTTTTCCCGCCTGCGCCTGAAACACCGTGGGCAGCACAAAGTGGTAGTCATACATCGGCACGCCGCCAAACAGGCCCGCGCTCGACTCGCCCGCCTTGTTTCCCGTGTCATAGGCGATCAGGGTGGCAGGCGTTCCTGGATAGCCAGGCCCCAGATGCGGCTGCGACAAGCCCGGTGTGGATTCATAGATCGAAACGCGGAAGTTCACGATGTCCCCGCCCCAGTAAGCCATCTGCGGATCATAGCCGCCGCGCCAGCGAATCTCCGTCACCGCCTGCGCCGTCGGCACGCTGAAGGAGTCCCACACGAACTGATCGTAGTCCGTCCCGTTCGGCTGATAGCGAGATGATGTCCGCAGCGCACTGCTTCCGTCATGCATCTGCTCAAACACCACGCCCGCATGCATGGCGAGCGTGGAGACAAGGATGAGGAGTGAGATGATGGCTTTCATGATTTCAGTCGTCGTCGCACTCGCGACCTTGTTGGCCGTTTCCGCCGTCGTTTTCGCCGAGCGGCAAGGTCACCCCAATGCCGGAAAGTTAGACTGTGTCCGAGTTGACATGGTGCGCGGTAAAGCTGGATGCACTGGAAGGACTTTGATGAACATGCAGGCCTTACAGGTTGCATGCATGTTTGAACCAGCGCTCATGACGGGCAATCCATGCTTCGTAACGAGTTGGCTATAATCCGCGGGGGATATCGCTTATCTCGGATTGCGACTGGCGAAGTTCACTGATTTCTGGATTCCCCAGCCGCAATGTCCGCCTTAACCTTCGGGCATGCGTTCGATGGATGAATGGTTGGCTTCCGAGGAAACCGGTGAGGCGTTTTCCCACTGCCTTTGCTGCAAGGTGCCGTTGGTGGAGATCGATGCGCCGTGGTTGGTGAACAAGGAGATCCAGAACGGTGAGTGCGTCCTTGAATACGCCGTCTGCCAACCGTGCCGGGACCGGGTGACCGACCGCTTGTCGGAGTCTTCCAAGGAATCGGTCCGCGCGTTTCTCGAACAGGAGATTGATTGGGAGGAACGGATGAAGGAGTTCATGCTCGCGCACGATCCGACGGAGCGTTTCAGCGCGTGCATCTCATGTCGCGGGCGGCGGGAAACGCTTCACGGATTCTGTCTATCAGCGTTGTTCGATTCCGGCGGATCATTGGTGACCGGTCCGCTGCCGTTGTTGGTCTGCAAGTCCTGTGCGGCGCGGATGACGGAATCGTTTTCCGACCAGAGTCGCGGAGTCTGGAGGAATTTCCTGGAGGAGCATTTCGAGGGACCGCCCGAGGACCAGGGATTTCCCGGGCTGATGTGACGCGGCTCAGCCCTTGATGAAATCGAGTTGGCAGAGTGACAGGGCGGAGTTCAGGCGACCGCTCTTCAAGTGGCTGGTGAGGTCCCTGAGCCGCTTGAGATAGAGTCCGGCGTCCTGCTGATAGGCCTCGTTCAGATGTTCCTTCTCGATGCTGGAGAGTTTGCCGTCGAATGCGGCGGCGACGGTCAGGAGATCGAGCAGGAAATTCCGCTCCTTCTCCGTCACCTCAACCAAGGTGTCGAGAAACAACTGCCAATCGTCATAGCGATCCTCCTGATCGATCTGGAGGAGGTCCCGGAACCTCAGCAGGAGGATGATCATGTTCGGATGATAGTTCTGTGTCATCACGACGGCATTTCCGATGGCGCGCAGGCAGCCTTTTCTCGCTGCCGGGGAGAGGACTGCCAGATTCCCTTCCTTCTCCACGGAGTCCGCGATCTTGTTGGCGAGGGCATATCCGAACAGGCGCAACCGGGCTTCACGGATCACCTTGAGGATGACCAGTCCGTTCCAGAACATTTCCACCGGGATCGCCACATAGAGGATGGAGATGCCCATGATCGTGCTGCCGACCGTGAGCCGTAGGATGGCCTTGAGCAACAGGTTGGTGACGATGATCTTGCCTTTGTAAAGCAGACCGAGAACGAACAGGTTCTTCTTGGAAATCCGTTTGAAAGGATCGACCCCGAGGATCTTGAGTTCGGGGTCCTGGATTTCCAGCGCGGTGCGGGCGAGGATGTTCTTCACGCCGAAGATGCCGTCTTCCAGCGATCCGTGCATGAGCTGTTCCAGATGGATGAGCTCGCTGACCTTGTGGACGGATTTCAGCGAAATATAGAAAATCAGGTAGAACTCGATGAGGGTCCCAACGGTCATCACGCCGATCACCCAGCCATAATGTATCCAGACGGAGGATTTCTCGAAAAGGAGATCCACATAAATCATCGGAAAAACAAAGATCAGCCCGACAAGACAGGAAAGGGTGACACCCCAGGCGCTGATCCGGTTGACGTGGTGATTCAACTCTCCGTCCGGCAAGCTGAACGCGCCGCCAGCGGAACCTGATCGTGGGAAACGGTTCAGATGGTGGAGACCGAAGCGCTCGAATCTCGACGGCTGGGCGGTGAGCTGTGGATCCATGGGCCTGATGGCGATGGATTACCGGAAAGCGGCGGTTCAGGCCAGCGATTTGCCAAATGAAACGATGATCAAGCCTGCGCCAGTGCCGTCTCGAAAGCGGCGATGATCGTTTCGAGCGGCTCGAGTCCGGCGGAGACGCGCAGGAGATTGGGCGAAACGCCACATCCTTCCGCCCATTCCAGCTCCTGATAGTGGGCGAGGAGGGTGTAGGGACAGACGAGGGTGAAGATCGTGCCGAAACCGGGGCCCTTGCAGAGTTGCAGGGCGTCGTAAACCTTCGGAGCCTTCTTCGGCTGTTTCAGGGTGAAGGAAAGCAGGCCCCCGTAGCCGCCGCCCTTGCGCATGACCCTTTCGTAATTCTCCTTGTTGGTGAGGGACGGGTGCCAGACGTTCGCGACCGCCGGATGGCTGGCCAGCCAGGCGGCGAGCGCCAGGCCGTTGGCGTTCACGATCTTCATGCGCTTGGAGTAGCTTTTCAGGTTGGAAAGCAGCACCTCGGCGTCCCCGATGTAAAGCGGGGCGGTGTCCTTGGAATCGGCGAGCAAAGCCTCGCGGAAGGTGTTCGCGAGCGGCGAATCCGCGCGGACGGAGACCATGCCGGCCATCACGTCGCCTTCGCCGGAAATCCATTTGGTCAGACTGCCGGTCACCACGTCGGCGTATTTCAGCGCTTCCACGTTGAGCGGACCTGCCGTCGAGTCATCGATCACGAAAGGGGTGCCGCTGTCCTCGCAGGCCTTGGCCACGCGGTGGAGATCGACGGTGCGGAGCAGGGGATTGCTCGGAACCTCGGTGAACACACCGGCGAACTCGCCTTGCCGGATCCGTTTCAAGGCCTCGTCAAACGACTCGCCATCGGCTTCGTTCAGATAGACGACGCCGTGGCCGAAGTATTCCTGCACCTTGAGGCTGTCCACGTAGGGGAACTCCAGTTGGAGCGTCTTCTTGCCCTCGCGCACGCCGGGCAAGGCACGCAGGACGGAAGTCACCGCCGCCATCCCGCTGCTGAAAATGAAAACGTCCTCCGGCGCGGTGCCGGTATATTTTGATAGAGACCTGGCGATTAGATGCGACTTGGAACCGGTGCGCATGTTCCCGTCGAGGAAATCGGCGGCCTGTCTGCTGCTCACCACCTCACCGGTGAAACGCCAGTAGGCATCCGCCTCCGGCTTCGCCTTGGCAGGCACGACCAACACCTGAAGCCCGTGAAGGCTGGTGATTCTAACGGCAGTCTCCGCGCGCAGCTCGACCCAGCGGTGGGCGCGCTGCACGGAGTTGCGCGTGGGCAGGACGATGACTTCCTCCTGATCGCTGGCGACCTCGGATTTCGCCGCGGCAAACAGGCGCTCGACGACGGGGTGTTTGAAAAATCTCGGATAGCCGGTGCGCATTCTCTTCACGACTTTCTCGCGGCCTTCCTCGTAGCCGATGATCGAGTCCCAGGTGGGCAGGCAGACCGAACACGCGTGTGGGGAATCCGGAAGCGGCAGCCCCAGATCCTTGTCCTCCCATGCCGGATTGGCTGATAGGTCACGCATCACCCCCCCTCCATGCCCCGGCACCGGACGAAGGGCAAGCCGGATCAACTACGAATCCGCCACAAATCCTTCACATTTTCGGGAAAATCCGGATGTTGGAGTGGATTTGGGGCTCGTTTAGCGGAATTTTTGGTAAAAAATGCTTCGCGGCGGCTTTTGCATCATTTCCCTTTATTTACTATTTCATGGTGTGATTTCCACCAGTCTGGGAGAGATGGATTCCACCTTTTCCAGCAGATGCCGTGGTAGTCCTTCCTCCTTGTCTCGCGCCAGATCAGCCAGGTACTCAATGTGACGGAGATGATTGATGTGATCACCCATCCCGGATAATCCGTTAGGATGGTCGCTCCCGCCAACACCACAAAGGCTGCCGCCCATATCAATTCCGGAATGCGCGAGATACGGAAGACATTGCAAAAAAGAAAGAAGTGCCCAACTACTAACAATATGACGAGACTTGCCCACCATGTTTGCCCGCCGAGCATGATAGAACCGACAACTCCCGAGCAAAGAATCAGGATATCAAGTAACGAAATCCGGAAGCCGGGATTGAATGGCGGAGGTGCCATCGCTCGATCTAACTTGGAAGATCACTCGTTGATCTTGATCATCGCGCGCTTCCGCTTGCCCTCGATCCAGCGCTCGTACTGGGCGGAGGTTTTTTTCCTGCTGACTTGTTGCTCGAGCATCTGGCGAAGCTCGTCTGTTAGCGGTGGCGGCGGTCCGAAGTCGATCTTGACGGGTTTGACGATGGTGAATCCCTTGGGATCCAGCAAGGGGCCGACGACCTTGCCGACCGGAGTTTCGAAGACGATGTTGGCAAACTCGGGAGAGAAGTCGGTCCTGGGCACATCCTTCTGAAGGCCGCCTTCCTCGGCAAAGGCGTCCCTGGAATATTCCTTGGCGAGCTCCGTGAAATCCTTCCCGTCGGCAATTTGGTTTGCGATGCTTTTTGCCAACTCGAGTTGGTTCTCGGGCGTGGAAACGGGGTTTTGCGGATCCGAGGCGGGGATGAAAATCTTCTGCAAGGTGATCACGTCCTTCGTCACGTCACGAAGGCTCGTTTTCATTTCATTGTACTCCTTCTGGATTTCATTGGGGAGCGGCGGCGGCGCGTCCGAGAACTGCTGGGCCCGCATCGCCTGGACGACCATTTTCTCGCGGGTCATGTCGCGATAGCCGGGCATCGTCAGGTGGCTGCGCTTCAGTTCCTCGCGGAATTTTTCCTCGTCACCGTTGTAGAGCTCACGGACCTGACGCTTGATTTCATCGTCGATGAGGTTCGGCTTGATGAATGCTCCAAGTTGCTTGAATTCATCGAGAATGATCTGACGGTCAACGAGTTCCTGAATGATCTTGGATTTTGACTCGTTGAATTTTGCCTCGAACTGTGGCCCGCGGCCGGGGAACTGGGTGGCGAGCTGCGCGTAAACGGGTGCCAGCATGAAGGACACCTGATTCTTGGTGATGACCCGGCCGTTGACCTTGGCGGCGATGCCGTTCACTTCAACTGGACCGCTGGGTCGCGAGGGCGGCGCAAGTTGTGCGGAAACCACTGGGCCTGAACAGATTGCGCTGGAAAAAACCAGGGCCAGAGCGAAACGCGGATTCATGGAAGTCATGGAGTGGTTCAGAAGTTTTGGAGCGTGATCGCTGCCTCCGGAGCTTTCCCTCGGACTCGCGGATTGCAAGCGGGGAAACCGGCTTGCGCAAGAACCTCGCCCGGCGAGGGAAGGGGGAACCTCAATCCGCGCGCTCCAAAAGTTCTTCAAGAGATTTGAAATGTTCCTCGGGATGAATCGAAGGCAGCAGCCTGCCGATAGGAATCTCATAGACGAACGCCGGAATCCTCGCGAAGTCGTCGAAGGTCGCCTGTTGGTCATCGCCGCCGGGGCTTGGAAGCCAAACTTCGGAGAGCATTTCAGAAATTCGCACCCAGAGTGTTTGGCGGTCCGGGGCCAGAGCCAGATCGGTTCGCCAAAAAAGGTATTTGGTCAAGATCACGAAAACCTGATCGTCGATCCGGAATTCGAAGCGCTCCCGACTGTCATCCGCCACGCCGATCCCGGCCACAAGGCACCGGTCCCGGAACATCGACTTGAATGCCAAAGGGCTCCCTTCCCAGAACTTCGGCGTGATTACGTCGGGATCTGGAGGGAATCCGATCACACTGCCAAGGTTCGCGAATGACCCACTTCCACCCTCGTCATTTCGAGGTTCATGCTCCCAGATCGTGCAGCGGACCGGAGCGGTGAAGGCGAGGTCTTCGTCGTCCTCGTCATCCACCGCATGCAGTTTCAACCACAGCGATTTGCCGGTCCCGGGTTCGAGGACTTCCATCGCCTGACTCAGAGGGGCAACTGCGAGTTCCTTTTTCTCCGCTTCGGCGGCGCGCTGCTCCGCGAGGAATGCCGCTTGCTCGGCTTTGTCGGAGTCCGCACGAGCGGCGCTTTCGGTTTCCTGCTCACGCTGCCGCTTCACAAACTCGATGGCTTCGGAATGCGAGAAGCGGCGATTTGTGAGCATTTCCCACTCTTCCAGCTTGCTCCTTTCTCGGCCGGTGATGGATTTGCGCCATTCCCGTTCTTCCGCGTCCAAGGGACGCAGCTTCGGATTGCCGACCAAACGACGGAATCTCAGCCTTGGATGGAATCTCCACACGCCTAACCAAACCACCCATGCCAACGCGCTAACCAAAGCCACGTTGAAAAGCAACGGAGGCAATGATTGACGAATCACCATCAGGCCGAAAAGAACGCACAGCCCGAGGAACCAGCGGTCCTTGGTTCGCGAGAATCGCCATGCATTCAGGAGTGTCAGGATGATGAACAACAGTCGCATAACCGTTTTGTCGGTTGTGTGTGCGAGTGGGTCAAGGTCCACCTGTCTGTGGCTCCATCCATCAAAATGTCCGCAGCATCTCGGTTGCCTCTGTCAATTTACCGGCCAGGCTGACGGAGGCGAGTCGTGGGAAACGCCGACCTTCCAGCAGGATGTAGTCGCCGTTGCGGTGGAGCATGAGCCGTTGGCCGTGGATCTCGACCGAGGCGATTCCCTCGGCGGCGGCGAGGCATTTGATGCGGCCGATCTCGATCAAACGCGCGGCGGCCTCCGGGATGCGGCCAAAGCGGTCTCGCCAGGATTTTTCCAGGGCATTGAGCGCCTTTTCGGTCCCTGCTTCGGAAATCTCGCGGTAAGCGGTGATGCGGACTTTCGTTTCCTCCAACCACGAGGCGGGTAGGAACGCGGGCAGCACGCAGTTTGGGATCCTCGCGGGCGTAGGCGGTCTCGCTGAAGGCGATGAAGTCGGCCTTGAAACTCGTCTCGGTCCGGGGCGCGTCCTTGCGGCCCTTGAGCCGGTCCACCGACTGGCGGAGAAGCTGGCAGTAGAGCTCGAAGCCGATCTGGGAAATGTGGCCGGACTGCTTCGTGCCTAGCAGATTTCCCGCGCCGCGGATTTCGAGGTCCTTCATGGCGATCTTGAAGCCCGAGCCGAGCGCGGTGTATTCCTTGATGGCGTTGATGCGCTTGCGGGCGTCGCCCTGGGTCATCATGTCGCGCGGCAACAGCAGGATGGCATAGGCCTTTTCCCCGGCCCGGCCGACGCGGCCGCGGAGCTGATAGAGATCGGCGAGACCGAAGCGGTCGGCGCGGTCGATGAGGATGGTGTTGGCGTTCGGGATGTCGATGCCGGTCTCGATGATGGTCGTGGCTAACAGGACATCCGCCTCGCCATTGACGAAGGTGTGCATGACCACCTCCAGGTCGTCCTTTTCCATCTGGCCGTGGCCGATGAGGATGCGTGCCTCGGGAACCAGTTCGCGGATTTTCGAGGCCATCATGTCGATGGTCTTGACGCGGTTGTGGAGGAAGAACACCTGCCCGCCGCGCTTCATCTCGCGCCGGATGGCATCGCGGATCACCCGTTCGTCGTAGGCGCAGACGGTGGTGGCAACCGGCACCCGGTTCGGTGGCGGAGTGTCGATGGTGGACATGTCGCGGGCACCCATGAGTGCCATGTAGAGCGTGCGCGGGAATGGGCGTGGCGGAAAGCGTTAGGACGTCGACCTGGCGGAAGAGTTGCTTGAACTTCTCCTTGTGGGCGACGCCGAAGCGCTGCTCCTCATCGACGACGACGAGGCCGAGATCCTTGAATCGCACGTCCCCGGAAACGAGGCGGTGGGTGCCGATGACGAGGTCCACCGAGCCGTCCTCCAGTCCGCGCAGGGTTTCACGGACTTCGGAGGCGGAGCGGAAGCGGTTGAGCAGGTCGATCTTGATCGGGTAGTCGGACATCCGTTCGCGGAAGGTTCGCCAATGTTGCTCCGCCAGCACGGTCGTGGGCACGAGGATGGCGACCTGCTTGCCGCTGGTGATCGCCTTGAACGCGGCGCGGATGGCGACCTCGGTTTTTCCAAATCCGACGTCGCCGCAGATCAGCCGGTCCATCGGGCGGGAGGATTCGAGGTCGTGCTTGGTTTCCTCGATCGCGCGGCGCTGGTCGGTGGTTTCCGTGAAATGGAAGGATCGCTCGAATTCCCACATCCAGCGCGAATCCGGCGGGTGGGCGAAGCCCTCCTCGGACTGGCGCTCGGCCTGCACGCGGAGCAGTTGCGCGGCGTAGTCGAGGATGGATTTCTCCGCCGCCTTGCGGGCATTTTTCCATGCCGTGCCGCCGAGCTTGTTGAGTTCCGGCGTCTTGCCGCCGAGGCCGACGTATTTCCCGACGAGGTGCGCTTGTTCCAGCGGCACTCCTAACAAGGAGCCGTCCTTGTATTCCAAAACGAGTTCATCCCCCTCGTCGCCTTGCTGGATGCCTTTAAAACGGGCGACGCCGTATTCGTAATGCACGACGAGATCGCCTTCCTCCATTTCATCGACGGTCGCCCTCGCCCTGGCGGCGCGTGCCTTTTCGAGCACCGAGCGGCGTTGGCTGCCGGCGGTGCGGTAGCGGCCGAACAACTCGGATGAGGAAAGGACCGCGAGCCTGGAAACCGGCACCGTGAAACCGGCCAACAATTCGCCGCGCACGGGTTGAAGGCCGAGGTCGCGTTGCAGATCCTTGCCGGCGAGTTCGGCGAAGCGTTCCTCCTCGCCCTTGTTGCCGAATACCATCGCGACCTCCCAGCCATCGCGTTTCCAGTCGTTGAGCTGGCGGAAGAAATTCTCCCGCCGGGTTTCTTCCAGCACGAAATCGCCAGCCTCGAAGGTCCCCAACGGACTGCCGAAACAGGCGAGGGTGAAATCCTCCTCGCTATTATACTCCGCCGCATCCTCGAGGATTCTCACGTCCGGTCGGGTGATCTCGGCGTTGTAGGAAACGATCAGGTCCTTCTCGCGGCGGTAGTCGTCCACCGTGGCTTCGGACGCGGGTTCGGCGAGCAGCAGGTCGGACTCGGTCAATTTCCGGGTGGACGCCTGCGAATCGAGATCGAACTCGCGGATGGATTCGAGATCGGTGTCGAAAAACTCCAGCCGCAGGGGTTTCGCCGCCTGCCAGGCAAAGAGATCGAGGATGCCGCCGCGGACGGCAAATTGTCCACGCCCCGTGACGGTGGGAACCCGTTCGTAGCCGTGTTGGGTCAGGGATTTCGCCAGCTCCGCCGGATCGAGGCGGGTGCCCGGTTTCAAGGCCGTCCGGCTCGCCCGCAAGGCGTTGGGCGAGGGGGCTTTTCCGGCAAAGGCGTCACTGCCGCAAACGACGACGCAGCTTTCCGAGCGGGCGAGGATTTCCAATACCGCGAACCATTCGGCGGCGGATTCCGGATCGGCGATGGTGCCGTCGCCGGTTTCCACCGGGCCTTCCGGAAGGATCAACGCGGTGACACCCCAGAGTTCCAACTCTGAGGCAAGCCGCTCGCGATGGCGCGGCATCTCGGAAACCAGCCAAAGTCGATTCCTCCCGCGATCTTTCGCGGCGGCCACGACGACGGCGGTGAGAAATGCGTGCGATGCCTCGGCGGAGTGATCGAGCACGACCTCGCGATCACCATTGGCCAGAGGGGCCAGGCGGGCGGAGAAATCGGGATGGTTGACCGCACGGCGAACCCAGTCGTGCGTGAGATGGTCCATGGGGGACACGCGCGAGCCTTACCGCTGAAATCCGGTCGCCGCAAGCGGGATAAGAAGCCCGACTATTTCGCCTGATCGACCCATTCGGCCAGGCGCTTCTGGAGCGGGATCAGTTCGGGGCGCAGATTTTCCAAAGCCGGATCCGCGATCCAGCCGTTGACGAGGTTCAATGCCGCCACGGTCGCCTGCCGCGATCTGGTCCATGTGGTAAGGCGCTGGCGAGCGGGCATAGAGGCGATTGCCGGTGGTCGCGCTTCGCAGCGGAAATGATTTCAGGAAAACGGCGGCGTCGTCTTTTCCTCGGGCGGGGTCCTTTAGGTATCCGTCGAGCGCGGTCATTTGATCCGGATCGGCAGGATCGAGCCGGGCCATCAAGTTGGCACGAACGAGGGGATCGACCTCGGATGCGGAATTCAGAGCCGCCATCATTTCCCGTGGATGGTCGGCGGCGAATTCGTGGAGCGCCATGGACTTCAATTCTGGATTCCCTTCCCAAGCGAGCAAGGTGCCGGCGGCCTCTCGGGTGCCGATGGTGCGCGCCAAATCAAGGCTTTCAGCGAACCCGCCAGAGCCTTGCCAATCGGGCGTATCAAGCAAGTGTTGGAGGTTGGTGAGCAATTCCGTTTCCGGAGTTTTCGTAATGTTGTCACGAGTCAGGGATCGCATGGCGACAGCGAACTCATCAGGTGAAGTCGTTTGTTTCAAGATACTTCTGGCAATTTCTCTGGATTTCTCGGGATCGGAAGTCACCAACGCATCGAGGAGAAAGACGCGCAAGGTCGGCCAGCCTTCCAGGAATCCGTGCAGGCCGACCCGGAACTTCATGCCGGTGATCTGATCATCTTTCGATTCAAGCAAACGTTTGATGGTCTCCGCGAGAAGGGTGGGTTCCATTTCCGCCCACTTGCTCCGGAGTTCGAGGAGGCGCTTGCGAATCTCGCTTTCGCTGGGTCTTGGATCGCTATCCAGCCATTGCAGAAGCTCCTTCCAATCCGCCTCAATCACCTTGCCGGCCATCTTCTCGGCCGGTGAGGGATCACCTGGAATGAAGGAGCTTTCCGTTCTCGCCCGAGGCGAGGAAGCGTGCTCGTTCCGTTTGAAGTCGTCAGGATGGGGAGCCTTGGTGACCTGCCGGAAAACGACAATCGTGACCGCCAGAATCAGGATGCCCCACCATGGGCCACGGATCCTCATGGGGCCGGGGCAGGGGTGATGCCCTCTTCTGCGGAAATCTCCAACCGGTAGTCCTTCAGAATCGCGATGTCTCCCTTGAGGCGGTCACGAACCCGAACCGCCCATTTCCCGTCTGGATTGATGCCGGCAAAGGATTCGGAAACGTCGAGATCCTTGTAGATGAGATCATTCGCGTCGGCACCTTGCTCGTTGTGAAGCAATGCCGAAACTCCACCAGGTCCCACCAAAAGAACCTGAAGATCGCCTCGGTGCTTGGTGCGGATGGTGAGGCTGAGTTTTACGGATTTGACGCCCGCGTCGTCATCAAATCCGTGAACTCCGACGGTGTAGCTCGACCAACTCTCCGTTCCGTCCGGAATCTTACGTGAGTCGTCGTAGGGGAAGAAAAGCGAACTCGCGCTGACTCCCTTGACGTGAATCGGGTTCTGCTGCTTTTTCTCGATGACGGGCTGCACCGCACGGGTCAGTGAGTTGATGTCGCTTGAAAAGGTGTAAACGACATTTTCAGATGGAAGCCCACCGACGAGGATTCCTGCCGCCTTCCATCCCGATTTGGGATCCAGGGTCCAAATGGGGCCACCACTGTTGCCCGGGCCTGTGGAAATCCGGGTCGTTTCGAGCGCTCCGTCGGAACTGGATGAGTAGGGTTTGTTGAAAGGACCGGTTTGGTGCAAGAAAAAACCTTCCGTGGATGTGTCGGTGTAATCCTCCACGGCGGGGTAGCCGGTGATCAGTTTCGAGACATTGGTGCGCAGGTCGCTGGCTCCATTGAGATTGAGTTTGGCCGGGGCTTCAGGGATCACATTCTTGAACGCGAAGGCCAGGATCACGTCCCTGCCAAATGCCGACGATTCACCCGACTCCTCAACGATTTCCGCATAACGTCTGAGGCGGTAGTAGCCGCGGCTTGTGAGCGCCTTGGACGCGTCAACGCTCGCCGAGTTCGCCTTGGGAAGCCATAACGGAGGTGCTCCCCAGCCACTGTCGGTGTAAACAACATGCGCTGCGGAAAAGAAAGTCCGTTGGTTCCAAGCACAGAATCCGCTCCCACGTGCGCCTTCAACCAATACGACCCCATTGTAGCGATATGGCTTCTGGTTCACCACCGTCGGATCGATCTTCTCAGGAAATACGGTCTTTGATTTTGCGGTGGCGACCAGCGATCCCGCCAGAAAAAGGGGCGCTATGGCGAAAAACTTAACATCCTTCATGGGTTTAAAATAAAGTTAGCTTAACTTTCAACACAAGAAAAAAACATCTGCCCGGGCCTCATCCACCACGGCGAGAGAAGGCAAATCCAACCCCTCGGAACCGATCGGCTGGAAGTCCGGAAACATCACCATCCCACTTTGAGGGGAGACAGAAGCAGTGTCTTCTCCGGGTCGGGAGTGGATGGGCTTTGATTTCAGGCGACCAGATGGGCCCCCAGCGATGGCCTGGAAGCGAAGATCTGCGGGGTGATCCCGGTTGTCTTTTGATATTCGGTCGCGAGCAGATTGGCGATTTCCGACGCCTTTCGGGATTCGCAAAGGGTCACGGTGGAGCCGCCGAATCCGCCTCCGGTCATGCGGGCACCGATGACGCCGCCGTTTCGGCCGATCTTCCGGGCGATCTCGACCATGATGTCGAGTTCCTTGCAGGAGACCTCGAAATCGTCGCGGAGGGAATCGTGGCTGGCGGCCATCAGGGGGCCGAGCGTTTCAAAATCATTTCTCGCGAGCGCGGCCGCGGCGGCGATGGTGCGGGAAATTTCCCCGACCACGTGGCGGGAGCGCCGGTTGACAGGATCACCGAGTTTTTCCCAATTCGCCTGGACGTCCGAGGCCGTGACATCCCGCCACGAGGCCTTGCCGAGAATCGCGAGACCGTCCTCCGTGTGCTTGCGACGGGCCGCGTAGCCACCGTCGGACAGCTCGTGATGGACCATGGTGTTGGAAATCAGCACCGTTAGGTCGGGGTTTTCGAAGGGGACGAGCTCGGGTTCGCCGGAGCGGCAGTCGATGAGGACGAGGCGGTTCGGTTTGCCGAAGGCGGATGCGAACTGGTCCATGATGCCGCAGGGGACGTGGGCAAAATCGTGTTCCGCCTTCTGGCAGAGCAGGGCCTTTTCCTTGGTGTCGATCACAGTGTCCAGCAAGCCTTCGAGAAACGTGGCGGTGGCGCATTCCAGCGCTGCCGATGAGGAAAGTCCGGCACCGCCGGGCACGGACGAGAGGATGTAGGCGTCGAATCCCGGAATGTGATGTCCGCGGTCCTGGAAACCCCTGATCACACCGCGCAGGTAGTTGGCCCACTTGGGATCGCCGGGCTCCTGGTTCTTTGTTAGATCGAGGATCGCGATTTCCTCGCTGATCGCGGTGGTGATGCGCGCCTCGGAGGTCCCGTTCGCGCAACCCGCGATGACGATGTAGCGGTCGATCGCGAACGGCATCACGAATCCGTCGCAGTAGTCGATGTGTTCGCCGATCAGGTTGACGCGTCCCGGAGCGGCCGCCGTGATGGTGGCTTTCGACTTGAGGCGAGAAGCCAGGCCGACGGCAGCATCGGAAACGAGGTCGGTGAGGTCGGGATTGATCTGGAGCATGTCGGTGGGTGCTTAACTGGGTTCGACGCTAGGGGAATGATCGAGGCGGCGGCGATAACTTTCGACGGCCTGGGTCCAAACGTTGTGCATTCCTTCCGCCGGGCGCAGCCAGACGGCGCGATGCATCATGAGCATGGCGGGTGCGAGGTAAAGAAGTTCGGAAAGCTCGTTCTTGGTGAGGCTGGCAGGGCCGTCGCTGAGGCATCGCTCGGCGAGAAGTTCGTCAGCCGCGGTCAGTTCCGAGTGCTCGAGCAGGGAAACATGGACGCCGTTGACATAGGGATCGACCACCGCACCGACCATTCCGCGCCTTGCCTCAATGGAGGCGTCGAGAGCCGGGTCCACCGCCGCGCGAGCATTGTCCGCCAACCGGATGACTTCGGGCGGATTGATTTCCTCGGGAATCGAGAGGATTTTTCGCCTCGCGAGCGCTTGGCCATAGCGGGAGCGGCTCGTCCAAACGGAGACCGGTGCCGACAACAGGAGTCCGAGCAGAATGGGGCTCATCCACGCGGCGAACGAGTAATTGACCGGCTTGTCATACTTGTAATGGGGGAGATACCCGATCCACAAAGCGACTGCCGTCCAAGCGATTCCAAGGAGTGTTTGAAACGAGTGGAAGCGGATGGCGTCCCCCCAGGAGGTGCCGTCGGTTTCGCGGTTTTGGTTTCCCCAGCCGACGGCGCGACCGAGGATGATGCTGAGCACCATCATCGTGTGGGCGGCCATGATGCAGGGGGCTAGAAGCATTGAAACGATCGTTTCGAACAAAGATCCAATAATGATTCGGAAGCCCCCGCCGAAGGAGCGGCGGATGCTGCGGAGTGAGGATCCCGCCGATCACCGCGAGGATTTTCGGGATGAAAAGCAGGCTGAAGATGGCGAGGGTCAGGATGATGCTTTGCTGGATCCCGTTGATGTGAAACCAGCGGGCGGCGTAATTTTCAAACGGTAGTTGGCTCAAGTTGCTGTCCGAGCGTTCCCAAGCCACCCAAGTCCCGAGCGCGAGGAAAAGGAACCAGATCGGGCTCCCGAGGTAGGCCATGATTCCCATGAACAGATGCATCCGCACGGAAAACGGCAGCTTGCGGGCAAAGATGAGCCACATGTGCTGGAGGTTTCCCTGGCACCAGCGTCGGTCGCGGATCAGGTGATCGACCAGGGTCGGCGGGGCTTCCTCGTAGGTGCCCTCGATGTCCCAAGCGAGCCAGACTTCCCAGCCTTCGGTGACCATGAGCGCGGCCTCGACGAAATCGTGGCTGAGGATGCGGCCGCCGAATGGCTCACGTCCGGGCAAGGCGGGAAGCTCGCAGAATTCGGAGAATGGCTTGACGCGGATCAACGCGTTGTGGCCCCAGTAACTGCCGCCGCTGAGTTGCCAGAAATTCAGGCCGCGGATGAAAAGTGGGCCGTAGAGCCGCATCGCGAATTGCTGCAAGCGGGTGAAAACCGAGACGCCACGGATCAACCTCGGCGGCGTCTGGAGAATGCCGAGCCGCGGATAGGCCTCCATGACGCGCGTCATTTTCACGATGTCCGCGCCGTCCATCAGGCTGTCGGCATCGAGGACCAGCATGGATTCGTAGTTGCCGCCCCAGGTGCGGACGAAGTCGCCGATGTTGCCCGCCTTGCGGTTTTCGTTCGTTTTCCGCCTGCGGTAATAGATCCGTCCGAATCCACCGAGCCTGCGGCAAAGATTCGTCCACGCGGTTTCCTCCATCACCCAGAGATCGAGATCGCGGGTGTCGCTGATGATGAAGAAATCGAAGGATTCCAAATTTCCAGTCGCCTCGATGGACCGGTAGATCGCCTCGATGCGGGCGCAGGTCCTGATGCTGTCCTCGTTGTAAACCGGCATCACCACCGCGTGGCGGAGGGCAAGAGGTCCGGTCAGGCCATCGGCGAGTCTTGCTGATTCTAACCGATCGCTTGCGCCCGAGAATCATGTCGAAGGCCCCGAAAACGGCGTGGAACGAGCCAAGCACCAGCATCCCGTTCAAGATGGCGAAAATCGCGATCAACGGATAATGGGCCTTTTGAAAACTCATCAGCCAGAACAGGTCCGTCAGCCACAGGATGGCCGCGATGTTCACGATCAACACGCTTCCGAAGAACAAGGTCCGGCGGATGATCGTCCGCCCCTTGCCGAAATACGGAGGGGTCTTCTCACGTGCGTTGGCGTCGGATCCGTTCATCAGTCTAGCAGGAAATACCAAAGGGTGGTGGCGATCAGACCGATCACCAGACCGATGAACATGAGGCGGGTGATCGGCTTGCGATCCATCGTTTCCCACCACTGCGCGGCTCCGGTTCCGATGGCATTGAATTCAAGAGGTTTTGGAACCATGGTCAGCTCGGCGAACTGTGGGCCGGCGGCGAGGTAGGATTTTTTCATCGCTTCCACGAACTCCGGCGGCCATGGAGGTGTTGTTAGAAAGACTCCCTGCCATTGATCCGGCATCCCCGCCAGCAGCAGGGCGAGCCGTCCGCGGGCTGCCAGACGCCGGTTTTCCAGCGGGACATCCAGCACATCCTGGGTCCACTCGGCGATTTCCGAGAGAGCCTCCTCCATTGCCAACAGGCGGGCGGGCTTCTCGGGCTCGTTTCTCTGACGGGCGGAGGCACGCCAGAGGATTCCCCTCACCAGTTCGGCAACCAGCAACTTGTTTCTCAGGCGGAGTGCCTGCAAATAGGCTTCCACGGCCGCATAGGCTTCCTCCCACTCGTTGAGCTCGCCCTCGCTGAGCGGACGGAATGAGGTTAGGGAGTGAGACGCTGGGACCATGTTTCAGTGAGGAAATTGTCTCCGCGTTTGATGCAGCAACGAAGTTCGACGGGGCCCACATCGGACAACTTGCCGCCCTCCTCGGTCGGGGCGATCTGGAATGCCACACGCCAGCGGTCCTCGGGCATCGACTGCACGGTCACTCCCTGGATCTTGATCCTGTCAGCTCCCGGTCCCACCGCCTGCACCTGGGGAGTAAGTGGTAGATCGCTTTGCTGGTTGAGGGCATTTCCCACGAATTCCACGATCACGGTCCGTTGGTTTTCCTGCCAATCATGAACTCCCGTGCGGGTCGCCACCACGTGGCCATCCGCCTGCGAGGGATCCTCGTTCATGGTCCAATGCTGGCGATACTTGAACTCGATGCGATCTCCCGGTTGGGGGATGGTCGCCGGTTCCCACATGGCCACGACGTTGTCGGTGAGCTCGTTGGAAGTGGGAATTTCCATCAACATGACCCGGCCGGCTTTCCAGTCCGATGTCGGCTCGATCCACAACGACGGGCGGAGGTGATAGGCGGCCTCGCCGTCCTCATACGCGGCGAACCTGCGGTCGCGCTGGAGGAGTCCGAAACCGTCGCACTTGTCCATGTCGAAAAAGCTGAACTCAAGCTTGCCCGTGTCGTTGGAAAGGGGACGCCAGATTCTTTCCCCGGTCGCCATCCGGATCGAAAGGCCGTCGGAATCGTGAACCTCGGGGCGGAAATCGTCGAAGCGGCGGCGCGAGTTCTCACCGAACCAGAACATGCTCGACATCGGTGCGATGCCCAGGCGTTTGACCGCGCTGCGGGCGAACAACACCGCCTTGACGTCCACGATGGTCGTGTCGCCAGGCTCGACGGTGAACTCGAAGGCGCCCGAGTAGGACGGGCCGTCGAGCAGGGCGTAAACCCTTGCCTGGGTGGCGTCGGCATCCGGCTTGCGGAGCCAGAATTCGCGGAAATTGGGAAACTCCTCGGGCAATCCTTCCGCGCCGGTATTTACCGCGATTCCACGCGAGGAAATGCCGTAGCGCTGGTTTTTTCCAAGCGCCCGCCAGTAGCTCGCACCTTGGAACACCGCGAGTTCGTCGTAGTAGTCAGGCTTGTTGAGTGCCGCGTGGAGCCGGAATCCGGCGAATCCACCATCTGACGGCAACTCCCCGTGCTTGTTGATCAGCGGCCCGTAATTGAAGAAGGCTTCCGACAGCCGGATCTGCTGCTGGTGGGAACTGGTGAATTCATTGAGCACCACCGGCTCGCGGAACAGGTATCCCGGATGGAAAAACATCGCACGGAACGGCAGCTTGTCCGCCGCCCACAAGGCCTGCCCCGGATTGAAGCGGATGTCGCGATACTGGTCGTAAGTCAGGTTGTTCATCCATTCCGGCAGGCTGTCCCGGTTTGGCGCGACGTAGGGTTTGTTCGCGAGATCCCGCGCCCGACTTTGAATGCCTTCAAACCCGACATCCTCACGTTCCCACGTTTGGCACCACGCGGAGGTCGTCAGCGCTCCCAGCGTGAACAGCAAAATGAAATTCCTCGGCACAGCAAGGGTCATAGGGCCGAAGGTCCCCACCCGTCAAGAATGGCGATTTGGAATTCTTTCATAAATATGGGCTTACGTCGCCATCCGCGTCGCGTGGTAGGTGAGGATTCCGTCGAAATCGACGTTGTCGGGATTCTCCACCACCTTGGCCGGATCGAAATCGAGGAAAAACGTCTCCACCCTGAAACCGCAGCCCGCCAGCAGCGTCATCATTTCCGCATGCTCGATCCAGCGGATGCTTTGCTTTGAAACGTGAGTCTGAGGAGGATCCCCGGACAGGGTGTATCGATGTTCCCGCTCCACGCGTTGATTTTCGAAATCAAGGCGATGTCGGGTTTCCAGCAACCCATGACGTCCGTTCGGGAGGGTCACCTCGTGGTCGTGATACCACTCGTTTTCCGGCAGATCTCCCAGCAGTTCCGCATACGGCATGAAGACCGTTAGATAGATCGATCCCTTTTCGTCGAGCAATCGGGTCCAGTGACGCAAGGTCGCTTCCGGATCTTTGGCCAGTTGAAGCGTGAATGCCGGAGCCAGCAAGGAGACATAACTTTTACCGTTCTTCCAATCCGTCATGTCGCCCTGATAGACCGTCGGCCTCAGTTGCATCCTGGCCGCCCTGGCCTCACCGAGCTGGATCATGTCCGCTGAGAGCTCAAGGCCCTCGACATCGAATCCCATTTCCAGCAGCGGGAACATCAGTCGTCCCCGATCCCGAACCGATCTCCAGCGTCGGACCCGGATGCTTGCCGAGGAAATCCGCCATCAACCTCACCTCCGAGCCATCGTCCTCCGCATCCCAGAACGCGTCGTGGAGTTCGGCTTCGAGCGAGAGGTAAGGTTGGGACATGCGGCGACCATGATACATGAGCGCCACATTGCAAAGCTCGGGAAAATCATCCTTTCCCACGCCGGCAGAACGGGAGTGCGAGCAGGAGAAACATCGCGAACGCGATCCCGAGCAACGAGAAGATATACCATGGCCATGGTCCAAGTTGATCGATCAAACTCGGATTCTCGGGCGGGTGCGCGACAAAGGCGAAATTGCTGCCGAGGAGATGGTTCACCATCAGGATCAGGATCAGATAGATCACGGAGATCCCGAAGATCTCCAGCGGGCTTTTCCACCATGGCAGTTTCGGTCGCCAGCCCAGCACGATCGGAAGATACAGGGCCGCGATCACCACCGCGAAGTGGTGGATGAAAAAGGTGACGAAAGGCAACTGGGGAAATCCCATCGTGATTGCCGGCGTCAGCAAGCCCTGCAAGGTCGCCGCCAGTCCCCAGAAATAGGTCAGCGCGCAAAGCAAGGGGCGGCGGGTGATCAACGCGAAGCCTGCGGTGATGGCCGCGATGTCGCACATGTGGAAGGGCAGGATGTTGTCCCAGG
The DNA here is from genome assembly GCA_963810445.1 of uncultured Verrucomicrobiae bacterium. GTDB lineage: Bacteria > Verrucomicrobiota > Verrucomicrobiia > Verrucomicrobiales > Akkermansiaceae > Luteolibacter. The sequence goes on along the minus strand of CAWENZ010000050.1, from coordinate 103,760 downwards.
CTTTCGGTGTCTCCACCGTCATCCATGCCGCCTGGCTCATGCCGTAAACGCACAGGTTGATGAAGGCCAGCAACGCGGTCGCCAGCCGCTCGCTCGTCCCGCCCCGCTTTCCTGCTAACAGGAATCCCGCCGTCACCGCGCTCCCGATGCCGATAGCGACAAAATGCTGCTGCGAAAAGGGATGGAACGGATGCGTCATGAGAGCTTCGCCTTGACCGCCTTCGCCGCCGGCTTGGGCGGTGTTATTGGCAGATTCCGGCTTTCACCGATCTCCGCCATCGATGGCTCCTGATTTTGGAAAACCTCGCGCGCCACGGCGAGCACCTCCTCGTCCGTCACCGCCATCACCTTCGCCCGCCACTCGGCAGGCGAGGGGACCAAACCGAAATCCAGCACTCCTTCACCGGCCCAGGCCGCGTGTGACCCGGTGGATTCGAAGGAGAGCTTGCTTTGCGCGATCGTCAGCCGCTTCGCCCGATCCAGTTCCCCGGCACGCGGTCCGTTGGCGACGAGGTCGTCGATCTCGCGCTGGATGCAGGCGAGCGCTTCCTCGCGCGATTCCGGATCCAGTCCGGCGCTGATTTCGAAGGCTCCGGTCTCATCGAAAAATGTCACGTCGCTGCTGATCTGATAGCAAAGGCCGCGTTCCTCGCGGAGTTCGAGAAACAGCCGCGAGCTCGCCGTCTCACCTAACATCATGCTCAACATCCGCAGCGCGTGGCGCGATTCCGAATGACGCCCCGGAGTGTGCCAGGCGAGCGCGAGCTGCAGTTGGTCGGTCTCCCGCTCGTCGCTCATGTTCCGGGGAACTGCCAACGTCCTGTCAAATTCCAAGGCACGCTCCGCCGCATGAAAATCCTTCGGCAAATGCGGAGTGAGCATCGCCAGGATTTCATCCAACGAGAATGGACCTGCCGCCGCGATCACGATGTCGCTGCGGAAATGATGACGGTCCCTGAAATCGAGCAAGGTCTCCCGGTTGATCCTTGCGATGGACTCCAGCGATCCGGAAATCGGATTTCCTAACGGATGCTCGCCCCACAAGGCTCCGGAAATCAAATCGCCGATGTGGTCCGCCGGGGATTCGCGATACATCGTGATCTCCTCGCCGATGACCTCGCGCTCCAGCGCCACCTCGGCCTCGGGAAAGGTCGCGTGCCAGACCATGTCTGATAGAATGTCGGCCAGCAACGGCATCAGGTCCGCCTCACCGCGCCCTTCGTAAACCGTCTGGTCCTCCGAAGTGCAGGCATTGAGCTGGCCACCCGCGTTCTCGATCTCGAAACTCAGGTCCCGCGCGCTCCTCCGCTTCGTTCCCTTGAAAACCATGTGTTCGACAAAATGTGCCAGACCTGCCGGCAGCCCCGCCTCGTCACGGCTGCCGGCCGGGATGTAGATCGAAAGCGCGGCGCACTCGGAATCCGCAAGGGTCGCCACCGCCAGTCGCGGTCCGTTAGGAAGTTGTCGCCAATCGTAGTTTGCCTTGCTCATCGTAAAAGTGCTTCCGCCAGCGCGAGATCCGCCGGGGTGGTGATTTTTAAATTCGGCCGGGTGGATTCCACGAACTTCACGCGCACCCCCATCAGCTCCAGCGCCGAAACCTCATCGGTCACCGCGTGGCCCCGCGCGACCACTTCCACGTAGGCATCCATCAGCAGCGGGATTTCAAACACCTGCGGCGTCTCCATGAACCACAAGTGCTCGCGCGAAACTCCCTCGGTGCTGAAATCCACCGCGTCCGAGCGCTTCAAAGTCTCCGTCACCCGACGCGCCAACGCCGCAGCACGGTTCTCCGAGGCCGCCAACACGCATCGGTCGATATCTTCCGGCGAAACCAACGGCCGCGCGCCATCGTGCACCGCCACCAGCGCGGACCCCAGGGCCAGTGCCGCCAAACCCGCCGCCACCGAGTCCTGACGGTTTTCTCCGCCGTCCACGCGCTTCACCGGTTTCGAAAAATTCCCACCCAGCAGCTTCCAGCGCTCCTCCGGGCAAACCACCACGATCTCCGCGATGGACTCCGCCTCAAGAAACGCCTCCAGCGTCTTCCGCAAAACCGGCACGCCGCCCAGCTCCGCCGACAGCTTGTCGAATCCCATCCGCCGGCTCGATCCCGCCGCCACGAGAATCGCGGAGCACGTTCGGGTCGCTTCAGTGTCTGCCATGCGCTGAGTATTAGCAGTGGCCTCCTCGCCGCGCAAAGAGCCAATTTAATCAGGGAGTGGCGATCTCCGAATCGCCATGCCCATGGAAAGCCAATGATTCGTGGCATTCGCTCACCCCATTGTCATCTCATGGGCTTAGGCGGATCGGAGTCCGCCTCTCCTTGCTTTTTTCGACACTTCCGCCCTGTTTTCCAATCGTTGAAGGCATTGCCCCGAAAGGCTGAGCCGGGTGCGAAGAATTTCTGTAACGAATCCCCCGCATTGCTTCTGACGAGGGGATGGACAGAATCCCCGGCATCGACCCGATGGAAAACCCGCCCCAGTCCCCGCTCGCCGGGCTCGATCCCGAGGACCTGCTCAAACAGGGCGCGGCGGAGGACACTCTCATGGACGGACCGGCGGTCTTTTTCCATCCGCCGACGGTCGATGAACTCGCCGCGTTGTTCCCGCAGTTTGAAATCCTCGAACTCATCGGCCAAGGCGGCATGGGTGCGGTGTACAAGGTCCGGCAAAAGGAGCTCGACCGCATTGTCGCCCTAAAAATCCTGCCGCCCGCCATCGGTGAGACTCCCGGATTCTCCGAGCGCTTCACTCGCGAGGCCAAGGCGCTCGCCAAACTGAATCACCCCGGCATCGTCACCCTCCACGAGTTCGGCCAAACCTCTTCCTCTCAACTCCCAACGATCGACTCTCAACCCCTTTACTTCATCCTGATGGAGTTCGTGGATGGCGTGAACCTCGCGCAGCTCATGAAAGCCGGGCGGATTTCTCCACGCGAGGCACTCGCCATCGTCCCGCAAATTTGCGACGCCCTCCAATTCGCCCACGACCAGGGCATCGTCCACCGCGACATCAAGCCGGAGAACATCCTGCTCGACCGGCTGGGCCGCGTGAAGGTTGCCGACTTCGGCATCGCCAAGGTGGTGGCGTCGGTCTGTGACGTCCCCCTAAGGAGCGGGGACACTCCTGTCCCCGCCGATGCGACCATTGCCGGAAAAATCATCGGCACTCCGCAATACATGGCGCCCGAGCAAATCTCCCACCCGTCCGACGTCGATCACCGCGCCGACATCTACGCCCTCGGTGTCGTCTTCTACCAGATGCTCACCGGCGAACTGCCCGGCAAGGACCTGCAAGCGCCGTCGCGAGAAAGTCCAAATCGACGTCCGCCTTGACGAGATCGTCCTGCGCGCCCTGGAGAAAAAACCTGAACTGCGCTATCAGCAAGCCAGCGCAATGAAGACGCGAGTGAATGACTTGGAATCTAAACTGGGTGAATTTTCTCGGAAAGAACAGGAATCCACTGCCTACATGTCCCGCTTGACTCCCATCATGATTCTGGTGCTTGGCTCCGGGGTCCTTGGTCTGATTTGTCATATCATTTGGTTATTGCTGGGTCACAATAACTCATTCGTTCCGACGATCTTTGTTTTCTGCTTGTTCGGGATCGGCTTGATTACTCTCGCGAGTCGTCCCGGCCCCAATAGGTTCATGAAATCGACCGCAGCGTTTTGTATCGTCTTGGCGACACTAGGCTTCATCATATATGTGCATCATGGCGGGGTCTCTTATCCAGCGTCTTCCCTCAGTTCCGCTTACAGGGCGCCGGTCATCGGCCGCATTGAATTCAATTTCACTCATCCCGAGTCAATAGGAGGAACAGGGCTTGCTTTCGACGTGAAAAAGTGGGGGGAAACTCAATGGGCACCGAACCACGGCAATACGATCTCGTTGAAAGGCGGACGATCCGTGTCGTTAAGTCACGGGTGAACGCCACGGGTCCGGACGCTCCGGTCGCGATGGTGACGACCTCGTCGGACAACTCCCATTGGGAAACCCGGGAGGTGCAACTCGATGGCAAAGCGCCGCTGCGGCAGTTGGTCTTTTCTAACGGCCTGCGTGTTGAAATCAAGTGGTCTCCCGCAGTCTCCTCTGTTGGGATTCCGGGCAGCCCGATCCGGTCCAACAGGGTGTCATGCGACAAGCCTCCAGGTTGGCGGACGAGATGCACCCAATCAGCCAGCCGGAGAAAGACGCGGAACTGAAAAAACCGCAGCCTGCCCCTGCCGCTGAGGCCGGGATGCCGCATGAAGAAAGGTGCGTTGCGAATGCCGAAGCATGGCTCGCCGGCATCGATGCCGGAGACTATGCCAAGAGCTGGAATGCCGCCGCCGGATTTTTCCAGAAGGCCGTCACCGAAGCCGGATGGGCCGATGCGATGACCACTTTCCGCAAGCCGATGGGCGAAATGAAGTCGCGGAAAAGTTTGACGACGAAGAGCGCCCACTCGCTGCCCGGCGCGCCGGATGGCGAGTATGTCGTGATGCAATTCACCACATCGTTCTCTGGGAAAGCTGAAGCCGTCGAGACGGTGACCTTCATGAAGGAGCCTGATGGTTCCTGGAAAGCCGCCGGTTATTTGATCCGATGAACGCCATGAAAACCTATCAAGCACCTTGGGGGAAATCCCTGATCGTCGTATCAAGTCTGTTTGTGGCAATTACGGTGGCATTCTTTCTCGCGGCCACCTCCATGCGGCCCTACATCACGCCGAGTTTCGTCGCTCTGTGTGCCCAATGGGCATTTTCACTGATCGTGATGTGCTGCCTGCCCTTCATGGTGAGATGTTATAAAATCACCGAGGACGCGATCCTGATCCGGCGTTTGTTCTGGACGACGCGGTTGGATCGCGCGGGATTGAAATCGGCGGCAGTGATTCCCAAGGCGATGAACAAGAGTCTGCGGACTTGCGGCAATGGCGGCGGGTTTTCGTTTACCGGTTGGTATTGGAACAAACCGCTTGGTTTCTATCGGGCGTTCGTCACGGATCAGGATCGCACGGTGGTGTTGCGGTTTGAGAAGAAGACGGTGGTGGTCTCGCCGGGCGAGCCGGAGGAATTCGTGAAGGAACTTAACCGCTGATGCCGGCCTCACCCGATGGATTCTTTGCCACCACCCGCTGGACCATCGTCCGGGCGGCGGGTGAGGAATCGTCGGCATCGGCGGACGAGGCGCTGGAGTCCCTTTGCTCGGCCTATTGGTTTCCGCTCTACGCCTACGTGAGACGGCATGGATTTTCCAAGGAAGATGCCGAGGATCTGACTCAGGCGTTTTTCGCGAAACTGTTGGAGCGGCAGGATTTTACGAGTCTCAAGCGCGAGAACGGACGCTTCCGTGCATTCCTGTTAGCGGCGTTGAAGAATTTCCTCTCCAACGAGCGCGACCGTTCCAGCCGCCTGAAGCGAGGTGGAAACATCACCCATTTTTCGCTCGATTGGCAAAGCGCGGATACGCAGTTCCAGATTGCGGATCCAGTGCAATTGCCACCGGACGAGGTCTATGATCGCGAATGGGCGGTCGCCCTGTTGGAGCGGGTGATCCACCGCTTGCAACGGGAATCCGTGGCAGAGGGCAAGGGCGGGCGATTCGAACATTTGAAAACCTATCTAACGTCCGCGAAGGGGGAGATTCCCTACACAGCGGCAGCCGCCGCGCTTTCCATGGACGAGGGAGCGGTGAGGGTGGCCGTGCACCGCCTGAGAAAGCGCTACCGCGAATTGCTCCGCCTGGAAGTCGCGCAGACCCTCAGCGACCCTGCGATGGTGGACGAGGAACTGGGGGTGTTGCTAGGATCTTTCAAATGACGGGAGCTTGGGAAGCGGTCTTGAAAATGGAGCGCGGATCTTCAGTCCACCTGCTTTCGCGGCGACGAGGAATCCGTGAGATACGCGTGCGCGAGATTCTTGTGAGGGTGCTCCATCAGTTCCGAACGCAGCGATGTCAGCCGTTCAAGAAGCTCGTCGCCAAGGGCTGACTTCAAGGTCTCCTCATAGGTGGCCTGGGCGTGGGCGGATCGAACGTGTTTCTGCCAGGGTGCGGTGAAGACCAGGTGGATCTCATCGTGGAAATTCCGTTCCTTGAGCGCTTCCCATTCGCCGACATCCAGCCAGACACCGCCCGTGATCGAGCGGTCGATGGAGAATCCGAAGCCATGGCCCACCTTGTAACGCGCCATGATGGTGCCGGATTCCGGGCAAATCAGGGTGCGGGAGGAATCCGCTGGCAGATCCCCATGTTCCCCGGATTCCGGAAGGTGCGGCAAGCGCGCCGGTTGCGCCTGGAGCCATGTCATGTAGTCGCCCGAGGCGATGTAGTGTCCACCGGTGAGCGGGCAGCGATAGGCCTGGAGACCGCTCTCGAGGGTGACTTGTTCCATGACTTTGCCCGAGACCGGGCTTTTCAAATTGAGGTTGGCCATGGCGGATGACTACCCAAAAGAGCAGGGGATGAATAGCAGGAATGACCGAACTGGAAGATTCTTGTGGGGCCGGGCCACGGCAGTGTTAGCAGGGAAATCCGTGCGGGCCGACATGATCACCGCCTTCCCAACGAATGATTGACCTGACAGCGTTCTTGACGCGTTCGTGGAGGTCGCTGCCGAGTCTGTCGGAGATGGAGAAATACCGGGTCTCCGCTTCCAGCAGGTCCTCTTTGAAAAGCGTTGAGAAGATCTCGTTCACAAGGCTTCGCCAAAGACCTGCTCGAAAGTCATTCCCTTGTCGGCACCGGAGCGGAGTCTTTGAAAACGGAGTTGCAGATCTTTGCGGATGTCGTCATCCGAGCGGGGATCTCCTTCCAGGCTTTCGACCAACAGCCGGGCCTGTCCTGCTCTTTCCGAGGCTGGAAGGGACAGCGCTTCTTCGGCGAAGGAAACGTCTTTGACAATCATTGGGCCACTGTAAGGGGATCTGGAGCGAGTTCAAGCTTTGGCGTCCGGTCGGGAATGCGAGGGTGGAGCCGCGTCGTCAGCCCACGTCCCTGTAGAGTTCGGACAGGGGGATGGAGATGCCAGCCTCGGGGAGATCGAGGATGGCGTCCGGACCGGAGAGAATTTCCCGGCGGAAGCCCGTGCCGTCCCTGCGGTGCAGGGTCAGGAAGGGGGATTCGGTTTCCGCGAGAATGTAGGTTCCCAAGGTGGGAATGGTGAGGTAGTCCCGGAATTTCTGGACCTCGTCATTGCGGCGGGTCGTCGGGCTGAGGACTTCGAGAATCACACTCGGCGAGTCGGTGAAGAGCGCGTCGCCCGGCACCGGCACGCAGATGATCATTCCGTCGGGATAGTAAAAAGCCTCCTCGCCGCCGCCAAGCGGCACCTGGAGCTTGAAACCGCTGCCGGTGGGGAAGCAGGGTTTTCCGGCGAGTTGGTTTCCAGACGTCCGTATGAAATTCCCGGCGATGCGTTGATGGTTGAGCGTCCCGCCGGACATGGCGTAAACATTCCCGGCCACGTATTCATGACGGATTTCCGAGGCAAGTTCGCCTTGGAGATAGTTTTCCCGGGAGATCCGATTGTCCGCGATTGGCGGTGCCATGGGATCACCGTTAACGGAGAATCGCCGCCACCGCAAGCTCATGGAAATGGGGAGTCATCAGGAACGGAGATCGCCACTTCTGGTTTCAGGAGACGGAATTGGGGCGGTCTGAACGGTCGAGACGTTCATTCCCCTTGCTCTTTTCAGTTAGCCGCGGTCGCGGATCGGCGCTACATGGGAGGGTAGTGGTCGTGGGGGGACGTTGGAGTTGGCTTGCGGCGGGCACGGGCCGACGCTACACCGTGGGCATGCACCGGCTGACCCGCTTGGAATCGCTCTACACGGAGGCTCCGGTGTATTTCATCACGACATGCGCGGAGCGGCGGCGTCGTCTGTTGGACAACGGGGAGGCGCATGAGGCGTTCCGGAGATTCTGCGAGGGAGCTCGTGAGAGAGGGGCGCTGGTCGGGAGATATGTGCTGATGCCGGATCATCTCCATCTTTTCGTCTGCATCCCGCCGGGGGAAATGGCGCTTTCCGCGTGGATGAAATCGCTGAAGAACAGCCTGTCGAAGCATTGGCGCGGAGGCGGGATCGAGGCCCCGCATTGGCAGAAGGGATTTTTTGATCATCTGATCCGCAACAACGAGTCGCATGCGGAGAAATGGAGGTATGTGAGAGAGAATCCGGTAAGGGCGGGTTTGGTGGAGCGGGTGGAGGACTGGCCGTATTCGGGGAGGATCCTGGAGGACGCGGGGTTCTGATGGCTTGTAGCGTCGGTCTGCGACCGTCGCTAACTGAAAGGCGATGGAGGACACGGTCACCATCAAGGATCAAACCGAGTTTCAAGAAGATGGTCGGTCGCGCTTTCATTGCGTTGGGGATGTGCCACAGGTTGTCCTGCTGCGTTTTTCAGTTAGCGACGGTCATAGACCGACGCTACATGCCGAAGCATCCACTCCGCGATGTCGGCGTAGATTGGATAGTGCGGTGACGAGAACGTTGTCGTGACCGGCGCCGGGAATCTCGACCCATTTGCGGACGGTGGTGGTGGGAAGAGCATCAAACAGTTTCCGGCCGGAGCTGATGGAAACGACTCGGTCGGCCGTGCCGTGGGCGATGAGGGTGGGGATCATGATCCTTGCGGCGTGAAGGCGTGGCTGGATGTCCTGGATGGAGATGCCGGATCTCCCATGATAGACGAGGTCGGTGGCGTCCGCCCAGAATGGGCCCATCGTGGTGCCGATGTAGCGGGAGGCCTGCCCCTTGATGACGGTGGGGAAGGAATCGAAGCTGGAAATGATGGCGAGAGCTTTCCACGGAGCGTCTGGTTGATCTGCGGCATGCATGGCCACGGAGCCGCCCATCGACATGCCTAACAATCCGGTGGGTTGAGGGGCGAACGAGAATTGCGTCGCCGCTTCATTGAGAACCCTCGCAGGCAAGGTCGCCTCGCGGATGCCATAGGTGGCGATGGCTGCCGGATGATCACCGTGGGCGGGAAGGTCCGGCATCACGCAGCGGAATCCGGCCGCGCAAAGGCGTTCGGCGATGGGGAGGTAGTCGTCCTTTCGTCCTGTCCGTCCGTGGCACAGGACCAGCGTGCCGACGACGCTTCCGGCGGGTGCCAATTGGAGTCCTCGCGAGGCGAGTTGCCGACGGATGATGTTTCCTCGATCGCCGAGCTTTCCCGACCGATCCGGAGTGACGACGAGGCAGGGTGTCCCGTCACTGGCGATGAAGTGATCCACCTTGTATCCATGCGCCGCGGAGTCTGATAGGAACTCGCGGTGGTAGTCCATCAGGGGCCGTCGCGGAGGGCTGGCGATTTGCGCACCTGCCCAGAGGATGAGTCCCGTGACAGTGAGGAGGATGAGGAGAACTGTGGAGCCGAGAATAAGTCGCCAGCGCTTGCGGAGGAATTTCATGGTGGGATTTGGGAACGATCATCTCCGCAGACAGCCTCTATAAATGTTGTTGGACCGGGTCGGATCCGACTAGCTTGAGTTTTGAACACTCCAGACGTCCCTCCGCGCCATCGACAACTTCGGCTTTGAACGGAGGTAGTCCGCCTCTCATCAGGAGGGGAATGGGTCCTCCTGCGCCTGTTTGTAACATCATCACTCCGCCTCCAGTGTCAAAGATGCTACCCGCGATGCCCTGGCGGATGAAATAGCTTTTGCCTTCCTGAACATTCAGTGTGATTTCTGGATAAGCTTCTCGCTGTTCCTTACTGTCGATCAGTGCCTGGGCCGCAGCCTGGATCTGATAAGTGCCGGGCTTGAGTGGCACTGCCACGAAGGTGCCATTCGTGTTGCTGACGATGTGTTCCCGGTTGATGAATATCGGCCTCGGCATCGCCATGCCTCTTGCGGTTTTGAGCCTATATATAAAAAGGATACCCTTGCCCTTGGGTGCATTGAAAGTCTGGGCGGCCAACATTTCCGCTTCGGAGACTGGCGGGCGACTTGCGCAAGAGGCGCTTAAGAGAACCAGCCCTGTGAAGGCTATGGCGAAATGAGAATGGAGGTGTTTACCGAGGAACTGCATTCGCGTAGAACAAAAGAAAGCGCCCGCGATGTCTAGCAAGATGCGGGGTGCTGATGAGAGGAAACGAAAAAACGGAGCCTTCATTTCGCAGGCTCCGCTTGATGAATTCGCGCGAGATGAATCTCGCGTTCCCGGTGGCGGAATGAATTCCGCGGTCCCGTTAGCCGAGGATCTGGGCGAGGACGTAGGGCAGGATGCCGCCGGCGCGGTAGTAGTCGATTTCGACCGGGGTATCGATGCGGACGACGACGGGGATGTCGAAGGAGTCGCCGGAGGCGGGGTGCACCTTGAGGGTGGCCTGCTGCATCGGCTTGAGGTCGTTGGAGATGCCGAGGAGGTCGAAGGTGGCGTCGGCGAGGTCCTTGACCTTGTCGTAGTCTTCCTTGTTGAGGAAATTGCAGGGCAGCACGCCCATGCCGACGAGGTTGGAGCGGTGGATGCGCTCGAAGGACTTGGTGATGACGGCCTTGACGCCGAGCAGGTTGGTGCCCTTGGCGGCCCAGTCGCGGCTGGAGCCCATGCCGTAGTCCTCGCCACCGATGATGATGGTGGGGACGCCGGATTTCAGGTAGGCGGCCGCGGCGTCGTAGATGGGCAAGGGGTCGTTGTTTCCATTCGTCGGTGCAGGGCCGGTGACGGTGCCGTTAGGCAGCTCGTGGGATTCCTGCATGAGGTTGGCGCTGGCGGGCTTTTGGTCGGAGAAGTAGCGGGTGATGCCGCCTTCGCTGCCGGGGACCATGAGGTTCTTGATGCGGACGTTGGCGAAGGTGCCGCGGGTCATGACGCGGTCGTTGCCGCGGCGCGAGCCGTAGGAGTTGAAGTCCATCGAAGCCGACGCCGTTTGCCGCCGAGGTAGTGGCCGGCGGGGCTGTCTTTCTTGATGGCGCCGGCCGGGGAGATGTGGTCGGTGGTGACGCGAGTCGCCGAAGATGCCGAGCGGGCGCGCGCCCGTGATTTCGGCGATGTCGCCGGGTGTCAGGGTGAAGTCCGTCGAAGAACGGCGGCTCCTGGATGTAGGTGGAGTCGCGGTCCCACTCGTAGACGTTGCCGGTGGTGGACGGGATTTCGTTCCACTTCGGATTCTGCGTCGGCGAAGTCGGTGTAGAGCTTGCGGAAGACCTCGGGCTTGAGCGCGGAGGCCATGGCGGTCGCGACTTCCGCGGAGGTGGGCCAGATGTCCTTCAGGATAGACCGGTTGGCCGTCCCTGCCGATGCCGAGCGGTTCGCTGGTCAGGTCGATGTCCACGCGTGCCGGCGAGGGCGAAGGCGACGACGAGCGGCGGCGACATGAGGAAGTTCGCCTTGATGTTCTGGTGGACGCGCGCCTCGAAGTTGCGGTTGCCGGAGAGCACGGAGGCGGCGATGAGGTCCTCGCTTTCGACGACGTCCTCGATGCCGGGATCGAGCGGGCCGGAGTTGCCGATGCAGGTGGTGCAGCCGTAGCCGACGGTTTGGAAGCCGAGCTTGTCGAGTTACGGCTGGAGGCCGGTCTTGTTGAGATAATCGGTGACGACGCGCGAGCCGGGCGCGAGGCGAGGTCTTCACGGAGGGCTTCACGGTGAGGCCCTTGGCGTTGGCCTTCTTGCGCGAGCAGACCGGCGGCGAGCATGACGCTCGGGTTGCTGGTGTTGGTGCAACTGGTGATGGCGGCGATGAGCACGGAGCCGTGGGTGATGGTGTCTTTCACGCCGCCCTTGCTGTCCACGCTGACTTCCCAGAGCGGATAACCGAGTTCGTCGCTGGGCTCGGAAACGACGCCCACTTGTGCGCTCGCATGCATTGGTGACGATGTCCTGCGCCGTCCGGCACGGTGTCGAGCGAGGGCGGGAGATCGAGCGGTTCGCTGGAGCCCGGGACTGGCTGTTTGTCATAACCGTCCGGCGTGGGACCGGCGAGCAGCGAGGCCCATTTGTCCTTGAGAGAAACGAGTTCGATGCGGTCCTGCGGGCGTTTCGGTCCGGCGACGCCGGGTTTGACGGTGGAGAGGTCGAGATCGACGACCTGCGGTGAACTCGAGCGCGTCGCGATCGGTCGGGATGCCCCAGAGGCCCTGGGCCTTGTAGTAGTTTTCGACGGTTTTGCACGAGTTCCGGCGGGCGGCCGGTGCCGCGAGGTAGCCGGTGGTGATTCTCATCGATGCCGAAGAAGCCCATGGTGGCGCCGTATTCGGGGGCCATGTTGGCGATGGTGGCGCGGTCGGGCAGGCTGAGGGCCTTGGCACCGGGGCCGTAGAATTCGACGAACTTGCCGACGACCTTCGTCTTGCGCAGCAGCTCGGTGACGTAGCAGCACGAGGTCGGTGGCGGTGACGCCGTTGGTGAGCTGCGCCGGTCAGATAAACGCCGACGACTTCGGGGACGAGGAAGGTGACCGGCTGGCCGAGCATGCCGGCCTCGGCCTCGATGCCGCCCACGCCCCAACCGACGACGCCGAGGCCGTTGATCATGGTGGTGTGCGAATCGGTGCCGACGAGGGTGTCCGGGATAGATAGACGCCGTCTTTTCATCAGAGCACGCCCTTGGCGAGGTACTCGAGGTTCACCTGGTGGACGATGCCGATGCCGGGAGGGACGACCTTGAAGGTGTCGAAGGCCTGCTCGCCCCATTTGAGGAATTCGTAGCGCTCGCGGTTGCGGTGGAACTCGAGGTCGAGGTTTTTCTCCAACGAGGCAGCGGGTGCCGGCGAAGTCCACCTGCACCGAGTGGTCCACGACGAGATCGACGGGCACGAGCGGCTCGATCATTTTCGCGTCCTTGCCCATGCGATCGACGGCGGAGCGCATGGCGGCGAGATCGACGAGCAGCGGCACGCCGGTGAAGTCCTGGAGGACGATGCGGGCGACGACGAAGGGGATTTCGTAGTCGCCGGGAGCCTTGGCGTTGTAGTTGGCGAGGTTGGTGATGTCCTTTGCGGAGACTTTCAGGCCGTCGTTGTTGCGGAGGAGGGATTCGAGCACGATCCGGATGGAGACTGGAAGCTTGGATAGATTCGGGAAACCTTGTTCGGCGAGGGCGGGGAGGGAGTGGAATTTTCCTTCGGCTCCGGAGCCGGTGGTGAAAGTGCGGAGAGTGTCCATGACTTTGACCTATATCACGGGAGGGAAAGGTCTGCCAGAAGGTTGTTGGCGGGCACTTCGCTCCAGTGTCGAGTGATCAGTGATCAGTGATCAGTGGGAGATTTGGAAGAAATCTTTCAAATTGGCAATTGAGTTGTTCCCTCAGCTTGCGACCTGAAGTGGGACGCCTGCGTTGAGTTCGTCGGCTTTTTCGCGCTTGGTTTTGCAGAAGAGGTAATGGTTCTGCAAACGCATCCAGTATTCCGGCTCGTTTCCGAAGTAGCGCCCGAGCTTCAGGCAGTGCTCCGGAGTGAGTAGGCGACGGCTGGCGAGGTGGGATTAGTGAGAGTGAAGTTATTTGTCGGCGTCCGACCTCAACATTTGACAGCAAGCCAGCAAACCAGCTAGCTTGCCGCCATGAAAACCACGATCGATCTTCCTCCTGATTTGGTTCGGGAAATGAAGCTACTTGCCGTCAATGAGGGCAAGTAGCTGAAGGATGTGGCTGCGGAGCTGCTGAAACGGGGGCTGAACTCTGCGAGAACCCAGGCTCGATCCAAGCCGGTCGAAGACTTTCTCCTTTCGGCATCAGCTTCGGCACCGGAAATGACTCCTGAGCGTGTTCGCCAGATTCTTGAGGAAACTCCATGAATTATCTTCTCGATGTGAACGTGCTTCTCGCCAGTCGTTGGCAGACGCACGGGTCATGAGGCGGTTCGTGACTGGCTGGATGGGCTGCCAGAATTTTTCACCACCCCGATTGTCGAGCTGGGCTTCATGCGAGTAAGCCTCAGCCCCGCTTATGCCGCCAGCTGGAAAGATGCCAATCGATCATTGCGCGACCTGCTCAATCGGCCATCCCATCGCTTTCTAGCAGATGATGTCAGCGGCTTAGACTCCGTAGAGACCAGCTACAAGGATTCGACCGACGCTCACCTTGTTTGTCTGGTTATTCGACACGGACTCAGGCTTGCGACTTTGGACAAAGCCCTTACGGCTAAACTTTGGGCAAATGATTATACCTTCAATCCAACAACAAGAATCCCATGATCGAAAGAACCTTCCAAGATATTCCGGAAGGAAAAATTTCCGAAGCCGACCAGCATTCATACTTGGTCAGCTTGGGTTGGTATCGAGGTGATACCTGGGAAGGGCTTCTACGTTCAAAGCGAATCCTGATCGTATCAGAGGCTGGCGGCGGCAAAACCCATGAGTGCCAATCCCTTTGTAAGCAGCTTTTTGAGAGTGGTCAGGCCGCGTTCTATCTCGAGCTTGCTAGTCTGGCTAGCAACGACCTCCGTGACATGTTGGAGCCGGATCATGAAACCCGTTTTGATGAGTGGCTCGTCTCCCAGTCGGAAGTCGCGACTTTCTTCCTCGACTCATTTGACGAACTGAAACTCAGCAAAGGGTCGTTCGATCTTGCATTGAAGCGTCTGAGGAAAGCGATTGGAGGCAACTTAGGTCGAACACGTATTGTTATCACGACCCGCCCCATTCCTTTCGACGAAAAGTTGATCCGAAAACTTCTGCCCGTCCCGGAGACCTCTGAGTATGAAGCGAATAGTGAAACGTTCGCACAAATTGCTCTTCATGGAACCGCAGGACTGAAAAAGTCAGATGGAGAGAGCAAAGCTCCCGATTGGCGTAAGGTCGCACTGATTCCACTCTCTGACGACCAAATTCTTGCGTTTGCAGCCTCAGAAAAAGTGGATAACCCGAAGTCGTTGCTAGACGACTTGAAAAAGAGAAACGCCGAGGAGTTCGCTCGAAGACCACAGGATCTCATCGAGCTTTGCGCCGATTGGCGTATTGCAAAGCGAATCCGCAATCATCGTGAACAGGTGAAAGCGAACATTCGCATCAAATTGAAACCCCGTGACGATCGCGCAGAACCCGCTGACTTATCTGTCGATAAAGCGACCAAAGGAGCAAGTCGCCTTGCCCTGGCGATGATATTCATGCGGCGGTTTACAATCAGGCACAGTGCCGAGGCAGACCAAGGAATAGACGAGGCAGCGATTGATCCTACTTCAATTCTCCCTGATTGGACTGAAGCGGAGCAAAAAGCCCTTTTGGAGCGTCCACTGTTCGGTTTTGCTTCTTACGGTCGTGTGAGATTCCACCACCGATCGGTTATGGAATACCTAGCTGCAGATCGCCTCCATTTTCTACAGTCAAAAGGCATGCCATCCCGTGCACTCAGGCGTTTGCTTTTCGCAGAGACCAGAGGAAAGATCGTCGCCCGTCCGTCAAAACGCCCGGTCGCAGCGTGGTTGGCGTTAGACAATGAAATGGTTTTCGAAACCCTCCGTGACCATGAACCGGGAGTCCTACTTGAGGAGGGAGATCCAGAGTCCCTAAGCTTGCAGAAGAGATGTGAAGCACTTCGAAAATTCGTCCGGAGATATGGTCATGGAGGCTGGAGAGGACTCAACATTCCTGCAATCCAAGTAAACCGCTTTTCATCACCCGATCTCGCTGAAACAATCAATGGATTGTGGGAAGAGGGCATTGACAATACCGAAGTCTCCGAGCTGCTGCTTGGCATTATTAGCTCGGGAAAAATCATCGGATGCTCAGACATTGCATTCAGAGCAGCTTACAATTTGGGTCTGACCAAAGGAGAGAGAATCGATGCTGTGGTGGCATTGGCCGAGATCGGCGATTCCCGGATCAAAAATCTGGTAAATGAGCTCTCGACGGATCCAAAGACGTGGCCTCACTACATCGCAAAAATTTTGGTGACCAGACTCTTTCCAAGAAATATGCCTGTTGAAGATCTTCTGCCTGATTCTCGAATGCGTCGAAGAGCAAAAGGACAAAATTGGAGGCTTTGCCTGGTATTTGCCCCGCACAATCGCAGCAGTCGAGTGGGAGATAGAAGAATTGGAAAAACTACGGGACGGACTAACTTCGCTCATTGCTGCCGGGCTGAAATGGACGAAAGAATATCCCCATCTAAGCTCCGATCGTCCGCATCTTATCCCGGCTCTCGCAGCTACATGCGTTCGCGGCCTCAATAATTCTATAAATTCGGAATGGATCCGCGCTTCCCTGATTGCCCTAAAGCTAGAAACGCGGGATGGGAACTCCGATGATTCCATTAAAGAACTTGCTAAGATCTTGGGAAGCCTGAATCCAACTCACAACTCCCTTCTCTTTTGGGAAGAAGATGCATTCCTTCAGTCACTTCGGTCACTATCAGATCCATGGGAACGCTATGTGCGGGTTGCTCGAATTGGGGTGACGAGATTGTATAGGGAAAGGGATTTGGAATGGGTTATGAATGAATTTCAGAAGAGCGATAGGCCTGCGGATGACCGTGGTATGCTCCTGGAAGCTGCAAGACTGATGAAACCGGAGAATCAATCTTGGGAATCACATCTGAAGAGCCTGCGTTCTTCTGTGTCAAACTTGCCGAGTTTGGTGGCAAGGATCGATGAATTGCTTAAAATCGACACCCAAGAGAGGAAACCAGAACAGTGGGAAATCGACCAAGAAGAGAGACAGAGAAAGCGAGAGATCGAGGAGAAGGAACGCCATGATAGCTGGGTAAAGTTCTGGCACGAAGTCTCCGAAAATCCGGGAACCGCCTTTTCTCACAGCAGTGCATCCAACACTGCATGGAATCTATGGCGTGCCATGAAAAACACAGGAACCGAGAGTCGCACTTCTGGTTGGAATCGAAACTTTATTGAAACGAATTTCGGGAAAGAGACGGCTGACCGTCTTCGTCTCGCACTGATGAAACAATGGCGTGAAAATTTCCCCACACTCACTTGCGAACGCCAGGACGAAGAAAAACATACCCATCTGGTCATATGGCAGCTTGGGATCGCAGCCATCCACGCGGAGGCGGAAGATCCCAATTGGGCTCTGAATCTCTCACATGATGAGGCCAAACTGGCAGCACGGCATTCTCTCATCGAGCTAAACGGTCTTCCGTCCTGGATGGGATCCCTTGCCTTGCGACATCCGATGGCGGTCAAATATATTCTAACAAAGGAACTGCTGAGCGAGTTGAGTGAACCCGCCAAAGACTTTTCTCATTCCATGGTGCTCCAAAATATCAGTCATTCGACTGAAGATGTCGCCACACTTTTCGTGCCCGAGCTTGCGGAATGGTTGCGCACCAATGGCCTCACTAAGAATCCTGATGACAACGAGAAAGGCATTGTCTCCCGGGTCGGTCAAATCATCACCTTCTTGACAAACACGGAAATGCTGAAACCCGCGACTTCCTGGCAACCTTTCGAAGAATATCCTGACACCTACGGCAACCGCTCAACAAAGTCGCATTTGGCTACCCACGCTGATTAGATTTGAACCGGAAAGGGGTTTGGGTTTCCTTGAGAAATTCTTAGGTCGAAAATGAGGCCGCGAAATATAGCGATGCCGTCATACGCCTCGGCGAACTCTTCGGTGATCGTCATGGCGGACTTGATCTATCCGGTTCCCAGTTCACTCCCAAAATCCTTTTGCGCTTGATGCGGTTGACGAACAGCCATGTCCAAAGGAAACACGATTCGCACCATCACGGATGCTTTACCCCTGATGAGCGCGATGCGGCAGAACGCGCCCGAGGCATGATCGAAAACGCTCTGTTGAAGGCGGATGGCAAGGAGGGCTGGGAGGCGAAGATGGAAATGTCCGTCGATCCGACCTGTGTGCACTTTAAAGACCGGATACTGGCACTGGCTGAAGAACACTTGGGCGGAGGAAATCGACTCTGCGGAATATTCAGATGAGCAAGTCATAGCTCTGGAATCATCAGGCGAAGTCCCTCCATCGACAAACGAGGCGATGTTCGGACTAATGGTGGATCGATTGATTGAAATAGAGGATCAGCTTTTACGTGATAAATCGCCCCGTAGATTGTGGGCGACAATCACTGATGAGAAAGTGATGCGAGCAGCAATTGCCAGGGAACTCGATGTTTTGCGCAATGGACTCTACACCGTTGATCAGGAAGGGGTGACGGCTGACGAAAAAGAAACCGATATCCGGCTCCGTTCCACTGTTTCTTCCCAGGAGGCCACCATCGAGCTTAAGCAAGCGGATGAACGAACCGCACGTAACCTGCGAGACACCATCGAAAAACAGCTCGTGATCAAATACATGGCAGCCGAAATCAATCGGTCGGGATGTCTGTTGCTGACTATCGCGCGTGATCGGAAATGGCGTCATCCAGAGAACAAGACATGGCTCGACAAAAGTGGACTACTTAAGTTTTTGAGAGACGAAGCTGAAGATGTTGTTAAAAAATTTGGAAGAGCACTCCAAATCCATGTTCATCTGCTCGACCTGTGCCCTAGATTGAAAACTGAAGGTAGTTCCAGAGGGTGAAAAAACGTAGTGAACTCATGATTGAGTCGTCGATTTCGTTGTCGCTGTTTACCAATTCTACTCAGAAAAAGGTGCCTTAATTCGAACGAGTCGCGAATTCAATCTGGCGGCACTTTTAGTTCGCGACCATTTCCTTCACCGGCGGGGCGAAGGTGGTGAGGTCGATGCCTTCGACGGCGGTTTTGTATTCCTCCAGGCTCGGGGTGCGGCCGAGGATGGCGGAGAGGACGACGACGGGGGTGGAGGAGAGGAGGGACTCGCCTTTTTTCCGGTCGGAGTCTTCGACGACGCGGCCTTGGAAGAGGCGGGTGGAAGTGGCCATGACGGTGTCGCCTTTTTCCGCCTTCTCCTGGTTGCCCATGCAGAGGTTGCAGCCGGGGCGCTCGAGATACATCATGTTCTGATACTCGGTGCGGGCGGTGCCTTTGGGGGCGTTGTCGTCGAACTCGAAACCGGAATACTTTTGGAGGATGTCCCAGTCGCCTTCGGCCTTGAGTTCGTCGATGATGTTATAAGTCGGCGCGGCGACCACCAGTGGCGCCTTGAACTCGACCTTGCCTTGGGTCTTGCTCGAGGTTCCTGAGCATTTTCGAGACGATTTTCAGGTCGCCCTTGTGAACCATGCAGGAGCCGACGAAGCCGAGGTCCACCGATTTACTGCCTTCGTAGTAGGAGAGCTCGCGGATGACGTCGTGGGTGTAGCGCTTGGAGACATCCTCGTTGTTGACGTCGGGGTCGGCGATCATCGGCTCGTCGATGATGTCGAGGTCGACGACCATTTCGGCGAAATACTTGGCATTGGCATCGGGGGCGAGCGGCGGCTTTTCGCCGGACCGGATTTCGGCGATGCGTTGGTTGGCCTTGTCGATGAGGCCCTGGAGGACTTGGGTTTCATTGTCCATGCCCTTGTCGATCATGATCTGGATGCGGCTCTTGGCGATTTCCAGCGATTCGATGAGGGTTTCGGGCTGTGAAATGCAGATGGAGGCCTTGGCCTTCATCTCGGCGGTCCAGTCGGTGAAGGTGAACGCCTGGTCGGCGGGCAGCGTGCCGATGTGGACCTCGATGACGCGGCCCTGGAAGACGTTGTCGCCGAATTTCTTCAGCATCTGCGCCTGGGTCGCGTGGACGACGTCGCGGAAATCCATGTAGGGCTTGAGCGTGCCCTTGAAGGTGACCTTGACGGACTGCGGGGATGGGCATGGTGGCCTCGCCGGTGGCGAGAGCGAGCGCGACGGTGCCGGAGTCCGCGCCGAAGGCGATGCCCTTGGACATGCGGGTGTGGGAGTCGCCGCCGATGGTGATGTCCCAGTCGTCCACGGTGAGGTCGTTGAGGACCTTGTGGATGACGTCGGTCATGGCGTGATAGCCGTCCTTCGGGTCGCGCGCGGTGATGAGCCCGAAGCCCTGCATGAAGGACATCAGCTTGGGGATGTTGGCCTGCGCTTTTTTATCCCAAACGGAAGCGGTGTGGCAGCCGGATTGATAGGCTGCATCGACCGTGGGCGAGATGACGGTGGCGGCCATGGCCTCCAGCTCCTGGGCGGTCATCAGGCCAGTGGTGTCTTGCGAGCCGACGATGTTCACCTTCACGCGGACATCGGAACCGGCGTGCAAGGTCACGCCGGGAGTGGTGCCGACGGCGTTGCGGTTGAAGATTTTTTCGACGGCGGTGAGTCCCTGTCCAGGATGGGAGATTTCCTTGGCGGGAGCGAAGACGGTAGGAGTTGGGATTCCCAGAGTCTCGGCGGCGAAGGTCTGGAGCTTTTTGCCGAAGACGATGGCGTAGGAGCCACCTGCCCGGATCGATTCCAGCTTCTGTGGGGTGAAAGCGGAGGTGATATCGGCCAGCACCTTGCCATTGCCGTAGAGCTTTTTCTCCTTGGTGTTGATGGTGAGGAGGGTGCCGGTCTCGACCGAGTAAGCTTGCTCCAGGACGGGATCCCCGTTGGCGTTGGTGACGGTTTTTCCTTCCGCATCGGTCTTTTTGACCCAGTTTTTAAGGTCGAGTCCGATGCCGCCGGTGACATCGACAGTGGTGAGGAAAATGGGGGAAATGCCGTTGGTGCCTGCGACGATGGGGAAGATGTTGACGAAAGGCACGTAGGGGCTGGCTTGTTTCCCGGTCCAAAGCGCGACGTTGTTGACGCCGGACATGCGTGAGGAGCCCACGCCCATGGTGCCTTTTTCCGCGATGAGCATGACGCTCTTGTCGGGGTGGAGCTTTTGTAGGGCCTTGATTTTCCCCTGCGCCTCTTCGTTGATCATGCACTTGCCGTGGAGTTCGCGGTCGGAGCGGGAATGCGCCTGGTTGCCGGGAGATAGGAGGTCGGTCGAGATGTCGCCCTCGGCTGCGATGTAGGTGACGACCTGGACTTCTTCAGGAACAGGCGGGAGCTTGGTGAAGAACTCAGCGGCGGCGTAGCTTTCGAGAATGTCTTTGGCGATCGGGTTGCCGGCCTCGTAGGCTGCTTTGAGGCGCGCGGCATCGGCATCGTAGAGGAAGACCTGGGTTTTTAGAACCGCAGCGGCTTGTGTGGCGATGTCGGCATTTTCACCGAGCGCGAGGTTGAGGAGGGTGTTGATGGATGCTCCGCCCTTCATGTGGGAGAGCAGTTCGAAGGCGAATGGGGTGGAGATTTCTTCCACGGCGGATTTGCCAAGAATGATTTCCTCGAGGAAGCGGGCCTTCTCGCCAGCCGCGCTGGTGGTGCCGGGAAGGGTGTTGTAGATCAGGAAATTGAGGGAGTCCTTCCGGTGCTCGTTGGAGGGGTCTTTGATTTGCGCGATGATCTCAGCCGCCAGTTCGCCGCTATCGATGGGTTTGGGGTGCAGCCCTGCGGCTTTGCGTTCTTCAATTTCTGCCAAGTAGTCCAGATACAGGTTCATGTTTTTAAATCGATCGATGGGAAAACGGGCCGTAACTCGGACGACCACGGTGTGAGTCCGGCGCGGAGGGTAGGGAAGGTGGTTGAATTGTCAAAATCGATCACCCGGGATTGCCAGGTTGATTTCGGGGGTTGAGTGGGGGAGGCGACTGTGCCTAGCGTCCGTGCATGAGAAACGGTTGGTTGGCGACGGTGGCTTTTCTGGGGGGGCTTTTCCTGATTTCATGCGGAGGCATGTCGCCGCCGCCGGAATTGGGCGACATCCCAGCAGGAGACGATCCAGCGGAAGGGGGAATCGCCGAGGTGCCCAACCCAAGCCCGGCGATGGCGAAAAAGAGCGGGAAACCGCTCGCCGAGATCCAGCGTGGGCACGTGGTTTACATGCTGAAATGCGGCGAGTGCCATCGCTATCAACTGCCTCAGAATCTCGACGTGGATGAGTGGGAGGAAACCGTTCCGAAGATGATCACCCATGCCGGGCTGGAAAGCGCTGATGAAAAGGCGGTGCTGGCGTATGTCATCGCCGTGAAGAGCCAACAGGGGCCATGAGCGGGACGCTGGATCTCCTGGCATTTGCCGGAGTGATGGCACTTGGCCAATTCAGCCCCGGGCCGGACATGATCCTGCTGACGCGGACTGCCCTGAAATCCGGGGCGAGGTCTGGCGTCGTGATGGCGATCGGGATTTCCTGTGGCCTTGCCTTCCATTCGACCATCGCCTTCGCCGGACTTTCGCTGGTGCTTCAGAAGAATGCTCTGTTAGCCTCCTGTTTGCGTTGGGCGGCGGCGTTTTATCTGCTGTGGATTTCCTACAAGATCGCGAGGGAGCATTTCGTGAAATGGTATTCCGGAGTAAAAGTGGAGGAGGTGGTGGTCTCGTCGTCGAAGAGTTCATTCATGCGGGGGCTGACCTGCAATCTTCTCAATCCGAAGGCGGCGGTCTTCATCGCCGCGATCAGTGTTCCGTTCATGAAGGGGAGCCATCCACCGTGGTGGCCGATTGCCTTGGGGGCCATTGTCGTGTTGCAAGGGGCGATCCTTTGGGGGCTGTGGGCGGTTTTGCTCCAATGGCCACCGCTGAGCCTGCGATATCGGAAACTTGAAACCTGGATCGATGGTGCCTTCGCCCTTGTCCTGCTCGGTCTATCAGTTTTCCTGATGGTCGGATAGAAATGAAAAGCCCCGCGGTGGTGCGGGGCTTTCCGGAAGTTTGGAGATCGGAATCTCCTGATGGATCAGTCGTATTTCGGCGACTTGTGCTGCGTGAAATAGCCATTTCCCAAGTACATCTGGCCGTTGTAATCGGGAAGCGGACCGGCATCGGGAGGAAGCGGGATGTTGCCGTAGGTGGCGTCCTCGGGTTGCGAGTAGGCGATGCTCACCGGGGTGCCGACCTTCACGAGGCGGAAGAATTTCGGGGCGAGGTTCTCATGCATGCGGATGCAACCGTGGGTGCAGGGCGTGTGCTTGATCCAGCCGGTGTGGAATCCGTAGTTGGGCTTGAACTCGCACCAGTAGGGCATCGGGGTTCCCTTGAAGGACCAGCCCGCCGGCTTCTTGGCGAGGAAGGTTTGCTGGATCTTGTCGCCGCTGTAGGCGTAGCCGTGGGTGTTGGCGCGGTGCTCGTGCTCCTTGTTGAAGATGGTGAAGCTGCCCGTGGGGGTGGAAGTTCCCGGCGCGCCGACGGAGACCGGCATGGCTAACAGGATTTCCGAACCCTCCATCACGTAGGTGCGCTGCTTGCTGATCGAGACCTTGACGCGGACGTTTGAAGGGTTCTTCGGAAGCTTGGTCGGCCGGTCGTAGGAGTGATAGGCCGCGAGTCCGGAACCTCCTGAGGGGGTGGAGCATGAGGTGAACAACGCGGCGGAGGAAGCCGCGACGGCGATGGTGAGGATGGTTTTGAAATTCATGATTTGATGAAGTGTTTGAGGATTGCCAATGGGCTGGAGAATGCAAGTCCGCGGGTGCCAATTCGATCAACGAACCTTTTCCCACGACTCGACGCGATGGTTGACAAAGCCCACCGAGGCCACGCGATAAGGCACATAAACCAGGTCCGGGTCGAGGCCGAATCCGACCCGTGATGCACTGCCGTAACCGCACTGGCTGAAGCCGTTCATGCCATAGCCGTATCCTCCCGTGTGGTTGACCCAGTAGGCGGGGCGGACTCCGGCGTACTCCCAGCGTTCCGTCGGTTTCGAATTGCTGGATCCCTCGATGATCCGTGACGGTTTTCCCCATGCGAGCTCGACCGCATCGGGTGACATGCCGCGGGTGATGAGGCCTTGTTTGACGAGCTCCTTGTTCTCCTTGTTGAGGGAGGAAAACTTTTCGGGGCTTTTCTCGATCCTCGCCTGCGGGGTGGATGGAGCACATGAGGAAAAGGCGATGGCGACGACCGCCAGGCAAAGGGGGATTTTTTTCATGGGTGAAAAGCTAGACCGGTCGAGCCGGGGACGCAACGCAAGAGGCCGGGATTTTAAATATGCGACGAATCGGGCTTGCCAACCGTGAAGGGGTCGCAGCAATCTTTGTCCGAACGTTGCACCGAATTTAACACATGTCCGAACTTCTTGAAGACGATGATCTCACCGCCGCATTGAAAAAATGCCCCGAGTGGGACTATGAGAAAAAAGCCATCACCCGGACCGTCGAGTTCGAGGAATTCATGGATGCGATCGATTTCGTGAACAATCTCGCGGAAATCGCCGAGGAGGCGCAGCACCATCCGGACATCACCATCAAGCACACCACGGTGAAGCTGAAACTCACCACGCACGATGCGGGCGGTGTGACCGAGCTCGACATCGAGCTGGCGCAGCGGGTGGACAACCTGGTCGATTGATCCCGGGAAAATTTGAGCACCGGGGGCGATGGTTCTCCCGGTCCTGACTGGATTCAGCGCGGAAGCATCAGTTCCTCGTCCTTGTAGCCGGTGAGGTTTCCCAGCTCCTTGAGCAGCCGCTGCAAGGTGAAGAAGAGGAAAACCAGTGTGGGAATGCCGATGACGGCAAATCCCCAGCCGTGGACCCGGGCGATGATCGTGTTGTATTTTTCCAACGCATCGATCGCGGAGGAATCGAAGCCGCGGAAGAACCACTGGGCGAGACCGAGGTTCATGACGGAGCTCAGGAAAAACGACAGGGCGAAGAGTTTGGTGGCTCCTAGCAGAATGGAGTCGTAGGTGGATTGCCCTGAAACCTCGGCCACACGGTTCTCGATTTTCGGGATGTCGAAGATCGAGTCATTGTAAAGGAACACCCGGATCAGTGGGGTGGGGGTGCGGTGTGACATCAGGATGGCGATGCCGAGCGCGAGCGGGATCAGCGCTTCCTTGATGCCGAAGAGGATGCCGGCGTTGGGCTTGACGGTGCCGTTGGCGTTCCACAGATAGAGTGTCAGCCCGCCTGATAGAGCGACGGAAACGATGCCGATGGTGGAAAAGATGTTGCCCTTGCGGGTCTTGATGAAGTGCCATGCGCCGTAGCAGAGCGGCAGGGCAAGCGCGAGGATCATCGCCTTGAGAGGTCCGATGTGCCAGGGTTTGGCGACTTTCCCGAGTTTCTCCTGCAGCGCCGGATCCTTGCTCAGGTAACTGAGGATCAGCACCGGGATGATCACGTTGATCACGATGTTGGCGAGAGGATGCTCCTGTGCGGTTTTTTTCTCGGACATGATAGGGAATCGAAGGGGAGGAAACAGTTAGGGCAAAAAAAAGCGGCCTCGGAGGATTTCCAAGGCCGCCCGGTCGGAAGGTTCAAGCCTTGCCGAAAATCGTCTGGCCGGTTGACTTGAGGTCGTCACAGGCGACCTTCATGCGGTCGCAGAGGCCTGGCCTCGCCCTTTTTCAGATAGGAGCGTGGATCGTAGTTCTTCTTGTCGCCGACTTCGCCGTCGATCTTGAGCACGCCTTCGATGTTCTGGCACATGTGGGTGACGATCGGGCGGGTGAACGCGTATTGCGTGTCGGTGTCGATGTTCATCTTGACGACGCCGTAGTCGAGGGTCTCGCGGAGGTCGCTCTCGGAGGTGCCGGAGCCGCCGTGGAAAACGAGATCCATTTCCGCGGCCGCACCGTGCTTGTCCATGACCGCCTTCTGGCCGTCGCGGAGGATGGAGGGCTTGAGCTTCACCGCGCCGGGCTTGTAGGCGCCGTGGACGTTGCCGAAGGTGGCGGCGAAGAGGAAACGGCCGATGGGCTGGAGCGCTTCGTAAACCTCCACCATGTCCTCAGGGGTGGTGTAGAGCTTTTCGATCGGCAGGCCCGAGGTGTCGTGGCCGTCTTCCTCGCCACCGACGCAGCCGGCCTCGACTTCGAGGATGATGCCGAGTTCGGCGCACTCCTTGAGGAGTTCTTTGGAGATTTCGAGGTTTTCTTCGAGTGGAACCACCGAACCGTCGAACATGTGGGATTGGAAAAGCGGTCCTTTGCCCTCGGCGATGCGCTTGCGCGAGGCTTCGAGGAGCGGCTTGAGGAAGCTGTCCACCTTGGCCGGATGGCAGTGGTCGGTGTGGAGGGCGATGAGCACGTCGTATTTTTCCGCAAGAAGATGGCAGGCTTCGGCGAGCACGATCGCGCCGAACGCGGCGTCCTTGACCGAGGTGCCGGACGCGAACTCGCCGCCGCCGGTGGAAACCTGGATGATGCCGTCGGATTTGGCTTCGGAAAAGGCACGCAGGGCACCGTTGATGGTGGGGAGCGAGGTGACGTTGATGGCAGGATAGGCGTAGCCGCCCTTTTGGGCGGCGTCCAGCATGGCGCGATATTGCGCGGGGGTTGCGATTGGCATGGCGGCAGTTCCGTATGCAAGTGCCGGACCAAGGACAAGCCGGAATAAAGGGAAATCGGTATTCCTGTCAGGCTTGTGACTTGCCAAGCGTTGCCGGGCGGTCTTGTGTCTAAACGATCCGAATGACCCCCACTGACCCAATCATTTGTAAGCCAACGCCGTGGTTTCTCCTCCGGGCGGTCGTCATGTTGCTGATGTTCGGCATTTTCGCGATCCTGTTCTTCATGGACGGCAGCACGGGCTACCGGAAAAAGAACGAGACTTTCTTTCTTCACAAGGCCTTCCAGACCGCGAACCAGCGGTTTTCCGAGATGAATTCCGGCAACACGCTCACTCCCGGGGATTGGAAGACATTCGCGGCCTCCCAATCGGTGGATTTTCCCAAGGATCGCTCGATCCTGCCGGCGGACTTGAAACTGCCCATGCCGTGGCCTGCCATTCTCCACGACTACGATCGGATGAAGCCGCTCCAGTGGAACATCCTCTGGCTGGAATTCACCAAGGAGCGAGGAATGAACGCGTCTCCGCCGGAAGAGCCTTACGACGCCCAGAAAATCAGCGAACAGTGGATCGTGTTTGGCATCTGCTCGGTGCTGGCCGTCATTGCCGCTTTTTTCCTCCTGCGGACGATCAACCGAAGCATCTCGGTCGATGGGGAAGCGGTCACCACCCAGCAAGGAAAGCGGATTCCATTTGGCGATCTCAAGATGCTCGATCTGCGGAAGTGGGACACCAAGGGGCTCGCGTTCATTGATTACGAAGGGTCGTCGGGAAAAGGCCGGATCCGCATCGACGGCCTGACCTACGGAGGATTCAAAAAGGAGGCCGATGAGCCCGCGGAGCGTTTGATGCAACGGATCCGCGCCAATTTCTCCGGTGAAATTATCGAATACGCCACGGCTCCGGAAGCCGATTCACAGGGCGATGCCTCCCGCCCCGCCTAGACATTCCGGTCCGCGGTGAAATTCTTTTCCACTCCCGACTCGTTTTCGAGGTTGCCAAGTCGGGTCAGCAAGCGATAACCAAGCCCAACGCCAACACTCAACAACACCAATCATGTCAGATAAAAGTATCGAAGCCCGCGTAAAGGACATCATCGTCGACCAACTTGGCGTCAACGCTGATCAAGTGACCACAGAAGCCAAATTCGTCGAAGATCTCGGTGCCGACTCCCTCGACACCGTCGAGCTTGTCATGGCTTTCGAAGAAGAATTCGACATTGAAGTGCCGGACGAGGAAGCGGAAAAGCTTCAGGCCGTGGGTGACGTCGTCACCTACATCACCAGCCAACAAGCCTGATCCCGGTTGGCGAACGCTTTGTCAAAGGGCGGGCTCCTCTCATGAGGTGTCCGCCCTTTCCTTTGCAATCACGCTGATCCGGGCGACCCTCCGCCGATGCACTCACCCGACAACATCCAATACGCGCTGGAAACGACCAAGGTCCTGCGTGAGCCGGATCGCCGTATCGACACCTTCGGCGAGACGCGATTCGAGTTCCAGTTGCTCAGCGAGCTCATGGACCGATCCGGCGAGGTCAGGATCCGCACCGGTTCCATCGAGGCGATGAAGCCGAGGATCCTTCGTCCTGCCGCCTACAACGAGGTCGAGTTGGAAGGTTTCGACCCATCGGCGAGGGCGCGCTTCGACAAGCTCGTGGAAAAGCTCAAGGCGGAAGGCAAGGACCTCGCGTTCCTGCAGTATGGATTCCAGTTCCGCCGTGGCAATGTGCATGAGGAAATCATCCACGACACCATGGATGCCGTCCGCGAGCGCGTCCTTGAGGACATCCGCAAGACCGGCAATCCGTCGCGCGCGATCATCGAGGGGGTCGACGACGCCTGGGAAATCTCGCTTCTCAAATTCTCATTTGAAATGATACTCCGCTCGCATGAGATCAACGCTTTCGATTTCAAGCGGCGCGGACTTATCTGAGCCTCTATTCGCGCCCATGAGCCTTTGGACGGTTTTAAAGCTCTTTGCTGCCATGGCCGTGCTCGCGGTCATGTCCTTCACCGGCATGTTGACCTATCACATTCTTGTTAGGCCGTTGGGAGGAATCTTCGAGAGGATCGTCCCCAATCCCGGCGAGGTGGTTGGGCGTCAAACCGAAGTGAGTTTCGCCGCGTTGGCCGATCCCGCCGAGATCCCTGCCATCGATCCCGGAGCCAAGGCCTTTGACAAGGCCCATGACCTCCTGGCCCTCGGCAAGCTGGACGAGGCTCGCGAGAAACTCACCACGATCATCAACGTCTATCCCTCGTCCTCCAAGGCCCCGATGGCCCGTGGCATCGTCGGCGACATGAATCTCGACGAGATCCTCTCGACCTCCCACATGCAGGGCAAGCTGGTGCATGTCGTGAAGAGGGGAAACTCCTTCCTCGGGATCGCCGCCGAGCACCACACCACCCTCGACCTCATCATGCACCTCAACAACATGATGGAACTCGGGAACCTCCAACCGGGTGACGAACTCATGGTCATGCCACTCGATTACCGGATCCTGATCGAGCCGAAGCGCAAGACCCTGTCCATCTGGGACGGCGGTCGTTTCATCTGCGAATATCCGATCATCCATCTTGGCGTTCCCGGAGAGCTGTCGGCTGGAAAATCCAAGATCGGTTCGAAAACCGCGGAATTCGAAGGCAAGAAGGTGCTCCCCCAATCAAAGGACTATCGATCTGCCGACAAGGTGCTTCAGATTTCAAAACCGGTCCTCGCGATCCGTGGAGCACCGCCCGATTCCAAGGATTTCCCCCGGGGCATCATCGTGAGGCCTGAGGACATCGAGGAGATCAGCCTCCTCACGCGGGTCGGCAACGAGGTTGAAATCCGTTAGGCGCTGGATGAATATTGCCGCCAGGCAAGGATCGAGTTGCCTGCGGCCATGCGGCTAGTGCTTCGCAGTTGACAGAATCTCGCTAGCGCTCGCCTGGCATTCCGGGCGGTCCGCGAGAGTGGGAAGTGAATGTCGGACCATGGATGGATTCACGAGCGTTTCATGGGCAGATTGATTCGCCATCCATTCGCAGGACCCTTGCGGAGAAACAGGTCCCTGCCATTTTCAAGACAGCATGTTAGACCGTTTGCCAAAACCAATTGCCCGAAACAAGATGTCCCAAGGAGCGGCGAACTCCGATTCGCCGTGGTCCATGGTTTGCCGATTCAAAGCGGTTTACCTCGTCCCATCGTCATTTCATGGGCTGCGGCGAATCGGAGTCCGCCGCTCCTTGTTTCGGGTACGCGTCACCTGTCCATGAAGAATAACGGAAAGGCATTTTTGCAAATGGTCTAGGCCGAAACCGCGAGGTGCGACTTGCCCCGTGGTGTGTTCCTCGCCGAGGCTGTGTTTGAGCCAACCGGTTCCACCACGCGCTGCCCGACCCTCTCGCGCCTTTGGACGCGGTGTTGTGACCGGCGGCGGTTCGAGAACCCGATCCTGGGTGACAAGCCCAGCGAACTCCGGCGTGACTCGAATGAAGAAGGATCCAGCCAATCCGGAATTTCCCGCTGCATCTTGCCGGAGAAAGGCCCGATGGAAGCATTCCGGCGAATTGGCGCGCCGTTGCTATCGAAATGATCGGGCAAATGAATCGCCTCCGTGAGTTCCTTGGTCAAAAGGAGGACTCCCATGCCGGCGATGCTGAACATCACGCCCACCAGAATCCATCCTCCTGACACACCTGCGTCGAAAACAACGGCAAGGGCCAGTGACAGGATAAGAATCCAGGCAACGAGCGAGGCAGCAACGATAATGAGTGATCGGTAACACCGGGGGGCTGATGTCATGAAAAGACAATTATCAACTCATCCGGATATTTCAAGAACTCTCATCCCACGTGATCGCGTAGGGAAGGCGACTTCGAAAAATTCCAGTCACCGAGATCCTTGTTGCTGATCTACGCAGCATCAGATGGTGCACGCTGCAGGGTTCGAACCTGCGACCCCATCCGTGTGAAGGATGTGCTCTACCACTGAGCTAAGCATGCTTTGCTGGAATCGGCCGCAACGGAGCGACCGGGCGGGAGAATGAAGTTGCGGGACCGGACTTGGCAAGCAATTCAGTGCATCGGAATGGATTTTAAAATTCCGGCTTCGCCCGATGGTCGTGTGTCGGCTAGTCTTTGCCGAAGCGAGAACCGTGGCCCAGATTCCCAAGGAAATTGTCGAGAAAGTGCTCGAATCGACGGACATCGTCGATTTGATCGGCACTTACGTGCAATTGAAGCGGGCGGGTTCGGCATTCAAGGCGAATTGTCCGTTTCACAACGAGAAAACTCCTTCGTTCAACGTGACGCCGGCGACGCAGCGATTCCATTGCTTCGGATGCGGGAAAGGGGGGGACGCCATCTCCTTTGTCAGGGACTATGAGAACCTGCCGTTCACGGAGGCGGTTAGAAAGCTGGCGCAGCGGGCGGGGATCACGATCATTGAGGAGGCTTTTGATCCCAAGGCGGGTGAGTCGCGCCGGTCCCGCGGACGTTTGTTGGACATCCATCGCGAGGCGACGGCATTCTTTCACATGCAGTTGATGAAAAATCCGGCTGCTGCCCATGCGAGGGACTACATGAAGTCGCGGGGATTCGGCAAGGAGATGGCGGAGAGCTGGTCCATCGGCTGGATGCCGGACAATCCGAAGGTGTTTCTCGATTGGGCGCGATCGAGGAAATTCACCGGCCGCGAGCTTGTGGACTCCGGAATCGTGAAGCTGCAGAACGATGACAATCCCAAGTCAGGGCTTTATGTCAGGTTCCAGGACCGGCTGATGTTTCCTATCAGAAATGAGATTGGCGACGTGATCGCCTTCACTGCGAGGCAACTGCGGGAGAACAAGAACAGCGGCAAGTACATCAACTCCCCGGAGACGGCGATCTTCAAGAAATCCCGCGTCATCTTCGGGCTGGACCGGGCGAAGAAATCGATCCTAACCGAAAAGGCCGCGCTGTTGTGCGAGGGCCAGCTCGACACGATCTGCTGTCACGAACTCGGCATCACCCACGCGATCGCCACCTCGGGAACCGCTTGCACCAGCGAGCATGCGAGAATCCTCAAGCGCTACACCGGCAACGTGCTGATCTGTTATGACGCGGACAGCGCTGGGCTGGCGGCGGCGGAAAAGGCCTATCGCCAGCTCGTGCCGGAAGGATTGGGAGTGCGCGTGGTCGAGATGCCGGCGGGCGATGATCCGGATTCCTATCTCAAGGCCCACGGGGTGGAGGCATTCCGTAAGCTTCTTGCAAACGCGAAGGAGTTTTTCGATTTCAAGCTGGAGCGGGCCAAGGCAACGGGTCTGTTCGATTCCCCATCGGAACGGGCGGCGGCCCTCAATGAATGCTCCGAAATGCTTTCATTGATGACCGATTTCGCTGCGCGGGAGAATCAGATCAATATCGTCGCGACCCATCTCCAGACATCGACGGTGGCGCTACGGGACGCAATCGGACGCGCGATTGCCAAGCCGAAACGAGCCTACGCGGATCCTTCTTCTGAGGTCGAATCTGCTCCCGTGGAAGCCACCCGGCTTCACCGCATCGTGGCATTCCTCTGTCACCTCGCGCTCACTTCGGGCCCGGCCCAGCGGTATCTGGGGGAGCAGTTCGAGACGCTTCACGAGGCGAACCGCTGGCTGGAGGGCATCCCGTTGTTGGAATCCATCCTCGGTGCTGCCCCGGATCCCGCCTCGAACGCTGGGGTCAACGCGTTCCTCGGAAGCTTGCCGGAGGCCGACCGTCTTGCGTTGGCTCGCGAGACTTCCACCCTGGATGGTGTTGCCCTCGATGGATTGCAGGCAGCGGAAGAAGCGCTCGCGCTTCTATCAGGAACGGTTCTTCAGCGTCGGGATGCGGCGGTGAAGGCGGAGCTCAAGCAGGTGGGGCTGACCAGCGAGCGGATGATCGAGTTGTTGCACGAGGCCAAGGAAATCAGCGGGCTTCTGCGCGGAATCGGGCAGCGCTCGGAATTTGACGACGAACTTCCGGCCTCCACCTGGAAAGCCAAGGAACCGGCCTGGAAAAAGCGGGACAGAACGGCGCAGTCCTGAGCACCGGATTCCTTGCATGTTGGGGGGGGATGGGGAGGAATCTTGCGCTCCAATCGGAATGCGAGCCGTGTCGCCAAAAGTTGAATCATTGAGCGATCCATCCATCGCAAAATATGTTCCTCGGAAGTCCAACTGAATTGTCATGACTGGTTCCTTGAATTCGTCCCATCGGGACGCTTCATCACAGCCCGGGATGGACTCCCGGGAACCGGGATCAAGGCCACTTTCGGTTCCTGCAAGGACCCTTCATGTTCGCAGGAGATGGGTGGTCACCCCCGCATGAGGCGTCCCTTCAGGACGCGGATTCCTGGCGAATCACCCACCCGGCACCTTGTGTCGGGGCTGGAATGAATCGTCCCGCTGGGACGGATGGATCGCTCGATCAACGTCGATCCGCATTCATCGGTGGTCCATTTTCCTCTCCAGCACCAGAGCCCACGCTGCGCTGGGCGTGGATTCAGGAGGAACATTGCAATGCATCGTGGCGGCGGTTTTCAACCGCCAAGCCCCTCGGTTCATTCCTCGGACTGCGTCTCATCACTCGCCAAAGTCGATGAGTTGGGGCATGGCGGTTGAAAACCGCCGCCACGTTCGGTTCCTGCAAGGACCCTTCATGTTCGCAGGAGACGGGTGGTCAACCCCGCATGAGGCGTCCCTTCAGGACGCGGATTCCTGGCGAATCACCCACCTGGCACCTTGTGCCGGGCTGGAATAAATCGTCCCGCTGGGACGGATCAAACTGTTCATCAACTTCGATCTGCCCATGGCAACGCCGGTTTGATTGAGACCGCTGGGATGGATGAATCTTACTATCAACGTCGATCCTCATTCATCTGCGGTTCATTTTCCTCTCTCGGATGAAATCCTGCGTCTGCCTCGCAAGAGGGAAACAAAAAACCGCCAGCGGATGAACCACTGGCGGTTTTTGAAAATCGAGGAAGCGTTTCCTGACCGGGATCAATACCTCTGGCTGCGGCTGTAGGTCCAGCCACCGTCGGCACCAAGTTCAGGTGGGAATTCCGAGAGGCCGTCGTGCGGGTTCATCTGGATCCGGTTGTCCTCACCGCAGCGCTCGTAAGGAGGCTTGAAGGTGCCGCGATAGGTTGGGCAGGTGAAGGTGAAGAGCTCGTAGAAGCCATATCCGAGACGGCGAAGGGCGCGGCTGGAACCGTCCACCACACCGTAACCAAGGGACTTGCGGCCATATTGGTCATTCTTGCGGGCCATTTGCTCCGGGATTTCGATGAAACCATAGAGGATATTGTCCAACGCACGGCCCAACTTGCGGGCTGAGGTGTAGGTGGAGCCCGGAGGCGCTTGGATGTCAGCGGCAGCAAAACCGGAAAGTGCGGTAATGGTGGTAGCGATGAGGAGGAGTTTTTTCATGCTTGAAAGGAAACTAAGAAATCGGATTCGGGGTTGGCAATGGATTTTTCGGAAATCGGTAACTTTTTACAGCTCGAAACTGAGGACGCGAATGATGCCCGGAGTGGCTCGCAGGGATTCAAGGAGATCGGTCGGCGGCTCGGTGTCCACCTCGATGACGGTGACTGCCGTTTTCTTGTCCTTGTTCCGGCTGAGGGCCATGTTCGCGATGTTGACGGATGCTCCGCCGAGCGAGCTGCCGATGGTGCCGACGATGCCGGGGCGGTCGTCGTTTTCCACGAAAAGGAAGCGGCCGGTGGGATTGGTTTCCACGTAGTGGCCGGCGATGTGGACGATGCGGGCGGAGGTCCCGAAGAAGGTCCCGGCGACCGTGCAGACCTCGTCGCCCTTGATGGCCGACACCTCGATGAGTTCGGTGCAGTTGGTGGCAAGGGCGGCGGTGGATTCCGTCACGCGAATGCCGTGAGCCTTGGCGATGGCGGGCGCGTTGACGAGATTGACCTGGGCCTCGTGATGGGCGGCTGAGAGGTAACCGGTGAGCACCTTGCGGGTGATCAATTCGGTATCGAGCTCGGAAACCGGGCCGAGGTAGGAAACGCGGATCCCGTCACATTGGGCGGGGGCGATTTTCGACAGGAGTTTTCCAAGCGAATCCGCCAGATCGAGGTAAGGACCGACGCTTTCGAGGGTGCGGCTGTCGAGATTCGGCATGTTCACCGCGTTCACGATTTCGCCGGTGAGCAGGAAATTCTTCACCTGGTGGGCGACCTCGATTCCGACGTTTTCCTGGGCTTCCGCAGTGGACGCTCCGAGGTGGGGCGTGAAGACACACTTTTTCGCGGAAAAAAGCGGGAAATCGGCAGGAGGAGGCTCGACCTCGTAAACGTCGAGCGCGATTCCACCGAGGTGGCCACCGTCCATGGATGCCTTTGCGGCCGCCTCGTCCACCAGGCCACCACGGGCGCAGTTCACGACAAGCGCGCCGGGATTCATGAGGGCGATCCGCTCCGCATTGAGGATGTGCTGCGTTTCTGGTGTTAGAGGAATGTGAAGGGTGACGACATCCGCACCGGTGAGGGCTTCGGCGGCGCTTTCCGCGAGCTCCACCTTGAGCGACTGGGCGCGGGCTGCGGTGAGGAATGGATCGTAGGCCACCACGGTCATGCCGAATGCCTGGGCGCGTTTTGCGAACTCGGTGCCGATCCGGCCCATGCCGAGGATGGCAAGTCGTTTGCCGAACATTTCAACGCCTTGGAGGCTTTTCCGATCCCATCTGCCGGCAATCATCGAGCAGTGGGCCTGGCCGATATTCCTGGCGAGGGAAAGCATCAGGGCGAAGGCGTGCTCGGCGGTGGAAATCGTATTGCCGCTCGGGGTGTTCATCACCACGACGCCGTGATCGGTGGCCGCGTTGCGGTCGATGTTGTCCACGCCGACTCCGGCCCGGCCGATCGCTTTCAGGTTCTTCGCGGCGGCGAAAACCTCGGGTGTGACCTTCGTTTCGGAACGAATCACGAGTCCATGATAGTCACCGATGATCTTGAGAAGCTCGTCCGGCTTGAGGCCGGTGATCACATCCACGGAGATCTCGGGAGCCGAGCGAAGGGCGTCCACGCCCTTTTCTGAAATGGGGTCAGAAACCAACACACGAAAAGTTGCCATAGGGCGGCTGAGGTAAACCACCACCCGGATGCTGGCAAGGGTTTGCGAGAGAAAAAATCCGGCTGGACAGCGACTTCGCCATCAATGGCAAATCCTCGCGACCTACTTGATTTCCATCCCGCTCCTTGGCCAGATCCAGCGCTGCACCGCGCCATCCTTGATGAAGGCCTTGGCCTCGATGGTCTTTTCGCCGAGGAAGGTCACCGCCTTGTAAAGTGCGGTTCCGGTTTGGAAGGAAACGCCATCGACGGCCTCGGATTCGCCGGCTTTCCATTCGAGCACCTGGTCGAATTTGAACTCAGCGATTTGGCCGGATTTCACGCTGGCCTTCATCACTTCCACCACATCGGCAGACCCCGCATTCGTCGCTGTCACAGGGGGAGCTGCCACCGGAGGTTCCGGCATTGGAGCGGGCTCGGGGACAGGAACTGGAGTTGGCGCGGGTTCCGGAGTTGGTTCCGGGGTGGGAACGGGAACCGGAGCTGGCTCAGGAACCGGAGGTGGCTCGGGAGTGACGGGAGGCTCGGCGGAATCGCCACCCGGAGTTGTCACGGGAGGAACCGGCGCGGGCTCTGGTGCGGGCGTCAATGACGGTGGATTTTTCGAGAGCTGTGCCACCAGATCGGTATCCATCACCGGGATTTTCCCCGAGTAGGAACCTTCCCCCGGGCTGACGATCGCATTCGCCCCCTCGATGCGGAGCAGCTTGACCCGATTTCCCGCCTGGATCTTCATCGTGATGCCGGAACCCGGATCGGAAACCACCACCTCCGAACGAATTTCGACCTTCTCGGGCAGTTGATTTGGAGTGAGGCTTTCCAAATCAATTTGCTCTTTTCCTTCACCAAGCTGTAGAAGAATTTTCCCATTTTGTGCGATCTCCACCCGCCCCGGCTTCATGCCGGTGAGTTGCAACCGCAGGTTCGGCTCGAGCGAGTATCCCAAAAAGCCGGCCAAGGCGATTCCACAGAGATTGATAAACAGTTTCATCGGTTGGGAAATACGTAACGCCAGCCGCTATTCTTGGAAAGTATTTTCAGTTACCTGAAATTTCGCCCGTAAGTTCCTCCAGGTGGGCCAGCGCCTTCTGATAGCTGGCGTTTGCCAGATAGTGCCGGAGCTGCGCATCCACCTCGCCCCGGTGTTCGGCGACCCATGCGGTGATTTCTTCCGAAACCTGCTTGAGTCCTTCCAGATGGCCAGCCGCGTCGCGATCCCGCCAAGCGTGATCGGCGATGACGGACTCACGGCGGCGGAGAAGATGGATGAGCTTGGAAATCATGAGTGGATGGATTTGGTCGAGAACTT
The DNA here is from genome assembly GCA_963810445.1 of uncultured Verrucomicrobiae bacterium. GTDB lineage: Bacteria > Verrucomicrobiota > Verrucomicrobiia > Verrucomicrobiales > Akkermansiaceae > Luteolibacter. The sequence continues at coordinate 67,256 of CAWENZ010000050.1, read as the reverse complement.
ACCCCTTGAACTTGGGCGACTGGCTGAGGAACCGGCGAGGGTTCTGATAGACGATGCTTTCGATCTGCTCCGCCGTGTGCTTGCGGCGTTTCATCTCAAGCGCGCACTTGGGAACGGCGAGGGGGTCGGAGTGTCCCCAGTCGCAGGCGGAATTCATCCAGAGGCGATCCGATCCGTAAATTTCCAGCATGTCGATGGCGCGGTTTGGCGAGCACTTGCTTTCCGGATAGAGCGTCATGCCCGCCCAGTAGCCCGCGTCGAGGACATGGGCGATGGTGTGTTCCTCGACGTGGTCGATGATGACTTTTCCGCGATCCAGTTTTGAAAACGAGGCGAGCGAATCCAGGATCAGCCGGGTGCCCTTGAGCTTGTCCTCGAGGTGAGGCGTGTGGATGAGGATGGGCAGGTCGCGATCCAGCGCGAGCTGGACGTGGGCCTCGAAGATCTGAAGTTCGTTGCGGGTGTTCTTGTTGAGCCCGATCTCGCCGATGCCAAGCACGGTGGGGCGGTCGAGGAACTTCGGGATGAGGTCCATCACCTCGCGGGCGAAACCCGGATCGTCAGCTTCCTTCGGGTTGATGCAGAGCCAGCAGTAGTGGTTGATCCCGTATTTCGCGGCGCGCTTGGGCTCGTACTCGGTGAGCTGGCGGAAATAGTCGTAAAACCCATCGGCGGACGAGCGGTCGAAGCCGGCCCAGAACGCGGGTTCGCAGATGGTCTCGCATCCGGCGAGCGCGAGTTTCTCGTAGTCGTCGGTGGTCCGGCTGACCATGTGGCCGTGTGGCTCGATGTATTTCATGAAGAAGTTGAGAGTGAGTGGTTGAGAGTGGAGAGTTAAGGAAGAGAGGAGGAGTCGCGGCTTTCTGCCTCTCATCCCTCAACTTTCGACTCTCAACTCTCTTTGAGGAAGAGCCGCGCCGAACGCACCTTGGAAAGGTGCGCTTTCGGAGAGTTCAGTGCTGTGGTCGGAAAAGGATTCCAAAACGGCACGGGCCCGGTCCGGGCGATCGGTGAGGAGGATGGGCAACGCGGCCTTCATCGCGGCGAACCGGTAATCTTCCTCACCGGAGTGTCGGTCGATGCGGTCGAGAAACGCGGCGATGTCGATGAGCTTGTGGCGCGCGTCGATGAATTGGAGGTCAAGGAGTTCCTTCTTGCTCGGCATGGCGAAAGTTTACGCATGGATTTGGAAATGCCCACCCTGAAACCGGGGAAAATCCACGGAGCGACGCCCAGTTCGTGAGATCCTACCGCCAGCTTCTGCGTCTTTTCAAAAGACTGACGGCACCGAGGGTGGCAAGGCCTATCGAAGAAGGCTCGGGAACGGCGTTCACATGGAAGACCGAGAACTTCGGGGTGGTGGCGAACCAATCGATTCCGGACCACAACTGGAAATTCTGGGGAAGGGCGGCGGAGGGATTGAAATTCCCGGTGAAAGTGGCCGATCCAGAGAACATGCTGCCGGCGCTCTGTGGAAAGGTCTGGTCGTAAGAGAACGTCAGTGCGTAGAACCCTGTGTTGCCCATGTAGGCGTTGGTGGGATAAGGATGCAGGGTGGAGAGGGTATTGGACACCTCACTAGGAAGTCCGGTGTAGAACGGGGTGGAGGCGGTCGAATTCAGCACGATTCCGAAGAGCGAGGGGGACGGGGAGGACCCGACAGAGGTGGTGGGCTTGTCTGCACTGAGATCCAGGGTTCCCGAAACCGCGACCGTGAAGGTGGTCGTGGTGAATGTGACGATCGTCAGCGTGATGGCTGCCTCCGATGCGGCCGACAGGAGCAGAAACGAAGTGGCGATCACGAGAGCGGTCGGGAGCACGGAGGTTTTCATGGGGAATTCAATTGAACTATCAGATGTTGGCGCTCCGTCGGGACGGTCCACAAGCAATTGTTTGCGACTGGAGCCACCCTCGGAGGAAGTTCGAGAAAGGGTTGCTGACGATGGATCGCCGCTTGCCGGAGGGCCGGGGATCGTGTGTGTTTCCGGCGTGTTTGCGACTTACGTGCATAATCTGGATCCGATCGCGCTGCCGATCTACGGTGGGCTTGCGTTGAGGTGGTATGGACTGGCCTATCTGATGGGCTTCGTGGGAGGGTTCCTGTTGTTGAGGAGCTTCGCCCGCCGTGGACTGTGGGTGCTGAAGCCGGAGAAGACAGCAGATTTCATCGCTGCTGCGGCCTTGTTCGGTGTGTTTCTCGGGGGGCGGATCGGCTGGGTGCTGTTCTATTTCAAGGATGGATTTTGGAAGCCTGAATGGTTGCCTGGGATCCTGGCGGATCCGTTGCTGGTTTTTCGGGTTTGGCAGGGTGGCATGGCGAGCCACGGCGGCATTCTCGGACTGGTGATTTTCACCTGGTTCTACGCCCGCAAGGAAAAGGTCTCATGGACCGGATTGGGTGATGGGTTGTGTGTGGTTGCCCCGCTCGGTTTGTTTTTCGGACGGATGGCGAATTTCGTGAATGGAGAACTCTACGGAAGGGTGGCCCACGGTTTCGGTTGGGCGATGAAATTCCCACTGGCTTTTTCGGATGGGCACGCGCCGGAGAGTTTGAGATTCGATGAAGCGGCCGCCGCGGCCGCCCAGGTGGAGCCCAAGCTAACCGGACTCTATCAGGCGCTGGAATCCGCGACGAACAATGACTATTCCTACGCGCGCTCGGCCATGTTCGAAGGTCTGCTGGATGCGAACCGCCACTCGGAAAAGGTCAACCAGGCCATCGCGCCTTATCTGGAGCCACGCCATCCTTCGCAATTGTATGAAGGCGCATTGGAAGGGCTGTTGCTTTTCATCGTCCTCTATGTGGTTAGAGTGAGGTGCCCCAAGGCTCCCGACGGGTTGCTAACAGGATTGTTTTTCGCGCTTTATGCGGGCTTCCGGATCTTCGGTGAGAATTTCCGTGAGCCGGACGCGCCCTTGGTTGGCGTTTTTTCCAAGGGACAGTTCTTCTCGTTCTTCATGTTCGCCTTCGCGGCGGTCTTCCTCGTCCACGCTTGGCGAGGGTGGAAAAGCCGGTCAGCCCTCTGAAAACATCTCCCGCGCCGTGTAGGCCATGCCGATGGCTGCCGCCGCATCCCCGCCGATGGCCCATTCGAACTGGGTGGTGATCTTGTCGGGATCCACCGGGCTGCGCCGATAGACCGGCCATGCACGGTCGGCGAATCCTTCCTGGATCCACTCCATGTATTTGTCGCGGAAGGTCGTTTCCGCCAAGCCTCCGCCGATCACCACGAGCCCGGGATCGAAGGAGCGCACCATGTCGGCGATGCTGTATCCAAGGATGTAGCCCTGTTGTTTGAAAACCTGCACCGCGAGGGCATCTCCGTCCTCCGCGAAATTTCGGAGCTTGAAGGCCTTTTCCTCGACCGGAATTTCAGGGCTGTTGAGCGGGTGCTCCGCCCATTCGAGTTTGGCGAGTTCCAGGCTCAGGCGGCGCCTCAACGCCATCAGCGAGACCCACGATTCAAGGCAACCGGTGAGTCCGCAGGAACATTTCGGGAGCTCCCCGTCATCCTCGCGGAAGGGAACACTGATATGCCCGACCTCCAGCGCCATGCCGTTGGCTCCCTCAAATCCTTGCCCGCCGGGCAGCACGAATCCTCCACCCAGGCCGGTTCCCGGTGCGACTAACAAGAGGCTGCCGACATGCTTGCGGCGCAGCGCGTATTCGCCGAGCGCGGCGGCGTTGCCGTCGTTGGTCATGTAAACGGGGACGCCGGTGCGGGCCGAGAGTTTTCCGCGGATGTCGGTGCCCACCCAATCCTCGCCCAGATTGGCACGGCCCCAGATGACGCCGTTGCTGCTAGGGGCAGGGACATCGAGGCCGATGCCGGCGATGGCGCTTTTCTCGATGCCCGCGCCGCCGGCGAGTTGGTCGAGCGCCTTGTCGAGTTGGGCGAAGGTCGCTTCGTAGCCGTCCTTCACCTGGCTCCGGACCTCTGTTAGCGGACCCACCTGTTCGGCGAGGTGGTTGACCAGGACTGCCTTGACGGTGGTGCCGCCGATGTCGAGGCCGGCATAATAGGAAGATTCGTTCGCCATGGAATGAAGACTGTTTTCCGGGCGAATCGCTGTCAAGGACTAGGCCGGACGTCGCACCATCCGCCTGACCATCTGACGGCGAGATCGGCTTCGTAGAGATCCGTCATGCTCTTGCGGGTAATGATTTCCCGCTTTTCTCCATCGGCAAAGACCCGCCCGTCCTTCAAGAGAATCACCCGCTTGATTTCGGGTGGAATCTCTCCGGGATGATGGGTGACGAGGACAAGGTCGCGTCCGGCCTTCACCAGCGTGCGCAAGGTGGATCCGAGTTGAAGGGCGGCGGAGAAATCCAGGGCAGTTGAAGGTTCGTCGAGAACCAGAACCTGGGGATCATGAACGATCGCACGGGCGATCAGGATGCGACGGCGCTCACCGGACGAAAGCGTTCCAAACTCGCGGTCGATCAGCTTGGCCACTCCCATCAGCTCCATGGATGCGCGGGCGCGCTCCTTTTCCAGCCCAGAAAATCGCATGTCCCTCGTCCTGCCATAGGCTCCGCGCAAGGACGAGAGCACCGCGTCCCCGGCAAGCTCGAATGAAGCGAAGCGACTGATCTCCTCCGGCATGACCACGCCGATCCGGTGCCTGATTTCCATCAGCGACCAAAGCTCGTCGCCAAACAGCCGACATACGGAGAGGGGATTCGCTTCCGGGCGGACCTCGCCGGTGAGTAATTTTAAAAAAGTGCTCTTTCCCGCGCCGTTGGGGCCAAGGATCGCGACGCTTTCACCATGCCGCAGGGTTAGCGAGAAATCCTGAAGGGCAAGCGTGTCGCCGCGCCAAACCCTGGCGTTGCTGATTTCAAAGATGGGCGCCTCGGGCATGCGGGATTCAACGGAAACTCAACGGTTGTTCTTCCGCCTGCGCAGCAAACAAACCGGAGCCGCGAACGCGAAAAGCAAGGCTGACGACAATTCCGGAACCAAGGTGATGGTCGTGTTGAAAATCGTCGAGTCGTTCGTCGCGATGCCGGACGGGCCGGGTCCGACGACGAAATCCAGGAAATCGCCCGCGATCAAATTCACCGTCCGTGAGTCGATCTTCGTCTGCCCGGGAGGCATGATCGTGTCGAAGAGCGTGGTGCCGTTCAGCACGATGTGGCCGTCGGTTCCGTCCAGTCCGGGCCCTGTCGCGGTGGACGCGGCAAACCAGCTTGAACTGATGTCGTAAATGCCCGTGCTCGGGGCGGTCCAGCGGATGACGTTGTAAGTGAACGAGTTGGCGTCCGGAAGTGGATGGACAAGAAGTTCCCCCGGATTGAGTCCGCCGGAGACGACGTTCGATGTGTTGGTCGCGATGATCATGAAGCCGTTTTGCCAACCTTGGAAATCCGGGTTGCCGCCGATGGCGTTGTTGTGATCCGCAACAGTGAAAAGGGTGAGGGACGTGGTGGCGATCGCATCCCGATAGCCATAGGTCCATTCCGGGACCTTGGCGTTCGGGTTCGAGAGCTCGGTGCTCAACGGGTTGGGGACGTCTGGCGTCTCATTGGCCAGAAAGTCCGTATTCGCGACCCATGTGGTCGCCGCGTGCAGCGTGATCAGATTGCTCGCGAATACGAACGAGGTGAGAAATGCTCGTGTGGGGCTCATGGATCCTGGGACTGGATGTGAGAACCTTCGTCGTGGTGGCTGCCACTCGGGAGGTCTTTGATGACGGCTTGGTTGTTGGCATGGCTATAGTAAAATTTTATTAAATAGCAAGAATATTTTAAAATCACGATTTCCGAGATGTAAGGTGTCTTTTCCCGACAGGACAAAGGAAAGATGGGTCTTCAGGTGAAATTAGTTGCCGAGTTAGGTGGCAACTCGGCACCGATCTTGCTAAGTCGCCCCCACCCCTTATGTCGATTCACGTAGCCCTGCATCACCGCACCAGTTATCAATACGAGCGGCCGGTAGGCCATGGACCTCATGTGGTGAGACTCCGGCCGGCGCCCCATTGCAGATCGAACGTCCTTGCCTACAGCCTCAAGGTCGGCCCGATGGAGCATTTCATCAATTGGCAGCAGGATCCCCAGGCGAACTATCTGGCGCGGCTGATGTTTCCCGAGCCGACCGACCGCCTGGACATCGAGGTGGACCTGGTCGTCGAGATGTCGGTGCAGAATCCCTTCGATTTTTTCCTGGAACCAAAGGCCGAGGAATTCCCGTTCAGCTATGCTCCGGAGATCGCCCATGAATTGGCTCCGTTTCTTGCCGTCGAAAAGGCCGGGCCGCTGCTGACCAAGTTGATTGATCGTTTCAAGGCCACCAAGGGCCGGACCATCGATGTGCTGGTGGAAATGAACTCCACCCTGCAGCACGCCATCGACTACAAGATCCGGATGGAGCCCGGCGTGCAGGAACCCGAGGAAACGCTGGAGAAGGCATCCGGCTCCTGCCGCGATTCCGCCTGGTTGCTTGCGGCCCTGCTGCGTCACGTCGGACTGGCCAGCCGCTTCGTCTCGGGCTATCTCATCCAGTTGAAGCCCGACGTGAAATCTCTCGATGGCCCCGTGGGATCGGAGGTTGATTTCACCGATCTCCACGCCTGGACCGAGGTCTATCTACCCGGTGCCGGCTGGATCGGCCTCGACCCGACCTCCGGACTTCTGGCAGGTGAGGGGCACCTTCCGTTGGCCTGTTCTCCGGACCCATCGAGCGCCGCTCCGGTCACGGGCGGTGTGGAGCCCTGTGAATCCACCATGGAGCACGAAATGACGGTCACGCGCATCTATGAATCCCCGCGCACCACCTTGCCTTATCGCGAGGAACAGTGGCAGGAGATTTTGAAAACCGGACGCAAGATCGACGAGGATCTCGACGCGATGGACGTCCGCCTCACGATGGGTGGCGAGCCGACCTTCATCTCGATGGATGACTTCGATGGCGACGAGTGGAACACCGCCGCCAATGGACCCACCAAGCGGCTTCTATCAGGAAAATTGATCAAGCGCCTGCGTGCCAAGTTCGCACCCGGCGGCCTGTTGTTCTACGGTCAGGGGAAATGGTATCCCGGAGAAATGCTGCCGCGCTGGTCACTCGGCTGTTATTGGCGGAAGGACGGTCAGCCGATCTGGGAGAACGATTTGCTCATTGCCGACGAGTCGCACGATTACAAGCACAACGCCACCCATGCCAAACACTTCGGCACCGCTCTAACCGGTGCTCTTGGCGCGGATCCCAAATGGCTGATCCCCGCCTACGAGGACGCCCTCTATTACATGTGGCGGGAGAAGCGTTTGCCGGACAACGTTGATCCGCTGAAATCCAACATCAAGGACAAGCTTGAGCGCGACCGCCTGACCCGCTTGTTCCAACAAGGCCTCGACGAGGTCGTCGGATACGCGCTTCCCCTGGAGCGCCGCATGACACCGCAAGGCCTGCGCTGGACCAGCGGGCCGTGGTTTCTCCGCGACGAGAATCTCTATCTGTTGCCCGGTGACTCGCCGATGGGTTACCGGCTCCCGCTCGACTCGCTGCCATGGGTGCATGAGAAGGAATACCCGTGGCACATTCCGCAGGATCCGACCCGCGAACTTTCCAGTCTGCCGGCGGTTCCCGGCAGCGTCATCGCCCATCAACGGCGTGAGAAGGAAAAATCCACCGCCCGCCTGACCTCCAGACTGGACCGGGAAGGGGAGGACTCCGCCGCCAATCGTCCATGGGAACGCAAGCCGCGGGAACAGGAGTCCGCTTCCTGGATCACCCGCAGCGCGCTTTGCATCGAGCCCCGCAACGGACGTCTTCACATTTTCCTCCCACCCGTGGACGACACGGAGGATTTTCTCGATCTCATCTCGACCATCGAGCTGACCGCGGAGTCGCTCGGCATGCCGATCATTCTCGAAGGCACGCCTCCGGAATTCGACTCGCGGCTCAGCGTCGTCAAGGTGACACCCGACCCCGGAGTCATCGAGGTGAACCTCCATCCCGCCGCCTCGTGGGACGATCTCGTCAAGAACACCTCCACGCTTTACGAGGAGGCTCATCTTTGCCGTCTTGCCACCGAGAAATTCATGGTGGATGGCCGCCATTGCGGAACCGGTGGAGGAAACCATATCATCATCGGTGGTGCAACCCCGTCCGACAGCCCGTTGCTGCGGCGTCCCGATCTGCTGCGGAGCATGATCACCTTTTGGAACCATCATCCGTCGCTCAGTTATTTGTTCTCCGGCTTGTTTGTCGGCCCGACCTCGCAGGCCCCGCGGGTGGATGAGGCGCGGAATGACTCCATTCATGAGATCGAGGTCGCCTTCAAGACACTTGAGGGAGACAGCCCGCCGTTGCCATGGCAGGTGGACCGTGCTTTCCGGAACCTGCTGATCGACCCCACCGGTAACACGCACCGCGCGGAATTCTGCATCGACAAGCTTTACAGTCCTGACAGCTCGACCGGCAGGCTCGGCCTGTTGGAAATGCGGAACTTCGAGATGCCGCCTCACTATCAGATGAGCCTTGCGCAGCATCTCGTGCTGCGGGCGCTCGTTTCCCGTTTCTGGCGCGAGCCCTACACCAAGCCTCTGGTTCGCTGGGACAGCGAGATCCATGACCGATGGATGCTGCCGCATTTCGTCTGGAATGATTTCAGTGATGTGTTAGGCGATCTTCGCGAGCACGGATATTGGATCGACGACGACTGGTTCGCGCCGCATCTCGAATTCCGTTTTCCGCGCATCGGCGAGTTTGTCCAACGCGGTGTGGAGGTGGAAATGCGCCACGCCATCGAGCCTTGGCACGTCCTCGGCGAGGAAGGTGGAGCAGGGGCGGCGGTCCGCTATGTGGACAGTTCCGTGGAGCGGATGCAGGTGATGGTTCGCGGTCTAACCGGAGAGCGCCATGTGCTCGCCTGCAACGGCAACAAGATCCCTCTTCATCCTACCGGCACCCACGGCGAGTTCGTCGCCGGCGTCCGCTATCGGGCATGGCAACCACCGAACTGCCTCCATCCGACGATTCCCGTGCACACGCCGCTGGTGTTCGATCTGGTGGACACGTGGAATGACCGGTCGATGGGTGGTTGCACCTACCATGCGTCCCATCCGGGCGGTCGCAGCCACGACAGCTTCCCCGTGAATTCCTACGAGGCCGAGGCCCGCCGGTTGGCACGATTCTTCCCCCATGGTCATACCGGCGGGAAAATGGTGGCACGCGAGTCACCTTTGAGTCCCGATTTTCCGTTCACGCTGGACTTGCGCATGATCCCATAGAGCCTGTTCGGGTCGTTTGCGACGTCACTCGATCTTATGGATAAAGACTTCCGCTTCGATGGGGTCTGAGTATTCAAATTTACATTTATCTTGGCTGGTCTCCTTCTAATGTCATAGAAAAACTTCGAGGAGACTAGAAGTGTGTTAATCAGTGTGCGCTGACCCTATCCATTATAAACTTCTAAAAAAATGTTAATCCGTGAGCAATGACCCATTCATCGGGATCAATCAACAGCTCCAGGCTCGTAAACCTGTGGCCGACGAGGAGATTCCCACGGCTTGATGCCCCAAGAGCGGGCAGTGATACCTTGTTCACGGCACCTACCATGCGTCTCATCCGGGCGGCCGCAGCCACGACAGTTTCCCCGTGAATTCCTACGAGGCCGAGGCCCGCCGGTTGGCACGATTCTTCCCCCATGGTCATACCGGCGGGAAAATGGTGGCACGCGAGTCACCTTTGAGTCCCGATTTTCCGTTCACGCTGGACTTGCGCATGATCCCATAGAGCCTGTGTGAGTTGCCCCACGCGGCAACTCGAATTTATGGCTGAAAGCTTCCGCTTGAATCAACAATCCTCGTCAATCCCGGCCACCTCCGAGGTGCCCGCGGTGGCGTGGGATGAGATGAGCGATGTGAGGGGGGAATACCGCCCTCATTGGCACGGGCTCAGCCAGAAAATCCATCGCTGGAGCTCCGAGGAGCGGAATTCGATCGCCGGAGCGGCGAGCCGGATGATCGAGGATCTCGGGACCACCTTCAATGTTTACAGCGACGTCGGCGGAGCCGGTCAGCCCTACGAGCTCGATCCGATTCCCCTGATGGTTTCGCCGGGCGACTGGGCTCATGTCTCCGCCGGGCTTTCCCAACGGATCCGCCTGATCGACGCGGTTCTAACGGACATCTACGGTCCGCAGGAGCTGTTGAAACAAGGGCTGTTGCCACCGGATCTGGTGCATTCCAGTCCTGCCTTCCATCACTATTCCAAGGGCGTTTTGCCACCGGGTGGACATTTCGTGGTCACCACCGGTTGCGACCTGGTTCGCATGCCCAACGGTCAATGGACGGTGCTCAGGGATCATACCTCGGCTCCGGGTGGCCTGGGCCAGGTGCTGGAGAACCGCAACGTCACTTCCAATCTGCTTTCCGACCAGTTCGAGAGCCTGCGGATCGCGAGGCTTGGCGAATTTTTCGATCTGGAGCGCAGCACGCTCGAGTCCCTGCTTCTGACGCGCAACTCCATGCCGAGCGTTGTTTTTCTAACGCCCGGATTCCGTCACCCTTCGTATTTCGAGCATGCCTACAAGGCGAGATTGTTAGGTTTTCCGCTGGTGGAGCCCGCCGATCTAACGGTGCGCGAGCGGCGGGTTTTCCTCAAGACCCTCGCCGGCCTGCGCCGTGTGGATGTGGTCGCCAGCCGCGTCAGTGACGACGGGATCGATCCGCTCGAACATTGGGGACTTGGTGGCGGAGGAGTCCCGGGAATGGTCGAGGCATGGCGCACGGGAAATGTCGCCCTCGCCAACGCTCCTGGCGCCGGATTTGCGAATACTCCGGCCCTGATGCCCTTCCTGCCGGGAATTTGTCGCAAGTGGTTCGGCGAGGAAATCAAGCTGCCCTTCGTGGAAACCTGGTGGCTCAGCCAACCGAATGTCCGGCGGCGGGTGATCGACCAGCTTCACCGTTACGTGCTGCTTTCCGCCTTTGATCGGGACCGCCTGCTGCCCATCCGTTGTTCGAGCTTGTCGCCTTCCGCGCGCAAGCAGTGGATCGCCGCGATCGAGGAGCGTCCTTTTGATTTTGTCGCACAGCTCGACGTCATTCCCAGCGTCGCCCCCTCGCTCGAACCGCGGGGAATCCGTTCACGCCCGATCGTGTGGCGTGCTTTCACCGTGAATGCCGCCGAGGGACCGGTGGTGTTGCCGGGAGGACTCGCCAAGGTCGGGAAATCCGCGCAAGCCCCCCAGGTCTGGCCGAGCCACGCGGGATTCACCAAGGATGTCTGGATTTCCGACGAAGGTGCTGCGTTTGCCCGTCGCACCGACGTCAGGATTTCACCTTCCACCATTGGCCAACATCCATCGGCCATGGAGGTTCCCAGCCGGATTGCCGAGCAGTTGTTCTGGGTGGGCAGAAATCTGGAACGCATCGAACTCGTCACCCGTCTGCTGCGGGTCACCCTCAGGAATCTGACCGGTGAGGCCGGCCGTCTCCAACAGCAGCAGCTTTCCGCCTGTCTCGCCTTGATCCGCGGTTGCAACCTGCTTCCCAAGGACACGGTCATCCATCCGACGCAGGCCCTCAAGACCCTCTCCGCGCTGATCCACGACGAGGCGGCACAAGGCGGGATCCCGGGATTGACGCGCTCCCTGATGCTCAACGCGGCCGCCGCGCGCGACCGGCTTTCTGACGACACCTGGCGGTTCTTCAACCGGCTTGAAAACGTGATCCATTCTTCCCGGAGTTTCCTCGGAACCACCGATCTCCAACGGACGCTCGACAAGCTGATTCTCCATCTATCAGCCATCGCCGGGATGGAGTCGGAAAACATGACGCGCGGCCAGGGTTGGCGCTTCCTTGAGGTCGGCCGACGCGTCGAGCGCTCGATTGGCACACTCTCGCTCCTGAAGACCGCGGCAGGACAGCCGACGGGCGAATCCCCGCTTCTCGATTCGCTGTTGGAAACCTGTGACAGCGTGATGACCTACCGGCGCAGGCACTTCTCGAGGCCGCAACTGGATGCGGTCATCGAGCTGATTTTCTACGACGCCACCAACCCACGCTCGGTGGCCTATCAGATCGGAATCCTCGACCGGGAAATCAACCGCTTCCCGGGAAATCCCGAGTTCGGACTCTTTCCGAAAATCAAGGAGCACCTGCGCGAGCTTGATGAGAGGTTCGCCAATCATGAGGCTCCGGTTGCCACCGAATTCGGGACGATTTCCAAGTCCCTTGAGACCTTTGCCGACATGCTCACCCAGCATTACTTCAGCCACTCCGTGCGCAGGGTTTATTGAGACTCATCCGCCTATTGTGAAATACCGCCTCAGCCATACCACGAAATACACCTATGACGGCGCGGTGACCGTCTCGCACCACCTTGCGAGGCTGGCTCCACGAAGCTTGCCGGGTCAGCGTTGCCCGTGGCATGCCCTTGAAATCCTGCCGATCCCCGTGGGTCGCGGTGTGCATGTGGATTCGTTCGGCAATGTCACCTCTTACTTCGAGATCGAGGGAAAACACGAGGTGATGGAAGTGACGGCACGCAGTTTTGTCGAGGTGTTGGCCACCCGTTATCCGGAACCCGCATCGACTCCCGCGTGGGAGCTTGTTAGGGATGCGTGCCAGGCCGAGAAACTCACCCATTGCTCGGAAGCCGGAGCCTTCCGCTTCACCTCGCCGATGGTTCCGACCGGCAGGGAATACGAGGCCTACACGCTTCAGGATTTTCCTCCGGGACGTCCCATCCTGCAGGGAGTGGTGGCTCTGACCGACCGGGTTTTCCGCGAGTTCAAGTTCGATCCACGAGCGACGGATGTGACGACACCGGTTTCCGAAGTCTTCAGGAGTCGTGCGGGGGTCTGTCAGGATTTCGCCCACCTCATGCTGGCCTGTCTGAGATCGATCGGGATTCCCGCACGTTACGTAAGCGGCTACCTCGAGACCGCACCGCCGCCCGGCAAGCCGAAGCTCACCGGTGCGGATGCCTCGCATGCCTGGATTTCGGTCTTTTGCGGCGAGGCCGCGGGCTGGATCGATACGGACCCGACCAACAATGTCATCCCGGGTGAGCGGCACATCACCGTCGCCTGGGGACGTGATTTCTCCGATGTAAGTCCCTTGCGCGGGGTCACCCTCGGAGCGGGCGGACAAACCTTGTCCGTGGCGGTGGACGTGATTCCGGTAATGGACGAGTGATTCCGGAGCCTGCGGGATGGATCATGGATTCTGTTACCCGATTCCTAGGAATGGACTTGCGGAGGTGATATTCAAATGCCCAGCATCGCCAGCGTGACCCCCGAACTAGAGAACCTGTTTTCCTTCCTTCGATTTCCAAGCATTTCCACGGATACCAAGCATGCCGGCGATGTGAGGGCATGCGCCGGTTGGTTGATCGCCAAGCTGACCGGCATGGGCTTGAGCGCGGAACTGCACGAGACGCCGAAGCATCCGATTGTCATCGCGAAAAACAACCATGTCGCCGGTCGGAGGACCGTGCTGATCTACGGCCATTACGACGTGCAACCGGTCGATCCGTTGTCGCTCTGGAACAGCGATCCTTTCGACCCCGTCATCCGCGACGGCAGGATCTGGGCCCGTGGCGCCACCGACAACAAGGGCCAGATGCTGGCACATGTCCTCGGAGTCGAGAAAACGCTTCGTGAAAACCAGGACTTGCCTGTCAACCTCATCTTCCTCTTCGAGGGCGAGGAGGAGATCGGCAGCCCGAGTCTCGCCTCGTTCCTCCTTCACCATTGCGACGACCTGAAATGTGACGTGATCGCGATTTCCGACACCGGGATGGTCGCCGCCGGTGTGCCGACGCTTGGCTATGGCCTGCGTGGCATCACCTGTTGCGATGTCATCATCCGTGGTCCGAAAGGTGATCTGCATTCCGGCCTCTTCGGCGGTGCGGTGGCCAATCCCGCCACCGCGATCGCCAGACTGGTCAGCAGCCTCCACGCGCTCGATGGCAAGGTCGCCATCGAGGGCTTTTACGATCAGGTCCGCCCTTTGGAGGATTGGGAGCGCAAGATGTGGGCAACGGTTCCCGGTGTCGCGGATGCCGATTTCCTGGCGGTCACCGGTTCGCCTGGAATCTTCGGCGAGCCGGGCTACACCTCCGCCGAGCGCCTCTGGGCCAGGCCCACCGCCGAGGTGAACGGCATCGGTGGCGGCTATCAGGGAGAAGGTTCGAAGACCGTCATTCCTGCCGAGGCCTTTGCCAAACTTTCCTTCCGACTCGTTCCCGACCAGGACCCCAAGAACATCATGGAAAAGGTAAAGAGCCACCTCGAATGGCATTGCCCGCCCGGAGTCGAGGTCGAGGTCAGGCCCGGCCACGATGGAAAGCCCTACGCCACGGATCCCAACTCGAAATTCGGCATGGCCGCGCGCAACGCGCTCCGAACTTCCTTCGATGCCGAACCGGTCCTCATCCGCGAGGGCGGCAGCATTCCCATCGTCCAGACCTTCCGTGACATCCTCGGTGCCGACACGCTCTTGTTAGGCCTCGCGCTTGCCGGATGCCCAGATGCACGCGCCTAACGAGAATTTCCCGGTCGAGAACTTCGAGGCGGGCATCCGGCTGAACCAGGCGCTGCTCAAGGAGCTGGCGCGCTGAACCATAGGTCACAAAGGACCTATCAGACCTATCCTTTTCCCAATGTCCGATTCCACCACTCCCAAGCTCGACTTCATCCGCGAGATCATCGCCGACGACCTCGCGACCGGCAAGCATGCCACCACCATCACCCGCTTTCCGCCGGAACCTAACGGCTATCTCCACATCGGTCACGCGAAGTCGATCTGCCTGAACTTCGGCATCGCCCTGGAGCACCCTGACCGTCGGATCGAAATGCCACCTCCGCTTCGACGACACCAACCCGGAGAAGGAGGAAACCGAATACGTCGAGAGCATCAAGGCCGATGTCCAATGGCTCGGCTTCGACTGGGGAAATGACCTCTATTTCGCCAGCAACTACTTCGATTTCTTCCACGACTGCGCCGTCCATCTCATCAAGGAAGGAAAGGCCTACGTCGAGCAGCAGTCCGCCGAGGAAATGCGGGCCAACCGTGGCAATCTAACCACCCCTGGCACGCCGTCGCCCTTCCGAGACCGTCCCGTGGAGGAGAACCTCGAACTTTTCGCCCGCATGAAGGCCGGCGAGCTTCAAGGAAGGTGAATGCGTTCTGCGCGCGAAGATCGACATCGCGTCGTCGAACATGAACCTGCGCGATCCGGTGCTCTATCGGATCATGCACGCGCACCATCACAACACCGGCGACGCATGGTGCATCTATCCGATGTATGACTACGCGCATCCGCTGGAGGACGCCCTGGAGCACATCACCCACTCGCTCTGCACGTTGGAGTTCGAAAATCACCGGCCGCTCTACGACTGGGTCATCGACAACTGCCCGGTGCCTTCCAAGCCGCGCCAGATCGAGTTCGCGCGGCTGAACCTGAGCTACACGGTCATGAGCAAGCGCAAGCTGCTCCAGCTCGTGCAGGAAGGTCATGTCAGCGGGTGGAACGATCCGCGCCTGCCCACCATCTCCGGCCTCCGCCGCCGCGGCTATCCGCCGGAAGCCGTGGTGCATTTTTGCAAACGCGTCGGCATCACCAAGTTCAACGGCACCACCGATGTCGCGCTGCTGGAATTCGACATCCGGGATTTCCTCAACACCTCCGCACCGCGCCGCATGGCCGTGCTGGATCCGGTCAAGGTGGTCCTCGAAAACTGGTCCGCCGAACCGCTCGAGCACGTCGAGGTTCCCAACCATCCGCAGGACCCGGAGATGGGCGACCGCAAGATTCCGATCTCCAACGAGATCTGGATCGAGCGCGAGGACTTCATGGAAGTGCCCGAGAAGAAATTCTTCCGCCTCGGCCCGGACCGCCACGTTCGCCTCAAGGGTGGACACATCATCCATTGCACCGGTTTCGAAAAGGATGCGGACGGCAATATCACGCTCATCCGTGCCGAGATCCTGCCCGGCACCGTCGGCGCCGACTCGCCGGAAGGCGTCGTCTGCAAGGCGGCCATCCACTGGGTCGATGTCGCCACCGGCGTCGATGCCGAGGTCCGTCATCTACGACCGCCTCTTCACCGAGGAAGACCCGGATTCGGCGGATGGAGGATTCCTCAGCGTGATCAATCCGGATTCCCTCAAGGTTCTAACCGCCAAGATCGAGCCCTCCCTTGCCACCGCCGATGCCGGATTCTCCTGCCAGTTCGAGCGGACCGGCTATTTCATCGCCGACGCCTTCGACCATCAACCCGGCAGCAAGCCCGTCTTCAACCGCACCGTCGCCCTCAAGGACTCCTGGGTGAAAAAGGGCGGGAGGTAAGGGGAGTCACTGCACTTGCACTCGGAAGAGTGCTTGGGAATGTTGACTTTGTGAGGCAACGTTCTGGCTTGATTTGGCAAACGCGGGATTCATTGTCTGACCAATTGTGAAACGATTTTCGGTTCTCCTCATTTCCGTTGCCATCCTGGGCGGATTCATCTGGCTGTCCCGGTCCTATGAGTCGGTGAAGTTGGATTCCATAGCGTCGGAAGGAAATCGTGACGGATCGAAAAGGGCCCGTAACCTGCACTGTTCCGCCTAGTGACTCACGTGAATCGGTGGGGCTTCGCGAGAGTGCTCGCCACGCGGCTGGCGATCTGGAGATTGCGAGAAAACACAAGGAGCGGTTCGCCGAGTTGGACAAGACGATCAAGGAGCAGGAGGACAAGGTCGAGGAGCGGCGGACGGTTCTCGCCAACATCGTCCGGACCAGAGGAATGGAAAGCGAGGCGGCGCAGACGCGCGATGAGGCAATCAAGAAATCATTGGCTGCGCAGGACTACCTTGATGCGAAGAGGGACTTCGAGACTGATCTAGAGATGCTGCAACAAATGAAGCTGCTGCGAATCACCGAAAACCTGAAGGAGTAGCCCGATCCCGCTGGCCGTAAGAAGGCTTCCATCCCGTTGTTGGAAAGTTGCGGGGTTATTTTGCAATGAGGGATTGCGGCACGATTTGACCCCAAATACCGGGGAAATCCATCGGAATTCATCAAACCACCTGCCGCTGACGCATCACGCGGCGACGATGATGACCATAGTTCTGGGAAGATTCCATTCCCGGCGCATTTCGGCTTTTACCTTGCCGCCGCTTCATGTTTGCCTCCCGCCCTCATGAAAATCGTCGTCGCATACTCCGGGGGTCTCGATACCTCCGTCCTCCTTCTCTGGCTCAAGGAAAAATACAACGCCGAAATCATCGCCTACTGCGCCGACGTCGGCCAAGGCGACGAACTCGACGGCCTCGAAGCAAAGGCCCTCACCACCGGTGCCTCCAAGTGCTTCATCGGCGACCTCAAGGAGGACTTCGCCGCCAACTACATCTTCCCGATGATCCAGGCCGGCGCGATCTACGAAGGCCGCTACCTCCTCGGCACCTCGCATCGCCCGCCCCTGCATCGCCAAGGGCATGATCGAGATCGCCCTGGCCGAAGGCGCCGACGCCATCGCCCACGGTGCCACCGGCAAGGGCAACGACCAGGTCCGCTTCGAACTCTCCGCCGCCGCCCTCGCGCCCGAACGTCAAGTGCATCGCCCCGTGGCGCGACGCCTCGTTCCGCAAGCAATTCCCCGGCCGTGCCGAAATGATCGCCTACGCCGAGGCCAACAACATCCCGATCAAGGCCTCGATGAAGAAGCCCTACTCGATGGACCGCAACCTCCTCCACATCTCCTTCGAGGCCGGCATGCTGGAAGACCCTTGGTACGACGCCACCACCCCGGCCGACACGCGACATGTATGTCCTCTCCGTCTCGCCCGAGGACGCCCCGGACAAGGCCGAATACGTCGAGATCCTCTTCGAAAAGGGCAACGCCATCGGCCTCAAGCACGACGAACCTCGACGCCATTCTCACCGAACTCGGCGACGTGAAATCCACCGGCCAACAGGACGGCTACGCCCTCCTCACCCCCTACGGCGTCATGCGCGTCCTCAACCTGCTCGGCGGCCGCAACGGCGTCGGCCGCGTGGACATCGTCGAGAACCGCTTCGTCGGCATGAAGTCCCGCGGCGTCTACGAAACCCCCGGCGGCACCATCCTGCTCGCCGCCCACCGCGACCTCGAAGCCCTCGACCGTCGACCGCGAGGTCATGCACATCCGCGACAGCCTCATCCCGAAGTACGCCCAGCTCGTTTACAACGGCTTCTGGTTCGCCCCCGAGCGCGTCGCCATCCAGGCCCTCGTCACCGAGACCCAGAAGACCGTCACCGGCGAAGTCCGCGTGAAGCTCTACAAGGGCAACGTCATGCAGCCGGCCGCAGCAGCCCGTTCAGCCTGTACTCCGAAGCCATCGCCACCATGGAAGGCGGCCAGGAAGAGGCCTACAACCAGGACGACGCCACCGGCTTCATCGCCCTCAACGCCCTCCGCCTCAAAGCCACCGCCCGCCAGGGCCAGTAAGGAGCAGGGACGCCCTGTCCCTTCTTTGGATCTATCAAAAAGCCGCGTCCGGTTCATCCGGGCGCGGCTTTTTTGCTCCCCCGAATCCCAACGGGATTGCCAGAAATTAGCCCCGGGTCGAGGAGCGTTAGCGACGACCACCCCGGGTGTTCGGATCGAAAAAGAATCGGCACGCCGGAGGTGTGCTGGAAGCGCCGGACGCAACACGGCTAACAGGCCCTTCCTCGACCCCTGCCGGGGTCGAATATTTTCTCCGAATATTTCCCGGGTGCTCGGCCGGAATACGGCCTCGACCCGGGGCTAATGTCCGCGATCCCTCCGGGATCATGAAGATGCGCCGCCGGCATGGTCCTCGCTATCCAGGAAATGCCAGCGATCAATCCGGGATTTCTGCTTTTCGGCAAGGACTTGCTTGGTGCGGACTTTTTTGGGAAAGGGTCGGGTGTTGTCTCATTTCCCCGAATCCCAACGGGATTGCCAGAAATTAGCCCGGGGTCGAGGCCGCAGGCCGAACACCCCGGGAAATGCGGCAGAAGAATCAATCGACCCCGGCAGGGGTCGCGGAAGTGGTGGCTTAATCCAAAAACCTTGGATTATACTCGATCCCCGCCCGGTCCAGCATCGCGATCCATTCTTCCCGGAATGTCTTCGTCCGGTGGTGATCCTCCTGCCTGGCGATGTAGTCCCTAACTACCTCCCGTGACGTGGCACTCACGCTGAAAGCCGCATAACCGGTTTGCCAGGCGAACTTGTCCTCATGCAGCGTTTCATGCACCCAGTTCGTCGCGTTTTTCTTCAGATCCCGCACGAAATCCGCGAGGCAGTGCGTGGATTTCAAACCGACCAGCGGATGGACGTGATCCGCTACACCCCCGACAGCTTCAGGCACTCCGCCCAAGCCCCTGATCGTTCCACCAAGGTATTCGTGGAGACGTGGTCGCCACGTTGAGGAGATCAAGGGCATGCGGTCCTTGGTTCCGAACACCAGGTGATAGTGAAGGCTCAGGTAAGTGGATGCCATGGTCGGAACATGGATGGCACGCCGATTCATGTCACGCCATTCCAGCACCCCTGCCGGGGTGCGAAGAGCGAGGTGGCGCTTTCCCGGGGTGTTCGGCCAACGGCCTCGACCCCGGGCTAATTTCTGTAATTCCTCCGGGATCTTGATCTTGCGTCCCCGTTCGTAGTCCAGCCCTCCCGAGTAACTTGAACGTTGAGGATGCAGGAACGTGGCGGCGGTTTTAAACCGCCATGCCCCAACTCATCAATATTTGCGGAACGGTGTGGCGGAAGTCCCAGGCATGGATTTAGCGGCTTGGCGGTTGGAAACCGCCGCCACGATTCGCCGCAAAGTTGCTCCCGAATCCACACTCAGCTCAGCGCGGGTTCTGGTGCTTGAGGGCGTCCTCGGGCGTGGGGAAGACGCCCTGAACGGCTGAACTACGTGCGAAGATCTGACATTTGGTGGGGCGGGAAAAATACTTGGAATAAGGAAACCCGGTGCGAGTCTCAATCTTTACAAGGCGGCTGGATGACAGCGTCCTTGCTTCAACCAAACAACCAAACTACAACAAAGATCATGAAAACCACCAATGCCCTCATGGCTGCCGCCCTCGCCGGAGTCTTCGCTGCCGGAACCACCGTCTCCCACGCCCTCACCCTGAAGGGGTCGCCCGTCGCCGCGGATGCGGACAAGGAAAAGGACAAATGCTCCGGCAAGGACGGCTGCAAAGGTAAGGATGGCTGCAAGGGCAAGGAAAAGAAGGAAGGCACCTTCAGCCTGCTTTCCTCCGTCACCGCCGAGGCCGACAAGGATAAGGAAAAATGCTCCGGCAAGGACGGTTGCAAGGGCAAAGACGGCTGCAAGGGTAAGGAGAAGAAGGAAGGGACCTTCACCACGCTTTCCTCTGTCACCGCCGAGGCCGACAAGGAGAAGGAAAAATGCAACGGCAAGGACGGATGCAAGGGCAAGGATAGCTGCAAGGGCAAGGAGAAGAAGGAAGGCACGATTCTCTAACGCCTTCGGAAGCCCCGCGGTGATCGAAAGGTCCCGCGGGGTTTCATTTTCTCCCGAGTGAATTTTTTGCAGAACGAAACCATGGGCGCTTCACGATTTACCGGCGGTGTGGAACTGGCCACGGGGATCGGCCTGCGCTCGCCGCACTATGGGCACATCTTGTCGGAAAAGCCGACGGTGGATTGGTTCGAGATCATTTCGGAAAACTACATGGTCGAGGGCGGACGTCCGCTGGAGGTGCTGGACCTGATCCTCGAGCAATACCGCGTGGTGCAACACGGCGTGGCTCTCTATCCGGGGAATGCCGGCGGCATCGACCGCGACCACCTGAAGCGCCTCAAGCGTCTGGTCAAACGCACCAACACGCCATGGATCTCCGACCACCTCTGCTGGGGCAGCATCGACGGCAGCATGAGCCATGACCTTTTGCCGATTCCCTTCACCTTCGAGGCAGCGCGCAAGACGGCGGAGAATCTGCGGATGGCGCAGGACTTCCTGGAGGTTCCGTTAGCCGTGGAGAACGTCAGCAGCTACGGCGATTTCAACGGCAACGAGATGACCGAGTGGGAGTTTCTAGCAGAGGTGAGCGAGCTCGCCGATGTGGGAATCCTGCTGGACGTGAACAACATCTACGTCTCTTCCATCAACAACGGTTTCGAGCCGCTGGACTATGTGAATTTCATCCAGCCCGATCGCGTGGCTCAGATCCACATCGCCGGCCATTCGAGATACGAGCGGTTCATCATCGACACCCACGACCATCCGGTCATCGATCCGGTGTGGAAACTCTACGAGCGGGCGATCGAGCGCTGCGGCACGGTGGCGACTTTGTTAGAGTGGGACGGCAAGATCCCGTCCTTCGAGGAGGTGTGGACCGAGGCGAGGAAATCCGAAGCGTGGCGCGAGTCGGCATTGATCAAGAAAGCAGATCATGAGGCCGCTTGAGCAAACCCAGCGCGAGTTCTTCTCCGCCTTGCGAATGCCGCTGCGGGGGCGCAGCCGCGCGAGCACGGAACTGGCTCCCGTGGACGAGGGACATTCGCCGGAATTTCTGGCAAAAGCCGCGGACCTGCTGAAGCACGGCGCGAACCTGACACCGGCCGAAAGCCTGGAACTCTATCACCGGCAATACTGGTTCCGGCTGCTGGACTCCATCGAGGAGGATTTTCCCGTGCTCAAGCGGATGACCGGTGACTCGACGTTCTGGGCGCTGATGGAGGCCTATCTGCTAGAGTGCCCGTCGGGGAGTTTCACGTTGCGGCATCTGGGCGGCAGGCTTGCGGATTTCACGGCGGGCTGGGAGGGGCTGGATGAAACGCGTCGCAAGTGGTTTTCCGCCATCGCGAGGCTTGAGTATGCCTACATGGAAATCTTCGAGGCGGCGGAATGGGAACCGGTCACGCCGGAGCAATTCGCCATCGCCGGACTGGGATTGCAACCGCATGTCAGGTTGCTTGCGCTGCCGGTGGCGGCAGACTTGTGCAGGGATTGGGAGGAGTTTCCACCTGACGGGGAATTGCCTGACGACACGTCAAACTACATGGCCGTGTGGCGCGGCGCGAATGGCGTCGGCAACGAATGCCGCATCGATCCGCTGGAATTCGAGTTGCTGAATCGACTTCGAAAAGGTGGCACGCTTGCGTCCCTTTTCGCGGAGCCGACCGACCGCGAACCGACACCGGAGGAGGTGACGGCGTGGTTTGAAAACTGGCAATCACGCCGCTGGATCGCCCTGACGCCCGCGGTGCAGAGCGGGGAATTTCCGTTAGTGCGTCACCGTGGAGTTAGAGAGGTGGACTGGAGCGGCATCGACAAGATGGGCTCGCAGGCCAGGGCGATGGAGGATTGAGCGGGCTGGGTAAGTTTGTATCATCCCCGATGCAAATGGGAAAAAGCCCGGTTCACTTGATCCGTTTGAATTTGCCAGGGGCCTCGAAGAGATTCGGATCATCCTTATGCGCCTTGAACGCCGCCCTCAAGCCCGCGCTGTCCTTGATGTCCTTGATGTCCTTGATGTCCTTGCCGAGAAGATCTGCATTAATCGTCCGCATTTCCAGCGAGTCACCCTCCAGATTGATCTTCAGCAGGTGGTATTTTCGATCCTTGGGGTTCATCTCATTTTCCGCTGAACCGATCAACTGGATCTGGATGTATTGCCCGCCTTCAAGCTCCACGCCGAAGGCCCGGAAGAACATCGCCTTTTCGCCGACCGGGTATTCGACGATGTATTCGTTCGCCGTGTTCTGGAGGACAAGCATGCGGTTGGGAGTGGCATCCGGTTTTTCCTTCACCTCCTCCCACCGTCCGATCAGCCGGGTGTTCACGGGGATCTTCGCCTCGCTCTCGAAGGGGACCTCAAAAATGCAAGAGCTGAGGAACAGCGCGGAAATGGCAAGGGCAAGGCAAGTTTTCATCGGAGTGGTGTTAGATTGAGCGTGGCGAATCCGCCACAAGGGAAACATGCGCCCGGCTGTGGCGGGTTGCAAACCGCCATTCCTGAAAATGAACCTGCACTTTGTCAGGCAAGCCAAGCTCCGTCATGGTGATTTTGCCGGTTCTGGCAAGTTCCCTGACGGTGACTCTTTCTCGCGCCTTGTCATCCGGCATCGTCCCATTAGATTCCAAGAACATTGCATCTGTCGTGTCTTATCCAGCAGGCAGGCATTCCGCACAACGCTCAGGAAATGGTCTCATCTGTAAAACCGATACCCCCTATGAAAAATCTCAGTCGTACCCTCTTGCTCGCCATGTTGTTTCCCACAGTCGCATGCGTTGCGGCCACGGAGCCTGCGGTCACAGGAAACATCGCGTTTGCCTGCGATCTGTATGGCAAGCTGAAGGGAGAGGATGGAAATCTGTTTGTTTCGCCCTACAGCATCTCCAGCGCTCTGGCGATGACCTATGGCGGTGCGCGTGGTGAGACCGCGGCGCAGATGGCGGGAACCCTGCATTTCACCATGCCGCAGGCGGAATTGCATCCGGCGTTCGCCGCGATGCAGTCGGATTTGGATGCGGTGCAGAAAAAGGGAATGGTCAAACTGGCCGTCGCCAACTCGCTCTGGCCCCAAAAGGATTACAAGTTTCTGCCGGACTATCTGGAGCTCTGCAAAAAGCACTACGGGACCTCCGTCACGCCGGTGGATTTCAAGGGCAACACGGAAGCCGCCCGCACGACCATCAACGGATGGGTCGAGGAGAAAACGAACCAGAGAATTCTGGAACTCTTCAAGCCGGGCGTGCTGGATCCGATGACGAGGTTGGTGCTGGTCAACGCGATTTACTTCAAGGGCGACTGGGCCAACCCGTTCAAGAAGGAGGCCACCAAGCCCGCAGCGTTCCATCTAGCCGATGGCAAGGAGGTGGAGACTCCCACGATGTTCCAGACAGCGAAATTCAAGTATGGCGAAACGGATGACGCCCAACTGCTGGAAATGCCATACGCCGGCAACGACCTCTCGATGCTCATCGTGCTTCCCCGCAAGGCAGACGGTTTGCCCGCGATTGAGGAAAAATTCAACACGACTCATCTGGCCGATTGGACGAAAGCGATGCGGCCGGGCAAGACGCAGGTGTGGTTGCCGAAGTTCAAGACCACCTCGGAATTCTCGCTCAACCGGACGCTGGCCGGACTCGGCATGAAAGACGCGTTCTCGCAGGCATCGGCCGACTTTTCCGGCATGGATGGCAGCAAGGGCCTTTACATTGGAGCGGTGGTTCACAAGGCCTTTGTGGAGGTGAACGAAGAGGGCACCGAGGCTGCTGCGGCGACCGGGGTGGCGATGATGTTGAAGAGTGCTCGGATCGAACCACAGCCGGCCGTCTTTCGCGCCGACAGACCGTTCATGTTCACCATTCGCGACGTGAAATCGGGCAGCATCCTGTTCCTCGGCCGGATCACGGATCCGACCAAATGACCGTGGTGGATGCCGAATGTTAGGGAGGTGGACAATCCGCATTGGCGGGAAACGGGGAATTGGGCAACAATCGGCGGCGATGCGGAAGGCACCGGAGAACCAGTTGATCGTGATGACGAGGCTACCGTGCGAGGGACGGAACAAGACGCGCTTGATCCCGGCATTGGGTGCCGCGGGTGCCGCGAGGTTTCACGATGAACTCGCGCGGCACGCGGTAGGTCGGGCTTCGTCGTTTTGCATGACATTTCCCAACGCGAGGCTGGTGGTGCGGCTGGATGGCGGCTCGCCGCGCGAGGGAAAGGACTGGCTGGGGGAATGCGATTGCCGGGTGCAGGGGGACGGCGATCTCGGGGCAAGGATGAGGAGGGCGGCCGGTGAGGCGTTTGCCGAAGGCGCGACGCGGGTGGTGATCATTGGCACGGATTGCCCGTCGATTGATGAAAGGATTCTGGGGAAGGCATTCGATGCACTGGAAGCTCATGACCTGGTGTACGGCCCGGCACTCGATGGTGGATATTATCTGATAGGAATGTCGAAACCATCCGATGGGATTTTCGAGGGAATTGACTGGGGAACTGGCGAGGTGTTGGCGCAATCGCTGGCGGCCGCTGAAAAGGCGGGGCATCGGGTGGCGATGTTAGATCCGCTGGCGGATGTGGATGTGCCCGATGATTTGCCGGCAGCCCGTTTGGTGCTTGGCGTTGGATCTTCGGTTTCGGTCATCGTCCCGACTCTCAACGAGGAGGCTTGGATCACGAGAGTCCTCGATCAGGTGAAGGCGGGGGAGCCGCATGAAATCATCGTGGCGGATGGAGGGAGCGACGATGCGACCGTGGAACTAGCCATTGCCGCTGGTGCCCGCGTTATAAGCTTCGGTAAGGGGCGTGCTCGCCAGATGAACGGTGCGGCAATGGAGGCGACCGGAGAGTTCCTGCTTTTCCTACATGCCGACACCATGCCACCGAAGGATTTCGGGAAGGAGATTTCGATGATCCTGCAGCGACCGGGGATCGCAGCGGGTGCTTTCCGATTCCGGTTGGAAGGCGATCTATCCGCAGCGCCAATGATCGAATGGCTGGTCAACCACCGGGGCACGCCTTACGGCGATCAGGGCTTGTTTGTCAGGCGATCGGTCTTCCTGAAGTCCGGCGGGTTTCCGGATTGGCCGGTGATGGAGGATCTTGGGTATGTTAGTAAGTTGCGTGAAACCGGCAGGGTCGTCGTTTCGAATCTACCGGCGACCACTTCGGCGAGGCGGTGGAAAAACGTGGGATTTCTCCGCACCTTTGTTCGTCACCAACTGCTGTTGACGGGACTTCGTTTTGGCGTGTCGCCGGAGACGCTTGCGAGATTTTCTGCCCGTTGACGATGATGGTTGGCGATCTAACATGATTGCGCTACCGTTTGCCGAGACAATCAACGATAATTATGCCATGCCCTTCCTCTTGGGGGGAATGTTGCGGCCCGTTCCTCGAATCCGGCAGCTTTGGCAGCGGCAAGGACTTCGGGACGCAATTGTTTTGCTTCACTGTCCCATCCGATTGCAAAGATGTAGTCCAATGCATCGATTCGCGCCGTCTCGTTCTCAACGCCAGCAATCCATGACATGGATTGGCTCCAGTTGTCATGACCCGCAGATACTCTGGCCATCGCGATCTCCGCCTTGTCGCGGATGGCGTTGTCAGGTTGTTTTTGAATCCACTCGGCGGCGATTTCGGGATCGTCTTTGGATAGCTCATTGGTGATCGTCGATGAGCCTAGTTCGCGATTTGGTCTGGGAGCTTGCAATTCCTGTTTCATGTACCATTCAATTCCCGTCTTTTGAATCCTTCTTCGATGAGTTCGTTTGCCACCGTTGAAATTTCATAGTCACTGGTGGAACCCGCAGGTTGTTTATCGACCCATTCCTTGGCTTGGGTGAGATCGATTTTGCTGAGTTTCTCGATCGCCGTGAGCCGGACGCTGTCGTAGTCGATGCTGTTGTTGAGGATGTCGATCAAGCCACCCGCTTCGCCCTCGACCTCGACCAATGCGGACATCATTTCCTCGCGTATCGTTTCGCGAAGTCTCCTCGGTTTTGATGCCTTCGATCCATTTTTCCAATGCTTCAGGCGAGGTCTTGGTCATGCTGTTGATGTAGGCTTGGCTCAACTCCTCGTGGTCGTCTAGCAGCTTCAACATGCCGGTTGGTTCGAAATCACCGTCCGGGCTTTTCAGTATCATGGCCTCACCTTCGCTGACGAGGCCTTCGAACCAGGATCTGGCACCTTCGGGATTGGCCGCCACCCATGAGTTCATGCCCATGGCGAGGAATTCCTCGTCGAAATCTTCAAAGAGCGGATCATCGGCGACCAATCGCATGGCTTCGGGACCGTTCAATTCGCAGAGACGGGAGAATAGGATTGCTGTGACGGCATGACGGGATTCCCCGAGACTCCCGTCGGTATCCTCAGGATCCGGTTGGACGAGCAGCTTGAGCAGATCAACCGCTTCCCCCTGGTTCAGCATGGTGAGCTGTGATGCCTGGCGGATGAGAAACATGGGGTCCATCTGGGCCTCGTCGTCGAAATTCGAGAACCAGGTAAGGATGTTCTTCAGGTCAATTTCAGCGCTAGCCTTGGATTTCCTGATGGGTTCCCGGGCTTGGGCACGGCTTCTTGGATCCCATTCCACAGGAGCAGTGGCGGGTTCCGGGTTGCTGCCATTGCCGCTTGTTTCCTTGCTAACGAGAGAATCACGGTCTGGTGATTTTCCCGATGGAATCAAGGCAAGCGTGCAAGCTCCCCCGATGACAAGGCCGAGCAAGAACAGTGCGATTCCCGGTTTCATGGGATTCAGGCTGGCGACCACGGAATCTCCGGTCAAGCCTGCTAACGGAACAACAGGACCGGCACGGTGCAGGTGCGGATCAGGTGGGTCGTGGTGCTGCCGAGGATGAACTGGCGGACGCGCGAGTGGCCGTAGGCTCCCATGACCAGGAGGTCGATGTCGCGCTTCGCGACCTCGGCGGAAATGGCCTCGTCCGGATCTCCCTGGATCAATGCGGTTTTCACCTGGAAGCCGGTGCCCCTCAGGCTGGTCGCGGAGTCCTCCAGCGAGCGGGCGAGGCCGCTCCCGGGCTTGCCGACGGCGATCATCTCGCATTCCGCTTCCTTGAGCAGGGGACTGGTGGCGATGTGATGAATGGCCTTGAGGGAGCTGGTTCCACCATCGAAGGCGATGAGAAACTTCCTGATGGGGCGGAACGCGCGGGAAGCGACGAGAACCGGAATGGTCGCGCTGCGGATCACACGTTCGAGATTGCTGCCGAGGTGACCTTTCGCGAAATCCACGTGCTCGCCGCGTTTGCCGATGACGAGGAGGGATGCCTTTGGCTCGAACTCGTCCAGCGTTTCAACCAACGATCCGTGGCGCTGGGTGGTGGTGACTGGAAAGTCGGCGAGTTGCTTGATCGCATCGTCGAGGATGGCATTTCCGCGAAGGCGCGCGACTCGTGCCTGTGCCTCGTCGAGGTTGGCGAGTTCGGTGAGGAGTTCCAGATTGGCGTCGAATCCGATGCTGCCGCTGAGATCGCGGGCAACGGGCAGTTCCGCACGCTCGATGACGTGGAGGACGAGGATGGGCGAACCGGTGCGGGATGCGGCCCAGGACGTGTGCTGATAGACACTGGTGGAGTAAGGCGAGCCGTCGGTGCAGGCGATGATGGTGGACATGGAATCGTGGGTTTGGATGGAATCAATGTTCTAACATTCGCTCGAGCGCGTCCGGCTTGTCGTGGGTGGCCAGCTTGTCAACGATGGTGGCGCTGGCCTCGTTCATCCCGAGGATCTCCACTTCGGCACCCTCGCGGCGGAACTTGAGAACCACCTTGTCGAGGGCTCCGACCGAGGTCAGGTCCCAGAAATGGGCGTGTGAGACATCGATGACGACCTTGGCGAGGACCTCCTTGAAATCGAATGCGGCGGCGAAGGATTCCGCGGAGGCGAAGAAGACTTGTCCGCGAACCTTGTAGGTGCGGGTCTCGCCGTCGAGTTGACTCGTGATCTCGATGACCTGTGAGACCTTGCGGGCGAAAAACAACGCGCTGAGAAGCACGCCCACGCCCACGCCGATGGCGAGATTGTGCGACCAGACGACGGTGATGACGGTGGCGAGCATGACCATGCTGGTGGTCCTGGGGTGGACGGTTAGATTCCTGAAGGATGACCATGAGAAGGTGCCGATGGAGACCATGATCATGACGGCGACGAGTGCCGCCATCGGGATTTGTTTCACCCATGAGTTCAGGAGGAGAAGGAGAATCAGGAGCACAACACCTGCTGTTAGCGTGGAGAGGCGGGTGCGGCCGCCGGATTTCACGTTGATGACAGATTGGCCGATCATCGCGCAGCCGGCCATGCCGCCGAAGATGCCGCTGACGAGATTGGCGATGCCCTGGCCGCGCGCCTCGCGGTTCTTGTCGCTGGTGGTGTCGGTGAGTTCATCGACGATCTGGGAGGTCATCAGCGATTCCAGCAAGCCAACCACGGCGAGCGCGATGGAATAGGGAAGGATGATGGAGAACGTCTCGAAATTGAACGGGACGAGCGGCAGCGCGAAGGTCGGCAAGGTGTCGGGCAGGGCTCCGAGGTCGCCGACGCGGCGGACATCGAGTTTCATGACAATCGCGAGGACGGTCATCACGATGATGCAGATGAGCGGCGAGGGGACGGCCTTGGTCAGCCTGGGAAACAGATAGATGATGGCAAGGCCGCCGCCGACCATGGCGTAGGTCATCCAACTGACACCGGCGACGTGCAGGTTCAGTTCGGGAAGCTGGGCCATGAAGATGAGGATGGCGAGGGCGTTGACGAAACCGGTCATGACCGACTTCGAGACGAAGCGCATGACATCGCCGATGCGGATCAAGCCGAGAATGAACTGGATCACTCCGGTCAGCAGGGTGGCGGCGAAGAGGTATTGCACGCCGTGGCCTTTCACGAGATTGACCATCACCAGAGCGGTGGCCGCCGTGGCGGCCGAGATCATGCCGGGTCTCCCACCGGCAAACGCGATGACAACGGCGATGCAGAATGACGCGTAGAGGCCAACCTTGGGATCGACGCCGGCGATGATGGAGAACGCGATGGCTTCCGGAATCAGGGCGAGTGCGACGACGATGCCGGCGAGGAGATCTCCGCGGAGATTGGAAAACCAGGTGTTTTTGATGCTGTTGGGAAACATGATGACGGCTGAGGGAAAATCGGCAACGGCGATACGGCCCCGGGAGCAAGGGGGGCAGGGAAGGCATCGGCAAGGTCATTTTCCCGAAGGGAGGAAATGAAGCGGGCGCGGACCGTTGCCGATCCGCGCCCGATTGTGCACATTTCATCCCCCCAAAGATCCCGGATGGCTCGGCTCGGCGCTTGATCGACTTCCCCCCGGAGACCGATCTGACCAGAGCTGGGTTGCCCGGAACAGGATATGTTGGAAAGGTTTTCAGTTCACCGAGGTGCGCTGTCGCCTTTCGTTGGATGTAAGATGACCTGAAAATTAAAGACTTGGAAGATATTTAGCATCCCGATTCCGGTCAGTTGGTCCCATTTCCGGCCATAAAGGGCTGAATTGGAACGCCCAACCATCTGAAGGGACATGAAACGCGAATGAAACCGAGCGGAGATCATTGAGAAAATGTCGCGATGGGGAGCCGAGAAGCACGCGGGGATTACTCGGCGGTTTTCCGGGCAAGCAGGCTTGTGAACTGGTCCACAGCGACGCGGGCCGCCAGCTCGTAACCTTCCTTGGATTTAACCGCGCTGGAGGAAAAAACCTCGATGGGGTTTCCATAACCGGTGCCGACGTAGGTGCCCTTGGCAAGAGATTTGCCAGAAGCGTCGTTCAGAGACAGCTCGGCGACGATCTGGGGCACGAACTGCAACTCGCCGTTGATTTTTCCGTTTCGGACCAATCGATAGGAAGTGATGGTGGAGGTGATGGTGTTAGGCGAGGTGGCACGGACTCGTGATTTGAAAAACGGCTCGTTTTTCACACCATCGGATAGTTTTCCGGTGAAAATCGGCCCGACTTGCGGAGTATTCGCCTGAATCGAACTGAAGAGGGCCTTTTTATTGCCCCGGAACATACTGTCCTGAGTTGCGGCGATGGATTCACCGATCAGTGCGGGAATGATTCCACCTCCCGTCGCCTGTGGGACAGCGGCAGCAGCCTGGCGGTCGCCGCCGTAGGGTTCGGCATAGGCGTCGCTTTTAACGACGGTGGGGGCGATCGCAACGGTGGAAAGCGCCTCACGCTGGGCGGGTGTGAACGTGGTGGCGCAGGAAGCGAGGAAAACTAAAGGAACAATAGCTGCAAGATGTTGAAGTGATTTCATGAAAGGAGCAGCAAGTTAGGAAACGAATGGGCTCTGTAAAGCTTTCGCTGCGAAGGGGCGTGAATCTATCAGGGTTAAATTCCCGCCTGCGGGATGGTGATCCAGGCGAGGAACTCCTGGTTTCCATCCATGCCGGTGATGGGCGAGGGGATGACATCCGCGCCAGTCGCAGGAGAACTCCTGAGTGACGAATTCGCGGATCTTCTGGACGGCGCGCTCGTGGAGCAGGGGATCGCGAACGATGCCGCCCTTGGCGATGTCCTCCCGGCGGAGTTCGAACTGAGGCTTGATGAGGCAGACGACCGAGCCGCCGTTTTCGAGGACGGAAAAGATGGCGGGGAGAACTTTTGTTAGGGAAATGAAGGACAGGTCGGTGACGGCGAGGCGGCACTTTTCCCCGATGTCTTCCGGGACCATGTGGCGGGCGTTGAACTGTTCCTTGACGATGACACGCGGGTCGTTGCGGAGTTTCCAGACGAGCTGGTTGGTTCCGACATCGACCGCGTGAACCCTAACTGCACCACGCTGGAGCAGGCAATCGGTGAAGCCGCCGGTGGAGGCACCGACGTCGATGCAGACCCAACCGTTAGGGTCGATCTGGAAGGCGTCGAGCGCGCCTTCGAGCTTGAGGCCGCCGCGGCCGACGTAGCGTTGCTTTTCCTTGACCTCGAGTGGGGCGTCCCCGGCGATCTTGGTGGCGGGCTTGTCGATGATGCGGTCACCGCTGCGGACCTCACCGGCGAGGATGAGGCGCTTGGCCTGTTCACGCGAATCACAGAGGCCACGGGCGACGAGCAACGCGTCGATGCGGTCCTTTTTCATCCTTCAGTGCGCGCCTTCCTTGAAATGCTCGCCAAGGATGTCGCGGCCGAAATCCCCGGTGAAATCGCGCCATGCGGCGTGGACGTGATTGGCCTCGTTCTGCACGTTCGCGGCCTCCATCAGGAAGGTCGGGCCCTGGATGCGATAGTAGTAGGCCTCGCCGGGTTTGGTTCCTCCGGCCCAGCCGAACCGGATCTTGTCAATGCCCGCCTTTTCGATCTTGGCCATGTCGGCCTTGGCGATTTCCGGGCGGAAACGGCCGGTGTAAACGGAAATGAGGCTGAGCAGGGCGGTGCGCTGGGTTTCGGTCATTTCCGCCGCCGGTGATGCCGACGGGGTCGAGCGCGGTGACGGCTCGCTTTTCACCTGATAGAATTTCCCCGGGAGGCTTGTCGCTGAAGATGGTGGTGGTTTTTCCAGCAGCAAGCAGCGTGCTAACAAGAGCGCGCGCGATGTCTTCCTCCTCGGCGAGGACGCGGAGTCCCTTGTGCTTTCCTTGGCGGACTTCGCCCGGATTCGAACCGAGGAACGACGGAGTGACGGAGATGTCCTTGCCCTCGACCAAGGTGATGTTGACCGAAAGGTGATGGCCTTCGTAACGCCAGGCCCAGCCCTTGGGATTGCCCGGGGTGCCGAAGATAGAGACGTGGTATTTCTCCGAATCCCGCTTGACCGGGTCCTTCTCCATTTCCGCGAGGACGCTCTCGAGCATCATGATCTGGGTGATCTTGAGTTTGCCCTTTTCGCTCAACGCGGTGTCGAGGAGTTTCATGGCAGCGGTCCGCTGCGCTTCGTTCATTTCCTTCAGCGGCAGCCCGGCACGTTCGCGGGGAGTGTAGCGGAAATTCTCGCGCTCATCGCCAGTGAAGGGAAGGGCTGCCTTGGTCTTCTGGTCGGCATCGAGAAGGTCGAGGAAAGCGGATGCGGCGGTGGCGGAAGTGACCTCCGGCGGGAGTTCCTTCGCCACAAGGGGTTGGATAAGAATCGCGCAAAGCAGGGGGATTTTCATGAGGACACGAGGCAATCAGGAACGGTGTGAGCCCGCAAGGAGAGTCTTGGTAAACTCGGAAGGGTGAAACTTGTGCCTTGCCTAGCCCGTCAATCGCCGTCAACGATCCGCGCCGTGACGCGCCACCGCACCGACGACCTCAGAATCACAGGCCTGAATCCGCTCATTTCGCCAGCGGTTCTTGCTTATTATCTTCCTCTCACCGAGCAGGCTTCCGAGCTGGTCGCGAACACCCGTGCGCAGGCGGATGCGATCCTCCGTGGCGAGGACGACCGCTTGCTGGCGATCGTCGGGCCTTGTTCGATCCATGACCCGGAAGCCGCGATCGACTATGCGGTGAAATTGAAGGAAGAGGCCAAGCGCATCGAGAAGGACGTGTTGGTGATCATGCGGGTCTATTTCGAGAAGCCACGGACGACCGTTGGCTGGAAGGGATTGATCAATGACCCCGGCCTGGATGACTCCTTCGACATCAACCAAGGCTTGAGGATTGCCCGTGGCCTGCTGCTGGACCTCGCGAACATGGGAGTGCCCGCCGGGAGCGAATTTCTCGATACGATTTCGCCCCAATACATCGCCGACCTGATCACGTGGGGCGCGATTGGCGCACGGACCACGGAATCGCAGATCCATCGTGAACTCGCTTCCGGGCTCTCGATGCCCGTCGGCTTCAAGAACGGCACCGGCGGATCGATCCAGATCGCGCTGGATGCGATCCAGTCATCGTCGCGGCCCCACCATTTTCTCTCGGTCACCAAGCAAGGTGTGTCGGCGATTGTTTCCACCTCCGGAAACGAATCCTGCCATCTCATCCTGCGTGGTGGAAAATCCGGCCCGAACTACGACAAGGCATCGGTGGACGCTGCGGCGACGATGCTTCGCGAACAGGGACTCACCGAGACAGTCATGATCGATTGTTCGCATGGAAACTCGATGAAAGACTACCGCAACCAGCCGATGGTGGCGGGCGATGTGGCGCGCCAAATCGCCGAAGGTTCCAAGGTGATCACTTCCGTGATGATCGAGTCCAACCTCGTCGAGGGAAATCAGAAGCTTCTGCCGGACCTTTCCAAACTCACCCGCGGCCAGTCGGTCACCGACGCGTGTATCGGATGGGATGACACGGTCACGACACTGGATGGCCTTGCGGAAGCGGTGCGGAAACGTCGGAATTCCTAGGCTCCCGTTGAGTTGGGTTGAATTCGGCCTAACGGATTTGTCCGTGGTTTTAGCGCGTCCTTTTCCCGTGAAAGACAATCCGATTATCAGCTTATCTGAAAAAAAACCGAAGGGTGCTTGCCGTGTGAAATGGAACCCGCCAATGTGGGGCGTCTTTCATCTTCGTGCATGGATTTAACCAGTGAATCATCCCAAAGCGTCATCACCTGCCGGAATAGCCAAGGCACGGAACTGACGGCAAACCTGCTCAGGATCAAACGGTACTCCGTTGTTTTTGAAGTCTATAATCCCTACAGCATCCTCCAACTCTCGGAGGTTCTCTCGGATTTCCGGATCATGGCATCACGGCGCTTGCTCTACCATGGCAAGGCGGTGGTCAGCAATCTGCTCAACACGGGGATCGTGCTCGTCTGCGAGGCGATGCTCGACGAGGGCTGGGTCGAAGTGGATTTCCTCTCCGGAGTCGCTGGAGGCGGCATCGCAAGGTGGGGCGGGTGATCTGGCCGGACAATTCGCCAACTTCATGGGCGAGTGGAGATCCGCCAACAAGGTGCAGGATCCCTTCAAGCTGGTGGTCGCGGATCTATCAAGCATGTTGTCGGGTGTTCAACATTGGCTGACCGGTGTGGACGTGGGCATCCGCACGACCGTCACCCGCCGGCGTGACGAGCTGGAGAACGAGATTTTTTCCGGAATCGAGAAGCGGGTGGTTGAGGAGGTTCTTCCGTCGATGGAAAAATTCGAAGAGGTGTCCCTGGAAGTCAGCGAGGCGGAGGTGGCGGTTCACAAGGCCTACGTTCGCCGCGAGTTGCACCCCATTGTGCTGTGTTCGCCGTTCCTCTACCGGACCTATACCAAGCCGTTAGGTTATGCGGGCGACTATGAGATGGTGAACATGATGTTGCGGAATCCGTACGAGGGGTCATCCGCATTTGCAAAACTACTCAACTTCGCGCTGCTCAACACCGAGCCGGTGGTGGCCCATCGCAACCGCATCGATTTCCTGGTGGAGAAACTCCGCTCCGAATGTGGCAGGCGGGTCTCAAGGGGCAAGACGAGGGTATTCAATCTCGCGTGCGGCCCGGCGATGGAGGTGCAGCGTTTCCTCCGCGAGTGTGAGGAAAGCGACCTGGCGGAGATCGACTTGTTGGATTTCAATCCGGAAACCCTCGAATACACCCGCGAGCGCATCCAGGAAGCCCGCATGAGCGGAGGAAGGGAAACACAGGTTAGATATTTCCAGCGTTCGGTCCACCAGCTCCTTCGAGCAGCGACCCAGGGCGGGGACGATGAGTTTGCCAACTACGACATTGTCTATTGTGCGGGCCTTTTCGACTACCTCTCGCAGCGCGTCTGCAAGCGTTTGGTGGAGCTCTTCTGCTCGATGATCCGCCCCGGCGGGATCGTGATCGTGACGAACGTCGCCGCCAGCAATCCACGCAAGGCGTGGATGGAATACGTGATGGAATGGAACCTGATCTATCGCGATGAATCGGAAATGGTGGATCTTGTCCCCGATGGTTTGAATTTGAAGGGGACAACGGTCAAGGCCGATGACACGGGCGTGAACCTGTTCCTCGAAATCGAACTCGCCAATGGCTGAAGGCGAGGTCAGGTCGCGGCAGGATCAGGCCGAGTTGCTCCAGGCGTTCCGCGCTTACGAGAGCGTCATCGCTTACGACAACGCGCGCCGCACCGCGGTGTTTGCCGCCGTGTTCATGCTGCTGGCGTCGTCCCTCGACTGGGTGATCATCCCGGAGCATGGCTTGGATTTCATGGTGATCCGCTGCATCTGCGCGATCTTGTTAGGGCTGGTGTTTTGGTATCTTGGAAAGAACAAGGGCGGGGGATACACGAACCTGGTTTCACATGGGATCGGACTCTTGCCGCTGGTTTCCATCTGCTCGATGATCGCCGTCACGGAAGGGGGGAACTCGGTCTATTATTCCGGCTTGTGCCTCACTCTGGTCGGACTCTCCCTCCTGTTCCGTTGGTCGTTCTGGAACATGCTCGCCATGGTGATGATGACATTCATCTGCTATGCGGTCAGCGTGATGGTTTCGACGGCGACGCCGGAGTTCAGAACCCTGTTCGGCAACTCGTTCTTCCTGTTTGTGACCGCGGTGTTTGTTCTGGCAGGAAGCTACTATTACGAGAAACTGCGATTCAGCGAATTCTGCCTTCGCAAGGAGGTGGAGAAATCCCGCGAGGTGGTGGAAGCGCAGAATCGCCAGCTCAGTGAGCTCGACGAGGCGAAAACGCGTTTCTTCGCGAACATCAGCCATGAACTCAGGACGCCGCTGACCATCATGCTCGGGATCACCGAGCGCCTGAGGACCGTGCTCAGCCGTCAGTCAGGCGATCCGGTGGTTCAGGAAATGACCATGATGCTGGAGCAGAACGGCCTGCGGCTACTCAAGCTCATCGACGACCTGCTCGATCTGGTTAAGTTCGATACCGGTCACGCCGACGTCAACCGCCAGCCCACCCTGATCGCGGCGCACATCGACGGTCTTCTCCGGTCTCTGCGCCATCTGGCGGAACAGGATCGGGTGGCGTTGCTGTGGGACTGCGATTCGGAGTCTGACAGCATCGAGCTCGACCGTGACAAGTTCGACAAGATCCTTCTCAACCTCGTCATCAACGCCATCAAGTTCACTCCCTCCAGCGGCACCATCGAGGTCAAGGTCGCGGCGCGGAATGGGCAACTCAAGCTGACGGTGGAGGACACCGGCGTCGGGATTCCGCCCGATGTGTTGCCGAGAATTTTCGAACGCTTCTGGCAGGTGGATACCTCCTCGACGAGGAAGTTCCAGGGAGCCGGCATCGGTCTCGCGCTGGTGAGGAGCCTGACGGAGGCCATGGATGGCTCCGTGAATGTCGATAGCAGGCTGGGTCATGGTACCACTTTTACCGTATCCCTTCCTGCCGGGGCGGTGGAGACGCCGGAAAGCGGTCTATCAGAAGTTTTCGATCCCCTGATGGACGGTGGAAACATCGCGGATCTCCATCGGCGGGCCGCGATGTCGATTCCGGGCAAGATCGCCCCGAAGGCAGCGGCTCCCCTCATGCCTCCGGTTCAGGTAGCCGGTCCCATGATCGGCACGCGGCCGAGTGGGGCCAGGCCGCTCGTCCTCATCGCGGATGACGAGCCAGACATCCGGCGCTTCCTGAGAATGCAGCTTGAGGATGTGGATGTCATCGAGGCCTCGGATGGCGCCGAGGCATTGGAGCTTGCCCGATTGCGCCGTCCCCAGCTCGCGCTTCTCGACCACATGATGCCGGAGATGGATGGTGTGGAAGTCTGCCGGAACATCCGCGAGGGACATACCACCCGCGGGATTGCGGTGATCATTCTAACGGCCAGGGCGGACGAGCAGACCAAGCTTGCCGCGCTTCAGGCGGGCGCGAACGATTTCCTGACAAAGCCATTTTCCACCGCAGAACTCGCGCTTCGCCTCGAGAACCAGATCGCCATGGCAAGGGTTCGTCGCGAGATGGCGGACCTCAATGTCGAGCTTCAAGGCGCCCTCGAACAGATCAAGGAGAACGAGGTCATGATGGTCCGCAACGAGAAGCTCTCCGCGCTTGGCCGGATGAGTGCCGGGATCATCCATGAGATCAACAATCCGCTGAACTACGCCAACGCCGGACTTCACGCGCTGGCCACCTTCACGCGATCGATTCCCGACAAGGATCAGGCCGATTTCGAGGACATCCTCAAGGATATCCGCGAAGGCGTGGAACGCGTTTCCCAAATCGTCATCGATCTCCGCAAGTTCACCCGTGATGAAAAGGCAACCTCGGGTGATGCCGATCTTGCCGAGATCGTTGGACGCTCACGCCGGATGGTCAGCCATCAGGTCGGCAAGGAGATCGAGTTCAACTTCAAGTCTCCCGACAATGCCTTGATCAGTGGAAATCCCAACCAACTCGTCCAGGTCTTCATCAATTTCTTCCAGAACAGCATCGATGCCATCCATCACCGGATCGAGTCGATCGGTGGCGATCCCGGGAAAATCGATGTCTCCATCGAGCCCTCCGGGCAAGGATGGCAGGTGACGATCCGCGACAACGGGATCGGCATTCCTCCGGAAAACCTCCAGAAGATCTTCGATCCGTTCTTCACCTCCAAGGACGTGGGCAAGGGGATGGGGCTCGGCCTGTCCATCACGCACCAGATCCTTCAGGCCCACAAGGCGGTCATCGAGGTGGACAGCCGCCCGACCGAGTTCACCCGTTTCCGGATCGCCTTTCCGGCTTCCAGCTTCGCCTCGGACGAGGAATCGGTGCTCGACCAGCCCGCATGAATCTATCACTCTCCCGCCATTAGAATTTTTAAACCACAACGTTTCCATCGACCAACATGAGCAACGAGATCGACGCCTATGACTACCAGCGCTACGCCATCCTATTCGTGGATGACGAGGCAAACACCCGGAAATACTTCAAACGTCTTTTTTCGGAAAAGTTCCGCATCCTTGAGGCCGAGGACGGCGTTCAGGCGCTTGAGGTGTTCCGTCAGCATGCCAACGAGATCGGCATCATCGTGACCGACCAACGCATGCCGAATGAAACCGGTGTCGGGTTTCTCTCCAAGATCGCCGACGAATACCCGGACATCATCAAGATCCTCTCGACGGCGTATTCCGACATCGACGCCGCGATCGGCTCGATCAACGACGGCGGGATTTTCCGCTACATGACCAAGCCGTGGGACATTCCCCAACTGGAGATCACCTTGCGGCGTGCCATGGAATTCTTCACCGTCAAGCGCGAGCGCGACGCGTTGCTGGGTGCGAAAATGCAGGCCATGGGGAATGTCCTCCTCTCCAGCAGACTCGCGGCGTTCGCGCTTGTTCCGGTTTGTGCCGGCATCACCTGTGCTCGCGCGGCGGAAGCGATCGCGGCCTTCGTGCAGACCGGGGTCGCCGGCCGCCGCACCGGGTCGGATGGTGATTCCGCCATCCGCTCCCCGGACTGGGCGCGGCTCCATGCCCGGCAGGTCACGCTCGCGTCAGGTCTGGAGAAAATGTTGCCCCAGGCACTCGCTCTAACCGGCCTTTCGGCCCGCATCGTCGCGCTTTCGAAAGCCCTCGAATTCGCGGGAGCTTCCGGAATCACCTCTGCCGAGAACGGCACTGCGATCCGTCTCGCGAGTTCGTCCGATCCGACCCCGTTGCTGCTCGATGCGCTGTTAGGACGGAATGACGAGCCCGGGGTGACTTCGAAGTCGGTGGATCTCATGGCGGCCTACATGGCCGTTTACGATGCGGGCGGGGTGATCCGCCGGATCCGGGGTGAAGGACTCACCCTCGATGTGACGCCGAGCTCCGCACCCGCGAAGCCAGGCAGTCCGGGAACGGAAGCCGCGAAATGGCTGATCGACGATGATCTCCTGATCTCAGCGGCTCTGGGTCTGCTCTGAACGGAATTTCAAACCACGACAAGGGCACCGTCATTCAAACGTGGCGGTGCCTTTTTGCTATCTGGGCGGGTTCGTCCGTCCCCGCCCGGGTTCGTCCACGATCCTGGCTTTCAACGGGACATCCTTGGAACCGTCGAGCTTCTTGAGATGGTCCTTAATCAGAAACCAGATCGCTATCGCCAGCAGTAGAGAGAGGATCTTTGCGATCCAGTTGTGCCCCAGGTTCAGTTTCATTGTTCGGTTTGCCGGAGAAGAAGATCTCGGCGATCTTCTCCCTGAATTGTTTCTCGGTTAGATTGCGTTGCAGGCCTCCGTTCTCGGAAATCGAGATGCCGCCGGTTTCCTCGCTGACGACCACGGCGATGGCGTCGGTCCTCTCGGTCAGGCCGATGGCGGCGCGGTGGCGCAGGCCGGTCGAGCGATCCTTCATTTCCTTCTCCGTCACCGGAAACACGCAGGCAGCGCCCGCGACGCGGTCGTCGGCGATGATCATCCCGCCGTCATGGAGCGGTGACTTGGGGTAGAAACACCGCCATCGCGAGTTCCGGCGAAAACTGGGCATCGAGCACCACACCGCTGTCGAGATGCTCCTTCAGGCTGATGCCCCGCTGGATCGCGAACAGGGCGCCGACGCGCTTCTTCGATAGATTGATCACCGCGTCCGCGAAGCGTCTCGAGGAACGCGAGCCGACGCTTGCTGGAAAAGGAAAACAGCCGGTTGCTCCCGAGCCGGGCAAGGCCGTTGCGCAGCTCCGGCTGGAAAATCACGATCAACGCGAATGCCAGGATCGTCGCCGCCCCCTTGATGATCCAACTGATCACCTCGAACCTGAAAATCTCCGATACCAAGGTCAGGACCACCAGGATGGTTCCCAAGCCGACAAGGATCTGGGCACCACGGGTGGCCCGGAATGCCCGGTAAATCTGGTAAACACAGGTCGCCAGAAGCAGGATTTCAATCCCGTCGCGCCAGTGATCTTTGATGAATGTCCACATTATGCCTATTCCCCGCACACCCTAGACCATACAAGGCGGTGGTGGCAATCCCTGAAATCGGCATTGTTATCTAACATGCATCGCCCGTTCCTCTCAATAAGGGCCCTGAAGGACCGTGTTGGTCTCGGAAGGGATCGCGGCGGCGTCCTGCTTGTCCTTGGTGAGCAGAAACGCGGTCGGCACCACCATGGTGGACCCAAGGCTGAAATCGAACGAATCGGCGTCCGGATTCTCGGAGTCCGGGAGACGTCCCACGTAAACCGGGCTTTTCGCATTCGCCGTCATCACCCAGAGGTTGAAATTCTCGTCGCTGCCCTTGGCGGGCAAATGGCTGACGACCAGGGTGCCCGTGTCACGCGCCGCGTCGTAGATGGGAATCGCGGCCGGCGGGGCGACGGGTTTTGCGATATCCCTGCTCTCGACCGAGAGACCCGCAACGGCGAAAGGACTTCTCACTGAGGCCATGGCATCTCCGATCATCGCGGTGATGGGTGGTTCGTCGGCATTCATGGCGATGGTGTCCGTGGACTTTCCGGTGGTTCCGGGCGGAGCCATCCGCATGACCACCGGCCATGCCATGCCGGGAACGACATCAAACCGCTTGCGATCCAGCATCTGGAAATTCTCCAGCTTCTCGCGCAGGACCTCGATCTCCTGGATCAGGCGCTTTGTTTCCACCTTCACGTAGGCTTTTCCATCGCCGCTCTGCAATACCGTTGCAGGGTCGTGTCCGTTAGGTGGTTCGCTGCCGGGAGCTTCGTTGTCATTTTCGACCAGGACTTCGCGACTGATTTCCGGAGATTTTTCCACTGTGCCGGCGATCACCGGAGGTGCTGGCCGCACTCGTGATGACCGACTTTGATGAAATACGATCGAGAGCCATCAGCATCGCCAATGCGGCGGCCACTCCCCATCCGGAGATCGCCAGCCAATTCGTTCTCTTTCGCGGATGAAGCCCGAGTCGCAAATGCAGTCGCTCCAACTGCCCGGCGCGCGGGGCAAGGGGAGGCGTCGTGGTGACCGCGATGGAAGTCGCCAAACGGTCCATTTCCCGACAGGCCCCCTGCAGGACCGGATCGTGGCGCATCGCTTCGTCGAATGCGGCCGCCTCGTCGCTGTCGAGCATGCCGAAGCTCCGCCAGGCGGCGTTTTCATGAGGATCAGAATTCATGGCGTGATAGTTGGTTGCGCACCTTCTCAAGGGCGCGTCTCAATCGGTTTTTGACCGTTCCCAAGGGCGTTCCGAGGTGCTCGGAAATTTCAGAGTGCGAGTATTCGAGAAATACCGCGAGTTCGAGGCAGCGTCGCTCGTCCACCGCCAGTTGATCCAGCGCCTTGCGAACGCGACGCCAGTCGTCGAGAGCCAGCACCTTGGAATCCTCGGATTCCTCCGGTGGCGCATGAAGGTGGATGGAAACCACCCGTGAGGAATCCCGTTTTCCCCGGTGCCGGTAGCGCAAGCGGTCGATGCAATACCCTCTCAGCACCGCGAACGCCCAGACGAAGGGCGGCGACTGCTTGGGATCATAATCGACCGACCGGTGCCACATCCGCACGAAGGTATCCTGGACCGCCTCCTCCGCCTCGCGCCGGTCACCGAGCATCCTGCAGGCGACTCCCAACAGGACGGGGCTCCACATTTCGTGAAGCTCGGTCAGCGCCGCGGCATCCTCCTTGGCCATCCGCCCGATCAGGATCGCCGCCTCGCCACTGGGATCATTTCCGAGTTCCTTGCCAAAGGCGGGCAAGGGAGTCGGTTCCGGATCGAACATGGATGAGGGGTTGATCATGAAATTCCTCCGTTGGGAAGGCGTATCGCTTGGTTAATCCGACGTTTCTGCGGAATTGGTTCGATTTAATTGACGGGCTCTTCCGGAAACTCACCCCTTGCCGTTGGCGGGGTGCTGGTTTTAACTCCGCGCATGCACGAGGAAATCAAGCTCACCCGCGAGGTGGCCGCCATCCAAATCCCGAGTGGTGACACTCTTTCGCTCCCGGCCGGCACGGCGGTT
Organism: uncultured Verrucomicrobiae bacterium; assembly: GCA_963810445.1. GTDB lineage: Bacteria > Verrucomicrobiota > Verrucomicrobiia > Verrucomicrobiales > Akkermansiaceae > Luteolibacter. The sequence continues at coordinate 25,084 of CAWENZ010000050.1, read as the reverse complement.
TTCATCACCCAGCGGCTGGGCGGGACCTTCACGGTCGCCACTTCCCAAGGACTTGCGCGCATTTCCTCGCAGGATTCGGATGCGCTCGGTGTGGACCTTGAGGAGGAAAAGAAAAAGCAGGCGGAGGTGATCCGGCTCAAGGATGCGCCTCTTGAGGAACAGGTCTGGAACCAGCTCAAGGGCGTTTACGATCCGGAAATCCCGGTGGACATCGTCAACCTCGGCCTCGTTTACGACTGCGCCATCGAGGAATCGGAAGGTAAGAAAACCGTCGCCGTGAAAATGACCCTCACCGCCCCGGGCTGTGGCATGGGCCCCGTGATCGCGGCCGACGCCCAGGCGAAAATCATGACCATCGACGGCATCGACGACGCACGGGTGGAACTCGTCTGGGACCCTGCCTGGAATCAGGAAATGATTTCCGAGGAAGGCCGCATGAAACTCGGCATGGTCTGACCTCTAACCGGCTGCCAATAAAAATGGCGGGGACCGTTCTCCGCAACGGTCCTGCGAATGAGATGAGAATGAACGAGTCGGTGTTTGGCCGAAATGGTGTTCCGTTGCCAGACATTCGCACCTCATTCTCCCTGAGGTCGATCCCTACCCGCGCCATATTTCAGACCTCCCCTAACCGGGACGACTACTTCGACGTCTGTTCGATATACGCGATGATCGACGGGATGGCCATGTCGAACATCTCGGCCACCTCCTCATAGGCCTTTCTCCCGAGGCCGATGGGGTCGGGAACATCGGTGCCGATTCCCTCGTTGGGGATATCCACGAACTCGCAGACCAGATAGAACTTGTCGGAGTGCTTCGGAAACCTGGCCTCGAGTGTTTGCAGGTGGCTGCGGGTCATCGCGAAAACATGGGTGGCAGCTGCTAACAGCTCATCGGAAACCATCCGGCTGCTGAAGTCCTTCAGCTCCGCGCCGCGTTTCTTCAGGAGTGCCGCGGTTTCCGGATTGCAGGGCGCGCCGCGCGAGGCGGCCACACCGGCCGAGCTGGTCTTGAAATCACTCCGGCCCTGGACCGCCAATCGAAAAAGGCCCTCCGCCATCGGGCTGCGGCAGGTGTTTCCGGTGCATACAAAAAGCACGTTCTTCGTTTCGGACATCGCGGCGGATTGTGGGGTGGGACCGCGACTTCGTCAAACCGCAATGGCCCGGCACTTGCGGATGGTGGGCGATGGGTTAAGATCCCCGGCGAAAGCGTGGAAAGTGTTTCTGACCAGATTGGCGAGAGGTTGCTGAACGCGAGGGAAAAGGCGGGCTTGAGCGTGGATGACGTGGTTTTTCAAACCCGCATTCCACGGTCGGTCGTGGCTGCCCTCGAGGCGGCGGATTTCTCCGTGTTCTCAAGTCCCACCTATGCGAAGAGTTTTCTTTCCCAATACAGCGAGTTCCTCAAGGTGGACGCCCGCATGTGGCTCGACGCGCTCGAGCCGGTGGCATTCCTTCCGGGCGATGTCGTCCTCCCTTCCTGGCAAGTCCACCCCGCCCAGCGGGATTTGATCCAGGCCACGCGCTCGGCACCCAACGGATGGCTCGCCGCGATCAGTGCCCTCGCCCTTTCCGGTGCGCTCATCTACGCCGCGATCAAGGGCTACGAGTTTTTGGAACTTCGCTTCGGTGGCGAGGCCGAACCCTTGAAATCAACTGCCAATGAGAGGCAGGAACCTCCCGCTCCAGCCTCCGAGGTGATCCCAAAAGTGGAAGCTCCTCGAACTCCGCCAACCCCGCCGCCTGCGCTGGAAGTCGTCGAGCCTCCGCCTCGGGCGCGAATCGTCAGGGATGACGGCTTGCCGGAATGAGGTAAGTAAAGTCATCAACTTCCCAATGATGGCCATCGCCCGGCATCATCGTTCCATGATCGATGCGCCTCTTCACCACATCGTGGTGACGGATGGTAGCCGTGGACTTCAGTCCACGGTTGTCGGTCCGGCAGGAGTTTGTGTCGCATCGCCACACCGGACCAATCGGCGAAATCGTCGTGACTTGGATGGGTTCCGGTGGCGAGATGCGACACGGGATTTGCTTCGCTCGTGAACCCGTGGGCTGAAGTCCACGGCTACCATCCGTGACCGCGATGCTGTCCAGAAAATCCGGCGACTCATTCCATTTCCGACGCATCAAAATTCCCCGAAGATTTTCGGCCGCAAAAAGGCTCAAGAAAACGCAAAAATTGAAGAACCCGTCAGAGTTCTTTGGAAACAACGCCAACCTTCATCCTTGATTGACTCTCTCGATAGGGGGAAACGGTGCCTGGATAGGGTTTTTGCGCCACTTTTGCGCATCTTTGCGGCTAAGGTCAGCTTGATGAGTTAGATGTCTCATTCCATCGCGCGATTTCTCCGTCCGGTAAGGATCTGATAGAACGAGCGGGACCGGATTTCCTCCAGCGTCAATCCGGTCTCCAGCGCCTCCGCCTCGGTGATCGCGCCGCAGGCGATGCCGCGCAGGAAGAAGTTCAAAAGCCCTTGTCCCGTCGCCGCGTCGTCGAACACATCACCAAAAAGTGACGCCAGCGCCGCCTTCTCGACGAAAGCCTTCAATCGTCCCGATGCGGCCTCGAGACCGTCGAGGAAAAAGCTGTAAACCGCCGCGTAACGGGCGACGAACTGCGCCGGATGCAGGTCCCATCCCTGATAGATCCCGTTCCGCAGCGAGTGCATGTTGTCGTCGAATCCCATTTTCCACGCACCATGCACCGCATCGCGGTTCTGCGCGACTTGTTCCGGAGTGAGGGACTCGCCGCGATTCGGCGCCACCGGCAGGATATTGGTCGCGCCGTCTGATAGGTGGACTCCGGTGCCCGCCAGGGAAACAATCATGTGTGCCCTCGCGAAGTCGCAGGTCGGGTGACCCATCGCCTGATAGGCGGCCGTGATGCCGCTTGATGCGGTGTAGTCGTAAACGCCGAAATGCACACTGTGGCAGCGTCCTTCCGCCGCCTGCACGATCGCCAGCAGCGGACAGTTCCCATGCCGGTCGATGATCGACTGCGGCGTCTCGATCATCGGCTCGATCGGGATGCTGCCGTCAGTCAGTCCCAGCTTCTTCTCCAGCATGGAAAGCAGTTTCGCCGCGGCGGTGACATGGGCCGCGAGCTGGACCTTCGGCAGGGTGACGACAAAGTTCGGGGGAAGCTTGCCCCCTGTTTCTCTAACCAGCGTGGTGATGAAGATGTCGAGTGTCCGCATCGAGCGGGCACGCAGATCCTCGTTGAAGGGCTTGATCCGGATGCCGATGAAGGGTGGCAGCGTCCCTGCCGCGAGCCCGGCGGCCACCTGCCGTGCGCCTTGCTCCGCGTGTCCATCCTCCTCCTCGTCCACGCGGTTTCCGTAACCATCCTCGAAATCCAGCCGGAAGTCCTCCACCGGCTCGCGTTTCAGCTTCTCGACGATCCGTGCATAAAGTTTTTCCGCGAACGCGGGCGACCATTCCGCCCCCAATACCTTGGTCAGCTCCGCGGCATCGGGCGCGTATTCGGAAAGAGATCTCAAGGCCACCACGCCGAGCTTCCCGGTCGAGTCCGCCTTGAACAGGTGCGCTCCGCCGTAAACCGTGTGCACCGCCTGCCGCCGATCCGATTCACCCGGGTAGGTCTTCATGAACTCCAGATTCTCATTCGCCAGCGCGGTCACGACGGGGGAAAGTTCGGCTTCGGATAGGGAGGTCAGGTTCATCTTGGATTTTGGAATTCGGTGCGTTTGGAAACTGTGGATGGCCTGCCCGGTCGTCAAGGGTCCACTGGTTCCCTGGCAACTGCATTTTCAGAGCCAACCGTGCCGGAAATTTCACCCCGCAGGCGTGATCTCCGGCTTCGTCTTTGTCCTTGGCAGGCCGTCTCCTGTCGCTTGAATGGTGGCACCTTGTTCATCTCACCCTTCAACCTGCCTTTCGAACCCTGGATCTGGCTCTTCCCGGCCTTCTTCATCGGCGCCTGCATCGGATCCTTCCTCAACGTGGTGATCTATCGGGTGCCTCTCGGGATGTCCGTGAACAAACCCAGCCGCTCGTTCTGCCCGCTGTGCAAGAACCCGATCCCGATGTGGCTGAACATCCCGCTCATCAGTTGGCTCTGGCTGCGCGGGAAATGCAAGGAATGCCATGCCCCCATCGCCTTCCGCTATTTCGGCGTGGAACTTCTAACGGCGCTCCTGTTTGTCGCCGTCTGGTGGTCCTTCGCGCCGCTTTCCGTCGGTGTCGTCGTCTTCCTCTGGATCCTGATGGCCCTGCTGGTTTCCATCACCTTCATCGATGCGGAACACCTCATCATCCCGTCATCCCTCACCTGGGGCGGCACGGTGGTGGGCCTCGCCGCGTGCATCGTCTGGCCGCAGCTCCCCGTCCTCGGCGGTGAGGCGGGCAACTGGCTCGCCGGGTTGAAACAGGGTGCCATCGGCTGGGTCGCCGGCTACGTCGGACTCTGGAGCGTGGTCCAACTCGGCAAGCTCGCCTTCGGCAAAAAGTCGCTGAAGTTCGACAAGCCTGTCGAGTGGTCGCTCAAGGAACCGGAAGGCGATCAAGATCCCATGCTGTTCATGATCGATGGCGAGGCCATCCCGTGGTGGGACATCTTCTCGCGCAAGACCGACCGCCTGCTGGTGGAAACCCAGGACATCCGTGTCGATGGCGTCTCCGTCGGCGGCGGGAAGCTCGCCATCCGCGAGCTTGAGATCGAGTTGCCGGACGGCACGGTCAAGACCCTGGCGAACATGAAATCCCTCGACGGCACCGCGACCAGCGCCGTCATCCCGCGCGAGGCCATGGGCATGGGCGACGTGCATTTGTTAGGAATGATCGGGGCCTTCTTCGGCTGGACCGGCGTGTTCTTCTCAATCTTCGCCGCATCGGTCTTCGCCATCATTGCAGCCATCATCGGCCGCATCGGATTCGGCAAGCAACTTCCCTTCGGCCCCTTCCTCGCCATGGGCGCGGTCGCATGGATGTTCGGCGCATGGAGAATCTGGGAGTGGTACATGAATGTCCTCAGCCCGCTCGGAATGCCCTGAACTCACCTCGATGAAAAAGCCCGAATCATGGAGCAACAGCACGGGTCTCGCCCGCGCCATCCTCCACGACCGGAACGAGCGCCGCAAATGGCTCTTCTATCTGGTGCTGGTTCCGTTAGGCATGCTGGCCATCGGCCTTTGGATTCTCGATGGCTGGATCTGGGCCAGTCCGTTGCGCGTCCTTTTGTGGTGGGGCGGCTGCGCCATCATGACGATCGTGGTGCTGTTGTTCGCACTCTACGACGCGCTGGCCGTCGTCCGCGAGGAACGGGAAAAAGCGAAGGCAAATGTCGAAAAGCGCTAGTGGTTTAGCGAAATCCGCCTGAACGCCGGAAAAGTTTTCAAACACGTCCCGGGGCTTGCGGAGGGGGGATCGATGGGTGCTAATCTGCGATTTTGAACACCCGTCAAACCCACGATGACTGAAAAACCGCGTCTAACTTTCTGGGAGTTGTTCAACATGAACTTCGGCTTTCTGGGAATCCAGTTTGGCTTCGGGCTCCAGTTGGCAAACATGAGCGCCATCTATTCGAAGCTCGGGGCGGATGCCTCCAAGATTCCCATCCTCTGGCTCGCCGGACCGATGACCGGATTGATCGTTCAGCCCATCATCGGATCGATGAGCGACCGCACCTGGAACCGCCTCGGCCGGCGTCGGCCCTATTTCCTGGTGGGAGCCATCCTTGCCTCCGCCGCCCTGTTCTTCATGCCGGACTCGCCGGCGCTGTGGGTCGCCGCAACCATGCTCTGGGTGCTGGATGCCTCCATCAACATCTCCATGGAGCCCTTCCGCGCGTTCGTCTCGGACAAACTGCCTCCTTCGCAGCGCACGACCGGTTTCGTCATGCAGAGTTTCTTCATCGGCATCGGGGCGGCACTGGCCAACGCGCTGCCCTCCATCCTTCATCATTATGGTGTCGAGGGAAATTCCTCCAATGGGGTCCCGCTCTCGGTGCTGTGGGCCTTCAAGCTCGGTGCCGGGGCTTTCCTGTTAGCGGTGCTGTGGACCGTGGTCAGCAGCAAGGAATACCCGCCGGAGGACATGCAGCGCTTCCTTCTCAAGAAGCGCCACCACCGCGGATTCAAGTTCAAGCCGCTCTTTCCCGTGGTGGGTGCGGTGGCGGGAGCTCTGGCAGGTGCTGCCCGTGGTGGCCTCGTCGAGCAACACATGACGCTTTCCCACGTCGTGGCCGGTGGACTGATCGGCGCGGTGATCGGATTCGTCCTCAGTGGTCACGAGGTTTCCACCGCGCTTAGGGAAATGCCGCGAACGATGAAACAGCTCGCGGTGGTGCAGTTCTTCACCTGGCTCGGCCTGTTCTGCATGTGGATGTTCTTCGGCCTCGCCACCGCCCAACAGATCTACGGCGCGCTCGATGCAAGCGCACCCGGTTTTGACGCGGGCACGCTCTTCGCCGGGCGGACCTTCGCATGGTATTCCATCGTGTGCTTCATCGTCGCCTTTGCCCTTCCTCCCCTGGCAAATGCGACGAGCCGCAAGGTGGTCCACAGTGTCGCCCTTGTGCTCGGCGGTTTGTCCCTGCTCGCCACCGGCTTCATCCATGGCGTCGAGTCGAGGGTCCTGTGGCAATGCACCATGATCGGCGTGGGAATCGCATGGGCGAGTATCCTTTCCATGCCTTACGCCATGTTGAGCAGTTCACTTCCCGCCAACCGGACCGGGGTTTACATGGGAATTTTCAACTTCTTCATCGTCATCCCGGAGATCATCGCCTCACTCGCGCTGGAGCCGGTGGTGAAGCAGCTTTTCCACAATGCTCCGGTCAAGGTGGTCATGCTTGGCGGAGGATCTTTGCTCATCGCCGCCGTGGCCACCTGCTTCGTCACGGATCACGACGAATCCCCAACGCGTTGAACCATGGCTTGGCAATTCCTCATGATCGGTGTCTTATCGGCTGCGATGACAGTCAGCAGCAAGGCCTCGCCTTCCCCACGCCCGGTGATCTATCAGTTGATGGTCCGCACCTTCGGGAATACCAACGAGACGCGCAAGACCAACGGCACCATGGCCGAGAACGGCTGCGGGAAATTCAATGACATCGACTCCAAGGCCCTGGCCTCGCTCAAGGAAATGGGCTTCAACCACGTCTGGCTGACCGGCGTGCTCGAGCAGGCGAGCGGCACCGCGTATCCCGACCGGCCCGCCGATGTGCCGGACATCCTCAAGGGCATCGCGGGCAGCCCTTACGCGATCAAGGACTACTTCGACGTCTGTCCCGATTACGCGGAGAATCCGGCGAAGCGCCTGATGGAATTCAAGTCGCTACTTGACCGGTGCCGCGCGATGAACATGCGCGTCATCATCGACTTCGTGCCGAATCATGTGGCGCGTTCCTATCAGTCCAGCGTCCGGCCTGGTTCCTCCTTCGGCGAGGGGGACAAGCGCGATGTCTTTTTCGACCGCGACAACCATTTCTACTACCTCGGTCCCAACGACGCCGGTGGTGGTCCGCCGCTTAGGCTGCCAACCGCATCGATGCCCGGTTGCAGCGGGCTCTTCGCTCCCGAAACGGAATTCGGCCGCGTCACCGGGAACAACGTGATCTCATGGGCACCCTCCATCAATGACTGGTATGAAACCGTGAAGCTCAACTACGGCCACGACTACACCCGCGGCCGCGACACCTCCGCGCTTCCCGGTCCGGATGCCGCGTTGCCGGATGTCCCCAGGACCTGGCGGACCATGGATGAGATCCTCGCCTACTGGCAGGAAATGGGCGTCAACGGATTCCGCTGCGACATGGCCCACATGGTGCCCATGGAGTTCTGGCGCTGGGCCGTCAAGCGCGCCCGCACCCGCCAGCCCGACGTGTTCTTTTCCGCCGAGGCCTACGACAACGACCCCGCCAAGCTAACGGACGGTCATGTCCTCGACGAGCTGCTCAAGGCCGGCTTCGACGCGGTCTATGACGATCCCAGCTACGACGTCCTCGAAGGCATCTACGACGACGGGAAATGGGCCAACGACCTCGATCCGCTCACCTTCACCGGCCAGCGTTTCCACCAATCCCTGCGCTACGTGGAAAATCACGACGAAGTCCGCATCGCCAGTCCCAAGGTCTGGGGCGGCGTGGGGATGAAGGTCGGAAAACCCGCCAGCGCCGTGCTCTTCGCCATGGGTCGAGGAGCGGTCATGTTCTACAGCGGTCAGGAAGTCGGCGAGCCCGCCGCCGGCACCGAAGGCTTCGGTGGTGACGACGCGCGGACGACCATCTTCGATTACTGGTCCATGCCCGAGTTCACCAAGTGGGTGAACGGCGGACGATACGACGGCGGCCGGCTCAGCGTCGATCAGAAGGCCCTGCGCGAATGGTATGGCAAACTCATCCGTTGCACCCAGTCCGCGGCCTTCACCCGGGGCGAGTTTTACGGCCTCAACCACGCCAACGCAGCCAACCCTGACTTTGGCCGGGTAGGGGACGAAACCGCCTCCGGCCATTGGCTCTACGCCTTCATCCGTCACGATCCGGAGAGCGGTCAAACTTTCCTCGTCGTCGCAAATTTCAGCCCTAACAATACCCTGGGCGGAGTGCGGATCGAGATCCCGGATCACGCCTGGAACTTCATCGGCCGTGACCCCGCCATCTCTTGGAAATTCACCGACCGCCTCGCGTCCAACTGGTCCGGCCCTTCCACCGGAAAAGACCTCACCCTCCCCGATCTCCCGCCCTGCAGCGCCCTGATCCTGGAAATCATGAATGGCGATGCCTCGTCATCTCAAGAATAGGAAACGCGGATTTTCCGGAGTGCTTCGAAATGTGGCTGTGTCATCTCGCCATACCTATCAGGTTGGGGCCGGAACGCCCTAACGGCGCAATTCCAACCGATCCACCTTGCACGAACTCGGTCTGGAGGAGTTTCAAAACCGGAGTGGCGGGCGGGGATTGGAGATGGCTGCGGACCATGCGGGCCATCGCGACGGCCAGGGGGCGATGGGGGGTGGAATAGTGGCTGATGGCAGGCCGGAAGCAACCCAGCATGGGATCGGAACCGATGGTTAGAAGGCTGATGTCATGGGGAATTCTGAGGCCCAACTCCAGAAGCGTCGAAAACATCACCACGAGGCCTTCGAGCCCGTTGATCATCCAGGCGGTGGGCCGATCCGGTGAACTGAGCCGATTGCGAAGCAGTTGGTGGAGCTGATCGAGATCCCGGTTCCAGCAAGGCATGTGGGTTTGGAGATCGAAGGGGATCCCTCGCTTCGCGAACTCTTCGCGGAACACCTGTTCGCGATGCGGGCGCTGAAACCGGCTGGCGGAAATGATCCGCGTATGTCCGGCGCGGCTGAAGGTCCCGATGGCGTGGCGGGCGGCGGCGAGCCCGTCGAATCCGCAATAGGACAATCCCTCGTCCACCGCCGAACCTCCGCAGATGATCGTGTTCACTCCCGCAGCCCGGAAGAATCGCGCGACCGGTTTCGATGCCTCGTAAATCAGCCAAAGATCGGCGGGATGCTCGGCAAGCAAGGTCTTGAGCAGGTTCCCCGGGCGATCACGGTCCATGGCAACCGAAGGATGGTAAATGAAGGCAATCCCGTCCGATGCGGTGATCGCCGCGAGATCGCGGAGAAAATGCTGGGTACCGGAGGACATGGCATCGAGGGGGCGCGGGATCAGGACCCCGACGGAACGGGTGCCACGCACCTTGGATTTGCGGGAGCTGGGCAAAATCCTGCGTGGAGTGCCCGCCTCGCTTGCGGAGATCCAGCCCTCGTTGGTCAATGTGTCCAGGGCCTTGCGCAGGGACCCGCGCGCCACCGCGAGCTGGGCTGCCAGCCGGGGTTCGCCAGGCAGGGCGTCGCCGTATCGCCCGTCCCTGATTCGTTCCCGCAAGACCCCGGCGATACGATCCGCGAGGCTTTCTGGGCGGGGGATATTCTCTGACATGGATCCTCTTGTAACAGCTTCGGACCAGGCTGTCATCTCAAAACCTGTCTATTGAGTGGACAGCCCTATTTCTTGTAGAATCCGCGGACTTTTTGCGTTTCTGACCCAGCAAGTTTAGAGGCCTGACCGACACACTTCCCGATCAACCGTGATAAAACGCATATTCCTGTTTCTTGCTGGCTGCACTCTGCCGCTTCTTGCCGATGACATCGTCGTGAAGGAAATCGGCGGCGTGCCTGTCATCAGGACCAGGATCCGCTACGCCGACAATGAAATCGAGGCGAACATCGTGTTCGACATGGGCAGCAACGTGCCGATGGTGATCCACAAGCGTTCGCTCGGAGGATTGGATCTCAATCCGCAGATCGCGGAGGGGCGGGAGGTGGACATCGAGTTGGCGGGAAGCGGCATCTGGAAGGGCGTGCCCCTGCATGTGGAGCCGGCGATGCCGTTGATCGAAAACCTAACCAGAAATTACTCACAGGACCTGGGCGAGGTGCCAGTCGTGGCCATCGTCGGGTTGCCGGCGATCAAGAGCAATGTGGTCGAGCTGGATCTTCGCCAGGGCTTGCTGCGGACGCTTGGCCTGGCCACCGAGGAGGCGGAGAAACTGCAAGTCGGCTACGAGGCCAAGCCTTTCGGAATGGTCTTGCAAGGAATCGGCCCCACCCTGGCTCCCGCCAAGATCCTGATGACCATGGCCAGCGAGGATTCCATTCTCGATTTTCCGCTCCTGGCCGCCGCCCGGGCTGCCGGGAAAGCGCCGAATGTCCTGAAAGTCGGCGATACCAGTTTCACTGACCAAACGGCGTTCCGGTTCCAGTCGTTGGGAGGAGTCGCTCCCGAGCCCGTCGATGCGGTCATCGGCGTGGGTGCCTTGCGGAATTTCACCGTGACGATGTGGCCCAAGCTCGGGAAAATCGCCTTCATCCCCCAGCCCCCCGTGGATTTCCCGCAGGCGGAACAGGACTACTACCTCGCGCTGGCTGATAGAAAGCCCGACGGGGTGATGGCGTTCATTGACAAATGCCCGCCCGGCCGCTTGCTGGATGATGCCTGCCTTTCGCTATGGCAATTGCGCCTCGAAGATCCGAACAGCACGGTGGAAGTGCTCCAGGCCGCTTTGGAAATTGTCGCCGCGAAATACAACATCATCCGCCGCTGCGGCATCCTGGCCTCGATCGCGGATCAACTGGAAGCCGCCACCAACTTTCCTAACAAGGAGAAAATGGTCGTCTTTACCCTGAACCTTGCAATGAAGCAGTCGGGCAACGCGCTGGATCAGACCGCCGCCCAATCCGTTCATCTCCGGCTTGGCAAGAGGGCTTTCGCCAAGGGCGATCTGAACGAGGCGAGACGGCATCTGCTGAGCGCCGCGTTCGGCCTGCCCAAGGACGGCGAGTGCAATTTCTGGCTGGGGGAGGTTTACCGGAAAATGGGCAAGCCGAGCCGGGCGTGGTCACGTTATTTCCAGGCGATCCTTGACCCCGGAATGTATGAACCGCAATCGGAGGAGCTCCTGACGAAGATCCTGGGCCGGCTGGATGATATGAACCGCGATCCGGAGTTTCGAAAGACGTTCAACATGGTTCTGGCAGAAGAATACATGGCCGGCCGCCTTGAGGATGCGGAGTTCCACGCCCCGTCCCGTTACTCGATGGCGAAAGGGCAGTTTCCCGGCCATGTGAAACTGGTGGAGTATTTCACCAACGCCACCGATGTCGAAAGCGGTGGCATGCAATTGGCCTTCCAGGCGCTGGATGAATATTTCCAGGGACAGGTCGCCATGATCGAGTATCACCTCGACGATCCGATGCACAGCGACGCCGCCAGACAACGGCTGGAATTCTACAAGGCCAAGCATCCGCCGCTGGCGGTATTTGATGGAACCAAAGTCCTGAATGCGAACGGATCCCGGGCAGATAAGTTAGGAGAAAACGCGGCTGGGAATTTCCCTGCATTCCGCGATGCAAGCCAGTCCGGGGTAACCGTTCCGGAATCCGGATGGTCGCTCGATGTTAGAATGGCGCAGGACGGCATGAAGGTGTCCGGCAGCATCGTCACGACCGGCAAGGAGGCGACCGGAAATCTGCGCCTGCACGCCATACTTTGTGAGCGCTCCGTGATGGCGATCGAGGACAGCATGGTCTTCTTCCATCATTTCGTCGCCCGCAAGGGGCTGACTCCGCCGGATGGTCTGGAAATTGAAACGGCGTTGGAACGCCCCTTCGACTTCTCGGTAGATGCCGGGAAAATGCGGGAAGATCTCGCCAGGATGCTCGACAGCGGGGCAGGGAGCAAAGGCCGGAGCAAGCCGACCTACGTGGATGCCAACAAGCTGATGGTGGTGGTCTTCGTGCAAGAGCAGGACACCCGCCGCATCCTTGCTGCGGAAACATTCAGCCTGCCACAGGAGGAGGGACTCTAATGGATGATCTAACGGGAATATCTCTGGAGCGCATGGAAGTCCATGCTCCGCGAATGCCGCAGGCGCATCCGGATGGCCGAGGTGTCGGCACGGCTGCGCGAGGGTGTCGAGGTCTATCTGAAATGTCTGGCAACCGGTGCCAGGACTCTTTCTGATTTTTCGCATTCTAACCTATTTGCTGGATCGCCCGGTCGCCCTTGGCTTGGGCTGGTGTCTAACCATCGCCGCGATCGTCGCCGTTGTGATTTTCTGTCGTGCGCTGGTTCTCGGCATTTGGGGGAAACCGATCCATTTGACCCATGCCGCCGAACGCCTGGATCTGTCGCAGTCCACCCATAACCGGATCGCCACCGCCATGGCCTTGCTGCGTTCCGGGGATGACTCGCCTTTCGCCAAAGCCGCCATCGCGGATGGTTTCGAATACCTCGGAAAACTCCAGCGCGAGGCACCGCAAGTCGATGATTCCACGACCTCATGGCGGCGCAAGTCGGTGTATCTCGGCATCAGTCTGGCGTTGTTGACGGCAGGGCTTTTCATCGAAGCTGGATCAAGGTCATCACCTGGCGATGGCCTCGCCTTGTCGGCGACGACTCCCACGGCGGACACCGGCACCGAAAGGGAAGTGGTCTTGCCCGATGAAAAGCCGCTTCCCGTGGCAATTCCGGCCAAGCGGGGTGAGCGCGAGACCATCCTCCGTGTCAAACCCACCGATGAGGAATCTGGCGAGAACGAGAGTGAGAAGCGCGCGGATTCAGGAAAGGAGTCGCATTCGCAAGGACCCACCGGAGAGGACGCCGCAGGCAAGTCGCGCACCAGCCAGTCATCATCTAGCAGCAGCAGCGCCGCCAGCGGTGCGGGAGTGAAGTCGGAGCCCGGTGCCAGTGAGCCGACACCGCCCAAGAAGCAACCTGAAGGCAAGAAGCCAATCGCGAGTGAGCCCATCGCCAAGGCGGAAAAGAAAAAGGGCGGTTCGATCAACTCCCGCGGCTCGTCAGCCGCAGGCTCCATGCGGACGGCCCAGAGCGAGTGGAATAGCGAGGTCAAGGCCAAGTCCAACGACAATGAGGATCCGCAGAAGAACGAGGAGCCCGACGAGAAGATCGATGAGGAAAAACAACGCCTCGGAGCCCAGCCATCCCTGAAGAACCGCACCTCTAACGTGAGCCGCGAACTTTCGCTGGCCATGGGCAAGCCAAGCGACAAGCAGAGCATGAAAAAGGGGCGCAGTGGTCCGGGAGCACAGAAAAAATCCCGTGGAACCGCAACCATGATCATGGGCGTACCCGTGCCGGGATTTGTCAAGGGACGACTGTTGCCCGGCCCCACGAAGAGCAATCAGGAAGAGGTGGAACCCACACCCCGCGAGAGCGATTACGTCACCGCTTCGGATCTAACAATAGCCGAACCCGAGGAGGCTCCGCAGGAGCATTTCCGCCCATCCGCCGCCATGAGCGAGCAAGCCAGGAACTATCTGATCCAACAGCATAAAGAGAATGACAACCCACCTAGCGGAACCCCAACCAATGACTGAAGCAATTCAACAGCCCGCCGCCAACGCACAGGAACAAGCCCGGGATTTCCGCGAGGTTTTCAACAAACTCAAGGCCGAGGTCCACAAGGCCTTCGTCGGCCAGGACGAGATTGTCGAAAGCGTCCTCAGCGTACTGCTTTCCGATGGTCACTTGTTGTTAGAGGGGGTTCCCGGTCTCGGTAAGACGCTTCTGGCAAACACCTTGGCGCAAGCGCTGCATCTGGACTTCTCGCGGATCCAGTTCACTCCCGATCTCATGCCCGCCGACATCGTGGGGACGATGGTGCTCCACGAGAAGGAGGGCGGTGGCCACGAGCTGCGCTTCCAGGAAGGCCCCGTGATTTCCAACTTCATCCTTGCGGACGAAATCAACCGCGCGACGCCGAAGACCCAGTCCGCCATGCTGGAGGCGATGCAGGAGCGACAGGTTTCCGTCGCCCGCCAAACCATCCGACTTCCGGAGCCTTTCATCGTGATCGCCACCCAGAATCCGGTGGAGCAGGACGGCACCTATCCGCTGCCCGAGGCCCAGCTCGACCGGTTCATGGTCAAGCTGCTGGTGAGCTATCCCGGTGAGGAGGAATACCTCGGCATCCTTCAGCGCACGACCGGCACCGCCAAGAGTGCGATCCAACCGGTGTCCAGCGGCCCGGAAATCATGAGGATGCGCGGGATCGTCCGCGCGGTGCCTGTTAGCGAGCAGGTGCAGAGATATGCCGTGCGCCTCGTCATGGCGACTCAACCGAATTCCCCGTATGCCACGGCGGAGGTGAACCGCGTGGTCGCCCTGGGCGCGAGTCCCCGTGGTGTGCAAAGCCTGATCCTCATGGCGAAGGTGCGCGCGCTCGTCAGCGGACGCTTCGCCGTTTCCTGTCAGGACATCCGCGATGTCGCGGTGCCGGTCCTGCGCCACCGAATCATGCTCAGTTTCGAGGGCTTTTCCGGTCGCATCAATCCGGATGAGCTGATTCGCGGCATCGTCAACTCGATCAAGGAGCTTTCGAACTGAAATGGGTGATTTGTTTCCAGCGGATTTCGTTGCCGCCGTTTCGCGGATGCGTTTGAGCGCGGGGCTGGTGCCTCGTGGCGGGCGGCATGCGGAACACGGTTCGGCGCAGATGGGCTCGGGCATGGAATTCCGTGATTTCCGCGCCTACATGCCTGGAGACGACATCCGTCGCATCGACTGGAATCTCTATCAAAGAAGCGGGAAACTCTTTCTCAGGCTCTTCGAGGAGGAGCGGGATCTGCCGGTTTACATTCTCCTGGATTGTAGCGACTCGATGTTCTTCGAGGATCCTCCGCGTGCCAATGCCGCCAAACAGGCGGCCGCCATCCTGATCGGTGCCGCACTCAATGAGCACGACAGGCCGGTGCTCTATCCGTTCGGTGAGTCGCTGATCGAAGCCTTCCCAGCGATTCCCAACAAGCGCGCGCTGTCCCCGGCGCTTGAGCGCCTCGCCGCCATCGGTCCTGCCGGGCCCACCAACCTGCGGGCGGTGCTGCACCGGCTCAATGCCATGCGCCTGCGCCGGGGCGTGGTCGCCATCATTTCCGATTTCTTTGATCCCGCCGGCATTGCCGCGCAGGTGGAAAGCCTCAACGGCATGAAGCACAAGCTGTTGCTCGTGCAGCTTTGCCGGGAGAGCGACGCGAACCCGCAGTTGGACGGCGAGCTGTCGCTGGCGGATTGCGAGACCGGGCACGACCTGCGTATCACCGTCACGCCCAAGGCAATCGCGGCCTATCAGAAGGCTTATGCCGGTTTCCAGGAACAGTTGCTGGATTTCGCCAACAAGCGCCGCGCCGGATACATCACCCTGAACGCGGACGGTGATGTGTTAGGGCAATTCATGGACATGTTCGCCGGAGGCATGATCACCACCCGAGGATAGAAAGATGCAATTCACCGCGATATCATTCTGGCTCTTCACCGGACTCGCTGTCCTGACCGCAGCGGTTCTGGCAGCGCTCCAGTATCTGCGCATCCGGCCGCGCCAGGTCAGGGTGGTGACGACCTTGTTCTGGCAGCAGTCCGCCGACCAGGCGCGGGCGCGCACCTTGTTTGAAAGATTCCGCAACCCTCGGACCTATCTGCTCCTGCTCGCCGCCAGTTTGCTCGTTCTGTTAGCATTGGCCCGTCCCGTATTCACATCCGCAGGCAAAGCACATCGAGTGATCATCCTGGAAGCCGGGCTGGAAATGGCAGCCGCCGACAATCGCTTCGACAATGCGCTGGAGTTGGTCCGCGCCGAAGCCGCCTCATCTGGCGATGACCACGTCGCGGTCATCACCGCCGATCCCCGCCCGCGCCTGCTCAAGCATTTCGACGAAAGCATTGCGACTCTGGAAAGTCGTCTCGGCTCGGTGAAAGCTGCTGACGAGCCGGTCCTCAGGGAGGATTCGCTGCGTGCTGCGAAGGCGATCCTGGCAGGCCGTGAAAACGGGGAAGTGGTCCTGGTCGCGGCGCAACCGGTGAAAACCGGCGATGACAGCGTGCGGATTCTGGCAGCCGGGGGTGTGATGGAGAACGCCTTCATCCTTTCCGCTGTTTTCGTCCCGGACTCCTCACACATGACGCGCGGCGAGCTTCACTGCCGCATCGGTTTCACTGGAGAAAAGGTTGGGAACCTTGAGTTCAGGGCAATGCGGTCTAACATCGAATTGATGAGGCAAAGCGTCGAGCTCAAGCCGGGGGAGATGCGGGAGTTGGTCGTGCCCGGACTCGCCGCCGATGGAAATGTCCTGACCGTATCCGTGACCGGGGACAACACCCTAGCCGGGGACGACAGGGTGGAATTCCAGTTGCCCGACCGTCGCCGGATCCGGGTCGCAACCATCGAGGGAATTGAAATGCCGCCCGTGCTGGCGTCGGTTCTCGAAAGTCTAACCGAGTGTTCCGTCGGTTCTGCCGATGGAGGCGCGTCGTCCGTCGTCCGGATCGGCGCGGCGGGTTCCGATGCGGAGATCCAGATCCAACCTGCGGGTGCGGGAGGTGAGTGGATGGCTGTGAAATCGTCCGCCCATCCGCTGATGGAAGGCATGTTTTTCGAGGATGCCCTCTGCCGGGCTCCTGCCACACCGCTGGATTCCGGGAAGGACGGTCTAACACTGCTGTGGGCGGGTGGTGCCGCGATCGCGACCCAGAATCCCGACGCCAGGCGGCTGACGGTTTCCTCAACCTTGTTTGACCCGGATGCCAGCCTTGTCCGGCGCACCGCCTATCTGGTTTTCTGGAGCAGGATGATGCACCACTTGGCCGGTTGGAGCGACGAGCCCCTTACCCTGTCACCTGTTCGTTCCAGCCGGTCCGTCGCCGATGCCTCAGCGGTGCGCGTGATGAAGGCGAGCATGGTGAATTTCGACCTCCTGTCCGGTGCCAAGGCCGCCGCTCCCGGTGATGTCGAAGCTGCCAAATGGCCGGTCTGGCAGATCTTGCTAACCGCCGCGCTTGCGTTGATGACCCTTGAAGCCTTCCTGAATATCCGGGGGAGAATTTCCTGATGTTCTTACACCCTCACATTTTGTTAGCCCTGCCGCTGCCGATTCTGCTGGCGGTCT
This sequence comes from uncultured Verrucomicrobiae bacterium, assembly GCA_963810445.1. Classification (GTDB taxonomy): domain Bacteria; phylum Verrucomicrobiota; class Verrucomicrobiia; order Verrucomicrobiales; family Akkermansiaceae; genus Luteolibacter. The sequence continues at coordinate 7,640 of CAWENZ010000050.1, read as the reverse complement.
ATCAGCTGCGGAGATCTTCCTCCTACGATGGGCCCAACCGTTGGTGGGTGGCGGGCCTGCGCTTGCTGGCGTTGAGCCTCTTGATCGTCGCTCTGGCGCGTCCATTTCAGCGGTCCGTGGAAAATGGGAAACAGGTCATCGCGGTGGTCGATTGTTCGCCGAGCATGGGTGACGCCGCCATGAAGGAAGCCGCCGCCGGGTTGAGGAAACTAGCAGAAGTGTCCGGCCCGGGTATGGTTCGGCTGGTGGTATTCGGAGCTAGCGCCCGTGAAGTGGCGCTGGACGATGAGGTTCTCAAGCCGGGTGGCTTGACGAAATGGCGAATCAGCGAACCCGGCAGCGCTGTTGCCGAGGCGTTGGAACTTGCTGCGGCCCTTTGTCCTGACGATGCGAACGGCGCAGTGCACCTTTTCAGCGACGGTCGTGAAACCCATGGCGACATGACCGGTGCCGCCGCCGAACTCGGCCGACGTGGGCTTGAATTGATGATTCACGAACTCGGTAATGCAGGCGGAGGCACCGATTCTCCTTAGCCGGGTAAAAGCTCCGCACACCGGAGCCGTGGGAGAGGCCATGACGTTCACTGCGGGAATCGACTCCGTGGATGCACGCGAAGCTGAGCTTACCGTCACTAACGATGCGGGCGAGTCAGTCGTGAAACGCGCGGTCCAACTGCGGGCAGGCTTGCAGGAAATGCCTTTCGAGGTGCGTCCGGAGCAAGGCGGCTGGCAGCATTACCGGGTGTCGCTGGATGGCGGTGCCTCATCCATGGTCACCGGCCTGAAAGTCCGTCGGAACGTCGTCGGTGTGTTCGAAACGGCACCCGAAGCTCCCGCCTTACAAACCCTGCGCGATCTCCTCGGCAATCACGCGGAAGTCAAGCAACTGGGTCTCGCCGATCTTGGGCGCGCCAGCTTGGATGGCATTGACGCTCTTGCGTTGGCAGACACGCCTGCTGCCGAGCTTCCGTTAGCCGTCCAGCAGGGCATCCGCACGTGGGTCGAGAATGGTGGTGGCTTGCTCGTGACAGGCGGGCGCAACGCCTTCGGTCCCGGCGGTTATTCCCGCAGCGAACTCGCTTCCGTATTGCCATTGCGCTTCCCGCAGAAAAAGGAAGTCCGAGACCCCGGCACATCGCTGGCGGTGATCATTGATACATCCGGTTCCATGGGTGGTGAGGGTGTTAGCCTTGCGCAGGAAGTCGCGCGACTGGCGCTCAAGCGACTGAAGCCGCACGACAAGGCTGGCATCGTCGAGTTTCACGGAGCCAAGCGCTGGGCCGCCCCGATGCAGTCCGCCTCCAACAGCATCGCGATCCAGCGGGCGCTGAACCGCCTTTCCGCCGGCGGCGGCACGGTGATGTTGCCTGCGATCGAAGAGGCCTATTACGCCCTGCTGAATGTGCGCACCCGGACCAAGCACGTGCTGATTCTAACCGACGGCGGCGTGGAGCAGGGCGCGTTCGAATCGCTCCTGCGGCGCATGGCCACCGACGGCATCCAGGTCTCCACGGTTTTGGTTGGCCCGCGCTCCGGTTCCAGTTTCCTGTCTTCCCTTTCGAACTGGGGCGGCGGACAATTCTACACTGCACCCAGCCGCTTCAAGATACCGGAAGTCATTTTCAAACAACCTAGCAGCTCCTTGCTGGATCCCTTCGTTGAGAAGGAAATGCGCATGGTGCCCGTTCTCAGCAGCCAGATCATGTGGGACCTCGAACTGAAAGACGCGCCCCTGCTGCAGGGATACGTGAAAACGGAGGCCAAGGAAACCGCCGAACTGTTGCTGCGTTCCGAAACCGGTGATCCGATCCTCGCCCGCTGGAACTACGGCCTTGGCCGCGTCGCCATTCTAACGACCCAGTTGGGCGGCACGTGGGCGGAGGATTTCCTTAACTGGCCCGCAGCGCCAAACATGATGGCGAACCTCACTCGACAGCTCGCTGGAATTGGATCTAACGAAAAGATTTCCATTAGCTTGTCCTTGAGCAGTGCCGGACTCGATCTCGATGCCCGCGCGGTCTCCCCGGACCCCTTGCTGGCTTCGGCGCAATTGCAGGTCGAGGTGAGGAACGCGAACAACGAGCTGATCGACAAGCGTGGGATCATGCCGGTTCGCGCTTATGCTTGGCAGACACGGTTCGAGGATTTGCCTGCTGGCGACTATGTCATCGAGGTGCGCGATGCGGCGGCGGAAAAGGTTCTGGCATCCGGGGCGGTCGTGGTGCCGCCGCCGGTGGAATTCAACCGGGCAGCGCCCGACCGGGAGAAACTCGCCACCGCAGCCAGCGTCGCACGTGATTTCGCCGTCGGGATCGCGGCACCTAAAGCACCCGTGCTGGCTCGTGAATTCTGGCCACTCTGCGCCGCTCTCGGTCTGCTTTCCTTCATCCTGATGATTCTTGTCAGGCGTCTGCCCGTAAATTTCCAGCTACCACAAAAGCTTGCCCGGAGCGGTGCCGCTGTTGCGATGATTCTGGCTCTAACGGGCATCTCGATTCAACCCGCTGATGCGGCCCCTGCACCGCCGCGCCTGGATATCATGCTCAAACTGAGCGTCAACAAGATCGTCGAGATGCCGGCAGCGGAGGGACGCCAGGAGATGAAGAACCTGTGCAAGCAAGTGCTTTTCCGGTCAGGCGATCTTGCGGCGCTTTGTGGTTATCTGCGCACCTTCGAGGAACCCAAGGTGGAGCCATTGCTCGCATTGGCGCTTGCCGCCAACGGTGAACTGGATGAGGCGGAGGCGATCCTCACGAAGCTCTCGAAAAAGCCGGATCCGGAGGCTTGGATCGCCACGGAGTTGGGTCAGGTGAGAAGAAGGAAGTTGGAGAGGCTGAACCAAAGGGATGTCTCGCTGGCCTTGCCCATGGCTGCCGGGGAAAAGGATCGTATCAACGCCATCGTCGCCATGAAGCCGGAGGATGCCCGTCCTGCGATGGAGCTGTTATTTCAGGATTTCACCCGGCGGCATGGTGACCTCGCGCTTCTCTGCGACCACCTCCGCGCCATGAAGGATATTCCTGCTGCGAAACCTCTGCTGGCGCTTGCGGCGGTTGCAAATGGAAAGATCCAGGAGGCCGACATGATTCTTTACACCATCACCGAGGCTAAGGACGCGGACCTTTGGGCGGTCACGCAACTGGCCCGTGCCAAGGAAATGTTGGGCGACGGCGGCAAGGCGCTGGAGCTTCTGGAGCGCGCCCTGAAAATGACCGAGGACCCCGGCGTGCGTTTCGCCCTGCGGTTGCGGCAGGCGCAGTTGCACTATGAGGCCAATGATCACGAAGCTGCCCGGGCCGCGCTGCGCGGCATCGCGAACGATCCGACGAACGGGGGACTGGATGGCCGCAATTACTGCGCCCGCATTGCCGCGCTGCATGGCGACGATGGCCTCGTGGAAGAACTCTTCACGCCGACGGGCAAGGAGAACGATCTCAGGCGCAACGCGTTGTTCCTCGGCGAAGCCCTGATGCGGCTCGGCAAGCCAGCGGAGGCGCGCAAGCAGTTCGAGTCCGTGCTTTCTCTATCAAAAATCGAACGTGACCGGCGATACGTTCTGGATCGCATCGTCGGTGCGGCTCGCGCGATGAACGATCTAGCGGGAATGACCGATGCCTGGTTGAAATCCGGGGACATGACGCCCGAGCAGCTTGATATCCTCGTTGGCATTCTCGGTGGCGAGCTGGACCGTACGGCGGATGTGCTCGGCCTGTTGGAGCGCCGCGACCTTCCCGAGACCACCCGGAAATTGATCGCGTCCCCTGCGTTCCAGGAGAAGCTCGCCTTGCTTGCCACGGAGACAGGCAAGTCGGAGTTCGCACGCCTTTCGTATCGCAAGCTCGTTGACGACAATCCGGCCGAGTTCGCCTATCTGAGCGGGTATGTCCGTCTGCTGATGATGCAGGGAGATCGCGACGCGGCGGTGAAGGTCTATCAGGAGGCCATCGCGAAATCCGCGGAGGCAGGTGAACTGATGGAGGTGGCATCCAGCGCGCGCGGCATGGGGCTCAAGGAGATCGCCATCGAGGCCGCCACCAGGGCAGGCGGGATGGGGAAATCGGCTCAGCTTCGGTCGCAGCTCTTCATGGCGGATTTCTACCGCGAGCAGGGGGATTCCGACAAGGCGCTCGGAATTCTCCGTCAATTGGAGCGCGCGGCGGATGGTGACATGGATTCGACCACGGTAATCGCCCATGCCTACGAGGAGCAGGGGTATCCCAACGAAGCGATCCGGCTCTATCAGACGGTCAACCCGATGGCCAACGAAAGAATTCTGGCAAAGCTGATCGCCCTCATGGAATCCCAGGGACGGAACGATGAGGCTTTCGACCTCTGGCGGAAACTTTGGGACACCGCGACCGAGCCGATGTCCGTCATTCAGGCCAGCGACCGCCTGTTGGAAATCGGCTCCAAGACCGGAAGGCTGGCGGATCTCGCCATCGAGCTGGAGGAGCGCCTCGACAAGGGGGGACTCCGGGAACGGGAGCAAACCCTGCTGCTGGACATTTACACAAGTGTCAGCGATCCGGTCTCCGCTTCGGACATCCTGATGGAGCTGTCGAAAAAGGGCGGAACCAGCATTGAAACCTACAAGCGGCTCTTGAGGGTTTACATGGAATGCGAACTCTTCGGCCGGTGCAACTCGGTGTTGAACAAGCTCATTGAGCTCGATCCCGACAACCGTGACGAATACCTCCAGACGCTGGTGCTCATCGCGCTCGAGCGGCGGAACGAGGGCGATGCGCTGACCGTTCTTGAGCAGACCGCCAACGACTCGAAGGACGGCATCCTGCGGGATTCCTTTTCCGCAAGCGTGCTCAAGATGATCGGAAGGCCGGAGGAGGCCGCCCGTGTTTACCGCCGCGCGCTTGCCGAGAACCCGGACGAGGTGGAAACCTGGCTCATGTGGGGGACTGCCGTGATGGTCGGTGACGAGAAGGAACGGAACGATGCGAAGTCTCAGGGAAAGCGCGTGCCGAAACCCCAGGAACAAGCCGGGAACATGATGGTCAGCGGGGCTTTCAGCGTTCTGCTGGAGAATTCCGAGGCCGACGACCTTTTCACGATCGCCATCGACGGACTTCTCAATGCGGATGCGCCTCCCTATGCGCTGCGGAATGCGCTCCGCCGCCTGAATGAGCGGATCGCCGCGGATCCGCACAATTTCCTTCTCTATCGGCTCTCCGCGGATCTCAGCGAGCAACTGAACCGGCCGGGTGATGTGGACCGCATTCTCCGCCAGGGTCTGGTCGTGGCTGATGATGAAAGCAGCGTCATCACCCGCGAACTCATCGCGATCGCTAACAGTGAGAAGCGCACCAGCGACATGATCGGCTATTGCCGCTCGCTTTTGAACATCGCGACGCACCTGCCTCCGGGGGAATGCACCGAGCTCGGAACGATCCTGCTGGAGAGAGGCTATTCCAACGAGGCCGAGGTCGCCTTCCAGCGTGTCATTTCCGACACCAGGGCACCGGGCGCCGCGATCGGGGTGATCGAGCAATACGAGAAGGCCGGACTTTTCGGCAAGGCGGGAAATGTCATCCGCAGCCTACTCAGTGAGAACGCACTCGACGTCGAGCTGCTCCTGCGTCTGGGACTCGTCGAGGAGAAGAAAGGAGATCCTGTCGCCGCAGGAAAAGCCTACTGGCAGTCGATCAATCTCATGCTGGGACGCCTGCCGCGCATGACCGCCAAACCAGGCGTCAAAGGCGGTGATGATGCTTACAATCTCGATGAAATCACCCTCTATCTAACGCCAGCATTGCGGGGGCTCATCGCATCCACAAGGACTCCGGAAAGCCGCAAACAGATCATCGGAGACATGATGCGGCAGTTCAATGACGAGCTTGGTAATCTCGATACAAGCAGTTCATTTGCCGCCACCGCGGCTGGCAATCCGCGTCTCGACAGTTTGGCCAAGATCACGCGATACCTCTGCCTCGTGTTCAATGAAAGGCGCAACGGGGACGCCTTGGATGACGAGTTGATACGCCGCTATCCCGATGACCTCGGACTGCGAAACAGCATCGCGTCGAAGCTCGGGAGCTACCGCACCTTCCAGAGCGCCGATGATTTTCTAACTCGAAATCAACTGGGGGGTGGAGATTTCCGCGTCGCAAAGTCGTTTCTGGCCGGCAGGGAAGAGATCGAAAAATTGCTGGCAAGCAAGGATTTGAGTCCGGCCGAACAAGCGGAGGCACTGACACTTCTTGGCATGCATGGCGATGACGACCTCATCGACGGGCTGAGGGCAAGCTGTGACCTGAACAAAACCCCTATGGATTCCGGTGAGGAAATCCTGACCGTGGGGCTTGCCAGCAATCGCCCTGAACTCGTCCGCGACGCGCTCTTCACCAATCTCAGCCGGCTGCGCCAGAAACTCGACTCACTCGGGAAGGGCACTCGGGAACGCGCGAGGGAGTATGCCAGCCCGATGCCGCTGTTCAACCAGATCGTCGCGGCTTGGCCTGTCCTCAATGGGCAGGATCGCAACTCCGCCGCCAACATGTATGGAATGTTGTTCGAGAAAAGCACCGGCTACGATCTGCTAGGTTGCTCCCACGCCTTCCTTTTGACCCGGTTAGGGAGGGCGAATGAGATCCCTGTGGCTGTCGTCCGTGAGTATTTGCGTAACTTTTATTTCCTGACCCAGCAGCACGTGTGGGCCATAGCGGATGGATGGATCGGTCAGAAACCGCCGACGGACCGACCCGCCGCAGTGCGGAGCCTCCTCGAGTCGCTGCAAGGCGAGAAGCGTGCTTTCATGCTGGCCAATCTCTCCAAATGCCTGACCGAGGAGACGCTCACTGACGAACTCCGTAACGAATTCCCGGAGCTTGTGGCCGGACCTAAGCCGTCCGGTGAGGAAACCCAAACGCCGATGTCCGCGAAGCGCAAGGAAGTCGCGCGGGAGATCTTGTTGGCCAAGACCCGGATGGGCAGCGATGTCCGCCAGATCTTCAATCTAGCGGAACTCACGCTGCGGCCTGCGGCCAACATGCTGCCTTCCGACGAAATGGATATCCTGCTCCAGGATCAGACGAGGTTCAGGGATCCGTTCTCGAAGCTGATCGTGTTTTTGCTCCAGCTCCATGCCGGGCGCGATGTCGAGGCGATGGCGCAGTTTAAGGAAATTGCCGCAATGAAGTCCGATGATCCCCAGGCCGAAGCCGTGCGGGCGGCGATGCCCTCCATTCTGAAAAATTATGGTTGGCGCACCCAAGCCACACTCTTCCTGCCGGAAGGTTCGGCTGCCGCAGGCACTGAGTGGGATCTCTATTACAAGCTTCGCGACCCGCTCGCCATCCTCGAAGGCAGGGGAGAAGGGCGGTTGTCCAACAGCAAACGGCGCATCTATGCCGCCAAACTGATGGCTTCCCCCGATCAATTCCGTCAGGCGACCCGCATCTATTTTGCCGATACCCGCCACCCCGATGTGGTGAATAACTTCAGGCTCAAATGGGAAACGAGATCATGGCCAAGCGAGATCGCCACCGCGCCGGGAGGCCTCGTCGGATTGAGCGAGGATGCTTCGGGAAGTATCCTCGATGGCATGGCGGATCTGGCCGGCGGCCAGGAGGAGTTGGGCCATTGGCTGCAAGCCATCGAAGTGGGTCAAGATCAGGAGCAATACGTGGC
>CAWENZ010000049.1:0-170929 GCA_963810445.1 uncultured Verrucomicrobiae bacterium | reverse complement strand
GTTTCCACCCGGCCCGGTCAGTGAGGAAGTCAGCGAAGCCGGGGTCTAGGGAGAATAGACGGCATGGTGTCGGAGGAGAAATCCGGCGCTGTGCTTTACCTTGCCTGAAAGGGATTTCTGAACAAATCTTGTGCCAAGTTCTGCCGCCTGCGGTTTTCGCAGGGCATTGGATTCATGTTTCGATTTCCCTCCAAAACCTTCGGCTCCTGCATTTTCCTGACAACCTGTGTTGTCGGGATTGCGTCGCTTCATGGGCAAACGGCTTCAAAATCCACCGCTCCCAAGGTTTCAACGCCTACGGCAAGTCGTCCTGTCCCTCCCGTGAGGGCACCGGCGGCGGCTCCATCCCGGATTCTCTATCCGTGGAAGACTTACGTGACCTGCACGATCTTCTGGATCGGCGAGCAGCCGACGGATCGGAATCCCACTCCCAACACCAAGTCGTCCTGGGACCAGGCGTGGGCCACCAATTTCGGCGGTTATGACGATCCCGATCCGACGAACCGGATCGCGAACTATGCCACCAGTGATTTCAGGCCCAAGGCGTTCGTTCCGAAACTGAACCCCTTCTACGTCGCGCTTCCCTACAACGATGTGCAAGGTTTCGGATCGCACAAACCTGAGGCAGCGAGGGTGATCCCGTGGTTCGCACGAATGAAACCCGAGCCCGGCAAAACGGTGTGCAAGGGACGCTGGCTGCAAATTTATAACGGTAGCCGGAGCTGTTACGCCCAGTGGGAGGACTGTGGGCCTTGGGTCACCGACGACTGGGAATTCGTTTTCGGCAACAAGCCGCCGAAGACCCGGCAGAACGGAGCCGCAGGGATCGATATTTCGCCTGCGGTGCGTGACTATCTGGGGCTGCGATCCGGATTGAAGGTGCATTGGCGCTTCGTCGAGGCGAGCCAGGTGCCCTTCGGGCCATGGAAAAAATACGGCCAGGAGACGCAGGTTGCCGATAGTCCGGATCTGGTTGCCCAGCAGAAATACCTCGAGTACCTGCGGAAACTCCGGGACGAGCAGTTCCAGAAAAAGTCACTGAGCGAACTGCAGAATTAGTCCAGCCACTCGCCGGTCTTCAGGAAATGCAGGCTCAGGCGGATGGCGTCCGGATGCATCTGGATGAACGTGTGATCCGCATGGACCGTGGAAAATCCCCTGAGTCCCTCGATTTTTCCGTCCGCGGTGCTCACGATGCCGTCATTTTCCGCTTTCAGGAGGTTTCTGAACAGCGGGACCGATGACCGGTTTCCCATGATGACGGCCGCTTGGATATTCGCCGGAATTTCGGGTGCGAGCGAGGCCGGCACGCCGTCGGAACTCAGTTCACGGCCGGCTGGCCCCAGCACGCGATGAACCAGCGGATGACTTTTCGCCCAATCGACGATCTCGCTGCCACGATTTGGCGGAGCGAGCATGACGATTCTCCCGATTTCCCACGGGACACCGTCCGCAAGCAATTTCCTGAGAATGATTCCGCCCAAGGAATGGGTGACGAAATGCAAGGGCTGCTTGCCCACGGATTGATCGACCTGCGTGCGGATGCGGTCCACCAGGGTGGCGATCGGCAGCCGGGAAGAAGGGTAGGGGAGATTCAACGTGGAAAATCCTTCGCTGCCCAAGGCCCGTTCCATCGGTTGCATCGCCCGCCACCCCCGCCAGAGGCCGTGGAGAAGGACCACGACAGGCCCGCCGCGGTCTTTCCAATGAGGGCGATCCCACGGGAATGGGGGAGTCAGCATTTCGGCCTTGTCCCGGAGTTGTGAGATTTTCCTCATGGCCGGATTCATAGCGTCGCCATGGTTCTCCGGCAATCGCCGAGAATCGCGGCCCATTGGGAATTCAAGGAGGCGATCCGACCGGATTGATTCGCCCTTCGGGAATTTCCGGTATTGGCTTGGAATAAGGGTTCATTCTTCTTGACTCATTTTGGCTGCAAGCCTAAATCGCCGCCCCCAATCGAACTTTTACCTCTGATTCCCATGGCCAACGCACAAGTAATTCTCAAAGAAAAAATCGAAGGCCTTGGTGCCGAAGCTGATGTCGTCAAGGTTCGCGCCGGTTACGCGCGCAATTTCCTGATCCCACAAGGCAAGGCTTTCGAAGCCAGCAAGTCGAACCTCCGCCACGTCGAGGCCCTCAAGGTTTCCCGCGCCCGCCGCGAGGCTGAGGAACTGGTCGGCTTCCAGGAGCTCGCCACCAGGATTTCCAAGCTCAAGCCGAAGTTCGCCCTGTCCACCGGTCAAGGCGGCAAGGCATTCGGTTCGGTCACCAGCATCGACATCCACAAGGAACTCGAGGCTGCGGGCATCGTCATCGACCGTCACGCGATCCAGCTCGACAAGCCCGTCAAGAAGTCGGGCAAGACCGAGGTTGAAATCCGCCTCCATCCACAGGTCACCACCACCCTGGTCATCTCGGTGGATGCCGGCGATGTGGAATCCGAAGGCTGAACCCAGCCGAAACCATCTCAATAAAAACCCCCGGTTCGTCAGACGAACCGGGGGTTTTGTTTTTTGGGGCGCGAACTCCAAGAATGTTATCAGACCAGACCCTGACGCAGGGCCTTGGACACCGCCTCGGTCTGTGAGCGGACCTCAAGCTTTCGATAGATGGCCCTGAGATGCATGTCCACGGTGTGTTGGGAAATCAGAAGCTCGTCGGCGATCTCCTTCTTGATCAGGCCTTTCACGAGGAAGCCAAGCACCTCCACCTCGCGGGCGGTGAGCGGCTCGATGTGGGTGACCGGACCGTGCTTGGAGAAGCCCTGCAGGATCATGTTGGTGATGGGAGCACTGAGGGCGGAGGAACCGTGAACCACGTCGCGGATGCCTGACAGGATCTCATCGGGGTCCGCCGTCTTGAGCAGATAGCCCGAGGCTCCGTTGCAGATGGCGCGATAGACCTTTTCGCGATCATCGGAAGCGGAAAGGATGAGAACCTTCAAGGAGGGCATCAGTTTGCGGATATCGGTCAGGACTTCCAATCCGTCGCGCCTGGGCAGCCCCAGATCGAGAAGCAGGAGGTCCGGTCTCTCGCTGGTGAACTTGAGCTTGTCGAACAACTCGGCGGCGGACGAGAAGTGATGAGAACAGACGAGGTCCTCCTCGTTGCTGATCAGGCGGCGGATTTGTTTGGCGAAAACCTCGTGGTCCTCGACGATCCAAACATTGGTGACGGCGGCTTCGGTTATCATGCTAGGGTGGGGTGTGCGGTTAGGTGGGAGCGTTTGACGAACAGGCGGATTTGGGTGCCGGTTTCCTTGGATGAGGCGATCTGTAGCAGCCCTTCGAGAACACGGGCGCGGTCTTCAAGCTTGCGGACGCTGGTCACGTTGAGTTCCGTGCTTGTCGGGATGCCCACCCCATTGTCCAGGATCTCAAGGGCGAGCTTGTCGTCCTCGTCCCAAAGCCGGATGGACACGTTGTTGGCCTGCGAGTGCTTGAGGACGTTGTGAATGGCTTCCTTGTAGAAAAGGAAAAGGTGGCGTTTGGCATCCAGCGACAACTTGGCCGCCGTCTTGTTGGAGTCGCACTCGAGGGTGTAGTTGATCTCGCGCAGCAGACGACCGGCCGTTTCCCTCATGCGCTGGACAAGATCGCCAATGGAATCCTGCCGGCGCTCCAGAAGCCACACGATGTCGCGCATTGCCAGCGAACTCTCGCGGGCGATGGATTCCACCTCTCCGAGGTCGTCCGCGACTTCCTCCGGACCATGCAGGCGGACGAGATCCTTTCTCGCGGTGCGCGCGATCAGCGAGATGCTCCCCAGATTGCTGCCGATGTCATCGTGAAGATCCGAGGCGATCCGCTTGCGGAGCTGGTCAAGCTGGTCCCGCGACATCAGGCGTCGTCTCTCGACGATGAAAACCGGAATCAGGAAAGTGAGTCCAAGGACAACCGCCGATCCCCAGGTGGCGTTCAACTCGCTTTCAGACGCTTGCTGGTGGTGGATGGGGCGCAGGATGGAAAGTTCCTTCTCGATCTTGCTGCGCTCGAACAACTGGTCCAGCCAGACGGTCACGGGAATGATTTGTTTCTCGGAGGCATATCCGTCGGTCAAGGTGATGACCTTCGAGGTCTCGTCCGCATGGCTTCGCACCACCGGAAGGCCGCTCGCAAGATTCTTTCCGGCGGACCAGACCTCGATTTCAGACAAGGCGTGAACCTTGAAATCTCCCATGACACATGGCCTTGTGGCGTTGATCCGCACGCTTTTCGCGGTTCTACCTCCTAACGGAATCACGAGCGGAGTCATGCAACTGGATCCTTCCAGCGGATTGGACCACTCATAGGAAAAGCCCTCGTCGTTTCCGTTCTCATCCAGAAGCTGGATGACCATTGAATCCGAAAAAACGGATGATTCGTAAGACCTGTCGAGTTGATAGGGAAACAGGATGACCCGGTCCAGCGGGACCGCCTTGTCGAAATCCACGGTCCATGAAAGCTTGTCGTTGATAGTCTTTGCGGAGACGGAATCTCCGAACTCACCCCGCGGGCTGCCGCCATTCTGCCAGACACCGAGGGGGGTTCTCCCATCGGTCAGGGCATCGGGATACCAGATGCCGGTCGCGTTGAGATCTCCGACGGTGGTGACGGTTGCCCCGAAGGAGACGGGATCGCGATTGGAGATGACCGCGATTTCCGAGAGACCGAAAAGATCGAGCATGCCCTTGTTGTGGCCTTCCTGGACCGTGAGCCTCACGTATCTCGCGACGTCATGGGCCTTGAATTGGACAGGATTTCCATCCGTTACTCCGGGATTGGAAAACGACGAGGTGAAAAGAATGGTCCGTTGGGCGAAATCAGGACGATTGGAAACCTCGAGGGTGAACCGTTTCGGGAAGATGCCCGGATCTTCCAAAAACTCCCTTTGGGCGGGTACGAGGAAAATGGAATCGATGGGAAACTCCTTGCCGAGATCCAGCGTGATCGATGGGTCCGGAGCATTCTTGTTCGAGCGGTAGCCTCGATAACCGAGGCCCACCTTCATCGCATGTTCGCGGTGCTGGGCAAGGGCGGCAATCCGGCTGTCCAACCAACTGACCCGGTCCTCGGTCTTGACGAGCTGCGGATCGAAAGCACGCGCGATTCTGGCGATCGGATTTGCAATCTGCGCCGATTCGGCAGCATCAACCACCCCGGCGCAATGGCTTGCCAAGGCAAGCATTGCGATGCTGTAAAAGGGGAGGGTGTGACAACAGACGGGCATAATCCTGAGAAGCGATACGCCTGAGATCCTGTTGATTTTTTAAAAATAATCAACCTTTTTTAATCAAAAACTCATCTTGGTATCCAATTCACCCCTACCTTTAGGACAATGAAGGGGTTGATATGTTCAAAATTTTCTCAAAAAATCTTAAAATCAATGATCCCATGAATTTCAGGATGGCTGTAGAAACCGTTTTACCGCTTCACGCTTGAGGCGAAGTTCTCTCCATTCGTTGACGAGGCGACTGGCTTCGATGACGCCACATCCGGCCGGGAGCGAGATTTCATGATCCCGCCACCAGATTCCCCGGATGGCGACGACGGTGTCGAATTTTCCGCAGTCCCAGAGTCCGAAGGGGGAGCCGAAATGAGGCGGGCATCCGAGTCGCTTTCTCCATTCGACCAACATCGAAAGGGTCTCGGCGGTGCGTGGCAGCGGCCCGAGGGCAGGAGTCGGGTGCAATTTGCGGATCAGGTCGCCGCAACTCTGGGGCATGTCGAGTTCCACGCTGATGTGCGTCAGGAAATGGACGATGGATCCCAAATCGAGGATCTCGCGGGCGCTCCGGTTGATTCTTCCCAAGTTGAGAAGCTTGGAGACCAAGGTTTGGGCGACGTATTCGTGCTCGCGGATCTCCTTTTCATCGACGGCGAATACCGCGCGGTCATCGCTTCTCGCGGTACCTGCAAGGGCCATCGTCCTGAGATGGAGTCCGTCGAGGGAAAACAACAGTTCCGGGGTGGCACCGGAAAATCCCGAACTTCCCTGGATCCAGCCGTAGGAATGGAGCGGCTGGTATTGGCGAACCATCGCGGCCGCGATGGAGGGACCGGGATCGGTTCCGGATTTGCCCGTTTCCGTCACAACCGGAACGGTTTTTTCAAACACGCCATTGTGAATGGACGACATGATCTCCTGAAAAACCACCGAAAAGGGAGCCGCTTCCAAAGGTGCCCACTGGCAGTCGAGGCGGGGCGCCGCAGGAATGGAAGCCGCCATTTCCAACAAACTCGTCCGCTCGACCTTCGCGGGGATTTTCCAGGGTTTCGGATCGCTCAAGGCGAAATCCTGGATGTGGAATGCAACACCCTCCGCCGGAGGTTCCGCGCTTTCAAGGAACGGGCCGTGGCCGATCACGACGCTGCCGTCGCGCTTCGCCAGCCATGCCCTTGATTCGCAGATCTCATCCATGAAGTGTGCCGAAAGGTGGGGGAGGGATGGGTGGACCGCAAGCAGGATTCGGCAGTTAGAAGGCGTCCTTCACATGATTGATCCGGGGCTTCTTTCCCTCGTCCAGATAGACTTCGATCACGTCAAACCGCCATGGCAACTCGCGGGTGCCGAGACTTTTCAGCCAGGCGTTCGCTCCCCGTTCGATCAGGCGTTGCTTCTCGGTGCCCACGGCGTCCAGTCCGCGGATCTTGCTGCCTTCGCGGCGGGTTTTCACCTCGACGAAAAGCAGCAGCTTGCCATCGCGCGCGACGATATCCACCTCGCCCTTTCTCGGGCCCCGGTAGTTTTGTGCGAGAATCCTGCATCCTTTCGAGCGGAGCCAGGCGCGGGCAATTTTCTCGCCCCGGTTGCCGGTCCACATCCGGTCCCGTGGCTCTCCATCAGGTCCCGTCAAGCGGCAGACAGAGTTGAGCGACGGGCTGAAACGAGCGACGATGATGGCAACAAGGTCCGTGAGTCCGAAGCGCTTCAAGATGTATCTTCGTGCCATATCCCTGATGCTTCGCAAAGCCGAATTGGGGAAACTCCAGGTCCATCTCCCGCATGATCCGGTCCCGGGTGACCTTTGCGATGATGCTGGCCGCCGCGATTGATAGTGATAGAGAGTCTCCCTTCACGATCCCGTCGTGGGGAAATGGGAAATCCTTCACCGGAAGTCCGTCGATCAGGCATCGATCCGGAGCTTCTGCCAGGGATTCCACCGCCCGCCGCATCGCGAGATGGGTGGCGCGCAGGATGTTCAACCGGTCGATTTCCTCGCGATCCGCCAAGGCCACCGCCCAAATGACCGATGGGTCGGAAACCAGCAGGTGATAGAGTTTCTCGCGTTTCGCCGCGCTGAGTTTCTTCGAATCGTCGAGCCCGTCACAGGTGAAACCGGCTGGCAGGATCACGGCTGCGGCGGACACGGGACCCGCCAGCGGCCCTCGACCGGCCTCATCGATTCCCGCGATTTTTCTGAAACCGCGGGAGCGTAGGGCGAGTTCGAGGGTCAGATCCGGCATGAGCTGCCTCAGAAGCTATTGAAGCGATTCCGGGTCGTCATCTGGAATTCACTGACCGTGGCAAAAAGTTGGGTGGAAAAGACCATCCCGTCGCTGTCCACGACCACTCCCACACCGGTATGGGTCCAATCGCTGCGCATGTTGTATTCGTGGTTCTTGGATTCCGACCAGAGTTTCACGAGCTGCCCAGCCTTGCTGCCACCGGGAACCTTGGCGGCTGCGACATTCTCGCTCAGGCTGTGGACCTGATAGCGTTCGCGGGCGACCAGAGTGCGGCCTTCGAAGCCCACATGGCTCACATTCTTGCCGTAAACCCCGAATTGGCCCCGGTGGCTCCGCAAGTATTCGCAATGCTCCTGGGCGAGCCGGTCAAGTCCGGCGTGACGCTGCAAGGCGGAGGCTCCGTGGCTGCCGCGATAGGAATTCACCTCCTGATAGATCCGCCCGGCGAGCGAGGAATCCGGCTTGTAGGACGCCGAAACCGGGATCTTGGTGGTTTTCGGTTGAGGTGCGCAGGATGCCAAAGCTCCAACGCAGGCGACAGCGATCAATTTGAGGAATGTTTTTGTTTTCATGAGGGGACTGGTCTCTGTCCCTTCAATCGCAGGTGTTGATGATTAATTTCCGTTGAAATTCTACGCGATCGCGTAGGGTGACCTCCGACGGCTCAAAATCGTGGCTTTCATGGAATCGCGACTCGGGCCGGCGCTCGCGAATTTCCGGGGTGAAACGGTGTGATCTTCCGGTTCACAGCTTCCAACCGCTTCGACCACGTGAATGGAGGGAATGCAACCTGGCGGGACGCGTCGAGCAAGTGGATGCACAAAAATTGCCCACCAATAAAGAACAAGCTGACCTGCTCTTGTGACTCGACTATAATCAATGGAGCCGCTGGTCGGATTTGAACCGACGACCTGCTCATTACGAATGAGCTGCTCTACCCCTGAGCTACAGCGGCGTCTCACAGAACGCCGGGAAGAAACCAGAGCCGGGGGGAACCCGCAAGCCGGAAATCACGGCGACGGCAGGCGACCGCAAATCCGGAGGCCCAGCTTTATTTGGCCGGTTTCCTCGAAGTCGGTGTCCGCTTTCGTGAGGTCGAGTTCCTTGATCCAGATGTTGCGGTAGCGGACGTCGTGGCCCTCGCACTGGAGTTTCAGGCCGCCTGGGACGTCGGTGATGCCCTTGCCGCCGTCGTTGCCGCCGTCGATTCCGGATTTGGGACCGCCCCAGACCTGGCTGATGGACTGGTTCTTGTGGACCTTGGTGCCGTTGAAAAACATCGTGAGCATCGGTTGTTCGGAAATCTTGCCATCCTTGAAACGGGCCGCGCGGAAGACGATGTCGTAGGAATTCCATTTGCCGAGGCCATTGTAGACTTCGTACGGGGCGGATCCTCGTTGATCACGGCGCCCATGCCGTGCTTGGTCTTGTCGCCGTCGAGCACCTGGATCTCGTAGCGGTTCTGGAGATAGACGCCGCTGTTGCCGCCGGGCTTCATGATGAGAAATTCGATGTGCAGCCGGAAATCGCGATAGGTCTTCTTCGTGACGATGTCGGCCGAGCCGTACTTCCCGCCGGCAGCCACCGGATCATCCGTCATCAGGACGGTTCCCTTGTCCACCGGATCGTCAACGATCTTCCACTTGATCGGCAATGACGAGGCGAAGCCGGGACCTTCCCAGTAGGTCCATTTCCGGTCGAGCATCTCGCGGGAGCCGTCGAAGATCACCTCGGCACCTTCGACCGGCTTGTCGCCGACATTGGCGGGAAGCCGGGATGTTAGGAGGAGGGCGGTGAGGATCGAAAAGCGGATGGCGTTCATTTGGATTGCTTCTTGAAGTATTTGACGATGGCTGCGGTTAGGCCGGGGATGTCATGTTGGGGGGCTTCGAAGGCCGGCTTCATGTCGTGCTTGCGGAGTGTGTCGCTGGTGACGGGGCCGATGCTCGCCGCCGCACAATCTTCCGGCCAGTCGATGCCGAGATCAAAGAAATGATCGACCGTGGAACTGGAGGTGAACGTGATCATGTCCGCGCCTTCCTCCTCCAGCCGGGCACGTGCTCCGGTCGGGTCCTCGGTCTCGGCCACCGTCTGATAGGCGATGCAGTTGTCCACGATGGCACCGAGTTTCGTCAGTCCCTCGCCGACGACGTCGCGGGTTTCCGCCGCTTTCACCCAGAGCATGGTTAGATTCTCGATATCTTCCTTCTTGAACGCATCGATCAGTCCCTCCGCGACGAAGCGTTCCGGGATGAGATCGACCGCGAAGCGGTACTCGCGGATCTTCTTGGCGGTTCCTTCGCCGATCGCTGCGATCTTGGGATTTCCGAGGCTGCGGGCATCCGGATAGGTGGCGAAGAACGCGTCGAAGAAACGCTCCACGCCGTTCGGGCTGGTGAAAACGAGCCAGTCGTATTCGTGGGCGTGGGTCACCAGCTCCGCAAATTCCTGGCGGTCGGCGGTCCCTCGATGCGGATGGTCGGCAGCTCGATGACATCCGCGCCGAGGTCGCGCAGCGCCTTGCTCAGTTCGCCGGCCTGTTCCCGCGTGCGGGTGACGACGATGCGCTTGCCGAAGAGCGGACGTTTCTCGAACCAGTTGATCTTCTCCCGCTCCTTCACCACGTTGCCGATCACGGCGACGGCGGGTGAGCTGAAATTTTGCGCATCGGCGATGTCGGCGATGGTTGCCAGCGTGCCGGTGATGGTTTTTTGCGCAGCCGGTCGTCGCCCAGCGGGTCAGGGCGATCGGAGTGTCCGGATCGGCGCCGTGTTCGATGAAGGAGTTGCAAATTTCACGCAATCTCGCGACGCCCATGACGAAGACCTTGGTGCCAGGTGCTTGGCGAGCTGCTCGTAGTCGACCGAGGTGAAGCCCTTGGTCGGATCCTCGTGGCCGGTGAAAATCGTGAGCTGCGTGTTGTGGTCGCGGTGGGTGACCGGGATGCCGGCGTAGGCCGGGCCGCCGATGGTGGAGCTGATGCCGGGAACGATCTCGAACGTCACGCCTGCCGCCGCGAGTTCGGCGGCTTCCTCGCCGCCGCGTCCGAAGATCATCGGGTCGCCGCCCTTGAGTCGGACGACATTCTTGCCGGCCTTGGTTTTCTCGACGATGATGGCGTTGATCTCGTCCTGCGGCACCGTGTGGTCCTTGGCGCGCTTGCCGACGTAGATTTTCTCGCAGCCGGCTTGGTCCAGTTCAGCAGCTCGGGGCTGCTGAGGGCGTCGTAGACGAGGACATCGGCCAGCTCGATGCATTCCTTGGCGCGCAGGGTGACGAGGCCGAGGTCGCCGGGGCCGGCGCCGACGAGATAACAGATTCCGGAAGTGCTCATGAGAGGGAGTTGAAAAGTTCGAGTGCGATTGAAATGGGATCGGTGCCGCGGGCTTCGCCACGTTTCGGCGTCGCCGCCGGCGTCGGGGAAGACGCGGGCCTTGAGGTGGATTTCGCCGTTGGAAATCGACGAGTAAACGCCGACCGGCGTGTGGCAACCGCCGTCCAGCAGACGCAGGAATTCGCGCTCGGCGGTGATGCGCAGCCAGGATTCCCGGTGGCCGATGGTTTCGGCGAACACGCGGCTGGGTGCATCGTTGGAGCGGACTTCCAGGCCGATGGCGCCTTGGCCGGCGGCGGGGAAAAAGTAGTCTTCATCGAGGCGGGTGACGAAAATCCCCGGAATGCCGGTTACTTCCTCCGCTCCATCGCCCGGAGAGTTTTCCGGGATGAAACCCAGCCGGACCAGGCCGGCCTCGGCGAGAAGGATGGCGTCGTAGGTTTCGCCGTCCGCGAGCTTGCGAAGACGGGTCGGCACGTTGCCGCGCAGGTCGATCACGGCGACATCGGAGCGCATCCACTCCATTTGTTTGGCGCGTCGCACGCTGCTGGTGCCGACCTTGGCACCGACCGGCAAGGCATCGAGCCCGCCCGGATGGCGCATGACGAGCACGTCACGGACCGGTGCCCGTTCAAGCACCGCAGCCAGGACGAAACGCTTCTCCAGAACGGTCGGAAGATCCTTCAGACTGTGCACCGCGATGTCGATTTCCCCGGCGTCGAGGGCTTCCTCGATTTCCTTGATGAAGACCCCCTTGTCGAAGGTTCCTTCCGCCTTGGCGACATCGGCCAGGGACACGTCGGTCCGGCGGTCGCCGGTGGTGGTGATCACGGACCGCACGATCTGCCGATCCGGAAATGCTGCCGCCAGTGCCGCCTCGGTGGCCGTCGCCTGCACCAGCGCAAGGTCGCTGCCGCGCGTGCCGACGATGATGGGGGTGGGGGATTCGCTCATTTCAATGGGCGGGAGTCGATTGTCCCGCGTGCCCCTCTCAATGGCCCACGGAAGCACCTTGACGCAAGCCCAACCTGTCCGTCCGTCCTGGCAATGGACCGGTCAGGAAATGGCGTAGGATCTGACGTGATGACCTTGGCCAAGACCGCCATCCATCTTGCGATGATTCAGTCCCTCGGTGGCATTGGCCCGTGGAAATGAGAATTTCACCGAAGGCCATTTCTCCATTGTAAGTCTCCGGTGCTTACCTGGGCCGGTTCTGGACATCCACCTTGCCGCTGCTGCCATCAAAATAGATTGCCAGCCGATACGTGCCGTGGGCCATTCCCTCGGGGACATCAGGTTTCCAGGCGGCGCTCTTGGCATCGGGATGCAGTTGATCCACATCGGTCATGGCCCAGGTCCGCGATGCGTCGATCTTGCTGAGAGCGGCAGACAGTTTCATGGGCTTGCTCGTGCTGGGGTAGCCCCAAGGTTGGAAGGTGGACGGTCCGCCTGCGGTCTGTCTGAGAGGGACGTCCTTGCGGATGATGTAAACGGGGGCGTTCTTCTGGGCGTCGGTTTTTTGCCAACTGGATGACATCGAAGCCAGGAATTCATTCACCTTCGGGTTCTCGTAACCCATGTAGGGTGCGAGAAAGAAATTGATGCGTCCGGTGGATGCCAATCCATAGATCGCTTTTTGTCCCGAGAAGATGGGTCCTGGAAGGGTGTCGGAATTGTCCGCGGCATAGAGGCTGATGCCGTTCCACATGCCGCGCATGTTAGCGACATCCTTGACGGCGGCCGCTTTCTTGAGAAATGATTGCGTGCCCATGAAGGTGAGGGCGACCAGGACAATGATGATGGTGATGACGACAAGCAACTCGACGAGGGTGAAGCCTTGCCGGTGCTTGCGGGTTGATGGGGTGCGGGTTTTCATTTTGGGGAATGGATTGGATCGATGAAGGTTGCGGAGGTGGAGCTGGCGCGACATTTGCTGGCGTTTCCCAAGTGGACGGACGGGGCCTCACCGTTCACGATGTCCCCCGTCTTCAACTGGGCCGCGGGGACGAATGATGCGTGCAGGTGAGAAGGCTACGAGGGAACGCGCGGAAATGTGGGCGAGCGGATGGATTTTTTCTAACTGGATCCATCATAGGGACCGATGGGCCGTGGGTCATGTCACGAGAATTAGTGATGCAGTTTGAGATTTAGTGGCGGCCTCAACGTCGGCATCGAAACCAGGGCCATGCCGAATCATCACCCGCCGGAGCGAACAGCGGCGTCAGGATCGGCTGCCAGACAGGATCGAGGACTCTGAAGATGGTGATTTCGCCCATCCTGCCTTGATCCATGGACCAGGCGCTCCGGGTCTGAAGTCGCCAGGACGGAACATCCCGAGTTTTCCCTGTCCAGATCGACCGCTCAGAGGCTGTCTGAAAAATACCCGAAGGCAGGGATCGACCTCCGGGCGGTCCTGCGAATGGAAAGTGAATGTCCGACCATGGATGGATTCAAGAGCTTTTCATGGGCGGATTCATTCGCCTCACATTCGCAGGACCGTTGCGGAGAACGGTCCCTGCCATTTTAAGACAGCCTCTCAGGTTCATCCACATGACCGCCACCCGCTTGCGGCCTTCGATTCCCCTGTAAAAACCAAATCGGATGCCACGAAGTGACCATGGGCGCTCAATGCCTCTTTCCCTGACTCACTAGAATTCGTGAATTGCCCCAGGGTCAATTCGAAGTGACGATCAGCGTAGATGGATTTGGTTCGCACGGTATTGAAGCGCTCCCGCCGCTTGTTCTCATTCTTTGTCGGGCTATCGGCCTGCTCCGTCAGGGCAGAGACTTTAACCATCTTGGATACCGAGATTGGCACCACGCCGGTCAATCTGGGCTACAATCTCGGCCACTTCATGCCGGCATCGAATGCGGCCGACTGGTTTCGATATTCCGGCGTGAACGCGGCCCGGGCGTTTATCAGCCCCTCCGATATCGAGCCAGCCGACGACATTTCCCCGGTGGGTGACGGAGTGACCAGCGAAGCGGGTTTTTTCGCCCGGCGCACGCTCCTCCGCGACAACGCCGCCACGAGCGCCCAGAACCTCAGCAACACCTATGTCAACTGGGCGGTTTTTTCGGGAAATTACAACGACACCGCCGGCGGCAACAACCGCATCCAGTTCAGCTCGGCGCTGGCAAACCTGCGGGACCGCGGGATCTCGATTCTCGCCAACATCACCGCCAGTCCTTCCCGCTTCCCGATTGCCAACGACGGCGACTGGGGCGGAAAATGGGAGCTCTGGCAGCATTACTATGCCCAGGCGTTCCTTCTCTCGCGGGACTATGGCGTGCGGGATTTCTCCATGTTCAACGAGCCCAACGGTTGGACCGGGATGACCGAAACCGACTGGTTGAGGCGCTACCGCATTTGTTCGGACGCGATCCAGAGCGCCGTCGTGGATATGAACTCCCGCTACGGTAAATCCCTCGTCCCCCGGGTTTTCGCCCCCAACACCGCCAATGGCGCCGAGAAATACAACACCACCGGCGTGGATGATGCCTCCACCGACACCTGGGGCGCGGATGCCGTGGCCAACCGCCACTTGCAGCTCGACGGCACCACCTCGCCGGACTGGATGAACCTGCACGTCTATAACTATCAGAAATACACCACCCGCCAGATCGCCGCCGACGGACTCTCGGGCTTCGTCACCGATTACGACGCGCTGCGCGGATTGATCGATGCGGACATGCCCGGCGAACCGGCACTGCCGATCGCACTAACTGAATTCAATGTGCGGACCGGCGCCAGCTACGACCTGACCACCGCGACCCAGGATTCCCCGTTGGATTTTTCGGCGCTCGGAGCCAATTGTATTGCTCTATCAGAAAGTGGCGCGGCGGAGCTCTATCTGTTCAAGTTCGGCCAGACCGCCAACTCCGCGGCATTTTACGGCATCGCGAAAAACGGCACCCATTACGTGGAAAACCCCAGCTCCGGAAACAACAACTACGGCGGCGCCACCCAGTGCGCGGAGGTTTACCGGCTGTTCGTCAAGGCGGCGAAGGGTGGGCGGCCGCGTCACGGCATCAACGCGAGCGCCGGTGCCAGCCCGGGCGTCAATACCGGACTTTGGAGCATGGCCACCCACGACCCGGGCACCAACACCTGGCAGGTGTTTCTCGCCAACAGGAACACCTCGGCCATCCCGCTGGAGGTGGATTTCTCCCAACTCCCGGTCCCCGCTGGAAACCCGGCTTTCGTCGAGGAGGTCAGCGGCAAGTCCAGCGGCGGCGTCGTCCGCATGACCTCGCTGAGCGCCGGCAAACTCGCGGAAGCAGACATGCCCGCGGAATCCGTCTGGTTGATCACCGTGCCGGGGCAGACTGCGGTGGCTTCCACGCAGACCGCGGTGGCGGACACCCAGTTAGGCGACGGCACTTCGAAAAACACCGGCGGCGGATCCCTAACCAACATGAGTGTGCGCGCGGACGGAACGGTCAACGGGCGCAAGGCATGCCTGATCAAAATTCCGGTCCCGGAGAACGGCTCGCCGAATCTTCATTCGATTCTTCTGACCGTCCATGCGGCGACAAGCTCCGGCACCGAACCGGTCCGCGCCCATGTTTACGGTGTCGTGGATAACACCTGGCAGGAAGCCAGCGCCACCTGGGCGAATGCCACCGCCGTGCTGAAACAAAACATCGGAGCCGGAAACGCCATCGCCAACAATGTCGTCGCCGGGCAGGGCACCGGCACACTGATGTTAGGACAAATCGTGGTGGATTCTCCAACAGCTTCCCCCCGCTCGCTGGATGTCACGGATTTCGCAAAATCCCGCAGCGATGGATTCGCTTCCTTTATCATCGTTCAGGATCACCGCTGGGACATCGCCCAGCCCGCGCTTACCGCCGGCGACACTCAGCCCGCCGGGCTGATCATCCAGTCGCGCGAGTCCGCCACCGCGCCGAGCCTCGTCGCGCTGGCAGTCAACACGCCACCCGCCATCAGTGAAATCGCCGCCCAGACGATCGTCGCGGGCTGGAACACCGGGGCCTTGCCTTTCACCATCGCGGATGCGGAAACCGCCGCCTCGTCGCTCGTCGTCACTGCCACTTCTTCCAATCCGCTGCTCGTGCCCGCGAACAACCTCCTGCTGCAAGGCAGCGGTTCCGACCGGACCATCATGGTGACGCCCGCCGCTGGCGAAAGCGGAACCTCCACCATCACCCTCTCGGTCAGCGACGGGGAGGCGACGACCAGCAGGACTTTCCTCCTCACCGTCACCCCCTACGTGCCGGCCACGCCGGCGGATTTCCTGACACCGCGTTTCTCCACGGTCACCACCACCAGCGGTGTGCTTTTCCACACCACGACCAACTACAAGGGCGTGGCGACCGATCTCCTGGTCGATATCTATCAACCTACGGGCGACACCGCCACCAACCGGCCGGTGGTCATGCTGATCCACGGTGGCGGCTTCCGCACGACCGGAGTCCGCACCCAAAGCTATATCGTCAACCATGCGAACGAATTCGCCAAGCGGGGTTACGTCGCGATGTCCATCGACTACCGGCAGCGCAGCGGGGCGGACATGCCGACGTCCGCGGACGAACTGCCCGCGCTCAAGGACGCCGCCGCGGATGCCTTGATCGCCCTGCAATGGATCCGTGCGAACGGCCGGACCTACCGCTACGATCCCACCACGATTTTCGTGGCGGGCGGCTCGGCGGGTGGCAGGATCGCCACGGTGCTGGGCTGCCGCGAAACGGGTGACATGGGAGGTTTGCCAACCACCGATCCGTTCTCCACCACCAGCCCGGCCTCCTCGATCAGTTCCGACGCCAGTGCCGTTTACGACCGGACCGGCCTGATCGCCTCCGCCATCTTGTGGGGTGGTCCCGAGCCCGAGTTCCGCTGCTACACGGTGGATTCCGGCGATTTGCCCAGCGTGATGATCCATGGCACTTACGACACGACGCTTCTAACATCCGGCAGTGTGGATCTCTATCGCGCCCTCACCGATGCGGGAGTTTCGGCGGAGCTGAATTTGTTAAACGGTTATGAGCACAGTCTGGTCAACACCCCGCAGGCATCCGTGAACGCGTCGAGCCAATCCGCGGTCTGGATGGCGGAGTATTTCGTGGAAGAATGGCAGAGAAAACTCGCAGGCAGTCCCTTGCCTCCGCCGGTTCCCAACGTGGCGAGGGCAAGCGGCGGCAATCTATCACTCACCGCGCCATTCGCCTCATCCCAAGTCATCGCGGTGCAATGGCGGCGCGATGGTGTGCCTCTATCGGGCCAGACCGCCCCGACGCTTTCGCTGTCGGGACTGGCCCCTGCGGACTCCGGGCTCTACGACGTGGTCATTTCCAATCCCTTGGGCGGCTGGAGTTCCAATATCCTCTCCTCGCTGGGTTTTTCCAACGCCGATCTCACTTCGGTGACCTATGACGACGGATCCACCGGCTATACCCATCCGTTAGAATTGGTGGTTTCCGCGGCCCATCTGACGGTGAGTGCCGGCCCCGTGGAGCCCGCACCGCCGCTTGCCACGAACGACACGGCAACCACGGCCTTCAACACCGCGGTGACGATCCAGGTGCTCACCAACGACAGTGATCCCAACGGCGACGCGCTGAGCATCACCAGCGTCACCCAGGGGGCGCACGGCGCGGTTACCCTCAATGGCGGCACCACCGTCACCTACACGCCGACCGCCGGCTACTCGGGCGCGGACTCGTTTACCTACACGATCAGCGATGGCAACGGCGGAACCTCCACCGCCACGGTGAGTCTTATCGTCAACGCCGCCATCACCGAATCCTCCATCACGGTCACCCGGGAAGCCACCGTATCCAGCGGCACACCGGATGCCGATGTGGATGAAGCCGCCGCCGGTTATCTCATGATCAAATACCACGCGCCGCTCACCGCGTCGCGAAAAGCCTATTTCCAGTTCGATGTCGGCGGCCTTGCCGTGGACACCAGCGGCAGCGCCACGTTCACCATTCAGTTTACCAACAGCACCCGCCAGAGAGTCCAGCTATGGGCGCTGAACCAAAGTGATGCCGGGTTCAGCAGCACGGTGACGTGGAACAGCGCGCAGGCGAATGAAACCACCTCCAACAGCATGCTCACCAGCGGTGGCCTTGCCGCCACTCCGATCGGCTCGAGCTCACTCCTTCCGCTGAGCGGCAGCACCCCGGTCGCCTTCACGATTCCTAACATCGGAAGCCACATCCACGGTGATCGGATCACCCTCGTGCTGACGGGAGAGCCGGATGCGTTGAACAACTCCGCCGGCCTGCGCTGCAGCAGGAATGCTGCCACCCTGAGTCTGCCGCTCGCGCCGGTCTTGCCCGCGACCAACTGGCGGCAATTGAAATTCGGTCCGGAATCGGCCAACGAGGCGGTCGCGGGATTCGCCGCCGATCCGGATGATGACGGGATCCTGAACCTGATGGAATACGCCTTGGGTGGAAATCCCGTGCTGGCGGACACCGCTATTCTTCCGACGATACATATCACTAACAACCAAAGCGAATTTGTTTTCACGAGGAACCCCAACCAAACCGATCTTCGCATGACCGTGCAGGTTGCCGATGATCTGAACGGCCCCTGGACGGATGCGGCGGTTTCCGACGCCGGCGCGGCTTTCATTCCCTTGATCCCGTCGGTGAGTCAATCCGAAGACAACGGAGCACCCGAGCGCATCGTGACGATCATCGAGACCCTGTCGTTGCAGCAGAGGCGCTTCATGCGGTTGCGGGCGGAACTGGCGGTTCCCTGACGTGAAATGTTTGCCGTATCCCCGCGAGGATCCGTTTCAAGGAGAGCCCTCATCGACCGGATTCTATGGGCTTGCTCCGGTGTCGCCACACGGAATCCCCACTTTGTCATCCTCCGGAAGTTCCATCCGCTATCCCCAATTGGATCTCGGGTGCCGCAAGTTTTCACGACGGGCCATCACTTGATGGCCCTCCAAGCTCGCTTCAGTCAGCCTGCACGACCTTGAGGCGGGCGAATTTCTTGACCGGGGTGCCGGGGGTGAAGGTGAAAGTGATTGTTAGGCTGGTATCTCCGGCCGCTTGAGTGACTGCCGGCGTCCAGGAATCCGCGGCGAGCGTTTCGGAGGTTTCGATGACCCATGAAACGTCAGCGTTGGTGATGGCTGCGGCACCTTTCGTGAAGGTGATCGTGTTGGCAGCAAGCACACCCGCCGGCTGGCTCGATACCGTCGGATTCTTGCCCAGCGCATATTCCACACCATTGAGGATGCCGTCATTGTCGAAGTCGTCATTGAAGGCCGCGGCGCCGATTCCGTTGTCCACCGCCCAGTCGGCATAGGTGTCTCCGGCGACCGGGCCGGTCAACACGGTGAGTGTGCCGATGCCGGCGAAGTTCGTATTGTTGACGGTGGTGGCTCCGGAGCCGCTGGCCCCGTAAATGCCGGCGGGTTGCTGGACGCCGCCGATGGTGAGAGTGTCCACGGAGTCGGTGACCGCACCGCCGGTCTCGTCGAAGTTGAGATCAAGAATGGCGGTGGCGCCGAGGGTGATGGCGGATGAGTTGGCAAGGTAGGGCTCGCTGATCCGCAGCGTGCCGTCATTGACGCGGGTGTCTCCCGTGTAAAAGTTAGCCGCGGTGACGGACCAGGTGTTGGTGCCGTCTTTGGTTAGGGAGGTGGGAGCGTTCGCCGCATCACTGAGGGTTGCGGCAAGCACACTGGTGCCGGGGGCGGTGCCGGACAGGCGGAATCCGCGGGTATTCGCGAAGACCACAGTGCCCGTGCCGGTGCCCGGTCCGGTGGCGGTGAAAACGGTGTCGGGGTCGCTGTTGGCAGCTCCGATCAAGGTGAAGTCGGTGTCGCCTGAGGTCACGATTTTATAGCGCGTGCCAATGGTGAGGCCGGCGACCACAGTGACATCGGGCTCGGTGACGGCGATGGCCCCGGTGTCAGCCATGTTGAGCGGACCGCTGCCATTGGCGGCGAGCGTTCCACCGAGGATGCCCACGGTGAACAGCCTGTCACAAGTAGTGTCCGGGCCGGTGTGCGCGAGGGTGCCTCCGTTGAGGACGATGAACTCCGGGTCTCCGGCCCCTGCGCCGATACTTCCGGCCACGAAACCATCGGTGAGAGCCGGTGCATTGAGGGTCCCGGCGGAAATCGTGGTGCCCCCCGAGTAGTTGTTGGTCCCTGACAGCGTCACGCTGCCGCTGCCGGTCATGCGGACAACACCGGCACCGGACAAGGTGTTGGCCACGGTGATCGCATCCGCCTGGTTGAATTGCAGCGTGGTGGCGATCGCCACGTCGCCGGAACCAAGGCTGCCGCCGGTGGCCAGGCGCAGTGTTCCTGCCACGATGTTGGTGGCGGCGTAGTTGTTAGCCGCGGTGAGTTCCACGAGCCCGTTGCCATTCTTGGTGAGATTGAAAGCGCCGCTGATCGGGGAGTTCAGATAGAGGTTGTTGTTGCCGTTGGGAGACTCGACGTTGAGATCACTTGAAAGAGTGATGGGGACGTTGATGTCAACGCGCCCGGAATTCAGTCGCGAGGTGAGCGAGGAGGTGGCGCCGGTCACGAGGATCGAGCCGGAACCCGAGACGGTCGATCCGTGAAGCATGAGGACCGGCCCGTTCAAAGTGAGGGAGCCATTGATCGTGTTGGTGCCGCTCACGTTGATCTGGCGGCCGCTGCCGACCGGACCGTTCGCCACCACGGAGCCGGCGGTGATATCCAGATCGACCGGCCCGGTGATCTGGGTGCCGATGCCGCTCAAGGTGAGGATGCCTGCACCGGATTTAATGAGAGGTGCGCCCGGGACGGTGTTGGAAATGTTGGCGAGCGAGATGTCGGAATCGTTCGAAATGGTGCCGCCGCCCGTCCCAAGCGTGTTGATCCCGGCACTGGTGAAGGACGCCCCGGCGGCCGTTTGCAAAACCGCGCCACCGGAAAGGCTCAGGCTGGCGGTCGTGAAATTACTTCCGGCCAGGATGGACAAGGTGCCGCCTGCCAGTTGGGTCACGCCGAGTCCGGTGGAAAACGTAAGCGGTGAATCCACCGCCAGCGTGGCGGCTCCGGTCTTGTTCAGGGTGGCAACCGTGAGGTTGCCGCCGGCAAGGGTGGTGGTGCCGGCCGCGCTGGTGTGGTTCAACACGCCCGCGTTGATACCACCGGCATCGATCTGGATGGCACCGGCGGTTTCAATGGTGACGTTGTCGTTGGCGGCAAAGGTGGATGGATTTCCAGCATTCGTGAAATTCGACTCGGTGGTGTTCCAGTTGGCACCGCCGGCTCCGGCCCAGACAAGGTCCGCGGAACTGGTCGCCACTGTGCCGTTGAGCTGCATGTCGTTGGCCGAGTTGTAGGAAATCATGTTTTGGGTGGCGCTGTTGGCGCCGAGCCCGACCAGGCGGAAATAATAGGTTTCGCCCGCGTTGATCACGAGATCGGTTGTTAGAAAGGTGGAGGAGTCCGCAGTGACGGGGGTGCCTGTGGCGGCCGCCAGGTTCGGGCCGAGGCTCAGGCTGCCGGCGGTGACGACTCCACTGGCAAAGGTGGCATCCGTGCTGTGCTCCAGCCTCAGGGTGGGGGCGGTCCATGCTCCGCCCGTGCCGGACTGGGCATTGGCGGTGAAAATAAGCGATTCAAGGGTGACGGTGTTGCCCGGCGCGGCGGTGATGGAAAAGGTGATGTAGCGGGTCGTCGTGTCGTTGTAACCCCGGGTCCGCCATAGCGAGCCGGCCGAGTTGAGGTTCAGGCCGCTGAGGCTGACCGCCGAAGCACTCAGGCCGGTGGCCACGGATGACGTGAGCGCGGTGGTGGCCGTGGCTGTTGGAACATCCCAGTTGACGAGTTGTGCGGCTTGACTGACCGGCACCCAGATCAAGGGCAGCGCGGCGGCCAGCAGGGTGTTCTGAAACGGGCTGCGGGAATCGGGTTTCATGAGGATCGTGGGTTTTTCAGGGTTTTTGAAGCGTAAGGTGAGGTGGAGTATCAGCCGGATAGGAAATTTGGCGACTCACGAGAATTAGTGAGGAGCGGCCCGCCTGTGATGGGTTGCATCCTCGAAGCGGCCGACATAGCATCGCACCATCGCGATTTGTATGAGCAAAGCATGGATCTTGGCATGGCTGTTGGTCACCCCGGGCTCCGTTGGTCAAGCTGCCGACGGGGCGCCGTGGGTGGAGCGTCTCGCCAACCTGGTGGTCCCGGAGCTCGGGAGCCTGCGGATTGAAATCGAAGGGATCGACCGCGATCTGGCCGGTCTATCGATCATCACGGGCGTCAACAGCGGCAATCGCCTGGGGTTTCAAAGCGCCGGCAAGATCGAGGGCGAAGACTTGTGGTTGGAGGTCGAGCTTGCCGAAGCAATGCCCATGGACCGGGTGGTCCTGATTCCCCTGTTAGGAAAAGGCGTGGATGGCCCGGTGCCGGGCTTCGGTTTTCCGAAACGTTTTGTCCTGGAAGGCTTCGATGAGGAGGACCAATCCCATCATCTCATGGACGAAACCGGCGGGGATTTCCCCAATCCCGGATTTTTCCCGGTATCCGCGCCCTGCCCGGCGGGGGTGGTCCTGCGCAGGATCCGCCTCACCGCCATCAAATCATGGGATAGCGAGGGACCTCCCATCCTTGGCTTGGCGGAGCTGATGGTCTTGAAGGGAAACCGCAATATGACCCCGCAGGCGAAGGTGCGCTCATCGAGCTCGCGGGAAATCCGGCCTGCTTGGTCGCGAAGCAATCTGGTGGACCAGATGACCCCGCTCGGCCTGCCATTGGCTCAGGACAAGCAACCGGTCATGGGTTGGCATGGCGAAATCGCCCAATCGATGAATGACCAGCAAGCGGTCATCGTGGATCTGGGAGAGCCGGTGAAACTCGATGAAATCCGGCTCATCCCGGCATGGAAGAGCTCGATGCCCTGGGACTCCTATTATGGTTTCCCCGCCCGCTTCAAACTGGAGACCGATCTAACTGAAAATTTCAGGAACCCGGAGATGATCTATGACCGGACCAGCATCTCCCTCCAGTCACCCGGCCGGAACATGCAGTCCTACGGCGGGATGGTGAAACCCGCCCGCTACATCCGGATGACGGCCACCCGGCTCCGCGAACGGACCGGAGACTTCGTCTTCGCCCTCGGGGAAATCCAAGCTTACGCGGGAGACATCAATGTGGCGCTGAACAAACCCGTGATCGCCGGGCAATCGATCGAAGACGCCGAGTGGTTGCGCGCCGGCCTCACGGACGGGGTGTCCGGTGGCGGCAGCTTGCTGGAACTTCCGGAATGGATCCGTCAGTTGGAACAACGCAAAACGCTGGAGCGTCGCCGCGAAGTCCTTTTGATCCGTCGCCGCGCCGTGCTCACTCACGCGGAACATCTCATGGTAGGGACCAGCATCGGCGGCGCGGGCGGCATCGCAATCATTGCGGGACTCTTCTCCTGGCGCGGCCACCGCCAGCGGGTGCTGGACCGCGAGCGCCACCGCGAGCGGCTCGCGCGCGACCTCCACGACGAGCTCGGCTCGAACCTCGGCAGCATCGCCCTGATTTCCTCCTTTGCCGATCAGGAGGACGCCGCCCAGATGCGGCTTGATCTCGCGGAAATCGAAATGGTGGCCCGGGAAAGCGCGGACTCGATGCGCGACATGGTGTCGTTGTTAGGAGGCAGGCGTGGCGGTGCCGCCGCGGATTGGCTGAACGTGATGTCCGGCCTCGCCCAGCGCCTGATGCGCGGCGTGGAGCTGGAATGTCGCCTGTCCACGCCTCCACTGACCTGGGAGCCGAATCTCGAAACGCGCCGCGAGTTATACCTTTTCTGCAAGGAGGTCCTCCACAACGCCGTCCGCCATGGCGGGCCCTCAAAGGTGAAATTCCATCTCCGCCCCACGTCCGGCGGGCTGCGCATCGAGATCACGGATGATGGATGCGGGTTCGATCCCGACGCCGTCGAGAGCGGCCACGGCCTCGGCAATATCCGCGAGCGGGCGGCCATTATGAAGGCGGAGATGAGTCTGACCTCGTCGCCTGGAAAAGGAACCCGAGTGATGCTGGATGTCCCGCGCGGCTGGCGCTGGACAAAACGTTAGATCCACCCTCATGCCAAATCCACCGCAAAGCCATCCCATCGTCTGGATCGTCGAAGATCATGATGTCCTGCGCAAAAACCTCCAGCGGCTCTGCTCTCCCGCGAGGGGTCTCAATTGCACCGACGCCTTTGCGAACGCGGAAGCCATGCTGCTGTCCTTGCGCAGGGCTCCACTCACTGAACAGCCGCAGGTGCTGCTGATGGACGTTGGCCTTCCCGGTCGCAGCGGACTGGAGGCCATTGACGACGTCATCAAGCTGGCTCCCGACTGCCGGGTGGTCATCCTGACCGTTTTCGAGGATGAAAAGAAGATCTCCGCCGCCATCAGCGCGGGCGCATCGGGTTATTTGCTTAAAACCGCACGTCCCGAGCAGATCGTGGAGGCCATTCATGAAGCCGCGCAGGGCGGTTCGCCGATGTCGCCGCTGATCGCGGCAAGTGTGGTGAAGCTGCTTGCCAAGCTCACCAAGGCCACGACTCCGGTCTCGCTGTCACCGCGGGAACACGAGATGCTCACTCTGATCGTCGAAGGGCTCTCGGCCAAGGAAATGGCGGACCGGCTCGATGTGAGCATCCACACCATCGACACGCACACCCGGCACCTGTTCAAGAAGCTCGATGTGAGATCCCGCGCCGCGGCCGTGGCGCGCGCGCTTCGCGAGAGGATGGTCTGATCCTCGGAACTGGGTCAGCAGCACGCCGCGATGAGGCGGGCGTTCATGGCTTGATGGATGCGGGCTTGGCCTGGTCGAAGTGACGGATCAGGCCGAAGGTGCGCAAGTTGATTTCCCTCATCGACTCGACCAGCGGCTGATAGGGGACATAACGGTTGGAAACCATGCCCTTGTTGGCATCGCGATTCGACGGGTCGGCTCCCTTTTCGTCGGGATCGTTGTCGGAGTAGCGGAACCAATGCCAGCCGACGCAGGCGCGCGATTCCAGCAGACCGAGCGTGAAGTTCTGATAGAAGAGTCCGCGGTCGCGCTGGGTTTTCACGAGCCAGCCCGCGCCGCTGGTGTTGCCAAGGCCGCTGTCTGCCCCTTTGGCATACCACTCCGTGATGAGGATGGGTTTTCCCGAACCGGTGGACCATGAATTGAGCTGCTTCGAATCCGGGGTCCATGCATGGTAGTAGTTCATGCTGACGACATCCACGTGGCGGCCGGCGGCCTTGAAGAGACCGGTCAGCTTGTAGGTCGGACTGTGGAAGCGCGCGCCGAGGATGAGGTGGTTGGGATCCTGCTTGCGGATGGCCTTGCTCACCGCGGCAAAGTAGGTGTCGGCCGCGTAGCCGACGAATTCCTGCCGGTCGCGATCGGTGATGACCGTTGAGGAATTGCCACTTCCGTGGCGTTGATTCCAGCCAGCGCGTCTGCGGCGATGTGACCGTGGTCTTTGGCGGGAAGCTTGAGGTAGGCCTCCAGCATCTTCAGGCTCCATGGCAGCTCATTGTCGGTGAAGTGCCCCAGCAACCATGGGTCGTCCCTGGTGGCCGCGAGCTTGCGCGCATGGTCCTCGCAGAATGCGGGAAACTCCGGGTCGAAGATGAACGGACAGTCGCCGGGGTAACCGGTGTGGCCGGGCTTCTGATAGGTTCCGCCACGACTCTTGCCGTAGCTGGACATGAAATTCCAGATCCTGGTGTAAACGAGGTGGTTCACGGAGGGGCGGAGCGTCTCGTCGTCAGCCCAGCCGCCCAGTCCGTTGAAACCGTTTTCATGGAGCATGGCGGCCGTTTGTTTCGCCCAGTCATCCTGCGTGCCGAATCGCTGTTTCAAGACGTCCTTCGCGCCGTTGGTGGCAATGGTCCGGACCGTGGAGACGCCCTGATGAATGAAGAGGCGGCCCTCGGGGTCGATGAACCACCAGCGACCGTCGATGAATGCGGTGTGGAAAAAACCGGTGGCACGGGCAAGGTCCGGTTTTCCTTTGCCACCGTAAATACCGCCATCCGGATCGGGGGCGATGTCGGGAAGGTCCGCGAGGGTCCTGACTTTCATGGCCGCCCAGGGTTTTCCGGGCGAGTTGGAAACGCTGACCATTCGGGACGTGGAAGAGGCCGGGTCCGCGGCGACGGCAGGACTTGTCATGAGGGCGAACACACAGAACAGGCCACTCCAGGCCGGGTGGGATTTCCGGGAGTCAGATTTCGGGAAACTGCAGATCATCGTCTGCTTGCTACCATGCCGCGCCGCACTTGTCGCCTCACAAGAATTGGTGAGGTGCCCAACGGGCCGGGTGATGGAAAACCGAAACGCTTCGCCGCGAGCCTCGGATCTACGTCGATCCCGAGAACGGTCGCTCCACCTACCGCTCGATCTGCGAGTTCACCGAGTGGCTCGGAAAGGCGAAGTAACCGTCCCAACATCCGGACGGGAGACAAATGGAGCAGATCTTCCGTCCCATCGGGACGATTCATTCCAGCCCGGCACAAGGTGCCGGGACGTCGATCCGCCAGGAATTCGTGTCCTGTCGGGACACTTCATGCAGGGAGGGTTTATCGATCTCGCGCGAGCATGGAAGGTCCCTACAGGACACGAACACGGATCTGAAACCGGGGTCCCGGTATTTCATCCCGGGCTGGGATGAGCCGCCCCGTTGGGACGAGGTCACGAGCCTGATCCCCGGCGACCACCACCCGCGGATTTTCCTTTTCCTTAACCCAAATCGGCCTGACCTGGCAAATCGCTGGATTCAGGTCCCCGGCAGATTCAGTTTGGCCAACTCGTGATCGATGATCCGCTCGCACTCGTCAATCTGGAGTTGTCGGCGGGCGCGGGCCTCATCGGCCAACTGCTCCAGGGTGTCGATGTCGTAAAGATAGACCTCCTCGATCTCGCCCACCGCCGGATCGATGTCGCGGGGGACGGCGATGTCGATGAAGAACAGCGGCCGATATTTTCGCGCCCGGCGGGCCTTTTCCACGTGCTCGCGATGCACGATCGCATGCGGCGCTCCGGTCGAGGCGATCACCACGTCCACCCGTTCGAGGACGCTTTGCCAGTCGTCGAAACGCACCGCGCTCCCACCCATTTCGGTGGCGAGGTCCTGGGCTTTTTCAAACGATCGATTGGTCACGAAAATGGATTTCGCCCCACGGGAAACAAGGCTCTGGGCGGTGATGCGGCTCATCTCACCGGCCCCCAAAATCATCACCTCGCTGTTCTTCAGGTGGCCGAAAATCTTCTCCGCCAGGTCCACGGCCACGTTTCCAACGGACGTTGAACCTTCCTGGATGGAGGTTTCGGTTCGCACCTTCTTTCCGACGCTAAACGCTCGTTGGAAAAGTTTGTTTAACGCCAATCCAGTTGCACCAGCATCGAGTGCGGCTTGATAAGCCTGTTTGACTTGCCCGAATATTTCCGTTTCTCCCAGCATCATGGAATCCAGCCCGCTGACGACCCGGCAGAGGTGGCGTGCGGCTTCGGATTTCTCGATCCGGTAGAAATGGTCGGCCACGCTTGAGTCCAACCGGATCTTTTCGGCGAGGCGCGTCTCGATTTTCTCGAAGGCTGCTTTGGCGTTGTCCGCAGCGAGGTAAAACTCGGTCCGGTTGCAGGTGGAAATGACGACCGCCTCCATCGCTTCGGCAAGGACCATGAGGTCGGTGGAAGCTTCCCCGAGCTTCGGCGTGCCCACGGCAAACCGCTCCCGCACATCCACGGGGGCCGTGCGGTGGTTGAGGCCGAGACAGAGAATTTCCATCAGACAAATGCGAAGACCACCAGCGAAAGCACGAACAACAACACCGCCGACAGCGAAAAGCGCCGACCCGTCAATCCCCGCACCTGCTTCACCCCGAGCAGCACCCCGTAGCCGAGCCAGACGGCCACAGCAGCGATCAGGTGGCCCCATGCGGATTCCGTGCGCGGCATCAGGAATCCCGCCACGATCCCGATGGTCAGCAGGCTCCCGCCCAGCCAGAGGAGGCGTTCGAGGGAGATCAGCAATTCGCGCACCGGCGGCAGATTCCGGAACAGCCCGCTCTTCAAATGATGCTCCTTCAGTTGCTTGTCGAGGACCAGGAACATCACCCCGGCCACGGCGGCAAGGGCCAGTGCGCCATAGGCCAGGACCGACATCGCCGAGTGCGTCTCGTGCCAGGGATTTCCTCCGGCAATCTTCGTGGGATTTGCAGAAAGCGTTCCGGGAATCAGGGCGAGTGCCTGGAAAATCACCACCACCGGCGCGGTGAAAACGCCGAGCAGGGAAATCCGGTAAGCGGGGCCGACGAGCAGGTAAAACAAGGTCAGCGACCAGGCGAGGAAAGTCAGGATTTCCCCCGGTCCAGAATCGGGCAGGCTGCCCGCATTTCCCCGCGGACGGCAAGGAAACCGATCTGGCAGAGAAAGGTCGCCGCCATCCAGACCACCGTCCAGTGGCTGCGGTGCCCCCGGTGCACCGAAATCATGCCCCACACCCCACCGGCGGTGGCGAGCAGGGTGGAGGCGATGAGAAACCAGCGGTCCATGCCCATCCATGGAGTCCGGGAGGCCGCTGTGCAAGCCCTCTTCGTTCGTAGTCCAGCCCTTGAGGGCGTCTTCCATGCGCTCGAAGACGCCCTCAAGCACAAGAACCCGCGCTGCGCTGAGTGTGGATTCGGGAGCAACTTCGCAGCGCATCGTGGCGGCGGTTTCCAACCGCCAAGCCGCTGAATCCATGCTTGGGACTTCGCCACACCGCACCGCAAAAATTGATGAGTTGGGGCATGGCGGTTTAAAACCGCCGCCACGTCTCTGCATCCTCAACTTTCAAGTTAGTCGGGAGGGCTGAACTACGAGCGAAGACGTGGATTTGAATCTGGATTAGGATGGTCCGAACCGATAGAGTTCTTCCATGAATCCTGATGGAAATTCTAAACTTCAAACGATGGGCGGCAATTCGTCCGATCCGCGAGAAAGGGAGAGTCGGTTGGAAATTCCGCCAGAACATCTGGTGCTTTTGGAGACACGTCAGGCCCAGGTTGCTTCCGGGGAATCCATTTTACTGGATTGGGATCTCGTGAAGAAAAATTTCGGATGTCGCGGAAAAAATTAGTTGTTCTGGTGATTGTGGTGGCCGTCCTGGCGGGAGCTTTGAGCACCCTCCGGAGGGCACCGGATTTGTCCGACCTCTCGCGTGAGGAGGAACCTTTCAAGTCAATGGCGTTGCCCTCAAAGTCGGTAGTGCTCCTGTATTACATGGATGGGGGAACTATTGTGGTTGGTGTGACGGACAAGAACGACCATCAGGAGTGGGTTACGTTTCCAATCGATCGCGATGGAGTTTTCACCTCCTACAAGACTGCCTATCCATGCAGCTTGAATGATGCCTTTTCCGGGTCGGTAGCACCGTTGAAGAACCCGTCCAGAGCAAGGAGGATTCTGGTTGGACTCTACAAGAAATACGGAGACAAGAGTGCCGAAGACTATGAATTCAATCTGAAAGCATTTTCGGAACCTCCATCCGAGACTGGTAGGAAGATCTATCGGAAATTGTTCGACTGAAGCGCATGGACTTTGTATTCCTCGCCCCATTGAGATCGCGATTCTAAGATCACCGCTCCGGATTCACGGAGAGGCGTCGGGAGCCCTGAAAACCGCCTTCCAAATGGCTGCGAATACCGCGATTCCGGCGAGCGACGGGAGGACCATTGCGAATGGGGCCTCCAGGGCGTCGAGGGTCGCTCCGGAAACGGCGGCCCAGAGGAGCGGGATGGGGAAAAGGAGCAGCAACCAAAGCGGCCGGGCGGACATCAGGAGGATGCCGAGAACGAAGGCGACGGTGGGATCGGGAGCCATGCCGAAAATTTCCACGCCCGTCTTGTTGCGTTCCGTGAAAAGGATGAGCAGCGGGTAAATGGCGAGCGCGAAGAAGGCGATGGCTGCGCCCGAAATCGTGGGAACCGAGACACGGATTTTTCCGGTCGGTTTCGTGACGAACCCCCATAGCAGGATCAGTGGAACCTGGATCAGGAAGGCCCACCCGAAGACGCGACCGACCGGTGTGAGCTCGGCATAGAGCAGAAAGTGAAAGGTGATGGCGCTACTGGCGAGAGGCGGGCCTAGCAGGATGGCCACCAGCCGCGCTTTTCCAAGCCATGCCAGGACAAGCGTCGCGACCCCGATGGCCAGAACCAGAAGAGGGGCGGGCCACCATGCCTCGAACTGGCGCTCGAAGAGCCGGAAATAGACCTCGTCAACGAACGAGATGAAGTTGCGGACGGAATAACTGCCAAGGTCGCCGATCATAAGCTCTCGACATATTGGATCATGCGCTTGCGGGTCGCGGCATCCGGCATGCGGCCATGACGGGCGGCCATGTTCTCATTCATGTGGGCGACCTTGCCGGTGGCGGGGATGGCGCAAGTCACGGCGGGGTGGGAAACGACGAACTTGAGCAGAAATTCCGCCCAAGTTTTGCAATCGATCTCCGCCGCCCATTCCGGCAGCGGGGACTTTTTCGACTTGAGCTTCGTGATCAGGTCGCCGCCGTCATAAGGCCGGTTGGCGATGATGGCGATGCCGCGCTCCGCGGCGGCAGGCAGGAGCCGGTCCTCGACCTCGCGATGGGTGAGGTTGTAGGTGAGCTGGACGAAATCAAGCTTCTCGGCACGCATGATTTTCTCCAGGTCGTCATGCCGCCGTCCGTGGGAGGTGGTGATGCCGATGTAGCGGATCTTCCCTTCCTCTTTCATCTTCCGCAGGGTGGCGAGGTGGCGCTCCCATGCGACGAGGTTGTGGATTTGCATGAGATCGAAGGTTTTCACGCCCCACATTTTGGCGGACTCGGCGGTCTGCTCGCGGGTTTTTGAGCCATCTTCGGCCCAGATTTTCTCAGCCGAGAACAGGTTGTCCGGGATGCCGGTTTTCTTCAACGCGTAGCCGACGACCTCGCGGGCGGATCCATACATCGGCGAGCAGTCCACCATGCGGCCGCCATTGGCGAAGAAGGTTTTCAACACCTCGGCGCGGGCATCGCGCAGGACGGTGTC
Source organism: uncultured Verrucomicrobiae bacterium (assembly GCA_963810445.1). GTDB lineage: Bacteria > Verrucomicrobiota > Verrucomicrobiia > Verrucomicrobiales > Akkermansiaceae > Luteolibacter. Next base: position 140,133 of record CAWENZ010000049.1, on the reverse strand, counting down.
GCTGCCGACGTTGAAGGTGCGCCATGTTCCCATTCCGATGACCGGCAGCTCCTCGCCGGAGGATGGGATTTTTTTCATGGCATCCTTCGTTTCTGCGGCGAGAACGGAAGTGTGCGGCAACGCGAGCGCGCCAGTGGCGGCACCGATGAGTTTGAGCGAATGTCTGCGGGTGAGGTTCACGGTGGGGAGGGGGTGGTGATGGATTTTCGATAGGTTTCCACATGCTTTCGGAAAAAGCAAAAGGTGCCGAGGATGAGGATGAAGCACGAGAGGACGAAGACCTTGTTGATGAACCAATTGGTTCTCCAGATCGTCCACTCCGGATCCGGCCCGCTGAGAAAGCGGTAAAAGAGCGTGACGATGATGACGATCTCGATCGCCGACATGCCGATGGCGACCCACCGGGTGCAGCCCTTCCAGTTCAGGAGCAGCCAAGCCAGCCAGACGTGGAAAGCCGGCCACAAGTCCCAAGCGACATGGGCAGTTAGCGGGAGGCCGTGTGCGGCGGCAAAGGCGATGGGGAAAAGGTATTTGATGACCACCGTCCAAGCCGCGAGGATGAGGAGAAAATGGGCGAGGAAAGGAATCCAACCCCGGCACACGGCTGGCGACGGGTTGCTGGGATGATGGAAATCCGGCATGGTCTTGAGACTCGCACCCGGAAGTCGCCGGGTCAATCTTCCGCTAACGCTGTGCAAACCCTCTTCGTACGTAGTTCAGCCCTTCAAGGCGTCTTCGGGCGCATGGAAGACGCCCTGAAGGGCTGAACTACGTACGAAGAGCCGATTCTGAGATCGCCACTCCTCGGGATTTCCGGCAAATCCTCCCGCGTGACCTTGCCGGTATTTGAAATAGAGAATGCGCTTCGCGATGCGATGCGGGGGGAACGCGCGCGGGTGCTGTTGAAGGCTCCGACGGGTTCGGGCAAATCGACGTCGGTGCCGGGCATGCTTTTGGATGGGGGCATTTCCGGTCGCATCATCGTGATCGAACCCAGGCGGATGGCGGCGCGGCTGCTGGCGGGCTGGGTGGCGAAACAACGCAAGGCGACTTTAGGCAACGAGGTGGGTTACGCCGTGCGCTTCGACACGAAATACCGGAATGACACGCGGATCATCTACATGACGGACGGTGTTTTCCAACGCTGGATCCAGGATGATCCGGAGTTGGGTGGAGTGGGAGCGGTGGTTTTCGACGAATTCCACGAGCGGCGGTTGGCGGTGGACATCGCCTTGGCGCGTTGTCTGGATTTGCAGGATGGCAAGCGACCTGACCTGCGGGTGGTCGTGATGTCGGCGACTTTGGAAACCGCCGGCCTCGCGGACTATCTCGCTCCGGCGGTGTCGCTGGAGGCGGGTGGCCGGACTTTCCCGGTGCAGGTGATCCATCGGGCGGATCGTCCTCCGGTGAATGACCGGCGCGGCGGCCCTCCGCGTGAAACGCCGATCTGGGAGAAGATGGTGACCGTTTGCCGCGAGGCGATGGCGATGCCTGACGCGGGAAACATCCTGATGTTCCTCCAGGGGACGCACGAGATCCGGCGGACGATCGAGCTGTTGGAAAACAGCGGGGCAGCGAAGGGTTGGGATGTCTTTCCGCTCTATTCCGCGTTGCCTCCGGCGGCACAGGAGGCGGCGATTTCTCCCGGCTCGCGGCCGAAGATCATCGTGGCGACGAACGTGGCGGAAACCTCTCTCACCATCGATGGCGTGCGGACGGTGATCGATAGCGGGCTGGCACGGATCTCTTCATTCGAATCGCGCCGGGGGATCAACACGCTGCTCATCAAGAAAATTTCCCGCGCCGCAGCGGAACAAAGGGCGGGGCGCGCCGGGCGGACGGCACCGGGACGGGCGTTCCGCTTGTGGAGTGAAAATGATCATGCACGGCGGGCGGAATTTGAGGAACCGGAGGTCCGGAGGGTGGATCTGGCGGAGGCGGTGCTGTTGTTGAAAGCGGCGGGCATTTCCGAAATACGGGATTTCCGTTGGTTCGATGCGCCGACCGATGAATCTCTAACACGCGCCGAGCGGCTTCTTCATGATCTGGGTGCGCTTGATGCGCCGGGAGATCTAACCGACGAGGGCGCGGAAGATGGCGTCGCTGCCCTTGGAGCCTCGATTTTCCCGCCTGATGCTCGCCGGTTACGAGCAGGGCTGTGTGGCGGAAACGGCATTCATCGCGGCAACCGTGCAAGGTGAGGGGATTTTCACCAACAAGCGGGGCGGAGTCGGGCGGAAGGATTTCCTGTTCGCGGATGACGATTCGGATTTCGCCGGGGAATGGCGCGCGTTCGAATCGGCCGAGGCAATGGGTTTCGATCCGCGCCGCTGCGATCAGATTGGCGTCATGGCACGCGGCGCGCGGGAGACGGCGCAGGGATTCGACCGCTTGTGCTCCATGGCGGAACGCTTCGGCTGGCAGTGGCAACCGGTGGATTTCAAGGCCCGTCGTGAGGCGGTCGGTAAGGCGATGCTGGCTTCGTTCAGCGACCAGTTGGCGATCCGGATCAGCCAAGGCACGCTGGCTTGCAAGCTGGTGGGAAATCGCAAGGGCAAGCTGGACGATGAGTCGTGTGTTAGGAATGCCCCGGCATTCGTGGCGGCGGAGATCACGGAGGTGGAGGCGCGCGAAATCATCGTCCATTTGCGCCGCGCGACCGCCATCGATCCCGCGTGGCTGGCGGAGCTTTTTCCAGAGGATCTGGTGGCATCCGATGGCGCCGCTTGGGACGACGCGAGGCGGCGGGTGGTCGCACGCAAGGAGACGAAATTCCGCGATCTGGTGATCGAGTCGAAGGAGAGCGACCACGGCGTGAATCTCGACCAGGCCGCCGAGCTTCTGGCAGCCCGTGTGCTCTCGGGTGAGCTCGTTTTGAAAAACTGGGATGACTCTGTTAGCCAGTGGACCTCTCGACTTTCATCACTCGGCGCATGGATGCCGGAACTTGGCATGCCCGGATGGACCGACGCGGATCGGGCCGATGCCATCGCGCAGATCTGCCACGGCGCGGTGAGCTACAAGGATATCAAGGAGGCGAATGTCTGGCGGGTCCTGCGCGACTGGCTCAGTTCCGAACAACGTGGCGCGCTCGATGCCTATTGCCCGGAAAGGATCAACCTGCCTAACGGACAATCCGCGAAGATCACGTATGGAGAGGGAAGGGACCCGTTCATTTCCCTGCGGGTGTCCCATCTCTTCGGGATTTGGGAAACTCCGACCATCGCGAACGGAAGGGTTCCCTTGCTAATTCACATCCTCACTCCCGGCCAGAAGCCGTGGCAAATGACCAAGGACCTGAAGGGCTTCTGGTCGTCTGGCTACGCGCAGATGAAAAAGGAGGTCGCCGGACGCTATCCAAGGCATCCGTGGCCGGACGATCCGAAAGGCTGGGTCGCGGCGGGTTCACCGAGGAAATAATCGGCGCGACATTTTTAAGAATCCATCGGACGCTCGCGACATGTGGAAGGTGATTTTCTTGTTCTCGGTGATTCCGCTGGCAGCGGCGGTGATCGCGCGTTGGTGGTTCGGCCTCCGCGTGCTCAGTGAATACGGCGGTCGTCCATGCCGCTGCGATCTCGCGCGATGGATGCCGGCGGTCGAGGGAGAGGCGGTTACCCAGCGGGCGGAGGAATCGGCCCATGAATTTGGCCGACAACTGAGGCTGACCGCCTTGAAGGAATGGAAGGAGAGCGACCCGAAGGGCGTGGCGTCGCGGCTGAGCTCCAAGCGCTTTGGCATGGCGGTTCCACCGCTGAGCGCGATGGTCGCTGTCATGGCCGTACTGGTGGCGAAGATCCCTGCCATGGGCGCGATTTCCGTTTTTCTGGCGGCGACCGCCTTGGCCTCAGTGTTGGGAATCCTCTCTCTAACACCCGAGCTTGCGGCCATCACGAGATCCGTCCGCAAGCTGCGGGAGTCCCGGAGTTTTCCTCGCAGCGATGATGAGGAGGCAGTCGTTCGCTGCGCCATGGCCCACGCGTGGGTGGAAACCCTGCCGCCTATCATCAACCTCGTCCAACGCGCGAAATGACAGAATGCCAATCGGCCCTCGTGGTTTTTTGAAGACTCGGAAACGTGGCGGCGGCTTTTAACCGCCCGTAATTTTTCACGAGGCGGATCGCGAAAAAGGCCACGGGCAAATGAATTCTTGGCGATCAGGCCGGTAAGGCTATGCTTTCGGTAGCTGAATGTGCTGTGAAAGCTCCGAAATCCGACAGGGACCGGCGTGCTGCCGAGACTTCATCATTTCAGAATTCCAATGTTTCAACTTTCTCCCCCAAATTGTTTCCATCGGATCGCAAAAACTTCGGATTGAAAGACGATGATTTCCCGCCGGTCCAGCACTCAGGTCCTGCCTCCAGTCGCATGAAACCAACCGTTTGCGAATGCAGGAGCCGGCTGGCTTTGTGGATCATGACGTTGTTCGCCGGCGCGATGGTGGCCAACGCTCAGACGAGTTCGCTTTGGGGCACCGACGGCGAGCTGTGGAGCGCGGCCGGAAGACTGCAGGATTACTCGTGGGCGGGTTACCGTTCTTCTTCTGTGAGACTACCGGTCGTCCCGGAAGTGGCGAGGCTCACCGCCGCTGATAAACCGACGCCCACGACGGATATCGCGGGAAGGTTGCAGGCACTGATCAATACCGTGCCATCGCCAGGTGCCATCGTGATTCCGGCCGGGCGATGGTACATCAACAAGCGGGTTTACCTGAACCGCACCGGCATCGTTCTGCGCGGGGAGGACGGGGCGGAATTGTACGAGCCGCAGTCGTTGTCTGAAATCGATGGGGTCGATCCCACGACGACGCAGGCTTACAGCAATGGTCCCGGCTTTATTGTGGTCGGCGGCGGCCGATCCACCACGCAGCGCGCTGCGATCACGGCCGATGCGGCGAAGGGTGCCGCAAGCCTGACGGTATCCACCACCACCGGCCTCGCGGTGGGTGACATGATCATGATCACCCAAAGTGATGCGGCGGACAAGTCGCTGGCGAAACACATGCACGGAGGGCTCAGCGAATGTGGAGTCGATACCTATGCCAACAACTCGGACTATCCGCAGATGATCGAGTGGTTCACGCGGGTGAAAGCCATCAGCGGAAACACGCTGACGACCGAAATGGCGGTCCCGGTGGAGATCCGGGCCGCTTGGACGCCACTCGTTCACGAGGTGAATCTCAGCGGCTGGGTGAATGAGGTGGGAGTGGAGAATCTAACGATCCGGGCCAAGGGGACCACCAAGAACGCCCATTTGCAGGAGGCAGGCTGGAACGGGATCCAGTTTAACAAGGTCATCAATGGCTGGGTCAAGGATGTGACATTCATCGATACCGATGCCGGAGTGGTGATCGGCAACAGCACCAGCTTCTGCACGTTCTCCGGCGTGACCACCAAAGGGGACTTTCGCACGGTGGCGAATTCCCCGGGCGGAGTGGTGGGTCACCATGCCATCTGGGTCACGGGAGGCAGTTCGTTCAATTTAGTTACCGGCTGCAACATCGTGTTGCCGTTCACCCACGACCTCACCTGCGAAGGCTCGGCGCACCACAATGTTTTCATGCGGAGCAGGGGCGCGAAGCTGAATTTCGACCATCACCGGAACTTCCCGTGGGGCAATCTTTTCACGGATCTCGATGTCGGCGACGGCTCGCGGATCTGGGAAAGCGGAGGCCGATCGGACCGCGGCCCTCATGCGGCGAGGGAATTGACGACCTGGGGCGTCCGCAAATCCTCCGGGACTTTTGCCGCCATTCCTTCCACCGATGTCACGACCCCAACTGGCGGTCTCGGTTGGTCCTTTCTCAATGTCGTGGGCTTGAACGGCTTGACCACCAAGCCAAGCGGACGAACCGATCAGTTTTTGGAACTGGGCAGCGGGCCGGCGGTAAGCCCCGCAAACCTGTTTGATGCACAATGGAAACGCAGGCAGCCGGTGGTGCCCACGAATACGCTGACGCTGGACGCGGTGGCGGATACCTATGTCCATGATTCGACGGCGAACGCTTCGGTGAACTACGGGAATGCGACGACCCTGGTCGTGAAAACGAGCTCGACCGGCTACAATCGTGAGGCATTCCTGCGTTTCAATATTCCCGCTCTCGGCGGCACGCTCCTTGGCGGTGTCTTGCGACTAACTCCACTTTCAACCAGCACACCGGGTGTCCACGGAGTGTTCGCCATGAGTGACAACACATGGCTCGAGTCCGGCGCGGGAGGAGTGACATGGAATACCAAGCCAGCCATGCGCTCCGTTCTATCCGTCTGGACTCCCGCAGCGGGAACCCGTCTGGACGCGGATGTTTTTCAAGCGATCCCGAGCAGTGGCCTGGTGTCGTTCGGCATCGATGCGATCACGCAAACCTCAGACGGGTTTGTCACTTATGGATCGAGTGAGAATAGCACCGTGTCCAATCGTCCGCAGCTCATTCTTACCTTCCGGAATGAAGCCCCGACCCTCAGCGCTTTCAGCAATCAAACCATCAACCAGGACGCCGCAACCGCTGCGATCCCATTCACGATTGGCGACGAGTTCACCGCGCCCGGCTCTTTGGCGGTGAATGGCGTCTCGTCAAATACGACCCTCGTTCCCAACGACAACATCCTCTTCGGCGGGGCCGGGACGAGCCGGACGGTCACGGTCATCCCGGCACCGAATCAGACCGGCGTAGCGACCATCGCTCTAACAGTTGGTGACGGCGGGCTCACGACTTCCAGGATCTTCACGGTCACGGTCAACGGCCGACCCACGATCAGCCCCATCGCCGATCTGGTCACGAAAGCGGGCACCTCGACGGCCCCGATTCCATTCACCATTGGCGACGACTTCAACTTGCCGGGCTCGCTGGGCATTTCCTCAAGTTCGTCAGATCCATCACTGGTGCCGAATGCGAATGTGGTAATTGGTCATCCGTGGACGAGCACGGACATCGGGATCGTCGGTGCCGCAGGATCGAGCACGATCGGTGATACGATCACGATGGCCGCGAGCGGAGCAGACATTTACAACACTGCGGACGGAGGGCGTTTCGTCCATCAGTCCATGACCGGTGATTGCGAGATCATCGCCCGCGTCACGAGCCTCCAAAACACCCAGATCAATGCGAAGGCCGGAGTGATGATGCGCACGGACACCACGGCGGGGAGTGCCAATGCCTACCTGCATGTCACCGCGACCCAGGGTATCGAATTCACCCGCCGATTGAGCGCTGGAGCGACGACTTCATCCACCAAGATCGCCGGGATTTCCGCGCCTTGCTGGGTGAGGTTGGTGAAGACAGGCACGAGCTTCTCTGGCTACTATGCCACCGCATCTGCTCCGACGTCGTGGATTCAAGTCGGCCCAACGGTCGGCATTCCGGCCATTGGAACGAAGTTTCTGTGGGGGCTCGCTGCTACCTCCCACAACGACGGCGTGCTGGGAATTTCCACCTATGACAGCATCAGCGGACCCGCGAACCGAGCGGTGACCATCACCCCAGCCGCCAACCGACTCGGCAGCGCGACTCTCACGCTCAATGTGTCCGATGGTGATCTAACAGCTAGCAGAACCTTCGTCCTCACGGTGACCGGTGATGGAGCTCAAACATGGCGATACACCTATTTCGGTACGACCGCCAACACAGGCACCGCCGCCGACACCTTTGATGCGAATGGGGATGGCGAGAGCAACTTCCTCGAATTCGCCACCGGCCAGGACCCAAGCGCCGCGAGCATCACCTCCACCCCCGTCGTCCGCAAGGGCGGGAATATCGAATTCAGCTACACCCGCTCCAATTCCGCAATGGCTGATGGCATAGCCTTCGAGGTCGAGTGGAGTGACACGTTGGATCCGGATTCGTGGAGCACGGCCGGTGTCTCCGAACAAATCCCGATCGACAACGGCACCGTGCAGACCGTTATGGCCACGGTTCCGGCGGGCTCGGGAGGGAAACGTTTCGTGCGATTGAATGTGACTCGGCCCTAGCTGTGCGAAGCTGACAAATCATCGTTCAAGACCCGTTTCCCGATGCGTCGGCAGGTCAATCTAGCAGATTAAGTGAAGGCTTGGATTCTGTCTCTCCATTTTCATCCTGCTTTTGAGCACCAGAACCCACGCCTCGGTTCTGTGCGCAAGTCCAAGTTACTCTCCCCTCCACACTCCAGCGCAGCGCGGGTTCTTGTGCTAGAAAAATGGATCCACAGGAGGAAGCAGAGGAAACGGAGAATGAATGAGTGATAAACATCCCTCGATTCTCTCAAAAGGTGTTGGAGAGCACTTAAATTTCTAATGCAAGCCTCTGATCCTCTGTTTCCTCCCTTACCTCCTGTTCGATCTCATTTCGGTTCTTAGAGGCTGTCTGAAAAATGGCAGGGACCGCTCTCCGCAACGGTCCAGCGAATGCGAGGTGAATGAATCTGTTCATGAAATGCGTGGAAAGCCCTTCATGATCGGCAATTCGCCTCCCATTCTCACGGACCGCCCGGAGGTCGATCCCTGCCTTCGGCTATTTTTCAGACAGCCTCTTAGGTTAAAATCCGATGGGCATGACGGATGCAATCCGCCGCCACGATCTCGAACGTCGCTCGCTTCAGGCCCGGTTTCCTCGCCACCCAAACTTCGGGCGGCGTAAGAAACCGCGGGCGCCGGATCCCTATTTCCAACGCCCGCGGGCCCTTTGGGGGGCTTTCTTGTGCTATCCCTTACGCCGCCGATGGTATCGCAAAACGGCGATGTCGCCATACCGCGATCGCGTAAGACGGTTGGTCTCAGATTCTTCCCGCCGCCTTGATGTCCAGATAGTTGTTGGCGAGGTTGACCGCGAATGATTGGGCGGTGGAATCGAGCGTCAGGATGCCCAGCGCGCCGAGCGTGGCGAGGATCTCCCGGCGCTCGTGGACGTAGCGATCCGCTGCGAGGAATTTCAACGCCGCCGACATGGACTCGACCGGTTCCTGGATGGAATCCTCGACCGCGCGCTCGCGCATGCTGGCAAGCAGCACCAGGTGGCGTGTCCGCAACACCTGAAGGGCCGGGATCAATTCCTTGCCGTCCTCCCCCCGCAGATTGGTGAGCAGGATCACGAGGGATCGCCGCCGCTGGCGCACCATGAGTTGCTCGACCGCACCGCTGAAATCACTCGGCGCGGCCGTCGTCTGATAGTCATACAAATGGTTCAGGAGCACCGGCATGGCGTGGCCCCCCTTGACCGGTGGAAGCCAGCGGTCGGATCCGCCGAAGGATTTCACCGCAACCTGATCGCCCTGGCGCAGCGCGACGTGGGAAACTAACAGGATGGCGTTGAGAATGTGGTCAAACTGCGGGACTCCTCCATCGAGGGCGCGCATCCTTCGTCCGGTGTCGAGGAGGAACACGATGGTCTGGTTGCGTTGCTCCTGGAAGTCGCGGCTGATGAGCGATTGGCGGCGCGAGCTTGCCTTCCAGTCGATCTGCGATAGCGGGTCGCCGTCCCGGTAGTCCCTCAGTTGGTGGAATTCCCGGCTGGTCCCCGCACGGGGTCGGCGGACGATGCCCATCGGGTTTTCCCGGTTCTGCATCGCGAGCAGGGCGAAGCGGACCACGGGTTCGTAGTTGGGATAAACCTTCACCGTCTCATTGGCTAGATGGAGGGTTTTCCGGGTCCAGAATCCCAGCGGCGAAATCCGGCGCACGTGCACCGGGCCAAACACGGACTCACCTCTTTCCGATAGAGTCACCGGATGAAACACGCGGACCTCGCGCTGCGGCGGAATTTCTCCGGACCAAGGCAAGGTCGGAGCCTCGGCCCCCTGCGGGATTCCGTCGAAAATCTCGACCTGTGCGGGCGAGTCACCCTCGTTGCGAAGCACCAACCTGACCTCCCCGGCAGCTCCCATGGCGAACCGGCCCGGAAGTTGTCGTCTGGATTTCAACCGGCCTTCGTGACCAGGCCCAGAAGATGTCGGCGAGCAAAACCACTGCCGACGCAGCCCCCAACCATAACCAAGGCGTCATGAACACAGGCACGGCACTGGCGAAGACTGCCAGAAGCAGCCATGCCAGCGCGAGATGCAGGAGTCGTGAGGTGGGGGTCATTTTCCGCTATTGCCTCGGCGCGGGAACGCTTTCCACGATGGATTTGAGAACCTCGTCAATGTCCTGGCCGCTGATCGCGACTTCGGGTGTGAGTTGGACGCGGTGACGGAGGACAGGAAGCGCCGCACGCTTGATGTCGTCCGGAGTGACGAAACCCCGGCCGTCGAGCGCGGCGAAAGCCTTGCCGATTCTCACCAGACTGATCGCGCCGCGGGTTCCGGCACCGAGCGAGACGGACCTTGAATCACGCGTTGCTTGCGCGATCGCGACCGCGTAGCTAACAACTTCCGGGACCACCTGGATGGCAGCGGTCGCCCGTTGCGCGGCGACGATTTCATTCGGACCGCAAATCACGGTGACGTCTTCGCCAAATCCACCCGGTGTCTCGGCGGACGCGCGGGCGACGATCTCGCACTCGGCGGAGCGTTGTCGGGTAGTCGATGAGCACCTTCATGATGAAGCGGTCGAGCTGCGCCTCCGGCAGCGGATAGGTGCCCTCGTGTTCCACCGGGTTCTGCGTGGCCAGTGTCATGAAGGGCGGGGTGAGTTTCAGTGTTTCGCCATCGATGGTGACCTGCTGTTCCTGCATCACTTCCAACAGGGCGGCCTGCGTCTTCGCCGGTGCGCGGTTGATTTCGTCGGCTAACAGGAGATTCGTGAATACCGGACCCTGGCGGAGCTGGAAGGTCTGGCTTTTCATGTCGAACAGGCGGAAGCCGGTGACGTCCGACGGCATCAGGTCCGGGGTGAACTGGATGCGTCCGGATGCGCCGCCGAAGGTCTTCGCCAGCGTGCTCACGAGATGGGTTTTTCCCAATCCGGGTTTTCCCTCCAGCAGGACATGTCCACCGGCTAACAGCGCGGCGATGACCTGGTCGATGACAACATCCTGTCCGAGGATCACGTGGCTGATCTGTTCGCGCATCCGGTGGATCAACTCGGCCAGATTCCGGACCGGTTGTGTTTCTTGGGGAGGTGGGGCGTAGGGATCGGGGTTCATGGCTTTCGTGGTTTAGTGAAGGGCCTTGAGCAGGCGTTGGAGATCGGCGGTGGTGCGCGTCAGGACGGCGGAATCAGGAGGTGCGGATTCGGCCAGGGCCCGGAACACGCGTTCCCTCGGAAGTCCTGATCGATCGGCGAGAAACTGGAAGAAGTCGGCATCAAGATTTCCCGTGCGCAGGGTGGCGCGCTGGCCGTCCTCGACAATTTTCGCCTTCATCGGATCGAGCAGCCCCTTCGCCTTGTCCAGCCGCCATTGGAAATCCCCGAGGGCTTCGAGATGATGGTCGTAGCCCCTCAGTGATGATGGCTCATGGGCGGCTTCAAGCGGCCCGAAGCGGGAAAGGTTTTTCCAAAGCCATAGCAGGATGAGCACGGCCATGCCCACAAGCAATGGCCACAGGTGATTGCTGAGCAAGCTCCAGAGGGAAAGTGCGGAACCACGGGTGAATCCGATGTTTCCCTCCTGGCCGGTGGACCTCGACCAACGCGTCTAACAATGAAGCGTGCTCCTCCTTGTCGATCCAGCGGTTCCTGAACAAGCGGCTGTCCGTCAGGACAGTTAGACGTCCATCGCCTTCCTCCACCGAGGCGAAGACCCCGGGGTCTTCCTCGCCGGTCGTGACGCTGCTCATCAATTCAGCATCGACCTTGAAGGTTTGACCCATGAATTCGATTTCCCCGGACTTCACCCTGTCGCGCGCGGAGGGCGGTTCGAGAGTGATGCCGGCCCGCTCGAGCATTTTAAGGAGTGCCGGTGACGGTGTTGGAGCCTTGGAAAATATCGACCAATCGTCCGTCGCATCCGCATGATCCACCAACACCACGAGGTGCCCGCCGTCATAGACCCATGATTCGAGACGCCGGGTGAAACTTTCGTTGCCAAGAACGGACGCGGGGACGAACCACACCGCATCGTCCATCGTGGGTTCCGTCCATGAGGCGAGCGAGCGGACCTTTCCCTTGTAGGATTTGCAGAACCTCTCCGCCGCCAGCCATGGATTCACGCGGGCCTTGCCCTTGTAACCGGTCTCCCGCGTCACCTCCTTGTAGTCGCAAGCGGTGAGGGCAAATGCCGCGATCAGAAGCAGGAGAAGTTTCAAGGAGTCCTCCTTTCACCGAATGGCCATTGCCGACAGAAGGATTCCACCTCGGAATCGGGTGGGTGGACGCCCGCGTAGGCCAGGCGGATCCACGCACCGGTGATACCACGGAAATAATCGGGATGAGCCGCTTGACCGACGGAATCCACCCGCCGCACGCAATCGCCTTCCGTATCGGATTCCTGGATCTCGACGCGGCCGATCTCCATCACACGTGAAATCGATCCCCGATAGAGAAGCGCGAGGGCTTCCTGATGACGTCCGCTTTGCCAAAGCGCCCAAGCGCTGTTAGGGATGTCCGTCGGTAGCGAATCCGGAGTGACCTCCATCCCCATCACCACCCGCGCCACCGGTGGGGCTTTGGAGGATTTCTCTCCCCGGTTCCGCATGCTGAACAGATGCCGGTTTTTCCAAATGGCGAGGACGATGAAACCAACCAGCAGCACCACGCAGGAGATGCCGAAGATATACATCAGGGCACTCATCAGATCACCGGGAAGGGAGAAGCCCGTGGAAACTTTCGGATTCGGAACCCGCTGGGTCACGGTGTGCACGATGAATTCCTTGTCCGCCTTCACTTCCCCGATTCTTTCGGCGGGAGTTTGTGCCGCTTGGATCAGGGTGGTTCCATCTAGCAGAAAAAACGCCAGCAACACCGCTGCTGGTTTGGCGAGGCGCTGGGCGAGACGTTTGAAGGCGAGTTCCACGTCCCAGCCCTCGATCCAGGTGCGGTTGTTGATATAGAGTCCGAACCCGGCACCCGTCGTGAAGAGATCGGTCAGGGAAAGCGCCAGCATCACGCAAGCCACAACACTGCGGGCGACGAGAAGGGGCATATCCGCGAGATTCATCGGTTCCCACGCTTCCATCGCCTGCTGCCATGCCCCGTCCTGTCCTTCGGGGATGAACATCATGACCGTCCCGAGGATGGCGATTCCGAACCAGATGGCCGCGACGTGGGAAATCAGATAGATCCACATGATCGGGCCTTCGCCGCGCCTAACCACCTGCCCGCACCGCTGCCGGTAGGACTTGCCCCGCAATCCCTCGAGGTCTTCCACCGCCAGGGTCAACGGCAGCCAAGGAGAAAATCTCGCCCAGAAATACCGATAGAAAAACCTCCGCACCCAAACCCTCGGAATTTCCCTCCAGATCGCACGCCATGAAGGTTCCTCGCCAAACAATCGTCGGCTGATCTCGAAGAGCACCATCCGCGAGCCCGCGGGTTTCGCCCACCAGAAGAGGAACAAAAACAGGATGGGGTGATTCCATAGCAGCACCACTCCGATGATCGCGGGAATGCCCATGGCCATCCACCACATCGTCAGACATCGCCAGAAATCCCGGCGCACCATCGCGAACCCGAGGTCCACGGCCTCCCAGTCGGTCCTCGGGCGGATTTCCGCAGTCACCGTGTCAAGGCGCATGGTTCGTCCTCCTTCCAGCCATCATGAAATAGGCGGTCAGTCCGAGCCAACCGATGATCCCCACCGTGTATTTCAGCTCGTAGGGAATGCCCTGTGCGGACCAGAAGCCCTCGATGACCGCCGCGATGGAAGTCATCAGTGCTGATCCGTAGATCAGTGGCAACGCTTGTTTTCCCGCCACCACCAGCGCCCTGACACGGGGCAGGCGTCCCGGACGCAGGATGGCTAGCCCGAGTTTCATGCCGGCCATTCCTGAGACGATCATGCCTAACAACTCGAACGACGAATGCCCGGCGACGAAGGACCAGAACGAAGGGGGATTGCACGCGTGATTCACATAACCGGCGGAGGCTCCGATGTTCAGTCCGTTGTAGAGCAGGAAGAACAAGGTGCCGAGTCCGGCCGCCATGCCACCGGCGAAGATCCGGAAGTCGATGGCGACGTTGTTGTAGATATAGAAACAGAACATCATGAAGTTCGATCCATACTCCGCGCGGAGGTGACTGAGTTGTTCTTCCTTGCCGCCATACATCTGCTCGATGGACGACATGCCGTCCGCCCCGAGAACCGCCTGGACCCAGCGGATGTCGTGATGCGCCGAAATCATCATGGCGAAAAAAGGCAGCCAGAAGACCGCACTGCATAGCCAGAACAGCTTCCAGTCCTTCCGCACCGCTTGCGGGAAACGGGCGATCACGAAAGTGAGAAGGTCCTCCCATCCGCCACGACGGGTTCGATAGATCAGCTCGTAGCCGCGGATGACCAGCTCGTTGAGCCGTCCGGTGACCTGTTCCCCATACATCCGGGACTCCGCCAGCGAGAGGTCCTGGCACACCTCGCGGAAGAGCCTGGGAAGGTGTTCCGCCCCCGCGTCCTTCTTGCCCTTTTCCATCGAACGCACGAGTTGCTCGAATTGCAGCCAGCGCGCCTCATTCTGATGCTCGAAATCTCCGGCCGTCATCGTCCCCCCCTTTTCTCCTGGATCCAGTGGGCCATCGCCAGCAGCCGGCTAACACCTGCGTTGCCGGTCGCCCCGCTGAGCACGGATGCCTGGTTCGCGATTTCCTCGCGCCTGCCTTCCGACCACAGCCCCGCGCGCTCGCGGAAAAGGGTGAGTGCCTTCATCTCGACGGCTGATAGACCGACCGGCAAGGGCATCGAGGCCAGCGGTGGAGGACCCGCGACAGCAGGCGTCGCCGGGACGCGATCATAGATGACCAGGGTCCCGGCGGCCAGATCGCCGAGGCGTTGGAAGCGCCGTGTCGCCATGCAACTCGTCACGCCGAACATGTAGGTGAAAAACGGCATGCCGTCGATGAAACGGAGGAAGTTTCTAACCACCGCTTGTCCGATGGTGATCGGCGAGCCGCTCGCCTGGACCACGCGCAGGCCCATCATGCGTTTGCCCGGCGTGGCGCCGCGCTTGCCGCTCTCGAAGAAGACCGGATAGAGCCAGTCCATCAGGAACCACGCCAGCAGGATCATTCCGGATGCCACTTGCAGGCCGATGGCGATTCCGGCGAACAACAGGCCGATGGCTCCGATCGCGAGGATGATCGAGCGGATGACCAGATCGATCAGATAGGCGCTCGCCCGCAACATGGGGCCGGCCATCCGCAAGCGGATCTCGATCCCTTCCGCCAGCTCCACCGCTTGCAAGGTGTCGAGTTTCTCCGCATCTCCTGTCATTCGGTTTCGTGCCGCAGGCTAACGATCCTGGCATGGAGGTAAACCCGGAAGTGGCAAGTGAGGCCATGAAACCTGAATCGGTCCGATTTCAACCATTTTGCCGCATTCTGTCCTTCAGCCACGTTAAAATTTGCGACTGCGGAATCCCGGGAAAATAAAATCGACCTTTTGTCCCCGCATTTCAGAATCCGGGCATGCCCGGTCGCGAAGATCTCCAGAACCTGTCCCTGCTCGGGAAATCCGAGAACCGCCTCCCGCAAAGCCCGGACGAGGCGACGCTCGACGTTTTTCCCAATCAACGCGCCGGCCGTCGTTTCTGGATCACGCTCAATTGCCCCGAGTTTTCCTCGTTGTGCCCGGTCACCGGTCAGCCGGACAGCGCGAAAATCGTCATCCGCTACGTCCCCGGCGATCTTTGCGTGGAGACGAAGAGTTTGAAATTCTACCTCGCCTCCTTCCGCAACCAGCCGGCGTTCAACGAGGAAATCGTCAACCGCATCCTCGACGACCTCGTGGAAACCATGAAGCCACAGCAGCTCATCGTGCGTGGCGAGTTCGCCCCGCGTGGTGGCATCCAGCTCACCACGGAAGCCACCTACCCGGACTCCCTGGCCGCATCGTCATGAAGGTTTGCGTGTTGTTGAGCGGCGGGATGGACTCAGTCGCCGCCTTTTACGAAGTGCTCGGGACGCATGATGTCGTCGCCTGTTTGTCCTTCGACTACGGCTCCAAACACAACGCGAGGGAAATCCCGTTCGCGAAACTTCATGCGGATCGGAACGGCGTCGCGCACCACACGATCCCGTTGGATTTCATGAACCGCCTTTTCAAGTCAGACCTGCTGCAATCCGGCGGCGAGATCCCGGAAGGTCACTATGCGGAGGAAACCATGAAACAAACCGTCGTGCCATTTCGGAATGGCATCATGCTCGCCATCGCCGCCGGCTTCGCCGAGAGCGTGGAAGCGGAAGGGCTCGTCATCGCCGCCCACTCGGGAGACCACGCGATCTATCCGGACTGCCGCGAGGCCTTCATGCACGCCATGGCCACCGCGATGGGTGAGGGGACCTACGCGAAGATCCAGCTTCTCCGTCCTTTCATCGACACCGACAAGGCCGGCATCGCCAGACGCGGGTCCGAACTCGGCATCGACTTCGCGGAAACATGGTCCTGCTACAAGGGCGGGGAAATCCACTGCGGCGTCTGCGGCACCTGCGTCGAGCGCCGCGAGGCGTTCATTCTCGCGGGCCTAACGGATCCAACGGTGTATGACCGGACCCCGCCGCTGCCGGTGCTGAAAAGTTGAGAGTCTATCGTTGAGAGTTGAGAGAAAGAAGGAAGACAAAGATCATGTTCGGATTTGAGAAACTGGAAGTTTGGCAACGCGCGATTGAATTTGCGGATCTGGTCTATTCCGAGACGCGCGGTTTTCCTGTGGATGAGCGATTCGGACTGACGAACCAGATGAGACGTGCGGCCGTGTCGATCTCATCCAACCTCGCGGAGGGCAGCTCGAGAAACTCCAAAAAGGATTTCGCCCGCTTCGTTGAGATTGCCGCAGGTTCGATTTACGAAGTGGTTTCTCAATCGCATATCGGGAGAAACCAAGGCTTCCTCTCACAAGAGCAGTTTGAGAATCTCTACCAAGCAGCCGAAGAACAAAGCCGGATGTTGAGCGGATTGAGAAGCTCGCTCCTCGACGAAGCCTGATTCCAATCTTCTGACTCTCAACTCTCAACCCCAGACTCTCAACCTCTTCAAATGCCCTATCGAATCTGCAAATCCCTTGAGGTCGAGAACGGCCACATGCTCACCAAGCACCCGGACAAGTGCCGGTTCCCGCACGGCCACACCCGCAAGGTGGAATTCGTGATCGAGGCGGATGAGCTGGATGACCACCAGATGGTTTGTGATTTCAAGATCATCAAGGAGGCGGTCGGCGATTGGCTCGACACCTTCGATCACGCACTGTGCATGAACACGGCGGATCCCGCCTATCAGGAATTCAAGGAACGCTACGGCGAGCGGGTCATCGGTTTCGAGAACCAGGATCCCACCACCGAGCTGATGGCCCGCACGATCTTTGACCATACCGAGAAATCCCTTGCCGCGTATGCCGCGCGCACCGATACCCGTTACCAACTTGCTCCCGGCGTCCGGCTCGTCCGCGTCCGCGTCTGGGAGACGTCCAGCTCGTGGGCGGAATACGAAAAATCACTTTGACCCATGATCAAGAAATCCACATTGCCCGACATCCAGGCGACTCCGGACACTCGCGGACTCGCCATCGACCAGGTCGGCGTTTCCGATCTCCGCTACCCGATCCAGGTGCTCGACCAGGATGGCAAGCCGTTCCCCACCGTCGCTAAAATTTCCATGTCGGTGCATCTGCCGCATCATTTCAAGGGCACGCACATGAGCCGCTTCCTTGAGGTGCTCAGCAAGCACGAGGGCGAGGTCACCATGCGAACCTTGCCGGAGATCCTCCACGATCTGAAAAAACGCCTTGATGCGGAGGAGGCCCATATCGAGGTCGCCTTCACCTATTTCGTCACCAAGAAGGCTCCGGTTTCCGGTGCCGCCGCCAAGGTCGGTTGCGATGTCATTTTCCAAGGCACCTCCAACGGGACCGTCGATGATTTCGTGCTCTGCGTCACCGTTCCGGTCACCACGCTCTGCCCGTGCAGCAAGGAGATCAGCGAATACGGAGCGCACAACCAGCGCGGCTACGTCACCCTGGAAGTTCGCCCGAAGGCCAAGGATGGAGGTTGGGAACTCATCCTGATCGAGGACTTGATAGAGATTGCCGAGAAGTCAGGCTCGGCACCGCTTTACGCCCTGCTCAAGCGGACGGACGAACGATTCGTCACCATGCAGGCTTATGACAATCCGGTCTTCGTCGAGGATGTGGTTAGAAATGCCGCGGCTCTCCTCCGTGCCGACTCCCGCGTTTCCTCCTTCACCGTCAAGGCGGTGAATCATGAAAGCATCCACGATCACAACGCCTTCGCCACCATCGTCAGCCGATAAGGAGGGTGGGACTCCGGCCCTTCTTGCCAACGCCCCAGCGCATGAAAATCATCCCGCCGGAAATCCTCCTGGAAGCCTACTCGCGAGGAGTATTTCCCATGGCGGAAGATGGCGAGATCCTCTGGTTCTCGCCCGAGCGCCGCGGACTCATCCCGCTCGACGACCGGTTCCACATTCCCCATGGATTGTCCCGAAGCCTGAAAAGGAAGCCGTTCGAAATCCGTTGGAACACGGCATTCCGCGAGGTGATGTTAGGATGTGCCGGTCGCAAGGAGACCTGGATCGACGACATCATCCTCGAAAGCTACTGCACGCTCCACGACCTCGGCCACGCGCATTCCGTCGAGTGCTGGGATGACGAGGGGCTTCAGGGGGGGCTCTACGGAGTCGCACTTCCCGGCGCGTTCTTCGGTGAGAGCATGTTCTCCCGCAAGACGGATGCCTCCAAGATCGCCCTCGTCGCCCTGGTCGATCGTCTGCGCGAGCAGGGCGCGACCTTGCTCGACACCCAATGGATGACCGAGCACCTCAGGCAGTTTGGCGGCTACGAATTGCCCCGAAACGAGTATCACGCGGTCCTGAAGAAGTCGCTCGCCGACGGAATGGAACAATTTCCGCGATCCGGTTGAATTTACGCTTTTCGTCCGCGCCCGAATGGGAATACTGCCGCCGTTGCCCGTGGCAATCGGCCGGCTTAGCTCAGTGGTAGAGCAACTGATTTGTAATCAGTAGGTCATCAGTTCGACTCTGATAGCCGGCTCCATTGATAATTCCTAGGAATAGCTGATTTTCAGTGGGTTATTGCACAATCTCCATATTGGGGGTTGTCCGTGGAAATCCGCCGAAGTCCGCTCAAATCCGAAGAAACGGTGCGTTTTGGACAACTGATTGGGCAACTGTTTTAGATTGTTAAAGTATTTCTTCAAGTGACATGCGACGGGAAGGGATGGAGCATCCCGCCATGGCCTCATCTCCATCCAAGGTCCCTCCTTCTGATTTTCCTGAGTATGCCGTGCGCAGGGAAACGATCAGCAGCTACTTCCATCCACCCTTAGCCAGCAGCACCTTCCACGACTTAGTCAACAAGGGGACGATCATCCCGTTGAAAGGCATTCGTGGGTTCTACAAACTTAACGAGTCGCTGAAGCGCCTTGGGCTGCGTGAAGTTCCCAACTTACCGCATGAAATTCCCAAGCGCACTATGGAGGACATTCTTCGCTTGTCCTTCACGCTGATCGATCCCCTCCTATTCCCGCCACCCCCCTGGATGCATGCGCTGGAGGAATTGGACATGAAGGATGTAGCTCATGCACACCAACATGCCGAAGTGCACAGAGAGGTGATTGAGTCGCTTGGAGGCACCGAAGAGAAGATTCACTATTTCAACGGAGTCCTCAGCGCACAGGCCGCCTTGGAGGCAAGCTTGAAACGAGAAGGCAACTGAGGCCAAATAGCTGCCCGGTAGCCAACGGACTTCCGGCTTTCGGTAATCGGGCGACGGGTGAAATTTCGAATTGATTCCTCCCACGGGTAGTGTTCAATCGAACTCATGAGAAGTGCAGGGATTTCCGGTCGAAAATCAGACTCCAGTTCGAGACCCGCCTGCCGGGATATCCAGGATTGTCGGGTCGGCGACTGGCAGCATGTCTCCTTCGTTTACGAGTGGCGCGGCAAATCCGGAGTGCAGAAATACCAGCCTGCGGATCGGGAGCTGAAAAGGCGCAGTGCATTTGATGAGGACGACTTCCTGTCCGGTGCACCTGTTTGGAAATTCCAGAAACAGATCTGGCCGGGGATGGTGGCGAGTAGCGAGACCTGGGAAGTGTGGCTCAGGATCGAGTGACGCTCGTGCCCGAGGTGCTGGCCCCGGTGTATGGTGGCAACGGTATTAGCCCCACAGCAGCTCCAGCTTCAGCGTAGCCAGGCTACGACCGAGTAGCAGGGGGCTGTCCCCATCTGGGAGAATTACCCCAGCACAGCCCACGCGCATTGCGCGAAGTGCTGGGCGATCACACTGACCACGGCTGGTGAAATGCGGTATTGAGTCCCGTCCACTCGTTGGGTAAATCAGGAGAACCTTTTCGAGATCCCATTCACCAGATCTGCGACACGGTGATGCTGAAACCGGGAAGATCGAATTTCCCGCACCTCATTTTTAATGGGTGTCCCTGAATTCCCGTGCCTCAAATTTGATAAGCATTATACTATATTATCTAAGACGGTAGGTGAAGGGGTGGACGGTAATACGATCCTGTCCGACCACGGCTGGTGAAAAGCGGCACGGAAATACCGGGCTGGCCAATGCCGGGGTGTCAGCTCCAACCGATGTTCGCACGTCGCACCTTACCACGCCAGGTTGCGGACTCCTGCCGGCTGTGCCGCTGCAACAGAACCGATCCCCGGAAGCGGGGTTTTGATGGGTTGTCGGGTTCCTGCGGTTTCATGGTGGGTCGCGTTGCAAGTGGGGCTTCATCCACCAGTATCCCCGGGGTAAGCGCAGTTTGGCTGTCTGGAAGATATGGAATATACATATAACTTTTATGTGGTTTTCGTGCATTTAACATGTTTTTTGTGAAATACATGATATTACGCTGGTGTTATGTATTCATATACATATAGTAAGTGAAGTTATGGATAATAATCTATCAAAAAAAGGAAGGCGTGGCCTCTATACGGCTGCGGAAATCGCTGAACTGTTCTCTGTTGAAACCCGGACCATTCACTGCTGGGCCGAGGCTGGAAAGATACCGGTGGCGCTCCGGACCAGCAGGACGGTTCGCTTCGAACTCGACGATGTGAAGGCGGCCCTGGCCAAGCAAACGGAGGAAGCACAACGGAAGATGCTGGAGCGCAGGCAGGCGAAGGTGCGCAAGGTTCAATCCAATATCAACATCGCCTAAAAAAGCCGGGCCGACCCCCGCTTTAGGAATCGACCCGTCGGAATTGCAGCTCCGGCAAGATGATATCCAGAGTGGTCGCGGCCTGCAATCTCAAAAGGAAAGCACGCAATGATTTCAAATTTCGAACAAACGGGCATCGGGGAAACCGGGGTGCAGGTTGCAGATCCAGTAGCCGAAGCCATCATCCAAGTCGGGCTGATGGGAATTCCGCTGGCGGATTATATTATTAGGAAAAACACTTACAGTGGCGGGGTGACCCTCGTAGCAGGAGGTCTTTCCGGAGATGCCTCGATACTGGGCTCCCAGATAGCCGCACGGGCCATTACCAGGTCACAGCGTGTGCTATACCTCAGCACAAAGCAGGAGCAGTCCTCGTTGACGGAGAGCATGTTCTCTTACCTGGCTGACTGGCCCCATGACAACCTCGAAGGTGGGAAGCTGGTTTTCGATGAAGATTCAGATCCCAGGATACCTTACGATGCAAACGGTGATCCGGAATTCACCCACCGTGCCTTGCCGTTTATGAGGCGGCATGAGCAATACCTCGATTTTCACCTGTGCCGGGACTTCAAGGGCAAGCCGCTGGAGATCTTGGAAGAGGTCCTATCCACGGCTGAGGTCCCGGACTGCCTGATACTCGACGAACTCCAGATCGCAGGAGTGGTGGGGCCAGCCCGCAAACCGGTGAACCAAGGTCGGTTGGCCGAAGATGTGATGAGGAGGCTTGCCCGGTATGCGCATGAAAACGGGATTCCGGTGGTAGTCCTGTGCCAGCAACAACCCGACGATCTCACCGTAACACGCAAGCGGGTTGGGACCAGTCAGATTGCGGATTTTCCAATCGCTGGAAACTGCTGCGATGTGTTTATCGGGATCTCCCAGCTTAGGGCGGCGGCGAACATCGAGGTGGAAGGCAGCCACTCATCGGCGCAGTATTTCCACGTGCATGGCTGGGGAGGTATCGAACTCATCCCTGTGACCATCGACTTCAGCATGCAGCGCATCAGTGCAAGGGATGACGACGATGTTACCGAGGACATGGATTTGGCGATGCGTGCTGCTATGATCGCCAGGAATTCCGAATACGGCGCTTACACGATGTTTCGCCGGGATGTGTTCAAACAGCTCTGTGCTCTTAGAATCCCGAAATGCATCAACCTATACGCGCTTTGCCTTTTGGTTACTGACAGAAACAAAGGGGACGGGTATGGGACGATGTCCTATGGATACGATAAACTCGGCATGTTGCTAGGCATAGAGCGCAGGCGTGTGAAGGAACTCATCGGAATTCTCGTAAAGGCGGGACTTATGGTTGGCGAAGGCAAGAATGGCCGGGCATATAAATACCGCATGGTCAACTACGCGGCATCCCAGGATGCGAACGAACCGGGCTACCTGATGCTGGCGTACAACCTGCGTGATTCCAAACGCTCGAACCTGCTGGGTGACCCACTGCTTTTCCGGGTGTGGTTGGGTTGCCTGTTCACTGCTAGGTTTTCCCGGGATACCGAATTCCTTGAACGCGGCCAACTCATGCGCAATTCCTACGAACTAGCCGAATTGCTTGGAGATGACCCGGAGGATGTTGATGCTGCAATCGCAAGATTGGTGGATGAGGGGCGAATGGAGGAGGTGATTCTGGATTTTGCCAATACTTCGGTGCTGGAGGTCACGAACTACGAAATCTACCAAAATGGCTGGTTTTACAGTAAGGAATTTGCTGCGAAAATGGGCCATTTCTGTTATGCCAAACCCGTGCCAAATGCATGCCAAACCCGTGCCAAATGGTTGCCAAACCCGTGCCAAACACACGCCACTATATAAGAAGGGGAGAAGGTAAGAAGGGTAACAGGGGAGAAAGAAAAAATGAAAAATCTTTTATCGTGGCATTTTGGAAACAGACCCAGCTCCCGGTTCCATCACCACCCCGGTCACCACCACGCGCATTGCGCGATGAGGTGGCACTGCCCAAGATAACAGAATGACCACCCAACAGATAACATCATTCCGGTTCATGACAGCCACAGCTCAACACCCGGCAATAACCGTTACGCCATTCCTCGTACATCACGGCACCTCTCAGGCGCTGCCGCGACCCCGGTGGCACGTGGCAGCGGCCAGGTCATGCAGGCGCTCTACGGGCCTCCTGGGCGCAATTGGCGAGGTGTTGGATGTTGGATAGGACATCGGGCCACATGCTCCCGGAAACGGTCGGTTCCTTTCCATTTGAATCGCCTTGCAGCCAATGGGCTGGGTGGCGACATTCAGGGCAGTTTCACCCTATCATGATTAACGATCAGGCAACCCTCCGATCATGAACCCGGCACTTGAAGCCCGATGGCTCTCCCTCTGCGCACAAGCCGGGCTTGATGGCAGTGCGGAGTGGCGGGAGCTGTCGGCTGCGTATGGTGATCCTGCACGTGCCTACCACAACTGGAACCACATTGCGGACTGCCTGGTCCGGTTGGATGAATACGCCCATCTTGCCACTGACCCGGTTGCGCTGGAGTTTGCCATCTGGTTCCATGACATCATTTATGACACCCATGCCCCGGACAACGAGGAACGCAGCGCGGTGATTGCCGGGGAGTTTCTAGCGGCCACGACCCACGGTGATGAGGTGGGCCGACTTATCCGGGCCACTCGTCATGAGGGCACTCCTAAAACCGGAGACGCGGCTTTGCTCTGTGACATCGACCTGAGCATCCTTGGACGTGCCCCCGGCCCGTATGACGCCTATGCCCGTGCGATCCGGCAGGAATACTCGTGGGTGCCGCAGGAGGATTACGCCAAGGGGAGAACCCAAGTGCTCGAAGGTTTTCTTGGCAGGTCGTCCATCTTCGTGATGGGGGAACTGCAAAAGGCCTATGGCGCACACGCACGGGTAAACCTGAAGCGGGAGATCGCGATCCTGGCCGATACGATGGCGGACCACCCGGCTGGGACCTGATGCCGGCTATTCCGTGAAATCGTCAATCCTGACGTAATCGTAGCGGCAAGTTGCTGGATCGTCACTAAGATTGGAGTCGGTTGGCTTTGGATTGTCGTGGATCGATGGAGGGGGAATTCCCACGACAGGCATCTGCTTCGTGGCAGGATCAGAACACGAGACGATGAAGCCGGTTTCGTGTAACCGAGCGATTGGTTAGTGTCCGTCCGTGCATCCAGATCCGGTCATTGATCAGATACCCTTCGCCGCACTGGAGTCGGATTCGGAAGCTGGCCGCCCGCATTCGCTTGTCCAGAATTGGGAAACCCGGAGCGTCAGAGTAGAGGAGGCTGTAAAACTCGTCGTAGTGGTCTCCATCGCCAGATCTGATGAAAGATCCAAGCTGCTTAATTTTTGACAGCTCCACGCCGCTTTCCCGTGCCATTTGCAGCATGTCGGAGGTCGATAGGAAAATGGATGCCCCGCTGCGGTCGTTGTGCGCCACATCGTCAAACACGTTCCAAAGATGTTTTGGCGCGTAGAGGTCGCAGTGCAGCGGGAATTCAGTCGGGTCGCCTCCGGTGTCGCCAAGTGGCGCATAGAGGGCTCCCCTTGTATCGTGGGTGTTCGGAGTGATCGCATCGCGGAGGCCCGTAAATAACAGGCGGATATCGTGTGAACTCAGTCCGGGTTCCTTCAAGTCGCGCATCATCCATATTTCCTTACCCGGTTTTGCCACTTGGAGGGATCTTGCCCAAGGAGCCAATTCTTCGGTGAACTTTTCGCCTGTGGACCCATGATGGAAACTGAAGGTGTAGTCGTATCGCTTCAATCCCTTGATGCGATGGATTCGGGGAATCAACTTCGCGGAACGTGCAAGGGAGAGGAGCGTTGGCAATTCGGCCCGGAATTCATCAGACCATGTCCACCAGCGGGAAACCGTGTGTATCCGGTTTCGTCGTCGCGAGGGTGGTGCTTGTGCGGGTTGAAAGATGTTCATCGTCCCGGTTGGTCTCGGTTTGGAAGGGGAGGAAATTGAGGGTGCCTAGGACTCCACCCGGCTCCAGAAACTTCGTCGAGTTCAAATGGTGGAGGGACACCGGGGACACGCGCAACCGGGGCGTGAAAAGTATTTCCGGGAAAGTTCCTGATCACCGACAAACTGGCATGTCGGGTGCTTTTTTATCCATGTCGCGACACGATAGGCGGTCCGACTGAGATGCTCCAAGGTTAATGGGTTTTCCGAGGGGATGATCGGTCGGGCCGCTTTTTATTTCAGGGCGGTGGGCTTGGCCTGGGATTTCAGTGGCTGGCTCTCGTCCACGGGGGAAGGAGAATGACTTCCGGAATTCATTGGACCGGAATCACCTTGCGGTGCCCGGACGGAACTTGATAGACGACTTGGAGGCAGGGGCGGGCGATTTGGTATCGCCGCAGTTCCTGTCACTTCAGCCACACTCCATGAAACCGAAATGCCTCATCACCACCTGCATCACGCTGGGCGTGGCGCTTACCGGCTGTGACAAGCCCATGACCCAGCGGGACTCGCACAAGGACCAGGCTGAGGCCATGGGCACCCAACGGGACGCTGCTGTTGTCGCACGGGTCAAAAAGGAAGTCGCCGATCTACTCGACAAGTCCCCGGACACGATCAAGTTGACGGACCAGTTCATCAGGGATCTTGGCGCGGATTCGCTCGATACCGTGGAGATCGTGATGGTGATGGAGGAAGCGTTCAACATTGCCATCGCCGATGAGGACGCCGTGAAGCTGATCACCGTGGGTGATCTGATCGACTACATCTGCGCGAAAACCAAGCCCGCTGCTGGGGCTGGTGCGAAAGCCGGTGCCGGAACCTCCTATCAGGTAGCCATGGTTTACACGGGCATGCGTGACATGATTTTGAAGCTTGATGATGAGCAGATCGGGGAACTTAAGGACCAGCCCGTGTGGGCGGTTTTGATGGAGACCGGATATCCTGAAGCTGCGGCAACCCTCGTCGCTGTGGCAGACGGTGCTGCCAGCCTATATTTCTCCAACGGTGGAGGGATGATCGGTGCGGGGGAGCATGCCAGTGTCCGTCCCGCGTCGTTGGCCCTTGTGAAATCGGCGGAAGGTTATCTGGCCGACATGAAAAGGGTGGAGGCGTTTCCGATGGTCACACCCGGCAACACCACCTTTTACGTCGTTACCCCGAAGGGTGTCTTCACCCATACGGCAAAGGAGGATGACCTCGGGGAGAAGCGGGACAAACTCTCAGAACTTTTCCATCAAGGGCAGGAGCTGATCACCAGGATGCGGCTGGCCGAAGAGAAGCGTGAAGCGGGGAACTGACTGCCATGGCTTGCACCCCATTACGCAGACTGGCGCTGAGCGTCCTTGCCGCCGTGGTGACGCTTGTTTTTTCAATTCCTGCACGTTGGCACCTCCCGGAAATGGGTTCCTGACGGCGCTGATACGGTGATGGCCATGGAAAATTCCTTGCGCGGAGGGGTTGGGCGAAAACGGTCACCTGCGCGTAGTTGCCCCCTTTCCAAATTTGAACAAAATCGGTCGATCCGCTCATTCCCTTCTGCCGAGGGAGTTCCAGGCGTCCCGCTGCGATGCCAGTAAAGACTGACAACACCACGGTTGTGGCAGTTGGCGCTAGAGTTGGGGGGGCCTGGCAATCATCGTGCGCCGCAGTTCTTCCGGGCAGTGATGGGGAGCGGTAGAATACTGTCGCTGCGGCAGGGGGGAGAGGGGTGCTCCATTCCCCGTACGGGGAATCAATCTTCGTCCTGCACCTGTTCCACAGGATGCCCAAAGCAGGAAACCTGGGACGGGATTCCATGCTGGCCGCCCTTTTGGAGAAGCAGGGGCAACATGTTCCCGCGATCTTTCCTTATCCGAGCGCAGGCCAGCTTCGCTTCGAAGCCTCGCCTGCCGGTCACCTGCCGGATGATGCGGTGGCGCTGATGTTCAAGCTGTATTGCTGTGGGCTGGAATCCACGGTGCGGTTCATGGCTTCGGGGCAGGGGAGCGGTGCACCGGTAAAACCCAAGCTGCGTCCACGGGGGCTGTCGCTGCGGCACCTGTCCAAACCGGTGGCGGAGCTGAGTTGGTGAGGTGGGAGCTGAATCCGTCGAATGCCCCGGAGACTGCCAAAAAGAACACTTTCTGCGGATGTTTTCTCATGGCTTTGCCCGCCGGGAATGATTAGATGCGTCATTCCCAACGTTCTTTCCCCTTTGGTTCTCGGGTCCAGACGCCTGACACGACCAAGGGCGGCAGCGTCTCCGTGGCAATCCGAGTATCTCGTCATCCGAATGCGTCAAGCGGACTCACCACCCCCAGCCCATGCACCCCCACTGCCACATGCAGGTAAATCTCAGTCGTGGTGATATCCTCATGCCCCAGCACCTCCTGGATGGTCCTCAAGTCCGTCCCCGCCTCTAACAAATGCGTCGCGAACGAATGCCTCAACGCATGGCTCGTCACATGCTTCTCGATCCCCGCCGCCCCTGCCGCACGCTTGATCGCCTCGTTATACACCTGTCCATGCAGATGGTGGCGTCGTTTGACTCCCGACTCGGGATCGACCGAAATCTGCCTTGCCGGAAACAGCCAAAACCACTCGAAACTCTCCGCCCCACGACGGAACTTCCGCGCCAAGGCCCCAGGCATCCACACCCCGGCCAGCCTCGCCTCCCGGTCACACCGCCAGACCTCCCGCGCACGCTCGATCTGCCTCGCGATTTCCTCCCGCAGGCTCTTCGGTAGCACTGTCACCCGGTCCTTATCACCCTTGCCACAACGCACCGTCAGCGTCCCGCGCTCCAAGTCCACATCCTGGATTCGCAGCCGCACCAACTCCGAATTCCGCAACCCCGCCCCATACTGCAACCGCGCCGGCAGCCCATACCGCCCGCCGGGAATCTCCAGCTTATCGAAAAGCCGCTGAGTCTCCCCCTTGGAAAGCACCACCGGCACCCGCGTCCCCGTCTTGCGCAGCTTCACCTGGAAAACCGGTTCCTCCACCCCGCACACATACTTGAAAAAGTGCGCCAACGCATTGAGAGCCTGCTTCTGCGTCGAATACGCGCAGTCCTCGTCCTCCACCACCGACATCAGGAAACGTGACGCCGTCTCCACCCGCATCACCTCCCGCTCATCCCCGGCAAACACCGCATACCGGGCCGCCCAAGCGCCATAAGACTGCTTGGTCCGTGGTGCCAAACCCCGCCGTGATCCGGCGGAGCGCGCTGCCATTCTCAAGCGTTCCGCCAGACTCCGATGATCCGCCCCAGCTTCATCACACGCACCCAGCCAATTCAAATACCACTGGATCGCATCTCCCCACTGTTGCAACTGCCAGTCTTCCCGCTTGCAGCCATCGCGCAGCACCTCCGCCTTCCAAAACACCTTCGCCGCCTCCCTCCCGGCCTTGAGCTCATAACGCAGCCGGAAATTCTCAAACCACTCCAGCACCAGCAGGAAGCCCGTGCGTTCCCGGTCCGTTAGCCCCCGGAACTCCGCCAAATCCTTTCGCCAGCACCAACGCGTCTTGATCGCACTCATGAGAAACCGATTAGGAGATTGAAAAACCCCGGTCAACCCTAAAAGTGTTCGCTTGAACATTTTTTTTCGCGATCCCAGCCTCCGCGCCGAGCGAAATGTGGCTGCGGCGTCTCGCCGCAGCGGGTCGTCCGGGGGGCGCTCCCGGATTTGGGACGCGGATGGCGAAAGCTCCAGCAACTCCCCCGATTTTCACGGCTTTTCCGGAAAAATGGCGGGCGACCCGTAATATCTGCTAGATCACCCAGCCCGCGAAAGTCAGGCCCGGCAACGCCTGATATCCGCACTCCAGCCTTCGAAAAACCTTGTCAAATCAAGGATTCCTGCCATCTTCGGCAAAAGCAATCGCCTGCTGGATATCACATCCTGGGCCGATACGAATAAAACTGTTGGACGAAATTCTGAGGGAATAAATTGTTAACGGGAGCGAAGGGGTAATTTGAGAGTTGCACGGTCCATCGAACGGTGTTCATAAAGACACCATAAAGACCACCGTCAATGAAATTCTACGCATCTGGCGCGACCTCTGGCCCGGAGGATTGCGCGAGGAGCAGTATTCGACGCTCAATCTAATGGCCCATTGCCGCGAGGGCACGCTGGGATACAACCAGGCCAAATGCGACGGCTGCCAACACCGGGAATGGTATGCCAGCTCCTGCGGCGACCGCCACTGTCCGAACTGTCTCGGACCGCGCCAGGCGGAATGGTCGGAGAAGGTTTGCGAGCGATTGCCGGACTGTCCGCATTTCCATGTGGTGTTCACGGTGCCGGAGGAGTTGCACGAGTTTTTCGAGCTGAACTATCAGATCGCCGCGGCCGAACTTTTCGCCGGTGCGGCGGAGACCCTCAAGCTGTTCCAGAAGAACAACTGGCGGATGGAGGGCGGATTCCTCGCGGTGCTCCACACCTGGGGCCGCGCGCTCAACTGGCATCCGCACCTGCATGTGCTCGTCAGCGCGGGCGGACGTGATGTTTCCACGGCCAAATGGCGGCAGGCGCGAGACAACTATCTGTTTCCTGTCAGGGCCATGTCGATGGTCTTCAGGGCGGTCCTGCTGCGGCGCATCGAGGCGCTGGAAACCAAACCCGAGGTCCGATGGCCGGAGCGGCTCGAAACGCTGGAGGCACGCCGCGACTGGCGTCTCAAGCTCGCCGGACGCAACTGGAACATTTTCAGCCGCGCGACCTTGGGCAACACCCGTGCGGTGGTTCGCTATCTGGCGCGTTACACCAGCCGCATCGCGATGAGCAACCAGCGCATCAAGCGCATCGACGAGGAACAGCGGACGGTGACTTTCGATTGGAAGGACTACAAGGACGGCGGGCAAACCAAGGAGATGACGATGGGCGGGGCGAACTTCCTGCGCGCCTTCATCCGGCACATGGTTCCCAAGGGCTTCCGGCGGATCCGTTACTTCGGACTGCTGGCGGGAGCGAAGGGGCGGCACCGCGAATTGCCCGGAGCCCCGCAGACCGCCATCGGGGAGAAAGCGGCCCAACGCCCGCGTCCGGCCTGTCCGCGTTGTGGCTGCTGCGAGTGGCTCTATCTGAGTTTCTTCCACGTTTCCGGAGGCATCTCTCAGGCGTTCGTGACGCCCACGCGGGAAGAGCAAAATCGCTTTTCCCTATGCCGCCTCGACACCGGCTGAAAAAGAGTCCAACAAGGCGATGCGTGCTCGCCGGAACGAAGTCCAGCGTGCTTTTCTGGCTTCCAATCCGGCGAGCACGATCTAAACGTTAGCGTAATAGATGAAGACCCATTCATTCACGCGCGATTTGGCAGATGCGTTTCGGAAGACTCCTGGAGCGACGTCCTGCGTGACTTGTGTTGATGGTTTTGGCGCAGCCCTTGATGCTGGCGATTCACGTCCGCTAGATCGACACCGCTCCGTGAACCGCTCCTTGTTTCATTCGTCCTGCTGCGGGCCGTCCACGCAAACCAACGCTAACAAGACGGTCCATCCGACGGCGATAAGCCGCCTTGTTGAATTCGGGCTTCCATCTCGCCGCGGATGACCTATGACGTTCGGGGAATATGGATGCAGCACCGGCCATACACCTTTGGGATCAAGCGTTACCAAGAAGCCTTCGACGGCAGCGATCACATGCACGCCGTCGATGTCGTCAGGGAAGCGATCCACATCCAGCAGATCGGAATCCATCCTCCCCCAGAGTTCCTCGTATGATTCTCCCGGTTTCCGGTAGATCGGATGCCATCGGTGCGACGGTTTGTATCCTTCTGGATTCGCCCGATTCAATCCTGTCAGAGGTCGCGTCCTGTATCGGACCAACCCCGAACAAGTCGAGACACATCGACCCCCACTAGCTCTCTTGTTTGCGGGCGGTTCTAGGCTTCGATTTTGATTTTTGGTGTGCATGGCGTTAGGGCTTCGGGGCCGTTGGGGTCGTGTGCTCTTTTGCGTTGTGCCAGAAATGAAGAAACCCCGCGACGAACCGAAACCGATACGCTACGGAATCACTCCGGTAGCGTTCATCGAATTTGGATGGATTCTTTTGCTCGTCGTAGTTTTGGCAGCATCGGGCATATTTCGATTAGTCACTCGGTTGTTCCAGTAGTTGTTTCACCCTTGATAGAGTTACCATGCGTGAAGCCACCATCCAACGCCCTGTGACTGTTGCGAAGCTTGCGGAAGTTCTCGTTACCAAGCCGTATCGGATTCTCTCTGCACTAATTCGGCGATCAGTCTTTCCCGCTCCATGTGACAGCATCGATGACAGCGTCGCGATGGAAGTGGCTTCGCTGGCTGGTGTTGATTTGAAGATCGTCGACGACGAGGATGGAGGAGCATCTGAATGTCCTAAGGGTCCTGAAGTTCCCGTGCCACCTCCAAATTCTTCCAGTGCTTCGGACAGAATCCAAGAGGCACAACAAGACGCTCCATCCAACGGCGGGCAACGTCCCAATTTGAATTCGGGCTTCCTTCCCCGCCGTGGATGAGCTAGACGTTCTCCAAAGAATCCCAGGATGTCGGCTAGCAATCACAACTATGTCTGCTTCGAATGCCGGACTGCAATCCGGCACGCTAAGACCGCGCCGATGAAGCCCCATTGCCTAAGTTGTGGCATAGAGTGCTTCAACCTTGGATACAAAGTTGAGGTACCGAAGCACGATGACCTCAGGGCATGGCGAGAGTTGCGTGCAGAATGTGAGAGGCGAGCGGAGGTGGCAAAACAAGAACGCGCGGTAAGGAGTGTCCGGAAGCAGCACTTTCTGGAGCAAGAGATCAACCGGATGAGACAGATGCCAGAGAACCGTGATCGGAGCAGACAGATCAAGCAACTCGAAGAGGAGCTTTCGACGCTCCACAAAAGAAGAATCGGAGAACAAGCCGCGTCATGACAACCACTACCAGCCGCCCTGTTTCGATGCTTTCCCGTAATTACAAACCTAACCCCGTGATCGACGTGCGCCGCCGCTGGTAGTGGTGCATGCGCTCATCGTTGTGCCAGAAATGAATCCCATTCGAGCAGTCGCAATTTCGCTTTTCTTGCTGTCCCTCTCAGCGTGCTCGACTGGCAAGTATGATCGATTGGCGGCAGATTTTCGCCAGAGGTCGCCGGCTATCGAAGCTGAATCGGATTACCGGGCGCATGATTTCAAGATTTATTCAGCTATGGGAGTTGGCCACTACTATCCCGGACTCAATCCTGATGTTGGAAGCCGGATTGCTAGAGAATATGGTGAGAAGATGCTTTCAGGAACCAGCGATGCACTGGAAAGTCGCTCGCATGCCAACTATGTCGGGGCAGCGACAGGATTCGCTAGCACTTACAATAAGCGCAAAGCCACTCTCCTTGCACAAAACACACGATGAATTCAAGACGCACAACAAGACGCTCCATCCAACGGCGGGTAGCGCTCCTGTTTGAATTCAGGCTTTCATCCCCGCCGTGGATGAGCTAGACGTTCTGCAAGAAAATATGAAATACTTCGCATTAGCTTTGCTCGCTCTCGCCTCCACCGCATTTGCACAATCATCGGTGCATTTCGAGAAGATTGTTCGATATCACGAGGTCGTGTCAGGACAGACAATCGAGGTAGCGATCCACCAGAAGCCATTTGACTTTTCCGGCTGCAAACTGACAGGAGGAGAGAATACCGGAGAAGTTGCGAAGCTTGATGGAGTCGAAGTTGCCGGGACCGATGGTGGAAGCCCCAGCCGGATCACTGGCTGGCCCGTTGTCGAATCAATCGCCGAGATTGAGCTCAAGTGGAATGGCAAATCGATTCCGGTTCCAAAGCAGGTCTACATTAACTTGTTTAATCTCACATTAGATGACGAAAGCATTCAGTTTATACCGCGGCCCTCCGGAGACGAGATGCTGATCCAAGCGACGGGTGGCGATGGTGGAGCTTCTTACCTTGTCTCACTCGTCCTCCGCAAGGACGGTAAGCACAAGCAATACGAATCTGGATATTGCGAATCAGGACTTCGCCCATTTCCGTACGAGATCGAAGAGCCGGTGGGTGTCGACGAACAAGGTCGCACGATCATCAAAACGTTCACGTGGCTTGAACCCAAGGCAGAACAAGCCGTGCCTCCTAACGGGCCATAAGCTTTTCAATTTCAATTCAACCACCCTTCAATCGCTCCCGTAGGAGCACTCAAACGTTGTGTGAAGAATTAAGATGACCCTCCCCGACACCAAACACCTTTGCAAGATTCTTGGGGTATTGCTCGCCTTCTTGGTTGGCCTGAGCGCTACACTCTACCTTCTCACTTGGGGCATCTTGAAGCTCCTCGACTCCGTTAAGGACGACCTTTCCAAGGCCATTATAGCTGGATCGATTGCCGTTCTCGGTTCGGCCTTCACCTTGGTTTTCGGCAAGCTCTGGGAGCAGCGGGTCAAGATTCGGGATGAGATCAGGGCTCGTAAGATTCCTATTTATGAGGGTCATATTGCTACGTTCTTTAAGATATTTTTCACGCCGATGATTACGGGCAAGCAGCCGAACCAGAAGGATTTGATTGATGCCTTCGCTAAGTTTGCAGAGCAGATGGTTCCATGGGGTAGCAGCGAGGTGATTCGGAAGTGGGGCGAGTTCCGCAAGATCGGCGATGATACGTCCGAGCTTTCCGCAGTGGCGAAGTTGGATATTTTGGAGGATCTTTTCATGTCGATGCGTAAGGACGTTGGGAACGACGTTAGGTCACTCAAGCGTCACGATCTTCTTCGGCTTTTTGTGAACGATATGCCTGATTCCTGAGTCTATCGAATCCACTTTTGATTCCTTCCAGTACCTCGGCAGCAGTCCACCCCCAAGAAAATGAAGACACACAACAAGACGAGACACAGCAACCCCTATCAGCCGCTCTGTTTACATGCTCACTCGTAGTTTCAACCTCAACCCCGTGATCGACGCACGCCCCCGCTGATAGGGGTGCGTGCTCTTTGACGTTGGCTAAGAATAATATGACTCCGCAAGAATTCGCTGCTTGTGTCGCCCGCGAGAAGGAAGACTTGCTTGTGACATACTTCGATCCTGAATCAGGGTCGGCAGTTTCGTCGCAGATTTCAGCAATGGCTCTTTCCGCCGGACAAGCGAAGGAACTGAGAATGATTCTGGATGGAGCACTGACGGATGCGTTCTACACACTACTTCTCGGACTTGACGGCGCCGCGTCGATCGGCGGAGTCCAAAGTGACTATGAGTTGCGCGCCGAGGACGGAACCTTGCTGACAGGTGGAGAGCTTGAAGGTGCAGCTTGGGAGCATTTTCACGGAGACAAACCAGAATGAAGATAAAGCCAACAAGTCGCTCCATCCAACGGCGGGTAACGCTCCTGTTTGAATTCGGACTTCCCTCCCCGCCGTGGATGAGCTAGACGTTCGCAGAGAAAATGAAAAGTTTGCCGATCAGCATCACAGCAATCTCATCGACCGATCAGCCGGGATGGGTTGTTGCACAGCTGATTGATGCATTTGGCGTCCAACACGATTTCGAAGAGAAGATTCCAATCGTTACTGAGGAAGACCTTTGGGATGATTCTCGTTTTCCACGTCAAGGATCTATAGCTTGCGAAGTGATCTCGTGCTGGATCGCGAATGATGGACGGGCACTCTCAAAGATAGACACCTCTAAGCCTTGGGGTATCGAGTCGAAGACTGGTGCTACGGAGTTCGTGGTGCTATCCGATTCGCTCCAGCCAATCGCATAAAACAACAATGCGAACAAGTCGAGACACGCAACCCCTATCAGCCGCCCTGTTTTCATGCCCTTTTCTACATTCAACCTCAACCCCGTGATCGACGCGCGCCCCCGCTGATCGGGTTGCGTGCTCTTTGACGTTCTGCAAGAAATGAGCTCGCCAGAAAGCACCGTAGATCACTACCTCGGCGAGTTTCGCTCAGGACGCCGCGATGACGCGTTTCACAGCCTGATCGAAGCAGATCCCGCAGTCATATCAGATCTGATCAACGCCTACATGGATACGACTGACCTTGATACCAAGGTTTTCGTGATCGAGGTGATCTCGGAGTTTCGTCTTGATTCCTCCCTCTGTTTTCTTCGCCACGTCTTACGCAGAGACGACCCGCGTATCTGGAAGGCTGCCCTCAATGGAATGGCCATGGCTGAATCCCCTGAAGCAGTAGATGCGATGGACTATGTGCTGTCATCCGTTCAGGATTCTGACAAGAGAGAGTGGATTGAGGAGGCGATCACTGATACCAACATCGCAATAATGAAGAAGGCAGAACAAGCCGCGACATGACAACCCCTACCAGCCGCCTTGTTTCGATGATTTTCCGCAATTACAACATTAACCCCGTGATCGATGCTCGCCGCCGCTGGTAGTGGTGCATGCGCTCATCGTTCTGCAATGAATTTAAATCGCATCATTATAGCAGCATTGATTGTGGCGATCTCTGCCTGCGCTACTGTTGAAGACAGTCAGCATCTGTCTCCATCTAGAAAGTATGCAATTAGCTTCTATGAAGCACGTGGAGAATTAGATTCATATTACCAGATTCTAAATTTAGAACAGCCTGACATAACGTATTCATCAATAGGAGGCGCAACCCCACTCAATAATCATGACATTTACTGGAGTCCTACAGAGAAGACATGCGCTATTTTAGAGAATCGTCCTGGCTCAGTTGGACTACAGAACGGCATTGGGTTAATAAGGATTTTGTATATCGTGAGTATTAAGGGAGATAGGGAATACCACCAGATTTACATGCGACCATTTGAGAGCCAATATTTCAACGGAGAGAAAGTCAAGGTATCACAAATTTCAGATAAATTAGTCAGATTCGAAGGAGTGGATCAACAATTTTCGAGGGAGTTCTTGATCGCAAGCCTTATTGAGTACAGCTATCGGCAAGGAGTGAAGAACTTCAAAGACAACGAGATTCAAGAGGCAGAACAAGCCGCATCATCCAACCGCTAGGAGCCGTTCTGTTGACATGCTTTCCCGTAACTACAACCTAAACCCCGTGAAGGACTTCCGCCCTCGCTCCTAGCGGTGGATGTGCTTTACGTTAGCGTAAAGATGAAGACCCATTCATTCACGCGCGATTTGGCAGATGCGTTTCGGAAGACTCCTGGAGCGACGTCCTGCGTGACTTGTGTTGATGGTTTTGGCGCAGCCCTTGATGCTGGCGATTCACGTCCGCTAGATCGACACCGCTCCGTGAACCGCTCCTTGTTTCATTCGTCCTGCTGCGGGCCGTCCACGCAAACCAACGCTAACAAGACGGTCCATCCGACGGCGATAAGCCGCCTTGTTGAATTCGGGCTTCCATCTCGCCGCGGATGACCTATGACGTTGGGCAGAGAACGAAGACGCATATGAACCGCAAATCGGGCGATATCCAATATTCATCCGTCTATGTCGACGACACGAAGGATGGATTCTGCGGCTTCGAGCTATTCTCTGCTTCGGGAGGAGAGACGCAGCGGGTTGCCTCAGTGATTTATTGGGATGCTTGCGGGCAGTTTTTCGTCGAGACATTTGGCTCTGATGTTCCGCTGGATGTACTCGAAGAGCTAATTTCAGAAACCCGGGAGCGAGTCAAAATCGAATGAATCGAAGAAGCCCAACAAGGCGGCACATACGACGGCGGGCAACGCTCCAGTTTGAATTCGGGCTTCCCACCCCGCCGCGCATGGCCTAGACGTTCGGAGAAGCAATTAAGAATGAAACGTAGCTGGAAAATTGTCGCAGTTTTGGTATTTGTTGTTGTTTTCTTTGTGGCTAGGCGAATCTCATACGAAAACGCAGTAGATCCTAAATATCACGCGACGCTATACTACGCTCACATCAAAGCAATCGACGATCAAACATCGGAACCACTCAGCATCGAGATTAAGTGGGACTACGAATTGATCTCTCCCTATATCAAGGGAAGTGGTCCATCGATTATTGAGACTCATGCCGACAAGTCTGTGACAGTCGCGCTGGTTGGGAAGAAGCTGGAAGGCGG
The DNA here is from genome assembly GCA_963810445.1 of uncultured Verrucomicrobiae bacterium. Classification (GTDB taxonomy): domain Bacteria; phylum Verrucomicrobiota; class Verrucomicrobiia; order Verrucomicrobiales; family Akkermansiaceae; genus Luteolibacter. The sequence continues at coordinate 102,992 of CAWENZ010000049.1, read as the reverse complement.
ATTAAGCATCGGCATTGCAGCCGATGGGTATCACAGAGAAGGCGTTGAGATTGATGCAGATCAGGGTGGTATACTGACCACAGATTCCTCAAGGATGATCACCGAAGTAAGACTCCGCCGCAATAATCAGAAAGACACTCCCCCAAACAAGAAATGAAGATTCCGAACAAGCCGGCTCATACGACGGCGGGAAGCGCCTCAGTTTGAATTCGGGCTTCCCTCCCCGCCGCTTATGGCCTAGACGTTCGGCAGAAATGAAGACTATCACAGAGACTATCGAGCAGGCCGTTTCGTTGAGTGGACTCGCTCCTCTTCTTCAGAATGGTTACGCGCGTTGCGCCCTCTTGACTGACTACGCCCAAGTTGCGGAATTGAATGAAGAGCTACGGAAGATCATTCCCGATTGGCAAGATGACGACTGGAGCATCGGACACGACGGTGCAGGCAATTACTTTATTGTGTCACAGTCGAACCAATATCGTGGCGTTAAGTTCTGGGATCACGAGATGAACGAGATTCGCTGCGAGTTCGATTCGATTGATGAATACGTCACAGATGCATTACGGATCGAGCGTGATAATCAAGAAGCCGAACAAGACGTGCATGGCAACACCCACTAGCCCCTCTGTTTTCAATGTTTCCATCTGATTTCAACCCTAACCCCGCGATCAACGTTGGCTCCCGCTAGTGGGTGTGCCATCACTTTGACGTTGTGCAGAAATAAGACCATGCAACCGTATCCATGCCCATGTTGCGGCCATTTGGTCTTTGATGAGCCGTCTGGGAGCTACAACATTTGCCCTATCTGCTTCTGGGAAGACGACGGATTGCAGCTTGCCTATCCAATGATGGAGGGAGGAGCCAACTCCAACAGTCTCCTCCAATGTCAGCGAGATTATGCAGTTGTGGGGGCGTGTGAATTACGCTTTGTGGGTAAGGTTCGTTCTCCGGAACCAGGCGAGTCCCGCGATGCGTCTTGGAGAGTGTTTGACCCTTCAGCAGATCCTCATTTGGACTGGGATTCGCCGGAGGATAGTGAGTTGTGGAAGGCTGCGACACCGGACGTCGTCCTCTACTACTGGAAGCCCGATTACTGGCTTGCTCACAGAGGAATCGAAGAGCACAACAAGACGAGACACAGCAACCGCCACTAGCCGCCCTGTCAGTAACATCACCCGTAATGTGAAACTTTTTTCCCGTCTCAACGTGCGCCGTCGCTAGTGGCGGCGCGTGCTCTTGACGTTGGACGAAATTCTGAGGGAATAAATTGTTAACGGGAGCGAAGGGGTAATTTGAGAGTTGCACGGTCCATCGAACGGTGTTCATAAAGACACCATAAAGACGACCGTCAATGAAATTCTACGCATCTGGCGCGACCTCTGGCCCGGAGGATTGCGCGAGGAGCAGTATTCGACGCTCAATCTAATGGCCCATTGCCGCGAGGGCACGCTGGGATACAACCAGGCCAAATGCGACGGCTGCCAACACCGGGAATGGTATGCCAGCTCCTGCGGCGACCGCCACTGTCCGAACTGTCTCGGACCGCGCCAGGCGGAATGGTCGGAGAAGGTTTGCGAGCGATTGCCGGACTGTCCGCATTTCCATGTGGTGTTCACGGTGCCGGAGGAGTTGCACGAGTTTTTCGAGCTCAACTATCAGATCGCCGCGGCCGAACTTTTCGCTGGTGCGGCGGAGACCCTCAAGCTGTTCCAGAAGAACAACTGGCGGATGGAGGGCGGATTCCTCGCGGTGCTCCACACCTGGGGCCGCGCGCTCAACTGGCATCCGCACCTGCATGTGCTCGTCAGCGCGGGCGGACGTGATGTTTCCACGGCCAAATGGCGGCAGGCACGAGACAACTATCTGTTTCCTGTCAGGGCCATGTCGATGGTCTTCAGGGCGGTCCTGCTGCGGCGCATCGAGGCGCTGGAAACCAAACCCGAGGTCCGCTGGCCGGAGCGGCTCGAAACGCTGGAGGCACGCCGCGACTGGCGTCTCAAGCTCGCCGGACGCAACTGGAACATTTTCAGCCGCGCGACCTTGGGCAACACCCGTGCGGTGGTAAGATACCTGGCGCGTTACACCAGCCGCATCGCGATGAGCAACCAGCGCATCAAGCGCATCGACGAGGAACAGCGGACGGTGACTTTCGATTGGAAGGACTACAAGGACGGCGGGCAAACCAAGGAGATGACGATGGGCGGGGCGAACTTCCTGCGCGCCTTCATCCGGCACATGGTTCCCAAGGGCTTCCGGCGGATCCGTTACTTCGGACTGCTGGCGGGAGCGAAGGGGCGGCACCGCGAATTGCCCGGAGCCCCGCAGGCCGCCATCGGGGAGAAAGCGGCCCAACGCCCGCGTCCGGCCTGTCCGCGTTGCGGCTGCTGCGAGTGGATCTATCTGAGTTTCTTCCACGTTTCCGGAGGCATCTCTCAGGCGTTCGTGACGCCCACGCGGGAAGAGCAAAATCGCTTTTCCCTATGCCGCCTCGACACCGGCTGAAAAAGAGTCCAACAAGGCGATGCGTGCTCGCCGGAACGAAGTCCAGCGTGCTTTTCTGGCTTCCAATCCGGCGAGCACGATCTAAACGTTCTCCAATGAAAATTCTCGCAACACTCGCCATGTCCGTGATCGCGCTGGCAGGTTGTTCAAAGCATAAGAACCCAACTTCCAAGTCCCCCATGTTCGATGAAGCCGTATATCAGGAATTGAAGTCAGGTCTTGGTGCGGAACTGCCTGAAGACTATGTAAGTTTTATGCGATCCTATTCTGGCGAACCTCCTGAGCCGAATTCGTTCTGGGTAGTCCGAGACGACTGGGGATCAGGGATCGATGAGTTATTTTTGATGACACGAAGCGAGGAACGTCAGTCAATGCTGTCTGCCCTCGATTGGGACGGTTTGCCTCTTAAGCCTGGATTGATCCCCATCGGTGGCGATGGTGCATTTGGATACATTCTGATGAGCTTAAGACCTGAAGATCGTGGATCAATTCATTTCTGTTGCACATGGTCAGAAGACGGAAAGACCGATGTGTATGAGTCGCAGGGATTCTGGAAGATTTCGGACAGCTTTACCGACTTTATCGAGAATCTTGGAGAGATGCCCGAAGATGAATGAAGACCGGAGAACAAGCCGCGCCATGCAACCCCTACCAGCCGCCCTGTTTCAGTGTTTTCCCGTCACTACAACCTCAACCCCGTGATCGAGGTGCGCCCCCGCTGGTAGGGGTGCATGCGCTCTACGTTCTGCAAGAAATGAAGACGATCCCGACCAAGCCAGTTTGGTATCTCACCGGTCGGACGGGCGAGGGAGATGTGAAGGTATTTGAGCGATACTGGACAGAGAACGAGTCGAAGGTGGGGCTAGATCAGAAGTCTGGCGTGAATGACGGCCTGATCTACTCGGTTGATGAGTCTGAGTCGATTATTCCAGATCGAACGTTACCGACAGAGCGGCAGCGCGTCCAGATCGGGGCATTCCTCCATCGGGCGTTTGTCGTTCTCCGCTACATCAGTTACGGGCGAGAGAACTTTGAGGCTATCGAGAAGCTCACAGACATTCTCCACAACTTTCCAACTGAGATGTTTGACCCTGAGCAGTGGGACTGGAATTCTTACATTTACGCATTGAGGAAGTTCGAAGAGGATTTCCCCAATGTTCAGACGTCGAATCTTGCTGCTATGCTCGAAGAAATCCAAGAAGCAGAACAAGCCGTGCATGGCAACACCCACTAGCCCCTCTGTTTTCGATGTTTCCACCTGATTTCAACCCTAACCCCGCGATCATCGTTGGCTCCCGCTAGTGGGTGCGCCATCACTTTGACGTTGGACGAAATTCTGAGGGAATAAATTGTTAACGGGAGCGAAGGGGTAATTTGAGAGTTGCACGGCTCATCGAACGGTGTTCATAAAGACACCCTAAAGACGACCGTCAATGAAATTCTACGCATCTGGCGCGACCTCTGGCCCGGAGGATTGCGCGAGGAGCAGTATTCGACGCTCAATCTAATGGCCCATTGCCGCGAGGGCACGCTGGGATACAACCAGGCCAAATGCGACGGCTGCCAACACCGGGAATGGTATGCCAGCTCCTGCGGCGACCGCCACTGTCCGAACTGTCTCGGACCGCGCCAGGCGGAATGGTCGGAGAAGGTTTGCGAGCGATTGCCGGACTGTCCGCATTTCCATGTGGTGTTCACGGTGCCGGAGGAGTTGCACGAGTTTTTCGAGCTCAACTATCAGATCGCCGCGGCCGAACTTTTCGCCGGTGCGGCGGAGACCCTCAAGCTGTTCCAGAAGAACAACTGGCGGATGGAGGGCGGATTCCTCGCGGTGCTCCACACCTGGGGCCGCGCGCTCAACTGGCATCCGCACCTGCATGTGCTCGTCAGCGCGGGCGGACGTGATGTTTCCACGGCCAAATGGCGGCAGGCACGAGACAACTATCTGTTTCCTGTCAGGGCCATGTCGAAGGTCTTCAGGGCGGTCCTGCTGCGGCGCATCGAGGCGCTGGAAACCAAACCCGAGGTCCGCTGGCCGGAGCGGCTCGAAACGCTGGAGGCTCGCCGCGACTGGCGTCTCAAGCTCGCCGGACGCAACTGGAACATTTTCAGCCGCGCGACCTTGGGCAACACCCGTGCGGTGGTAAGATACCTGGCGCGTTACACCAGCCGCATCGCGATGAGCAACCAGCGCATCAAGCGCATCGACGAGGAACAGCGGACGGTGACTTTCGATTGGAAGGACTACAAGGACGGCGGGCAAACCAAGGAGATGACGATGGGCGGGGCGAACTTCCTGCGCGCCTTCATCCGGCACATGGTTCCCAAGGGCTTCCGGCGGATCCGTTACTTCGGACTGCTGGCGGGAGCGAAGGGGCGGCACCGCGAATTGCCCGGAGCCCCGCAGACCGCCATCGGGGAGAAAGCGGCCCAACGCCCGCGTCCGACCTGTCCGCATTGCGGCTGCTGCGAGTGGATCTACCTGAGTCTCTATCACGTTGCCAAGGGCATCTCTCAGGCGTTCGTGACGCCCACGCGGGAAGAGCAAAATCGCTTTTCCCTATGCCGCCTCGACACCGGCTGAAAAAGAGTCCAACAAGCCGGATACGCAGAACGCCGGAACCAGCTCCAGCATGAATTCGTGCTTCCAATCCGGCGTCTGCGATCCTAAACGTTAGCTAAAGAAATTCGTGCTGCGATACCTCACTAAGAAGCGACACTCGAAGAACACGATCGAAGTCATTCGCGCGGCGTTTCCGACGAGCCTTGTCGATGACTTGACGGAGGTCTTAACCCGAATCCCAGTAGCCGATCACGAACCACACACGGATGACCCAAATAGGGTCAACATTGGCGATTTAGAGATATTTATTCCGTCTCGTGTCTATTTTCCGGAGATTGATCCTAGAGACTGCAATGATCTCTCGGATACGCAGAACGCGATACTTGCGGCTATTTACACTCGGCATCACTCAGGCTTTCAGCGTGAGATTTGGGCGGGACGACTCCTGAATAACCCCGCTCCTTGGACGTCATGATTAAGGGACAGGCCTGTAATAAGGCTTGCGATTCTTCTTCGATTCCGTATTTCTTCTTCATGAGGAAGGCACGTTGGCTGGCTGAGTGGCGGAAATCCGCTGGGAAACCGGTGTTTTACCACGTGATTTCGCGGGTGGTGGAGCGGCGGTTTGCTTTTGGCGCGGAGGAGAAGGAGAAATTCCGGGCGTTGATGCGCCTACAGGAGAAATTCACCGGCTGCCGGGTGGTTTCCTACTGCCTGATGTGCAACCACTTCCACCTCCTGCTGGAGGTCCCGCCGATGGCGGATTCCGGGTTGTCGGATGAGGTGCTTTTGACGCGGTTGTCGGCGATTTATAGCGAGGCGTTCGTCGCCGGAGTGGCGAAGGAATTGGCCGACGCGAGGACGGCGGACTACGTGGAGGAGGGCGGGCTCGATACTGCGCTGGCAGCCATTCACAAACGTTTCACCTATCGCATGCAGGACCTTGGCGAGTTCATGAAGGGCCTGCTGCAGCGTTTCACTCAATGGTTCAACCGGGTGCATTCCAGGACGGGACGACTGTGGGAGGACCGGTTCAAGAGCTTGATCGTGGAGGATGGCGTGGCGGCGAAGACGATTTCCGCTTACATCGATCTGAACCCGGTGCGGGCCGGGATGGTGAAGGATCCGGCGGATTACCGCTGGAGCAGCTATGGCGAGGCGATTGGCGGTGGTTCGAAGGGCAATGGGAAAACCGCGCGAGCCGGATTGGTTAGAGCATTGCGCGCCCATCAGGGGATGGGGGCGGATGCCGATTTGTGGTCTAGCGGAGTATCGCGCGAATATCGGAAACTGCTGATGGCGGGAGCTGTTGGAAAATCATCGGAATCGATTGGCCGGGATGGAAAGGAGGTGACGAAGATCTTGCGCAAGGGAATCTCGAAGGAGGCTGCTGAGCTCGAACGGGAGAAAGATGGAGAAATTCCTTTCGGCAGGATGTTGCGCTGCCGTGTGCGCTATTTCACGGACGGCGCGGTGATCGGTAGCCGAGGGTTCGTGGACGAGGCGTTTGCGAAATCCAGGGAGCGTTTCGGGCCGAAGAGGAAATCAGGATCGAGACAACTGAGGGGAGAAGCCGCGGCGGCAAACGGTTTTTTGTGGAGTTTGAGGGATCTGCGCAAGGGGATGGCTTGACCTGGGTTCACGTCGTTAAAGTCTCGTTCGGGTCAGTCCCGGTAAACGAGCACAAGACAAGTCTGATCCAATTGACAAATATCAGCATCACCTCAGCACCCGCGCGACTTGTCTGGGAAGGAAGCTTCCGGTCATGGAGAGGATCACCACCGCCATGGTGGCGAACATGGCCTGCACTCCGCCGTAGTGCAGCGCAAGGGCTGCCAGCCCGGCGACTGTGGCGGACTCGATGAGCTGGATTCTAACCAACTTGCCGACCTGGCCGGTGCCGATCATCATGGTGTGGTTCAAGTGCCGCCAGACATGCGCGATGAAATAGAGCCCGTAACAACCTAACATCAGGCGGCTGATGCTTGAGAATTCCTTGCCCAACCAGATGGACAGGACCCAAGGACCGACGAGGACCAGTCCGATGGCGGAACAAATCGCGAATCCGGTGCCATAGAGATAGAGTCTTTTCGCCGCGTTGCGCGCCCAAGGGCGGTCATTGCGGGCAAGGGCTTCCGCCACCGCCGGCCACGTGGGAGTGCTCAACATGACGACGAATCCCAATTGCATCACGGTCATGCTGATGAAGATCCCGAAAAGCGCGATGGCGGCAGGTCCGCCGGATTTCCCGACCATCCAGCCGCAGAAGTTGTATTCGATCAATCCGGTGATAACGCAGCAGGTGGAAAACGCGACGCCGTCCGAGAACAAGTGCCGGGCCATTCGCGGTCGCGCGAATTTCAGGGACGGAATCATCAGCGGGTGCTTCCGCCAAAGGGCAACGGTGTTGAAGGTCTTTGCCAGCATCATGACGCCGTGCACCGCCACCACGAGGAACCAGACCTCGGGAACATACCAGATCCCGATGCCCACGCAGGCGGCCGACATGACGTTGCCGGCAGCCCCCCAAAGGTTGTTGGAGGCGACCTCAAGATGCCCTTCCCGGATTCGCTCGGTTAGATTGAGGATGAAGAACATCAGGAAAACCCCGAGACCGGTCCAGAGGGCGGGGCGCAGGATGGCTTCCTGGTCGGCGAATTCATGCCCGAAGAGGACCGGTATCGGCACCATCAGAAGCACGGAGGAAAGAGCCAGTCCCGCGATGGCGGAGATGGTCGCCATCAGGAAAAAGGCGGTGGAACCGAGCTCGCGTTGTTTCACCACATCGCCATCGGCCAATGCCTTCGACAAACCGTGGGTCAGGGCCGGGCCGATGCCGACTTCCAGCAGCGACATGGTCCCGAGCGTGATGTTCACCATCGTGAAAATCCCGAACTCCGCACGACCCAGGACCCGGATGGCGATGGGAATCGCGAGCAATTGCAACAGGATGGTCCCCGCCTTGGAGGCGAAGGAAGTGACCACCGCCATGCGGATGGAACGGTTCCTCCGGTGGGTGGGATCTGTGTTGGAACTGTCTGCCATGCCTACGGTGGAAGACACGCTTAACATGCGCCACCGCGTTTGTAGAGGGTCATCAGGAGGATCTGGAGATCCAATCCGAAGTTCCAGTTCTCGATGTAATCCAGATCGAACTTCACGCGCTCGCGGAGGCAGGTGTCGCCACGCAGCCCGTTAACTTGAGCCCATCCGGTGACGCCGGGCTTGATGTTGTGGCGGACGTTGTAGTGGGGAATTTTCTCCTTGAATCCCTCGATCAACTCGGGGCGTTCGGGGCGCGGGCCGACGAGGCTCATATCGCCACGAAGGACATTCCAGAACTGGGGAAGTTCATCGATGTTCCAGGCACGCATGAGTTCGCCGATCTTGAGCCGGCGCGGGTCATCCTTCACGGTCCAGCCAGGGCTGCCATTTGCCTCGGCGTCCAGCTTCATGCTGCGGATCTTGTAGATGTTGAATGGACGACCATTGAGACCGATGCGGCGCTGGCGATAGATGACGCTGCCGGGAGATTCCAGATAAACGAGGAACGCGAAGGCTGCCATGATCGGCGCGAAGAGAAACATGCCGGCGATGCTGCCAACGATATCGACCGTGCGCTTCGCCGCATTGTTGAACGCATGGTGCAAGGGCATTTTCCCGATGCCGAGCACGGGCATGCCGTGGATGCTTTCAAGCTGGAGTCCGGAAACGAGGATCTGGAAGCAACTCGGGACGAGCTTGAAGTCGATGAATTCGCGTCCGCAGGTTTCTGCCAGCTCAAGCATCTGGTGGCGATCGAGAGTACCGTCAACGACCATGACGAGGTCCGCACCGGAAGAGCGCAGGATCTGGCGAAGTCCTTCATAGGATCCGAGCACGGGAACCTCCTCAGGAGGTGTCACCTCGAAGGAATTGGCTGGCGGAGCGATGGCACCCGCGACGGAAATCTGGTTTGCACGACCATTTCCAAACCGCTTCAACGCCCGGTCGCACTCGCCATTCCATCCGACAAAAATGGCCTTCTGACGAAGTGCGTTTGCAAACGACTCGCCCCTGCAGGATGCAGTAGAGGACCCAACGCCATCCCAGCAGCGCGACCATGGAAGTCGCGGCCCCGACCGCGCAATACATCCGGCTGATCGGTGGATCGATCTTGAGAACAAGTGAAATGGCAAGGAAGCTGAAGCCCCAGATGACACAGGACTTGATGATCGTGCCGAAGGTCTTCCGCACGGCGAGATAGTTCCGCGGATCGTGCAGGCGGTTGTTCGCCAGGAGAAACATCAGCAGCAGGCTGCCCAGCAGCACGTGACCGCAATATCCGGACACGCTGATGCCGGCGTCCACCACGCCAACCTCACGCATCCCGGTTTGGAACCGGATGCACGTAGGCCAGCATCAGGGCCATCAGCACCACGGCGGCGTCGCCCACGAAACTGATCGCCACCAGTTTCTGGTGGGCAACCCACGGGCGGTGCCGGTGTCTGAGGGTGAAGGATTCGGGTGTCTCAATCGGGGGGGTGGAATGACGAGCGTGTGAAGACTCGCCAGCATCCACGCTGGGTGTCGCATTCATTGTTTTGGGGGGTAATCAAACGGCAATCGGGGGAAAGGTCGTTTGATCAGGGGGGTATGATTCTAAGTGTCGAGGGGAGAGTGATTTAAAAAGGGGAAGCAGGCTAGGCAAAAGAGGGAACGATTTCGAAACCGTCGGAGCTGTCAGCAGAGGCCACGCCAACTGGCTTTGGACTTGATAATCCGGGACGATTGACGGGCACGCCAGGTCCTGGCGAGGAGGTACCGGCTTGCAGGCCCGTCGCCTCGTTCCAAACGAAGCCGACCAAGCTGCCACCCGCCGAGCGCACGAGATCGGCCGCCCTCCTGAGTTCACGACGGTCGCTGCCACGATCGCGGACCACGAGGCAGGTCCGGTCGGCATAACGGGTGATCGCCAGCATATCGCTCACGGCAAGCACGGGCGAGGTATCAATGACCACACGGTCAAACCAGCGGTAGGCATCCTCCAGCAAGGAGGGAAACCGGGTGCCTGCCAACAATTCAGCCGCATCCTTGCGAACAGGACCAGAGGAAAGGACGTAAAGATTTGGCAAGGCCGTCGTGAAGCAGGCATCGGCGGGATCGATTTTCCCGGCGAGATATCCACCGAGTCCCGAATCATCCTCGGCTCCCGCGATGTGCTGTTGGCTGAGTCCGGCACGACGAAGGTCGGCATCCAGCAGGAGCGTGCGATGGCCCTGCATGGCGAGCGACGTGGCGTAATTGAGGGCACAAAATGATTTGCCCTCACCTGCCCTCGCGCTGGCGAAAAGCACGGTCCGCGCCGTGGTGCTGCCGGGTGTGGGAGCAAGAATGGCACGCAGCCGACGGAACGCCTCCGCACCGGCGGAGGATGGATCTGATAGAAGCACCATCCCGTCGCCCGAATGCTCGATCTGCGGAAGCGTCGCCAGCAGCGGCGCACCGGTGGCCCGGGCCGCGGCACCGGGGTCACGCACCTTCCGATCGCCAAGTTCCAGCCCCACGAGAAGGGTCAGACCTGCTAGAAATCCAGCGAAAGCGCCGACAGCGGCAAAAACGATTTTCCTAGGACCGTGCGGCTTCTCCGGAGTCAGCGGAATGCCCTGCCATTGAAGGACGGATGAGGGCACGGAGGTCATGAGGCTGGTCTCGCGAAGTCGCAGGGCCACGGAATCATGAAGCGTCCGGTCGGCCTCGGCGTCGCGGCTCATGCTGCGGAATTGCTCGCGCAAACCTTCCACGTCCACGGCATTTCCACGTGCCAGGGCAACCTCGCCGGACAGCTTGAGCTCATTCTCCTTGGCGACCTTGTACTGTTGTTCAAGAGCTTGCCCCGCCGACCTAACTGTTTCAGCGAGATTGGCTTTCATCAGCTTGATCTCGTTGTCGATTTCCTTGTAAACGGGATGCTTGAACAAGTAGCGCTCCTTCACGCGACCGAAATCCGCTTCCTTCTGCTGGATTGCCCGCACTTGGGAGAGAACCTCGGTTCCGCGTTCGGAAGTCGCCAAACCGGCGAGTGCGTCCGGATTGGATGCGTCGAATTTCGCGTAAGCCTCGAACTCCGCCTCAAGCTTGAGTCGAACGGCGGTGGCATCGGTGAGTTGCGCGCTGAGGGCCCCGAGTGAATCGCGAACCGGGCTGCCACTGTCGCTGCCTTCCAGTCCGGGCACAGGATGCGCCTTGCGGAACTCCTGAAGCTCCTTCGCGGATTCCTCCATCTTCTTGCGGAGATGCTCTTCCTCCCGGGCAAGTCCCTCACTGGCCTTGCGGGTGATCGTCAACTGCTTCTCGGTGGTCCACTTCTCGTATTCATCGACCAGCGACTGGACCAAGGTCCTGGCACGGACCGGGTCGGTATCGTCCACCTGCACCACGATGATCCGGCTGCCGCGGCTGAGTTCCACTTTCACCCTGCTCGCCAACAACTGAAGCAAGGTTTCCTGGCTCGCTCCCTTTGGTGCGAAATCAGGAGCATCGGCCAGGTGATTGGCCTCGATGACCCGCAAGAGAAGCGTGCTCGCGCTCAAGCCCTGCTCGACGGACCGCATTTGTTCGAGGTCGCGCGATTCTTCCGGTGCCACGGGGCGGATATCGAGAATCGTCGGCGCCTGTGTGCTCACCTGCACGGAACCGGTGGCCCGGTAGGTTTTGGGCAACTTGTTTGCCACCATATAAAGACCGATGGCACCGAGAATGGCGGCAGCCATCACGATCCATCCGCGACGGAACAGGACGCCCAACAAGCGGCCGGGATCCGCTTTCGGCAGGAAATAGGTGGGATCCGCATCAGCGGGCACCGCCAACTGCGACGAGCGATTGGCAAGCGGGCTATGGTTTGGATTGGAAAGAGACATCAAGAGGTAAAGATTTGAATTCGTTAGAAAAGGCTTTCGGGAATCGTGATCACATCGCCGTCGCGCAGCGGGATATCCTTCCCCTCGCCTTTGGTGATGTCCGAAAGGTTGACGATGCTCACGCCGCCTTCACCGGATCCGCCCGCCCGTTTGAGCGTGATCTTTTTACTGTTGGCAATGCGGGTGACGCCGCCCGCCATCCCGATGGCCTCGACAAGAGTCAACTGCCGGTGGGCCGGCAACTCGAACACTCCCGGACGCTGGGCCTGCCCCAGCACCGTGACCGTCTTGCGGATCCGCGCCTCGATGGACACGCTGACCTCGGGCTTCACCAGGTATCCGTCCGCCAGCTTGCGGGTGATGGCCGCGGCCGCCTGATCCGTCGTGAGCCCCTCTAGCCGGACCGATCCGATCAAGGGCATGGAAATCGTGCCCTCACCAGACAATTGGCCCCGTGTGGTCAGATCATCCTCGCGGAAAACGCGGATTTCCACGTTGTCCATTCGACCGATGACACCGGACGAGCGCTGACCCTGCGCATCCGCGATGCCAGGCAGGAGATTCAGGAAAAATATCATCAGGATCGTCAGTGGATACATGTTCATGATTCGTCCGTCGGTTTAGAATTTATAGTTCAGCTCGATGCCTGCCAACTTCTGGCGGTAACCAAAGTCCCTCGCGGTGGAACTGTCATCCGATATCTTGTAGAACACTGAAAATCCAAGTGCATCGGTAAACTTGTATTCAAGCGCGGGCCGCACGAACCAGATGGAATCCTTGCGTCCGCTGGTTCCGAAACCGGAAACCCTGCTGTAGGTGACCTTTTCACGGCCCACGTCGAGCCGACCAGTCCAGTTTCCACCGAGACGTTGCGAAACACCGGCGGTCGCGCCAAGAACCTCGTAGTCCTGCCCAGCGTAGTAGGCGGAGGCCTCCTGCCGTTGGTAGCCTGAAAGATAAAGCTCGGTTCCATCTCGTGGCTTCCAGGCAATGCGACCGTCGATGACGGGATTGACGCTGGACCCGCTTTGCGCATCACGATGTTCGACGCCAGCCTGGAGATTCACCATGATCTTCTGTCTCGGTTGCCAGGCAAGGCTGAGCGTGAGTTGTTGCAAGGTCTGGTTGCTTCCGCCATCGACCTCAAGACGTCCCGCCTGATAGGCGACTCCGATTTCGGTCTTGGGAGAGTAGGCGTAACGCAAGCCGAGCTTCGCGTAGGTTTCGCTCGAGTCGAAAAGAGCGGGATCGGCATACTCGGATTTCAAGCTGCCGGCAGCCAGTTCCACGGTGATTTTCTCACGTGGCATCCAGGCGACACGAATCTCGTTCTCCAGCTCGAGCCGGTCGGTCTGGCTTCCGGTCTCCGCCGTCGCGTCACCCAGTTTCCTGGCCGCGCCGACGTAAGTGATGCTCGATTGCTTGCCACGCCACCCGGCGGTGAGCGCAGCCACATGATCCACCCGGTTCTCGGAAGGGTTCCTGGAATAGAAAACTCCTGTCGGCTGATAGGCGAGCTTGATGAACCCACCCTCGCCCTCGGTGGCATTTCCTTGAGTGTAGGAAATGCCAGGCCCGAAACGGGTGACCGTGTCCGATTTTGGGTTCGTCCGACTCAAATAAATGTTGCTATCATAAGCGGTGGAAATCACCGCGCCGATCTCCAGGCCGCCGGGGACCTCGGTCTCCTCGGGGATCACTGGAAATTCCTGCACGATCCCCGTCTCCACCCGATCCTCAACGATCGGGGAGTAGTTCTGAGCCTGGACGGTCATGGTGATTCTGGCTGATAGACAGGCCAGGGTCACGACAGACATCCATGTGGAACATGATTTGTCGGTAAACATTGCGGGGGGAACAACGCGCAAGTCTTGGCTTGCGCGGCACCCGCTGACAAGACTTTTCACTTAACCAATCTATACGTGATCGCGTAATACAAAGAGAAACAATTTATGTTAGCAATGGAGCGTCACTTCCTTTCCAGAATACAGATATTTCATTTTAATTAACTAAACATCCGTAATCTGCCATTCAATTGGCCCGTTAATTGATACACCCGCCCATCCCCCCACCAGCGATGTCCCCCCCAATGGATCAACTCACCCCTCCCGCCACCGCCCGAACCGCCCCCGAACCCCGTCGCTGGATCGACAAGTTCGAGAAGCAGGCACTCTTCAACCCTTCCCGCACCGCCGTCATCAGTGGCGCGGGGTCCATGACCTACGGCGAACTCCGGTCGCGCTCCAACCAGATCGCCAACCACCTCAATTCACGGGGCATCGGTCGCGGAGACTTCATCGGACTGGGACTTCACCGCTCGCTGGAACTTCCCGCCGCCTTGCTCGGAATCATGAAATCCGGGGCCGCTTATGTCCCGCTCGATCCCGGCTATCCTGAAAGCAGGATCGAGCAAATGATCTCCTCGGCGGGCCTGAAGCACGTGATCACCATCAGCGATCTCAAGGACAAATTTCAAAATGTCGGAACCATCTGCATGGATGACGATGCCGTGTCCTCGGCCTCCAGCGATGAACTGGATCACTGCCACGTTCCCGACGACCTGATTTACGCCATCTTCACCTCGGGTTCCACCGGACAACCCAAGGCGGCCTCGGTCTATCACCGCGGATTCGAAAACCTGCTTCAATGGTATTCCATCGAACTGGAACTGGGGCCCAGCGACCGGACCTTGATCATCAGCTCACCGAGCTTCGACCTCACCCAGAAAAATTTCTTCGCCCCCCTCGTCACGGGAGGGACCCTGATTCTGGATGACTGCCAGACTTACGACATCTCCCGTATTTCCACATTGATCCGGGAACTTGGCGTGACATTGATCAACTGCACGCCGAGCGCGTTCTATCCACTTGTCGATGCCGCAGCAACCGACGATTACCGCTCGCTGGCATCGTTGCGCTTTGCCGTCCTCGGCGGCGAACCGATTTCCATCAAGCGACTGCGCCCGTGGCTCGAACACCCGAACTGCCGGGCTGAGGTGGTCAATTCATACGGCCCGACCGAATGCGCCGACATCTGCGCCTTCCATCGCCTCCATCGTGGCAATCTCGACGACCACGCATTCGTTCCCCTCGGCAAGGAGATTCCCAATGTCGCGGTTAGCATCGTTGACGAATCGCTCGCGGAGCTTCCCGTGGGAGAAATCGGCGAGCTTTGCATTTCCGGAGCCGGAGTGGGCGGAGGCTACCTCAATGATCCCGAACGGACCGCGCAAGCCTTCACCGGATCGGTTTACCGCACCGGCGACCTGGCGAAACGCATGCCCTCCGGCGAGTTGGAATTCCGGGGAAGGGCCGACCACCAGGTGAAGGTCAACGGATTCAGGATCGAACTCGGGGAAATCGAGGCCGCATTGAACCGCCATCCGGATGTTAGAGAATCCATCGTCATCGCCGCCAAGGATCGTCTGGTCGCCCATGTCCACGGGACAGCGGAAGCTTCCGTGCTTCGCGATCATCTGGCCAAGACACTCCCCTCCTACATGATTCCCGGTGAAATCCGATTGGTCGAAACTTTCCCGATGACTCCTAACGGAAAAGTTGATCGCCTCGCCCTTGCCGCCAAGCAGGAAACCCGGGCCGTCGAACTGGCCAACGACGCCTCGATGGAGTCCAGGATCCTCGCCCTCTGGTCGGAGATCCTCGACCAACCGGTGAACGACCCGACTGCGAACTTTTTCGACCTCGGCGGAAATTCCATCCATCTCGCCGTCGTCCACGTGCGCCTGATGGAAATGGTCGGCAGGAAATTCGCCATTACCGAGCTCTTCGCCCTTCCGAGCGCCCGTGCGATCGCGGGTTTTCTCTCTCCAAAAAGCCCAAATGTCGTCATGAATGGCGCACAAGACCGTGCTCGCCAGGCACAAGCCGGTTTTTCAAGATTCCGCCGTCCCAACTCCCGATGAACGAAGATCCCCAAGCCCCCGAAGCCATCGCAATCATCGGCATGTCCGGTCGATTTCCCGATGCCATGAATCCCGACGAATTCTGGCAGAACCTGATCGCGGGCAAGGACAGCATCACAAGATTTCCGGGACGGACCGGGGTGGACGGCAGCAAGTATGTCGGCGCGCGGAGCATTCTCGAGGAGCCCGACAAGTTCGACGCCTCGTTCTTCGGAATCTATCCGAAGGAAGCCGAGTTGATGGATCCACAGCACCGGATCTTCCTCGAATGTTCCTGGGAAGCCCTTGAGGACGCGGGCTATGATCCAGGGAAGTTTCCCGGCATGATCGGCGTGTATGCCGGTCTCAGCCTTAACACCTATCTCCTCCACAACCTCGGCAAGGGCAAGGAACTCGCGAGGAACTATCAGGTTTCCGAATATCAGACCATGCTCGGCAACGACAAGGATTTCCTTCCCGTCCGCGTCTCCTACAAGCTGGACCTTCGCGGTCCCAGCATGACCATCCAGTCAGCCTGCTCGACCTCGCTCGTCGCCATCTGCCAGGCTGCCACCGCGCTCCTCACCTACCAGTGCGACATGGCGCTAACAGGTGGCGTGTCCGTTTCCTTTCCACAACAGCGCGACTACCTTTTCGAGGAAGAAGGCATGGTGTCTCCGGATGGCACGTGCCGCGCGTTCGATGCGGAGGCAGCAGGCACCGTCTTTGGTCACGGCTGTGGTGTCGTCCTCATGAAGCGCCTGAGCGAGGCCATCGCCGACCGCGATCCGATCCTCGCGGTCATCAAGGGCTGGGCCGTCAACAACGACGGCTCCGACAAGATCGGATTCGCGGCTCCAGGTCTCAATGCCCAAGCCGAGGTCATCACAATGGCCCAGGCATCCGCGGGTGTCACTCCGTCGGAAATTTCATACATCGAGGCACACGGGACCGGCACGCCTCTCGGTGATCCAATCGAAATCGCCGCACTCACCAAGGCGTTCCGCGAAGGCGGTGCTTCGGAAAACGCATTTTGCGCCATCGGCACCGGCAAGACGCACATCGGCCATCTCGATTGTGCCGCAGGTGTCACCGGAGTGATCAAGACGATCCAACAACTCCGCCACGGCAGGATCCCCGCCCTCCTCCATTTCAAATCGCCGAATCCAAGGATCGATTTCGAGAACAGTCCGTTTTCACCGGTTGCAGGAGATCGCGAATGGTCGCGTGGTGAAAAGCCACGGCTCGCCGGAGTCAGCGCATTCGGAGTGGGCGGCACGAATGCCCACGTCGTCATGGAGGAAGCACCACTTCCGCTCCCCACCACTCCCGGAAAATCACTTTACCTGCTTCCCTTGTCCGCGAAATCCGACACGGCCCTCGAATCCATGGCCAAGCGGCTCGCGAACCATCTCGAATCCGAATCTCCCGATCTGGCGGATGTCTCACACACGCTGGTGAACGGCCGCAAGGCCTTCCCGCATCGCACGAGCATCGTTGCCGGAAACATCGGCGAGGCCGTCGCGAAACTTCGCGAACCGATCAAGTCCGCGACCTCACCCGCCACGGCTCCTCGTGTCGCGTTCATGTTCCCGGGCCAAGGCTCTCAATACCTCGACATGGGTCGCGAGATCTATGACGCCGAACCGGTTTTCAAGGACGCCATCGACGAATGCGCCGTTCTTCTCAGGCCGCTGATCAGCCACGACATCCGCGCGACGCTCTATCCATCCGGGCATGAAATCGATGCCGCCGAGCGCGACATCAACCGCACGGCATTCACCCAACCCTGCATCTTCGCGATCGAATATTCCCTCGCCAAACTCTGGATGTCCTGGGGAATCCAACCGGCGCTCCTCATCGGCCACAGCATCGGGGAATATGTCGCCGCGGTGATCGCGGGGACCTTCAAGCTGGAGAACGCGCTTCAACTGTTAGCCTTGCGGGCCACCCAGATGCAGGATCTTCCCGCAGGAGGAATGCTTGCCGTCCGCGCGGCAGCCGACCAACTGACACTTCCACCGGGAATCGATCTGGCAGCCATCAACAGTCTCCAGCTCTGCACCGTCTCCGGATCGCATGAAGCGATCTACGCCTATCAGAAAAAACTCGAGGCGATGCAGATCGGTTGCAGGGTGCTCAAGACCTCGCATGCTTTCCATTCATCAATGATGGAACCCATGGTCGGGCGTTTCACCGGCGATGCCGCGATGATCCCAACGAACCCGCCGTCCATTCCATGGATCTCGACCTGCACCGGCGAATCCATCGATGAAACCACCTTGTCCGATCCTGCCTACTGGGCCCGCCAGTTGCGCCAGCCCGTCAATTTTCACGGGGCACTGACGACCGCCTTCGCGGACAAGGACCTGATCCTGTTGGAAGTCGGCCCCGGCAGGGCGCTCGCGCCCTTCGCGCTTCAACATCCCGATCGCGGAAACACACCGGTCGTTTCCACCCTGCCGAGTTCCTCGACCGACCTTGCGGATCTAACCACCGCGCTTGGAGAACTTTGGAAAAACGGCGTGGAGATCGATTGGACCGCCTACTTCAAGGGGCAGGACCGCGCCCGCCTCCGTCTTCCGACCTATCCGTTCGAACGTCAAAGCTACTGGATCGACAACTCGGCATCAGTGCCAGTTCCGGTCACACCGACAGCTCCGGCACCGCAGGTTCACACGCCTGTTGCCATTGCCTCCCCTTCCCCCATGAATGTCGATCGTCTTCCCGACCTCCTGTCAAAACTCCGCGCCGTTGTTCTCGATCTATCAGGCATTGCCGTGACGGATGACAACGCCAGCTTTACCGAACTCGGCTTCGATTCCCTTTTCCTGACCCAGGCGAGCCAGTCGATCCGCTCGCGCTTCGGCGTCAAGGTCACCTTCCGCCAGATGCTCGGCGAACTTTCCTCCGTCTCCGCGCTTGCCAAGCACCTCGACCTCGAAATGCCGGCCAACGCCCAGATCTCGACACCCGCGCCATTGCCTTCCGCTCCGGCTGAAGGAAATTCGCTGGAGCAACTCATGGCTGCCAATCTGCAACTCATGCAGTCGATGCTTACCGGCCAGCAACCCGCTCCCGCCACCGGCAACGGATTGTCCATGGTGAAATGGCCGGCGAACCACGAACGCGGCTCCAGCACGAACACCCGCTTCGGTCCCTACAAGGCGATCGACAAGGGTGAGAAGGGCGGCCTAACCGATCAACAGCAGGCCTCGCTCGACCAACTCATCGCCCGCTACACGGCGAAGACCCCGAAATCGAAGTCCTACACCGCCGAACATCGCCCCCACTACGCCGATCCCCGCGCGGTGTCGGGATTCAAGTCGCTCTGGAAGGAAATGGTCTATCCGATTGTTTCCCAGCGGACCAAGGGAGCCACCCTCTGGGACATCGACAGCAACGAATACGTCGATATCACCATGGGCTTCGGCACCTACTTTTTCGGCCACTCGCCGGACTGGCTCATCGAGGCGATCGAGAAGCAGCTCCGCACCGGCATGGAGATCGGACCGCAGTCGCCCATCGCGGGCAAGCTGGCGAAATCGATTTGCGATCTAACCGGCATGGAGCGCGCCACCTTCTGCAACACCGGATCGGAAGCGGTCATGGCCGCCATGCGCCTGGCGCGGACGATCACCGGCCGCAACCGCATCGCCTATTTCACCGGAGACTATCATGGCATGTTCGAGGAGGTCCTCGTCCGCGGTGCATGGGTGGATGGAGTTTACAAGGCGCAACCGATCGCCCCCGGCATTCCCGAATCGCTGGTCGAGAACATGCTCGTCCTCGACTACGCGGATCCGGCATCGCTGGAAATCCTCAGGGCCCATGCCCACGAACTCGCCGCCGTGATGATCGAGCCGGTGCAAAGCCGTGCTCCGGGAATTCAGCCTCGCGAGTTCATGCACGAGGTCCGCGCCATCACCAGCGAAGCCGGAACCGCCCTCATCTTCGACGAGGTGGTCACCGGATTCCGCTGCGCTCCCGGCGGTGCCCAAGCCTACTTCGGCGTGCAGGCCGACTTGGCCACCTATGGCAAGGTCATCGGCGGCGGCATGCCCATCGGCGTGCTCGCCGGCAAGAAGGAATACATGGACGCCCTGGATGGCGGCGCATGGAGCTATGGCGATGACAGCTTCCCCGAAGTCGGAGTCACCTTCTTCGCCGGAACCTTTGTTAGACACCCGCTTGGCACTGGCTGCCGCGTGGCGCGTCGTCGAGCATCTGATGGGCGAAGGACCGCGACTGCAGATCGAGATGGAGGAACGCGTCGTCGCGCCTCTGCCGCACGCTCAACACCCACTTTGAATCCATCGGCGTTCCAATCCGCTTCCGCATTTCAGCGCCTACGCCGTCATCGAGCACGCGCCAGATCTGAAATATGCCAGCCTGCTGTGGTTCTTCCTGCGGGAGAAAGGCATCCACGTCTGGGAAGGACGTCCGCTGTATTTCACCACCGCACACACCGACGAGGATCTCGACAAGGTCGTCCGCGGATTCGTGGAATCCGTTAGCGACATGCAGGCGGCAGGGTTCCTTCCAGCCTCGGCCGGCGACGCGGGTCCAGCACCCGCAGGCTTTCCTCGCTTCGACAGCGCTCCGACCACCGAGGCCCAACGGGAAATCTTTCACGCCGTCCAGATGGGCGACGAGGCGAATTGCTCTTTCAATGAATCCAACATCATCCATCTGGAGGGTCAGGTGGACGTGCGCCGCGCTCAGGGCTGCCCTAACGGATATCGTCGTGCGTCACCCTTCGCTCCGCAGCACCTTTTCCGAGGACGGAAACACCCAGTATTTCCATCCATCCGCCAGGACCATCGAGTTGATGGAGCATGATTTTTCCAGCATCGCCTTCAATTCTCCCTCGGCGTTGCTTCCGTTTTCACTGATCAGGTCATCGGAGTCCTCCGTGCCCTTCGACCTCACCCACGGACCGCTCCTTCGACTTCACCTGGTCCGCCTCTCCGCCGAACGCTATGAACTCGTTTTCACCGCGCACCACATCGTTTGCGACGGATGGTCATTCGGCATGATCCTCGCCGAGTTCGCGCACGCCTACAACGCCCGCAAGGCAGCGCGGTTGCCCAAGCTCCCGCCCGCGATGTCCTTCGCGGAATACGCGCGCATCGAGGATGCGGGCAAGCACAGTGAGGAAACGATCTCCGCGGAAAACTTCTGGGTCGCCAAATTTGCCAACGGCGCTCCCGTCCTCGATTTACCGGTCGATCGCCCGCGTCCGGCGATGAAGACCTATCGTGGCGCGATGGAGAAAATCACCATCGACGGCCAGCGATATGAACGTCTCAACCAAGGCTTCGCCAAAGTTGGGCGGTACGATCTTCGCCACCTTGCTGGCCTCCTTCGCGACCTTGCTTCATCGCCTCACCGGACAAGATGATCTAGTCATCGGAGTTCCCGCAGCCGGCCAGCCCCGGGTTGGACGCGACGAGCTGATCGGCCACTGTTTGAATTTCCTGCCACTCCGACTGTCACCCAAGGGCAACGTTCCTTTCCGGCAGTTCGCCGCCGAAACGCGTGATCAAGTGCTCGAGGCCTACGATCACCAGAACTATACCTTTGGAAGCCTGTTGCGGAAAATCGACTTTCCCCGCGACACGCAGCCGCGTGCCGTTGGTGTCCGTCATTTTCAATATCGACAAGAACGGAACCGACCAAATCCAGTTCGACGGCCTGAAGTTCGATGTCGAAACGAACCCGAAACAGTTCGTCAACTTCGAGCTCTTCTTCAATCTCGTGCAAACCGACGAGCGACTTGTCGTCGAGTGCGAATACAACACCGACCTCCACGACAAATCGACCATCCTCGGTTGGCTGGACGCTTACGAGCAACTGATCGAATCCGTCATCACCAATGGTGAAATCGCACTCAGTGAGCTGGACGCGATGACCGTAACCGACCGCGAAACGCTCGATGCTTGGAACTCGACGGAAGCCCCGCTTCCGGCAGAGACATCCATTCATCGCTTCTTCGAGAATCAGGCGGATGCCCAGCCCCACGCAGTCGCCCTGCTCGCGGGTGACCGCAGCCTCACCTATCAGGAACTTGACCGCCATGCCAACGCGCTTGCTGCAACCCTCCAACAGAACGGGGTCGGGCGTGAGACCCTCGTCGGTGTCTGTGCCTCGCGCTGTTCTGAAATGCTGGTGGCCATCCTCGCCGTCCTGAAAGCGGGCGGAGCTTACGTTCCCATCGATCCGAAATACCCGAAGGACCGCATCGCTTACATTCTCAAGGACGCCTCCGCTCCGGTGCTTCTTACGCAGCACGCTCTGGCGGATTCACTGCCCGCCGAAGATGGCAGCAAACGTGTTTTCATCGACGACGTGTTGTCCCAGTCCGCCGACCGGCGTTCTTTCGACACGCGCCCCGAGGATCTCGCCTACGTGATCTACACTTCCGGCTCCACCGGTTTGCCGAAGGGGGTGGCCATCGAGCACCGCAACACCATCGCGCTGATCGGCTGGGCGAAGTCTGTCTATCAAAAGGAAGAGCTCGCCGGGGTCCTCTTTTCCACCTCGATCTGTTTCGACCTGTCGATCTTCGAGATGTTTGTGACGCTCGGCAGCGGCGGCACACTCGTTCTTGCGGAAAACGCGCTCGACCTCCTCGATCATCCACACCGCGAGAAGATCACCTTGATCAACACCGTCCCGTCCGCAATCACCGAGTTGCTCGATGCCGAGTTGGTTCCCACATCCGTCCGCACGATCAACCTGGCTGGCGAGGCGCTGACCACACAGCTCTCCGACCGTCTCTATCAGACATTGCCAGGCATCAAGGTTTTCGACCTTTACGGTCCGTCCGAGGACACCACCTATTCCACCTTTGCACTTCGCCAGCCCGGCGGACGCGCCACCATCGGGAAACCGATCGCCAACACCAGGGCTTACATCGTGAATGAGGAGGGCAAGCTGCAGGCTCCCGGAGTTTCCGGTGAATTGCTGCTGGGCGGGGCCGGACTCGCCCGCGGTTACCTGAACCGCCCCGAGCTGACCGCCGAGAAATTCATTCCCAATCCTTTCGATCCCGCACCGGGAGCGAGACTCTATCGGACCGGCGACCGTGCCCGCTTTTTCGAGAATGGCGATCTCCAGTTCCTCGGCAGGCTCGACCACCAGATCAAGCTCCGTGGCTTCCGCATCGAGCTGGGTGAGATCGAATCCGCGCTTGAGGAACATCCCGCCGTTTCCAAGGCGGTCGCACACGTCCACGACGGACGCCTGGTCGCCTATCTAACCACCGGTGGAGAAACCGGAAGAATCGGATGGCACCGCGATCTGGCAGGACCAATGGGACCTGCTCTACAAGTCCGCCATCGACCAGACCGGAAGTGAAAAGCTCGACCGCCTGGATTCCGTCATCGCCGGTTGGGCCGGTGTCGAGAACCTCGATGCCCAGGTGACCGAGTGGATCGACACCACCGTCGAGCGCATCCGGGGATTGGGCAGCCGCCGCATCTTTGAGATCGGCTGCGGCACCGGACAACTTCTATCGCGCCTCGCAGCCGAGTCAGAATGCTACTGGGCCGCGGATATTTCGAAGGTCGCGATCGAGGCCCTGGAGAACAACAACCCCCTCACCCAGGTGAAATTGTTCCATCGCCCGGCGGACGATTTCAGCGATATTCCCGATGCCCACTTCGACACCGTCGTGATCAATTCCGTGGCCCAGTATTTCCCGGACGCCGCTTACCTCGCCCGTGTGCTGGATGGCGCGGCTCGCGTCCTGAAACCCGGCGGACGGATCTTTCTTGGTGACGTGCAGGGAAATTCCCTGTTAGCCACCCATCATGCGATGGCACTCCGCGAACATGCGCCCGCAGGATCGACCGCAGGCCAACTCCGCGAACTTGCCGGGCAACGGCTCGCGCAGGAAACCGAGCTTTCGCTGGACCCGGAGTGGTTCGGAAGGCTGGCGAAGGGCAACCCCACCTTCTCACACGTCGAGACCCTCCTCCGCAGGGGCAAGCTGGTCAACGAGACCACCTGCTATCACTACGACGTGATTCTTCACGTCGGTCCGCAACCTGCCGTCAAGGATCTACCAGCCGCCATCGAATGGAAGAACCTGAATCTTGAGCAACTCGAGGCAATGCTCTCGGAGGGCAGCAGGACGATCCACCTGACCCACATTCCGGATGCCCGGTTGGTGGTTCCGCTGGCGTTCCATCGCTCGTTATCAGCGGCAGAAGCGGACGCCGGAATCCCGGACCTAACAACCATCCAGGGAAATGCCCTCACGGCTGAGGACATTCACGCGCTTGCCGCCCAGACCGGTTACCGGGCCCATGTCCGCTGGATTGACAACGGCACCCGTGGATTGATGGAGGCCGCCTTGCTTCCCGTTGCCGAAAGGTGCCTGCCCTCCTGGACCTTGGGAGAATCCAGCCAAGACATGACCTCATTGGTGAACACTCCCGCCTCCGCAAAAAAATGGGATTCAGGCCTTTCCAAGGTTCTCCGCGATCACCTTTCGACGAGTCTGCCGGACTACATGATTCCAGCAGCTTTTGTCGAGTTGGATGCATTCCCGCTGACACCTAACGGAAAGGTGGACCGGAAGGCTCTGCCAGCTCCAGCCGCCCCGCAGACCAGCGGGAAAGCTAGCGCATCAACATCGCCTGTCGGAGAGACCGAGACGAAGCTCGTGGAAATCTGGACCCAGGTGCTCGGCAAGGAGGGCATCGGCACCGAGGATGACATCTTCGCTCTGGGTGGAGACTCCATTCTCATTTTCCAAATCACCACCCGTGCTTCGCGAGCCGGTATCCCGCTGACACCAGCGCAGGTATTCCGCCTCCGAACGATCAAGGCCCTCGCTGCGGAATCCTCCGGATCTAACGGTGGACCCGCAGCTCCCACCATCCAACGAGTCAACCGCGATGCCTACCGCCGCAATCTCTGAGAAAATGGAGTCCGACAAACATGCACTCTCCGCAGCTCCGGAATCATCCGGAGAAGGTGAAAGCGTGCTGGCCTTTCCTGCCTCTGTCGCCCAACAGATGTTCTGGTATCTGGAGCTGCTCCAAGGCGAGGTCGCGGCCTTCAACGTGCCACTGCGGTTTCGTTTGACCGGTCCATTGGACGTCGGACTCCTGGAACGGTCACTCAACACAATCATAGAACGTCACGAGGCGCTGCGCACCCGGCTCGGAGAGGAAGATGGCGAACTGTTACAGATCGTCATGCCAGAGTTGCGGGTGAGGATTCCGGTCATCGACATCAGCCATCTGCCG
The DNA here is from genome assembly GCA_963810445.1 of uncultured Verrucomicrobiae bacterium. Classification (GTDB taxonomy): domain Bacteria; phylum Verrucomicrobiota; class Verrucomicrobiia; order Verrucomicrobiales; family Akkermansiaceae; genus Luteolibacter. The sequence continues at coordinate 77,864 of CAWENZ010000049.1, read as the reverse complement.
GAGGAACGCATCCATCATGAGGCGGACCGCCTCGGGAGCATCGAGGCGCAACGCTCGTTCCAACTTTCCACCGGCCCGTTGATCCGTGCCGAACTCATCCGGCTGTCCGGTGATTCCCATATTTTCCACGTATCCGTCCATCATGCGGTTTTCGACGGGTTGTCGATGACCGTCCTAACCGGAGAGCTTGCGAAGATCTATCAAGCCTACTTCGATGGCGATCCATGCCCTTTGGAGCCTTTGGCCATCCAGTTCGGCGACTACAGCGTCTGGCAGAAGGATTTCCTCGATGGGCCGGAAATGAAACAACAGCTCGCCTACTGGAAACAGAAGCTCGAAGGCATGACCGAGCTGGAGCTCCCCACCGACTTTCCCCGCCCGCCGGTGAAGTCCTGGAACGGTGACATCACCTCCATCCTCCTGGAGAAGGAATTGACCGACAAACTCCATGCCCTGGCAGCCAGACACGGCTGCACCCTTTTTCACCTGCAGCTCGCGGCCTTCATGGTGCTGCTTCAACGCTACACCGGCAGCGATGACATCGCTTTGGGAACCCCGGTTTCAGGCCGGACCCGAGGGGAACTGGAACCCATCATCGGGGTTTTCATCAACTCCCTGATCCTGCGCTGCGATCTTTCCGGAAATCCCGGTTTCGGCAAGCTGCTAGGAAAGGTCCGCGAGACGGCGCTCGAGGCGATGGAGAACCAGGATCTGCCCTTCGAATATCTCGTGCGAGAGCTTCGCGCGGCACGCGATCCCGGCCGCAATCCTCTCTTTCAGGTCAATTTCAACCATCACCGTTCGTTCGCACAGGCTGGAACCTTCGGCGGTGTTTCCCTGGCACCCATGCCGTCGCGTTCTCCGGGCACCATCTTCGATCTGCATTTCTTCATGGTGGAACGGAAGGAAGGATGGCGCGCCTCGTGCGATTACAGCACGGACCTCTTCACCCGCACGTCCGCCAACCGGATGCTCGGTCATTTCAAGCGCCTTCTGGAAGACATCGCCGCCCGCCCGGATGCCCCGATCGGGGAACTGGAGGTTCTAACTGACTCCGAGAAATCCAGACTGGAGGATTGGTCCAGATCCGAGGACAAACAAAACAACGGCACGAAGGTCCACATCCTCGATGCCTCGTTGCGCAAGCTGCCGGTGGGAATTCCGGGAGAACTCTGGTCCACCGTCGCGGCGAACTCCGATCATTCGGGAGAGGTCGTCGAACATCCAGAGCTTGGAAGAATCCAGTGCACCGGAGACATCTGCCGATTCGACGAGGAAGGCACGATCCATTTTGTGAAATCCGGCAGCTCGCCTGCCACTTCTAATGTGGTCGTTGCGCCCGCGCAATCGACGACCGTAGCCGACCCGGCGTCTGCCGAAGAAAGGCTCACCGTCATCTGGGAAGATCTGCTAGGCATTTCCGGAATCGGAAGGGATGATGACTTCTTCGAACTCGGCGGACACTCGTTGATGAGCTTGCGGATGTTCTCAAGAATCCGGAGGGATTTTGGCAAGACGTTGCCGCTGGGACTGTTGATCAAACATCCGACGATTGCCGGCCTTGCTTCTCTTCTCACACCGGTTGAAGCGATTTCAGAACCGATAGCCGCTCCTTTGCACGATGAAGAACAAGTCGCCAAACCGGTTGCGCGCCCCTTGCCAAGTTCACGATCCGTGGACGGTGGCCATGTGGTCACCCTTTCGAAGGGCGGAACCGAGCGCCCCTTGTTCTGCATCCACGGCGGCGACGGAGGTGTGGTCTTCTATCGGGGGCTGGCTGAGCTGCTGCCCGCACAACTTCCACTCCACGCCATCGAGTCGCTCGAGCTCGGCAAGAGCGGAAAGATCAGACAGTCAAGCGTGGAGGAAACGGCAGCCGCGTATCTGACCACCATGCTCCAGGTCCAACCCTCCGGTCCCTTTCGAATCGCTGGCTATTCCTTCGGTGGCGTGGTTGCCCACGAAATGGCCTGCCAGTTGCTTGAACAAGGACACGAAGTCGAATTTCTCGGCCTCTTCGATACCCAGAATCCTTCTGCCGAGGCTCACAGTTACAGCCCATTCCAACGGTTCAATGTTTTCATGAAGGACAACGCGGATGTGCCCTTCTTCAAAAGGATGGGACAATTGCGCTCCCGCATCATCGAAGGCACCCGGACCCACCGGAGGATCCGTGCCGAACTTGAGGCCGCGAGAACCTCCGGACCCGCCGAAGCCTACAGCGATCTCCGGCGTGTGCAGGTTAGGGAGGAAAACTGGAGGGCGATGCAAGCCTATTGCCCAAGGCCGTTCAAGGGCCGCATCACGCTCTACAAGACGACCCATTTGAATGACAAAGTGCAATATGCACCTGACTACGGATGGTCCCAGGTCGCACTCTCCGGGCTGGACATTGTCTCCGTTTCAGGTCATCACCTTGCATTGTTCGCACCTGAGAATATCGGTCCGCTGGCCCACTCCATCGGCAAATCACTATGCGCCCCACCGAGATAGCCGCCCTTCAACGACTGTCCCAATGACTTTTTATTTCCGCTATATCCAACTACTCTTGCTTCTTTTCCCGGCAGTATCATCGGCGCAAAATTTTCTTCCGCTCGACTTCAGCCAGAATGTCCAGGCCAATAACGACATCTATCCCAACAACTCGTCGCTGGGGCCGTATTTCTTCTCGGGAAGCACACTTGATTTCGTAAACGTCACCACGCAGGACGGGATGCAGGTGGACGCGAGGATCTCGATCATCGGAACCTCTGGGAATTACAACCACGTCGGCTACATCCCCGATTACAACTCCGCCTCAGGTCAACCGGAGGGAGACCTTGGCATCTATTACCGCCATGACGGCAATTTCACGGAGCCCACCGGAGGGATTTCCTACACCCTCACCTTTTATGAAGGAGGTGGAGCGTTTGCAAACACGGTGTCCCTGTTGGACTTCAGACTGCTCATCTACGATCACGATGGTGAGCCAGGCCAATCCGAGAGCATCGTCACCCACATCGATGACGGACTTGCGGGCTATCAGCTCCATAACAGCAGCAACATCACCGCAACCTATGCCAACGGCGACGTCCGCTTCGACTCGGGTGGTTCCAATCAACCGGAGGACGGCCCCCAAGGTGGATTCATCGCCTACTATCACAACACGTCGTCCATTCGCTTCGACATGATCGCCACCACGTTTCCAAGCAACCCCGCGCAGAACAACGGAATATTCGCGGCAATCGATGGCGACCTCGGCCTGACCGGCGGACAAACCGGTGACTTCGGAACCTTTGTTGCCGTTCCGGAACCCGGAAGCTGCTCGTTGGTCGCATGTGCAATTTCGTTGGGGACTCTGCGTCGTCGTCGTCAGGGACGTTGAGCCACCTGTTATTCATGTCATCGTCGGATCCAGGCATTTCCAAAGCAATGGAAAGCACCTTTCTTCCCATGCAAGGTGTTCTCGATGAAAGGGCATTGTCGATGCCGGACGCGCTGGCATTTCGATTTCTCGAGGACGGGGAGAACCGTGAGAACCTCATCACCTTCAGCTCCCTATCCCATCAGGCCAAGAGCCTAGCAGCCACCTTGGTCCAGCACGGGCTGACGGGAAAGCCGGTTCTTCTGCTTCACCCTCCCGGCATCGATTTCATGGTCGGGCTTTTCGCATGTTGGCATGCCGGAGCCATTGCCGTCCCGGCCTATCCACCACGCGGCACACGGCATCTCCAGCGTCTGCAAGCCATCCTCAGCGATTGCGATGGCGCATTCGCCCTTGCCTCGCCGGATCTGCCGCCAATTCCCGGAGTGGAATTCATTTCAAGATCCGGCGAAAGGGTCACCGAATTTCCGGAAGTGGATCCGGACAAACCCTGCCTGCTTCAATACACCTCCGGTTCGACCGCCGCTCCCAAAGGGGTGATGATCAGCCATCGGAATTTCCGCAGTCATTTCCGGTCGCTGGATTTCTATCAGGATCTTGGACTAAAATCGGCATTAAGCTGGTTGCCTCCCTATCACGACATGGGGCTGGTGTTGAAGATCCTCTATGCCCTGGAAGCCGGCATTCCCCTCACCTTCTTTTCACCGGAACATTTCGTCCAGAATCCGGCACGTTGGCTCAGGGCCATCAGCCACTACCGGGCAGAACTCAGCGGAGCTCCCAACTTCGCATTCGAAATGTGCCTCCGTTCGATTCGCGATGAGGAAATCCAAGGGATCGACTTGTCCTGTTGGAAGGCGGCTCCCTGCGGCGCGGAGCGTGTCCGGGCGGATACGCTTGAGCGCTTTGCCAAACGATTCGCTCCCTATGGATTCCGCCCGGAAACTTTCTTACCTGGCTACGGCCTTGCGGAAACCACACTCATCGTCACCGCGTCACCGGCAGGCCGCATGCCCGCAATCTCGCATCACGAACCTGTTGGCAAACTCGTTTCCAGCGGAGTTCCTCTTCCCGGGGTCGAACTGACCATCGTCGATCCTTCAAGCGGGATAACCTGTCAGGAAAGACAGATTGGCGAGATCCGGGTGAAGGCTCCTGTCGTTTCTAGCGGATACTGGAACCGCCCGGCCGAGACGGCGAAAGCCTTCGGTGCTGATGGAGTTCTCCATACCGGAGACCTCGGCTATCTGGAAGGCGGCGAGCTTTTCGTGACGGGTCGGATCAAGGATCTCATCATCATCGATGGGATGAATCACGCGCCGGAGGACATTGAATCCATCATCTTGTCGGAAATCCCGAACCTTGCCGCGGCGGCGGCATTCCCGGCGGAAGTATCCGGACGCGAGGCCATCATCGTGATCGCGGAAGTCGATGGCTTGCCAAAGAGCGAACGAGCCATCACCTGTTCATCCATCCGGAAAGCCGTTACGAACAACCTCGCGATCCCGATCCATCAGACCATTCTTGTCCGGAGAGGATTACTCCCCAGAACGACCAGTGGCAAGATACGGAGGTCCGCCTGCCGCGACGCTTACGAGGATGGTTCCTTGAAATTCCTGTTCTCGGATCTATCAGACAAGGAGCCGGATGAGTCGATCCCGGACGATGCGATCCTGAGATCAGTGCTGGACGGAGTAGCGGAAGTGACGGGTCGGGAAGGCGCGAGACCTTTGGACGACGTCATCAGTTTCGGAATGAGTTCGATCGAAACCACCCGTCTATCCGCTATTGTCGAATCGCGGCTCGGAGTGAACCTTTCCCTGGCCGAGTTCTTCAACGGTCGGAATTTCCTGGAGATCGCCAACCTGATAGCGACCACGAGTCCCCAAGCCCCCACTCTTCCCACCATCTCTCGCGGATCAGGTCGTGACGCGAACATTCTGACGCATTCCCAGGAGCGCATGTGGTATCTCCATCAACTCGATCCGGAAAGTGCCGCCTATCATGTCTTTGGCTCGCTGCTGATGACAGGCCCGCTGGATGTGGTTGCACTGGAAATGGCGATTTCGGAAGCGATTGCCCGACATGAGATCCTTAGAAGCCGCCACGGGATCGATCAAGGCAAGCCAAAGGTATGGATCGAGGATGAACCATCATTCAAGATCGACATCAGGGAAACATGTGATGAAGGCGCTGCCAGGAGTACTTTGACCTCCTTCGCCAGGAAGTCGTTTCGACTCGACTCGGATTCCCCGGTCCGGGTTTGTTTGGTGCCGACGGGCGAAGATCGACATGTCCTCGCGATTTGTTGTCACCACATCGTTGCCGACGGTTGGTCCTTGAGAATCCTGGCACGCGACATCGCTTCAAGCTACGCGACCAGGGTCGAACGGAAAGCTTCTCCAGTCATACCCGAGACACCGGGTTATCTGGACTATGCGGTTACCCATCGGCGCTGGATTGACAGCGGCGCCGTGGACAATCAGATCGGATACTGGGTCTCAAGGCTGGCCGGGCATTCGGGGGTCCTGCCGCTCATGACGGATTTCCCACGTCCTAACAAACCATCGGCAAGCGGCGGAGCCATTGAAATCGAACTGAGACCCGGAACCTGCGAAATGGTTTCCAACCTGGCCAAGAAGACCCGGAGCACCCCGTTCATGGTCCACCTGTCGGTATATCTCATCCTGCTTCGGCGGCATGGTGCCGGCGATGATCCGTTGGTGGCAGTGCCTGTCGCCAACAGGAACCATGCGGTCTCAGGCGATCTGGTGGGCACCATGGTCAACACCCTACCCTTCCGCCTCAAGCTAGACCCCGGAGAGTCATTTGAAAGCCTTCTCGCCCGCGTCCGCGAGGCAACTTTCGAAATGCATGCCAATCAGGATGCGCCCTTCGAGAGAATCATCGACGCGGTGAAGCCCGAGCGTTCGCAGGACCATTCACCTCTGGCCCAGGTAATGTTCGACCACCAGGAGATCCCGATCGCCGAAACGTGGGCAGAGAATCTTCGGTGCGAACCTTACGTCGCGCACCGTGGCTCGGTGCAGTTCGACCTCAGCATCCTGTTGACGGTGCTGCACGACCGGCAGTTGCTAGGGATCGAATACCGGACCGACCTGTTTCGCGCTGAATCCGCTTCCGCCATATTGGATCGATATCTAGCAGTATTGGAGGTCGTCTGCAAGGAACCCGGAATCAGGACCGGATCCGTCACCGGACTAACAAGCCCTGATGCGGATTGGCTTCGATCTGTTTCACAAGGTCCGGAACGTCCGGACTTCCCAAATCAAACCACTCCGGGACTCATCGCCCGCAGATCGGCGATGCATCCGGATCGAATCGCGTTCGAAGCCGCGGGGAGGACCGTTGATTATGCCACATTGGACCGTTACTCGCACAACCTCGCGCTCGTGTTGCGTGATCACGGGATAATGCCAGGCGATCGGGTGGCGGTTCTGTTGGAGCGTGATCTCACCTTGCCCATATCCCTCCTGGCGGTCTGGAAGGCCGGAGCAAGCTATATCCCCCTCGATCCATCCAATCCTCCGGATCGACTTTCGCTTATCCTGAAGGATCAGTTTCCCGTTCGCATACTTGCATCGCCAACCTTGCAGTCCATCCTTCCTTCCGACATTTCGCCGATCCTGATGGAAATGGAAATGTTGGAAGTGGATAGAGAGGGGGCCGATCGGGTCATTTCGCCTGACGATGTTGCCTACATCATCTACACGTCGGGATCCACCGGAATTCCGAAAGGGGTGACTATCCCGCACGGTGCTCTTGCCAATTTCCTGCTCTCGATGGCGGAAATGCCTGGCATCACCGAAGCCGACAGAACCTTGGCGGTCACCACCATCTCCTTCGACATCTCAGCCCTGGAAATCTTCCTGCCCTTGATCACGGGCGGAAGATTCGATCTCGTTTCCACCGCCGATTCCCGTGACGGAGGAAAACTGATGGAGATTCTGGACCGGACAAAAGCCACGGTGATGCAGGCCACCCCGGCCACCTGGCGGATTCTGATAGAGGCTGGTTGGAAAGGCGGCAAGTTCCTCAAGATGCTCTGCGGTGGTGAGGCGCTGGATCTCCAGCTCGCGTGCATGCTCACGAGGATGGGTGGTCAACTCTGGAATCTTTACGGTCCCACGGAGACCACTATTTGGTCCACGCTTTGGCTGGTTCCCAAGGAACCGGAGTTTGTCAGGATCGGGAATCCCATCGCTAACACAGGTGTGCACATTCTCGCAACGGATGGATCCCCCTTGCCTCCCGGAGTAACCGGAGAGCTTTGGATTTCCGGAGCTGGTCTTGCGAATGGTTATTGGAAGAGACCGGATCTGAACGGGAAGAGCTTCGTCAACGATGCGGATCCATCGATCTCACGCCGTTATCACACCGGCGATCTCGCCCGACTTCACCCGAACGGCACCTTGGAATGCCTCGGGCGATCCGATGGACAAGTGAAAATCCGCGGTTTCCGGGTCGAACTTGGGGAAATCGAAAACGCGTTGATCCAGCACCCCGGTATCAGCCAGGCAAAGGTCGCACTGAGAGGTTCGGATCATGTGAACGAGAAGCTGGTGGCGTGGATCATCTGCGCGACCGCAACCCCGGTCCCGCCCCTATCCGAAATCAGGAGTTTTCTATCAGACATCCTGCCTTCCTACATGCTTCCCGCGGAAATCGGGATCCTGGATTCTTTCCCACTTGGGTCGAGTGGCAAGGTGGACGTCTCAAAACTCGAATTGCCGGCCAGCCGGGCACCAGCGCCTAGGAAAATGGCGATTTCCGAAACCAAACTGGCTGCAATCTGGGAGGAGCTTCTCGATCGCTCGCCGATTCTACCCACTGACGACTGGTTCCATATCGGAGGCCATTCGCTTCTGGCGCTCAGGTTGTTTTCCCGAATCCGGAGCGATTTCAATCGAACCCTGCCGCTATCAACCATACTCGACCAGCCGACTCTCGCCGGCTTGGCCGCAGTGATTGACGGGACTCCCGAAGACCAACCGGATGTCCAAGCATGAAGCCGGGAAGCATCGTCATTCACCTTCTGATTCCGGAGACCGGCCTCAATAAAAAGTCGCTCGCGATCCTGACCGAGGAAGAACGTCTTCGTGCGAGCCGCTTTCGCAATCCTGACGACACGCATCGCTGGGTATCGTTCAGGTCACAAGTGCGGACAATCCTCGGCAGGGCTCTCGGTCTGAATCCCTCGGAAGTCCCCCTCACGTTCTCCGAGAATGGGAAACCACTTCTTGAAGCGCCTCACAACCATCTGCATTTCAACCTGTCACACACCGAGAATCTCGCACTTCTCGCCCTCAGCGAGGATGGTCCGGTGGGAATCGATCTTGAACCTCTTTCACGGGCCGGAGACCTTCTGGACTGCGAAGCCACGTTTTGCCACCCGGAGGAGATTGCCCGACTTCCCATGCAGCCGGACTTGCGGGCCAGAATGTTGTTGGAAATCTGGACATCCAAGGAAGCCGTCCTAAAGGCGCTCGGAACCGGCCTGATGCATCCACCGGAATTGCTGATCGTCGAACCTACCGGAGTGGGCAACTCCACGCCGTTACATCAGGATCTTCCTGGAGTTGAGAATCAATGGGTTCGGCCGCTCGACGACTCGCGACTCACCAATTATCGAGCGGTTGTTTCATCCCCACGCTCCGCAACCACCATCGAAATTCTCTAGGTTTTTTTGGCAATTCCATTGAATTTCAGGGTAAAATGATCGATCAGCAACCATGATACTGGAAAATGGGTGTGTCCTTTTTTGCTACTCCCAATCCATTATTCTAAAAAATTCATTCCGAGAACCACTGATATTTTAAACTAATTGACAATCGGAGACATTTAAAGTCTCCTCTTCCCGTCCACCTCGAATCATGAAACGTCGCGACGTCGAAATCATCCAGCGAGACGGTCGGTTTTTGGTCCTGATGGCCCGGGAGCCGATGCCGGTCTCCCTCACGCAGATCGCCAAGGACGGTGAATACAAGATGTCCAGCCTGAGCGACCGCATCGGCGTTTCCGAACGTCACTTGCGACGGGTTTTTGAGGAAGGAATCGGCATTTCGCCAAAGGATTGGCTGCGGCAGGAGCGAATGGTGGCCGCCAGGTCCTTGCTGAGGGAAGGCTCCCCGATCAAGGAGGTAGCGATCGATCTCGGATTCACGAATTCCAAGATGTTTTCGCGCGATTTCCAGATTTTTTACGGAGTGAAGCCCACCGATTTCCAGAGAAGGGAATTCGCTCAGTTTCACAAGGTGACCGTCTGAAATTCCTCGCTACCGCGAGCCCTCTCAGAACTGCCAGTTGCAGTTCAACATGATGCCGTGGAACCTCGACTTGAAGGTTCCGTCCGCCGCACCGCCGGGCGAGCCTTTGACGTCGTTGTCGGAAAACGCATACTGATAGGCGAAGTTCCATTTGAAGTTCTCATGCTTCCGACCGAAACCCGCGTTGAGCCAATGCCGGTTCGCATCTGCCACGCCGGGGCTATAGTTCGAGTCCGGAATGCTGTTCTCGATGAAGTTGTAACCCGCGCTGATGCTCCAGCCATCCTCGAGAATAACGTGTCGCGCCAACCGAGTAGATGAAATTGGATTTCCAGTTGAAGGGCACCGAATTCGTCCCGGTGGTCGGGCTGGATAGATTGAAGGAATTGAACTCATCCCAATTCACCCACTCGATGTTCGCCTCGAAGGTCCACTCCTTGTTAGGTGAGTAGGCATAGCCTCCGGCGAGGGTTGACGGGGTCATGAAGTCGAGCCTCGCCGCCTCGCTTGCCACGGCCCCCTTGATTTCGAAATCCCCCTTCAGTGAGAAGTCGGTCTTGCTGCGGTAAACCAGTCCGAAAGCATGATGATCGCTAGGTTGCCAGCGGGTGGAAATGGTCCAGGATGGTGCCACGTCATCGCCTTCGAACTTGCTCGGAAGATCCACGCTGGGAGCGACGGTGGTGAAACGACCGTAAGTCAAATCCGCGTAGCTGACGCCGAGCCCTCCGCCGATCGACCAAGTGTCCGTGATCTCGTAGCCAAGCACGAACCAAGCGGTGAAGTAGTCCAGTTGGGTCTCCGTGGAAAGCAACCGGAACTGCGAGCCTTGTCCCCAATCCGTGGCGAGTCCGAACTGGGTGTTGAGACCGAATCCGCCTACCAGTTTCTCGTTGATCGGCACGGCTGCGTAGATTTGCGGCAAAACGGCCCAGTTGTTGTCCGCCTTCGCATGCGCTCCGGAATCAAGATCCGCCTCGAGTCCGAGCATGACCGCATAGGCACCGACCTCGACTTCCGTTGACTTGATCTGAGTTAGACCGGCGGCGTTGTAATAAACGGCGGCCGCGGTGTTCGCGGTGGCCAGCCATGCGTTGCCACGGGCGGTCGCTTCCGGTGATTGCACGGGAACATTGAATCCGTTCGCAAGAACTGAACCGGTGCCGAGGGCACAGACGGAGACGAACAGCGGAGTTTTGCTTTTCATGGCGAGGTATGGGTTAGAAATCGAAAATCGTGTGCTCGGTGCTGAAGAAAATCGCGGAGTTCGGGCAATCCACGAAGGTCGCCTCATCCGCCGACAGGATGCGGTTGGCCTCCTGTGCCTCCTCGCTCTGAAGGGACGCCATCAGGGCCTCGGGACTATCCCACCAGACCTCCGTGATGCCGTCATACATCTCGGAAATTCCCCGTGGCTGCTGGGCCGCAGCGTTCAGCCTGGGATTCTGGATGGTGTGGCTTTGCACATACCGCCTCATCCCGAGTAGCGGCGCATACTTGCGCACCAAGGGTCCGTGCTGATTCAGCCAGTAGTCGTAAAACTCTTCCATCGTAAGCGATGGAAGGCGGCGAACGCAGTAAACGCACTTGAGCATGCCGCTGGAATAGCTAAACTTTTCTTAACTGTCATTAAAATTTTATAAAATAGGTCGGATTTCATCTGTGACCGTGGAAATCGGAATGCCGTCCACGAGGCACGGGCTCTCACCGGACCGGCGAGAAATCCGTCGCTTCGAGAAGAACCGACTTCACTCCGTCGGGCACGGTCAATGGACCACCCGCGGCGGACTCCGAAGCGGATTTTGCCTTGATCCAGTCAGGATCACCAACGAATGCCGCAAATGAGGCGTTCCGGCTTTCGACCGAATTGTGGACCAGGAAATAGACCAGGGTATCATCCGCACCGGGCTTTCCAGGCAGAGGCGTGAAATATCCGAAGTGCTTCATTCCATGCTTCGTGAACAATTCCAAGGTGTGGTTCCGGAAACGATCGAGAAGCTTCGGGAGATTTCCGGCAGTTGCTGTGTAGGTCCTCATTTCGAACGTGTGCGGAGCACCATCCACCGGAGAGACCATCGCGGGTGAAAAATCCGTGAGTGCCAGGAAACGGCTGTCCACCTTGGTTACCAATGTCCCGCTTTTCTCGGACTGCGCCTTCGCGGAAACCCATTCGGGGTCTGTTTGGAACGCTTTCCACGAAGCCTCACGAGCTTCCAGATCCGGATAGGAAAGCAGATAGACCAGAAGTTGATCGGGATTCTCGACGGGTGTCCAGTAGGCAACGTTGGTCATTCCATGGCGGACAAACAGCTTGGTCGTGTGGTCCCTGAACCGCGTTTTGAGCGCATCAAGCTTGCCTTCGGCCGCATGATAGATCCGAAGCTCGAAGCAACCGAGGCTTTGCCTGCTCTTCTTCCGCGGTTAATCGACCTATCATGGCAAGGAGAGGAAAGACAAGGAGCAGGCGAAGGCATTTCGAGTAGTTCATGATCTGGAATTTTTCGGTCTCACTCGTGATCCGTAAGGTAGCGCTCGGCTTCAAGAGCCGCCGCACATCCTTGTCCGGCAGCGGTGATCGCCTGGCGGTAGTAATGGTCCGCCACATCACCGGCGGCAAAGAGCCCCGGTGTCTTGGTCGCGGTCCTTCCAGGATTCTGGAGGATGTAGCCGTTCTCATCCTTGTCCACAAGATCTCCGAGAAACGCGCTGTTAGGCACATGGCCGATCGCCACGAAGACGCAGGCGACCTCAAGCTCGCTCTTCTCACCGGTGACCAGATTCTCGAGCATCACCGCCCTCATTTCTCCGTTCTCGTTGGTCAGGTATTCGCAAACCGTCGAGTTCCAGACCGGCTCGATTTTCGGATTCGCCAAGGCCCTGTCCGCCATGATCTTGGACGCCCGCAACTCGTCGCGGCGATGAATCAGATAGACCTTGCTGGCAAACCGGGTCAGGAAGCCGGCTTCTTCCGCCGCGCTGTCTCCTCCGCCAATCACGCAGACCGGGACATCGCGGTAGAACGCTCCATCACACGTGGCGCAGGACGTCAGCCCATGGCCGATGAGCTCCTTCTCGCCATCGATCCCAAGATGCCGCGGCGCAGCTCCTGTCGCAATGATCACGGTCTTCGATTCAAAGGATTCCGAACCCGCCTTCAGCAGGAAAGTTCCGTCTTCACGGCGCTCCACCGATTCCACGCTGGCCCATGCGATTCGCGCGCCGAACTTCTCGGCCTGGGCCTGCATTTTCATCATCAGCTCCGGCCCCATGATGCCGTCGGGGTGACCTGGGAAATTCTCCACCTCGGTGGTGGTGGTGAGCTGTCCACCCGGCTGGGTTCCGGACAAGAGAAGTGGAGTGAGGTTGGCGCGGGCCGTGTAAATCGCGGCAGTGTATCCCGCACAGCCGGTCCCGATGATGATGACGTTTTCCATGATTCAGTAATTGCTCGTGGCCCCCGAGTATTCCGGCTGATCCCGGATGGAGTCAACCCCGGCAAGTGGAATCCCAATGAATCGTTACCAAGATTGTGGGAATCGACACAAACGCGTTGCACCCTCCGCCGATTGCGAGAGACTGCCGCCGTCCATGAGCCCTGATTTCATCCGCGAAGCGCTACGCCAAGTCCGTTACCCCGGTTTTTCCCGGGACATCATTTCCTTCGGCCTCGTGAAGGACGTCCGCTGCGAACCGGGCCTCGTCACCGTGCGGATCGAGGTGGCCACCCGCGACCCCAAGATTCCCGAGGCGATTTTCCAAGACTGTCATGCCATCCTCGATCCCTTGCCGGACATCGGCACGGTGAAGGTGGAAATCGAGATCAAGGATGCCCCGGCCGCGGCGGGTGGCACCGCAGGGTCCGTGGGAAAGTCGTCGATTCCCGGCGTGAAACGCATCATCGCCGTCGCCTCCGGCAAGGGAGGAGTCGGCAAATCCACCGTCTCCGCGAACCTCGCCGTCGCCCTCGCCGCGACGGGAGCCAAGGTCGGCCTTTGCGATTGTGATCTCTATGGCCCATCCGTCGCACAGATGTTCGGGGTGAACGAGCGACCGATGGCAAACGAGCACGACGAAATCATCCCGCTCGAAGCCCACGGGATCAAACTGATGTCGATGGGTTTCCTGCTAGAGGACCGCTCGCCCGTGATCGTTCGCGGCCCCATGGCCACCCGTTACACCCAGCAATTTCTCCGGCAGGTGGCATGGGAGGATCTCGATTATCTGGTCCTCGATCTTCCTCCGGGCACCGGCGACATCCAGCTGACCATCGTGCAAACCGTCAGCGTGGATGGCACGATCATCGTGACCACACCGCAGGAGGTCGCCTTGATCGATGCGCGCAAGGCGGTTTCCATGTTTGCCAAGGTCAACGTTCCCATCCTCGGGCTCGTGGAGAATATGGCGTGGTTCGAATGCGACGCGGGAAAGATCTATCACATCTTCGGCAAGGACGGAGGCGTCCGTGAGGCGGAGCACCTCAACGTCCCGTTGTTAGGTCGGATCCCGATCGACATCGAAACCCGCGAACGGGGTGACAGCGGCGCACCTGTCGCGCTGGTCGCTCCATCCGTTAGCAAGGTTTCGGCGGCATTTCACGAGCTCGCGGCAAAGGTAAGATCAAAGGTTCCAGTAGCCTGAATTCTCGTCGGATTGGCAACTGGCAGGCAGCCGGAACTCAAATCCGATCCACCCGGGTTCAGGCGGCAGCAGGCGGATTTCACCGCCATGGGCCTTCAGCAACTCGCGCGCGATGTTCAAGCCCAGCCCGTGGCCCCTCACTCCGCCGCCGATCCCGGAGCCCCTGCGAAAGCGTTCGAAAATCCGGTCACGATCCTCCGCCTGGATTTCCTTTCCGGTGTTGGAAATTCCAAACACGATCCACTCGCCTTCCTGGAATCCGGTGATCCGGACCGTTCCGCCGTCCGGCGTGTATTTCGCGGCGTTCTCGATCAGGTTCTGCAAAACCATCCCGACCAAGCGGCGGTCGGCCATGACCGGAAGCTCGCCGCGGATCCCGACCTCGACGACGATGCCTTTTCCTTCCACCAATGTTTCAAGATCGTCCACGGCGGCCTGAATCATCGTTTTCAGATCAAGAACCTCCTTCTCCAGAGACATCCGGCCGGCATCCGCCTGGGCCAGCAGCAACAGATCCTCGATCAAGGAAGTCAGGCGCCGCGTCTGATGCCTGAGAAGCGAAACTTCGTTGGTTTGCGTCTCGTTCAGATCCGTCGCCGAAGACAAATGATCGAGCCCTGCCCGAAGGATCGCCACCGGGGTCTTCAACTGGTGAGAGGCATCCGCCGAGAAGCGCGTCGCGATGTCATAGGACTCCTGCAACCTGTCGAAGCTCTGGTTCAGGACTTCGGTTAGTTTTGAAATCTCGTCCCGGGTATCCGGCATCGGAAGACGTTCGCCGGGATTGCTCGCGCTGATGCGCTGCGCCGCCTCGCTCAA
The DNA here is from genome assembly GCA_963810445.1 of uncultured Verrucomicrobiae bacterium. GTDB lineage: Bacteria > Verrucomicrobiota > Verrucomicrobiia > Verrucomicrobiales > Akkermansiaceae > Luteolibacter. Next base: position 62,756 of record CAWENZ010000049.1, on the reverse strand, counting down.
CCTTGCGACCGGCGCAACCGCCCGCCTACCCAACCAGAGGCCCCCGAAAAACACGACGAACGCGACGGCCGGGAGCGCTGAGACAAAACCGATCCCAAGGTCCTTCTGGAACCGCTCCACCACATTCAACCGGGTGCCGATCCTGACCAGATAGGGATCCACATTCCAGGCTCCGACCCGGCACGAGTGACCGGCAACCTGAATCGTCCGGGTCGTCCCTGGTTCTACTTCGAGCGTTTCCCCCTTGAGGTTGGACGAGTGATAGAGAACCTGCCCGCCAGGTCCCTCGATCATCAGAAAGTCCTTACGGAGGGTTACCGGGATGAACTTCGCGCTCAAGGGTTCATTCGGATCCTTCGGCGCATCCCGGAAATTCTTCAAATCCCAAACAAGCTCATGGGCATCCGCCGACAAGGACTGGTCAAGCTCGGCAATCTGGTTGAAATAGAGCGACACCATCATCACCGCCGCCCCGGCGACCAGAGCAACCACGGTCAACAGTGCGGCGTAAATCCCCACCTTGAACTTGAGCGACCAGCGGGTCATGCCGTTACCTTCATCATGTAGCCAACGCTCCGGATGGTGCGAATCACGGAATCCTTGCCCGCGTGATCCAGTTTCTTGCGCAACCGCATGATGAAGATTTCAACGGTCCGGGTGTCATACTCGTGCTCACGTTCCCAGATCCGCTCGCAGATCTCATCCCTGGTGAACACCCGACCCGGCTCTTTCATGAAAACCTGCAGCACCTCGAACTCCCGGGGAGACAATTCGATCTTCTCCCCTCCCCGACTGACTTTGCGGCTGCCGAGGTCCATGCAGACGTCCCCCACCTGGAGCACGGATTCCGCCGGCGAGGAGACATTCCTGCGCCCGAGGACCTCGATGCGCGCCAACAGCTCCTCCAACGCGAAGGGCTTGGTCAAATAGTCGTCCGCACCGCCTTTCAAACCGGCGACCCGGTCACCCACTTCCGAGCGGGCCGTCAACATCAGGACACGCACCGGCAGCTTGGCAGCCCTGATCCGCGACAGCACCTCGAAGCCATCGAAGCCGGGCAAATTCACATCGAGAAGGACCAGATCAAACCGCGAGTTGACCACCGCATCCACGGCGGAGGGACCGTCCACGGCCTTGCTAACATTGTGCCCGGCCCTGACAAGGGAGCGGCTCACCTGATCCGCAAGTTGGGGTTCGTCTTCCACCAGGAGAATGTCCATCGTCATTCGATTGAAACGCTGTTACTTTTCCCTGCAAGCATCGAAATGTAACGGGTTGGCAGTTTTTCACAATCGGTTGCAGTGGGGATTCGACGATGCTTATGATGGCCACCGACTCCTTGACATGACTGACAAATCCCCACCGACGCCCGATCACGAACTCGCCGACCACACCGGCATTGTCAGGGTCAGACCCGATCTCGTCCACGCGAAGGTGGACATCGAGTTCGACCCGGACCGGCTCAGTGAAAGCGACGTTCGCAACCTGGTGAAGGAACATAGCGGCCAGGTCTCGGCGGTTTTGGAGAAATCCATTTACCGTCTGGAAGGCAGCGCTTGCGAAGCCTGCGCCCTGAAGCTGGAACGCAGGATCGAGAAGATCCCCGGAGTCCGTCGCGCGTCCGCCACCTATCTGGGCAAGGTCCTGACCGTCACTTTCGATTCCGATGACACCGGGGAAATGTCCCTGATGGACCGGCTTCGGAACGTGGGTGCCGACATTCACCCGTTGGAATTGAAAAGAAACATCGAGAAGCTTCCGGTGGTCCGCAGGATCCTTGCCGGAGAACTCAACGAGGAAATCTCCTGCGCACTGGGTTTCATCTTCCTGATGACAGCTCTAGCCATCCATAAAATGGCAGGTGTTAGCGCGATCACACACGCGCTCTACGCCGGTGCCTACATCTTCGCGGGCCAGCAGGGCGTTAGATCCGCCTTCGCCTCGCTGCGGGAACGGGTTCTCGATGTGGATGTGCTCATGGTCCTCGCGGCCCTCGGTGCCGCCGTGATCGGCGCTCCGTTCGAGGGTGCCTTGCTGCTGTTCCTGTTCAGCTTTTCAAACGTCCTCCAGCGCCACGCGATGGAGCGGACGCAGAAGGCCATCGAATCGCTTCTAACACTCCGCCCCAGCGAGGCCCTGGTGAAACGGAACGGAAGAACCGAGAAGGTGCCGGTTGAAAATCTTGAGATCGGCGAGATCGTGATCGTCCGCCCCGGCGAGCAGATTCCGGTGGACGGGGAGATTTCCGAAGGCAGCACCAACGTGGACGAGTCGTCGCTAACAGGCGAATCGATGCCGGTTTCCAAGACTCTCGGCAGCCAGTTGTTCGCCGGCACGCTGAACCAAAGCGGCGGGATCGAACTGACCGTGACCAAACGCTCGGACGATTCCGCGCTGGCAAAGATGGTCAAGCTGGTCGCCGAGGCCCAGGCGGAGAAATCCGGCACACAGCGTTTCCTCGAAACCGCCGAGCAATACTACGCGATGGGAGTCATCGGCCTGACCATCCTCGTCTTCCTGATCCCGTGGATCTTCGCGGGCGAAACCTTCGCCACGGCATTCTATCGGGCGATGACCATCATGGTCGTCGCGTCCCCCTGTGCCCTGGTGATCAGCACTCCGGCCACCGTGCTTTCCGCGATCGGCGGCGCCGCCCGTCGCGGAATCCTGATCAAGGGCGGCTCCCATCTGGAGCAGGCGGCGAAGATCGACATCGTCGCCGTTGACAAGACCGGCACGCTCACCGTCGGGAAGCCCTCGCTAACAGAAGTGGTCACGTCCGACGGAATTCATCTGATCGACAGCCCCCTGCCCGATCATGTGACCGCCCTTCTGCGGGCGGCCGCGGCATTGGAAGCGAAATCCGAGCATCCGCTCGCCCACGCCATTGTCAAAAGCGCCGCCGACCTGTCGATCAAGCTTCCGGAAGCCTCCGATTTCCAATCGACCGCCGGCAAGGGAGCCGAAGCCACCGTCGAGTCCCTGAGATACCTCATCGGGAGTGAAAGGCTTTTCAGCGAATTGAACGCCGCCGACACGGAAACACTGCATCGCCTGTCGCTGCCACTGCAGGAAAAGGGCAAGACCTGCGTGTGGTTGGGGATCCGCAACGGCGACTCCGTTAGATCGCTGGCGGTGCTGGTCATGGCCGACACGATCCGTCCCGCGGCGCGCCACCTTGCGGAGGACCTGCATCGCCTCGGGGTGAAAAAAGTGGTGATGCTCACCGGCGACCAACGTCTTGTCGCGGAAGCCATCGCACAGGAAGCCAAGGTGGACGAGGTCTTTGCCGAACTCCTCCCCGAGGACAAGCTCAACGTCATCCGCGAACTCAAGAAGGAAGGCACCGTGATGATGATCGGTGACGGGGTGAACGACGCTCCCGCCCTCGCGATTTCCGACATCGGGGTGGCCATGGGCGCGGCCGGCACCGACGTCGCCATGGAAACCGCGGACATCGTCCTGATGGGAGACCGCTTGGAAAACATCCCGCTCCTGCTCAACCACGCCCGGCGCGCAAGGCGGGTGCTTCTTGCAGAATCTCATCTTCGCCAGCGCCGTGATCGTCGTCCTGATCGGCGCCGCGCTGGGATTCTCATTGGCATTGCCACTGGGAGTCGTCGGCCACGAAGGAAGCACGGTTCTTGTGTGCCTCAACGGGCTGCGGTTGTTGATCGTCCGACAGGCCACCCGGGCTTGAGTTCGAGACCACCCCAGTGGGAATTGAATCCTCGGTTAGGATTTCCGTCCACGATTTCAACCAACCTTGTCACGATCAGAATTTCTGATATCTACCGGATTTCAACCTCTCAACCTCTCAACCTCTCAACCTCTCAACCTCTCAACCTCTCAACCTCTCAACCTCTCAACCTCTCAACCTCTCAACCTCTCAACCTCCCAGCTCTTTCTGGCCAACGGCCATCCACAAGCCAGCCCAGGGCAAGCGATAGCGCCGCCCTGGGTTTCGTCCAAATTCACCCCAAGCCCCAACGGGGCGATACAACCGCATTCCATGCCCCAATCCCTCGCCCGTATCGTGCTCCATGTGGTTTTCAGCACCAAACACCGCACTCCATTCCTACAAGATCCTGAACTCCGTGTCCGCCTCCACGCCTATCTGGCAGGCGTACTTCAGAACATCGGATGTGAACCGATTCTGATCAATGGAGTCGAGGATCACGTTCATGTCCTGTGTAACTTCTCGCGCACCATCACAGTTGCCGAAATGATAGAAGAGACCAAGAAATCGGCTTCCAAATGGATGAAGGCTCAGGGGGCATCCTATGCAGATTTCTATTGGCAAGCAGGATACGGCGCATTCTCTGTCAGCGAGTCCAATGTCGAGCGGGTTCGTGAATACATCGCGGGTCAAGAGGACCATCATCGGAAGGTTTCGTTTCAGGACGAATACCGATCATTATGCCGGAAACATGGCGTGGAGATCGATGAACGTTATGTGTGGGATTGAATCGGGAACCCCACGTTGTAGCGCCCCGTTGGGGCTTCGATTCGACGAATAACGGAAAACCCAGGGCGGCGCTATCGCTTCCCCTGGGCTGGCTTGCTGGAGGCCTTTGGCCGAAATTGGTTCGGCCGGTTCTTACCTTGATCCGAGCCGATCTTGAATCCGAACCGAGGTGCTAGAAAAGCCTATTCACCGACTCCACTTCTGGCCCTTGCGGCCCTTGTTCTTCTTCACGATCGAGCCCTTTTTTGTCACCGGCATGGCAACGGCCTTCGCCACCGTTTTGATCGGGGTCTTCACCGCTTTCTTTGCTACCTTTTTCGCGGCCGGTTTCGCCGACGTTTTCGTCTTTGCAACCAGCAGGCTTTTGCCGGTCATTTCCTTCGGCTGCTTCACGCCGAGCATTTCCAGAAGAGTGGGCGCGACATCGGCCAGGATTCCGTCCCGCACCGTGTAATCATCCGCATCCTTGCGCCACATAAAACAAGTGAACCAGATTGGTGGTGTGCGCGGTGTTGGGGGATCCGTCGGCATTGCGCATGAACTCGCAATTTCCGTGATCCGCGGTGATGAGAAGCTTGCCGCCGAGACGCAGCGTTTCATCGACGATCTTCTTCACGTCGGCATCGATGACCTCGCAGGCCTTGATCGCCGCCTCGACCACGCCGGTGTGGCCGACCATGTCGGGATTGGCGAAATTCAGGATGACCATGTCGTAATCCTTGAGCTTGGCGACGACGGTGTCGGTCACCTGTTGCGCGCTCATCTCCGGCTTGAAATCGTAGGTCGGCACGTCCTTGGGCGAAGGAATGATGAAGCGGTCCTCGCCGTCGTAGGCGACTTCCTCACCGCCGTTGAAGAAATAGGTGACGTGCGGGTATTTCTCGGTTTCAGCGATCCGCATCTGGTTCTTGCCGGCGGCGGCGACGGTTTCACCCAGCGTCATCGGCAGGGTCTGCGAGGCGAAGATCTCCGGGCAACCGTATTTCTCGTCGTACTGGGTGAGAGTGACGAAATGCACCTTCGGCGTGACCTCGCGGTCAAATCCATCGAAGTCCGGATAGAGAAACGCTTCCGATAGCTCGCGGGCGCGGTCGGCGCGGAAATTGAAAAACAGGACCACGTCGCCATCGCGAACGCGCTGGGTGTCCGGCAGCCGTGAAGATCATCGGCGGCATGAACTCGTCGGTCTTGTCGAGCCGGTAGTAGTCGGCGACGGCCTCGCTCGCGAGAACGTCGCGCTTCTCACCCTTGCCGAGGACGATGGCATCCCATGCGAGCTTCACCCGGTCCCAGCGCTTGTCGCGATCCATCGCGAAATAGCGGCCGATCACCGTGGCGACGTGCGCACCACACTTGGCGGCCTCGTCCTCGACCTTCGCGAGGAACTTTTCGCCACCGGTCGGCGAGGTGTCGCGACCATCGGTGATCGCATGAATGAAAATGTCGTCAACTCCCGCCTTCTTGGCGAGTTTCACCATGGCGATGAGCTGGTCCTGATGACTGTGCACGCCACCATCGGAGACGAGACCGATGAAATGGAGGCGCGAGGATTTCGCCTTTTCCATGGTCTCCTTGAACACGGCATTCTTCGCCAAGGTGCCTTCCTCGATGGCCTTGTTGATGCGGGTGAGATCCTGATAGACGATGCGTCCGGCGCCCAGATTGAGGTGACCGACCTCGGAATTGCCCATTTGCCCCGCAGGCAGGCCCACGTCGAGACCGGATGCGCTGACGAAGCCCTTGGGATATTTCTCGAACATCACCTCATGAAACGGCGTCTTCGCGAGCAAGGTGGCGTTTCCGTCCTTTTCGGCGGTCTTTTTTCCACCGGGATTCACACCCCAGCCGTCGCGAATGATGAGCACTACAGGTTTCTTGGCCATGACGAGGCCGATTTACCGCCATCGGTCCACCCCCGCAAGCCCTGAAAGGGTTTTGTCAAGAATGGGGAAACCGTTTGCACCTTCGGTTCGTCGTGCCTAGAAAAAGCCGCAAGCCATGTCGGACAAACCATTTTTCTACCAAGATCCCTTTCCCCTCGGTCCGGACACCACAGAGTACGAGCAAATCAGCGCGGAGCATGTTTCGGTGACGGAATTCGAGGGCAAGCCCATGCTGAAAATCGCTCCGGAAGCGCTCACGTTCCTGGCGGCGGAGGCGATCAAGGGGATCAATTTCACGCTACGGGCCTCCCATCTCGCGCAGGTCGCGGCGATCCTCGACGATCCGGACGCCTCGGAGAATGACCAGATGGTGGCGCTGATGTTGTTGAAAAATGCCGAGATCGCCTCAAACGGCATCCTGCCGTTTTGCCAGGACACCGGGACCGCGACGATCATCGGAAAAAAAGGCCAACAGGTGTGGACCGGTTGTGATGATGCGGAGCACCTCTCGAAGGGGATCTATCAGACCTACACGAGGGAGAACCTGCGTTATTCGCAAACCGCCCCGCTGACCATGTATGACGAGGTCAACACGAAGACGAACCTGCCCGCGCAGATCGACCTGTATGCGACGGAAGGCGATGCCTACAAATTCCTCTTCGTCAGCAAGGGCGGTGGCTCGGCGAACAAGACATTCCTCTATCAGGAAACGAAGGCGTTGCTGAATCCGAAGCGCCTGAAGGAGTTCTGCCTGGAAAAAATGGCATCGCTCGGCACCGCGGCATGTCCTCCCTATCACCTCGCGTTCGTCATCGGCGGGACCTCGGCGGAAACCTGCCTCAAGACGGTGAAAATGGCGTCCACCCGCTACTACGACGAGCTCCCGACAACGGGCAACGAGCATGGTCAGGCGTTCCGCGACCTTGACCTTGAGAAGGAGCTGTTAGCCATGGCCCGCGAGGTGGGGATTGGCGCGCAGTTCGGCGGCAAGTATTTCGCGCTCGACGTCCGGGTCATCCGGCTGCCGCGCCACGGGGCGTCGTGCCCGGTGGGCATCGGCGTTTCCTGTTCGGCGGACCGTCAGGCGAAGGCCAAGATCACGAAGGATGGTATTTTCCTGGAGAAGCTTGAGAAGGATCCCGGCCGATTCATTCCCGAGAAATACCGGGATTGGAAATTCAAGGGTGTGCCTATCAATCTCGATCTCGGGATGGAGGAGACGCTCAAGACGCTATCCAAATACCCGGTCACCACCGCGCTCGCTCTATCAGGCACCATCATCGTCGCTCGCGACATCGCCCATGCGAAGCTGAAGGAGATCCTCGACGACACCGGTGAACTGCCCGAGTATTTCAGGAAATACCCGGTTTACTACGCCGGCCCTGCCAAGACGCCTGCGGGAATGCCATCCGGATCCTTCGGACCAACGACCGCCGGGCGGATGGATGGTTACGTCGATCTTTTCCAGTCCCACGGTGGATCGATGGTGATGCTCGCCAAAGGGAACCGTTCGAAACAAGTGACCGACGCCTGCCAAAAGCACGGCGGCTTTTACCTCGGCTCTGCGGGCGGACCGGCGGCCTTGCTCGCCAAGGACCACATCCGGTCGCAGGAGGTGGTCGCGTTTCCCGAACTCGGGATGGAAGCTGTGTGGAAAATCACGGTTGAGAATTTCCCGGCGTTCATCCTCGTGGACAACAAGGGCAACGACTTTTTCACCTCTCTGAACAACTGTCCCGTCTGCCATTGAGCTGATTCTTTTCGACGAATTGCAAGTTCGCCGGCGCTAAAACGGTAAATGCGTTGCATGCCCGTTTTGCGGGGCTACAATCTCCCCAACAACAACACCACCATTATGGGACCTATCGGAATGCAAGAAATGATTATGATCTTCATCATAATCCTGCTGCTCTTCGGAGCAAAGAAACTGCCTGAGCTCGCCCGAGGAATCGGCAAGAGCATGGGCGAATTCAAGAAGGCGAAGGAAGAATTTGAACATGAGATCACCCGCTCGGAAACGGAAACACGCGTGAAGGATGTTCCCGGCAAGGAGCCACGCGAGTCCTGACGGCGATGAGCGTTTGCAATTTCCTCAATCAATTTGGAAACCAGGCCCCAAGATTCCTTGGGGCTGTTTTCTTTGGCTTTGCCCTGCTTTTCAATACCGCGTGCGACGAAAAACCAAGCACACCGGATTGGGACACACCGGGCGAGAGTGGAACGGCGAAAAGTGAGGCTTCGTCAGCCGAGGAAAAAAAACCAACCGAGTCGAAACCAGCTCAAGCTCCGGCAGAGCCTGAAAACGTTTCAACTTCAACGAATTCTCCGGTTGAGGGTGAGACTGGCAGCGGATCCGGACTTCGGTTCATCACCTACAACGTCGAGAACTGGCTGACGATGGATCGCTATGTGGATCGCAAGGCGTTGAAAGGAGCTCCCAAACCGGACTCCGAAAAAGCCGCCGTGATCGAAATTCTTTCGCGCCATCGTCCCGACATCATCGGGCTTTGTGAGATCGGGACGGCCGCCGACCTCGCCGAAATCCAGGAAAAACTCAAGGCCGCCGGTCTTGATCTGCCCAACTCGCACTACACCGGTGGAACCGACCCCACCCGCCATCTTGGAATCCTTTCCAAATATCCCATCACCTCAACCGCCAAGCCGGAACAAACCGAATATCAATTGGCGGGCCAAACCTTCGGCATCAACCGCGGCATCCTCGACGCCACCATCGACGCCAAGGGAAAAGCCTACCGATTTCTCGGCGTGCATTTGAAATCCAAGCGTGACAGCGAACAAGGCGATCAGGAAGCCATCCGCCTCAACGAGGCTCGCCTGCTGCGCCGTCACGTGGATTCCATCCTCACCCAGGATGCGGATGCTCGATTGATCGTTTACGGCGATTTCAACGACACTCGTGCGACTCCGGCACTCAAGCTGATCACCGGCAAATACAACTCACCGACCTACCTGACTGCCATCCCCGCCAAGGATTCCAATCAGGAGGCGTGGACCCACTATTGGACGACAAACGACATTTATTCGCGGATCGACTTCATCATGGTCAGCAAGGCCATGCGCCCGGAAGTGGACTTCCAGGCATCGAAAATCATCGACGATGCCGAGTGGGAGAGCGCATCCGATCATCGCGCCGTGCTGGCGATCCTGAAGTAGGAGTTCCGGCTCCTACGGCGTCTTGAACACTTGCGCAGTAGTCGCCCAAGGCTGAACTAGATAGGGAAGAGGCTGGATTCCACTAAACGCAATTTACTTGCAAAGCCACCATCGCTTGGCAGGTTGCCGCCATGTTTCGACTGATCTTCACCCTGCTGATGGCGGCAGCGCTACCCACTTCGGCGGAAAAATTGAAAATCGCCGTATTGCATCCCCTGCTGGGGGATCTTGCGAGAGAAATCGGCGGCGACCGGGTCGAGGTCGTTGATTTGATCGGCCCCAACGGTGATCCCCATCACTTCGAACCCAGTCCGGATAACCTGCGGAATGCCGAAGGCTCCTCCCTTTATCTGCTCGCGGGAATGGGACTCGAAGGTTATCTGCCAAAGCTGAAATCGGTCATCGGAAATCGTTCGAAACTGGTCGAGGTGGGAGCGACCTTGCCAACGCTGGAGGGTGACAACGACGAACACGAGCACGACCACGAACTTGATCCCCATTGGTGGCATTCGATCGAACTCTTCCGTCGGGCAGTGGGCGTGGTCGCCGAGGTAATGGTCAGTCAGGCACCGGAGGACGCGACATTTTTCCGCAAGAATGCGGCGACCTACCGCACGAAACTGGATGAACTCGAACGATGGTCGCGCCGCGAAATCTCTCGGGTCCCCCGACCGCTAAGACACCTCGCGACCGCCCATGCCGCATTCAATTATTTCTGCAAGGACTTCGGTTTCATCCCCCACCCCGTTCAAGGACTGAATCGGGAACAAATGCCTGACCCCAAGGAGCTCGCCAAGCTGGTGGCGGAACTGAAAACCAACCACGTCGCGGCGATTTTCCCGGAAAAAGAATCGAATCCCAAGATTCTCAAGACGCTCACCAATGATACCGGCATCAAGTTGGGTGAACCCTTGATCGCGGATGGCACCGGCGGGATTAGCTACGATGCGATGTATCGCCACAACGTCTCCGCAATCGTCAAGGGGCTGGGAAAATAAGGAGGAGGGACGCCCACGTCCCTGGGATTTCTCCTCGTCGATCAATCCACGCGCCGGGCCAGGATGAATGAATGCCAGGGACGTGGGCGTCCCTGCTTCTTGGCCGCACAAATGAATGCAATGCCCGCAACCCCTTCTTGTCATTTTTCAGACAGCCTAAATTCTAGCAACATCGAAGGCGAACGGTTCCTCCCATTCCGGCGGTTCGCCGTCCCATCCGACGAGAAAATGACGGCCATGATCCTTTCGTGCCCGCAGTCCCTCAAGCGCAACGGCTAGTGGATCTGCCTCCGAGCACCCAAACAACAAATACCGCGGATCCCCATCAGCCAGCGCAGACGCCAACATCGCTTGAAGAACCTGCGGATCGTCATCGAGACATGCGGTGGCGCACGACTTCCGCAACGGCATCACTTGTCCGGCCTTTGGCAAAGGCACACCGCGCCAGCTCGCCATCACATTCAGAAACGGCCGAATCACGGCAGCACTCCGCGAATATCCATGAATCCTCAACCGTTGGAATCCGCCTTGATCCCACATCCCCATCATCCCACAAACTCCACCATCCCTTTCCGCGATTAGAAAATCGTCCACCGTTAGATTCCTCCATGTGGACTTGGCAAGCTCTTCCAAACTCACCAATGCGCCGAACGCGCGCCTGCGCAGCGAAGCATCCAATAGCAACTGCATCGCGCCAAGATCTTCCATGGAAGCGCGGCGAACGCGGATTCCTGGCACACCCTCCATCCGCTGCTGCGGCAGCATCCAGGTCACATATCGCCCCGCCGGAAGATATTCCGGCAATCCGGCACGACGACTCGTCAACATCCCAAGAACCCGTGCGTTCCCCTCCAACACCAAAGTCTGCGCCCACTCGCCGGGCTTGAAAACCTCACGCCGCAGCGCATTGAATCCCCTAACAAACAGCGGGGAACCCTGCCAATCCGGATGTATCCGCAAGTCACTGAGATAACGCATCCGCCTTTCACCACGGAGCCAAACCCGCCGGCTTCCCGCCGAAAACAGACCCACCGCCCGCCCGCCAGGCTCGAATGCCGCCCACACCTCCAACTCATCTGTTTGAACACGAGCCCCTGCAAAATAATCCGGATCCCGTTCAAAGCCGATCCGGATGTGAGAGCCCATCGGCGTCGCCCGGAACAATTTCTCCAGTGCCGCGTGATCCTCCTCGACGGCACGGCGGATCGTCAGTCCAGCCACGCCGCCACCTCCTCCGGCTTCTCACGCTGATAGATCGTGGCAAGTTTCACGTCACCGATGCGACAACCCCGATGTTTTGCCAGCGCGACAGTTAGTTTCACATTCCAATCCGCCTCAAGCCGACGCACCACCAACGGCCCGAGCTGCCCCAGCGCAAGTGCCTGATCAAAATATGGATTGCTCCGCAACGCCCGCTCGAAGTCTCCGGCCAACGACGGATTGCCTAACCAAAGATCATACCCCGGTCGCATCGCATCCGCCACGAGGAAACCACTCGCACCGACTACCTCCAACGCCTCGATCACCTGGAGTTCGTGCAGTTTCTCCCCGACAAGATCCGAGACAAGTCCCGCACGCCCCACGAATCTCAGGCGCGGCAGCCCGTCCGCTCCCATGCACGTCACACGGACGCGATCTCCACTCCGGTAGCGATACAGCCCGCCACCCGTGCTGAGAACCACCTCATACTCAGCGCCTGCCCGGAGATCCGAAATTTCCACCGGATCACCCACGCAATTCAAAAACTCGTGCCAATGACATTCGCTCGCGAGGCGCGGACTTCCATCCTTGCCATCAGGAATGGACGTCACCCCCTCCGTCGCAAGCAGTCCTTTGCCCTCGATCGGAATTCCGCCGAGGCGTTCGCGCAATCGTGGAATCCATGGTGCGCTTGCGGCATCCGCCCAACAACTGACCAGCGCAAGCCCGGGCCACATTTCCCGCCATGTGAGGTTACCCCGCATCCGCCGCAACGCCGTGTCGATGCCTAGCAGAAACGTCGGACTCCACACCGAAACGACACTCAAGTCCGGTGCCGCCAGCAAGGCCACCGCGGTTTCCTCAAAAACCGAGCCAGCATCTCCACTCAACTCCGGAATCACCAACCACTCGCTCAACCGCGAACCGATTTCCTCAGGAAAATAGGCAGCGTCGCAATCCATCCCCAGCGGTAGTCCGCCGACTGTCGTTTCCGGCCTTATCCCCGGCGGCGAGAGGGCCCAATACGCCCGCCCGTTGAAAACTTCCGGTCGTCTGGCTCTCCAACCTGAAAACCATGCCGCCATTCCCCGCGCAAACTCTTGTTGCAAACCCGCCGTGACGGGGATCACCTTCGCACCCGACGAAGTTCCTGATGTCCGCTCATAGCCAACCGGTTCGTCACACGCCAGAGTCCCCTTTTCGCCGGAAGTGGCGAGCTCGATCCAACCGCGATATCCCTCGTAGTCCATCGGCGGAATCGCCTCACGAAAGTCCTGGAGCGTGCGGATCGAGGCAAATCCATGTCTGCGTCCGAACCCGGTATCCGCGTGACGATCTAACATTCTTAGCAACCGATCCCACGCTCCAGATGGTGAAATCGCGCAATCATCCAATGACTCTAACAATACCTTGGCATGCGGATTCATAAGCGGATCCCCTCACAAAAAGCGGCCCGTGCTCCACGCCGCAGATTGGCCTCAGCCATCTCCGTTAGACACACCAGTTCCTCGCCGCGGGCATGGCCAGGATTCCGCTCCTGAAAAAACCGGATCAACGGATTGTCACGCCCGGCAGCTCCGAAGTCCTCCTTCAGATGACCGAGGCTTGAAGGAAAACGGATCACCCCCTCATCAGGCTTCCAACACTCGCCAAACAGTTCCGCAGCCACCCTCCCGGCGAGGATTTTATATTCCAAGTCGTCGTTTTCCGGGTGGGGAAAATATCGCCGTGCGAACAAGGGCAGATACATGTAAGTCCGATGACCCTTTGAGATCAAGAACCAGAACAAGCGTCGTCCGCTCAGGGCCCGCCACTCGCCGGCGCGCCTACAAAACGCGCGAACCAGTTCCTGCGAGCCCCAGCATCTCCGGTCGATGATCGTATCCCCTGAAAACAAGACATCCCCCTCCGCGAAAACTCCCGCCGGATTCCACGCGATTGTGGTGAATCCCCGCAATACTCCATCCCGGTCGTGCAGCATCAGGACCTCGTCCTTTTTTGATAGATCATCGAGAAACCTTTCCCACGGCACCGACTCGTAGTGCATGTCCATCAACTGGTGCATCGCACGCCGCTCCTCGTCCGTCAGGCCATCAACCCGGCGCACGCTGCTTTTCAAAACCATGTCCGTCAGCGGAGGCATGCGGCGATGAAAATGGAAACCATGACGAATTGCGAGGGCATGCGCACAAAATCCGTGAGCAGGTTCAATCTTGCGTATCCCGGTCCGTCGGGGACGAAATAGATACCGTTTGCGGGACCGGCCGTCGTCTTTCGGAAACGGAGCACGAAGAAAACCTCCGCTCCCAGCGTCACCAGCGTAAGCACAATCCACAAGCGGACATCCGCCTGTACCTTCGGCAGCCAGCAGAGGGCGATGACAGCGTGCAGGACATCATGAAACAACCCGTGGTTCGTGCTCCAACGTCTTTTTGCGCATAGCGGCAGCTCGATGATTGTCCGCAGCACCATCGATGCGGCGAGACATGCGTAGGCAGGATGTTTCAAGCATAACAAAAGAGGCAGCAGCAGCCACAAGCCCGCCGCATGCACCAGCCAGGCCGCCTTGGCCCGCGAGATCGGACCACCTAGCCGCTGCGGCGGACGGTTCTGCCACGCATGGAACAATGGTGCCGCGAATTGAAAACCTAACATGACCAGCGCCGCCCACATCGGCATTCGATCGACCGCCATCTGCCATGCTTCTTTCATACCCGCAGTTTCTTGCGTTCCGGGGCACGCCCCACAAGCGATTTTCCATCGATCAGATCCCGGATGCCTCGCGCGATCGCATCCGTTTCGTGATAGAGAAACCTTGCCTCACCGGTGCGCCGCAGGTCCTCGGTCTGCTCCCGGAGTATCTCGACATCCTGATTGAGGATGGCACCGGCGAAAGGCTGGAAGACCAGGCGGATCAGTCCTCCCAGCGGCACGAAGCGGAATGCGAGATAAGTGAACACCCGGGTCCGTTCAGGCCCCTCCGGGGAGCACTGGCTCATCACCACATACTGCCGATTCTCGCTCATCTGATAGTCCACCCGCGTGACATAAGGCAGTTGGAACCGATCAACATGCCGGATCCGGCTGCCCACCGGGACCAACAACTTGCCGATCCAGGAATCCATCCGTTCCTCGCCCAGAAACTCAGCTTCAATCCAGTCCTCGCCGCAGGTGATTTCCAATTCGATTTCCTTGCTCTCCTCCCCCCGGAACAATCCCCGATGCACATGCGCGGTGTGCGGCACATCCAGAAAGTTTTCCACACAGTGAAATGCATTTGCCTCGAAGACCCGCTCCATCACGAAGTGCCGCCAACCTGGTTTTCCCATGTGCGGGAAAACGAGCGGCTCGCCCAGGGATTCCGGGGTGTCTGTCAGAGCCATCCATACCCAGACAAATCCCTGCCGCTCCCTCACCTGATAGGACTTCACCCGGATCGCCTGGCAGTCACCGCCGCAAGCGGAAGGAATACGTGTGCAACGACCGTCCGTTCCCCATGCCCAGCCGTGATAGGCACAGCGCAGTCCATCCGCCGTGACCGTTCCACGCGACAGCGCGAGATTGCGATGCGCGCAGCGGTCCACCAGCGCCGCGGCCTCGCCGGACTGACTGCGAAACACCACCAGCGGCTCGCCAAGCAAAGTCCGCGCCAGCGGCCCCTTGGTGAGTTGTTCCGAACGGCAGGCAATGTACCAATGTCCCCGAAGCACGCCCGAATTCAACGAAACCCCCGCCTCTCTGGCGAACTGTTTCGACGCTGGATTAGGTTTGATCGAATGGGCAATCCAACATCAAATCCGTCATCACGATGAAGCACTCCCGGCTCATTCCCCGGCTCCGTCATTCCGCGGACTTGCGTGCGCTGTGTTTCCTCGCACTCACCTTGTTCCTGTTGGGCGGCAACTGGTGCGGGTGGCTCCCCGGCCCGATCTCATGGCTGGCATCGGCGTTTCTTGCCTTCATCTGTTGCGTCATCGCGCACAACCACATGCATCTGCCGATCTTCCGCGGCACCGTTTGGAACAGTCTTTTCCAACTCGCACTGATGTTCGGCTCGGGGCAGCCACCGACCGGCATCATCACCGCCCACAACGAACGCCATCACCAGTCCCCGGATTCAGGGAACGACTTCGTTCGCACCAGCCTGGTGCGCTCACGATCGAACGCCCTCAACCTGATTGCATTCCCATTCCTATCAATCATCACGATGATCCGGGAAAAGCCCAATGATCTCGTCCGTTGGAAATGCGCCCGGCCGCGACTCTACCGTCAGGCCTTGCTGGAAAGATCGGTATTTTATGGAGTCTTGATCGTGTTGGTCATCGCCGACTGGCGCGCCACCCTGATCTTTCTGGTCTTGCCGTGGCTGATTGCCCAACTCGTGCTTGTCGGCGTGAACCTGCTGCAACACCAGGATTGTGACACCACTTCGGAATACGACCACTCTCGCAATGTCACTGGCGGACTGATCAACTTTTTCCTCCTCAACAACGGTTACCACACCGCACACCACCTTCGACCCGCCATGCACTGGAGCTTGTTACCGGAATTCCACCGCAACCACGTGCTGCCACGGATCAACCCCATCCTGAACCACCGCACATTTACCGGCCTCGTGATCGAGCGCCTGCTCCGCCCGCCTGTTTCCCATGCAAGTTGAAACCGCCATTCCTCGTGGCGGGATTGATTTCTCGCTGCCGTTTTTCCCGGCCCGGCTAACGGCCCTGGCCCATGTGCCATCGTGGGATCTGCTGGAAGCAAGGCACCAACTCCGCTACTCCCAACTCTATGCGCTCTATCTGAACGAGCAGACGGTGTTTTTCGAGGAACTTCTCGCCACCAACGTGTTGCCCGCGCTCTATCAGCGGCCGGATCGCATCGGAGCGGAACTGGCTGCCGACCTGCGACGTTTCGAAGCCGAGGAGCGCCGGCATTCCCGCTGGTTTCGTGAGTTGAATCATCAGGTGGAGCCCGGGAGATTCCTGCTAGATGAAGGCAGTTATGTGTTTATCCCGGCGGATGCCCGAACCCGGACGGTGACCACCTGGTTCGCACGCCGCCCCTTCATGTTCCCCTGTTGGATCTGGTTGATGCTGATTCAGGAAGAGCGGTCAATCGCCGTGGCTCGTGAGTGCCTGAAGGAAGGGGCGCTGCTGGAGCCGGATTTTCTCGCTCTCCACCGCAAACACATGGCGGATGAGATCGATCACGTCCGGTGGGACCTTCAACTTGTCGAGCGAGTCTGGCTTCCCATGCCACGGTGGAAACGCCGACTTCAGGCCCGCCTGTTCGGAGTGCTCATGAGTGAGTTTTTCACCGCGCCCAAGCGCTCGGGAAAAGCAGTGCTTCAGGCATTGATCGATGAGTTTCCCGAACTTCAGACCATCGGCCCGCAACTTCAGCGGGAACTCGCCGGGCTTGCCACCTCTCACGCCTATCACGCCAGTCTCTACAGCCGGACGATCACCCCGCGTTGCTTTGCGATGTTCGACGAATTGCCGGAGTTCCGGGACATCGGCCGCTCCCTGCCCGCCTACGATCCATCATGAACGAGGAATTCCCCATACCGGGCCGACTGAATCTGGTGATTGCAATGGTGCAGTTGGTGGTCCTGTTGACGTTGCTGGCGGCGGCGGGATCCGTGGAGTCAACGTGGGCGCTGGTGGCACTGGCAATCAGCTATGCTCTGGTGATGAACTCCGCCTACGCGATGCTGCACGAGGCGGAGCACGGTCTGTTGCATCCGAACCGCAGCCTGAATGATTCGTGCGGAGCGTTGCTCGCGCTGTTTTTCCCGGCACCCTTCCACCTGCTCCGGCAAGGGCACATCGGCCATCACCTCCGCAACCGCTCCGATGACGAGGCGTTTGATTTCTATTTCGACGGGGAGAGCCGGCTGTGGAAAACCCTTCAGCTCTATGGCATTCTAACCGGATTCTTCTATCTCGCCGTGGTGCTCGGCAACCTCATCGCTTTGGTCCATCCACGCTGGCTCAAGGCGCGCTGGGCCGATTTCGACCGACCGACCCGCGCTCTATTGGATTCACTCAACCCCCGGTATTTCCGCCTGATACGGATCGAGGCACTCGCGGTCATCCTCCTTCACGGCGGCTGGATGGTGCTGTGGCGGGTTCCGGTTTTGAACCATCTGTTGCTGTTAGCGAGTTTCGGGGTGCTCTGGTCCGCCCTGCAATACGTGCATCACTTCGGCACCGAGCGGGATGTTCTGAAAGGCGCACGAAACCTCCGCACCTGGCCATGGCTGGACGCGCTTTGGCTCAACCATAACTGGCACCGCAACCACCACGCCCGCCCCACCGTGCCGTGGGTGAACCTGCCGGAAATCACGCCCCATCACGATGGAGAGCGCGGACGTCTGCTCGCCGCCTACCTGCGGATGTGGCGCGGCCCACGCCATACCGACGAACATGTCCAAAACCATCATGCCGGAAAAATCATTCGCTGAAAGCAAGGGCGTGCGCCTCGCCATGCTGCTGTTGAACCTGCTGCCCTTACTTCACGCAGCCGGCAGCCTGGCGTGCTTATACACTCCATTATCCTTGGCTCGCGGTCGTCGTGCTGTATCTCGTTCCGCTCATCCCTGGTAGGATTCTTCGGGAGAGCCTGCGCTCCCATCCACCGCAAATCGGCATTGGATCATCCGCCTTTCTCCGCTGGTGGGCTTGTTTCCAGTGCCAGGTGCCTGTTCCTCCGGTTTCCGGTCATGGAAGAAATCCTGCGCCTCATCCCCGGCCTCTATTCGTTCTGGCTGCGTGCCTGGGGGTCCCGCGTTGGCAAGCTGACCTATTGGGCCCCACAAACCGTGATCCTCGATCGAGGCTTTCTGGAGATCGGCGACCACGTGATCTTCGGTGCAGGCGTCCGCATCAACCCTCACGTCATGGAAAACAACGTGCTCCAGCTTTCCACCGGTGAAAATCGGCGACCGCGCGATGATCGGCGGTTATTCCCTGCTGACCGCAGGCACTGAAATCGCCGACGACGAGGCGACCCGCGCCTTTTTGATTTCCCCGCCCTTCAGCAAGTGGCAGAAAGGCAAACGAAACCGCCAACCATCATGAAAACACTGCTATTCCTTCTCGCCCTCTGCCTGCCCGCGCTTGCCTCCGAGGAGGACAAGGTCGCCCTCCGCAACTTGCGCGGCATTTATGAAAAGGCCATCGCCGGGCGTAATCTCGACACCCTGAAACCTCACCTGGCGGCGGATTTCACCGCCGTGATGATCACTGCGGATGAAGTGAAAGGCTTTGAAGGAATCATGAGCTACTGGAAGAAGGTCGAGGATTTCATTGGCAAGGACGGCACCTATCAGGTCACAATCGATCCGGACGACACCATCTTCGAAGGCAACATCGCCATCGCCAAAGGCCGCGCGAAAGAGCACGTCATCCGCAGCGGAAAGAGCATTGGACTTCACCTCGCAATGGACGGCCATCGCCCGCAAGGAAGGCGATGCATGGAAACTCGTCCGCATCCAGGCATCCATCGACCCGATCGGAAACCCGATCATCGCCGCGATTCAAGGATACAAACAATGGATGATCGGAGGAGCAGCCCTGATCGCGGGCCTGATCATCGGGAGAATGATGCCGAGACGGAAGACGGTCGGCATAACCTCACCCTTACGAATCGGGTGGTATTTCCCGGAGTCGAACGCACCAAGATCCTGTTTGGAGCCATCGGTCCAGGTGATACGAGCCTTCACAGGCGAATGGTCAGCTCCCAATCCGATGACCACCCGGCGGTCACCCTGGGCGGAAAACCCGCTGACATTGAGAACGTCTTCGTGCCAATGTTCCCCGCCACGGGAAACTTCCAGCACGCTTCCCACCGCATCCATGTTGACGGAGCGTCCGTCGCCCTTGATTTCAAACCCGACCCACGACGCCGGTTTGTTACGACGGTTCTCATAGAAGAGCACCGGGTCAAACTGACGTGTTAGAACGAGATCCGCATCGCCATCATTGTCGAAGTCCGCCAGTGCGACACCACGCGTGTTTCCGAGACGTGATAGCCCGGTGATTTCCGCAGCCTCATGGAATGTGCCGCTTCGGTTGAGCAGGACACGGTTCGCTTGAGAGCCCCAGATCGAGTAGCCGCGCGTGTCACCCCAGCGGTCGGCGTAGGCATGGACTTCAGGTCCGCTGCGGGCGACTTGTCCATTCACATACCAATAATCCCGAGGCGTGGGGAAGCGGCGGTCCATGTGATCATCCACCATGCCGTTCGCCTGCACCAGGTCCGGCCAGCCATCCAGATCCAGATCCGCGACGCCCGCCCCCCAGCCGAAGCGTTGCGGATTGAGAGCTCCACGTGCGGAGGCTTCGTTGTGGAAAAGGACTCCCTCCTTCGTGCGCTCGGTCATCCACAACAGACTGCCCTCGGCCTGGAGTGGCGCGTGGACATTCGAGATATAGACATCCGGCGTTCCGTTGCGATCAAAGTCCGCGATGCTGGCGTTCATGCCCTTGTAGGTATCGCGACCGATTGATCCGAAATAGGTCCCTTCGATCCGCCGGAAGCCCCGGCCCTTTTCATTCATGTAAACATCGTCCGGCCCGAAATCCGACGCGGCGTAAATGTCGGGCCAGCCATCGCCATCGAAGTCCGCGGAGTTCAGCGCGAGTGTCCAATGGGTTTCGGGCATTCCGAGTTTGACGATATCCTCCTCGACAAAGGTTCCATCGCCACGGTTGCGTAGGAACCGGTTAAGTCCTCCGTTTTCCGCCTTGTGCCAACTGGCATGCATGAAATGGAACATCCGCCGGTCCCCCTCATACTCAGGATGTGGCAGACGGAATGGATTGAGGGGTATGGGTTTCTTGTAATCCGGCAGATAGGGTGTCATCGAGTTGCCGATCAGGAGATCAAGGTCCCCGTCCCGATCAGCATCGATAAACAAGGCGGAGAGGCAGGTGTGGTGCCCCGGAATTCCGGCAGCCGCGGTGACATCCGTGAATCCCAACACCCCGGTTTCCTTGTGGTCGTTGCGAAACAGGCGGCTGGTTCCGAAACCCATGCCAATGAAAAGATCCTGATCGCCATCATTGTCATAGTCCGCAAACACCGCGCACGATGGCAGCCCGTAGGTCGCGGGATCGGACCGGATTTCGTCCAACGCCGGTATTTCGATCCGAGCGAATCGCAATCCGCCCACATTGCGGAACAATGTGCAGCGGTCCCGGGAGCCCTTCATCGGGCGTGTTAGAAACAAATCCTGGAGCCCGTCACCATCGACATCGGCCACCGCCGCCGCATCGCCGACTGATAGAATCCATTTCCCGACGTGTTGAAGGCGCGGGTCGATATCCGTCAGCACGGTTCCTTGTTCGGAGGGAAAAATCTCCTTTTCCCGCCAGGCGAAACCCGGGTCAGTGGTGACGCCGCGCGGGCTGCGGTCGAGAAAAAACGCCGAACCTAACAGGACAGCCGCCAGTGATGCGCGGGTGGCGAGGCTTTTCCAAGAAGGAAAACTGCGGACCTTCAGCCATGCCCACGCGAAGCGCGCGGTCTGCACGGTGAATGCGGCAAAGAACAAGGTGTAATAACTCTGACGAAAGTGAAACCCGAGATCGATCACCGTGATGGCCGCCGCGATGCCGATCTGCGCACGACGTCCGGGTGGCGAGGTCGCGGGATCGGTCAACATGTAGAAGGTGAACAGGAAAAACGCGGGTGCGCTGAGGGTGCCGAGCCAGATCGCCTCCGGCGGCACATGATGGCGCATCACCCAGGCGCGGAACGCCGTCTGCAAGACATAGAACACCAGAAATGACCCGACCAACCATCCACGCCCGATTCTTGGCATGAATACCACCAGCGCCAGTCCGGCCATGAACATCGCCACCGCCCAAGTGCCACCCCACTGATAGGCAGGCGCGGGTGAAACCAGCCCCCCGCCAAGTGCCATGCTCGCCACCAGTCCGAACAAGGCGGGATTGTAAACGTGACGACCGTTCACGGTGAAGAGATGCTTTGATCCGATGGCAAGCAGCGGCGGCAACATTGGAAGCCATGGGCTTGATCCATAGTCGATCAACAAGCACAACCCGCAGCCGGTGATCAGTCCGCTCCAAGGAAACCCGCTGCGTTTGCGAAGCAGGACATTTCCCAGAAAGTCAGCGGATACCGCCGTTAGGATCGTCAGCACGACTTGCCAAGGTGTCCGGCCGAAGCCAAAAAACGAAATTCCGCAAATCACGTAACTTCCGAGAAGCAACGCGAACCAGGGGCGGGGATCCCCTTTCAACAGATCGTTCTTCAGCACGGCTGGGATGCTGACCGGATCATGCCACGGATGCGATTCCATAATCCGATGAATTTCTCCGCGAGGACGCCGCGCAAATGGCGTTGAAGACGATTGCTCTCCATGGACTGCGGCGGGAGACGATCGTGCCGCGCCGCTTTGGATCAGCGCTTCGTGTTGGAGAGATTCGTTCCTCGGGCGATGAAACATCCAAAGCGGTGCCGACGCTACGCTTTGTCACCGCACTCCAAGGGACGGCTTTCCACAGAACATGGCACCGTTGCCGCGCATTCAGCGCGCCGGGTGAGGATGAATGTGCCAGGGACGTGGGCGTCCCTGCTCCTTAGCCGACTGGCGTCCAGGCGGCATTCGCTCTTCGAGGAGGCGACGGTTGCCTCGATGAACGCCATGCCGGCGACACCGTCGTCGACCGTTGGGAAGTCGTATCCACCTTCGGCCTCGGATAGGTTCCTTCGATGTCATCGGAAATCGCCTCGGCGGCTGAGAGATAGACGTTGGCGAAGGCCTCGATGAAGGCTTCCGGGTGACCGAAAGGCAGACGGGTGTATTTCGACGCTTCCGGACCGTTGTAGCTGTTGCCACGCCGCCAGATCTCGCGCGGGGCGTCGGCGAACTTCACGATGAGCTCGTTGGGATGCTCCTGATGCCATTCGATCGATGCCTCGGTGCCGTAAACGCGGATGTTCAGATTGTTCTCGTCGCCGGTGGAAATCTGCGAGGCGTAGATGATGCCCTTGCACCCACCTTCGTAGCGGACGAGCATGTTGCCGTCGTCGTCGAGTGGACGACCGGGGATGAAGGTGGTGAGATCCGCGGCGAACTTCTTCGATCTCCAGCCCGGTGATGTAGCGGGCGAGGTTCTCCGCGTGCGAGCCGATGTCGCCCATGCAGTTGGAAACGCCCGCGATGCTCGGGTCCATGCGCCAGTTGGAAATCGCTCCGTCGGCGTGGATTCCTTGAACGCGCTCGATGGCGTAGCCCTGCGGGTATTCGGCGACGATCTTGAGGATGCGTCCGAGTTTGCCGGCTTTCACCATCGCGCGGGCTTCCTTGACCATCGGATAGCCGGTGTAGTTGTGGGTCAGCGCGAAGACGTGGCCGGACTTCATCGACGATCTTCTTGAACTCCTTGGCCTCGGCCAGCGAGAAGCGCCATCGGCTTCTCGCAGATGACGTGGATGCCGGCCTCGAGGAAGGCCTTGGCGACCGCGAAGTGGAGATCGTTGCGGACGACGATGGAGACGAAGTCGATCCGCTCGTCGGCCGGCAGCGCGCCTTCGGCTTCCGCCATCGTCGGCATACGAGGAATAGACGCGCGACGGATCGAGGAAGAAGTCCTCGCCCGAGAGCTTTCGATCTTTTCCGGGATCGGAGGAGAAGCAGCCGGCGACGAGTTCGATCTTGCCGTCGAGGTTGGCGGCCATGCGGTGGACGGCGCCGATGAAGGCGCCGCGGCCGCCGCCGACCATGCCCATGCGGAGTTTGCGGTTCATGAATGTAGGTTGAGGGTTCACGCGGACGGATTCCGAGAGAACTGGAGCGAAGAAACTGACTGCGCTGCACTCCGGTTGGGCCGTGTAGCTTTAGCAGGCGTCGACTCGAAGCAGCGCGTCGATGACTTTGCATCGAGGCGAAGTGGCCTGGTCCGGGGTGTTGAGCGGCTTCGGCCTTGCCTTCGATGGCTTCGATGAAGTTGGCGGCGGAGCGATGCGGCCCATGTCCTCGCAGGCTCGGAACGATGATGGTGCGGTTCACGCTAGTTGCCATTTTCCTGGACGTAGAGTTCGCAGGTGTCGATGGCGGTCTCGTCGAGCCGTCGCTGGCCGAAGAGGCGCTCGACCTTGCCGCCGGCCTCGGTGCCCTGGAAGACGACGGAGACTTCCTCGCGCTTGATCATTTCCGCCCAGGAGACCTGGAGGGAGAGGACCTGGCCGGTCTTGAAGGTGACGAAGCCGTGGGCCGCGGCCTCGACGTCGTTGATGCCGTCGGCGCGGTCGGGAATGCCCCACGGGCCCTTGAAATTCTTGTCGGTGATGAAGGTCGTCGAAGGTCTGGGCCAGCACGTGGGCCGGCTCGGGATAGCCCATGAAATAGAGGGCGAGGTCGACCATGTGGAGCAGGTCGATGACCGGTCCGCCGCCGGACAGCGCCTTGTTGGTGAACCAGCCGCCGAAGCCCGGGAATGCCGGTGCGGCGGATCCACTTCGCCTGCGCGGAGTTGATGGTGCCCGTCGGTGCCGTCGTCGACGTAGTTCTTCATGGCGTGGGACTCGGGCCGGGCGCGGTTGTTGAAGTTGAACATCAGCTTCTTGCCTGCCTTGTTGGCGGCGGCGATCATTTCCTGCGACTTCCGCGGCATTGAGCGCCGGCGGCTTTTCGCAGAAGACATGCTTGCCGGCCTCGAGGCACTGGATGGAGAGCGGGGCAGTGGAATTTGTTGGGAACGATGATGCTACACGGCATCGATTTCCTGGCAGTCGGCGAGCATGGCATCCACCGATTCGTAAGTGTTGGGAATCCCCCATTGCGCTGCGGCCTTCGCGGCGGCACCGGGTGCGGGATCCGCGACCGCCACGATTTCAGCACCTGCGGCCTGCGGAATCCCGCGGCATGGTATTTCAGCATTCCGCCGGCTCCGATGACTCCTACTTTGATGGACATGATTTGTTTTATATGGATTTGAGACTGTTGCGCATGGATTCACCGACCGCGCGATTCAAGAAAACGGATGGATCATTCCTTTCCCTGCCACTCGCCGAAGCTGCGGAATTTCGCATAGCGTTCGTCGAGCAGTTTCCGCTTGGAAAGTTTCGATAGCTCCGCGATGTGGGAAAGAACCTTTTCACGGAACGAGTCCGCGGTCGCCTGATGGTTGTGATGGGCACCTCCGGTGGGTTCGTCGATGACATCGTCGATGAGACCGAGCTTCATGAGATCCGGCGCGACGAGTTTCATGGCTTCGGCAGCCTCCGGGGCATGTTTCCGATGCTTCCACAAGATGGCCGCGCAGCCTTCCGGGCTGATGACCGAATAGTAGGCATTTTCCATCATGATCACGCGGTCGGCGACGCCGATTCCGAGTGCGCCTCCCGAGCCGCCCTCACCGAGGACGACGGCGATGATGGGGACTTCCAGCAGCATCATTTCACGAAGGTTGAAGGCGATGGCCTCGGCGATGTTCCGCTCCTCCGCGCCGATGCCAGGAAAGGCTCCCGGAGTGTCGATCATGGTGATGACGGGCAGGCCGAATTTCTCGGCGATCTTCATCAGGCGCATGGCCTTGCGATAGCCTTCCGGATGGGCGCTGCCGAAGTTGCGCTTGAGATTCTCCTTGGTGTCGCGGCCCTTCTGGTGGCCGATGACGACGACCCTCTGGCCCCCAATTCGCGCGAACCCACCGGGCATGGAGGCGTCGTCGCCGATGTGCCTGTCGCCATGGAGCTCGCAAAAATCCGTGAAGGCGAGGGATACGTAGTCGAGCATGAACGGGCGGTTCGTGTGGCGGGCGATCTGAACGCGCTGCCACGGGGTTAGATTCTTGTAAATGGCGGCCCGGGTTTCGGCAAGTTTGGACTCCATCATGGAGATCTCCGCGGACATGTCGATGTTCTGCGAGTTCGACTTCGATCGGAGTTTCTCGAGTTCACGTTCGAGTTCGGCGGCGGGTTTTTCGAATTCGAGGAGCTGCATGGTGACGGCGCAAGGTTCGGGATTCAGCGGGCAGGATGCAAGACCGGAGAGCCGAATCAACGCATTTCAGGGATCGAGCCTTTGAAATTCGTTGAACGAACCGACGGTGGCGATCCGGGCAAAAATGCGTCAAAAAGCTTCTGGATTCGACCGGGCTTTCGCTTCTCAGTCTGTGGCAGACGCCATGTTTGTCATTTCCATCGCCGCATTGAGGAGAAACACCGCCATCCTGCGGGAGGTCAAGGAAGCCGCGGGGTGCCATCTGGTGCTGGCGCTGAAGGGATTTTCCTGCTGGAAATCGTTCCAATACCTCAGGGACGACCTCGACGGATGCTGCGCCTCTGGGAGCTTGGGAGGCCAGGTTGGCGCGCGATTATTTCAAAAAGCACGTCATCACCTACTCTCCGGCCTACGACGAGGCCGATATCGCGGAGCTTTGTGAATTCACCGACCATCTGGATTTCAACTCGCTTTCGCAGTGGTTCCGCTTCCGCGAAATGGTGATGGCCCATCCGCGTTTCAAGAGTGGCGAAATGCTCTGCGGCCTGCGGGTGAATCCCGAGTGCTCCACCGGCGAGACCCCGATCTACGACCCATGCGTTCCGGGTTCGCGTCTGGGAATCACCGCGGAGCAACTCGAAGGCGCCGATCTGACAGGCCTCTCTGGCCTGCATTTTCACACCCTCTGCGAACAGGGATCGGACGACCTTGAAAAGACGCTTGCTGCGGTGGATGAGAAATTCGGACATCTCCTGCGCTCGCCGCAATTCACCTATCTGAACATGGGAGGCGGGCATTGGATCACGAAGCCGTTTTACGACCGCGAGCGATTGGTTCGCCTCGTTAGGGAGTATCGCGAAAAATACGCCGTCGATGTTTGGTTAGAGCCGGGGGAAGCGATCGCGATCCACACCGGAGTCCTTCGGGCCACGGTCATGGACGTGTTCGAATCCGCCGGGCATCGCCTTGCGATCCTCAGCATTTCAGCCACCGCCCACATGCCCGACGTGATGGAAATGCCCTACCGCCCGGATGTTTTCCTCGTGGATTCCGCTCCCTCGGAAGATGCACCTGCGGTGGTCTTCGCGGGCGAAAATTATCATCGCGCGGGTGACTCGGGCGAGTGGCTCTACCGAATCGGCGGACCCACCTGCCTTGCCGGCGACGTCGTTGGGGACTTCTCATTTCCACGCGAGCTCAAGATCGGTGACACGCTGGTCTTCGATGACATGGCGCACTACACGATGGTGAAAACCACGATGTTCAACGGGGTCAAGCATCCGGCCATCGCACTCCAGCATGAGGACGGGAAACTGGAGATCCTGCGGGAATTCGGCTACGAGGATTTCCGGGACAGGCTTTGCTGAAATACGATCCGGCATTTTCGGTTGTTCAGGTTGCAAATGTCGATCTAGCTTCGGTTCAGGAAAAACGCGCTGCCGCCCGTAATCACGCATCCGTTTCCAAAGCTCCCCCAATTCACATGAAAACCGCCATCACCCTTTCCCAAGTGCCCGAGGCATCTGGGAGGTCCATTTGTTTTCCGCACGCCATTGCCCGAGGCATTCGCCACCGCCAAGAGCCTCGGTTTCGATGCGGTGGAGCTTTTCCTTCCCGGACCCGACTTCGTTTCCGTGGCCGAGGTGCAGGCTCTCGCTGATACGAACGGACTCGCCATCGCCGCGGTGGGCACCGGCGCGGGAATGTTGCGGCACGGACTCTCACTCACGGATCAGGATTCAGGCAAACGCGAGGCGGCCCTCGAATTCGTGCTTTCGATGATCGATTTCGGCGGTCAGCTCAAGGCCCCGGCCATTCTCGGATCGATGCAGGGAAAACTGAAACACGATGATGCGCTCGATCTGCTAGCTTCCAGTCTTCGGACTTGTGGCGATCACGCGGCCAAGCATGGCGTGCCCTTCATCTACGAATCCTTG
The DNA here is from genome assembly GCA_963810445.1 of uncultured Verrucomicrobiae bacterium. Classification (GTDB taxonomy): domain Bacteria; phylum Verrucomicrobiota; class Verrucomicrobiia; order Verrucomicrobiales; family Akkermansiaceae; genus Luteolibacter. The sequence continues at coordinate 35,118 of CAWENZ010000049.1, read as the reverse complement.
AACCGCTACGAAACGAATCTCTTCAACCGGCTCGCCGACGCGGCCCATTTCATCGAAAAACATGAATTGAAAAACATCGTCCTGCTCGCCGACCTCTTCCACATGAACATCGAAGAAAAGGATCTGGCCAAATCGATATTGGATGCGGGCAAGCACATCGGCCACGTCCATTACGCCGATTCCAACCGGCAGGCCATGGGCTTCGGCCACACCGATGCAGCCCCCATCATCGCGGCACTCCGCGAGATCGGTTATACCGGTTACCTCTCCGCCGAGATCTTTCCACTGCCCGATCCCGAGAGCGCTGCGCGGCAGACGATTTCCTCAATCCACTCCTTCCTGAAATGAAAACCCGCCCCCTTGGCAAATCCGGCATCGAGTTGCCGATCCTATCATTCGGCGCGTCCTCGCTGGGCGCGGAGTTCCGCTCGATCAACCTCGAAGACGCGTTGCTTTCCGTCCCCACCGCCATCGATCTCGGCATGAACTTCATCGACACCTCGCCATTCTACGGACGCGGCATGTCGGAGGTTCTGCTAGGAATCGCATTGAAGGAAATCCCTCGGGATAAATATCTCCTGGGAACCAAGCTCGGTCGCTACTCGGGCACTCATTTCGACTTCTCCGCCAAGCGCGTGGACGAATCCGTGCATGTTTCACTCCACCGCCTCGGCACCGACTATCTGGACGTCCTTCTCCTGCATGATGTCGAGTTCGTGCCGCTCCCGCAGATCTGGGAAGAAACCCTTCCCGCCGTGCTCAAGCTGAAGGAACAGGGAAAAGTCCGCGCCATCGGGTTTTCATGCTATCCGCTCAAGACTTTCAACACGGTGCTCGATCATGTGGAGGACGAGATCGACTGTGTGCTTTCCTACAACCAATACACTCTCCAGAACACCACCTACGTGGACAAACTCCTTCCACGCCTTGAGGCCAAGAACATCGGCGCGATGAACGCCGGCCCATTCTCCGCACGGCTTCTAACCAATGCCGAACTCCCGGCGTGGCTCAAGGAACCCGAGGAGGTCAAGGCCGCCGCACGCACCGCCGCGAAACTTTGCGCGGACCGTGGGGTCGATATCGCACAACTCGCGCTCCAGTTCTCGTGTGAACATCCCGGCCTCGCCACCACCGTGGCAGGTTCCGCCAACCCGGCCAACATCCGCAAGTGGGCCGAGTGGTTGGAACAACCCATCGACCGCGAGCTGCTCGCCGAGGTGCTCGCGATTTTCGCCCCCGTAAAGAACTCCGGCCATCTCGAAGGCCTTCCGGAAAACAACTGATGCAAGCAATCGAATTCACCGCCCCCGAGGAAATCAACATCGTCGATCTTCCCGAACCCCTAACACCCGGCCCCGGGGAAGCCCTGGTCCGCACCCATCGCATGGGGATTTGTGGCACCGACCTTTCCTGTTATCTGGGAAAATTCCCGTTCTTCGCCTACCCACGCACTCCCGGTCATGAACTCGGACTCGAAGTGGTAGCCGTTGCAGACGACGTGACGAACGTGAAACCCGGCGACAAGTGCTCGCTGGAACCCTACGTCAATGATCCGTCCACCCCGACATCGCGGAAAGGATCATCCAACTGCTGCCCTGGCGTGCAAGTCGTCGGTGTCCACAACAATGGCGGCCTGCGCAAAGGCGTCTTTGCCGTGCCTGCCCACAAGTTGCATCCGGGCAACGACTTGTCCTACGACCAACTCGCGCTCGTCGAGACACTCGCCATCGGCTATCACGCCGTGCAACGGGGCAATCCCCAACCCGGTGAAACCGTCCTCGTCATCGGTGCAGGTCCCATCGGCCTCGCTTGTCTGGAATTTCTCAAACTGATGGACGTGAAAACCATCGTCATGGACATGGTTCAGGGCCGACTCGATTTCTGTCAGAAAAACCTCGGGATCCATCACGCGATCTCATTCAAGGCGGACGGATCCCACCTAGCCGAGCTTGAGGAAATCACCGGCGGTCAACTCGCCGACGTCGTCATCGACGCCACCGGCAACCCGAAGTCCATGTCCACCTGCTTCAACTACGCCGCGTTCACCGGCCGCGTCGATCTACGTGGGCATCACCACCTCAGACCTAACATTCCCCCACGCCCCGGTTTTCCATCGTCGCGAAATCACCCTGATGGCTTCCCGCAACGCCCTGCCCGAAGATTTTGACAACATCATCCAGTTGATTAGCGAAGGCAAAATCAACACCGACCTCTGGATCACCCACCGGATCTCCTTCGACGAGGTCCCCACTGAATTCAAGCAAATTCACCGATCCCGCCCTCGGCGCCATCAAGGCCATCATCGAGGTCAACTGATTCCATCAACAACCACTATCATGAAAACCTGTCCAAAATACACCTTCGGCGTTGGCGATCGTTTCGCCAACGGCGCCCATGCCCAACTCACCGCCTTCATCGAGGCCAAAGAAACTCGGCATCGACATCGTCCCGGTCTGGAACAAGTCCAACCGCGAGCACAACATCATCGGCTCCGAGCCCACCCAGACACGCGAAGCCGCCGACAAGGCCGTCGCCGACCTCGGCTGGACCGACGAATATCTGTTGGACGCCGACCACATCAACCTCTCCACCGTCGATCGCTTCGTCGCGCCCTGCGATTTCTTCACGCTCGACGTCGCCGACGACATCGGTGAAGCCGCCGATCCCGCCGACGTCGCCGCCTTCATCGCGAAACATCCGGAACTGATCGGCACCGTCGCCATCGAAGGCATCGACGCAGCCGTTCGAGATCACCCGCGCGGACGTCGAGAAAACCGCCAACCAGTTCCTCAAGGCCACCCAGAAGGCCGCGGCAATCTATCAGCACATCGTCGCGGCCAAGGGCGGCGTGGACAATTTCGTCACCGAGGTCTCGATGGACGAGACCGACAGCCCGCAGACGCCGCCGGAAATGCTCATCATCCTCGCCGCCATCGCCGACCAGGGAATCCCGATCCAGACCATCGCCCCCAAGTTCACCGGCCGCTTCAACAAGGGCGTCGATTACGTCGGCGACCTCACTCAGTTCGAAAAGGAATTCAACGACGACCTCGCCGTCATCGCCCACGCCATCAAGACCTACGGGCTGCCAGCCACGCTGAAGCTCTCCGTCCACTCCGGCTCCGACAAGTTCTCGATCTATCCGTTCATCAACAAGGCCATCAAGCGCACCGGTGCCGGTCTCCACATCAAGACCGCCGGCACCAACTGGCTGGAGGAAATCATCGGCCTCGCCGAAGCCGGTGGCGACGGACTCGCACTCGCCAAGACCATCTACGCCAAGGCGCTTGAGAAAAAGGAAGCGCTCTGCGAACCCTACGCCACCGTCATCGACATCAGCGATGCGAACCTCCCTTCCGCGGAGGAGGTCAATGGCTGGACCAGCACCCAGTTCACCGACGCGCTTCGCCACATCCAGTCGAACCCGGGCTACAATGCCGACCTTCGCCAGCTCCTTCACGTCGGCTTCAAGATCGCCGCACAACTTGGCGACACCTACATCCAGGCGCTCAAGGACAACTCGGAAGTCGTCGCGAAAAACGTCACCGGCAACCTCCTTGAAAGACACATGAAGCCGCTCTTCCTGTGATCGATTCCCACCACCACCTCTGGAAATACTCCACCGCGGAATACGGTTGGATCCCGCCGGGTTCTCCACTTGCGCAGGATCAGCTCCTGCCTCAGTTAGAAGCCGCTACCAGTTCCGCAGGAGTGGATGGAACCATCGTGGTGCAGGCCCGCCAAGTCACCGAGGAGTCGGATTGGTTGCTATCGCTGGCGGAGCAGTCGGAAATCATCGCCGGCGTGGTGGGTTGGGTCCCGTTGATTGATCCGGAGGTCGGAGAGTCACTCGGACGACTCGCCGCCCACCCGAAATTCAAGGGTGTTAGACACGTGCTTCAGGAAGAACCCGACGACTACTTCCTGCGGGACGATTTCCACCGGGGACTGGCAATGCTCCCCGATCTCGACTTGCGCTACGATCTCCTGCTTTTCCAAAGGCAGCTTCCGGTCGCCATCCAGCTCGTCGATCGTCAGCCTGATCTCGGCATCATCATCGATCACCTCGCGAAACCGGAAATCCGGAACGGCAGGATCGATCCCGCATGGAAAGCCGGGATGTCGGAACTCGCGAAACGCGACAACATTCTCGGCGTGAAGATCTCCGGGATGGCCACCGAGGTTCTGGACGCTGAAATCGACGAAGCAAGCCTCCGCGCCTATTTCGACGAAGCCCTAACTCTTTTTGGTCCCGACCGATTGATGTTCGGGACCGATTGGCCGGTTTGTTTGCTCCGCCTCGATTCCTACAAGACCTGGGCAGACATGGTGCGTGCCTTTGTCTCCGGACTGACTTCCGACGAGTCCGCCGCGATTCTCCATGACAACGCCGTCAGAGCTTACGGGCTCTGACGAAGTCGCATCACTGGGGAATCTGATGGACGGTGTAGTGAAAGGTCTGATTGTGGATCTTGCTCCCGTCGGCGCTCTTGAGTTCAGGCAACTTGATCTCATACACTTTTTCCGGAACAAAATCTGACAAGGAAATCTCCACGACGTTTGATCCGGTTTTTTCAAGTTTCACGACAGCGTGGCTGCTCTTGTTCTGTGCTTTTCCTCCGTAAACCCAGGTAGGCTGATAGGTGGCGGAACTGACCTTGATCGCGTCTGCTGAAATCTCCGGAACGTCCTTAGTAAATGTCAGGCGAAAGCCGCTTTTCGTGATGTTCATGGTCCCGAGATCGAAAGGAGTCCCCCCTTTGTAGGTAATGCGTTGGAGTCCTTCCGCAGGAGTGCCCCAGCCCCGCACCGTTTGTCCGACATAGAGGCTATTGCCGTCGGGTGAGAAGGCAACCCGGTTGTTTCCGGAACGCAGCCCGCCGCCGTTCTGCAGGTAAGTCACCATCCCCTGATAGATCCCGTTGACCTTTTCCACCATGATGCGGCAGATGCGCGTGCCATTGTTATCAGGGAGGATATACTGCCCGCCATAATGTTTCCCGAAGCTCCCGTCGCGGGGAATCATCATCGGTTGGGCCGCCGAGCGACAGATTTCGTAGGGCAACAAGACGGCGGCCTCGGTGCGGTGCTTGTTATAGGTATCCAGGTCGTTTCGATAGGTAAGAAGCGGATCCTTGTCCTTCGGCCAGTTGCTGTCCCAAACGAGCGATGACGGATGACCATAGAAATTGCCCTTCTCGATATGATAGAAAGGGGTAACCGCCCTCCAATCCCCCTGGTTGTCGCCGCACCAGGTCTCGCCGTCCGGATCGGTGTAGATGCCGTTGTGCATGCGGAAGCCGGATGCCCACTGGGTGAGTTCGCCGCCCTTGTCGAGGTGCATGATCCATCCGCGATTCTCCACGGATGAGAAATTCCGGCCGCGCCGGCCGAATTTCGAATACTCGCCCTTCGTGTGCTCGAAAGTCGGTCCGTTGTGGGAGGCTGTTCCGATCGCGAGGAAATAGCCACCCTTGCCGTCGGGACAAAAGGAGTTGGTCTCGTGGTAGTTTCCGGATAGCCCCCAATCATCTGCGACGGCGCGGTATTGGTCGGCAGACCCATCGCCATCGGTATCGGTCGCGGAGGTCATTTCCGACATCTGGGTAACAAGGATCTTGCCGGGCTCCGGCGAGTAGAGGCCACATCCGTTGTGGAAACCCGAAGCGAAGAGCTGCCACTTGAATTCCTTCGGATCGGCCGACGGCATCGCCCTGAACACATCGGAACGGCGAAGACAAACGTAGAGTAAGCCTTTGGCGTCAAACGTGAGTCCACCGACTTCCGGCGGCACACCTTCGGGAAGGGTGATGTCGTCGAGTTGATAGAAATCCTTGAATTCCGCCGCCTTGGCAGCCGGAACCGCAGCGAACGCTGCTAGAAAAATGAGGTTTTTCATGATTGGGGAAATTGGATATTCACTCGCCCTTGGCGACGGATTCGATGAAGAGGACGAGGGATTGATATTCGAGATCCTTGAGGACATACGGCGGCATGTAGTTCGGTGGGAATCCCTTCACCGTCTTTGCTCCCGGAGCCTTGATGGATTCGAGAATGTAGGCGGCATCCGCTTTCGCAGGTTCGTTCACTCCTTCGAGCTCGACGTCGCTGCCATACAGACCGCCAAGGCTGGGACCGTGGCCGAGCGATCCATCGATCGAGTGGCAGGCCGAGCAGCCAAGGCTGTCGTAGAGAAGCCGGCCGTTGTCGATGGTGGCTTTGGTGATCTTCATGTCGCGTGGATATCCCTGGAAGGTCCCGATATTCGAACCCTTGATTGTATGCGTTAGACTGGCTCCCGCATTCCCTCCGTCGGGGGAACCGTAGGTGATCTTCACCACGTCCGGGGAACTGAGGGTGAATGTCAGCGAAAGCGGCGACTTGGTCTCAGGAACCACCTTGAGCGAGAACTGATGGCCGCCTCGTGAGAACAGGAAGGTGGGCATGCCTTTTTGCAAATCGTAGCCGATGTATTTCGGAGCTTCCAGATCCGTGAGTCGTTTGCCGTCCACATGGATCTCGGACATGGGAGCCGCCAGATGGAACAAGGTGCCGACAAGGCGGGGAACATAGTCATAGCTGAGCCGGTTCCCCCGCTTCTGATCTCCCCAGTAAGGATACATGTCGAGAAAGCCACCCTGCCAGGCATAGGCGATGCGGCACTCGACCGTGTCAAAGACATACGAAAGCGCGGGCCCGTGGCTGACAGCGACGGCTGCGGGCAATCCCTTGACGGGATCGTATTCGCCTTTGACGTCCATGCCCGTGCCCGGGTTGTACTTGGGCGATTTGGCAGCTTTTCCGTGATGGACAAAATACCCATCATCAAGCCCCGGATCCGGCACGTAGGTTCGCAAGATCAGGGGCGCGGTGTCCTTCCCGAGGGGCAGGTTGTCGTAAGTGATGGGATCGGCCGCAGGCACCCGGAGAGCCGAGAGGAGCAGTAGAGCGAAGATCGGTTTTTGCACGGCGACTATACCAACATTCCCATCGAAATATTGCAGCCCGTGTTTCGAGAAAAAGTGTCCGGGAATTCACCCATCCGCCCGAAAACCAATTCAGTCCAAGGGCGCTTTCTCGAAATCCGACGGCGAAACCCACCCCGCGCTCAATTTCTCGCCTTTCATGTAACGTTCGTGGAAATTCGCTGTCCGGGAATCGGCATAAGGGTATTTCTCAAAGACATCACCGTGACCGAACATCCGGGGATCCTCCTGAGCCTTGAGTTCATCCTCCATCCGGGCTTTGAGTTCTCCCATCTTGGATTTCGACGTCTCGTTAGAAGCAAGATTCTCCAGACATTCGCGATCCTTGCGGAGATCATAAAGCTCCTCCGCTGGCCGCTTGCCGAAGCAGGTGGCCCAGAATCGATCGCCGGGATCTTTCCTGTGCTCCGCGAGGATGAATGACTTGGTCGCTCCACCATCGACGTTGAGGTAACCGGTTTCGGGATTTCCAGAGGGCCAGCGGCTGGTTTCGAAGTTCTCCAGATAGAGGAAATGGTTCATCACGATCCCGCGGATCGGGTAGCCCTCGTCATTGGGACGTCCGACATCGTGACGCTCCTTGCCAATGAGCACATGATCTCGGTCCGGATCGACGATCCCTGATTTTTCGGACTCGAAAATACTCCTGAGGCTACGTCCGGGAGATTCGGCCATGCCGGTCTGCTCCCACTTGAGTCCCGCAAGATCAATGAAGGTGGGTGCCAGATCGATGAAGCTGACGTAGTCGTCAACCACGCGATGCGTCCCCTTGATGCCGCCTTTCCACATGGCGGCCATCGGGACGTGGTTGGAGTATTCGTACTCGTTACCCTTGCCTCGCGGAAAAGGCATGCCGTGGTCCGAAGTGACGATGATCAACGTGTTCTCCAACATTCCCCGCTTCTCAAGCGTGGCAATCATGCGGCCGAGGTGGCGGTCGAAATGTTCGACCTCGAATGCATAGTCGAGCATGTCATTTCTAACAATCTCGTTGTCCGGCCAGAATCCCGGAACATGATCGATGTCGGTGAGCTTTTTTCCACCCTTACTCACCCCGGAGCCGAATTCGTAGCCGCGATGCGGTTCCACCGCACCATACCAGAATGCCCACGGCTTGTCCTTGGGCGACGAGTCGAGGAACTCCTCGAAATTACCCGCGTAGTCGTTGTCGGAGATTTCCTTGGCCGGAGGTGCGGCCTTGCGGGAGTTGAAGGGCTTGCCGGTCAATTGCCGGTTCTTTCCATTCACATCCTTTGCAATCCCTGGGGCAAAGCCCTTCATCGTGTAACCAACGGTCCAGTCATGCTCGGCCAGCGCCTCTCCCCAGCTCTTGAACTCCGGCGGAAAGAAACTCTGGTGATTTGCTGCCGCCTTCAGTTGCCATGAGTTTCGCCCTGTCAGGATGCACGAGCGGGAGGGTCCGCATTTCGCGTTGGGCGTGTAGGTATTATTGAAAAGAATGCCTTCACCCGCAACCCGGTCGAAGGCGGGTGTCTTGATCCACCTTGTCCCATAGGCACTGGCATGAAGCCCCCAATCATCGGCGATCGCGAAAAGGATGTTGGGTCTTTGTGCAGCAAACGCGGTTGGAGCAAGCAACAGCGCTGCGACCAGATAGAGCGGAATTTTCATGGGAGATTTATCCATCAGAGAGTCACCAGCAATTCGCCGGCGGATTCCTTGCTCCGGGGCTCCAGATCCGCGTGAACCTGGCCATCGGGTTTGTGATGACCCAGCTTCACGGTGTATTTGCCCTTCGCATACACCCTTGGCTCGAATCTTCCGCCCTTCGATCTAACGGTATAGAGGATTTCGCCGGATGCTTGCTCGATCACCTGCACCACAGGTCGCATTCCCTCCTTGAAAACAAGCGTCGGAAGGTATCCGACCACCTTCCGACCGTCGTTGTCCTCCGTCGAGATCGTGATCGGCCAGCCGGGGAACTGTTCCTTGTCCCCGGCCTTCGCATCCGAGAAACGTGGCCAGCATTCGAAGGTGACCTTGCCTTCCTTCTTGTTGAACCGGACCACGCCGTAGCCGTCGCCGCGTTGCCGTTCGTCCCCGATGTCGGGCGGGTTGGCATAGGCCATCATGCTGATCTTGTTGCCAAGGCCGTCCTTGAAATCGCCAGTCCATGGCAAAGGGCTTCCGGGATAAGGATTCGGCCCCGCTTTCTCGTCGAGAGGATGCCACCAGCGACCGTAAATCGTGTTCACCAAGGCCGGACTGGTGAAGGAGTAGGGACCATCGCCAAATTCCTCGATCCCCTGCTTGGCCACCACCGCGAGATGCTGGTCACCACATAGATGGACTGCCCAGCCACGCCTGATTTCCTCAAGCGCCCGGTTTCTGGGCGTCTGGGGCCAACCGTTACAATCAAGGTCCGCGAGCAAACGGCTATCTCGACCGCCGTGCATGTGGACCGCTCCACAGAACGCGGTCTGTGAGAGCACGACCTTCATCTCCGCTCCCGTCCAGTCCTGCGTCCATTGGTTGAGAAACTTCTCCTGCCGCTTTCCTAACAACTCCAGTCCCGGAAGATCGATCGTCTTCGGATCATAGCTCGGGTCATTGATATGGTCCGGACGCGGCCCCATCTTCGGGATCTTCCCTTCGGGACCGGACTTGAACTTGCGGTCCTCGAGAATCGCGAAGTCCACTCCACCGACGCGAAGCCGGGTGAAATAGACCGTGATCCCGTTCTCGATGGGTGCCGGGTCAACGGGATCCGGGAGACTCCACGATTGCTGGCGCTGAACCTGGTTGATGTATTCGGGCGGAAAAAAGTATCCACCCGTGGTGCCGGCCCGCGAACTTGCTTTCTTGCCATTCTCTCCCCAGAGATTTCCCTGGCCGATGTCGTGGTCATCCGGGATGCAGACACAAGGGCGGTCGCGAATGACATCACGGAACTGCAATCCGAACTCGATCCAACCCGCGGTATGCTCGGTTTCCCGATAGGTCTGGTCGCCGGCGAAATAGAGAAGGTCGGGATCGTGGGTTCTCAAATGTTCGACAATCTCCGGTCGCATCCCGGTGGTCCTGCTGGAATTGCACGACATGTTGGCAATGACAATAACATCCTTCTCAACCGGATCATGCCGGATCAATCCCTCGAACATGGCATCCTTCCCATGTCTAACACGGTAGGGCACATCCTTGGTGGCATCCCATTTCTCGATCCGGAAATGAACACTCCATCCTGGATAGACCACCTTGGATCTCACCGCTTCCTCCCACTTGCCGTCTCGATTGAGTTCAAGCGTCGCCTCACGGGCCTCATCCGGTTTGAGTGGATAGAGCTGGGCCGTCATCTTCATCACACCATGATCGTGGGTGTACAACGCGAAGGCGACAACCTCGTTCCGGGGCACATCCATCGGCGGTGGCGGCTGATTCTTGTTCGGGATTTTGGTCCACCATTTCCCGGTCGCCAGGGAATCGAGCTTAGGGAAGGCCGCGGTAAAAGGTTCCACGGGTTCGGCTTCTGACGCGAATACCGAGGTTACGCCTCCCCGCCAAAACAAGAGTGGGGTGAGTTTGAGCAAAAGTCTGCGAGTGGTGTTCATCCTGAGTTTCTTGCAAATCCTGGCCAAGCAAATCGACCATGCAACAATACCATTCGAGATTCGCCTTTTATCAGTCGTGGGGCAGAAATTTCAGGTAACATCGGCATGCTTCCCGGGATTTGCAGCCGAATCTTCAAAACAGCGGATTATCGTGAATCGGTACTTCACCATGACCCGTCCCACAGGCTGAAATGCCCTCGCCACTCCATGTCACTGTCCGCACTCGATTTGTTCACCATCGGCATCGGCCCGTCATCATCCCATACGGTTGGGCCGATGCGGGCGGCATGCCAATTTGTCCGCCGCCTTGAAGCGGAAGGAATCGCTCCAAGGGTCAGCAGGCTGCGCTGCGATCTCTACGGATCACTCGCGGCCACCGGCAAGGGGCACGGCACCGACGGAGCAATCTTGTTAGGATTTCTCGGGGAGGAGCCCGAGACCGTGGATGTGGATGCCGCGCCAGCACGGCTCGCCGATCTTCGCGCCAGCAAACGCATCACTGCCCCGTGGGGTGGCCAGATCGCTTTCGATGAGAAGTCGGATCTCGAATTCAAGAGATTGAAGCCGCTTCCGATGCATCCTAACGGAATGCATTTCATGGCGCTGGACTCCTCGGGCACCATCTTGCTAGAGGAGGTCGTCTATTCGGTTGGAGGAGGATTCATCGCGACCGAAGCACAGATGAAACATGCTCCTGCGGGCATCGCCGAGCAACCATACCCGTTCAGGGATGCCGCCGAACTGATGGGCCACTGCGATATCACCGGACAGACGGTCAGTTGCCTGATGCTTGCCAATGAATCTGTCCTGCGGCCTGAAGCGGAAATCCGCGCCCGGCTCGATAAGATCTGGAATGCCATGCAAGCCTGTGTGAAGCGCGGTTGCGTCGGCGAGGGAATCCTTCCCGGCGGCCTTCATGTGAAGCGACGCGCAAGATCCATCCACGCGAATCTGCTCAATGCCCCTGAGGCCGCACTCAAGGATCCGCTCACCATTCTCGACTGGGTGAATCTCTACGCGCTGGCGGTGAACGAGGAAAATGCGGCCGGCGGCCGGGTTGTCACCGCACCGACCAACGGTGCCGCGGGCATCATCCCGGCGGTGCTTCATTACGCGGTTCGCTTCCGTCACTCGCCCCATCCCGACGGAGTCCATCGATTCCTCCTAACCGCTGCGGCGATCGGCATGCTTTACAAGCGCAACGCCTCGATCTCCGGTGCGGAAGCCGGTTGCCAGGGCGAGGTCGGAGTCGCCTGTTCCATGGCGGCAGCAGGTCTGGTGGAGTTCCTGGGAGGAAGTCCCAAGCAGGTGGAAAATGCAGCAGAAATCGGCATGGAACACAACCTCGGGCTGACATGTGATCCCATCGGCGGCCTCGTCCAGATCCCCTGCATCGAGCGCAACGCCATGGGGGCGGTGAAGGCCATCAACGCCTCGCGCCTCGCCCTATCAGGTGACGGCTCCCACTTCGTTTCACTGGACAAGGTGATCCGCACGATGCGCGACACCGGTCGTGACATGAAGTCGAAATACAAGGAAACCTCCCGAGGCGGCCTTGCTGTCAGCGTCGTCGAGTGTTAGACAACACGGTCAACCGGGCGAAAACCACTACTTTGCCGCGGGCGCGTCCGGCTTGAAGTGGTTGAGGTTCCCGCCGTCGTATTGCTTCATCACACCTTCGAGGCGCTTGCTGAAGTCACCGAAGTCCTTCTGATCAAGCGGCGTCCACGCAACCTCCGCGACCGCGGCAAGGCGGGGAAATGCCATGTATTCGACCTTCTTCATGTCGCCACCGTATTCCGTCCAGAGCTGCGCCTGGGTTCCGATGATCTGTTTCTCCTGCGCCGGATTGCTGGCAATGAAGGTTGGATTGTAGGAATAGACCTTATCGATCGGCAACAGTCCACCGATGCATTCATATTCCTTGCCCTTGGCCATTTCCGACTTGGCGGGTGCCTGATAGTAATCGAGATACGTGTGTGAAGTCGTGGCCATGACCACATCGTTCCCCAACTCCAGCGCATGCTTGCCCCATTTGGCATCACGCCAGACCATCATGGTCGCGGTCTTTGGCAATCCGCCTTCCTGAATCTCATCCCAGCCGATCAACCGACGGTTCTTGGTTTCAAGGAATTTCCCGATCCGCCGGACAAACCAGCTTTGGAGTTCCTCCTCGTTCTTCAATCCCTCCCGCTTCATCACTTCCTGGGCAAATGCTGAATTTTTCCACTGGGTCTTCGGGGCCTCGTCGCCGCCGATGTGAATGTATTGTCCCGGAAAAAGTTCACAGACCTCGGACAGGACATCCTCAAGAAAGCGGAAGGTCTCCTCCTTCGGGGCGAAAATATAGGGATGCACACCCCACCGGGTCATCACCTTGGGGGCGTAGCCGGGTATATCGGAATTCCCGAGTTCCGGATAGGAGGCGATCGCGGCCGCCGCATGACCGGGCATCTCGATCTCAGGAACAATCGTGATATGACGCGCAGCGGCGTAGGCGACGATTTCCCTGACCTGCTCCTGTGTGTAAAATCCTCCGTAGCGTTTGCCGTCGTCGCTATTCCGGTTGCCATAGGGTGGTGATGAATCACGCCATGCGCCGAACTCCGTCAACTTGGGGTATTTCCTGATCTCGATCCGCCAGCCCTGATCCTCCGTTAGATGCCAGTGGAACACGTTGAGCTTGTGGAATGCCATCCAGTCGATGAAACGCTTCACATCCTCGGTAGGGAAATAATGACGTCCCACGTCCAACATCGTTCCACGCCACGCGAATCTCGGGTAATCCTTGATTTCGACGGCCGGAAGCAATTCGGGAGCATTGTCCTTCCAGGCATCCGCCCCTTGCGGAGGCAACAACTGAAGTAGGGTCCGCGTTCCATAGAAGACTCCAGCGGAATCCTTCCCCGTGACGGTGACCTTCTCCGGAGTGACCTTCAGCAGATATCCACCCGCCGGCAGGTCCAGGGCAGTGTCGGTTCCAAGAACGATGACGCTCGGCGCGTCTGTTCTTGTCACTTCCTGTGACTTGGGATCGGAACCGGTACGGATCGCAAGATCAGAATTCAGGAGATCAGCCTCGGATTCAAGGCCGGGACTGAGAACCACGACTTTGTCGCTTGAAAATTTAAAAGAACCCTCCCCCGGCTTCACCGATACGGGGAGCGGAATGAGTGGCAAAGGTGCGGCCAAGGCAACCCCGGTCATCGCTGCAGACATAATCAAAGTTTTCATCATGTTCAGGAATTTCGTTAGAATGTCTGCCAGTCAGGCTTGTTGTCATAGACCCAGCGGAAATAGTCCGCCCGCTGCAACTTGCTTGCGGCGGGATCATCCAGACAGACCTTCACCGAGCGATGCATCTGGAGAATGGAGGCCGGATTGATGGACGAGATGGGACCTTCGACCGCCTCGGCGATCGCGGCAGCCTTGTTGGCCCCGAATGCGAGCAGCAGGTTCGTCCGCGCTTCCATGATGGTGCCGATGCCCATGGTGATGACATGAAACGGAACCGCTTCCTCGCTGCCAAAAAAGCGGGCGTTGTCCATGCGCGTCTGCTTGGTCAGGGTCTTGATGCGCGTGCGCGAAGCCAGTGAGGAGGTGGGTTCGTTGAACCCGATATGCCCGTCGGTGCCGATTCCCAAAACCTGGAGATCGATTCCACCGGAGTCGGAGATCATTTTCTCATACTCCTCGCAGAAGCGGGGGATGTCCTTCGCATTGCCATCGGGGATGTGGATGTTTTCCTCACGGATGTTGATGTGGCGGAAAAGATTTTCCCACATGAAGCTGTGATAGGACTGGGGATGTTCGCGCGGCAGACCGATGTATTCGTCGAGGTTGAAGGTCTTCACTTTCGACCAATCCAGCTTCATCGAGATCAAGGTCTGATAGAGCGAGAGCGGGGTGCTGCCGGTGGCAAGCCCGAGCACGGCATCCGGCTTGTCGCGAAGCAATGTCGCGATCAACCTCGCCGCGACCTCCGTGGCGGCCTGTTGGGTGGGTTGGATGATGATTTCCATCAGGGTTGTCCGAGTCGTTGGCTGAGTTTCGTGCGCACGTCCTCGTTGAAGCGGTCGATGAGACTGCAAACGTAGGATACGATATCAATCGAGTCGTCCGTCACGAGCGGGGTAAGATCCAGCCCGAAGATCAACTGGGTGCTTGCATCGGTGGCATGCGAGTTGAAGAACGTCGCATTGGCGGCACGTCGGCCAAGCGTGGCCAGGTCGTAGCGTTTTCCTCCGGCAATCTGGGAATCGAACACACCGTTGAGCGCGGCGGCGAGATTGTCACGACCACTAACATCCATGAGCACCTTCTCCTCGTCCGGTAGCCAGTCGAGGTTCCGCCAGACCTCGCAGCCGATCACTTGTTTCGGCCGCTGATCCAACGGCATCTCGCGCATGGCGAGCAAGGCGGCGATGGTCACGCCGACATGGGTGTCATGCTTGTCCGCCAGGTTGTGGGTGTAAACCACCTCGGGCCGGGTGGCAGTTAGAATGGCCTTTCAGGTCGTTTTTCAACTCCTGCTCGGTCGGGCTCTTCACGGCACCACTCGGGTAGTCGAGCTGGATCATCGCGCTGTATCCGCCGATGACCGCGGCGGTGTTCTGTTCCTGACGGCGGATCCTCATCATCTCCGCGTCGGAGAACTCCGCATAAGGACCGGAGCGCGAACTGCCGGCTCCGTTGGTGCAGGTGACGCCGCCGAACCATTTGTCGTCGCGGGCGAAGCATTGGAGGATGCCATGAAACGCCATGAATTCGAGATCGTCCTGATGGGCACCGATGCCGAGATGGGTGGTGCGCCCAAGCGCACGGGATTCATCCAATTGGTCGGGGATGAAGACTTCCGCGGAAGGTTGATGGAGTTTCATGGGAATTATTTTTTGGTTTTGGGCAAGCTGGCGGCGGCAACCGCCTGGCCGACACGCCGGGTCTTCTCGTCGGGCACATGCATGGCGATGTCCGACGCGGTTTGCGGGAACTCCTTCGCAAGCACCTCGCGGGCTTTCGACAGGACGATATCCCCACCTTTTCCGGTGGTGACGCGGCCGAGGATGAGCATGTGGGCGAAGTCGTAAAAATCAACGTAATGCGGGATCGTGTAGCCGAGATACACACCGATGGTTTCGTAGATTTTCGCGGCGCGTTCGTCGCCCTGTGCCATGAGCTTTTGCACCTCGACGAGACGCTCTGGCAGGTCCATCTTCGCGGGCAGCTTGATCTTGGCGGCAGGCAGCAGTTTGTTGACCGCCTGTTGTGAGAAATACAAGGCACCGATCCCGATATCGCCAGACCACTCATCAGCGGCTGCCTTGGGATTGTAATCCACGGGAGCGAACGCGAGTTCGTTGAGCCAGCCGAGGATGCGGCCTTTCTTGTCCATGAATCCGGCGGCCTCGCTCGATCCCATGGCGATTCCTAACATTCCGTTCTTTCCAAGTGACAAGGCACCGGCAAGAGCGGTGACATCGCCATCGTTCATCATCACCAATGGCACGTTCCATTCCTTCTGGATGCGCTTGAAGACTGCCGCGGCCTGCGGGAAAAGCTTCTTGGGGATCGCACGGAGCAGAGACGCAACGCGGATCTCGTTATCGACGATGATGCCGGCAGAACTGCCACCGATCGCATCGACCCGCGGCATGCACGCGGCGGCCCTGTGGAGCGCCGCGGAAATATGGTGATAGTGATATTCGGGGTTGGTCTGGACCTTGGGATCCCACGGGGTTTCCTGGGTGAAGACCGCCTCGCCGTCGATCACGGCGGATACCTTGTAGTCGCTGGCACCAAGGTCGAATCCGATCCGGCATCCCTTGAGATGGCCACCGGCGGGGACCTGCATGTCCTTCGCGGCCGGAACCTTGCCAGCAGTGGTCACGACGACCTCGAACTTTTTCCCGTAGGCGAGCGCCATCATGTCGCAATCAAATTTCCGGGCTCCACGTGCCGAGTAAGTCTTGCGGATGAACTCCCCGATCACTTTCGGTCCACCGACATGAAGCTTCCAACCGCCGCGTCCCCACACGAGGAACTTCACGATGCGCTCGACATAGAGGAGCGTGTCCGCATCCGCGGCGGGCATGACCACCGTTTCGAAACGTGAAACAAGTCCGCACTCGCGCTCGAGACCGAGGACAAGTGGCACCGACTTGCCGGTGGCCTTTGCGGATTCAACATACTGGCGGTTGTAAATGACCGCGGGAAGGAACCCAGGGTCAAGAGGGGCTTTGATGGCAGGCTTGATCGACAATGACATGACTGATAGACAATTACGGTTAGGCTTTTTTCTTTCCTTCGAAATATTCCTCGATTTCCTCAAGGGTCTTGCCCTTCGTTTCCGGCAGGAAGAAGGCGGCGGTGATGAAGTAAATGACCGTGCAACCCGCGAAGGCGAAGAACATGGTGGAGTAGCCGTGTTTTCCGACCGTCGGCAGGAAGGTGGCGGCGATCGCGGTGGAGACCGCCTGGTTGACCAGCAAGGCGATGCTCATTCCATTGGAACGGATGCGGGTGGGCATCAGTTCCGAAAGAGCAAGCCAGACGCAAACTCCAGGCCCGATGGCAAAGAACGCGATGAAGATGAAAATGCAGACCGCAATGGTCCAGCCGTTGGCGGCGGAGGGCACCGGAGTGATCAGCGCGTTCTCAATCCTGAGGCTTGCGGTGCGTGAGGAATCCAGATCGGCGAACGGGTTCTTGAAGAACGCGTCCACCCCGTTGCTGGGAAGGCTGGCATTGCGGCTGATCGTGATTTTCGCAGACTTGTCCACCGAGCGGACCACGCTGGATGCCGAGGTAAAATCCCCGCAGGTATAGATGACGGATAGAGTCGCCGGTTGACCGGAAATGGCCTTGCCGGCCTCGCCGGTGGTTGCCAGCAATTCAGCAACCTTTGCCTCATCGAAGTTGAACTCGACCACCTGATCCTTGACCGCCTGCTTGGTGCCGTCGGCGAGAACCTTCTCCGAGTCCACCTCGGTCACCATGGCCTGCACCGCATCCTTGCAATCAACCCGAAGTTTCTCGGTCTTTCCGAAGAGGAATCCGACCGCCACCAGAGAAACAATGATCCCCGCGCTTCCGACGGAGAGTAGGAACTTGCGGCCCTTTTTATCGACGAGAGCCACCGCTCCCATGGTCATGAGAAAGTTCACAAGCGTAAGGATGACATATCCCATGTGGGCTTGTGAGTCGTTCAATCCGGCCTGAATGAGGATGGTGGCATTGTAACCGATGATCGAGTTGATCCCCGTCGCCTGGTTACAAGCCAGGATGACGCAGGCGAGCACGAACGGGATGACATACTTTCTTGATAGAAGTGAGCCACGCGCGGTGACCGTTCCATCGGCCGACCTTCCACCCGCTTCGTTGGCGGCGGTTTCCTGCATTTCCTGAATCTCGTGATCGGCTTGCTCAACATCGCGCGAACGGAGGAGAGCACTTCGGGCGGCTTCCAGTTTTCCCCGCTTGAACAACCAACGCGGAGACTCTGTCACGAGGAATGATCCAACCACGAAGAAGATGCCCGGCAACATGGACACCCAGAAAATCCATCGCCATGCATGATCCTTGGCGGCAAACAGTTCCTCGACCGTTCCCTTCTTCTCAATCCCGCCGATCCAGATGCTGAAGCCGTAGCCGATCAAGGCGGCTGCGACGATTCCCAGCGTGAGCAACCATTGGAAAATTCCGGTGCCCTTGCCACGATTGGCGGCACCCAGACATTCCGCCAGATAGAGAGGAACCACCACGCCGATCAGCCCGGCGCTGATGCCTTGCAACAACCGGCCCATGACAAGAGGTCCGAAGCCCTGCGCCAGGGCAATCATCGGGATACTTGCCACAAAAACGACTCCGCTGAGAATCATCATCGGCTTGCGACCGAACAAATCGGAAAGCATTCCGGCGAATAGGGTCGAAATCACGCTCCCGAGAAGCACGGCTGCCACGATGATTGAAAGCTGGCCAGCATTCAGTCCGGAAGTGGCTTCCATGTAAGGAAGTGCCCCGGCGATGATTCCGACATCGATCCCGTAAAGCAGGCCACCCAAGCCGGCGACGAGAAGTAGGAAACGGTTGTATCCGGTTTGAGCGCCGGTCCCTGGAGTTTGAGTCATATGCGTTCAGGTCAGTTTGTTAGAACCTCAATATCGGTGCGAGCGTCACTTCGCGACCTTGTTACTCCGGAAAATTGATGAACCGGGGAATCCACGTCAAGACTTTCCTAGCACGTGCTAAACATCCTGTTGCATTGCAGCCGATGTTTCCGGATTCCTTTGTCCCCGAAGGCGCGAACTCCTTAACAATCTGTGTCTGGGTGGTCATGGTGAATTGCTTTTGCAATAAAAGGTCTGCCCCGTTGCGATGCCAACTGTCGGCGTCCTCGATTCCCTAACGATAAATGACCACGAGGAAAAGCACGGCATCCCGTTTGCTGGAATTTGAAATCGTATGTGCGACGTCCGCCCGGTAGGTCGCGGAATCGCCTTTCCCGAGCTTCTCAGTCGAATTTCCGGATTGGAGATCAACGGCCCCCTCCTCCACTGTCAGGAACTCGCGGGTGCCATCAACATGCGGTTGGCTCTTCAAAACCCCGCCTGCGGGCAAGCGGAGTTCGTAAAATTCGACATCCTTCTCAAGGTTCAGCGGTGACAAGGTCCGGATCTGGCATTGCTTGTCCGTCCGGAAAATTTGCGCCCTGTCGTTGGCACGGATGGTCTGGATCGTTGACGCGGAGTCGGCACTCTCGATCAGATCCTGCAACGAAAGCCCGAATGCCCTGGCAATTCGATAGGTCACGCTGAGCGTCGGGTTCGCCCGCTCACGCTCGATTTCGCTGAGCATCGAGCGACTGACGCCGCTGGCGGCCGCGAGTTCCTCCAGGGACCACCCACGATCGCCGCGCAGCTTCTTCACCCGGCGTCCGAGATCCTCGTTGATCGACTCCGTATCCGCGGAGGTTGCAACCTTTTCGGGCGCCTTGATGGCTCGTTTCGCAGGCATGACCCATTCACTATGTTGGATTGATTTTCCTGTAAAGTGGAAATCCGCACTTGCCATTTTACCGGATACGCATCCAGTATGCCGGAAGCCATGAGCAAGTCCGCCAACTTCTGATCCCATGAAAGCTCTCGTAAAAGCCAAGGCCGAACCCGGATTGTGGATGCAGGATGTCCCCGAACCCGAGGTCGGTATCAATGACGTCCTCATCAAGGTCCGCAAGACCGGCATCTGCGGCACCGACCTGCACATTTACAACTGGGACTCATGGGCGCAAAAAACCATACCGGTCCCCATGGTGGTCGGTCACGAATTCGTCGGAGAGGTCGTCAGCGTGGGCAACAATGTCAGCGATTTCCACCCCGGTGAAATCGTCAGCGCGGAAGGTCACGTCGTCTGCGGACGCTGCCGGAACTGCCTGGCGGGACGGCGTCACCTGTGCAAGGACACGGTCGGCATCGGTGTCAACCGCACCGGAGCCTTCGCCGAGTATATCAGCGTTCCAATGACCAATGTCTGGCACCACTCGCCCGGTGTGGATGAGGAGGTCGCCTCCATCTTCGATCCCTTCGGCAACGCGATGCACACCGCCCTTTCGTTTGATTTGTTAGGAGAGGATGTCCTGATCACCGGAGCGGGGCCGATCGGCGTCATGGCCGTCGCCATCGCGAAACATGCGGGAGCCCGTCACGTGGTCATCACGGACGTGAACGAGTACCGTCTCGATCTGGCAAGACAACTCGGCGCGGATGTCGCCCTCAACGTGACGAAAGGAAATCTTGCCGACGTCCAGAAGCAGCTCCGCATGAGGGAAGGGTTCGACGTGGGCCTTGAGATGAGCGGCAACCCTTCGGCATTCCGCGCGATGATTGAAGCCATGTGCCACGGCGGCAAGATCGCGATGCTGGGCATCCCCTCCGAACCGATGCCGATCGACTGGAACAAGGTCATTTTCAACATGCTCACCATCAAGGGCATCTATGGGCGGGAAATGTATGAAACCTGGTACAAGATGAGCGTCATCCTGGAGAGCGGTCTCGACATCAAGCCCGTGATCACCCATCGCTTTCCTGCCGAAGAGTTCGAACGTGGCTTCGAAGTCATGAAAACAGGCATGAGCGGGAAAGTCGTGTTGGACTGGACCGGACTTTGACCCGAGCAAACATTCTATCACCCCCTACCCCACCACGACATGAACCCTCAATTTCAAGAACACCTGATCTCGGAAATCGACGGAATCCGGGCAGCAGGCACTTTCAAGAACGAGCGCCAGATCACCACCCCGCAAGGAACCTCGGTGCAGACCAAAGGCGGTGGTCCGGTGCTCAACATGTGCGCCAACAACTACCTCGGACTCGCGCAGCATCCGGATATCAAGCAGGCGGCTCACGATTCGCTAGATGAATGGGGCTACGGACTCGCCAGCGTGCGCTTCATCTGC
Source organism: uncultured Verrucomicrobiae bacterium (assembly GCA_963810445.1). Taxonomy (GTDB): domain Bacteria; phylum Verrucomicrobiota; class Verrucomicrobiia; order Verrucomicrobiales; family Akkermansiaceae; genus Luteolibacter. Next base: position 14,113 of record CAWENZ010000049.1, on the reverse strand, counting down.
GGCACGCAGTCGATCCACAAGGATCTGGAAGCGGGAATCAGCGAGTTTCTCGGCACCGAGGACACCATCCTCTACGGATCGTGTTTCGATGCCAACGGCGGCCTTTTTGAAACCTTGTTAGGCCCCGAGGACGCGGTCATCAGCGACGAGCTCAACCATGCCTCGATCATCGACGGCGTGCGGTTGTGCAAGGCGAAGCGTTTCCGCTACAAGAACCGCGACATGGCGGACCTCGAGGCGAGGTTGATCGAGGCCGATGCGCAGGGTGCCCGCTTCAAGCTGATTGCCACCGACGGTGTTTTCTCGATGGACGGATTCATCGCTCCACTGGGCGAAATCTGCGACCTCGCGGACAAATACAACGCCATCCTCATGGTGGATGACTCACATGCCGTGGGATTCCTCGGAAAACAGGGACGCGGCACCCACGAACACTGCGGCGTGATGGACCGCATTGACATTCTAACCGGAACCTTGGGCAAGGCCCTAGGCGGAGCCAGCGGCGGTTACACGAGCGGTCGGAAGGAAATCATCAGTTTGCTGCGCCAGCGTTCGCGCCCGTATCTTTTCAGCAACACGCTCGCACCTGTGATCGCGGGAGCCTCGCTGGCGACACTGCGCCTTTTGACGGAATCAACCAATCTCCGTGACAAGCTCGAGGAGAACACCCGCTACTTCAGGTCCGCGATGACGGACGCCGGATTCAACATCGCTCCGGGGGAACACCCGATCGTCCCCGTCATGCTGGGAGACGCTGCATTGGCCACGAAATTCGCGGACGCCATGCTCTCCCACGGGGTCTATGTCATCGGTTTCAGCTACCCGGTCGTGCCGCAGGGCAAGGCCCGGATCCGGACGCAGATCAGCGCCGCACACTCCCGCGAGGATCTCGAACACGCCGTGGCCGCTTTCACCGAGGTGAAGCGCGAGCTGGGAATTTGAGACGATCTCCAAGCAGCGGAAAACAGCAGTATTTCGGAGATCGAGAAATTTCGTGCATATGGGTCATGAATTGAGGTAGAAACACCCGAACCCAATCGTTTTACCACCATGCCTCGCGTCACCATCACCGTCCCTGATAGAAATTCGCAGCCTTACCGCTTCCAACTCGACCGCCAGGTGGTCACCATGGGCCGGGGAAGCGAGAACGACATCGCCATCGATTCCGGGTCGGTCTCGGTGAAGCACGCCGAAATGCACCGGATCGAAGGCGGGTATGAGCTGATCGATGTCGGCTCGACCAACGGAATCAAGCTCGATGGAGTCCGGATGGAGAAAATCCAACTTCGCAACGGAGCCTCAGTCAGCATCGGCGACGTGGCGTTCGATTTCATGCTAACCGACGAGGAACTGGGTGACCTCTATCGGGAGAAGAAAGGCGAGCCGTCACCCATCACCCGCGAAGCGGATCTGCCACCCGCAGCTCCAAAGCCAGGAGCGCGCCCTGCCCACCCTGCTCCGGTGAATGCCGGTGGCGGATCCGGATTCGGAGCCACCTTCCTGTTCGTGCTTCTCGCCGTCATTGCGTTTTACGCGGGTCTTGCGATCCGCCATCAGAAGGAAACCGGCAACTCGCTGTTCGACGATATCAAGGCCAAGCAATCCGGACTCACCGTCCCGGCAGGTCAGTCGCCGCCGGGGAAATGAGCCGGACAACCGGTCTTCATTTCTTCGAAAGCGATTCGAGATAGTCCAGCAGGCTGGCAAATTCGAACACGGTCATGTTGCCGGCGAGTCCCGGTGGCATCATCGAGATGGGCAGCTTTTCACGTTTGGTGATCTCGCTCGTTTTCCACTCATACTCCTTGCCAGTTAGGTCGCGCGCCTTCACCTGCCCGGCGCTCTCCAAGGTGACGAAACCCATTTGTTGGGTGCCATCCTTGAGCGTGAACATCTCGGTGGAGAATCCTTGGGCGATTGTCTTCTGCGGATCGAGGATGTTGGCCGCCAGTTCTCCCCTGCCGTAGGTCTGCGCGATGTTGCCGAGATACGGGCCTTTCTGAACCTGATCGAGACTGGAAGCATGGCAGGTGGCGCAGGTCTGGCGGGTGAACATCTGTTCGCCGAGGGCCACGTCGCCTTGCGTTTTCATGATCGCCGCGATCACCTCTTCGGGCTTGAGCGTTCCCACGACAGGGGTCTTGTCATCGCCCTTGGCCTTGATCTTGAGAACCTTCGCAGCGGAGGCCGCCGCCTTGGCCACGGCCGCATCTCCGTCCGTCATGGCGCTGCTGACCTTGTCATCCATGCCGTGAAATCCCGTCGCCTCGATCGCACCAAGAATCTGAATCCGGCGCTTCGGGTTTTTCCATCCGAGATTGATCGCCTTGCGGGAAAGCTCGATGGACTCCGGACTGCCCCCCTTGCGTGCACTGAGCGCCAGCAAGCTGGCGTCCGCCCAACGCGAAATCGCTCCGTTCATGCGGACCGCCTCATCCTCAAGGAGCTGGTGCTGGTTCTCAAGCTTGGGAGCGGTTAGGAACGCCGTCATCGCCGATTTGAAATCCTTGCCGGCCTTCTCCATGTTTTCCAATGCGGACAAGGCAACCAGCGAAGCCATGCATCCTTCCTTCGAGTCCACCTTTGCGAGTGATTTGACCGCCTGGGCTCGCGTCCCGCTAGGGAAATCTCCTTTCGCCGCGTCGAGCAGGAACGCAACAGCCTCGGAAGGGATGGTCTCGACAGAAGCAAGCTGGTCCACAAGGTCAGGCAACATTTCCGGCTTCTTTTTAACCAGAGCCATCACCCGGTCCAGAGTCTCGTTGAACTCGATACGGTTGCGTCTCATTTCGTTGATGAATGCCGGGGCCTCATCGGGCGATACGCGCTCCAACTCGCCCTTGAGCACGATGGCGATGTTCGGCGTCTCACTCCACGGCTCCGGCTGATAGTAAGGCCCCCGCGTGTCGGGACGTGTTCCCCACGAATCCCCTTTCCACTCACCCTCCTTGAAATAAAGACGGCAAAGGGCGGCCAAAAGATCGGCACGTGGTGCGGCTTCCTTGGTGACCGCCAATCGGGAGATCAGCCCCTGAACCACATCGGGCGAATGCATGCGCATCAGGGCACGCAACGCTCCGATTCGCTGTTCGTGTGTCGATTCCCTGGAATCCACCACATTGAAACAAGCATCGGCGGCCTTGAGGATGGAAAGCGATTGAAATGCCGTGTGCGCAATGACGGGATTCGCATCACCTAACAAAAATGCGATCCTTGGGGCGAGACCGACCATGTTCTGACGGGTCGCGCCGATGATGGCCTCAAGCCGGGTTCGTGGTTGCTCGCTCCTCAGGCCGGCATCATAAATCGCAACCGGAGCGAACGTCTTCCCATCGGCCAGTTGGGCGAGCCCCGCATCCGCCAAGGCGCGCAGGACGTGACCGGCAAGCTTGGGATCCTTTGCGAGCCCACCCACGGAGGTGATAAGCGTTTCATCGCCGGTTGCCCCCACCAGCCTCTGGGTGAGGCAATAAAGCGCGGCGACCCTTGCTTTCAGATCCTTTTTCTCGTCACCCGCCAGGGCGAACAACTCGCGGTCCCTGGAATTTCCCGCCTCACCGGGGCGGCGCAACAAGGTCCTCTGCGCCTCAAGAACACGAACCTGGCTGGGGGATTCCAACATTTTCACCAGATCACTATCGCTGGAGTTTTCAAAATCCGGCAAAGGCTCCGGAACATAGCCCTTGGGAACGACGCGGGCGATGTAGCCGACGTCCGGCCCCTGCCATTTAAAGGTCGCGCCCTTCCAGCTCGCCTGATAGATCGCGCTCATGCCATCGACATCCGCATCCGTTGGACGCGTCATCTTCACGAGGCTTTCCGGCTTTTCGGATTCTATGAAGGTCGCTCCTTCTGGCACCACGGTGTGATGCCAAAGCGATCCGCTTCCCCAGTCGCAGGTGTAGGGAGCATCGTTCCATTTCTTGGGAAATCCCGGTTCGGATATATAGACGGATCCGCAGCCGGAACCACCGCCGTAGTCAGCCAGCGGCTTGATGATCTCGTCGCCGAAATTCATGTAAAGCCGCGGATAGCCGTGATTCTCGAGGCCGGTGAAATGATGGAAGCGGACATCCCATCCGCCGCCGTCGTTGGTGTTGTCACGCGCGAAGATGTCCATCAACGGACTGACGGGCGTTCCGAGGATATTGCGCGTCCCGTCGCTGAAGAGCTCCAGCCCAGAGCCATCCGGGCGGAAGCGGATCACACCACCGCCGCGGTGCTGCAAGTGCCTGCCGTCGGTGCCGACCGCGTCCATGAATCCGAAATCACCGCCCGCGATGTAGAGCCATCCGTCGATGCCCATGGTTAGACCGTTGGTGGTGTGGTCCGCCGGCCTGTCCTTGAATCCGAACGCGATTCCCTTGATCAGCGTCTTTTCCTCGTCAGCCTGGCCGTCACCGTTGTGATCGATATAACAACTGACGTCCGGTGGATGGATCAAATAAAGACGGTCGTGGTCCCATACCAACCCGCGCGGCGAGTCCACATTCTTGACGAACTCGGTCACCTCGTCGGCGCGGCCGTCGTGATCCACGTCACGCAACCTGAGAATCCGTCCGCGGTTCGGATCGCGTCCAAGGGAGCCGTTTCCATCCGATGACACATAAAGGTCACCTGACGGGGATGCTGCGACATAAACGGGATAATTTGCCGCTGACGAGTTGGAGAACAGGCTGACATCGAAACCATCCGCCACCTTGACGTCCTTGAGGATTTCCGCCTCACGGTCCGGACTGAGCTTGGTGATGTGCGGCCGGATATTTCCACTGCTTTTGAAAGGATCATCCGATCCGTCCTTCGCGGAATCGCCGGAAACATGGTTAGATATGACATCGAAGTGCCCTTTCGGCCCGACATATGGCTTGAGATGACCCTCGTCGAGCATGCCGCAACTCCAGAGCACACCCCGCGCAACCAGATCCAGATAACGCTCGTCAGACACGGTCTCGTTGTTGTGCCCGAGTGTCGTGTTGAAGATCCGTGTGCCGTGATAGTTGTTCGTCCATGCAACGACGGAGGTCTCGGTCTTTCCGTCCTTCTGCTTCTGGTTCCCGAGCGCAATCGGCGTTGCGGTATCGAAGATCTTCACGTTGTTGTAGAGCTCCTCACCGATCGTGGTCCAATTCTCGAGGCCCTTGGTGACAGGGTGCCCGGCATTCTTGAAATCGATGGCTATCGGTAGCTGTGCCCCGTGGCCGCTCGACTGAAGTCCGAGAAACTCAAACCAGAGATCGGTCCCCGTCCTGTAGCAATGCATCGCGCAGTGGAGATTGACCGCCGGGAGACCGTTCTTGTGCGCATCGACGATGTTCCTGACGTAGGCGACTTCCTTGATGTCGGCCGCACATTCGTCGTGGATGATCACATCGTATCCTGCGGCCCAGTCCTTGCCTTCATACATCGGGAAATACGGGCTGGTCCCCTTTTCCTCGTTGCGGATCACATCCACCTGGACGTTCGCCCTGGCCTGGATGCCGTCACGAAGGATGACCGCCTGTTTTTCGTAATCATGGCAGCATCCCCCACAAACAAGAAGTGCTCGAACGGGTGCTTCACCGGCAAGGAGCGGCAGGAACCCAAGGCTGATAAGAGAGATGAAATAACGCATGGCGAATGATGGAGATTGAATCTGTTTGGCTTCCGGAATTGAGGGGTGAACCGGAATACAGCCCGTGGCGCATATTTCTACCACACACCGCACCGTAAATCCTAGGCCCGCCGCAAATAATCGGGAACTTGATCGCGCTGTGAGGCGGGCGGAAGCGTGGCACTTGCGAATGAAATGACCGCGCCCACCCCGGCGGCGTGGGAGCCCCCGAGACGTGGTTCCACATCAAACTCGGGAAAACGATAGCGGGCTCGAAGGCGGAGCCAATGCGTGAATCCGAACGCGGTGAGGAATGTCCCTAGCAGAATCGCCCCGGGCATCGCGAATTTCAGGGCAAATTCCCGCAACCATTGAAATTTCTCCGGACCCGGCTTCTCCGCTGCGGTAACGGCCGGTAGCAGATCCGCGCCCTCGATCTCATCGGAACTTGCGGTTTCTCCCGCCAGCTTGCGCTCCATCCAGTAGATCCGGATGGACATCTGGACGAGGAATCTCTCGAACTGCTCGGATGGATTGGTCTTCTCAAATGCCTGCATCACGGAACTTTCGAGTGCCCGATGCTGTTCCGGCGACGAGATCTCATCCGTTAGAGAGGGGCTCAGATAGACAACCGAACGTTGTGGCGCACCCAGATAGTAGTAAACGATGGCTGCCGGACGGCCTTCCGAATAGAAACGCTCGATCATTTCCTCCTGCCGCACCTCGCTGGGAAATTCCTGATCGCCACCGACGACATAAACGAAGAGATCGATGGATGAATCGTTCGCGTGGTAGTTGAGGAAACCGAGCCGGTCGCGATAGTCGGAAGAACTGAGAAGGCCCTGCGGATCCACGAGGAAGCTCTTGGGACGCTCCGCAAAATAGTCTGCCAGGAATTTCTCGGCGACTTCGGTGATCGGCTGGTTGTCGTCGATGATTTCCTCCGGATTGGGCAACTCCAATTTCAGGGGTTTCTCCACCTGCTTGGGTTCGTCCGGAATCGGGTCCTCGGTGAGGAGGATGGCTCCGGGGATCCAGCCGGAGGATTCGAGTTCAGCCCGTTCGGCTGCGTTCCATTTTGGAAGTGGAGGCTCCACCAATGCAGGTGAAACCAAAACGGTGGAGACGAGCCATGTCGCTGTCTGGAGGGCGAATTTCATCCGCCAACCTCCGTCTTGTCCTCTTTCCCAACCTTTGGCGAGCGGTGACCCGAGCGAATCCTGCGGATGAGATCTCCAACTTGTGCGGGCGGGACCACCTTGCGCTCGAAATGCTCGGGATCCCTGCGCGCCTGACGGCTCCGTTTCGCCAAAATCCCGTCAAGGTGCATGAACACCCTGAGAAGACCGTCCGCGTAGCGCTCCTCCAGCCAGTAGGCATGCGCGCGGGAAAGGCAGTCAAACGTATCCGACTCCTCCAGATACGGATCGAGCAAATACCCGAAGACCATTCCAGCCGCCTTCGATTCGGGATCGATCGTCACGAGAATCCCCGCCTCGTTCGGCTTTTCCACCGGCACATCCTCAAAGGCCGATCGGTTCAGGAGCCAGAAACCAAACTGGCGGATGTTCGAAACCTCGCCCAGGGAACCGGTGTAAACCGCCACAAAAATCTGCGGAAACCGGCGGGTGATCTTCTCCATCGCCGCCTCCACACGCTGGCGATCCCCTCGCTTCAGGATCCCCGCGCAATCGGTTAGACAACGGATCCGCACCTCCTCATGGCCGTAGCAAGCATCCGCATCCGCAAGCGTGAATCCACAATGCGGGCAGGACGCCGCGGCACGGTGGATACGCTGGACACATCGGGGGCACTTCATGATTCCAAGACGGATTTTTCTACGGAATGCCCCGTAGTTCGTCAAAGCGAAACATCAGGTTCTGTGGAATAAGTCCGATCTTCCCCACTTCCGCCGTCGATTCACGGGCTCCGGACCGCTATCGCTTCTCCCTTGCCCATCCGCCTTGAGTCCAATACGTTCCGCGCCCCAGCGATGAGCGCCAAACCTGTATTTCTCTACGACACCACCCTCCGCGACGGCACCCAAGGCGAAGGATTTCAACTTTCCGGACTCGATAAATTACGGATCGCCGAGCGGCTTGACGAGTTTGGCATCGACTACATCGAGGGTGGATGGCCTGGCTCGAATCCCAAGGACATCGAGTTCTTCCGCGAGGCGAAAAAGCTGAAACTCAAGCACGCGAAGCTCGCCGCATTCGGGTCCACCCGGCGCGCGGACACGCCGGTCGAGGAAGATCCCCAAGTGCGCCTTCTGCTCGAAGCTGAGACACCGGTGGTCACCATTTTTGGAAAAAGCTGGGAGCTGCAGGTCACCGAGGTCCTGCGCACCACGGTCGAGGAAAACCAGGCGATGATCCGCGATACCGTCGCCCACCTGGTGAAACACGGACGCGAGGTCATCTATGATGCCGAACACTTTTTCGACGGCTACAAGGACTCGCCTTCCCATGCGCTGGCGACCCTCCAGGCCGCGGCGGATGGAGGAGCCGCATGTCTCGTCCTGTGCGACACGAACGGTGGCACCCTGCCGTCGGAAGTCATTGAAATCTGCGAGGCCGTAAAAGCCCGCCTGCCAAACACCCCGGTTGGTATCCATACCCACAACGATTGCGAACTCGCCGTCGCGAACGCCATTGCCGCCGTCAAGGCAGGAGCGAACCAGGTGCAGGGGACGATCAACGGCTACGGCGAGCGAACGGGAAATTGCAATCTAACATCCGTCATCCCCATCCTCCAGCTCAAGATGGACATGCCCGTCGTCCCTTTTCTCGAGCAACTCAAGGACCTCTCGTATTTCGTCGATGACGTGTCGAACAATCCGCATTTCGCCCGCGCGGCGTTCGTCGGCCGCACCGCCTTCGCCCACAAGGGCGGGATGCATGTCAATGCGGTCCAAAAGCTCGCCCGCAGCTACGAGCACATCGTCCCCGGAAGCGTCGGCAACTCGCAAAACATCCTCGTTTCCGAACTCAGCGGACAATCGAACATCCTCGTCAAGGCACAGGAACTCGGTATCCCGCTGGAAAAGGGCTCACCCGAAGCCGGTGCCGTCCTGCGCCGCATCAAGGAGCTCGAGAACGAGGGCTACTCCTACGAGGCCGCCGGCGGCTCCTTGGAAATCCTCATCCGCCGCGAACTCGGAACCTATGTGAAACCCTTCGATCTAACGGAATATCACACGAGCTTCCGCCAATACCGCGATGGCCACCCTCCGGTCTGCGAAGCCACCGTCAAGCTGGCGGTCAATGGCACTCCCGAACTCACCGTCGCCGAAGGCCACGGAGTGGTCAACGCACTCGACCTCGCGCTTCGCAAGGCGCTGCTCCCCTTCTATCCGGAAATCCATGGTGTCTCGTTGGTTGACTACAAGGTCCGCATTCTCGACGGCATCGATGCCACCGCCGCGAAGACCCGGGTGCTCATCGTTTCCACCGATGGCGAGTCCACCTGGGGAACGGTCGGAGTTTCCGATAACATCATCGAGGCCAGCTGGCTTGCGCTCGTAGATGGCATCGACCTGTTCCTCCAGCGGAAAAAGTAGATCGACACGGCACGCCCTCCGAAATTGCCGTTCTGACGTTCCAATTGCAAGGAAGCCGGGGTTCGACGATTCCGCCCTATGACCCAGCCTTGCCGTGATTTGTTAGAAAATTGATCCTGTGGGCTCGCGCCATCACGACCCAAAACCCATTACCTTTTCATCCGATCTACGCCAGATCCTCGACCATTCAGTTGATACCCATTCTTAAATCCCGCGCACTCCACAGCACTCCCGCCGCTGCCTTTCCTTTGCCTTTCAGCCGTCTGGCACCGTCCTTTCGCTTCTCCGTGAACCTCTCGCGCGCCGCTGCGAACGCCTCGTTGACGAATGCCTTGCTGCCGATCACCGCGCCGTCGGTAAAATACCTCACCCGGCAACGCAGCATCGCCGCGATATTCAATTCCGGCAAAACCGTCCCGTTAGAATCCGCTTCCAACGCTTCCGCGGCTGTAGCGGCGGTCTGCGACCGTCGTATTGGATCCAATTCCGCCCGGCCGCTTTTCCTGCCCAAGGCCAGGCCCATCGTCCGGCGGTAAATCCGCGAAACCTCCTTCCATTTCTCGGCCTCGAATCCCGCCCCGTTGTGACTCATGCAGGCCCTGACCAGACCCTCCCGCGCCTTCTTCCCGTTTCCCTTTGCCCCGCCGCCCACCGCCTCCCCATAACTGCTCCAGCGATACTCCGCCGGATCGGAAACCATCCCGGCGCGCACCGGATTCAAGTCGATATAGGCCGCCATCGTCCGCGCCGCGATCCCGCTTTCCACGATCACACTCTTGTAGCGTTCCTCCCACAAGGTGCCGCTGCGGTTGTGGGTGCGGTGGAACCAACGGGTGAAGCGCTGGAGCAGCGTCTTCATGAACTCGCTCAAATTGTGCATCCGGTAGGTAAAACGAGCGTGGATTTCCTCCACCCAGGGCTCGCGATCCTGACTTCGCGCCTCCGTCAACTCCTTGGCCACCACCGCCACAAACGCCTCTGAATTCGTTGCGGAAAGCCGCTTCAGAAGCTCCTCGTCCGAAATCCCACCCTCCGGCATCGGCGGCACCTCCAGCAGGATGTGGAAGTGATTGGACATGATGCAGTAGGAAAGAACCCGGCAGCCCGAGAAATTCTCCTGCATGCGCATGAACATGCGGAAATGCTCGCGCTCCACGTCGCCGAACACGAAACGCCGGTCCACCACGCGGGAAATGCAGTGGTAAATCGCCGGCTTCTCCGTCGAATCCTTCCAAGGTGACAACCAACGCCTGCTGCTCATCCCCCCTTTTAACATCTCAAACCCACCCAGCAAGCCAATAGTCCACATTTTGTATGGGATTTTGAATTGTCGCCGAACACGAAACGCCGGTCCACCACGCGGGAAAAGTCCACATTTTGTATGGGATTTTGAATTGTCGCCGAACACGAAACGCCGGTCCACCACGCGGGAAATGCAGTGGTAAATCGCCGGCTTCTCCGTCGAATCCTTCCAAGGTGACAACCAACGCCTGCTGCTCATCCCCCCTTTTAACATCTCAAACCCACCCAGCAAGCCAATAGTCCACATTTTGTATGGGATTTTGAATTGCGCCGGATTTTGAATTGCGCCCCGCCCATCGTCATCTCCTTGGTTTGCCCGCCGTCCTTGTAGTCCTTCCAATCGAAAGTCACCGTCCGCTGTTCCTCGTCGATGCGCTTGATGCGCTGGTTGCTCATCGCGATGCGGCTGGTGTAACGCGCCAGGTATCTTACCACCGCACGGGTGTTGCCCAAGGTCGCGCGGCTGAAAATGTTCCAGTTGCGTCCGGCGAGCTTGAGACGCCAGTCGCGGCGTGCCTCCAGCGTTTCGAGCCGCTCCGGCCAGCGGACCTCGGGTTTGGTTTCCAGCGCCTCGATGCGCCGCAGCAGGACCGCCCTGAAGACCATCGACATGGCCCTGACAGGAAATAGATAGTTGTCTCGCGCCTGCCGCCATTTGGCCGTGGAAACATCACGTCCGCCCGCGCTGACGAGCACATGCAGGTGCGGATGCCAGTTGAGCGCGCGGCCCCAGGTGTGGAGCACCGCGAGGAATCCGCCCTCCATCCGCCAGTTGTTCTTCTGGAACAGCTTGAGGGTCTCCGCCGCACCGGCGAAAAGTTCGGCCGCGGCGATCTGATAGTTCAGCTCGAAAAACTCGTGCAACTCCTCCGGCACCGTGAACACCACATGGAAATGCGGACAGTCCGGCAATCGCTCGCAAACCTTCTCCGACCATTCCGCCTGGCGCGGTCCGAGACAGTTCGGACAGTGGCGGTCGCCGCAGGAGCTGGCATACCATTCCCGGTGTTGGCAGCCGTCGCATTTGGCCTGGTTGTATCCCAGCGTGCCCTCGCGGCAATGGGCCATTAGATTGAGCGTCGAATACTGCTCCTCGCGCAATCCTCCGGGCCAGAGGTCGCGCCATTTGCGTAGAATTTCATTGACGGTCGTCTTTATGGTGTCTTTATGAACACCGTTCGATGAGCCGTGCAACTCTCAAATTACCCCTTCGCTCCCGTTAACAATTTATTCCCTCAGAATTTCGTCCAACGTAGAGTGGTGGCACCGGCGGTGGCGAGCCCGAATTCAACAAGGGACGTTGTCGCCGGTTGCCACTCACGACTTGTTGTGTGTCTTCGATTCTTTCGCCGCTAGAAGATTGATCACATTGTAGCCCCAAGTGCGTCGCCTCGGATACTTCTCTGCCTCTTCAGCCCCGATGCGCTCGAGCAACTCTAGACCACGAAATAGCCCCCACTCGCGGCCACCCAAATGCTCCGTCCATAGCATCGGAGTTGGCGGGGCGACATCCAAAGGCAGAGATCCTGTGATCCACCCATATCCCTCCAAAATCATCTTCACGTGCCCGCTTCCCTGGGCGACTAAAGACCGCCCCCCGATCTCCGAGTGTAATGGTTCTTCCGGGCCATGCCAATCGATCAACCCAGCAAGGAACTCCCTCCTGCTATCGCTGACAACGTCGAGAACCATTCCACAGCCGAATCCACCGTCCGGAAGTCGGATCGGCCAGAACTGTCCCGTTCGCAGATTCGCAGTGGACTTGGGCTGGAACGGATAGGTCATTTTCTCACACAACGTCTAGCTGTGGCACCGGCGAAATGGAAGCTCGAATTCAAAGAAGGACGTTATCGCCGGTTGCCACTAGCGTCTTGTTCGCCTTTGTGTTCTAGGGTTCTCGGGGGGGAGACAGTGACTCCATCCTTGGTCACCGAAACGTAGATGCCCTCAGTGAGTAGCTTCCTGTCCGTGTTGTAGAAGGTCCTGCTGAATCGGAAATGCACCGTGTGACCTCCTAGCTCTGCATATCCGGCTTCATGAGTGGTGCGCAACGATGACAAAGGAAAATCCTTCAGCTTCTTGAGGTCGGATGGAGTAAGTGTGTGCGTCGTTCCGAACGCCTGAATGACGAACTTCTCCCATCCATCTTCTGCCATCTTGATGTCGCACGACACATCGCCGGATTCCGGTGTCTTTTCACATTGAATTACTGAGGCCTTCCAACCGAGGAACTCCTCCTCTGAAGCTGTTGCGACGGCTGTCGAAATTACCAGTGCAAAAATCAGGGAGGTTGTTTTCATATGAGTATGACACGCAGACGTGAAGTTTCTTAGAGATTTTTCTGGCGAACGTCAAAGTGATGGCGCACCCACTAGCGGGAGCCAACGGTGATCGCGGGGTTGAGGTTGAAATCAGATGGAAACATCGAAAACAGAGGGGCTAGTGGGTGTTGCCATGCACGTCTTGTTCGCCTCTTCGCATTCTCTGCGATTCAGCCACTACTCGAACAGCACCTCTGGAAAGGCCTTCCGAGAAATTGTTCGCTGTTTGAGTGTCACGCCCTTCTTCCCCGGCCTGTTCATGTAGGCGCGAAGACTCTTCCCCTCTTGAGCCGTCACCAATACTGTGTAGGAGTCTTCACCTGTAATGAGCTTTCTGCGTTCTTGTATCATGGCCGAAAGCTCCGAATATGAAAGGGCGCAAATCTCCCCGTCCTTCACGCATACCAGACCCAAATACAAGGTTGGAAATGTACTCGTGAGCGAAACGAGATCATCAATGTGTTCTTGGGTAAAGGTAAACACGTATTCCTTGTGCGTCGGGGTTGGCTTCGAGGCATACTTCAGATAGATACCAATGCTGTCATTGACTCTGAAGGCACTTCGGTGAAGTGATCCCTTTGTGCGAACCCCATTGATCGCGGTGAATTGAGGATGCTCGGCGATCTGGGTAAGCGCCGCGCCATGGTAGAGATGCTCATCTCGGATTTTCATTTGGTATTTGGTATGGTAAGATTATTTCTGGCGAACGTCAAAGTGATGGCGCACCCACTAGCGAGGGCCAACGTTGATCGCGGGGTTAGGGTTGAAATCAGGTGGAAACATCGAAAAACAGAGGGGCTAGTGGGTGTTGCCATGCACGGCTTGTTCGATGGTTGTTTTCTGCCAGATACGGGGGATCTCGGTGTCGATTGTGGAATCGTCCCAAGAATCGTCAAACTCATCTCCGAGTGCATTCCAGAATCTCTCCAAATGCCTCTTCAACACGTAGGGATCCTTGGTCCTCCCAACCCCGTCTGTCGTTCCTAGCTCCTCCAAGGTCATCTTTGCTGTGATGGCGGTCACCTTGCGATTGTTGAATGACCGGTCGATGCCTCCAACCCAGAACAGTATTCGCGGATAGCTTGGGTTGGTTCTCGTGCGCGGAAACGAAAATCCTTCTTCCCAGACCGTCAGCCATCTACTGGGCTGAATCGATCCACCGAGCGCCTGGGATATTGTAGTCTCCCTGGGCGATGATCGGTAGATAGTCATCCAGAACGACTTGCGGACGTCCCGTATCACCCCGGAGCCAAGATCGATCTGAACGGACTCCTTATACGTGGCAACACCACATCCAACGAGAAGGGCGATCGACGCAAGTCCGATGATGATCTTTCG
>CAWENZ010000048.1:0-392103 GCA_963810445.1 uncultured Verrucomicrobiae bacterium | reverse complement strand
CCGGATATGATATCGTCCACCCGCGATAAGCAGATCCTTCTTGGGAGAGCGGATGGTCGGCAGAATCTTGAAATGGGCGGAAGAGCTGCGGCCACCGAACTTGGCGACATGCCTCCTTCTGGCCCTTCAACATGATTTACCATGCTTCCAGAGAGTGCTGGGGCTCCGTTTCTGGCCTGACTGAGGGTTGGATCGGAGACGGGAAGCGGGTGATCTTGTCCCGCATGCGTCTGGCGGGGAGTGGAATGCGAACATCGCTCAGGTTGAGTTTCTGACGCGAGCACCTTGTCATACTCGCCTTCGGGGAGCGCTGGTCCCACGTTTAACGGTAAGTATGGCGTCGATGACTCGGGCACGATCCGGATCGAACTGACGGGTGACGTCGAACGACTTCCCGAGGTTGCTGGTTCTGCGAGGGCGGCGACTTCTTCAAATTCTTTCTCGGCTCCCGACGAGATCTCCACCAGCAGAAATTCGGTGACGGTTCCAGCTCCCAATTCATTGGAGGAATGCCTTGGAGGATGGTCCAACCAGCCTCCGACCCCAAGTAATCAGCCGGTCGAACAAGTCGTCGCGCGCCAACGGGCCATAAGCTCCGAAATCACTTTTCAACCTCCTTCTCAGTCGCGGCCGTGGGCGGACATTTGACGTTAGCCTGGAAAACAACCTATGAAATGCAACAACATCATTGCCTTAATCATGGTGCTTCTCGGTGTGATCATAATTACTTATGCGACTACTCGCTACTGGACAACTAAGCACGTTCTTAATACTGCGCAGGATAAGAATGAATTCCGCATTGAAGAGCCACGGACTGTATGAGCAAGTTTACTCTTTCGAGTCTTCCGGTCCGCCGCGCATTGCCTTTGCTATTCCTCGTGCTGGGGGGACGTATTACTGGTGGAACAATGCAATACCCTACTGGGCATGCGGTTTGGTTCTCGTCTGCTCAGGTCTTGCGGTCACGCGATACAAACCAAAGAAACTAATGGCTAACAAGCCGTGAGTGGCAACCGGCGGTAACGTCTCTAGTTGAATCGGAGCTTGATCTCGCCGGTGCCACCACTCATCGTCAGCCAGCGAAAGAAAATCAATGAATACCCCATTTGCAATAGTATTTTCCCTATGGCTTGCATTGCCAGTCTTTGCTGGTCAGTCTGGATTGATACGAACCTTTCAGCCGCTTGATGGCACCGGTACAGGCGGGATCAGCATTGAGCCGGTCACATGTTACGTTTCCAATTTTCATTCCCATCAGGTCTCCCCAATCGAGTATATCGCAACCAAAAACGTTCCTCCAACCAACTCAGAAAAGGCAAGTGGAGATCTGAATCTTGCATCAACAAGTCACATTTACTTTGACTGCCAAGACTCTGAAGGAAAGGAGCCGAAGCTTACCATGGCTGCGGATCATTTCGTGGCTCGTCGCGGTTTTCCTCGTGAGGAGATCTTGAGAGCCAGTCTTGAATGTTTGCGCCGTCTTCTGCCAACCAAACTTCTCAAGACAGAATTGACGTTTACGACATCCCCCGAGAACCGTGAATGGATGACCAAGATCGTTTCTGAATTCAATCATTGTGACAAGAGCAAGCCATTTTACGAGGCCAAGGAATAGAAGCGCCTAACAATCCGTGGCGCGCCAACCGGCATAAACTCCGAAATTTCATTTCAACATCCCTTCAACCGCGCCGGTGGGCGCACATCTAACGTTCTTCAAGAAAATGAATCTGGATGAGTAGCGAGATTACACTGCTAAAAGATTCGACAGAACTCGATGTGTCGTTTAGCTGCGGTGCATTTGGCATTATCTGCCAGCGAGCCGAAGAACGAGCAACAGAGGCCGGGCACATGAAGTTGGCTGATGATTTCAAATTTGGAATTCAGATGCGGGAACTTTATTTCTGGTATGCGAGTGATTCTGATCGTCAGTTCTTCATCGAAGTCTTGCGTGAGATTCTTACTGAGGAAGACTTCTTCACTTGGCCAGCTGAACTCGCCGCTCCAGATGTCGTTTACCGTCACCCCGATGGCACCACCAGCCAGCCCAGTGATCCCAGAGGAGTCGTGAAGCGAAGTTCCATTCTGGGAGTGACTAGACTCATCGCGAATCTCGAAACGCTACTCAAAAGATCAGCAGAATCGGGTCCCCGGGAGTAGTTAGCTCCCGGGTCCCACACCACCCTGCGTGCGGCTCCGTACAGGGCGGTTCCAATCAGCTTTCCCGAGCTTGCTCCGGGTAATGAAGAACGGTCCAGATGGCTTCCATGTCGGGAACTCCTTGTCCCTCTAACCAACAGTTGTTCAGCGCGAATCGCACAATCTCGTTCTGGCTCATCCGCCAATAGCCTTTGCGGCTGCGCGTCGCCATGTGCACATGCTTCGGATCTGCTCCGAGTGCTAGCAAGTTGCGGCGACGCGTGCGTGGCTGCTTCCACTGCTTCCAATCATACAACCTCACCCGCCGCCTGATCCAACCCGCCAGTTCTCTCACTTCACCGAAGGTGGAGCTGAGCTTGAAGTAGTTGAGCCAGCCACGGACATACAAGTTCAACTCGTTGATGACGGTTTTAACGTTGTGCCCGCGGTTGCGGCTGGTGATTTCCTTGATCCGCTCCTTGAAGCGGTGATGCGCCTTTCCCGTCCACGCCAGCTCGGCCCTGTTGTTGAGCCGATAGCTCAGGAACGCACAGGATTTCAGTGGCGCGGCGCGGCTTTTGGCGCGGTTGACGATCAGTTGCAGCCGTCCTTCGCAATAACGGATCAGCGATGCCATCACCCGTTTCGCCGCGTTCGCGCTTTTCACCATGACGATGAAGTCGTCGGCATATCTTGCGAACTTGTGTCCGCGTGCCTCCAATTCCTTGTCGAGCGGATCGAGCGCGATGTTCGCTAACAGCGGTGACAGCGGGCCTCCCTGTGGCACTCCCAGAGGCGTGGCCTCGCGGGTGCCGTCGGGCAGCTCCACTCCCGCCGTTAGGAAGAGACGGATGAGGTGTAGTGTCTTGCGACACAGGACCTTTCCCCGCAGTGCTTCCATGAGGCGGTCGTGGTTGACCGTGTCGAAGAACGATTTCAGATCGCATTCCACGGCGTGGCGGCGACCTTCCTTCCAGCCGGCTTCCATTTCGGCGACCGCCTTGAGAGCGGATCGACCGGGGCGGTAACCATGGCTGTGTTCGCTGAAATCCACTTCGAAAAGCGGACCCAGCACTTGTGCGACGGCCTGCTGGATCAGGCGATCCAGCACCGTCGGGATTCCTAACGGGCGTTTGCTCCCGTCAGGCTTCGGAACCCACGCCCGTCGGACGGGCGCGGGTCGGTAGTTTCCTTCTCGAATCGCAGTGGCGATCCTCGGCCAGTGCTCCTGCTTGAAAGCAGGAAAGTCCTCGATGGTCATGCCAGCTATCGCCGGTGCGCCTTTGTTTCTCTTCACGCGTTTCCACGCTTGGGAGAGGTTTTCCGGTTCAAGGATTGCCTCAATCATGTTTCGTTCCTGAGGGGCTCCATGCTTCTCTCCGCCATGGCTCTCAAGCGCGCCTCGCCGTCTGGCGTCGTCGGTTGGCTTGTCCGTGGCGGGGTCGATCCCCTCCTCATTGGTTCGGTCCTTCATCGGTTGAGGCCTCCGGTATCGTTGTTTATGCGGGCATCACGCCCCCGGCTCGTTTTACCGACTACTATGACCTCTGCTGACTTCTCCGCCGCTTTCGCGGTTGAGATCTCCCCAGGTAATTGCACGTTGCTCCTCCGCACTGCCGCCGGATTTACCTCCACGGGCATACCAGACGTCTTCGGAGTGTTGTGCCCCCTCGACGCGCCGTGTCGGCCTTCTATCCGGTTCTTCTCCATCAGCTCGCGGATTTGACTCCGCTGCGCTCCGTCCATGAGGTGTGGCTTCGCATCGGGTGGTGCCGCTTGTGCGGCCATGTCATTCTCCTAGCCTTCCTTCCCCGGACAGGTCGCCCTGCTCCGAGTTGGCTTCAGATGGTAGTTTCTTCATTTTCATGTTCTGGTATTCCTACAAGGGACTTGAACCCCATTTACAACGTGCCCATGCTGGGCACACACAAGCCGGCGCATACGACGGCGGGTAACGTCCTTCTTTGAATTCGTGCTTCCCTCCCCGCCGTGGATGGCCTATACGTTCTCCAAAGAAAATGCGCTTTGCAGATGCCGTCCAACACCTCTACGTCGATGGTTCATGGCGAGACATCTACGCCTTGAATGCCTCTGATGCTGAACTCAATCGATTCATGGCATTCATCCGGCCACTTCTCCGTGACGATTCTTTTCATGTTGGTGGTGAGGTGGAGTCAATACCGCTTACATACAAGGAAGCCCGCAACTCATCCGACTTGATAAAATTTGGCGCTGCTGAGCTTTTAGTGGGTTGATATGGGTCGATAAGTTATGGTTAGGCCACCCGCTATCCAGTATGCCATGGCTTGGAAGTTACGGAACGTCCGGTAGCCCCTGGCCCTTCGACGGGCGAGTTGCAATAGGCCGTTGACAGCTTCAATCGCGGCGGAGGTTGTGTAGTTGTTAAAGTACCCGAGAATGCCGTCCATGTGTCTCTTGAGTGTCTTGCCGAGTTTGATGAAGGGCAGCATCCGTGAACGGCGGCACCAGGATATGACCATCCCGAGGTGCTGCTCGGCGTCACCGCGCGACCGATAGTTCCACAGGTCTGCGAGGAACTCCCGGATCGAGAGCGCGCGTGCGATCTTTCCGTGTTCCCTACAGATTTGCTGCCGAAGTTGGCGCTGCTCCTCCTTGAGGTTTTCCGGGTTGCCTCGCAGCGCCCACATCGCTCCTCGCGGGAGACTGCCGTTCTCCCGGACGACTTGCTTGCGAACCGAGTCGAGCGACTCGCCACAGAGCTTCATGACATGGAAACGGTCGAAACTGATCTGGGCATCGGGAAAATGTTCGCCGGCACCCGCAATGAACGCCTTGGACATGTCCATGGCGATTTCCTCAACTTGCGACGGGGGTACGCCTCGTCGATTGAGCTCGGCAACGAACTCCGAAAAGGTCTCCTTGTCCTTGCCCGGAGTGAAGTAGAGCAGTCGGGCGACCTTGGAGGCACCGCGTCCGCGGGAGGTCTCTTTCCCATTGATTTCAAGGAAGACGGTGCCGTATTTGTGCCCTTTGCGCGTGGAGGTCTCGTCGACTCCCAGGCGCTCGAGTTGACTCCAGTCAGCCCCTTTCCAAGCTTCCTCCACGCGCGTGCGGATCAGGTGCCAGATGCGGTCCTCGCTGATGGAGGTTTGCCGCGACACCTCGGCGACTGGCAGAACCTTCGCCATCGCCAGCAGATAGGCTTCCATCAACAGGGTGAATCCGCCATTGGGTCTGGCCCACGGCACTTCGACGGTTTTGACAGCTCCCGACGGGGTGGTGATGCGGGGAACCCTGGCGCGGATCGTGGTCCTGTGCTCGAAGAACCTCAAATGCTCCCAGCTTCGCTGGACAGTGTCGTGAACGGGACAAGCCTGTCCTGTTTCCGGATCGGCAAAGCGCGCCCCCCGCTCGAAATCGATAACGAGCTCCAGCGTCTTGGCAACGGGATCGAAGTCGCAGGTGACGACTTTCCAAGGAGAAGCCAAGCCCAGCGCTTGAGTGAAAAGATGTTCAACAGCCATCGACGGATTCTGCACGACAGGCACCGGCAGACCAGCCTCCAAAGCAAAATCCTGTGGCCATCCGGGCACCGGAAAGTTGTCCACAAGAACCTGTCGCTCCGACGAGTTTCGGACCCATTCTCGCGACAGAACCTTGTGGACAACTTTCCTGGCCAGGTGGCTCTAGCAAGTGAACGGGCGAATTCAGGAAATCCATACCGTTAGATCCGCTTCCCACTCTTTTCTCGATTGTGCCTGTATTTATCCTGCAAATGCAGCACGCTGCATAATCAGGACAAATACGGCATGGGAAGGGCATGATTCCGGCTAATCCGTTCATTGGGAGGATTTCTATCATCCCAAGGAGAAGCGACAAGTGAAATCCGGATGAGAAATCGGGAGGATGTGCGGAGGTTTCCGGGGCGATGGGCTGGTTGGAACCTGTGGCTCGTGGGCGGTTTCAAATAGCAGAAATGGTGTTTGGGGAAAGTCGTGGATCTTGGATTTGAATCCATGTATCCAGCCCTAACCCTCACTTCGGAACACCCCACATCTTTGCCACCATCTTGTAGGCGGGGCGGTCGAATTTCTTGAGTTGTCGCTGATTGAAGGGCTGGAAATCGTTTCTCCCGAAATACGCTTCCGAGCACTCTGCGAAGAATTCCATCCTGTCGTTGAGCGCGTAGGCCCTGACCTTGCTGCCGTCATGGTAGCGGACGGATTCGTATTTCCCGGAAGCTTCCGCGCTGGCGAAGGTCCTTGCGATCGTCGCATTGTCATACCCACCCGGCACGAACTGATGATGCCAGGCGTGGGACATCTCATGCAGAAGCATCTCCGGTTGGATCGTGGACCAATCGATGAAGTCGTCGATGTTTGCGAGTTCGATGGAACGCTCCATTTCCACCACCCGACCGTTTTCCTCCAGCCATTGTGCCGAGGGATGATAGGCCGCCCCGCGGGCCGTGTCCCGGCTCAGCCAGATCGGCACTGTTTTCAACTTGGACACCGCTGCCGGAGGAAGTGCGGCCTTGATCTTGGCAAGGTCCGTCTTGATGAGCTTCAGCGCCTCCGTACGGCGCGGGTGAGTGGCCAATGACTGCTCCACCCAGACCGTCCAACCGAGAATTTTCTGGGAGCTGTAATCCGCAGCTGTCAGCGGTGCGGCACCCGCGTGGGAAAGGAATCCGGCGAAAATCGCCAGAAACAGGACGACGGGCAGGCGAGTGCTGATGACCTTCCAGACAAAGCTGAATCGCGACCGGTTGGCAAAGTCCATGGCATGCGGTGATATCATGGCGTTTACCTAGCCTGAAAATCCTTTGGAATGCCAGAATATAAGGCGTCATGGCCCGGGGACTTGGCGTGGAGGCATCCCGGCATGATCCTCGTGGGATAAATCTTGTGCAGGCCTTCCCGCTGTCTCAGAACAAGCCCGACAAATCACGAAGGCGTCATGGAATCCGGTTAGAACCCGGAGCTGTCGCGCAGCGGTATCCGGATACAGATCCCCACCATGTCAATCGCTCGCGAGAACGGTGAAGACGGGGACGAGGCATGAAGCCGGGAGCCCGAATACTTGGCCCTTCGTCGGCTCGTCACCCGCGCCGCCATTCATTTGAAGGAACGGGAAAGGGGTCCTCCGCGAAAGGGGATCGACGGGGGAAGACCGCGGGCATTTTTGTCCGGGGTCCTCTCTTCGTGGGAAATACAGAATACCGAAGAGAAAAACATGATACCAAGCAAGTCGCGGCGGGGATTCCTCCTCGTCGCCATCGCAGGCGCTTGCCTGCTTCCATCCGCGTCCCGAGCTGCCATCACCGTGGTCGGCACTGGGCCGGATTCGTCCTACCTCGTGCTGGAATCGCCGAACCTCGGCGTCCGGACCTACGAGATCCGCTACACCTACAACCCGGGCAGTTCGCAGGATGCCTGGTTCCTGTTCAGCCAAGTCGTCAACTCGGACGCATCCTACGTGGTTACCAAATCCAACTACGGAAGCCCGTCCGCGCCAAACTACTTCATCGACTCGATCAACGGTGAAAGCAGCACCTTTATCGCGCCCTACCTCTACTGGGCGCAATGGGTGGCGGGTGGTTCCGGCTTTCAAAATCCGGACTTCAGCTACAACTCCGGCGCGGTTCCGGCCGGGAGCTGGAGCATCGGCTACGGCGTTTCCACCCATTTCATCGAGCCAGGCTCGTGGGATGCGCTGGTCTATTCGGAGGGCAGCACGGAGCCGAGTGTCGCGCCGGTTCCGGAAACCTCCTCGTTGCTGTTAGCTGTCGCGGGCCTTGTGGTCGTGGCCGTTCGTCGCAGGAAAGTGTGAAATATGACCATGAAAATTCTCACCCTTCTCGCCCTCGTCACGCCCGCCATCGCGGGTCCTTATGCTCCGGCTGCCGGCCAGCCCGGCTCGGATGCCATCGCGGCGGGTGATTCCCGTTTCACGCTCTGGGCTTCCGCCGCATCGATCGTTCGCGGACCGGTGAACATCGCCTTTCCCGAGGACAACGTCTTCACGAATCACGGCACCGCGGTGGATGTGACCGGTCCTGCCGACGCGACGCCCGAGGCTCCCTATCCGGTGGTTTCCCTCGGGGACGGCGGCAGCGCCGTCCTCACCTTCAACCTTCCCTTCGGCGATGTTCCGGGGCCGGATTTCGCGGTCTTTGAGAATGGCTTCGTGTCGTTCG
The DNA here is from genome assembly GCA_963810445.1 of uncultured Verrucomicrobiae bacterium. Classification (GTDB taxonomy): domain Bacteria; phylum Verrucomicrobiota; class Verrucomicrobiia; order Verrucomicrobiales; family Akkermansiaceae; genus Luteolibacter. The sequence goes on along the minus strand of CAWENZ010000048.1, from coordinate 383,786 downwards.
GTTCCATGTTTCTCGAACTCGCCCATGTCGAGGTGAGCTCCGACGGGGTGAACTTCTACCGGTTTCCCTCGGTCTCGCTCACTCCCGTTAGTTCCACCCCGGACGAGGGTGGAAATGTGAATGCGACCGATGTCAGGAACCTGGCAGGCAAATACGTCGCCGGCTATGGCACGCCATTCGACCTGGCAGAACTGCGTCCGCTTTATCCGTCGCTCGATATCCAGCGGATCACCCATGTCCGCGTGATCGACGTGGTCGGCACCAACAACCCGCTGCTGGCCTCGCGCGATTCCAATGGCATCATCATCACCGATCCCTATCCCACCGAGTATCCCACCGGTGGATTCGATCTCGATGCGGTCGGCGTTTTCCAAGCCACCACCACCACCTACGCCGCATGGACCACCAGCCAGGGAATCACCGATCCTTCCGTCGATGCCGATCCCGATCACAACGGCATTTCTAACCTGATCGAATACCTAACGGGATCGGGTGGCGTTGGTCTTTCCGGCATGACGGTTCAATTCCCAAGGCTGTCCTACCGGACCGGAGCCATCTTGAAACTCCAGACGAGCGAGGATCTGATAGAATGGACGACGATCGCGGAGTCGGTGGACGGCGCGGCCATGCAATCGCTGGACGGGAATGTTGCGACCGTCTCGGAGACCGGTGAATTCCGCAAGGACGTGACGGTGCAATTCCTGACCCAGCCAAGCCATCGATGGTTCCGTCTCGCCGCCGGATTGCTTCCATGAAATGCCCACGACATCACCTCTTTCGCAACGGTTTCACGCTGATGGAACTGCTGGTCGTCGTCGTGATCATCGCCATTCTAACGACCTTGGGATTCCAAGGATACCGCATCGCCCGTCTGCGGGCCAACGAGGTCGTCTCCACCACAAACCTCCGGCAGCTCGCTGCGGCGAATCTTCTCCACGTGTCTGACCATGGGACTTATGCCCCTGCCGGTGAACAACGGAATCTCATTGCCTGGCACGGAGGGCGCACCAGCGTCGGATCGCCCTTCGATCCGACGAAGGGTTTTCTATCCGAATACCTCGGCGAAAGCCGCTCCGTCGGCATTTGTCCCGAGTTCAAGGATCATCTAACCGGGTCTGCTTCCTGGGAAGACGGATCCGGAGGTTACGGCTACAATGCCATCTACATCGGGGGGCTTCCCAACGACACCTTCACTCCCAACCGTCCGGCGAATGTCAACCAGCCGTCGCGGACCCTGATGTTTGCGACCACCGCGCTGGCCAAGGCGGACGGTCTTCAGGAATACGCCTCCGCGGATCCGCCCAAGGAGGTTTTCGCCAGTTGGCGGCTGGGCGGGTACCTGCAACCGAGCGTGCATTTCCGTTTCAACGGCCATGCGCTTGTCGCATGGTGCGACGGCCATGTTAGCGAGGAAATTCCCAGCGGGAAATCGTCCACCAACTTCTATGGCGGCGACAACGACAAGGCAAAGATCGGCTTCTGCGGCCCCGCCGAGAACAACGGCTGGTGGAACCCGCGGAACTAGCAAGTTTCTTTGTTTGTAGTCCAGCTTTGGGGCGACCTGATGCCGCCTTTGTCATCATCATGTCTTCCTTGCCGATGAATTTCACAAGGATCCCTCCAATTGGCTGTTTCACTTTCCTGATGGCGCAATCCTTGAATTGCACGCTGTCGATACCGGTGAGAACCTGGATTTTCCTTGGTTCACGACCGATCTCCACGAGGTGGTCTCGAATCAGAAAATCCTCTCGGGCATTGGCATTGCCCAAGAGGGATTCAACCTTCTCCTCTTCTAAAAGTCCGATAGACTCGAGAAAATCCTGATTCAGCTGGTCCATCTTTCTGGGTGGTTCCGCAGATGACCGCCATCGCGATCCGGCGTTCTTCACGGCTGCGGTTTTTCCATGCAGCCGTTGATTTTCCGCCCGGAAGATTCTCATCACGGCGGGCAGGTTGTAAGATCAAACTTCCTCTCCGGATGCGTCGCCGTTCAGCCTCTCGGTCTTCTTCCGCTCCCTCGCCTCGCGGAAAAAACTCTGGATCACGAAAAGGCACTCCTCGCCAAGCACGCCGGGGGTCACATCGCAGCGGTGGTTGAGCGGGGGATTGGCCTCTAGCAGGTTGATCCAGCCACCGGCCGCTCCTGCCTTCGGATCGGGGCAGCCGAAAACGACACGCTCCGGCCGGCAATGGACGATGGCACCGGCGCACATCGGGCATGGTTCCTTCGTCACGTAGAGCGTACATTTCTCCAGCCGCCAGTCGCCGACGGATTCCTGAGCGGCGGTGAGGGCGAGCATTTCCGCATGAGCGGTGGCGTCCTTGAGGGTCTCCACCTGATTCCACGCGCGGGCGATGATCCGCCCCTCGCGGACGATCACGGCGCCGATCGGCACCTCGTTGGCGGCATAGGCCTTCCGCGCCTCACGCAAGGCCTGGCCCATGAAATAACTGTCGCTGTGCAAATCGATGATCGGGTCCATTTCTTCCACGCGCGGAGTGTGCGGAGGGAGACGAACGGACGCGATTGGAAGGATTTGCTCCTTCCGGATACTCAAGGGGAATCGCTTGTCCGGATTGCGTTACGGATCAACATCGCCAGACAAAGACAGACGGCGATCCCTCCCGTGGTGTTTGGTTCGGGAATGATGCCGTTGTAGACGATCCGGGTGCTTCCATCCAGATACGTTGCGGTCCATGTGCGCGGATGTGGTGGCTGATCCGAAAGCCGACCCGTGGAACGCAACGAAGGCCGGCGCAAGTGGGTCGGTGAGTGCGGTCAACGGCGGTCGTGGGGGCAAGAACCATACGCGCCCAATACCTTTCTGCGTCGTGCTTTCAAACACGGTTGTGCTCGCAAGATCTCCCGATTGGAAGAGAAAGGCGGCGCTCTTGATCTCGTGGATTCCTATTCCACGGACGAAGGGGTTGTTCTGGTAGTCGATCTCGATTCGGAGTGATTGGATTTGCCAGGGACAAGGCAATTTCGAAAGGCAGCGAGTAGGTGTCGGCGTGGTCCGCGCCTGAAGGAAAAGGAAGCGTGGTCCAGTCCGTCAAGTGAGCGTCGCTGCTGACGCGGCATTGCTCACGGATAGAGCCAAATCGCAGCACCAGAGCCAGGGAGCGAGGCCTTTCAGGAACGCTTGTTTCCATTTCACAAACAGTGGCTATCTGGAATCTATCAGCTCGTCAATTTGAATTCTGATGGGAGGTCGCGGGAATCCTTCGAAAAATTTTCCGTGCGGGGCGGGGGAATCAATGGTTCGTATTTCGCCTGTGATCCCGAAAACGTTCCACGACCATGTCATCGCTCCCTCGCTGCTCGCGGCGGATTTTTCCCGCATCCAGGAGGAAGTCAGCCGCGCGATCCATTCCGGTGCCGACTGGATGCACATGGACGTGATGGACGGTCATTTCGTGGACAACATTTCCTTCGGCCCGGCGATCATCCAGACGGTGCATGAATCGAACGACATTTTCCTCGATGTCCACCTGATGATTTCCCGGCCGGACCATTACCTCCAACGCTTCATCGCCGCCGGGTCCGACCTCATCACGGTCCACGTGGAGGCGGATCACGATGTCGCGGAAACCCTGCGCCGCATCCGCGAAGCCGGTTGCCAGGCGGGCCTCGCGCTCAATCCCGCCACGCCGATCAGCGCGGTGGAGCCTTACCTCGACCAGATCGACCTGCTGCTTTGCATGACGGTCGTTCCGGGCTTCGGCGGGCAGGCGTTCATGCCGGAGGTTTTGGAAAAAGTCAGTGCTGCCGCGCAACTTCGGGAGACAAAAGGCCTTTCCTACCACGTTGAAGTGGATGGGGGGATCGACGCCGCCACCGCCGCCCTCTGCTACGCCGCCGGGGCCAATGTGATGGTCGCTGGCTCCTCCACCTTCCGCGCACCTGACATGGCGGCGGCCATTTCCTCCATCCGCAACCCATGAAATCTTCCCAACTCCTTCCCGTCGCCACCGCCGTCATCGGCTTCGGCGTCGCATGGCTGGCGAAACCCTCCGTCACCATCTCGACCTCCTCCACGACGACCACCCGACAGGACGCGCCCACGAAGAACACAAGAACCACCGTCAGCACCCGCGACAGTGCCGCCACGAACAAGCGCCCTACCGAGGTTCACGCCAGCGATTTCCCCCTCGCCGAGCAGGCGGAAAACGGCCCAAAGAACAATGAGGAAGCGAAAATGCTCCGCCTTGTCGAGGCGCTTGGTCTTTCGTTCGACCAACAGGGTTCCATCATCCAACTCGTTGAGGATGTGCAGAAAACGAGCGACATCAACGTCTCCGCCATCGATGATCTCGCCACCCGGGGCAAGGTGGTCGAGGAGGGGCTCAAGAAAATCCTGACCCCCGAGCAATTCGAGCAATTCCAGGAAATCCAGCTCCGTGCCCGCGAAAATCGCTCCGAGCTTCGCGCCCAGCGGATGCTCGCCGATACCATCGAATACATCGACCTTTCGCCCGACCAGCGCGACGAGGTGATGGATCGTTTGCGCCAGAAGGCCAAGGCCGACCTGCAGGAGATCCCCGCCGCCGCCAGCCTGCTTTTCAACCAGTCCATCCTGCCGGTCGGAGGCCAGGAACTGACGCCCGAGGGAGCCATTCTGCTCAAGCAAATGGGTGAAAAACTCTACACGGGGAATCCCGAGCAAGTGCATGCCGACGTCCTCAACCGCCAGAAACAGGAGCTTGAGGAAATCCTGAAATGCTACGACGGCATCCTCACTCCCGCCCAGATGGGGCAATACTACGCCACCCTTGCCGAGAAAGAGAAAAGCATGGATCGCATCCGCGACGCCATCGACCAGAGAAATCTCCTGGGCGAGGTCGTCGTTCCGGATACGCCCGTGACCGTTGTCGAACCGATCACCAACAACGAGGACGGGGAAGTCAGCGGTGCGGGAGACGATGACGAGGAAGAAGAGTGAGGGAAACAGAGGCGGATCATTCCTGCTGAAGCCCTCCTCCGGGCGGTCATTTCTCCGCGCTTGCAGGTGACGGACCAGTCGCCTTGACTGCTCCGCCATGACACGTCCAGACGGCCGCCAGAACGATCAGCTCCGCCCCATTTCCTTCGTCCCGAACGTGGCACCCTACGCCACCGGATCCGTGCTCGTCTCATTCGGCGACACCCGCGTCATCTGCTCCGCCAGCATCGAGGAAGACGTGCCGCGCTGGATGCGCGCCCAGCGTGTCGAGGGCGGCTGGTTGACCGCCGAGTATTCCATGCTCCCCTACTCGACGCTTGAGCGGAAACCCCGCGACATTTCCCGTGGCAAGCTCGACGGACGCTCCTCGGAAATCCAACGCCTCATCGGCCGCGCCCTGCGCGCTTGTGTGGACCTGAAAAAAGTCGGCCAACGCACGATCTGGATCGACTGCGACGTCCTCCAGGCCGACGGCGGCACCCGCACCGCCTCCATCAGCGGCGGCTGCGTCGCCATGGCCATCGCCCTCAACAAGCTGATGGCCCAGGGGAAATTGAAGCATTTTCCCGTCAAGAAACTCGTCGCCGCCGTCTCCGCCGGCGTCTATCAGGGCGTGCCGGTCCTCGACCTCAACTACCCCGAGGACAAGGACGCCTCCGTCGATTTCAACGTCGTCATGACCGAGACCTCCGAGTTCGTCGAGGTCCAAGGCAGCGGCGAGGAAGCCGTCTTCTCCGCCGAGGAAATGACCGCCATGCTCGACCTCTCGCGCAAGGGCATTTCCGAAATCATCTCCCTCCAGAAGGTCGCCATCCTCACCGCCGACAAGGCCGGCCCCGCGGACCTGGCATCCCTTGTCGCCTCGTTCACGAGGTGATTCACACATGGCCCGTAACCTCGAGGGCAACCGATGCAGATCCTCTTCCCCAGCCCACGCCCTGCGTCATTGGTCATCCTGGGCTGCACCAAGCTCCCCTTGCTGATGGAGAAATCGACCGCTTCCGTCCTCTTCATCAATCCGGCGTCAACCCACGGCGACGCGATCGTCCGCTTGATCCTGAATCAACCTTGAACGAACAGCCATTCCAGCCATGAGCATTTCCATCCAACTTCTCAAGACAAGGGTTGCGCCCAAGAACGCGATGCGCGTCCTGCTGATTCCCGCCGGGAAGAATCCACCGGAACATCTCGCCGCCGTGCTGGGCGGCACCCCGGTTTCCGCGAAACTGGTGCGCATGTTCCTCGATTCCGAAGGTAGGCCCCAATGTCTGTTAGGTGTTGACGCTGCCGCTTCCACCAAATCGCTGCGTCTCGCCGCCGCACGCGCGGTGAAGTCCTTCCATGATTCCGGCGCGACGACGCTCGCGTTCGACACGGCGTTTCTAACGGAGACTGCGGATCCCCATGCCATCGGTCGGGCGCTCGCCGAAGGGGTATCGATTGCGGTTTTCGACACCAAGCCCTACGCGGGAGCTGCCTCGAAAAAAGTGCCTCGCGCCGAAGTGGCCGTGCACCTTGAAACCCGCCTCCACAAGGGCTTTCTCGAAGGCCTGCTTCTCGGCCGTGCCGTCAACACCGCGAGGGAGTTGGCCGCCACACCTCCGAACCTTGCCGGCCCCTCCCAAATGACCGCCCGCGCCCGGAGCCTCGCGAAACAACACGGCATGGCCTTCCGCGTGGTGGATGCCAAGGCGGCCGCCAAGCTCGGCATGGGCGGCCTGCTGGCCGTCGGCGCCGGTTCCGCGGACGCACCCCGGCTCGTGATCCTGGAATGGAATCCCGCCGCCGATAAAAAATCCCGGCCGGTGCTGTTAGTGGGCAAATCGGTCACCTACGACTCCGGCGGCCTTTCCATCAAACCCGATGGCGGCAAGGGCATGAAGGCCGACAAATCCGGCGGCTGCACACTCCTCGGTGTCATGGAAGCCATCGCCCTGCAAAAGCTACGCTCTCGCGTCGTCTGCATTCTCGCTGTCGCCGAAAACATGATCGATGCGAACTGCTATCGGCTCGATGACGTCATCACCCACTGCAACGGCGTGACCTGCGAAATCACCAACACCGATGCCGAAGGTCGCCTGGTCCTTGCCGATGCCCTCGCCTGGGGCACGAAAACCTACAATCCCTCCATCGTGATCGATGCCGCCACCCTGACCGGCGGTGTGCTCGTGGCGCTTGGCAAGACCACCACCGGGGTGTTTTGCAACAACGACGAACTGATGGCGCGCCTGGATCAAGCGGCAAGCCTGACCGACGAGAAGGTCTGGCGCCTCCCCCTGGACGACGAGTTGCGTGAGAAAATGAAATCCGCCATTGCCGATTTGCACAACTCCTCGCCCTGGCGCTTCGCCCAGGCCGGAACCGGAGCCGCTTACCTGTCCTTCTTCGTTGGCAGCGATGCTCCCCTGAAAATGCCCGTCACCCCGTGGATCCACCTCGACATCGCGGGAACCTCGACCAGCGATGGCGATTCGGATTGGGACGGGCTCTTTCCCAAGGGGCCGACCGGTTGGGGCGTCCGCACGCTGACAAGGCTGATCGCCGATCTGCCGGGCTGATAGCGGTTTGCTGGAAGCAATGGAAGCAACTGCTCAACCGCAAGGGCTGCTGGCGGATTGGGCCAGAATGAAATTGTTCGATACGCGCTGAACAACCGTTGGTTAGAGGAACAGGGAGTTCCCGACATGGAAGCCATCTGGCTCGTTCTTCAATACCCGGAGCAAGCTCGGGAAAGCTGATAGGAACCGCCCTGTACAATGCCGTGGCCGCAGTAGCGGCACGGAGAAACATGCGAAGCCAAACTGCATGGACGGAGGCACGGAGTCAAAGCCGTAAGCAGGGCGGTGTGGGACCCGGGAGCTAGACCGTTTGCCAAAAGAGATTGCCGAAACGCAACCTTTCAAGGAGCGGCGGACTCCGATCCGCCGAGGTCCATGAAGTGACGATGCGAGGTGGTAAACCGCTTTTCATCGGCTTCACATGGGCTTCGGCGATTCGGAGATCGCCGCTCGTGCGTGCGCACATACATGAAATCAACCAGTGAAAGTCTGAGTCATCCCGAGACGAGCAACGGGAGAGCAGCCGGAGGCAACTGCGTCGTCGCGAGACGGGGTGGAGAGCAGCCCGAGGCGGACCTGCGGTCCCAAACACAAGTGAACCCGATTCGATTTACAACGATGGCGAGCCTTCGAGCGATTGGCGAAGCCTGCCGCATGAGCGGTAACCGTTTCCTCCCACATCCCTCGTTAACGGGGGAGAAACGGGTTGTTGGGGATGGTTGGGGTGAGAACGCAGGGAAGGTATCATGTGGACGCGTCGAGATCTGTCCGGGCAGGAATCCGCGCGAGCGGAGCCGGGCAGAAGTCAGAGCCGTCATAGTAGTGATGAAGCGGGGTAACGCCCGTGGAGCGAGGGACGGCAGGAAGGTGGAAAGGCAAGGGCCATGAATCGCGAAGAACCATCCGTGCCAGTTCCTCTATCAGAAATGATGGGGGATAAACAAGCGGAAGAAGACCTGTGGCAGCGTCACAAGGCCGAACGCGGAGTGTGGACCAAGCCGATGCTTGCGGCCCTCGCAAGGGGGTTGAAAGGAAAGAAGTGGTTCAGCCTGATCGACAAGGTCAGCACAGAAAGAACCCTTCAACTGGCATGGGAAAAGGTGCGAAGAAACGCCGGGGCCTGTGGCGTTGACGGCATCACGATAGGGCGCTTTGAACAAGACAGCCAAAGCCGGCTGCTCGCCGTTAGAGAGCACCTCAACAAGGGCACCTATCAACCCAAGCCGGTCAAACGGGTGTGGATTGAAAAACCGGGCAGCGCGGAAAAGCGACCATTGGGGATACCCACGGTCACCGACCGCGTGGTGCAGGCAGCGTTGAGAATGGGCATAGAACCCATTTTCGAAAACCGCTTCGCCAAACACAGCTATGGGTTCCGCCCCGGACGCGGTTGTAAAGACGCACTGCGGCGCGTGGAAGAACTGTTGAAAGCAGGGAGGTCACACGTCGTGGAAGTGGACATCAAGGGCTACTTCGATGCGATTCCCCATGATCGGCTCATGGCACTCGTGCGCGAGCACATTGCCGATGGACGGGTTCTGGGGCTTATCGAGGGGTTCCTCAAACAAGGCGTAATGGAAGGCACCGAATCCGCCAAAGCAATGGAAGAAATGCCCGAAGACGAATCGCAAGAAGAGTCACAAGGCACGCCGCAGGGCGGGGTCATAAGTCCATTGTTAGCGAATATTTACCTCGATCCGTTGGACTGGTTGATGGCCGGACATGGTTTTGAAATGGTGCGGTATGCCGACGACATGGTCGTCCTCTGCCACACGGAAGAAGAAGCCAACTCCGCGCTGGAAAAGCTCCGGGAATGGATGGCCGGGGCCGGACTCACACTGCATCCCGACAAAACCCGCACGGTGGACATGAATCTAGCAGACAGTCATTTCGACTTCCTCGGCTATCGGTTCAAACGAAGCCGCCAGGGAAAGATGATGCGATTGGTTCGGCCCAAAAGCCTGTGCAAGCTGCGCGAAACCATCAAACCCCGGACGCGCCGGAACAATGGCAAGAGCATGGAAGCGATCGTGGCGGACCTCAACCGGACATTGCCCGGCTGGTTCGGCTACTTCAAATACGCCAAAGCCAGCCAACTGGGAGAAATCGACGGATGGATTCGCATGAGACTGCGCTCCATCCTGAGAAAGCGGCGCGGTCTGGAAGGCCGTGGCCGTGGCAAAGATCACCAACGCTGGCCCAACCGCTACTTCAAGAAGCTCGGGCTCTTTTGCCTGCTGGACGCCCGAGAAACAGAATTCGCGAGCCTCCGTAACGGAGCAAACTACTGACTGGAGAGCCGGATGCGGGAGATCCGCACGTCCGGTTCGGAGGGGGGAGCGGGGCGAAAGCCCCGTTCCTACCTCTATCTTGTTCCCGGCTACGCCACCGCGCAATCCGGATAGAGGAAACAACTTTTGGCAAACGGTCTAACTACTCGCGGGGACCCGATTGGGCCTTCTTGTTTGATTCTTGAATGACGCGCTTCACGTCCTGCAGTTCGTGGGCAAGAAAGCGAATTTTATGATCGCCGACAATGTCGTCATGCTGCGGCCACAACGCAACAGAACCCGAAAACCTGAAATTGTTTTGGCCAGCTTGCGAACCTATGAAGACGAGCTCTCTGTATTCATCCGTAGAAAGCGCCTTTGTGTTGCTTTCGGGAAGAAATCCTGCAATCCGATTCTTTATTACTTCATAATCCTTTTGTCCCTTCAGCACAGCAGACACCTCTAGCTTTGTGCCAGCAGCATTTGGCTTGCAAAGCAGGACAATGATAGCGGTATCGGCCTGCTTTCTTAGCTCGACCAGCGGAGGCTCGGCAGGAACAACCCTCAGATCAGCCGCGTCAAGGCTGATAATGTTGAGCAGAAGGATTGGAATTGCTAAGAGGCTGTCTTAAAAATGGCAGGGGCCGTTCTCCGCAACGGTCCTGCGAATGTGAGGCGAATGGATCCGCCCATGAAAAGCTCTTGAATCCATCCATGGTCGGACATTCACTTTCCATTCGCAGGACCGCCCGGAGGTCGATCCCTGCCTTCGGGTATTTTTCAGACAGCCTCTAAGATTTTCATTGCTCAACGTTCAAGCGCTAGCACCGGCAGCGAATGGCATGAAAAGGAGCACGTGCTTGAAAAGCTTATTGCCGGTTGCTCCAGTCGCGGCTTGTTGGGCATTTCTCATTGTGCGCTTCGGGTAGCCCTCAGAAAAAAGGGGTGCATACAAGCCAAGTAAATACGAGGGCGAAACAGACGGCAACGTTGAAGGATACCCAAGATAAGCGCGTCCGCGGTGGGCTAAATAGTCCGACCTCGGACAGGACTACACCCGCCAAGCAGACGACTCCTCCCCAAAGTAGGTGGAAGACAAACACTCCCATCTGGTCAAATTCTCCGCTTCCAAGTGGCAACGTTCCGTGCGGATCAAAATCTCGGATTCCGATGGTGTGTTTGGCCTCCCAGATCGCAACGGGAATTGAAATGAGGGATGCGGACATCACTATCAATCCTACGGTGGAGAATTTTGAAGTGCGACTCATGATATGCAATTCTTGCCCAACGCCTCGGATCAGGTGACAGCGAGCGCAAGATGTTGCTGACACGACAGATAGCCTTCGAGCCGTTGCCTGCATCCGTTTTGTTCGGCCTTCGTTGTGTTCATTGCGATTCCTCTTGATGTTCTAGAATGTGGCACGGTATGCAGATCGCCCGCAAATCTTCGGGAAGTTCATGGCCAACTCGCGCATAGCTAACATGGTGAGCCTGAACCGCAGGGCGCTCCATACAGTATGTGCAAACGCCGCCTGCAGCCGCAATGGCAGCCCGTGAGCGCTCGCGCCAATCAGGACCAGCCAAATATGCCGAATACTGAGACCACCAAGAAGACTTCCGATAGCGGTTATAGTGCTCGGCAAGACTCCCTGATGCACCATAATAAGAGTGCTCAAATCGCCGTGCGGCCTCGAAGTTACATGGCGGCAACTGAGCGGGCAATCTCGGCAAGATGGTGCTGAACGCTATGCCTTGGCGAAACACCTTCCCGCAATCAACACACTGCTCATACACGCGCCACTTCCTATCGACAGTCTGCCAAGATCGGTGTTCACGTCTTGTGTGCTCGCAGGGAAACATACAAGCCATGATGGCCTTGAAGTCTTCGTATGGAAATGGAGGCTTTTCGATGACCATTGGTGACGGACCCTGTTAGTTGGCCGAAAGTCTTTCTTCGCCCCTCGGCATATCAAGCAGATTGATGTGGAAACCGATGGAACTGATGCCGACCAAAGCAGTTAAAGGTCTCAGGGTCAATTCATTCCGGAGATGGAATGTCGGTGCCGACATGGGCGATTTGGTAAGGTCCGCTTGATGGTTGAGGAGGTTTGAGAACTAGATCGCGCTTTTCCGGATCACGAAGAGATTTTGTTCGCGAGGAGTTACCGGAATGGGAACCGTCAGGGTTTCCCTGAGCCTCAAACGAACCACATGATGAGGAGATTGGCTCACGGGGTTGGATGCAAGCTCGAAGGATCCGGGGGCTTGCAACGATGTGCGACTGCGCGACCGAGACAGTTTCGTGATGATGTTTGGCCGGCTGGCACCGCCGTCCCGTTTCTTTCCAAGAGACTTTCTTAGGCCGTTTGCCAAAGCAAATTGCCGGAATAAGAAGTCCCAAGGAGCAGGCGAACTCCGATTCGCCGAAGCCCATGAAATGTCGATCGTCTGAGGTAAACCGTTTTTCATCGGCTATCCATGGACCATGGCGAATCGGAGTTCGCCACTCGTGCGTGCGCACATACATGAAATCAACCAGTGAAAGTCTGAGTCATCCCGAGACGAGCAACGGGAGAGCAGCCGGAGGCAACTGCGTCGTCGCGAGACGGGGTGGAGAGCAGCCCGAGGCGGACCTGCGGTCCCAAACACAAGTGAACCCGATTCGATTTACAACGACGGCGAGCCTTCGAGCGATTGGCGAAGCCTGCCGCATGAGCGGTAACCGTTTCCTCCCACATCCCTCGTTAACGGGGGAGAAACGGGTTGTTGGGGATGGTTGGGGTGAGAACGCAGGGAAGGTATCATGTGGACGCGTCGAGATCTGTCCGGGCAGGAATCCGCGCGAGCGGAGCCGGGCAGAAGTCAGAGCCGTCATAGTAGTGATGAAGCGGGGTAACGCCCGTGGAGCGAGGGACGGCAGGAAGGTGGAAAGGCAAGGGCCATGAATCGCGAAGAACCATCCGTGCCAGTTCCTCTATCAGAAATGATGGGGGATAAACAAGCGGAAGAAGACCTGTGGCAGCGTCACAAGGCCGAACGCGGAGTGTGGACCAAGCCGATGCTTGCGGCCCTCGCAAGGGGGTTGAAAGGAAAGAAGTGGTTCAGCCTGATCGACAAGGTCAGCACAGAAAGAACCCTTCAACTGGCATGGGAAAAGGTGCGAAGAAACGCCGGGGCCTGTGGCGTTGACGGCATCACGATAGGGCGCTTTGAACAAGACAGCCAAAGCCGGCTGCTCGCCGTTAGAGAGCACCTCAACAAGGGCACCTATCAACCCAAGCCGGTCAAACGGGTGTGGATTGAAAAACCGGGCAGCGCGGAAAAGCGACCATTGGGGATACCCACGGTCACCGACCGCGTGGTGCAGGCAGCGTTGAGAATGGGCATAGAACCCATTTTCGAAAACCGCTTCGCCAAACACAGCTATGGGTTCCGCCCCGGACGCGGTTGTAAAGACGCACTGCGGCGCGTGGAAGAACTGTTGAAAGCAGGGAGATCACACGTCGTGGAAGTGGACATCAAGGGCTACTTCGATGCGATTCCCCATGATCGGCTCATGGCACTCGTGCGCGAGCACATTGCCGATGGACGGGTTCTGGGGCTTATCGAGGGGTTCCTCAAACAAGGCGTCATGGAAGGCACCGAATCCGCCAAAGCAATGGAAGAAATGCCCGAAGACGAATCGCAAGAAGAGTCACAAGGCACGCCGCAGGGCGGGGTCATAAGTCCATTGTTAGCGAATATTTACCTCGATCCGTTGGACTGGTTGATGGCCGGACATGGTTTTGAAATGGTGCGGTATGCCGACGACATGGTCGTCCTCTGCCACACGGAAGAAGAAGCCAACTCCGCGCTGGAAAAGCTCCGGGAATGGATGGCCGGGGCCGGACTCACACTGCATCCCGACAAAACCCGCACGGTGGACATGAATCTAGCAGACAGTCATTTCGACTTCCTCGGCTATCGGTTCAAACGAAGCCGCCAGGGAAAGATGATGCGATTGGTTCGGCCCAAAAGCCTGTGCAAGCTGCGCGAAACCATCAAACCCCGGACGCGCCGGAACAATGGCAAGAGCATGGAAGCGATCGTGGCGGACCTCAACCGGACATTGCCCGGCTGGTTCGGCTACTTCAAATACGCCAAAGCCAGCCAACTGGGAGAAATCGACGGATGGATTCGCATGAGACTGCGCTCCATCCTGAGAAAGCGGCGCGGTCTGGAAGGCCGTGGCCGTGGCAAAGATCACCAACGCTGGCCCAACCGCTACTTCAAGAAGCTCGGGCTCTTTTGCCTGCTGGACGCCCGAGAAACAGAATTCGCGAGCCTCCGTAACGGAGCAAACTACTGACTGGAGAGCCGGATGCGGGAGATCCGCACGTCCGGTTCGGAGGGGGGAGCGGGGCGAAAGCCCCGTTCCTACCTCTATCTTGTTCCCAAGTCGCCTCACCGGGGCATACAGAATTGAGGAAAAGAGTTTTGGCAAGCTGTCTGAAAGATCAGAGATTCGTGAGATTCATGGTGCCGATAGATCCGTGTCTTCCGGAAAATGCCCTCGTCAACAGGCGGACTGAAGATCGCACTCCAATTTTCAGACCGCCTCTCAGAAATCCGTGTGATCCGTGCAATCCGTGGTTCAATCTTTCTGCTTTCTCCCCGATGGAAGGGCCCTGACGGGATTGGCGGAAATCAGGGCCGAAGCATCAAATTCGTCTGAAAATCTTGAGCCGCAAAAACGCACAAAGATACGCAAAAAATGGAGATGAATCAGGTCGTTACTTTCGGATTTGATCAAAATCGGCGCAGACTGCCGCCCGAAAAGCCCCTCAGGGCATTGGATCAGGTGATCGAATCTGATTTTTGCGCCCGTTTTGTGCCCTTTTGCGGCTGAAGAGATTTAGTGAGGTCGGCACTGGGCGGAAATTCGCCCTTGGCGAAAACCCCGCGCCGTGCCTAGAAGTCCCGCGCCATGACCCGCTCCTCGATTGAAAAAGCCGCGATCATTTACATCATCGCCCTGACACTGGTCTTCATCTGGACGGTGACCAAGGTGTTCGGCCAGCTTGGCTGGATGTAAGATCGGAATTATTTCCAATCCACGGCGACCTCGGCGATCCGGCCGCTCTTGTCGTCGTATTTCAAAAGCCCGTGTTCGAGGGCGTATTCGTGGACGCATTTGGTGACCTTCACGTCGAAGGCGCAATATTCGGCGATTTTCCGCAGCGGCGCGAAATCCCCGGATTTCTTGTGCTCCTGCCACCAGCGCAGGGCGTCGAGGCCGTCGGCCGTTTTTCCCATGCCGAGCGAGGCGGAGGCCACCGAGTCGAGCTTGAGCCGGAAACCGACGATTTTTTCGAGCTCGAGCATCATGTCGAGATTGATGGTCTGCTCGACCATGGTGTGGAAAACGTAGGGCTGGAGCACCGGGTAATCGAACTGCATGTGGTTCCAGCCGACGACCAGATCCGCGCGGACGAGCTCCTCGCCGAGCTTCTCCATCTCGTTTTCCCCGTAAATTTCATAGGTGCCCCGGGCGGTGCTGTAGGTCACCCCGACGGAGACGCCCATCTTGTCCTTGTGGGAAAATCCGCCCACGTCGCCAAAGCTGCGCTGCGTTTCCAGGTCGAAATAAACGATGTTCCGTGTGGCCACGCCCGGTTTTAGCGGTCAGTGCCCTCGCCCGGCAAGCGCGATGAGGAGGCGGGAGGGTTTCTCAGAGGCTGTCTGGAACCTACCCGTAGGCAGGGATCGACCTCCGGGCGGTCCGGGAGAATGGAAAGTGAATGTCGGACCATGGATGGATTCACGAGCGTTTTATGGGTGGATCCATTCGCTTCACATTCGCAGGACCGTTGCAGAGAACGGTCCCTGCCATTTCGGAGCCAGTTTCTCGGATACCCTACCCGTAGGCAGGGATCGACCTCCGGGCGGTCCGGGAGAATGGAAAGTGAATGTCGGACCATGGATGGATTCACGAGCTTTTCATGGGCGGATGCATTCGCTTCACATTCGCAGGACCGTTGCGGAGAACGGTCCCTGCCATTTCGGAGCCAGTTTCTCAGATACCCTACCCGTAGGCAGGGATCGACCTCCGGGCGGTCCGGGAGAATGGAAAGTGAATGTCGGACCATGGATGGATTCACGAGCGTTTTATGGGCGGATCCATTCGCTTCACATTCGCAGGACCGTTGCGGAGAACGGTCCCTGCCATTTCGGAGCCAGTTTCTCAGATACCAGCGCAGCGGTGGTTTTATTTTGATGGGGACGTTTCGTTGGCGTATCAGGTTGCCGACATTTCAACTGTTTCCCATCCTCGAAAAACCCACGCCCGTGCCGAACCCCATCCAACGCCGCCAGTTTCTCAAGCTCACCACCGGAACCGCGATCGCCGGCAGCTTTTTCCCGACACGTAGCCGGGCGGAGGCATCGATCGGCTCGATCTATCAGACGGTCGTGCCTGCCCGAAAGGGGCTCGACGCGACATGGGCCACGTCGCTGCTCAAGCGCGGTGCGCCGCTTGACGCCGGGATCGCGAGCGAGGTGAAAGCGGACCTGAATCACATCGGCATGACCGTCGGCGGAATCGGCTGCGGGACGGTCTATCTGTCGGGAGACGGGCGGCTTTACGTGTGGGACATTTTCAACCAACCGCATGAAGGCGTGGTCGCTTCCAAGGTACAGATTCCGGTGGGGCTGGAGAATATCTCGGGCGCGGGGAAACAAGTGAGGGAGCGGGATGGTTCCAATTACGTTGTCCCGCCCACCCCGGACAATCATCCGAATCCCTTCCAACAAGGCTTCGAGTTGTCCATCGATGGTGACACGAAGCCGCGCTCGATGGATGGTGGCGGTTGGGAAGCGGTGAAATTCACCGGACGCTGGCCGCTCGGAATCGTGGAGTATTCGGATCCGGCTTGCCCGGTTTCCGCCAAGCTTGAGGCATGGACGCCGTTCATTCCATTGTCCACAGCAGGATTCCTCGATGCCGGTCACGGTCATGGAATACACGCTGGAAAACCGTTCCGACAAGTCCGTCAAGGGTCGTCTAACTGGCATCCTTGAGAATCCGGTTCTGGTCCACACGCGGCGCATGCGTGCGGCTGGGGTGACATCGAGGATTTCTAACGATTCGGGAATTTCCATGCTCATCCATCAGGCGGCCAAGGCGGAGACGTCGGGACAGCCCGCGCGGCCGGACATCGTTTTTGAGGACTTCGAGCGGGCCACCTATGCTCCTTGGACCACGGAAGGCGTGGCGTTCGGGGCGGGCCCCGTGGAGGCCGGCAAAATACCCACCTATCAGGGCAAGCTGGATCAGCGCGGCAAGCGTCTCGTCAATTCGCACGCCAGCGCGCCGGGTGATGATATCGGCGCGAAGGACAAGGCCACCGGAACGCTGACGTCGCCCGAATTCACCATCAGCCGACGCCACGTGCGCCTGTTGTTAGGCGGCGGGAAACGTCCCGGAGAAACCGGCATTGAAGTGTTGGTGGATGACAAGGTCGTGGCCTCGGCCACCGGTCGCGGCGAGAACAAGCTGACTCCGACCTCCATCGACGTGTCGAGATTCGAAGGAAAAATGGCACGTCTCCGGATCATCGACCGCGCGGGCGGAGCTTGGGCCAACACCGGCGCGGATCACATCGTTTTCACTGACGCCGCCGGGACTAGCGGATCGGTCGAGGGCGCGGGTGATTTCGGAAGTGCCGCGATTTCATTGTTAGGCGGTGCCGCAGCCACCCCGGAAGATACCCTGGATCGTCTGGAGGCCCGCTTCGAAATTCCGCCTTCAGGGAAACAGACGATCCGTTTCCTGATCACCTGGCATTTCCCGAACTTGCAGGCATTTCCGAAAATCGCCAAACAGGTGCCGCAATACTCGACCCGCTTCCCTGATGCCGCCGCCGTGGCCCGTGATGTCGCGGGCCGCTTCGAGAAGCTGCGCGAGGACACGATGCGGTGGGTGGCGACCTGGAACGACTCGACGCTGCCCCAGTGGCTGCTCGACCGCGCGATCCTGACGACCAACACGCTGCAAACGACCAACTGCCAGATTTTCGGTGACGGCCGCTTCTGGGCCTGGGAAGGCGTCGGTTGTTGTCCGGGAACTTGCGCCCACGTCTGGCATTACGCGCAAGGCGTGGCACGACTTTTTCCGGACCTCGAGCGCAACCTGCGCGAGGTCACCGACTATGGTGTGGCGATCAACAAGGACGGCAGCATCCGTTTCCGCGCCGAGGCGAGTGACACTGTGGCCATCGACGCCCAGACCGGCATCATCCTCCGGACCTGGCGCGAGCACCTCATTTCATCTAACGGTGATTTCCTGAAACGCGTCTGGCCCGCCGCGAAGCGTGCCCTGGAATGGCTCGTCCGCTTCGACGAGAACGGTCGGGGAGGCCTCGACGGGTTGCTCGACGGCAAGCAACACAACACCCTTGATGCCGAGTGGTATGGCAAGGTCCATTGCCTTTGCTCGCTCTACCTCGCATCGCTGCGGGCCGGGCAGGAAATGGCCTTGCGGTCGGGCGACAACGCGTTTGCCGCCACTTGTGAAAAGGTCCACGCGATGGGCGCGGAGAAAATCGCGTCCCTTTTCAACGGTGAGTTCTACATCCAGGATGAGGACCCCGCGCATTCCACCGCCATCGGCGTGGGGCAGGGCTGTTATATCGACCAGGTCATCGGCCAATGGTGGGCCAGCCAAACCGGACTTGGCCGCATTTACGATGCCGACCAGATCCGCAAGGCCCTGCACAGCCTGTGGCGATATAACTTCGTCCCGGAGGTCGGAAATTTCCGCCAGACCTTCAAACAGGGGCGCTTCTACGCGCTGCCCGGTGAAGCCGGATTGGTCATGTGTACCTGGCCGAAAGGCGGATTGCGCGACGACTTCAAGAAGCATTGGCAATATGCCTATTTCAACGAGTGCATGAGTGGCTTCGAGTGGCAGGCGGCTGCCCACATGTTGCAGGAAGGCGAGCCGATCCATGCCGCCGACTTCGGAAAATCCGGCGAGCTGTTGGAAGACTCCACGGACCCTCGCTCGTTGACCGCGCGTGGCCTCGCCATCGGGCGGGCGATTCACGATCGCTACTCGCCTTCGAGGCGAAATCCCTACAACGAGATCGAATGTTCCGATCACTACGCCCGGGCCAATGCCAGCTACTCGATGTTTCTAGCAGCCTGTGGTTTCGAATACAACGGACCCGAAGGAATCATCGGCTTCAACCCGAAGATCGGGCCTGAGAATTTCAAGGCTCCCTTCACGGCGGCGGCCGGTTGGGGAACTTTCTCACAAGTTCAAGCAAACGAAAAATCATGGACCGCGACCATCGTCCTCGGACACGGAAGTCTGAGCCTCCGCGAAATCCGGCTGCCCTGGCTTGCTGCAAGCGCCAAGGTTCTTTTGGGCGACAAGGAGATCCGGTCAACGTCCAAAGCAGGGCTCTTGCTGTTTACTTCTCCGGTCGAACTAACAAATGGTGGCCCTGAACTGACCATTTCATTGGCGGTAGGTTGAAATCATGTGGTGTGGCTGGAGCGCTCGCTCCAGACCGTCGGGGAGGCGTCTCGCCTCCATATTTCAGAACGGCCAGAACCTCGGGATGAGGAGGACGGCCACCGCCCACAAGATCAGGTTCAAGGGGATGCCGACCTTGAGGAAATCGCTGAACTTGTAACCCCCCGCTCCATAGACATAGGTGTTTGTCTGATAGCCGATGGGCGTGATGAAGCTGGCACTCGCACCGAACATGATCGCCACGATGAAGGGCCGGGGATCCACCCCCAGCGAAACCGCGATGGAGATGGTGACGGGCGTCAGCAGGATGGCCACCGCGTTGTTGGTCACGAGTTCGGTCAGGATGGATGCCAACAGATAGACCGCCGCGAGAATCACGATGGGATCCTGTCCATGTGTCATGCCCACCACGCCGTTGGCGATGAGCGCGGCTCCTCCGGTCTTTTCCATCGCCAGGCCGATTCCCAACATTCCATAGATCAGAAAAAGGATGTTCCATTCGACGCAGCGGTAGGTGTCGCGGATATCCAGGCAGCGGGTGAAGATCGCCAGCACCGCACCGATGATCGCCGCCGCGGTGATGGGCAGGAGGTCGAATGCCGCGCTGGCCACCACCGCGATGAGAATGCCCACGGCGATCACCACCTTCGACTTGCGGGCCGCCCTCACCACGGTCTCGTTCAGGCTCAGGAAATCCTCCTCCACCTGCATGCGGACGAGGTTGTGCGCGGGTCCTTCCAACAGAAGCGTGTCGCCGAAGGCAAGGCGGAGATCCTGATAGCCATCGCTGACATTGACCCCCTTGCGATGCACTGCAGCGACAACCACACCATAACGGCGGCGGATGTTGGAGGATCTAACACTCATTCCGACGAGCGAGCTCTGCCTGCTGATGATCGCCTCCACCGTCTTCACCTCCGCGTCCGTGTCCTTTTCTCCGGCATCTCCGGAGAGCTTGTCATGGACCATCGTCACCCCTTTCGTCTCCTGGATTTCCGCGAGTTTTTTGGAGGTGGCGCGGAACCAGAGGATGTCCCCTGACCTGAGCACCAGCGCGTCCAGCGGGATGTCATCGATGCGGCGGCCGTGGCGGATGACCTCATAGACGATCGTCCGCTTGCGATCCGAGAAAAGCGCGTTTCCCAGCAGCCTTTCTCCAGCAAATGGCGAATCGTTGGGGATCTCGACCGCGCTGCAGAACTTTCGCGTGTCCTCCGCATCCAGCAAGCTGCTGACCGTGTCCCTGGATGGCAGCAGGTGCCGTCCAACGAGCTGAAGGTAGAGAAATCCGACGAACGCGTAGATCACGCCAAGTCCGCTGATTTCCAGGATGCCGAAAGGTGGTTGACCTTGCTGCTTTGCCAGGCCGGCGACGAGCAGGTTGGTCGAGGTGCCGATCAGGGTGATGGTCCCGCCGAGGATGCTCAGGAAGGAGAGCGGGATGAGCAGCTTGCTCGCCTTGAGCCCGGATTTGCGGCTGTAGGCCATGATGACCGGAAGGAAAACGATCACCACCGGCGTGTTGTTCATGAATGCCGAGAGCGGCACCACGATCAATGCCAGGATGAACAGGGCGCGGCTCATGGATTTCCCCGCCCAGGTCTCGAAGCGGTGCGCAATCCAGTCGATCGCCCCGGTCCGCGTCAGTGCCTCGCCTAACACAAACATCGCGCCGATGGTCATCGGCGCGGAATTGCTGAAGATTTTCCCGAGATCGCGCTCGTCAAGCACGCCTGTCACCAGCAGCACGCACATGCCGCCAAGCGCCACCATGTCCGTGGGCAGCCATTCCTTGACAAAGCAAAGGAACACGCCGCCGAGGACAGCGAAGGTGAGGATCATGTGGAAGGTCTGCCAATTCATTGCACCGCATTATCACGCCCAGTTTGGTCGATGACAAGCAGGCGGTTGGATGGGAGGGAAAAGCGTCGGTCTGGCCCGACCGGCTTTTGTGGGCTATCAATATCAACCGATTCCAACTCCGGTGGGGGCGATCTTGCGGTTGGCTTTTGAGGACTCAAGCAGTTCCTCCATGCGTTGCCTGACCTCGGCGGTAACGGGGTCCACCTCATGGGAACGGTCGCGGCCGGTTCCCACCTCGATGGCATCGCCGACGGTGATGACGGCGCGGATGGGGAAATGGGGGCGAGCAACATCGGTTAGGTCCTCCTCGTAGCGCTCGACCGTTTCCAGGATCCGCTCGGGAGTCGGCTGCTCGATGTAGTCGCCGGGATAGCAGTGGAGTTGTTGGACGAGATAGAGATCGGCGAGCTGGCGCCAGCGGGAGGCACGTTCCGTCTCCGTGAGTTGGCCATTGACCATGTCGGGGAGGATGGCGCTGCGCAGCCGTTTGACGCGGCCCATGGCATCACCATCGTGGCGACCAGGTGTCCATTGGTTCTCCAACGGGGTGAGAAGGTGATCCTCGAGCTTGGCGAGGCGATCACGGAAGTTCCCCGGTTGAGGTGATTGGAAATACTCGATTTCCTTCAGGTCCAGCAGGGCACCGCCGATCTTGCGGATGCGGTCTCGAAGCGGGAGCTGCACCTGCGGCTGCCATGAGAGGCGACGCTCGATTTCCTCGACGACCGGGGTGATGGATGCCTCGAGATCTCCTTCGAAGAAGTAGCGGATGAAGACCGGATGAATGACCACCTTGCCTTCCTTGCGCTGTTTGGCGGCGGAGCGCGCCATGAAGGCCGGGCCTTCCATGAAGTTGACGAGTCGGTCGTTGCAGCGGGTGATGATGCCCTCGGCGAAGATGACCAGGGGGAACTTGCCGTCGGCCACGATCTTGACGGCGCATTTCAGGGACTCGCGGTCCATGCCCTTCCCGATAGACGCTGAAGCCGCCCATGCGTGGCAGGATGAAACGCTGGATCCAACTCGTCATGAAGATGTGCCAGCTCGCGATGACGTGGAACGGTCTCCGAACCTCGGCGGCGAGGAAATCCAGCACCATCGGGTCGCATGGCCGGCAGTGGTTTCCGACGATCATGATCCCGTGGCCCGCGTCGAGCGATGCCTTAAGTTTCTCCGCACCGACACACTCGACATCCGAAATGCCGTAGTCCTTGCGAAGCATGCGCGGCAGAAAACGCCGCATCAACCCGTGCCAGAACCTGCTGAACTTCGGCGGGATGAACTTGTAGGGCTTGTCGATGACGACGGCTTGCATGTTTGTCAGGAGGTCAGTTGCCGGATTCCGGTTCGCGTCTCCGCCAGCGTGCTAACATGTCCGGCACGGCAGTTGGGCGGGACCAGGTGACGAACAAACCGGCCACGGCGGCGACCCCGCCGCAGACCCAGAAGATCTGGCCGTAGCTGAACCGCGCGGCGCCGGTTAGAAGCGTGAGGCTCTGTGCGGCCACCGCGATACCGACCCACGAAAGCCAGCTTGCCGCGCCCTGGACCGCGCCACGGATCTCGGCGGCCGGACTGTGCTGGAGGACCGAGACGATGGGGACGATGAAGAATCCGCCGCCGACTCCGAGCAATGAAAGCATGCAGATAAAAGGCGTTTTTCCAATCTCCGGCCAACCCAGGCCGATGCTGCCGAGCGCCATCAGGCCGGCTCCCACGGGGATCAATCCATATTCGATGCGGCCGCGCGAGAGCTTGCCCGCGAGCATGCTACCCACGCCGATGCCGAGGCTGAGCGCGGCCTGAAGCCAGGCTTGTTCGGTGGGACGGAGGTTGAAAACCTTGTGGGCGTAGAGCGCGAGATTGAGTTGCAGAAGTGCGGCGACGAAGAAGAAGGCGGTATTTCCCCAGTTTGCGCGCCAGAGGTCGCGGTCCTGTTTCATCACCCGGAAGTTGCTCCAGATTTCGCCGACGATGTTGAGATTGAGTTTTTTTCCGGGATCGGCGGCGGGCACCTTGGCGATGCCGATGCTGGTCATCACGCCCACCGCAGCGAGCGCGGCTAACAGAACACCGGACCAAACCTCGCGATGTTCGAGCGTCTCCGCCAGCCAGCCACCGGCGAAGGTGCCGAGGATAATGCCGATGAAGGTGAGGAGTTCCAGAATTCCGTTTCCAGCGGAGAGCTTCGAGGTGGGAAGGACCTCGGGCATGATGCCGTATTTCGCCGGGGCAAAAATGGTGCTGTGAACACCCATCAGGCAGATGGCTGCGAGTTGCAGCGATTGCATTTCAAGTTTCAGCGCGAAGGCCGCAAAGAGCATGATGCCGATTTCTCCCAGCTTCACCCAGATCATCACCGAGCGCTTGCTGAAGCGGTCCGCCATCCATCCGCCGATGGTGGCGAAGAGAAGGAACGGAATGGCGAACAACTGCGACGCATGGGAAGCGAAGCCTTCCTTGTCCGCCTCGGACAAGACGACCGAGGCCAGCACCGGGAAGACCACCAGCCATTTCAGTGCGTTGTCGGAGAAGGCACCCTGGAACTGGGTGAACATGAGGTTCCAGAAGCCACGCGGCCACGATTCCTTGGTTTCGGCGTTCATGTTAGATCGGTTGTTTGAAAAATTTTGCCAGAACAAGATGCGTGGGCACGAAGGCGATGGTGATCAACACGGTGATCCACACCCCGAGATAGGCGAGGGGAGGCATCCATGTCTGTGGCTTGGCATCGCTGAGCAAATTGAAGACGTAATTCACGTTTCGTGGAGTATTGGGATTGGCCAGGATCGCCCCGGCAGGCGGCAGAAGGAAGTAGGCGATGAGGCAAAGCACCACGCAGAGGACCGACCAACCTAACAATGCGCGCTTGTCATAGCCGAGCCTGTGGACCAGATAGATCAGGAGGAAGGGCAGCCAGCCATGGAAGAACGATAAACCGCGCAGGAAGAGCGAGCGTTCCGCGTCGAACATGTAGCCGGTCATTCCCGTCATTTTTCCGCCGCATAGTTGCACGATGAAGTCGGTACACCAGAGCAATTGCGGCAGCAAGATTCCAACGGCGGGCATGGAAACGAGCAGCGCGTCCTCCCGCCAGATCCCGACGAGGGTGAGCAGGAGCGCGATGTCGCAGAAATAGAGGAAATTCGTGGGGCCGTAGTTGGCCCAGTAAACGGGGATCATCACCGCGAGGAAGCCGGTGTAGGCGATTTTCAACCAGAGCGGGATGCGGTTCTTGTTTTGGTTCATGGGAGGTGTCTGATGACCGCGCCTTTCTAGCAAACCGCTGCAGGAAGCGTTAATTGAATCTTTCAATGCGGCCATCGACTGCTTCAATGAGCGCCTCGTAACCCATTTCCATGAACATTCACCATCTGGAACTCTTCTACCACGTGGCCCGGTGCCAAGGTGTCAGCGCCGCGGCAAGACAAATGCCTTACGGGATTCAGCAGCCTGCGATCAGCGCGCAAATCCTCCAGCTGGAGAATTCGTTGGGCAAGACCTTGTTCCATCGCCGCCCGTTCGAACTGACCGCCGAGGGGGAAACCTTGTTCGCGTTTGTGGAACCATTTTTCAACCAACTGCCCGCCATGGCCGAAAAGCTGCGAGGCGGGGCGGACAAGGGGCTGCGCATTTCCTGCCCGGAGATCGTCCAGCGCGACTATCTGCCCACCCTCATCGGGGCAGTGCGGAAGCGGATTCCGGAATTCCATTTCACCCTCGGGTCCGCCCGCATCGACGAGATCGAGGACGACCTCCGTTCGGGCAAGATCGACCTCGGCCTGGCGACCAGCGGAGGATCGAAAAGCACCGGTATTCAGAAGCACGAACTCCTCAAGATGCCCCTGGTCCTGCTCGTTCCGAAAAAGGGCGGACCGAAGACCGCGGAGGAAATTCTCAGCCTCGATCGCATCGACCTTCCGCTCCTGACCCTCCCTCGCGGCGAACCGGCGGTCATCGCTTTCCAACAGGAACTTCAGCGGCGGAAAATCGAATGGTTCCCGATGCTGGAGCTCGCCAGCCTCGATCTTGTGTCGAAATTTGTCGCCGAGGGTTACGGCGCTGGCCTCGTGCTCGATATTCCGGGAAACGTAATCCCGCCGGGCGTCCGTGCGCTGCCGCTTGATGGATTTCCCCTGATCAGCTTCCACGCGCTCACCTTCGGGAAGCGTTCCCCGATGGCGGATGTTTTCATCGAGGAGGCCGAAAAGGTGATCGCCGGGCTAGGCTGAAGACGCTGGGTGCCCTATATTTGCCGGGAAAGCGAGAGATTTGCGGACTTTTCCCGTAAACATTCCGCGATGCGCAAAATCACCCAAATTTTCCTTCCTCTCGCCACCGTGCAATTGTCGGTCGCGGTGCCAGAGGGCTTTGAAATCCATGAATTCGCCGGGCCTCCGAACGCCGACTACCCCGCTGCCATCAGCGTGGCAGCGAATGGCGACGTTTACGTTTCATCCGACCAGAACGGCTCTCTCGGCAAGGCCAAGGACATGGGCCGCATCATCCGCTGCCGCGACACCGACGGCGATGGAAAGGCGGATCAATTCGTCCATTTCATTCCGAAAATCGACAGCCCCCGCGGCGGCCACCTCGTTGGAGATACCTTTTACCTGATCCATCCGCCTTACCTCACCTCCTATCGCGACACCAACGGGGACGGTGTATCCGATGAGGAAAAACTTCTCGTCACCGGCCTCGGCGGCGGCATCGAGCATCCTCGCGGTGCCGACCACACCACCAACGGCGTCCGCATGGGCATCGACGGCTGGCTCTACATCGCCGTCGGCGACTTCGGCATGTCCGACGCAAAATCCGCCGATGGCACCCGCTACACCCTTCACGGTGGCGGCGTCGTCCGCGTCCGCCCGGACGGTTCGGAACTCGAGCCCTACGACCTGATGGTCCGCAACATCTGCGACATCGCCATTTCTCCCACCCTCGACCTCTTCAGCCGGGACAACACCAACGATGGGAAAGGCTGGAACACCCGCTTTCACCACTACACCGCACTTGGCGACCACGGCTATCCGCGTCTCTATCAGCATTTCGCCGACGAGGCCATCACGCCACTCGCCGACTACGGTGGCGGCTCCGGCACCGGTGCTCTCTGGCTCAGTGAACCTGGCCTGCCCGCCCCGTTCGACAACATGCTCTTCTCCTGCGACTGGACCACCGGCACCGTCCACTATCATCCCTGGAAACGTGATGGATCCAGCTTCAGCATCGGCCAGGAGACCTTTGAAAAACTTCCCCACGCCACCGACATCGACGTCGATGGTTTTTCCCGCATCTACCTTGCCGACTGGCGGGGCGGATCCTTCAACTTCGCAGGAAAAGGCAAACCCGTCGGCCTGATCCACCAGGTCACCGCCAAGTCCGGCACCCCCGCGAAATACGAGGACGTCACCAAGGTGGACGACGCCAAACTTGTTACCCTGCTCGCCTCGGCCAGTGCCGTCCAGCGAATGGAAGCCCAGCGCGAAATCATCAAGCGCGGACCCAAGCCCGCCTTTGCCGAAAGCATCTTCAATCTCGCCAAGGACACGAAACAAAGTCTCCCTGTCCGCGTTGCCTCCATCTTCACCTTCAAGCAACTCTACGCTGCAGGCAGCACCCGTTATCTCGCCGAGCTTGCGACGGATGCCACGGTCCGTGAGTTCGCACTGCGTGCCATGACCGACCGCCGCTCACAGCTTGCTGGCGTACCGGTCAAACTCTACACCGATGCCCTCCGTGATTCCGATCCCCGCGTCGTCCTCCAGGCCATCATCGGCCTCCAGCGGCTCAATGCGAAGGACGCGGCCAAGGATATTCTAGCAGCCTCTTCGTCGTGGAACGAGAAGTCAGGATCGCCGCGCCTCGCCCACACCGCCGTCGCCGCGCTTGTCTCGCTCAACAACGTCCCGCCGCTTCTAACCGCCGCTTCCGCCCCAGCCACCCGGACCATTTCGCTCCGTGCCCTTGAGCGCATCCACTCGATGGAGTCCGTCAACGGCCTGCTCCAGCTCATCGGTTCCTCAAGCGATGCCGACCTGCGCTTCGACGGCCTCCTCGCGCTTGCCCGGCTCCACTATCAGGAAAAGCCCTGGGATCTCAAATCGTGGTGGGGCACCCGCCCCGATGACCGCGGTCCCTACTTCGAACTCCAGGAATGGGAAGCCTCGCCGAAGATTCGTGCTGCTCTTGAGAAGGGCTTCACCATGATCTCCGCCTCTCGCCAAGGCAACTACCTCGAAGGTCTCGCGCTCAACCGCATCCCGGTCTCCGACCTCAAGCTCGACAACCTCGACCCCGTCCTCGCTGCTCTCGGTTCCACCACCATCGGCAAGCCGGAACTCACCCTTCTAACCGATGCGGCAAAGGATCCCAAACGCCCCTTCGCCAGCCGGGTCGATTGCTACCGTGCCGTTTCCCGTGCTGACGACAAGATCTCCATGCCGGCCCGACTCGCCATTCTCGCCGAGTGGTCGCAGGAATCCAACCCGCCCGCCGAAGTCGCCCAACACATCGACGACTTTGTCAACGAAACCAAGCGCGGCATGGAGCTCAAGCCACTTCGCGAACTCGCCGCCAAACAGAACAACGCCGCCAGCCGCATCGCGTGGAAGGCGATTCTAACTGTCATGAACAGCCCCCTCGCCAAGGATCCGTGGAAGGCGGAGGTTAGAAAAGATCGTCGCACGAGAACCCTCGCGAGGTCGGATTCTTCCAAGCCCTTGCGGACCTCAAGCTCCCCGGTTTCGAACAGCAGATCCAGGCCGGTCTCAACTTCGACAACGACGACACCATCGCCGCCGCCAAGGCCGCGCAAATCGCCGTCGCATCCGCCTCATCCGGTGGCAAGAAGGTCGCGGAACTCCCCGTCGCCGAGGTCATGGCCACCGCCATGAAATCCACGGGCGACATCGCCACCGGCAAGCGCCTCTTCACCGCCCAAGGCTGCATCGCCTGCCACTCCATCGACCCCAAGGCGGAACAAAAGGGCCCCTATCTGGGTGCCGCCGGTGCGAAGTTCACCCGCGACTACATCATCGAGTCCATCCTCGATCCTAACAAAGCCGTTGCCCAAGGATTCCAAACCAGCATCTTCACCATGAAGGACGGAGCCACCCACATGGGCTTCGTCACCAACGAGGCGGACGGTGTCGTCGAACTCCGCAACATTTCCGGAACCGTCGTCAAGCTCACCCGTGCCGACGTCGCCAAGGAAGACCACCTCGCCCAATCCATGATGCCTCCCGGTCTCGCCGGCGGCCTCACGATCGGCGATTTCACCTCACTCATTGATTATCTCAACTCGCTCAAGTCCATCGGCGGTTGAATCAAGGGTGCGACTCCTTATCGCCCCGATGGGATCTAACATAAAAATCATGCGCGCGCGCCTCATCCTGATCGCAAGTTTCGGAGTGGTGGCGATTGCGTCAATCGCCCGGGCATTTGCAGCCGACCTTCCGGATCCCGCGAAGCCGTTGCCCTTCTATGACGCCGCCACCGCCGGTGGACACGGCAATTTCAACACCACATGGAAAGGGTTCCCGAAATGTTGGCAAGATCGGCAGAAGGAGTTCGCTGCAAAGGCCGCGGGACAGAAGGGATCCATCGTGTTTTTCGGGGATTCGATCACCCAACACTGCCCGCTGGAAACGCTCTTTCCCGGCAAACCCATCGCCAACCGGGGGATCTCGGGTGACACGTCGCGCGGCATGCTCTTTCGGGTCGGGCACGACGTGATCGCCCTGCAGCCACGCGCGGTCGTCATCCTTTGTGGGGCCAACGACTTCGCGCAACCGGATTACAACCCCGATGGCACGTCCCTGAACATCGTGGAAATGGCTGAGACGATCCATCAAGCCTATCCAAGTATCAGGATCGCCGTGCTCATGACCATGCCCAGCAAGCAAGCCACCGCCGCAGGGATCAGTGTGGAGGATTTGAATCGCAAGGTTCGAGCCGCCATCGGGAAGCTCGGCTATGTCACCCATGTCGATACCCACACCCCTTTTCTAACCAGCGACAGGAAGCAGAATGCCGCGCTCTTCAAGGACGGAGTCCATCCGAATGCGGAGGGCTACCGGATCTATCAGGAGATCATGACTCCCGTCCTGGAGAAGCTGGGTTCCTAGGTATCCTTGTGTGGTTCGCTCCTGGCCAGCAACCTCAGCGAGTTCAGGATCACCAGCAGGGTCGCGCCTGTGTCTGCTAGGATCGCGAGCCATAGATCCGCGTGTCCGGCGAAGGCGAGGATGATGAACACCGCCTTGATCAGCAGCGCGAAGCTGACGTTGAAATGGATGATGCCCAGCGTCCGGCGGCCGGTCAGGATGGCGTCGGCGACCTTGGACAAATCGTCCTTCATCAGCGCGATGTCGGCGGTCTCGATGGCGGTGTCGCTGCCGATCACGCCCATGGCGAATCCGACGTTCGCGACCGCGAGGGCCGGCGCGTCATTCACGCCGTCACCGATCATGCCGACGTGCTGATAGGTGCTGACCAGTTTGCGGACGTGTTCGACCTTTTGCTCGGGCATGAGATCGCCGATGGCCTCGTCGATGCCCGCTTGTTTCGCGATGGCGGTGGCGGTGCGCTGATTGTCGCCGCTGAGCATGATGATCTTTCCCGATGCCCGCGGCATGGATCAGGCGGAGTGCCTCCGCCGCGCCGGGCCGCAGCGTGTCGGCGATGGCGATGATGCCGAGCACCTCGCCCGGGCAATCGTCATGAGGCGCATGACCGAACACGGCGAGCGATTGGCCCTTTCTCCTCGATGGCCGCGAGCCGTGCCTCGATCTCCGGGCTGCAAATGCCGGTGTCGTGCGTCATCCGGTGGTTGCCGATGAAATGCGGATGCCCGTCGATCAATGCACGGGCTCCGCGTCCGGACACCGATTGAAAATCGTTGGCGACTGGAATTGAAATTCCTCGGGCCCGTGCCGCCTCGACGATGGCATTGGCAAGCGGATGATCGGAATGCGAGTTGATGGCGGCGGCGCGTCGGAGGATCTCCTCCTCGGTCACGTCGCCGACGATCTCGATGCCGACCACCTCGCGGTTTGCCCTGGGTGATGGTGCCGGTCTTGTCCACCGCGAGTGCGCGGAGTTTTCCGACGGCTTCCAGATAGTTTCCGCCTTTCACCAGCACGCCGCGACGGGCGAGTGCGGTGAGGCCGGAGACGATGCTAACAGGCGTGGCGATGACCAGCGCGCATGGACAAGCGATCACCAGCAGGACCAGCGCGCGATAGACCCAGGCCTGCCACGGCTGGGCGAATAGCAATGGTGGGACGACCGCCACAAGGATGGCGAGCTACGAAAACCGCCGGAGTGTAGATCGCGGCGAAGCGGTCCACCCAGCGCTGCACCGGCGGCTTCTGCTCCTCCGCCTCTCCGACCAGATGGATGATGTGCGCCAGGGTGGAATCCCCGCCGCCTTGGTGACCCGCACGGTTAGAGATCCATCGCCATTGACGGTGCCGGCATAGACGGGATCGCCCGGGCGCTTGTCCACCGGAACCGATTCGCCGGTGATCGGTGCCTGGTCCACGCTGGATTCTCCGGAAATCACCTCACCATCGAGCGGAATCCGGCTTCCGCTTTTCACCAGGATCTCAGTGCCCACCGCGATTTCCGCCACGGGAGTTTCCTGGTTCGATGCCATCCGCTGTCTAACACAAGTGCCGTCGGTGGCGAGAGATCCAGCAAGGTGCTCACCGCGTTCCGCGCCCGTTTGGCCGCCCATGATTCCAACAGTTCGGACAGGGAGAACAGGAACACCACGCTGGCCGCCTCCGCGGATTCGCCAAGAATCCATGCTCCCGCCACGGCGACCGTCATCAGCACGTTCATGTCGAGTCGCAGCTTCATCAACGCCTTCCACGCGGCCGGAAACACCAGAAGTCCACCCGCCAAGGTGGCGGCGGCGAATGCGATGTTTCCCAGCCACGCCGGCTGCGCGTCCATCCACCCGAGCACCAGTCCGATGCCGGTCAGGATGCCTGCGGCGGACGACCAACGCCCCTTGGGGCAAGCCGCTCTCGTCGTGGCAATGCTCGCAACTGGAACAACCGGACTTTTTCTCCGGCTCGTGGGAATGGTCGTGCTCATGGTGCTCCATCTGAATGAACCCTATGCTGTAAAATGCTCAGGTGAAAGCGCCGATCCATCGAAATTCGTCCATGATCAGCGCGAATCATCATTGCACAGCATCGAGATCCTCCTCAATTTCGATTTCAACAACACTCTCCACCTCCAATTCACTTCTCTGCATTTGACCCACTCCCGTCACCTAAACCACGAGCCCGTCGCGCCCTGAATTTCCTTTGCCCCGACAAGGTATTCGGGTATCCCTTGTCGGGCTGATTTGAAAATTGACACCCTTCTAAATTGCTGTTCGCATGAACTTATGATTTCAATTGATTCCGCCATAGCCATTCCGCGCGAAGCTGGAGTGGTTTACACCAAGCCTTGGATGGTTGAGCTGGTGCTTGATCTTGCAGGGTATTTGCCGGAAAGGCGTTTAGCGGACATGGTGGCGTTGGAGCCATCGGCCGGAGACGGAGCCTTTTTGAGTGCCATGGTTCGACGGTTGGTGGACTCCTGTGAACGCCATCGCACTCCCCTGGCGAAGGCCGCAACCGCACTCCAAGCATTCGAGATCGACGCGGTCGCCGCAGAAAAAGCAGTCGAGGCCGTTCGGGACACCTTGATTTCACTGGCGGTTCCGGCTGTCACAGCGGAGAAACTCGCCCGTAGTTGGATCAAGGTCAGTGATTTCCTAGAAGCCTCCTTGTGTTTCCCAATCGCTGACTTTGTCATCGGCAACCCTCCCTACATCCGGCTGGAAGAGATCCCTGCCAGCAAAGCGGCAATGTATCGAAATGGATTCAGCGCCATGCGGGGTCGGGCTGACATCTATGTGGCGTTCTATCAGGCAGCGTTGATGCAGTTGAAACGAGGCGGTGTCTGCGCCTATATTTGCGCGGACCGGTGGATGCTCAACGACTACGGCAGTGCCTTGCGTGAATTCATCACCACGGAGGGATACAATGTTCGTCACATCATCGAGGCTCACGACGTCCAGGCCTTTGAAACGGAGGTTTCAGCCTATCCTGCCGTCACGATCATCTCCCGCGAAGAGCAAGGACCGGTGATTGTTTCCAAGGCCCTGCCTGGAATCGAAAGTGAGAATCGAGTCCGTTTGGTCAAGGCGCTGGCTTCCCCAACGATTAAGAATGCCGGACTACGCAGTGCCCGATTTGACGATTGGTTCCACGGCAACGAACCATGGCCTTGTTCTTCGCCTGAAGCCTTGAAGCTCTTGAAACATCTCGAAGCCACCTGCTTCCCTCTTGAATGCAAATCGACTGGAACGAGAATCGGCATCGGTGTCGCAACCGGAGCGGATCGCGTCTTCATTTCTCCGACAAAACAGGATATCGAGCCGGATCGCATCCTGCCGCTGGCGCTCGCTTCGGACCTTCATGACGGTAAGGTCAGATGGTCGGGTCACTGCATGGCAAACCCTTGGAACGAAAGCGGACTCGTCAATCTCAGCGAATATCCGCGTCTCAAGAAACATCTCCAACCTCATCACGAATTACTTGCCGGGCGCCACACTGCGAAGAAAGACCGGACCGAGAATTGGCACAAGACCATCGATCGGGTAAATCTTCCTCTGGCGAAGAAGCACAAACTCTACATTGCCGACATCAAGGACCGCTTGCTTCCCGCACTTGATACTGGCCTAACTTATCCTCAGCACAACTTGTATTGGATCACCTCTGATGGGTGGGACCTGAAAGTGCTTGGAGCCCTCCTCATGTCATCCGTGGGCGAATTTTTCATTCATTGCTACGGCGTGCGTATGAGGGGCGGCTATTTTCGTTTTCAGGCTCAATACCTTCGCCGTATTCGCGTGCCCGATCCACTGAAGATTCCTTCCGAACTTGCGGACAAGTTGCGCCACGCCTTCGAGACTCAGAACCTGGCCCTTGCCACCAAGGCGTCCCTCGAGGCATATCAAATTTCTGCTCTTCCCGAGTGAAACGCGAAACTACTCGATAAAATATGGCTCTCAACCTGGCGGAATATCAGAAAAAGGCGACAAAGGCAGTCAAGGTGTTCTGGTCAACACGTGATATAGCGCACAAGAAGCAGATCGAGTCCGGAAAATCCGACGCAGGTAGCCGCGGTGCGGTGACAGGCGGCAAAAATATGGACGGTTTTGTGTCCATGCTGATCGACCTGATCAAGGCAAATGGGCTGAAGGATGCGGAGATAGTTCGAGACGGACGTATCCAACTCACCCTTCCTGGCTATTTTCGGCCGACTAAAATGTGGGATATGCTCGTCATCCGACGAAATCGTTTGATTGCCGCGATCGAGCTGAAATCCCAAGTCGGTTCGTTCGGCAACAATTTCAACAACCGCACCGAGGAAGCCATTGGCACAGCCCAAGACCTTTGGACCGCCTATCGTGAGGGCTCCTTCGGCGATGCGCCGAGACCATTTGTCGGTTGGTTGATGCTGGTTGAAGATGCTCCCCGGTCCCGGTCTCCCATCACCGATCGCAGCGTTCACTTTCCTGTGCGGCCTGAATTTCAAGGTGCGTCCTATATCGACCGCTACAACCTTCTTTGTAAAAAGCTCGTTCAGGAACAGCTCTACACGACCGCTTCCGTAATAGCATCGCCAAGGACAGCGATTCGGACAGGCGGATTTACCGACATCAGTGAGATGAGCAGTCTCAAAACCTTTGTCACCAATTTTGCGGGTCATATCGCCGCAGAGGCAGCCCGATAATCAATCTGCTAATCTCAATTGCGATGGCCTCAATGATGATCGCAAGTACAAGCATACTCGGCGTGCGAGCATTCCGGGCAGTTGGCCATGTTGAGGTTGAACTTCGCGGTGATGGCTTTATCGCCTTCCTTGGCACGGATCTGGAGGACGACGGGGAGCTCCTTGCCTTTCAAAATC
The DNA here is from genome assembly GCA_963810445.1 of uncultured Verrucomicrobiae bacterium. Classification (GTDB taxonomy): domain Bacteria; phylum Verrucomicrobiota; class Verrucomicrobiia; order Verrucomicrobiales; family Akkermansiaceae; genus Luteolibacter. The sequence goes on along the minus strand of CAWENZ010000048.1, from coordinate 349,654 downwards.
ATCCCGCAGTATCCCGGGTCCGGCGATTGGCGATCCACGAGGGGATGCAAACGCCTAGGAGGATTGCGGCGAAGACTCCCCCTGTTTTGGCAAAACCAATGGCGGTGGTCAGAAAGCCCGCCAATGGATACGTCAGCCCCCATCCCGCGTGACTGAGCGCGAAGTGGGCGGCGAAAATGTGCGGGCGTTCCTCGCCGCTGCTGTTCTCCGCGAGCAGTTCGCTGCCACGCACGCCGAGGATGCTATATCCAGCGCCGATCAACGCCCACGCCGTCATGACGATGCCGTAGCGGGGGGCGAGGGATACGGCCACCAGCGCCGCCAACATGACAGGTCCGGCGCATTTCACGCTTAGGTTGCGACCGGAGGTGGAGATTTTCGAATAAACCAGTGCTCCGCAGACGGAGCCGATACCGAACGCGCCCATGATCCACGCATAGGAGGTGTCGCTCAGGCGCAGTTCGTTTTTCACGAGATCCACCGTGGAAACGATGACAAAGGCTCCGGCAATGCTTGTTTGCAGCGCAAGGAAAAGCGATTGCCGCAGTTGCGGGCGATGAAACATGGCGGTGAGGCCGTGGCTGACCGAAACCGGTGCCTTCTTCACGCCGGACGCGACTTCCGCCGCAAGCCGTGGCAAGCCGATGATGAGGGCGGCGCTCACCAGGAAGGTGATGCCGTCCACGACGAAATTTCCCCGGAATCCGACGAGGGCGATGACGAGGGCGGCGATGGATGGACTGAGGATGTTCGCCGCATCGTAGGCGATCGAACCGATGGCTGCCGCTTTCGGATATTGTTCGGGAGTCACCACATCAGGAATGATCGCCCGATAGATGGGCGTGAAGATCGCGGAGCCGAGGTTCAGCAGCACAGCGAGCGCGTAGATCTGCCAGACGGAATCCACGAAATAGAACCCCACCAACACGCCGCAACGCATGAGATCGGAAAGGACCATCACCCGCCGCGCCCCCCATTTCGCCGCGATTTGTCCAGACCATGGCGAACAGAGGACGATGACTACGATCCGGATTGCAAGCGTGATTCCCAGCACTGTGGATGCAGAAGCTCCCACGAGCTGATGAGCCAACAACCCGAGGGCCAGCGAGGAAAGCCCGCTGCCGAACAGGCTCAGGCCGTGCGCCCAGAAGAGCTGCTGGAAAACGCGGTGTTTCCACAACGAGGGAATCGCTTCAGGTTGGGTGCTCATGGGGATTTAAGAAGTGATGAGTTCGACTTCCTCGGCTTCCTTGCTGCGGAAGATTCGATAGAGACCGGGGAGCACGATGAGCGTCAGCAGCGTGGACGAGATGATACCGCCGATGACAACGGTGGCAAGCGGGCGCTGGACTTCCGCGCCGGTGCCGGTGGCGAGGGCCATCGGGACGAAGCCGAGCGACGCGACGAGGGCGGTCATTAGCACGGGACGCAGGCGCATGACGGCTCCCTCGATGACGGCTTCATCGAGCGGCCGTGCCTTCTTTCCGCAGGTCGTTGATGAAGGAAATCATCACCAGTCCGTTGAGCACGGCGACGCCTGATAGGGCGATGAAGCCGACCCCCGCTGAGATGGACAGCGGGATGTCCCGCAGCCAGAGGGCGACGATACCGCCAGTGAGCGCGAGTGGGACGCCGGTAAAGACGAGCAGCGAATCACGGACATTGCCGAAGGTCATGAAAAGCAGCGAGAAGATCAGGATCAGCGCGACGGGGACGACGATCTTCAAGCGCTCCGAAGCGGAGATGAGTTGCTCGAAGGTGCCGCCCCAGGTGATCCAGCTTCCGGGCGTGCAGCTCGACCTCGCGGACTTTTTCCTGCGCTTCCCTGACGAAGGAACCGAGGTCGCGGCCACGGACGTTGGCGGTGACGACGACACGGCGCTTGCCGTTTTCGCGGCTGATCTGGTTGGGTCCGGGCCCGAGTTCGAATTCGGCCAACTCGCCGAGCGGAACGAACGTGGGCATGGCCGCCTTGCCGGTGGTGACGGGCTGGGTGACCGGTCGTCCGGTGCCGGTGGTGTGAATCCGAACCGGGATCTTCTTCCACGCGTCCATGTCGGTGCGGAGTTCTTCGGGCAGCCGCAGGATGAGTGGGAAACGGCGGTCGCCTTCGAAGATCTGTCCGGCTTGTTTGCCGCCGATGGCGATCTCCATCACTTCCTGCACTTCCGAAACCGTTAGTCCGTAGCGGGCCAGCGCTTCATGGTTCATGTTGACGCTCATCAGCGGCAGGCCGGTGATTTGCTCGACTCCGACGTCTTCCGCACCGGGGATCGTTTCGAGAATTTTCCCGATCTCCTTGCCGGTGGCCAGGAGTTCATCGAGATCGTCGCCGAAGACTTTCACCGCCACGTCACTGCGGACACCGGCGATGAGTTCATTGAAGCGCATCTGGATGGGCTGGAGGAATTCGTATTTCGTGCCGGGAACTTGTTCGAGCGAGTCGGACATTTTCTGGATGAGTTCCTGCTTGGACATGGATGGGTCCGGCCATTCGGAGCGCGGTTTGAGCATGACGAAACCGTCGGCCACGCTGGGCGGCATGGGATCGGTGGCGACTTCGGCGGTGCCGATCTTCGAGAAAGTCTCGGCCACTTCCGGGAATTTCATGAACGCCTTTTGCACCGAGTTCTGCATGTGGATGGCCTGCGAAAGGCTGGTGCCGGGGACGCGCAGGCTGTGGACGGCGAGGTCGCCTTCATCGAGATTCGGGATGAACTCGCTGCCCATGCGGGTGGCTAAGCAGCAGGCTGAGCGCGACGATCACGGCGGCGACCGTGGCAACGACGGCACGATGGGCGACCGAGACTTTCAGCACCGGCAGGTAGATCGCCTTCGCGCCACGGACGAGGAAGTTCTCCTTCTCCGCGATCTTGCCACCCATGAAGATGGCGATGGCGGCGGGGACGAAGGTGACGGAAAGAATCATCGCGCCGCCGAGCGCGAGCAGGACGGTGTAGGCCATGGGGTGGAACATTTTCCCTTCGACGCCGGTGAGCGTGAGGATGGGCAGATAAACGACCATGATGATGAGTTCGCCGAACATGGTCGCCTTTCGGACTTCCTTGGTGCCTTCGAAGACGGTCTTCATCCGTTCTTCCAGCGTGAGCAGTCGCCCGAGCCGATGCTGCGCTTCGGCGAGCCGACGGATGCAGTTTTCCACGATGATGACCGAGCCATCGACGATGATGCCGAAGTCCAATGCGCCGAGGCTCATGAGGTTGCCGGAGATTTTCGTGTTCACCATGCCGGTGATGGTGAAGAGCATGGAAAGCGGGATGACCATGGCCGTGATGATCGCGGCACGGACGTTGCCTAGCAGAAGCAGAAGAACGACGATGACGAGCACGGCACCTTCGAAGAGATTCTTCTTCACGGTCTCGATGGTGGCGTCCACCAGCGTGGTGCGGTCGTAAACGGCGTGGGCGACGATGCCGTCGGGCAGAGTGCGGTTGACTTCCTCAAGGCGCTCGGCGACGCGTTTGGAAACGACGCGGCTGTTTTCTCCGGCGAGCATCAGCACGGTGGCGAGGACGACTTCCTCGCCATCGGCGGTTGCGGCACCGGTGCGGAGTTCCTCGCCGAGCTCCACTTCGGCGATCTGGTCGAGGGTGATGGGCAGATTGCCACGGGTGGCGACGACGATGCGGCGGATTGCGTCGAGATCCTTGAGCTGGCCGGGAGCGCGGATGAGATATTGCTCGCCGTTGCGCTCGATGAATCCGGCTCCGACGTTGGAGTTGTTCTTCTCAAGCGACTCCATGATTTCGTCGATGCCGAGGTCGTAGGTGAGCATCAGTCTCGGGATCGGGCGTGACGTGGAATTCCTTCTGGATAGCCGCCGATGGTGTTGACCTCGACGACGCCGGGGACGTTGCGGAGCTGCGGCTTGATGACCCAGTCCTGGATGGTGCGCAGGTCGGTGGGCGTGACGGGCGAGCCATCGGGATTCTTCGCGCCGGGCTCCGGCTTCACGGTGAACATGAAGATCTCACCGAGACCGGTGGCGATGGGACCCATCGACGGGCTGATGTCCGGCGGCAGCTTGTCTTTGACCTCCTGCAGGCGCTCGGCGACGAGTTGGCGGGCGAAGAACTTGTCGGTGCCGTCCTTGAAGACGACCGTGACCTGCGAGAGGCCGTAGCGGGAAACGGAGCGGGTGTAGTCCAGCGCGGGCAGGCCGCCGAGCGCGGTCTCCACGGGGAAGGTGATGCGCTGTTCCGTTTCCAACGGCGAGTAGCCGGGAGCTTCGGTGTTGATCTGCACCTGGACATTGGTGATGTCCGGCACGGCGTCGATGGGCAGGTCCTTGTAATTGTAGGCTCCCAGCACGGCGACGGCGAGGGACGCCATCAGGATGAACCACCGGTGGCGGATCGAGAATTGTAAGACTTTTTCGAGCATGGTCAGAGAATGTTAGTTCTGAATGAGTGGATCAATGGTCGTGGCTGGCGCCGGATTTCATGACATCGGCCTTCACGACGAAGGCGTTCTCCGTGACGTAGGTGGTGCCGGGTTCGAGGCCGGAAACGACTTCGATCCAGTCGCCATCGCGCTGGCCGAGTTCGAGGATGGCGATTTCATAGACATCACCGTATTTCATGAAGACCACGTCCCAATCGCGGAAGGTCTGGAGCGCGTCGTAGCGGACGGCGACGGGAACTTCCCGTTCCTCGACGACCAGAGCGGCGTCGACGAATAGGTCGGTGCGCCATTTGCCATCTTGATTCGGCAAGTGTGGCGATGGCCCGCAGCGTCTGTGTCTCCTGGCTGCCGAAGGGCGAAAGATAAGTGATGGTCGCCGTGGCGGATTCGCCGGAATGCTTCTCGGTGATGGTGATTTCCTTGCCGACTTTCAGAGAGCTGAGGTCCGCTCGGCTGAACGTTCAGATCGACCCATACGTTGCTTAGGTCGGCGATGGTGTAGATGGGTTTGTCGGTGGTGACGGCAACGCCCCGCGTGACATCCCGTGCGATGATGATGCCTGATAGAGGCGCGGTGATTTCGTAAGTGGTCATGCTCTGGCTGCTTTCGATGACGGCGAGGACCTCGCCCTTGGTCACCTTGTCGCCGAGCTTCTTGTTAGCCTCCAGTACCACGCCGGGGAATCGCGGGGAAACCTTGGCCATCTGGTCCTCGTCCGGCACGATGCGTCCGGTCATTTCGGCGAGCTTGCGGATCTTTCGCGGGCCGGCGTTTTCGAATTTCAAATCGACGCTTGCCGCCGCCTGATCGGTGATTTTCACCCGACCTTCGTAGGATTCGTAGGCCCATTGGGATTTCTTTCCTTGGTATTCGGCAAAGACTTTCACGTCGAAGGAATGCGGTTCCTCAACGATCCGGCTTCCGACGAGATAGTCGTCTTCCTTCTTGTAGGTGAAGGCATCGATGCGAGTGCCGAAGCGGTGGAGTTCCATGGTGACCTTCACCTGATTCGGATCGAGCGGCTTGTTTTCGAAGAACAGATAGACGCGGGATTGCGGCGGAATGTCGGGTTCGTAAATGGTGACCTCGACGGCTAAGTCTCCGTCGCGGAGCATGCGCCCGCCGTGGGGTCCGCGTTCGTATTCGGCCTTCGGCGCTTCACCGTGTTCGGCGGAGGCGGTGGTTTTCGGAGCTCTGGCGCAGGATGCGAATGCCGAGGTAAAGGCCTCCGATGAGAATGGCGGTGATGGCCGCGATTTTGATGACGAGTTTCATAAGATTTAAAAAAGGCTGATGAATTGATGTTAGGACGATCAGCGGACTGAGGTGGCGAGGGCTTCTTCGAGACGACCGCCGAGAGCAGCTTCGAGTTCGCCACGGGCCTCGAGTGCGATGATGCCGAGTTCGAAGGCCCGCATGCGGGTCTGGGTGAGGCGGTTGATGATGGTCTGGATCTGGGTGATGCCGCCCTGGCCTTTCGCCATGGCATCGCGTGCTTGGGAAAGCGCGTTTTCAAACAGCGGCACGACTTCCGAGCGGTATCGGATGGCGCTTTGCTGGGCACTGAGCGCACTCTGATAGCGCAGCTTGACGACGGCGGAAACGCGGGCGGGTTCGAATTGTTTCAGCTCGCTGCGGGCGGCATCCACGGAGGCTTGTGCTCCGGCGATGGCGGCTTCGTTTTTATTCCAAATCGGAAGATCCATCGTGAAGCCGATGCCTAGCAGAAGGCGGTTCTGGTCGGTATCCTGTTGCGCCAGCAGTTTGGCTTCCATCGGACCTAGCCGGTCCGCCTGGGTCATGGAAAGGCGTGCCCGCGCCGCTTCCTCACGTTTCAGCAAAGCGAGACGCAACGGCGTGCGGCGGATGGCGAATTTCTCCAACGCCGCGCTGTCGCCGGGCAACGCCAATCCCGACGGACGCTCGACCACGATGACGCCACCACTGCGGCGACCGATCCTGCGGGCGAGCGCCGCGCTGCGGGAAAGCCGCTGGGTATCCAAAGCCTCGCGTTCCGCCGCTTCGTTGGCGATCTCGGCATCTAGCAGGGCGAGTTCCACGGTGCCGCCTTGGCCTGCCTTCATGATTTTTTCAAATGGCTCTCGCAGGGACAGCAGATCGTCGCGGTTTTGGCTACGGACCGCTTGCAACTCCTGGACGGTCCACAGCTCTGAGTAGCGGCTGTAAACGTCGTTGAGCACTCCGGCGACCTGCGCGCGGGCATCGGCGCGGGCCGACGCCTGCTCGATAACGGCGTAATTCCGGCGTAGGCCGAAATAGCTGCGCTTCAGCGGCTGAATGAACTTCAGGTCGATGACGGGCTTGTCCGTCAGGGACTGGAACTCGGCTTCTAGCCGTGGATTCGGGATTTCCGTGATGGCGAGAGACTCCGCGAGGCGGATTCTCAAATTGGCATCGGCGGCGAGGATATCGGGATGGTTTTTGAGGCCTTCGCGGAGGGCCGTGGAGAGGGAAAGGGTTTCATCGGCGGCGTGAATGACTTGCGATGTTAGAATGCAGGGAAGGAAGAATAACGTGATTTTGAACATGGTTCTGGTATTGAAGTGGATCGATAACAACAGCCGTTGGCAGACTTCGCCAGGAACGGCATACAGGATTTCGGATCGTGGAAGACCCTCCGGGGTATCCGCTAATCCGGACGCTTGGACACAAGGGTGCCTAGCCTATCAGGTCACCTGTGGCGGTTTCACCAAATCAAACACGGGACCGTCCGGACAAACGTCAGCCAATGACTCGGGCGACAACCGTACTTCGTGCAGTAAGAACAGGGAAGGAGATGGATGGACGGAGAACAACGTCGTGCCATCTGAAAATACGGAATGATGGTGGTGTTCGCTACTGCTTTCGTCATGATCTTCACCGGGTAGCTCCTCATGATCGTGATCATGATCGTCATCCGATGCGGCATGCGGATCGTGGGCGGACGCGACATGAGGGAATTCATGCGCGTGCACGATCACCTTGGAGAATTGCTTCCCGAAAATGGAAAACAGCGTGATGATCAGAGCCATCAGGAAACGGAACAAAGCCGACCTGACCGGCCAGCATAGGACATGCCGAGTGTGCCGCCAGAATGGCGGACTGACAGCAGTTTTGTTCGTTCTCGTCATGATGAAACAGGTTTTGGCGTGTCGCCCAAATCGTCGGGGGACTCTTAGCTTCTGGCGTATAAGCCAGCCAGCTTTTTTCTCGGCTGAGACGTGGGGGAATCCTGAGATGAATAAGCAAAACACCCGAGCCCCGGTTGAGAGGAAGCAGCTTGCATGCGACAGATCAATGCTTGTGGTCCTCGCCTCCCGTGTGCTCGTGGGCTTTTTCCTCCTTTGCATGGTCGCAAGAGCATGCGTATTCGGGGTGTGAACATTCCGGGCAGGTGGTCATGTTGAGGTTGAACTTCGCGGTGATGGCTTTCTCGCCTTCCTTGGCACGGATCTGGAGGACGACAGGGAGCTCCTTGCCTTCCGCCACGGGCTTGTCGGAGACGAGCTTGTCGCCGTCCTTGGTGAAGGCGAGCTTGGTCGGTGCGCTGCGGTCGCCCATGACCACGGTGACGACCTGTTCTCCCGGGGCGACGACCTTGCCGGTGTCGTCGAGGAAACGGATTTCCACCTTCTTTTCCGCGGTCACGAGAAACTCGGCATGCGGGGTGACGGCTTCGATGATGCGACCGCCGTTAGGTGCCTTGACTTCCCCTGCGTTGGCAAAGCCGAGGCTGGTGATGATGGAGACGAGTGCGATGATGTTGGTTTTCATGATTTGATGTCGGTTGGTGTTGTTGATGGAGAATGGGAATGGTCAGTGGGAGGCAGCGGATTCGAGTTCGATGGATTGAGCGGCGGCCTTGCGGCCGAAGGTGAAGAAGACGGTGGGCGTGACGCAGAGACCGAGCAAGGTGCTGGTGACCAGGCCGCCGACGATGACGACGGCGACCGGGTGGAGGATTTCCTTGCCCGGTTGATCGGCGGCGAGGACCAGCGGGATCAGGCCGATGCCGGCGGCGAGCGCGGTCATGAGCACGGGAACGAGCCGTTCCTTGGTGCCGCGAATGACCATCTTGCGGGTGAAGTCCTCGCCCTCGTGCTGCATGAGGTGCAGGTAGTGGGAGATGAGCATGATGCTGTTGCGAGCGGCGACGCCGGCCACGGCGATGAAGCCGACGAGGGTGGCGATGCTGATGTTGTTCAGCATGATCCAGGTGAGGACGAGCCCGCCGACCAGCGCGAGCGGGATGTCGCAAAGCACCTGGATGGCGAAGAACGGCGTGCGGAAGTAGCCGTAGAGCAGGAAGCGCGATGACGAGCAGGATGACCCCGGTGAAGAGGGCGATGCGCCGGGTGGCCTCCTGCTGGGCCTGGAACTCGCCCTCGAAGGTGACGAAGTAGCCTTCGGGCAGCTTCACCTTTTCCGTCACCTCGTTCTTCAAGCGTTCGACGAGGGTGCGCCACATCGCGCACGGTCGGCTTGATGGCGAGGGCGAAGCGGCGCTGGCTGTTTTCGCGGAAGATGACGTTGGGCCCTTTGGCTTCGCGCACATCGGCGACGAGGGACAGCGGCACGCGCTGGCCGTTGCCGCATCTCGATGGGCAGCTGCGACGATTTTCTCCGGCGAGTCGCGCCATTCCAGCGGCAGGCGGGTGACGAGATTCACGGTGCGCTGGCCTTCGCGCAGTTCGGCCACTTCCTTGCCGCCGATGAGCGCGGAGAGCTGTTCGTTGAGCTGGCCGGGAGCGATGCCGTAGGCCCTGGCGCGGTCGCGGTCGGCCTCGATGCGGAGCTGCGGGATGGAGGAAGTCTGGTCGAGCTTGCAATCCTCGAAGCCGGGGATGGTTTTGGCGATGCGTCTGGATTTCGATGCCGAGCTTCGCGCAGCTTCTCGAGGTCCGGGCCGAAGATCTTCACCGCGACCGGCGCGGAAACGCCGCTGAGCATGTGGCCGATGCGGTCGGCGAGCGGGCCGCTGACGACGGCGAAGATGCCGGGCACGGATTTCAGCTTTTTGGAAAGGTCATCGAGGATTTCGTTTGCGATCCCGGCCGTTCTTCCGTCCTCGATCGCGGAAATCCACATCGAACTCGGCGGTGGAAACCGGGACCACGTGGTCGCCGCGCTCGGCCCGGCCGAGACGGCGGCCGACCTTGCGCACCTTCCGGCGACGCAGGATCTGCTGCTCGATCACATCGGAGATCTTGTTCATCTCCTCCAGCGAGGTGCCGGGCGCGGAGGTGGCGGCGACAAGCGCGGTCTCCTCCTTGAAGCGTGGCAGGAAATCCTTGCCCATCTGCGGATAGAGCGAGAATGCGGCGATGACGATGAGGAACGCGATGGCCAGTAACAGATAGGGCTGGCTGAGGCCGAAGCGCAGCAGACGTATGCTCCAGCACCCACTTCATGCCGCGGGTGAGGATGCCGTCCTTGTGCTCGTGTCCGTCCTTGGGATGCAGCAGGAAGGAGCAGAGCACCGGAATGGCCGTGAGCGAGACGACGAACGAGGCGATCATGCGAGATGATCGTGGCGATGGCGATGGGCGCGAAGAGCTTGCCCTCGACGCCGGTCAGCCCGAGCAGCGGCAGGAAGACGAGGATGATGAGCACCGTGGCGTAGAGGATGGAGTTCCGCACCTCGCCGGACGCCCGGGCGATGACGTGCGAGCCGCGGATGAGGATTCGGCAGAGCGGCGTTCTCGCGCAGACGGCGGAAGACGTTCTCCACATCCACGATGGCGTCATCCACCACCATGCCGATGGCGACGGCGAGGCCGCCGAGGGTCATCGAGTTCACACTGATGCCGAACCATTTGAAAATCGAGCATGGTGATGCCGAAGGACAGCGGCATGGCCATGAGCGTGATGAAGGTGGTGCGGAAATTCAGCAGGAAGAGGAAGATGACGACGGTGACCATGATCGCTCCGTCGCGGATGGCTTCCGTCAGATTGCCGATGGCGTGGTCGATGAAGTCCTTCTGCTGGAAAAGCAGGGTGGTCTCGACGCCCGGGCGGGAAGGTGGCGTTGAGTTCATCGAGCGCGTCCTTCGACCTGCTTGGTCAGTGCGCGGGTGTCGAAGCCGGGCGACTTGGTGATGGACATGATCACGCCGTAGGTCGGGCTGTTTCCGGGACCTTGCTAACAGTCGCGTCACCGCGCATCGGTTCGATGCCCCAGACGACCTTGGCCACATCGCCGATGGAGATGGGCCGGTCGTTGACCTGCTTGATCACGGTGCTGGCGATGTCGTCGAGCTGCACGGTCATCGCCAGATTGCGGACCATGATCTCGGTGGTGCCGGTGTTGATGAAGCCGCCGGTGGTGGTGCTTGCGGATTCCTCCGCGGCCTTTTCGAGTTCCTCAAGACTGACGCCGTTGGCCTGCATCTTGTAGGGGTCCGGCTGGATCTCGATCTGTTTGACGCCACCGCCCATGTTGAGGATTTCGGCGATGCCGGAAACGCTCTGGAGGCGGCGCTTGATCGTCCAATCCGCGAGCGAGCGGACCTCGCTGGGTGCCATGTAGCCCGGTTCGCCTTCCTTGATGGTGGAGCGCACGCCGACGAACAGGATTTCGCCCATTAGCGAGGCGACCGGTGTCATGAAGGGCTGCACGCCGTCCGGAAGTTGCCCGCGCACGCTTTGCAAGCGTTCCTGGACGAGCACGCGGGCCTTGTAAATATCCGTGTCCCAGCCGAATTCCGCATAGACGAGCGAAAGGGAGACGTCGCTGTTAGACCGCAAGCGGGTGAGGCCGGCGACGCCCATCAGCGCGCTTTCGATGGGCTGGGTGACGCGGGTTTCCACTTCCTCCGGCGCGAGTCCGCCGGATTCCGTCAGGATGATGACGGTGGGCTTTGATAGATCCGGCAGCACCTCCACCGGAAGTTCGGTGGCGGTGCGCAGGCCCATGACCATGAGGATCAGGGAGAGGCCGATGATGATCGCCCGGTTGGCGAGCGACCAATGAATCATTTTGTTGAGCATGGGAAAATGAATTGAAATTTGAGGGAGTTAAGGGCAATGTGAGCGCATGGCTCAATTGCTGGTGAGAAATATTCCAGAAGCGCTTGCGAAAACACTGGAGCAAAGGGCTGCGGAACATGGGGTCACCGCAGAGGAAGAGCATCGCCGCATTTTGGAGGAGGCGTTGGCCCCGGCAGCCGTTGAGGCGGATGAGAGGTTTTCTCTCTTTGACCACATCCGGCTTTTGGGTGAAATCGCGCCGGACTTTGAATTGGAGCCTGACCGTCGAGAATGGTCACATCGCGAGATTGAATTCTGATGCGCTACCTCCTCGACACGAACTTCATTTCCGAGTTGAGAAAAGGCGACAATGCCAACCGGGGAGTGCAAACTTGGGCGATGAGCAATGATCCGAGCTTGACCGCATTGAGCGTGGTTACGATTGCCGAAATCCGCAAAGGCATCGAAAACAGACGACGGACTGACACCCGCCAGGCGGATGCCATTGAACGCTGGCTGGAGACGATTTTGATAAAATTCGCGGCGAACATTCTTCCCGTGACGATCGAAATCGCTGACCACTGGGGCAGACTGATGTCCAGGGCCCAACTGCCTATCAATGATTCGTTGCTCGCCGCCACTGCCCTGGCACACGATCTGACGGTGGTGACGCGGAATGTCGTGGATTTCGAAGGGAGCGGGGCGCGTTTTCATAATCCCTGGAAGTGACTTGATCGCGATCATGCGGCTTGGCCTGTTTGTTTGGTGCGGATTGCCAAACTGGCTAACAGCAGGACCAGCAGGACTCCGCTGACGTATTTCCAGAACGGGCTGGATTCCTCGTGATCGTGATGATCTCCGGCGTGCTCCTTTTCCATGGCGGCGCGCTTCTCAGGTGTTAGCTCGCCTCCGTCCTCCGCGTGTTCATGGCCGTGGGCGGCATCCAGCGCGGCCTTGAGCGACACGCTGCCGCCTCCGGCGAACGAGAGTGAGTAGCCTCCACGGGTGACCACCTCGTCGGCGGGGAAAAGGCCCCCGATGATTTCCACGTAGCGATCGTTCATTTCACCGACCTCGACCGGCGTCTTGATGAATGCATTGGGAAGGTCGAAATGCTTGACGTAAACGAAGCGCTTGCTGGCATCTCCCTGCAAGGCGGAGCGGGGGATCCCGATGACGTTGCTTCGCTTGCCGAGGATGATGGAGAACTCGGCGCGCATGTCAGGGCGCATCCGCAAGCCGGGGTTGGCGACCTTGAAAATGGCGTCGATGGTGCCGCTCTCACGGTCCGCCGAGGTGCCGAAGCGGATCATCTCGCCATCCAGCGGCTTGTCGCCCAAGGCGGAGACACGGATATGGGCGACACTGCCGGGCGCGAGCTTCGCCGCCTGGCTTTCCGGCACACGCGCGATGGCGTAAACTTCGCTGAGATCGGAAATGTCTAGCAGCTCCCTCTCCGGTTCCACCGGTTCGCCCATGCGGATGTGGGATTGGACTAACAGCCCGCTGATGGGTGATTTCAAGTCGATGACCGGTGGTGGATTGCCGGGTTGGCGGCTTTCCACGCGGACGAGGACCTCGTCCGCTTTCACCGCGTCGCCCTCTTGTGCCACGAGCCCGATGACGCGACCTGAAATGCGGCTGCTGACGACGGCGTGGCGCTCGGGGATTTCGGCAATACGGCCGAGGGCGAAAACCGTTTCCTCGAAGTCGGTTTCCTCGGCCTCGACGGTCTCGATGCGGAGGTTCTTCACGCCGGTTTCGTCGAGGACGATGGTGTCCGAACCGACAGCGGCATGGATGTTAGGAATGAGAAGCAGGGTGATTAGAAGATGTTTCATGAAATGAGGATTCAAGGTTTCGCGATGGCGGTTTCGTGGCGGACGCGGGCGAGGTGGAACTCGCGGAGTGCGTCGAGGCGGGCGAGTGCGAGCTGCAGGCGCTTTTCGCGGGAACGGAGGACGGACTGGATTTCGCCCTGACCGTCTCGATAGGTGGTTTCGGCGAACTTCGTTTGCTCATCGGCGAGGGGGAGCAGCGTTTCGTTGATCTCGCGGATCATTCTCGCCCATTGCTCCATCTCGGTGCTGGCGGATTCGGCCTCCAGGCGGATGTTGCGGGCGAGTGCGGTGGCTTCCATTTCCTTGCGCTGCTGCCGCGCCTTTGCCTCCTGGATCGCGCCTTCGTTCTTGTTCCAGAACGGCAGCGGGATCTTGAGTTGCACACCGAGAATCGCATCATTCTGATAGCCTTCCGGGGCGTCTTCGGTGCGTTCCACACCGGTGAAGACGCCACCTTCCCAATCCTCGTAGCGCTTGGATTCCTCCAGGGCAACCCCTCGGGCAGCGGCCTGCGCGTCCAGCTTTGCTCCCTGGAAATCCGGCCGACGCGATGGATCTGTGGAACGATCCGGCAATGCAGGCTCGGGCAGGGAACCGCTGACCTGCAGGGATTCGCCGGGGCGCATTCCGAGCAGCGACTTCAATCCGCCGACGAGCGACGACTCGCCGGCATCGAGCTGGCGCATTTCCATCGCGAGGCTGGCGGCCTCGAGTTTCGCCTGGCCGGCATCGAGCGGGGAGCCCTCGCCTTTTGCCGAGACCTCTGATAGAAAATCGGCGAACTGGTTGGAGATCGCGGATTGTTCCTTGAGAAGGTCGCGTCGATTGCGGATGGCTAGCAAGCTAACGACCGATTCGCGGGCCTGGCCGATAAGCTGGCGTTCGACGTCGCGGACCTCGGCTTCCGATGACTTGAGCTCGGTGAGCGAAATATCCTTTTCTAGACGCAGGCGGTCGGTGATCGGGAACCGCTGGGTCACGCCGATCCCGATTTTTCCTTCCCGGAATTTCGAATTGTGTTCGATGGAGGTTTCGAACTCCGGATTGGCGAGGCGCCCGGACTGGTTCATGCGGCCGAGCGCTTCCTGAATGCGGAGGCGGGCGGCGGCGAGATCGGGATTCTGGGCACGGATGCGGTCGCCCACGCTGGTGAGCGTGACGATGACCGCGGGCTCCGCGCGCAGCGGAAGGACCATGGAGGCAAATGCCAGCAGGGCCACGGAATGAAATTTCAACATGGTGGATGAGTGGAATGGGCACACGTCGGGACTGACATGGCGCGGGAAAATAAGCTTCTGATAGGTATCCCCAAATGGCACGATAATGCCCGATGGGAGATGAAGGCGTGCCACAAGGGTACGCCAGAGCGCGATCAACGGGCGCTCAGATCAGAGGTGGCTTTTCCGAACCCAGAAACGGCTCATCGGGTGGATATTCACCCTCATGCCGGAATGACAACCACTCCGATCCGGGAACGCCGAGCCGGGAGATTACCTCCGCATCCATTCCCAACAGGACTCCGTGGGAGCAGCAAACATGATGATGGTGCTCGGTCGGGCAGCCATCGCCATCATGGTGGTTTCCGTTGGGAAGCTCACCTTCGTGATGGTCCTGGCAGCAGGTTTCCACCACATCGCCACACTCGGCGGCAGAGCTGCAGGTCACGGCGAAAGCGCGGGCATTCAAGCCCGTGAAAACGCAGAAAACCAGCAGTGCTGTGAGAAAAAACCTCATCCGTGGGCGGAGACTCGACGCCATTCCGTTGGATTTCAAGGAAAAATCCGCGAGGCGTTGTCCGACGGGTATCCCGATTCCTACGTCTTGCCGCTGGTGCCCGAGGGGTCTAGCTTCCCTGCCGGATGACCGACGAAGAGCCTCAAGTTGAACCCACCCGACGCCAGTGGGTGGGTTACTGGAGCATGATTGTCCAGCAGACGCAGAACGCGTTCAACGACAAGTTCGCCCAGTTCACCATGATCCCGCTGGGTGGCGCGGTGGCCTTCGCTTTCATGATTCCGGTGGGAAAAGGAGTGGCGTTGGATGTGCCGTCGGCGGCCGGACTGATGATGGCATTGCCATTCGTCCTCTTCGCGCCGCTGGCCGGTTGGGTGAGCGACCGGTTTTCCAAACGCGACGTGATGTTAGGCGCGGCCATCGCCCAGGTGCTGATCCTCGCCTGGATCTGCGCGGCGGTGATGGCAAGGAACATGCCTATCGCCCTGTGCGGGTTCTTTGCCCTGGCGGTTCAGTCCGCACTCTTCAGTCCTGCCAAGTTCGGCATCATCAAGGAGCTTGTCGGCTCGAAGCATCTTGGATTCGCCGCCGGCATCCAGCAGATGACCGCCATGCTCGCCATCCTCGTCGGACAGATCGCCGCCGGATATTTGTTCGATCTCCGGCTAACAGAATTGGGTGGTGGACCGGATGCGGCATGGAAGGCGGCGCTCGTTCCCTTGCTCGTGTTGGCTGGATTGTCGGTTCCGGCGCTGGCCATGGCGATCGTGATTCCCCGGGTGCCGGCGCAGGGATGTGAGCGGCTAACGGCGAAACTCGCGGTCAGCCATTTCGCCAGTCTCGGCGACCTGTGGCGAGATGTCCCGTTGCGGCGTGCCTCGTTCGGCGTTGCCTTTTTCTGGGGCTTCGCCGCTTTCATCAATCTTTGGTCGGTGAAGCTGGCGCAAATGATGACGCACGGCGGCGAGGGTTTCGGAACGCTTTCTTCGGTGTTCATGGCCGCGGCATCACTCGGGATGGCGGCCGGCTTCGGATTCTCCTCCTATCTCCAGCGGAAAAGGATCGAGCTCGGCTGGGTGCCGGTCGCCGGGATCGCGATGACGGTGTCGGCGATCTCGCTTGCCTTCATGACCCCGGATAGCTGGTTCTTTCTAACGGGACTGGCGGTGCTCGCGTTCTCCGCCGCGGTTTTCCTCTCGCCCATCAACGCGTGGATGCAGGACCGCTATCCGGCGGCCAAACGCGGCGAGCTTCAGTCCGCGGTGAACCTTCAGGACTGCTTCGCGGGCATCATCGCCGTGGTGTTGATCGGCTTGTTCGAATATGGTGCCAAGTCCTTCGCGATCTCGCCGTCGATCGCGTTCCGGATCGAGATCGCTTTCATCGGTGTGGTTTGCGGATTGGTGACCCTTTCCATCCTTCGGCTGCTTCCCGGCGACTTCATCCGGCTTGTCGGCACGGCGATCATCCGTCGTATCTATCAGCTTCAGTCGGTGCATGTCGAGAATGTCCCTGCCAAAGGGGGAGCGTTGCTGCTTCCGAATCACGTGAGTTTCGCCGACGGATTCTTCATCACTGCGGCCAGCCCGAGGCCGGTGCGGTTCGTGATGGATGACGCCTTCATGGCCAGCCGTTGGATCCGGATGTTTGTCAGCATCTTCGACACCGTCACGATTCGTCGCGACCAGCCGCGCGAGGCCATCCGCATCACCATCGACGCATTGAAGAACGGCGATCTCGTCTGCCTGTTTCCCGAGGGCCAGCTCACGCGGACCGGCGCGCTTTGCGAGCTGCGGCGCGGCTTCGAACTCATCGCCAGAAAGGCCGGCCATCCGCTCATCCCCATGTGGTGCGACGGCACCTGGGGAAGCATTTTCTCCTTCGAGCGCGGGCGGTTTTTCAAGAAATGGCCTTACCTGAAGCCCGCCGGAATGGTGATATCCTTTGGTTCGGAAATCACTCCTGACGACACAAGTCTGGAGAAGGTGCAACTGGCGCTGTTGACCGCATCGGCATCCGCCGTGGCGAAGCGTTTCGAGGCTCCCGGCTGGGGCTCCCGGCTTCCAACCGGAGATGGCGATGCCGTCAGGAAATTCCAGGCAAGCGGTGAAGCGGTCCGCCGCCGGATGTGGATCAACGGCTATCAGATCGGCCAGGTCAACGCCTTGCAACGCCGTCAGCCTTTCTCGATCCTGAAGAACAGCCTAACGTTGTTAGATCTTCCCGGCGTCCTCCTGACCTTCCCCGAATGGTTCGGTGTCTCGGTGATTGCCAACGAGAAATTTCACCCGGCTCCCAAGACGGTCTGGGTCGGCGGGGACCGGTTGCGCGAGGCGATCATGAGATCCCCGGTGGTTCCTGGAATCACGTTCTATGACTTCGGAAAGCGGGCCATCGTGCCTCTTGAGATTGCGGGAGTGGCTCATTTCCCGTGTCTTGCGGTCGATGGCACGGTCGTCGCCATGTCGATGCCACATCCGCCGAAGCCGATGATCGACAGCGAGTTTCAAGCCGGTCACAAACCCGGCTCGTGGGGGAAACTTCTCCCTGGATTTGAAATTCTAACTCGATGAGGACGGATCTCTCCGCGTGCACGGACCCTCGGCCCCGGATGAAGGGTCTGTTGCTTCCGGAGGATTGCGCGCTGGATCCGGAAGGCTTCCTGATCAAGCGGTAGCGACACCGTGTCCGTGGCGCTTGACCCGCAGGGGTTTCTCCCGAGACTCGATCCATGAGTTCCTTCACACATCAGGGCAAGAATGGCGATGTCTTCATCCGGAGAATCGAGGAGGAGGACATTCCCAGGTTGATCGAGATGAACAAGAAGGCCTTTCCCCTGATGGCGGAGGAAAATGTGGTGTGGAGCGAGCGGCAGTTGAAGACCCACCTGAAGACCTTTCCGGCCGGGCAGTTGGTCGCTTTGGTCGATGACAGGATCGTCGGGGCCATCGCCTCGCTCATCGTCAACACCGGTCGCGATCCTTACCGCCCGCACACCTACGGCGGCATCACGGATGGTGGCTACTTCCACAACCATGACTCCGACGGAGACACGCTCTACGGCGCGGACGTCTATGTCGATCCCGACTGCCAGGGGAAGGGGATCGGCGGTGCCTTGTATGAGGCTCGCCGCCGCCTTTGCAAGCAGCTCAACCTGCGCCGCATCCTCGCCGGCGGGCGTCTAACCGGATATGATGACATGGCATCCGATCTCACGCCGGAGGAATACGTCCAGATGGTCAAGAACGGCGAGATCCGTGACAATGTCCTCAGTTTCCAGCTCAAGCAGGGATTTGTTGTTAGGGGCATCCTCCGCAACTACATCACCGACCCGATGAGCCGGAATTTCGCCAGCCTCATCGAATGGCTCAATCCCGACTACGTCGAGAAGGAAGCATCCTCGAAGGTGCGTGTCGCGTGCGTCCAGTATCAGGTGCGGAAAATCAACAGCTTCGAGGACTTCGCGAACCAGGTGGAATACTTCGTGGAAACCGCGGCGGACTATCATTCGGATTTCGTCCTCTTTCCCGAGTTTTTCTCCGTGCAGCTTCTCTCCATTCTCGAGCCGCTATCAGCCATCCAGGGCATCCGCCGGCTGGCCACGGAATTTTCGGAACCCTTCATTGGATTGATGTCCGGCCTGGCGAGGAAATACGGGGTTTACATCATCGGTGGCAGCCATCCGATGGAGCACGAGGGCGAGATTTTCAACGAATGCCTCATCTTCGATCCCGAGGGCCGTTACGTTTCCCAGCCGAAGCTGCACATCACCCCAGCGGAAAAGCGTTACTGGGGCATCTCCGGTGGCAGCGAGCTGGTCATCCTGCCCACTCCCAAGGCGAAGATCGCGGTGCAGATCTGTTATGACGTCGAGTTCCCCGAAGCCACCCGCTACCTGGCGGATCAGGGCGTGGAAATCCTCTTCGTCCCTTACTGCACGGATGACCGGCATGGTCTCCTGCGCGTCCGTTATTGCGCCCAGGCGCGTGCCATCGAGAACCAGATCTACGTCGCCACGGCCGGTGTGATAGGAAACCTGCCGAGCGTCCCGGCGATGGACATCCACTACGGACAGGCCGCGGTTTTCACGCCGTCCGATTTCGCCTTCGCGACGGGACGGCATCCAGGCGATCGCCGACTCCAATGTGGAAACGCTGTTAGTCACGGACCTCGACATCGCGGACCTCTATCGTTCCCGCTCCGCCGGCTCGGTGACCCCGCGGCTCGACCGCCGGACCGACCTTTTCGAGCTCAAGGTAAAACTCAAGAACCTGGACACCAGCAGCGAGCTAACAGACGCGCCGGAGATCAAGCTGCCGAAATAGCAGCCTGGATTCGAGGTGCTGATGATGCTTCGGCGCTTGATTTTGACCGTATTTCCAATTATGCAGGGCTTTCACCCAGACAACTTCATGAAATATCTTTATACCCTCCTCACCTCCGCCATCCTTGGCGTCACCTCCGCGACCGCGGCAACCGTTGGCCACACGTTCACCGGAGTGACTGTTGACAACCTGTTCGTGAGCGATGCCATCCGCACTGAATTCCCGGGGGGGACACGTTGGACCGTGCGGGTGGAATGGGACAGCGCGGCTCCCTACACCGGCCTATCTACCAATCAATCGGGCTTCGCCCTGACAAAATTCACGGTTACCCTCGAAGGCAAGGGCGGCACATGGACCACCAGCTCGCTTCCGGGCAAGGCTTCTTTTTCCCTGGGTCAATACGAGGGGAGTCACGAGATTCAGTTCACCAGCGGCTTTGGCCCCGAGAATCACACCAATCCGGTGATCGAGGACGTGGCGCCTTACAGCATCAATGTGACCCTCACCGACCCGACGGGTACCGCGATCTCCTCGTTGGAATCCACGCCCACCGGAGTGGATCTCTCAAAATGGAGTGACTCGGAGTTCAAGATCTATCTGAATGAATCTGGCACCAGTTTGATCAATGGTCCCGTTGATCTGACCACCGTGGTCAAAGGCCCGGAGATCGGTGTGAAAGCACCCGGCAACAAGGACCTGAAGGACGGGAAATCCACCAGCAATTTTGGAACGGCCAAGGAGGGCAAGAAGGGCAAGGTTCTGAAATACACGATCACCAACTCGGGAGATGCATCGCTGAAAGGAATCAAGGTTGCTCTGGCAGGTGCCGACAAGGGGGATTTCAAGATCACGAAATCCGCCAGTTCCAAGGTTGCGCGTGGCAAGAGCACCACGTTCGAGGTGACTTTCAAGCCTCGTAAGAAGGGCAAGCGGAAAGCGGAAATCCGTATTTCCAGCAACGATGCCGACGAGAAGGAATTCAACATCAAGCTGAAGGGCGTGGGCAAGTAGCCCCCGGTTGATCCGACCTCCGGATCCAGTAAAACCACCGCCTCCTTGTTCAGGGGACGCGGAAGAATTTCTTTTCCTCAGGAGGATAAGTCGGATCCGCCACCAAGGTCCCGGTCGGGATGTCCCTGACATCGACGACCTTGCTGTTATAGGGGCTCAACACGAATCCGGGTCTCCCATCCACCTGGACTGCTGTGGGAACATCATCGCTTGCGGGTGGGGCCTTGTGCTTCTTGTCCTCGGGCCGCGGCAAGGGACCGGTGCGTTGGTTGATCCCGGTTTTGGCGAGATCCGTTTCCGCCGGTGTCCCTGATCCAACTTGAGCCGTTTCCTTTGCGGGTGGAGGCGAAGATGCGGGTGAAGGCACGACTTCGGGCTTCCGGCAGGATGCCACCAACATGATTGCAAATAGAATCGCGCTCCATTGTTTCATGATGCCAGTGAGCACAGGAAATTCGCGGGGCGTCAAGATTGGATGTTAGGTCGGCGGCGAGTTCACCGGAAATCGGACGGATGGAAAGCCGGATTGCCGGCCACAGCCGCGAGGTGGAGTCACTTCACCCCGCCATACTGTCCGGGCCATCCGGCAGACGTGTCTTGCCCTTTTTCCGCGGCGTGGCCCAGTGATCCACCGAACTGTTGACGAGGAAATCACCGCCGAGCGCCTCACGGCCTAACAACAGGCGGTGGATCATCGTCTTGCGGCTGACGAGGCTGACGACGATGCGCTTCTCGACGTTCCCGAGACGCAGGGTGGTCTCGACGAAGATGCGGTCCTGTCCCTCGCCGGTGCTGCTGCGCACGCGCTTGCGGGACTTGATCGCCTCCTCAAGGGTGACGAGTTTCTTCTCCTTGCGATCCAGTCTCACGGTGAAGCGCACCCGGTCGCCGGGCAGCTCGATGATTTCCGCGCAATCGATGGCGCTGCTGCGCGCGCCGGTGTCCGCCTTGGCCCGCATTTTCAGCGACCAATCGGGAAACTCCACCCACTCACGCCAGCCGATGACTTGTCCCTCGCTCATGAATCCTCCTCCAGAACGGTGACGACAATGTTGGTCGCAAGGTGTTCGCGCAACTGGACCTCGATCGTGTCCGAATCAAGGTCGCCGATGCTTTTCTCAAACTTGTAGATGCTGCTTGTCCGAGTTGGGGATCGCGATGTGCGCGACCGGATCGCCCGGACCGACGGCGGGCATGGTGGTCATGCCCATGACAATGCCTTGCAGCGGGCTGCGGATGATCTCGTTCTGTGAGCCTAACAGACTGGTGCTGGTCGCGACGGCCTGGCCGACCGAGACCGCATCTCCCGGAGCGACGTGGAACTGGAGGAATCCGCCGCTTTCCGAACGGATCCAGCGGGTTTCCCTGACGATGATCTGGTGGTGGGGCGGCTCGTACGGATTCGCCGGTCATGCCGAGTTCCGACAGGACGTTGGAAATGCCGCGCAAGGTGAGTTCCTGCACGGCGGGTTCGACTTTCCAAACCTCGCCGGCCTCGAGAACGATGCTCGGGCAGCC
The DNA here is from genome assembly GCA_963810445.1 of uncultured Verrucomicrobiae bacterium. GTDB lineage: Bacteria > Verrucomicrobiota > Verrucomicrobiia > Verrucomicrobiales > Akkermansiaceae > Luteolibacter. Next base: position 327,830 of record CAWENZ010000048.1, on the reverse strand, counting down.
GCGCTTGTTCGCCTCCTTGCGCAGCGAGCCGTCGGGTCCGGTGCCGTTGACGATCACCTCGCAGCCGAACGCGCGGGCCAGCCTCGCGCATTCCGGATCGTCGCAGTTCGCTCGCACGTTGGGGAAATTCGTCCTTCGAACGGCCGCGGTGTGGAGGTCGATGAGGTAATCGCACCTGCCCACCACCTCGTCGAAGATCACCCTCGCCAGCCTCGCGCTGAGGCTGCCGCTCCTGTTGCCGGGGAAGCATCGGTTCAGGTCGCGGCGGTCCGGCATGTAGCGGCTGTGGCGCTCGAAGCCCATGATGTTGATGACCGGCACGAGGATCAACGTGCCTCGTTTCAGGGTGAACGGCGGTTCCTTGATGAGTTGGCGGATCGCGCCGGTTCCGTTGATCTCGTCGCCATGCACGGCGGCGGTGATGCCGACGACCGGACCATCCTCCGGAGCCGCGCCAGACCATCAGCGGGAGGGTGATGTTGGCACCGCTGAAACTCTTGCCGATTTCCAGGCGCAGGCGTTTCCGATGTCCGGGTGCGACATCGCTGGTTCCCCATGTTCCGATATCGTTGGTCATGCCTCGGGCTTTTCCTGAGCTTGCGGACCTTCCTGCGCTTTTTCGATTTGCTGGGGATGAGTCCCTTCATGTGTTCGGACTTGCCATAACAGAGCAGGGAATCCTCCGCCTCCAGCACGCGCGAGCTTTTGGGATTGGAAATCGACCATGCCCTTGTGGCGCAATGTCAGGACGACCACATCCAGTTCGCGCAGACCGGTGCCCTCGATGGTCACGCCGACGAACCTGCTGCCTTCCGGAATGTTGATGTCCGCCACCGAATAGCCGCGGCTGACGGTGAGGCGCTGGCGGATGTCGATCTCGGGAAATTGCACCTGATCCTCGATGTAGTCGATGATGGCACCGGCGATGTCGAGGCCGGTCGCCCCCTCGATGCCTTCGAAGCCGGGAGACGAATTCACCTCCATCACCTGCGGGCCGGTTGCTCCTTCCAACATGTCCACCCCGCAGACGCGCAGGCCCATGATCTGGGCCGCTCTAACGGCGGCCTCCTCGTAAACCGGATCGAGCTGGATGGCTTCGGCCACGCCACCGCGGTGGACGTTCGAGCGGAACTCCTGGCCTTGGGCCGTGCGGCGGATCGCGGCGACGACGCGGTCGCCGATGACGAAGGCGCGGACATCCTTGCCCTTGCTCTCCGCCACGAATTTCTGGAGCAGGACCTGTTGTTTGGTGCTGTGGAGCGTCTCGACGATGGCCTTGGCGATCTCCAGCTTGTCGGCAAGGATCACGCCGACTCCCTGGGTGCCTTCCAACAGCTTGATGATGACGGGTGCCCCGCCGACGCGCTGCAACGCGTCCTCGACGTCGCGCTTGTCATCGACATAGGCGGATAGAGGGATGCCGACGTCGTGGCGGGAAAGGATTTGCAAACTGCGGAGCTTGTCGCGCGAGTTGCCGATTCCCGCCGCCGTGTTCGGCGTGAAGATGTCCATTTGTTCGAACTGGCGGACCACGGCGGTGCCGTAGCGGGTGATGGAGGTTCCCACGCGTGGCAGGATGGCATCGGGCGACTTCAGCTGCTTTGCCATGGTAGAAAATGCGAGGGTGTGCCTTGGTCCAGGCCGATGGTGAGGCGCAGGGTGTTGAGCACCTCGATCTTGTGCCCGCGTTGCCGCCCGGCCTCCACGAGGCGGCGGGTGGAATAGCATTTCGGCGAGCAGGAGAGGATGGATAATTTCATGATTCAATACTTGCCGACGGGTGGAAGAATTTCACACGCAGCATCCATGGGTAACGAAAAAGCTGCGGTGGGTCAAACCAAAGCGGGAAATGGCCGATAGTCTCTCACTCTTCCGGCAGGACGGTGATGATGGTCGGTTTTTCGGAAAAGATCCGTTTCGCGACATCGCGGACGCCTTGGGCGGTTAGCGCGTTGTAGGCATCGGGCAGGCGGCGGTGTTGGTCGGCGGGATGGCCGAAGAGGAGATCGAGCGCGACGTGGCGGGCGACGGATGCCGGTGATTGCTGCTGGATGGCGAGTCCGCTGAGCACGGTGGAGCGCACGCGGTCGAATGCATCGTCCGGGATCCCGTGGGCGGCGATCTTGTCGATTTCCGCCATCAGCTCGCGGTGGGCGAGTTCCGCCTGGTCCGGCGCGGTGGCAAGGTAGAAGGTGAATAGCCCGGTGTCGTAACCGAGGAACTGGGTGGCACCGACCTGATAGGCGAGGCCGAGTTCCTCGCGGATGCGGGTGAAAAGCGGACCAGCCATGTCGGACGCGTATTCCTGGATCATGGCAAGGGAATGGCGGTCGGCACCGCTGACGGTGGTGCCGGGGAAGCCGATGGCCAGGACGGCCTGCTTCTTCGGCAGGTTGCGCGTGTGGTCGCCGCCGGGATTCAGGCTGCTAACAGGCGGAGACCATGCATGGCCCGTGGGCAATGCGGAAAGTCCCTTTTCTAACATGCTGATGATGGTGTCCGGATCGAAATCACCGGAGACGGCGATGGTGATGTTGGACGCGTTGAAAAGCAGCGAGTGGTGGGAGCTGAGCGAGAGGCGGTCGAGCTCCTTGAGGCTCTCGATGGATCCAAGTGAATCGAGTCCATAACCGGAACCGCTGAAGATGGTCTCGCGCAGGGCGCGGAAACCGGTGTGGAGCGGATCCTGCAAGGCTTCTTCAAGCGAGGCGAGTTGGCTGGCCTTTTCCCGGCCGATCGCATCGCCCGGGAGGGAGGGGGACACGATGACGTCGGTGAAGACCTCGATGATGGTTTCCAGATCCGGAGTGAGTCCGGCGGCCTGGATGAGCAGTGCGTTGTTGCCGGTGTTCGCGCCGATGGACGCACCGAGTGACTCGAGCGTGATGGCGATCTCGTCGGCGCTGCGGGTGACGGTCCCTTTGGAAAGGGTCGAGGCTAACAACTGGTTGAGGCCGTTGGTTTCCGGGCTCTCGGAAGGAAGCCCGCCACGGACGGCGGCCTGGAGCTGGACGAGTGGCACGCGGTGATCCGGGATGAGCGCGACCACCAGTCCGTTGGAAAGCGTGTGGACCCGGATTTCCTCGCGCTCGCGGGCGGCCTTGCTGATGCGGGCGGGGGCCGGTGCGTCGATGGGATCGAGGATGGTGAGGCCGAGGCGCTCATCGGTTAGCCTGGCGGCGACACGGCGGATGTCGGCGGCGGTGACGGCCTGGGTGGCAGCGAGGTAGCGGCGGGTGAAATCGAGATCGCGCGCCTCGTGCCAGTTAGAGGCGAGATCGGACGCGCGACCCGACGCGGTGGTCAGGCTGCGGAACTGGCTTGCGGCGATCTGGCGTTTCGCCTTCGCGAGGTCGTCGTCGAGCGCGCTTGCGGCGACGGCGGCAACTTCCGTTAGGATGGCCTCGATCAACGCGTCGCGCTTTGCAGGCTCCGCATCCGCGGAGACAGCGAGCAGGCCCTCACGCCCGGGACCAGTCCACGAGAACGCGGAGATTTCGAGCGCGAGTTCCTTTTCCTCGCGCAACACCCGGTGCAGGCGCGAGGCACGGCCACGGCCGAGGATTCCAGCGAGCACGTCGTAGGCTGGCGCGTCGGGGTGATCGATGGCCGGCGTTTTCCATGAAATCGATACCCGGCTGGTGGGCACGGCGAAGGTCTCGCGCGCACGGCGGGGGCCCAATTGCGGCGGATCGATGGCGACCAATGGCTCACGTCCGCAGCCCGGCAGACAATCGGCGGTGAGTTCCATCGCCATTTTCCGAGCCTCCTCGGGATTGAACTCGCCGGAGATCACGCAGAAGCAGCGGTCGGTGGTGTAGCGGCTCTTGTGATAGTCCGTTAGATCCTGATGGCGGATGGCGTCGAACAGATGTCGGTGCCCGATGACAGGGTGCTTGCGCGGATCGAGCTGGAAGACGGTGGAGAAAAGAAGGCGGGACGCGACGTTGTCGGGATCGTCGAGGCCCATGTCGATTTCCCGACGGATGACGTCCTTTTCCTTCTCGAATTCGGTCTCCGGGAGGTTCGGGAAAAACACCAGTCCGGTTAGGGTTTTCATAAAGATCGGCAGGGAGGTGGCCGGTCCGTCGATGTAGTAAACGGTGCGGTCGAAACTGGTGTAGGCATTCCAATGGCCACCCGCCGCCTGGACGGTGTCGGCGAGGGTTTCCCCGTCGTAGTCGCGGGTGCCCTTGAAGACCATGTGCTCGAGGAAATGGGAGATGCCCGCGCCGAGGTGCGAGTCCTCATGCATGCTGCCGGTGGCCACCCAGATCTGCGCGCTGACGACAGGGGCGGTGGGATCGGGATCGAGGATGAGTGTGAGGCCGTTGGGCAGGGTCTCGACAGTGGCGGCGGTGGCGGGGTATTCCATGAAATTCTGGCTTGGAGCGGGGAGGGGATGAACTATAACGATGGCCGATGCAACGTTGGATCGCGATCGGAGTGCTGTTGGTGATGCTGCTGTGTGCGGGTGGTGCGGTTGCCTACTGGAACCAGAGGCAGAACACCCCGACCCCGATGTGGGTGCCGCTTCCGATCCGGAACGACCTTCCCGAAGACGAGCTCAAGAAAACCATCACGGAATTGCGTGACAAGCTCCACGACGAGGACCTGCTGCTGAAGGTCGCCAAGGATCTCGGGCTTGCGGGGAAATGGAAAATGGAGACCGATGGCGAGGCCCAGCGTGAGCTCGCGAACCGGATCTTCGTCAAGATCGGCGACATGGATTCCCCGATGGGCAAGGTTCCGGCCGTGCACATCGGAGTGACGGGAAAGAAACGCGAACGTCAGCTTTCCGGCGAGATCGCGATGCGCCTGATGGAGGACGTTTGGAAAATCCTCGGCATCAAGCCACCGCAGAAGGGTTAGCCATTCAGGTGGCTGAAGACGCGCGAGCGCTCGAAGCGGGCCTTGGGCCTGACGGCATACTTGTCATCTTCCGCGCGATAACCGAGGGCGCAGGCGACGACGGTCGCATAGCCGCTGCCTTCCAGCCCGAGGATCTGGTCGTAGCCTGCCGGACTGATGCCTTCCATTGGGCAAGCATCGATGCCGAGCACTGCGGCGGAGGTCATGAGCTGCCCAAGGGCGATGTAAACCTGGCGGACGTTCCAGGCGTGCCGGGTCTCGTGGCTCATGGCCTGGGCGAAGCCCGCGATGATGCCCTTGTACGAGGCGATGGTTTCCGGGTCGGCATCCTGCACCTCGGCCATGCATTTCATCCATGCGTCGATGTCGGCGGCGGTGAGGTCGGTGCGGGCGGTCAGGACGACGTAGTGCGACGCCTCGGTGACCTGGGGTTGTTTCCACGACTCGCCTGATAGATTGGAGCGCAGTCCGGGATCGTTCACGACGATGAATTTCCACGGCTGGAGCCCGAACGAGGACGGGGTGAGAACCATCGATTCCTCGATCGCGTCCCAGGTGCTTGCCGGGATCTTGCGGGCGGGATCGAACTTCTTGGTGGCGTATCTCCAGCGGAGCGAATTGAGCAGTTGGTCGGCGGATAGGGTCATGGTCGCCGGACTATTGACCATCAATTTCGAAAGGCAAGGAGACCGAGGGAAAATCCTTCAGGGTGAGGCTGAAGATCACTCCGTATTCCTGCTCGACCCGGTTGTCCCGGTGGGAAAGGCCGATGCCGGCGACCCAGTTTCCGAGATCGCGGTGGATGGTGTATTGCTCGAGTTCGAGGGTGCCGTCGTCGAACTCCATGATGTGGTGGGTGCCGACACCCCAGTTCTCGCTCAGGCGGGTGTAAGTCTCAAAGTCCAGCGCGTTCGAGTCGATGAGCACCGGGTGGCCGCTGAGGTTCCGGTAGCCGAAGGAGAATTCGAAATTGTCGGTGGGCACGAAACGCACGAGACCGTTATACTCGTTGAAACCGGAGCCGCCGCTGACGACAGGAAACTGGGTGGCCAGATCGACGCTCATCCATGGGACCGGCTGCCAGCGGACATCGTTGTAGAGGTTCGAGTAGTTCCGCTGGCCCTCGGGATCGTTGACGAAGGCATCGATGTAGGTGTCCATGAACAACCACTCGTGCGATTGGTGGTCGCGTTTGGTGAGCAAGCGGTTGCGCATGCCCATTCTAACGATATTCCAGCTCTGCATGTCGTCCACCGCCGTGAAACGCGAGGGATCCAGCAGCCGTGGCCGGGTGGTGGGAGTGAGACGATCGACGAAGGGATCTCCATTTTCGTAGTCGTCGGTGGAGACGATCGACCAGTCCACGTAAGGCTGGATGACATGCTTCAGGCCGTCGAGACCCCAAGCCCGGTTCCGATATTCGTCGTAGTCCTTTGAGAATTTCACCGAGCTTTCCAAACCGGCGTGGAGGGTGGTGCGGTCGAGACTGCCAACCGGCCCCTGGACGGAGCTGTAGCTGGTGTAGCCGAGACCCGCCCGTGGGGCGAAGTTGAGGAAATTCCCGACCGTGAACGGCATGGTGAATTCCTGAAAGGTGTTGAAGCGCGCGTAGTTGGACTCAAGGAGCTGGTCGCGGATCTCCTTGCGGCGCGGGTCGTTGAGTGGCAATGCCACAATCTTCTCCGCGAGCTGGCGGTCGTAGCCGTTGAGTTGGTCTAGCAGGCGTTGGGCCTCGGGGCTGCCGGCCTTGAGTCCCATCAGCGGATTGAGGATGGAGCCCTTGGTGTAGTCCGCCGCCTCCTCGCCGATCCAGCCGAACGAGGTCTTGCCCTCGTGAAGGACGGGCAGGCCGAAAAACGGTTTGGGCGACTGGTCGAAGGAGATTTCCGGCAGGCGGGTGTCCGTGCGGTAGAAATCGTTGATCCTCAGCCGGGCATAAAGTGAAAGCAGCGAGCTCTCGTCGCGGCGGTAAATCCCGAGGGTGTTGTCCGGCACCGGATCGGCACGGAAAACCGTCGGGTCGAAATCCTCGCGATAGTAGCGGTCGCTGAGCAATGTTAGATTCGCGTCGAAACGCCAGTCGGCATCATCGGACAAGTCAAATCCCCAACGGTTCTTCAACGAGAACTGATAGCGGTCCTCGTTGACATATCCGCGTGGAACTCCCGACGACCGGGTGTCCGGGGCGAGGTCGTTCAGGTAGTAAAGGGTGAGTCCGGTGAACTCGTCGCGGTTCTCCTGCCGGGTATCCACGAAGTCCAGGCCGGTGCCGACGCCGCGCTTGCCGCGAATGTCGAAATGCGCGCGGGAAAGCAACCAGGCGTCCTCGTTCTCACCGGTTTTCTCATTGAGCGTGCCGCCCAGCATCATGCCGTAGGTGTTGAGCAAATAGGGGCCCCAGCTCGAGCGGGCACCGGGGACGAAGTGATAGCCGAGCTCCGGATCGAGCGGCTGGCTCAGATAGGGCAGCCAGAAAACCGGTATGTCCCCGGCGTAAACCCGCATGTCGTTGAAGACGATCTTGTCGCCCGGATAGATCGTCGTCTTCTTCGAGCGGATCCAGAAATTCGGATCCTCCACGTCATGGGTCGTGATGCCGGCATCCTCGCCAATGTAAACGTTTTTCCCGTCGCGCTGCTCGACGGTGAATTTTCCAGCCTCCAGCAGGATGGGATCGAGCGAGACCTTCAAATCGCTGCTGTCGAGAAACTTGCGCTCGTAGAAATACACCGCCCTATTCCCGCGCTGGAGGATGTTTCCCTGATAGACGCTGACATGTCCTTCGAGCGTGGCGGTCTTTGCCTTGAAATCGACCAACGCACGGTCGGCGAAAATTTCCAGCCCGTTGTCGCCGGTCACCTTCAGGCCCGGACCCTCGAATGTCACCCCACCTTCCTGGCTGCCGCTGATCGATCCCTCGGTGGAGATCTTCAGGTTTTCCGGCATCGTCTGGGTGGCATCCTCGACCGCTCCGAACGGGATTTCCGGTGCCGGGACGGGCGTGATCGTGTCAACCTCCGGCAGCTTGGGATTCTCGTCGGGGAGCACCTGTGCATCCTGCGCAAGCAACGGCAGGGAAAGCAGCGGGGAAATGATCCATGCACCAAGTTTCAGCATCGCCGTGATAAGAGAACCAAGGCCTCGTGAAGTAAAGGGAGAAAGCCCGCCGAAGCGCTTCCGAATATCCCTTTGAACCACCGGATTTCCGGGCCATCGTTCGGCATGCCGAGAATTGAGAGGGTTGCCATCATGGGAGTCACGGGCTTCGTGGGACACGGGTTGCCGGGGATTTTTGCGGGAAAATCCATCGCGGTGACCGGCATCAGCCGCTCGTCCGGGCACAGGATCCCCGGGGTTGACCGCTGGCAAACCCCCGACCAGCTCGATTTCTCCGGCCACTCGGCGGTCATCAACCTCGCCGGCGAACCCCTCGACCGGCGATGGACGGCGAAATCGAAGCGGCTTTTCCACGAAAGCCGCGTCGGCGTGACCTCGGCTATCGTCGCCGCCATCGCCAAACTCCCGGAAAACGAGCGACCCGAGGTGCTGGTGAACGCTTCCGCCATCGGCATTTATGGCGACCGCGGCGACGAGATCCTCAGGGAAGACGCCCACCCCGGCACCGATTACTTGGCCGAGCTTTGCTCCGATTGGGAGGACGCCGCCCGCGATGCCGAGTCGCTCGGAGTCCGTGTCGTCCGCTTGCGCATCGGCGTCGTGCTTGGCAAGGGAGGCGCTGCCTTCGAAAAACTGAGGACCGTTTTCCAATCCTTCATCGGCGGAAAGCTGGGCTCCGGCGAACAATGGATGCCGTGGATCCACATCGACGACCTCCGGGCCGCCATCGTTCATGCCGTGCTTTCCGAATCTCTATCAGGAGCGGTCAACGTCACCGCGCCCTATCCGGAGAGAAATCGCGACCTCACCCGCAAGTTCGCCTCCGCCTTCCACCGGCCCGCCATTTTTTCCTCACCCGCGTTCATCCTCCGGCTCATGTTAGGCGAGTTCAGCTCGGCCTTGCTTTCCAGCTATCGGGTCATTCCCGCAGCACTTGATGCCGAGGGATTCCAGTTCCGTTACCCGACGTTGGAAACGGCCCTGGTGGATCTGGTTTGAGAGGCTGCGGTGGCCCTGTTGTCGGTTGCCACGCGGCGATGCGAATACTCAGAGGCTGTCTGAAAAATACCCGAAGGCAGGGATCGACCTCCGGGCGGTCCTGCGAATGGAAAGTGAATGTCCGACCATGGATGGATTCAAGAGCTTTTCATGGGCGGATCCATTCGCCTCACATTCGCAGGACCGTTGCGGAGAACGGTCCCTGCCATTTTTAAGACAGCCTCTCAGAGATTCAGCAGGGCCCTGAGTGCTGCCTTGACGTCGGTCATTTGGGCTGGACTGAGTTCGCCCAACCTTCGGGTGAGCTTGCGATGATCCAGGCTGGCGAGTCCCTGCACGTTCACGGCGGAGTGTTTGGGAAGCCAACGCGGTTTGCCGAGATCGATCTCACCTCTCATCGCACGGATTTGTGATGTGAGCGGGGCGACCACGGCGAGAGCGCGGGCATCATCGTCGCCAGGAAATACCAGGACGAGAACCGGTCGGCTTTTCTCCACCATGCCGAGTTCGGCGAACCACACCTCACCCGGCTTGGGTTCAGTAGGCACCGAAAGCCTCCTGCCATTCGGCGGCTTGTTGTTCGGGAGTCAGGAGCACCGGAGGGTGGGTGGTGACTTCGAAAGGAAGGCCCTCGCGGAGTTCGATCTGGGCCAGGAGCATGTTGAAGGCGTCTCCCGGCTTCATGCCCAGACGGGCGAGAATTTCTTCCGCCTTCCGCAATCTAGCGGACGGAACACGGGCTCGGAAAAGTGATGTCGTTTGCGCGGCCATGCTCAAAAGTGCTCAAAAGTGCTCAATCTGTCAAGGGGTGCCGACAAAGTTGGGTCATCATGACCATCCGAAGATTCTCAGCCGCAAAAAGGATCAAGAAAACGCAAAAAACGGAGGAAGAGGAGCTTGGGAAATCCGGGATGGATCGATTCTGTGCCTCAAGTCTGCTGGGTGGATTGGGTGGCCCCGTCTTGGACGGAAATTGTTGGTCCGGCATCCCCCGTGCTTTCACGTGGTTCAAAAATCCATGAAGCCCGCCGAGCCCGCCGACCTGACCGATTTTCTGGAGATCCTCCAACAACTCGTGCGCGAGCCCTCGGTGGTGGGAACCGAGGATTCGTTTTTCCGGGTGCTGCGGCGGGAACTGGAGGAGGTGGATGTGACCGTGGAACGCCATCTTGGCGTGTTGGTCGCCCGCGGGCGGGATCCGGAAAGCATCATCCTGTCCGCCCACATCGACCGCCACGGGTTGCTGTGCACCGGGCCTAACGAATTTCAATACGCCGCCTTCATCGCCGGCAACCGGGGCGAGCTGACCGGCGATTCGGTGTCCGAGCAAATGATGGCCTCCATCGCTGATCGCTTCACCGGCCAGCGGGTCCAGGCGCACCTGCCCTACACCGGAACCTACCTCGGGCAGGGGACGATTTCCTCCGGCTACCTGTGTCCCAACCGCCGCAACCTGATCTTCGAGATCGAGGGACTGGAATTCCTTCAGCCCGGCACGCCGGTATCGTTCCTCGATCGCCTTCGTGTCACGGACACCCATCTATCCGCCCAGCTCGACAACGTCCTGAGCGTCGCGTTGATCGTCCACCTTTTCCGAAGCGGTTTCGCGGGCACGGCGCTTTTCACCGCGCAGGAGGAGGCCGGCCGGAGCTGGCGCTACGCGCTCGCCTGGCTGCAGCGCGAAAACATCGTCACCCGCAGGTTGCTGGTGCTCGACACCAGCCCGTATCCCACCCCGGAGGCGGCGGGCGAACAGGATCTCGTGCTGCGGAAAAAGGACGCGACCGCGGACTTCGATGCCGATTTCACCGTGGAAATCCAGGAACATTGCCGGGCGTTGGAAATTCCCTACTCCTACAAGGACAGTTGGATCGAGGCGCAGAACGCGAGCCGCACCAAACCGATGTCGCTGGGCCGCACCGAGTTGGGAAGGCTCGTCGCCGCCACCGGAGGACAGATCAACGGCACCACCCTGCAAATCCCGACGACCGGCTATCACACCGCCAGCGAGACAGCATCGCTCTCTTCCGTTAGGGCGGTGATCAGGCTGCTAGGGAGCTACGTGGGCTGAGAGGCTGTTTGATTGATCCCCGAAGGCAGGGATCGACCTTCGGGCGGTCCTGCGAATGGAAAGTGAATGTCCGACCATGGCCGGATTTACGAGCATTTCATGGGAGGAACCATTCGTCTCTCATTCGCAGGACCGTTGCGGAGAACGATCCCTGCCATTTGCCAGGGAACCTCCGAGGGGAATTTTCATCTAACGAAAAATCTCCCGCACGGTTGAATCCGCCTCAACCTTTGGCAATCATCCGCTCGTGGACTTCCCGCGTGAGGGTCTCGATGCGTTCCGTGAGCGCTTTGGTGATCTCCGTGAGTTCCGTGTTCTGGCGGAGCAGTTGCATGATGTGGTCCGTCTGCTCGGCGGCGAGGTCCTGGCGTTGTTGCGCGGCGAGGGCGAGGTCCTCGCGGTGTTGGGCATCGGCATCGGAATGGGCCTTGTCGCGATCCGCCTGGCGGGTCTGTGCTAACAGGATGAGCGGCGCGGCGTAAGCGGCCTGCAGGCTGAACGCCAGGTTGAGCAGGATGAACGGATAGATGTCGAAATGGAAGACTCCCGCCGTGTTGAGGGCGATCCATCCGGTGACGAGGACGGTTTGTGAGATCAGGAAGGTCGGCGTTCCGAAAAACCGTGCAAAGGCCTCCGCCTTGAGCGCGAACCAGTCGTTGCCGAACACCGGAGCCAGATGCCGGTGCGGCGCGAGGAATCTCAGGTGATGTTTTACCGCCGGAGTCGATTGATTGGATGGGTCCTTTTCCATGGCTTCCAATAAGCTTGAAGCGGGGCGGCTCGTCCAGCAGTGGTTTTGGAGATCTTTCAGACTTTCCGTTGCACTTCCCCCGATGATTTCGAGTCCGATCAACCCGGGTCGGGCTCCATCTGGTTCCATTCCAAAATGATCAATCAGGGGCATGTCAGGAATTATTGAATATATAATAAACAGTATATTGAATCCGGGTGCCCGATCACTTCGTTAGAAATCATCATATCCAAGGATATTTGAACTTGTATTTTTCGATAGGACAGGCAGTAGAAAAGACAACAAGAAATCACAAACCAATGATGATGATCGAGAACTCGGGGATAGAGGATTTGCGACGGTTGTCGCCGCGTGGCAAGATCAAGATCTTCAACGAATATTTACCAGGTGTCCGGTGGTGTTTGCCCGCGTTGTTTGCAGCAATCATCTCATGGATCCCGTCCGTTGCTATTTCCGCGACACCGGTATTCGAAACCGTCCAAGGCTTCGTCCTCTCACCCGCATTCCCGAGCGGAGGGCTGGCGGCAGGCACGAACGGAGACTTGTATGGCATGGTGGGGACGGGAACGTCGGATCCCTCCACCGGGAGCTACGGGGCGCTCTTCAAGGTTACCCGCTCCGGCAAGAGAACCATTCTTGCGAACTTCAACGGCAGGAACGGTTCTTATCCGATCGGGGGACTGCTTCTGGGCTCGGACAAGAGCTTTTACGGAGTCACTCGCGACGGGGGCAAGCACGGGAAGGGAACCGTTTTCAGAATGACTCCCGCCGGAAAGATCACTTCACTGGTGAATTTTGACGGGACGAACGGAAGCCGTCCCGGCGCGGGTTTGATCGAAGGAGCCGATGGCCAGTTTTATGGAACCACGCTCGAAGGCGGAAAGGGCAACAAGGGAGTGGTGTTCCGCATGACCGCCGGTGGAAAGGTAACGCTTCTGAAGGAATTTCGCGGGAAGGACGGCGAACGCCCCAACGTTAAGTTGGTCTTTGGAGCCAACAAGACCCTTTTTGGCTGCACGAATGGCGGCAGCAGCCAGCAAGGGCACGATCTTCAAATCACCAGCAAGGGAAAGTTTTCCACCCTGGTGGAGTTCAATGGCAAGAACGGTTCCATTCCTGCTGCCGGGTTGACTCTCGCCAAGGACGGCAATTTTTACGGCACGACGGCATATGGTGGCAAGCTCGACAAGGGCACGGTGTTCCGTCTGACGCAGGCCGGTGTGTTTACCAAGCTCGTGGATCTGGAAATCTTGGGAGGTTATACTCCGTTGGGTGAGCTGATCCAGGCATCGGATGGAAAACTCTACGGCACCTTGGCCCAAGGCGAGTCGGATGAGCGGCCAGGGTTTTCCGCATGACTCTATCAGGCAGCATGACGAGCGTGGCGAGGTTCGATTTCAACAAGGAAAAGGGATATTCGCCCGAAGGATCCCTCGTTGAAGGCCCCGATGGCGAGTTCTATGGAGTCAATGTGAAGTCAGGCCAGGGAGCGAAGGGTGGCACGGTCTACAAGGTGACGGCGAAGGGAGCGGTGACCGTCCTGACCGAGTTCGATCGTACCAATCCGGATGGGTTCGAACTCAGCGCGGCACTGCTTCCGCAGGGAAATAGCTTTTACGGGACCACTAGCGCGGGCGGACAGTTCGGTTACGGCACCGTGTTCCGGATGAACGAGAAGAGGGTCATCAGCGTGTTGGTTCATTTCAAGGGAGCCAACGGAAAGTTCCCGATGGCGGCCTTGGTCTCCGGACCGAAAGGCTGGTTGTACGGCACCACCTCCCGGGGCGGAACCTTCAACTTGGGAACGGTTTTCAGGGTGAAGGCGGACGGCACATTCCAGACCCTTGTCAATTTCAACGGGAACATCGGCAGCAGGCCCGAAGCCCCCCTGCTCTTGGCCAAGGACGGAAACTTTTATGGAACCACGGCCTACGGAGGACTCAACAACCTGGGAACGGCATTCCGCCGCGCTCAAAGACGACGGCACCGTGGTGGCTTGGGGAGGCAACCAACACAATCAGCAAATGGTGCCCGCCGGATTGAGCGGGGTCACCGCGATCTTTGTCGGGACATTCAGGACCTACGCCATGAAAGCCGATGGCCAGCTCGTCGCCTGGGGCGAAAATCCCGATGGAAAGTCGATTCTGCCATCCGGCCTGGCTGGCGCGAAGGCGATCTCAACCGGTTGGCAACACGCGCTCGCAGTCGCGGCCAGATGGAACCGTGCGGGCATGGGGTGCCAATTCCTCGCAACAATGTGCGGTGCCGGTCGGCCTGACCGATGTGGTCGCCGTCGCGGCGGGCGACAAACACAGCCTCGCGCTCAGGTCCAACGGCACCGTGGTCGCATGGGGAGATAACACCTATGGCCAGAAAACGATTCCTCCCGGCCTAAGCGACGTCACAGCGATCTCCACCGGTTCTGGCCACAATCTGGCACTCAAAAGCGATGGAACCGTTGTTGCCTGGGGCGGAAACTCGAATGGACAGGCCACCGTTCCGATCGACCTAACCGATGTGACCGCCATCGCGGCAGGTGGGTTCGATCAAGGCTCCTTCAATCCGATGACTGGTATGGTGACCTATACCGACCAAGGACATTCGCTGGCCCTCAAATCCGATGGAACGGTGGTCGCTTGGGGTAATAACGACTATTTTCAATCAACGATTCCCCCGTTTGGATTTCCGGCCGTGATGGCGATCGCGGCGGGGAGCTTCCATACTGCCGTGGTTTTCACGGATGGCACCGTGGCAACGTGGGGATGGAGTCCCAATGGTGAAACCACTGTTCCCGCCGGATTGTCCGGGGTGAAATCGGTCGCTGCCGGGTACAGTCACACCATCGCCCTCAAGCAGGACGGAACCGTGGTCGCCTGGGGGAACAATACATTCGGACAGATCGATGTTCCCGCATCGTTGAGTCATGTCTTCGCAATTTCCACCAAAGGATACAGCAGCATCGCCTTGGTGGATCGACGTTCGTCCAGCGGTGGTTTTAAAGTTCAAGCCCAGGAGACACGTGAAACTGGGGTCAGGGGTCAGGTGCAAAGCTTGACATGATAGGACTCACCGCCCGCTTTTCCGGCACCTGCTGGGGCCGCGCCCCGGGCGGCAAGGCCCAGCCGCTCGCCACGCTGCTCCACGGATCGTCCAACACACTTTGGACTTTCTTCGGCACGATCAGCCGCGGCCGCACGGATTGCCTTATCCGCATTTGCGGACTCAGTTCGAATTGCTTGCGGCGGGAGACAGCAAGGCTGAAACAGCGATGGAATGGGCCGTCATTGGCAGGGACGTTGCCGCCGATTGTAAGACCCTCCCGGCTCCCGGACGTTTCCCCCTCATGTTCAAATTCCTCACCGCGACTTCCATTCTGCTAACCGGTGGATTGGCCGCCGCCGAAATCTCCCCCAAGCTCTCCCTTCCGGAAATGCCGGAATCCACCTTGGGAGCCGACTCCATGGTGAAAGCGGGAGTTCCAAAGGGAAAGGTCACCGACTTTGTCTTCAGCGACTCCAAGGTGTTTGAAGGCACGAAACGCCGCATCCACCTCTACGTTCCGGCACAATACGACCCGAAGAAGGAAACGGCGGTCATGGTGTTTCAGGACGGGCACACGTATGTGAATCCCAAGGGCGAGTTCCGCGTCACCACCGTGTTCGACAATCTCATCGCGGCCGGCGACATGCCGCCGGTCATCGGGATTTTCATCGACCCGGGCCACAAGGGGGATTCGAAACCGGAGACACCGTGGAAAAACAACAACCGCAGCTTCGAATACGACACGCTCTCCACCGATTACGCCACGTTTCTCATCGATGAAATCCTGCCGCTCGTCGGCAAGGACTATCGCCTAACGAAGGACCCGGAAATGCGGGCCATCTGCGGCACCAGCTCCGGCGGCATCTGCGCGTGGACCGTCGCCTGGGAGCGCCCCGACCAGTTCCGGAAAGTCGCATCCTCCATCGGCTCGTTCACCAACATTCGTGGCGGCGACGTCTATCCTGGGAAAATCCGCAAGACCCCGAACAAGCCGATTCGCGGGTTTTTCGAAGAAGGCATCGACGACCTCGACAACGAACATGGCAACTGGCCGCTCGCGAACATGGCGATGGAAGCCGCGCTGAAATACAAGAAATACGACTACAAGTATGTGTGGGGCCACCACGGCCACAGCGGCAAGAACATGGGCGCGATTTTCCCGGAAGCCATGAGGTGGCTCTGGAGGAAATGAATTCCACCTGTCATTCCAAGACCCTCCAGCGGTGCATCGTCACCCGCGCGTTGAACCAGGAAATCTGACCCGTCTCCGCATGTCCGGTGATCATGGTCCGAGGCCTATCCTTCAGTCATGGGCGGGGGCTTGAATCCACGCATTGCCCCTATGAAAAAATTCGGCGGACCTCCCTGAGGGAGATCCGCCGCTTTTATATTCACTTTCAGGAGGGATCAATCGTCGTCACTGTCATTACAGCCTCTTTCCGAGTCTGGCTTGCAGGTGGGGCGCATGATGAGTAACTGGCCGTCCTCGACGCTGTTCGGCACCGGAGCGAGCGTCGGGCTGTGTGCCTGAACCACGAACAGCCAGGAATCCTGACCGAAGAACGGGGAAGCGTCAATGATGCCGCTGGTTTCCCACACACCGGCGCTGACGGCGGGTGGCGGGGTGTTAGGGGCAACAGAAACGGTTCCGGGTGGATTGAGTTCGACCACGCGTTTGGCGGCGAAGCCATCGCGGATCGAGTGACGCCAGATGCTGCCTTCGCGGGCGCGGGAGGCGTATTGCGGGCGGCTTTGGCTGGTGCCATCTTCCTGAATCATCAGGAAATTCCGGCTGGCTTCCATGTTGTCGGGAGCGAAGCCGATGTCACCGCCGGCCGCATTGATCGTGTCCGCGTTATACAGAACCTCGATCTTGGTCGTGCCGAGGATGTTCTTTTTGTCGAACTTCACCTGATAGGCCCGGCCAAGCACGTTGGCGGCACCGCTACCCGTGGTCACGAAGTAGAAGGTATTCTTGTCGGTCTTGCTCCAGGCTCCGTCTTCGATGCGGACGAATGTGAACGCGCCGACGGCGTCGGATTGCGCCTCAAGGTCGGTTTCGCTGACGCTGGTTTGATCGGGAAGCTCCACCCAGTGACCGGTGATCGAGCCGCTGGTGAAGGTGTCCTCGCCCGTCTGGCCGGGGGTGTCGCAGACGAAGGTGTAAAGCTTGCCGGTATCAAGTCCGTTGCGGCTCAGCGCGCTGGCTCCTTTGGCGCGGTTTTTCTTGCCGACATACATGTAGAGTTGGTTGTCCAGCGTCGCGGGACCGTCTTCCATGCCCATGACGACTGTGTATTCGCCGGCGTCGGGGCGGGCGAGGGTGTTTTCCCATGCGAAACGGCCCATCTTGACGAGGGTGTGGAGTTCGCCGTCGAACACCGCCACGCCAAGTCCGCCGCGACTGTCGAAGGTTCCCGTGCCACCGCTCTCTTCGCCGGTGAGGTAGATCGGGCGGTCGAAGCCGGCTTCACGGAAGGACAGCGAACCCGAGCAGAAACGACCGAAGGGGCGGCCCGCGTTGCCGACTTCCGCGGCCGGCAGGGTAACGCCGAATTCCTCGTCAACGACGGTGTTGTAGGCGCGTTTTCCGGAGATCACGCAGCCGTTTGCATCGAGCGTCCACTCCGAGACAAAGGCGCCCTTGTTGAGAGGACCGCCGACATTTGGCTCGGAAAGCACGGTGGTGTTGAGCTCGTGGTTCATGTAAAGCAGGGTGGAGTTACCCTTGCCTTTGGTGGCTCCGAGGCCGTCGGGAATTCCGATCATTTGATATTCCTTGGAAGCGTCGGCGGTGTTAGGCACGCGCTCGCCGACCGAAATCAGCGGCTGGCACGGCATAGTCCGGAGAGACGGCCACCGCGTATGGCTTCACACCGGTGTAACAGCCGGATTGCGCGGATACAATGGCGGGAAGCGAGACGGCAAGGCCGCAGATCATGGCACGCAGGGAGTGCCGGGAGGAGACAAAACATACGTTGTTGGTATTCATTGGGGTTGGGGTAGTGGTATTGGTTGTCATTACAAGGCATGGGAAACACACACGTGCTTCCACAAGCGTCGCCACGCTGTCTCGCCGCCGTGAATCGTCACTGGGAATAGTGTGACGGTATCGTAAACAACCCCCTTTTCCCCGCCCTCCGAGCGACACATGACCTTCCTCATGCAACCATTTTTCAAGATGCCAATTTCCTAGCATTATTATTCGAGATATGGAAGCGTCCCTCCGCATGAAACCACAACCTCCCGCCCAACCCCGGCGGCTTGCCTCCGTCCGAGGGTTTCCCGAGATGAAATCCCCTCTTCTCGCGGCATCGGGGTTGGTCTTGCTGGGGGGCGTTTCCTCCGCGCAGGTGACACGCAACTATCAGGTTCTGGCCCTCCAGGGCGGGGCCACCCCCAGCGTCAGTCCGGCCGCCACTTATGGCGGGTTGGGTGGCGAACCCCGCATCGGCTCCAGTGGCCATGTTGTTTTCGGAGGGTTCGTGGGTAACAACGGCTCCAACAATTATGCCATTTGGACTGGCTTGCCAGGGGCCATTTCCAAGCTGGCGGTGCAGAATGACCCGACGCCTGGGCGACCGGGGGAAACCCTGGATATTTTCAACACCTCCTCCAGCACTCCCAACTGGATTTGTGGGGACGGAACCGCCGCCTTCCTGACCAAGACGCTTCCGTCGGGTGACAATGGCGTCTGGATGGGCAAGCCGGGGAGCCTGCAAGAGGTGGCCATCGTCAACAATCCGGTGCCGGGGATCCCCGGCGCGACCTTCATCAACTTCCCCGGATTTCTTTTCCAGGCCAACGGGGACGGCCACGTGGCCCTGCGCGGGTTTTTCCAAGGTGCCGGTATCACCAGCGCCAATGACAGCGGGGTCTGGATCGGCAAGGTCGGGGATCTCCCGTTGGTCGCTCGCGAGGGAAGTCCGGCGGCCGATCTCGGGCCCACCGTGCTCTTCAATGACCTGACCTTCAATTCCTTTTCTCTCAACAGCCACGGACAACTTTGCCTCATCGCCGGGGTCTCCACCCATCCTCTCACCGACAACACCTCGCTCTTTCTCGGCAACCGCAACGGGCTGGTCAAAATCCTGCAAAAAGGCGAGGTCATCACCAGCTTTCCGGGATTGGCCTGGGACACCTTCGGAAAGCCCCATCTGAATGATGACGGCACGTTTTTGATCGAATCCACGCCCACCCCCGGCGGCAAAATCTCATTCTTCACCCGCAAGTCCACGGGGGTTGTCACCCGCATCGCGGAACAGACGGCGGCGGCACCCGGTGCGGCGGGCCTCACTTGGAACGGGTTCTTTTACTCCGACCCCTCGCTGGCTGGCAATGACTTCGCTACGTTTGGCGCGGGCTTGGATCCTGGTTCGAATTTCGACAGGGACGGGATCTGGGTCGCCTCCGGGAGCACCACCCGCCTGGTGGCCCGCGAGGGCGACGCGGCTCCCGGGCTGGCCGGGCAAACCTTCGCTTCGTTCGCTTCTGACGACCAAGGGCCCGCCGCCAACGAGTCCGGAACAGTGGTTTTCCAAGCCGCAACCAATACCGGAGTCAACGGCATCTGGCGTTGGCGGAATGGCGACCTCCGCTTGCTATTGACACCAGGGGATTTCCTCCAAATCGGCCC
Source organism: uncultured Verrucomicrobiae bacterium (assembly GCA_963810445.1). Classification (GTDB taxonomy): domain Bacteria; phylum Verrucomicrobiota; class Verrucomicrobiia; order Verrucomicrobiales; family Akkermansiaceae; genus Luteolibacter. The sequence goes on along the minus strand of CAWENZ010000048.1, from coordinate 308,342 downwards.
AAGTGACTCGCGCGAAGTGACTTCTTTTTCCGTCAAACTCGGCAGTGGCGGCCAAAGCGGGGTGCCCTCGGGCTTGAATGATCGCGGCCAACTTGTCGTCAAGGTTTCCTTCAAATTCGGCACGTCGGCAGTGATCCTCATCAACGACATTCTCGACCAGGACGGAGATGGTTTGGATTCCCTGCTTGAAGAAGCCTTCGGGGGCAATCCAGACAATCCGGCAGATGGGGCTGGACAAAGCGTGGAACTGCGGAAAATCGGTGCCGACCTCAAACTGGTCTTCCGCCGCCGCACGGACGGAAGTTTCCAGTATCAGCCGGAAACCTCCGGCGACCTGGCCAACCCGGCATCATGGGTGAACCTGACCGCGATTCCCCAGCTCTCTGCCGACCAATCCGGCCTCCCACCCGGCATCGAGCGGGTGGAGGTTTCCCTTCCAGCCACCGCGACCCGCCTGTTCAGCCGAGTGGGGGTGATCCGGGTTTCGCCGTAGCGGCATGATCAGAGGCCCATCATCAGAGGCGTGTTCTTCAGTCATGCCATGGATGTGGAAACCCCAGCCGCTTGATTAGGCAATGCTTGTTAGCCATTACTCTCCCCGGAAGATCCGAATTTGACAACTGTCCGTCATTGACGGATATTCCCCCGCGCGCGTCTCACCTTCAAGGAAACCTCCTTTTTCACCCGGCAGGCGACCGAACTGCTGCCCGATGAAGAACTGAACGCCCTCCCATGGGCACTCATGGCGGATCCTGAAAGTGGCGATCTCATCCGTGGTTCCGGCGGGCTTCGCAAGCTGCGCTGGGCGGGTTCCGGTCGTGGCAAGCGTGGCGGCTTGCGCGTCATCTACTACTGGCATGTTCCGGGAAGTGTCATCCTCCTGCTTCTCGCCTACCCGAAGAATGAACAGGAAAACCTCACTCCGGCTCAAATCAAAGCCCTCAAATCCATCATCGAAACCGAATTCCCATGAAAGACGAACTCTTCCAACAACTCACCGCCAGCCTCAAGGAAGGCGGTGCCATCCTGCGCGGCAAAAAGAAAGCGGCTCGCAGCACCACCCTGCAATCGCCGGACTTGTCCCGGCCTAGCGACGCGATGCCGGAGGCCAAGGCCGTGCGTGAAAAGCTCGGCCTCAGCCAGAGCCAGTTCGCCGCGCTTATCGGCATCAGTCCCCGGACACTTCAGAATTGGGAGCAAGGCCACCGCCACCCCGAAGGCACGGCCCGCGCCCTGCTCCGTGTCGCCGAATCCCACCCGCAAGCCGTTTTGGAGGCGCTGCATCGGTGAGATGGGTTGTTGTCCGGGAGATCGGCGACTGTCCCTGAAAATCCCGTCAAGTTTTGCACAGGTGGTTTGACGAAAACGGAAATGGGGGCAGGGCGCTTACGTGACCTGCCACTCCTTGGCTCGACATCTCCACCAACGACGCCAATCATCCCTTCAAGATGAACGCCCTTTCCAGCCACCTCTTCTGGGACGTGAACCGGGATGAGATCGATCCCGAGAAGCACGCCTCATGGCTGGCGCACCGTGTTCTGGAATACGGTCGCTGGGCGGATTGGCAGATCCTCGTTTCCGAATACGGAAAGCCCCGCCTGGCAGAGTTGGCGACGGAGTTCCGCTCGCTTTCCCCGAAAACCCTCGCTTTCTGCTGCGCCTGTTTCCAACTCCCGAAATCCGCCTTCCGATGCTCCGCTTCGATGCCGTCCCGGAACCTGTAGCCGCGCTTCTGGGGCTACTCGCCTCCCATCAAGCGCTGGAACCATTCGCACTGGGAGACGGGACGTCGCTCGCCCTACGCTTCGGTCACCGCCTGTCCGTCGATCTCGATTATTTCACTGCCGCAGAGTTCCAGCCTCAGGATCTGTTCGAAGCCTTGGCTCTCGATGCGGCGACGATTCTTTCCGTTTCCAAAAACAGCCTCAGCCTGGATGCGGGAGGTGTTAAAATCGATTTGCTCCGCCACGCCTATGCGCAAATTGCGCCCATCGACAGGATCGCCGGCCAGGCGCTTGTTTCCCTTCCGGATCTCGCCGCGATGAAACTCAACGCCATCGCGAACCGCGGATCCAAGAAGGATTTCCACGACGTGGCAGAGCTTCTCAAGCACCACACCTTGACCGGGATGCTCGGCTTCTTTTCCCGAAAATATCCCAATACCGATCCCTTCGCGGTGATCCGAAGCCTCGCTTGGTTCGACGAAGCCGAGCAAGAACCCGATCCGGTCCCACTGGCGGGTCAGAAGTGGGATGGAATCAAACAGATCGTGACCGAAGCCGTTGCCGGACTGTGAGTGAAAGTCTCAGCGATTCGTGGGATACCCAGAAATTCCAGGGGGCAGTTGCAACCAACATCGAAGGGGTGCCAGCCCCGGTTGGCTCTGTCCAAAGGCCCGTCCTTCTGTCATGAAAATCGGCGGTCGCGAATGCTCGATTACCGGGAATGACCCGCATCGATGCGGCCCCCTCTTCCCGCCGTGATATCTGCTAGAGCAGGTCGCCCGCCAAAGACCGGCATCCACCCGCCTGATATACGCAACCGACTCCGAAAAATCCTTGTCAAATCAAAGAGTTCTGAGAACTTGTGCAGGTAGTCCTGCCACTGGATATCACGTCCCGAGGCGCTACGAACTCAGCTGTTCTGCAAAGAAATGAAGATTCAGAACCCCACTCTCGCGTTCTTTTTGTTTCTGTCCGTTTGGCTAGCATCCTGCGCCAATCAAGAGGGGCAGCCAGCAGCAGGAGAGCGTAAGATCGCTAGTTTGACTTTCCGCAATCGTACTCCGAAGTATGTCGAAGACCGCCGCATTTCGCGCCTGATCAGTTCACAACCCGGGACAATCTATGATGAGAAGAAGATCGATCAGGACATTCGAGTGTTGTATGAGAGCGGACTCGTGGACGACGTGAGTTTCTCGGTGAATCGCGACGGGCATACGGTGCACCTAATTGCTGTAGTCTCCACAAGGAGAGGGTTCGGACCTGTGCTCTTCAGGGGCAATACCAAGTATCCTGATCGAGTGCTATGGAAGCAGATTAGCCGTTCCTACACTGATCGCATTAGTCGGGCAGTTGACCGCCAGTTGGATCCGGTTACAGATAAACCGATTGTCTACAAAGACGAACGACTAGTGAGCGATCTGCTGCCAGCTGTTTGCGTAGAATTGGAGAACTTCTATAAGAGACAGGGATTCAAGAATGTTAGTGTTCGAGCGGAATCGTGGAAAGGTGGGCAACCCACGATCGACGACTTTAATTTTAGTATTGATGAGAATACGTCTGAAAGATGAGAATTTAAGGTAGCAGAACAAGTCGTGACGCAACAACCGGCCATAAGCTTTTCAATTTCATTTCAGCATCTCTTCAACCGCGCCGGTGGGCGCACATCAAACGTTCTGCAAGAATTATGCACAAGCAACTATACTTCACTTCGCCGCGCTTTCAGATCGTTCCGAATGAGGAAGGTTCCACCAATCCCGGTTGTTTCGGACAAGAGCTGGCGGAGTGGACTTGTGAGCAGATGAAGTCTCTTGGGTATCCAGAGGCCGAGGTTATTCCAGAAGATTTTGGATGGTGCGTGATGTGCTCGCGTCGAGATTTCATGCTTTGGATTGCTTGCGGATCAGTTCTCAGCGCAGAGGCGTGGGAGGTTCCAGAGGCGGAGAGACCAATCACCTTAGCGGACATCACGTGGACTTCGTACGCAGTTGCCGAGATTCCCTTCTACAACCTCAAGTCCAAGCTTCTGTGTTTATTCAGGCGTATCAAACCCGAAGAGGATAGGATCAGGCTCGAAACAGCACTTGAGAAGCTCTTGAGCGAGCAGCCAGACATTACTTTCGTTCCCGAACCATAGACAGCCAACGAATCCAAGAGGCAGAGCAAGTCATGACGCACCAACCGGCCATAAGCTTTTCAATTTCATTTTCGACGGCCCTTCAATCGCGCCGGTGGGCGCACATCTAACGTTCTGCTAAAAAAATCATGCGCATCCTGATCCTGGTGTTCGTTCTTTCTTCCCCTGTTTTTGCGGACTCGATCCGCGACGGATACTTGGCGACCAGCAATGGCGATGGGGATGATCGTGTCGTTCCCTTCGGAGACCCGAAGCCCAAAGAGTATTTTGAGGTGAACTTTCTTGCCGCGGCTCCCCACACAAAAACTCTGATTAGCGCCTCAACTTCCATCAAGACTACCCGGAAGCTTATCGGCTACATCGACGGAAAGGCAATCTACGACCTTGTTCATGCGATTCAGGCTTACGGAGGCGACTGGGCAGTTAAGACCATTCTGCTTGAAGAGGAGGGAGGGCTATTTCGGCCTTTGTTCTGTCGGGAGACACAGCCGGCTCAGTGGCCGATCACTGACACGATTTTCTCGATCACAGGCGGCTCCCTTTCTCTTATAGATCGCTACCGCGAGAACGCTAAAATCTCCGGACCATATGGTCATGTGCTTATTTCCAAGAAAGATGGATGGATTGTCGAAGGTTTTACAAAACATCCCCAGCTCTTCAAAAACGAATAAGCAGAACAAGGCGTCGCTCTCAACACCTGCCCCGCCGCGAGTTCAATCCGTCATGACCATTCCACCCTCAACCCACAGTCGAAGCCTCGCCCCCGGGCAGGTGTGAGAGGACATCAAACGTTCGCAATAATATGAATACTGCTATCGGCACTTCCACGGTAAAGCGTATCAGTCCCATGTTGGCGGTTGCCGATATGGACCAAACACTCGATTTCTACACGTGCTTGCTTGGATTTGCCGTGACCATGAAATCCCCTGAGTATTCCATCGTAGAGAGAGATGGAGCGACGATCCACTTCATGAAGGCAGCTGACGAGACTGTGATGAAGGAAGTGCGAGGACACACTGAGATTTACATCGAGGTAGATGATATCCAGCTACTTTGGGAACACGTCGATACCCACAGGGGATCACACAAGATCAAAGACCTATTTGAACAACCCTACGGGATGACCGAATTTCATGTTTCCGATCCAAACGACTGTCTTGTCTTCGTGGGGCAACCAACAAAAAAATAAGCCCAACAAGTCGTGACGCACCAATCGGTCATAAGCGTTTCAATTTCATTTCAACATCCCTTCAACCGCGCCGGTGGGCGCACATCAAACGTTCGGTAAATATGAATAAGAAACTCATAATCGCTTTACTCAGTATTTCTGTGGTTGGTTTCGTGGGTGCGTGTATCAAGAGAATAGCACCGAACTCAAGCAACGCGCATTCACCTGTGACCGCCAATATTGAATCCGGCGGAATTCAGGAACCACTGTTAAAGACATCGAATCTAGGTGATGAAGACCCATTTTCAGAAGATCGCATTGATTTGTTCCAAGCCGAGGACTCGAAGGAAGGTTCGCCGAAGCAGATAGCCGTTTTTTCGGGGCCACCTGGAAGGATACCCGCGAGTGTCGCCGAGAGTTTTGATTGGCTTAATCCTGCTGAGGGCGAAACGAAGGAAGAGACCGAACAAGCCGGCCCATACGACGGCGGGTAACGCTCCTGTTTGATTTCGGACTTCCCACTCCGCCGCGCATGGCCTAGACGTTCGGCAAAATAAGATGGGACTCGGAGACACAAAATTTCTATTGCTTCTTTTTATCCTTGGGGTGATTCCTATTTCAATTGTGGAGTTCGATTACTACGGAGTTTGGCCGCTGATCTTCCAGGCGACACTAGTGATTGGTGCCCTTTTTTGTTGCGCCACCTTTGCACGAAAGCTTGTGGGACGATGTTTGATTCCAGTGCTGGCTTTGACCTATTTTGGATCTATGCTCGTAAGTAACTTCTTCATTCTTCGACTATGGGGAATGTAGCTCCATAGGTAGACAGATAAGCCGAACAAGTCGTGACGCACCAACCGGCCATAAGCTTTTCAAATTCATTTCAACATCCCTTCAACCGCGCCGGTGGGCGCACATCAAACGTTCGCTACAAAAAAATGTCCAAACCCAAGTTCCAGATCGGCAATGGACCTTTCATTCGCATAAACCTGCCAAGTAAGGCCCCAGGTCATAGTGAGCAGCTTAGAGGCAAGGCAGTCGTTGCGTGCAATAGCCTCCAATGCTTCGCCGAAGTAGAATTCACGAGATCTGATTTGGATTTGTTCACAAAGCGTCTTGTCCAAGTGTATAGCGCACTCAAAGGCAGCTTTAGCTTGGTATCAACTGACACTCGTTTTCGCATTGTTGGAACCGCTGACAACAAAGGAAGGATTCGAATTGATGCGTCGATATCAGGATTTCAGTTCACACAGCCAGAGAAAAATGAGTGGACTGCCACCGCAAATTTTACCTGCTTTCCACATGAACTCGAAGCTGCCATTGCAGAACTAACCAAAGCGAACAAGCCATGAGTGGCAACGCCGAACCGCTCCACTCTTGAATTCGAGCTTCACACCGGCATCGATGGGGCAGTCCTTGAAATCGAGCATTGATTCAAGCGACTTCATCCTTTTCCTGACGCGCACAACCTCCCGTGCCCGACGAACCGCATGAGTTGGGTTAGGTCCTTGAAATCATCACCGGAACTGACCCTATCAATGTCCTCCGGCTCTACTTTGAGGGAGCAAAGACGCGAAGGATTCTGTTGGTCGGAAATTGCCATCGGCGGCCATGGAATCGAAGGTCGAGATGTTCACGTGCCCCTGCATGTTCGACTGGCCTGCGAGGATGAAGACCTTGAGCGGCTTGGCAAAAGCGCATGGGACGAGTCCAATGAGAAGCGCAGCGGCGATGAGAAAGTTTCGGCCTTTGACCGGGATGATGGGGCTCATGGTGGTATTGGACGTCGGGAGAGTCATTTCAGGGGCTTCCTTGGCTTGCGTTTCGGGCCGTCGGTTTCGGCGGAAGTCTGCGCCAGTTCGTAAAACTCGTGCAGCTTCCGCAGCAGCAGCGCACGTTCGGGCAACTGCGTTTGATATTCTGCGATGAGCGTGGGCGAGGCCGTGCGGCTGAGGGCATACTCGACCACTTCGTTGTCCTTGGTCGCGCACAACAGCACGCCGATGGATGGACGCTCGTGGGGCTTGCGCACGTCGCGGTCGAGGGCTTCGAGGTAGAATTCGAGCTTGCCGAGATGCTCGGGCTGGAACTCCTCGATCTTCAATTCAATGGCCACGAGGCACTGCAATTCGCGATGGAAAAACAGCAGATCGAGCCGGAAATCCCGACCGCCGACTTGCAGCACATACTGCTCGCCGACGAAGGCGTAGTCGCGGCCCAGCTCGATGAGAAACTTTTTCAAATTACCCACGAGAGCACGCTGAAGATCGCCTTCGGAATGACCCTCCGGCAGATCGAGAAAATCGAGGAGATAGCTGTCTTTGAACACGCTCCCGGCAGTGGGGTGTAAAAGTGTCACCAGCGGTGACACTTTTGGCGGAGTCAGCACCGCCCGCTCAAACAACGAGCCGTTCAGTTGCCGCTCCAACTCTCGTTTGCCCCACTTTTCCTGTGCCGCCAGCCGCAGGTAGAACTCGCGCTCCTCGGCCCGCTTGCACTTCGAGAGAATAAGCAGGTTGTGCGTCCACGGCAATTGTCTCACCAGTGGTGCGACTTTTGGCTCGCCGCGATAGGTATCGAAAAACTGGCGCATCCGGAACAAGCTGCGGCGTGTGAACCCCTTGATGTCGGGATGCCGACGCGAGATGAAACGCGCCAGTTCCTCCACCACGCCCTCGCCCCACGCCGCCGTCTCGATTTTCCCGCTGATGAACCCGCCGATCTGCCAGTAAAGGTCCACAAGCTCCGTATTCACCGCCTGCAAGGCCCTCCCCCGGGCGTCCTGGATCATCCCGATGACTTCGCGAAACGTCGCCTCGGGTCGGGCGCAGGCTGGATGGCTTGGGATTCGATGTGCTTCATCGAGAACCTCGCGTGAAGGATTGGTTATGGCGACGGGCTTTTTCATGCGGCTCCAGTTGCGAGATCCAGATTCCTACTTGCCCTTGGAAGCCAGGGCGATGAAGTCCTTGAGCGGAATCACCTTGGTTTCGTCCTTGCTGGCTTCGATGTCGGCGATGGCCTTGATGAGGATTTTGCGGTTGTCGCTGGGTTCGTGGCCTTCTTCCCGCTTTTCGAGATCGCGGACGAGTTTCTTGAGGTCGGGGATGACCTCGCGGGCGCTTTTTCCGTAGCGGGAAAGGAACTCCATGCGCTTGCCGACTTCCAGGCCCCAGCGCCACTCGATGGTGGAGGCGCAGAGCAGCATGCCCTCACGGATGTGTCGGCGAGAAAGGAGGTCCAGACCTGCCTGCCGGATGTCGTCGCCCCACATTTCGTTGGTGGGGGCGAGCTTTTCGACCGCACTGATGATATCGGGCAGCAGGACGGCGAGATCGCGGTCGTCGAGTTTTCCAAGTGCCGGAATGATGGAGGCGCGGACGACGCTGTCGTCGTTTTGCAGGAACGATTTCATGACGACGAGCAGTTGCTTGCGGTCCACGCCATCGAGTGAGTCGGAGAGGATGCTCTGTGGCTCGCTGTTTCCTGGATAAGGGGAAAACAAAGCGCGTGAGGCCGCTCGCTGGCGCATGCGTCTCGGGTCCGCGGGCGTGGGGCGGACGGACATCGCGAAGAGGTCGCCGAGTCCTTCCTTGTCACCGAGGCGGGTGAGGGCTTCGGCGGCGAGGCACTGGATCCAGGTGTCCGGATCCTTGAGGGCGGCGCGCAGTTGGGGGAGTGCGGATGCGGCCCCCTTGCCGAGCCTTCCGAGCGCCTCGATGGCACCGTAGCGGGCGTAGCGCTCCTTTCCTTCCAGCATCGCGAGCAAGGTGGGAGCGAAGTCGCCGCCGCGTTTGCCGATGGCTTCCGCCGAGTGATAGCGCATGGCGGGAGACCAGCTCTTCAAGCCTTCGAGGAGCACCTCGTCCTGTCTCTTGAAGTAGCCGTTAGCCTCGCCTTCCGGGTAACGGTCACGGCCTGCGACGATGACGTTCTTGACGGCTTCGGCACTCAGCGTGGGAGCGGTGGAGGGCTTCTTGCCGAGAATGATAGAGGCTCTTCTGATAGAGGCCGAAGGAGAGCAGGTAGCCGCCGGTGAGATCCCATTCGGTGTAGTTGTCGTTCTCGTCGCCGGCCTCGATTTTCTGATAGACGAAGCCGCCCTTCCAATTACGGGAAAGGTCGTAATACCAACCTTGTTCCTTGAGGTAGGCACCGGTGGCGAGCGGGCCACTGCGGGACGCGCCGGGGATGGCCCAGAGCATGTTCCAGAAATTTCCACAGTGGCCGTGTTCGCGCTCGTCGTAGGCAGCGGTGGCCATCCAGGAGAAAAACGAGGTGGCTTCACGATCGCCGAGCATATCGAACAACACGGCGGCGCAGGAGGACTTGCCGTTGTCCTCATGCGAGTTCCCCCATGGCGGATGGTCGCCGTAGGGGATGGCGCCCTTGTCCACGTAGTAGCGGAGGAATTTCACCGACTTGTCGATGGCCTTGTCCAGGGACGGATCACTGACACCGGCCTGGCGGGCGAGCACCAGTGACAGGGCCATGGGCAGGCCGATCTGGTTCATGCCGCCGTAGCCTTCGGAATGGCCGTTGGAAAGGGCCGGTGCGTGTCCCCACATGCCGTTCATGCACTGGTTCTTCACACCGCGCAGGGTGACTTGCTTCAGCTCGGAAAAGGCCGTCTTTTTGTCAGTGGCGAGGGTGTACTCGCTGAGGAAGAGATTTCCGTAAGCGATGTACCAATTCCAAGTGTCCGGAGGTTCCAATGATTCGCCGACCTTTTGGGCATACTTGCCGAGCATGGAGTAATACTTCTTGTCGCCACTGGCCAGCAGGGCGAGGGCATTGAGGTCATCCGGGATGTCGGTATTTTCAAATCCCTTTTCTGCGATCAGGCGGCAACCTTGCTCGAAGATCGCCTTTGACTTGGGGCAATCGTAAGGGGCCGTCGCGCTGTAGGCTCCGAGCACCTGAAGCTTGATCTCCACGTTAGAGGCTTTTCCATCGCGCCAGAGCATCAGCGGGAGGATGCCGGTCTTCTCCTCGGCAGTTCCAATCGCGTGGCCGAAACTCCTGCGCGCGTCGTCCGAGAACGGTTTGCCGAAGACGCCAAGAACGACATCGCCGACCCGCAGGATGCCATCGGCGGGCGAACCCTTTTCCACGGCGGTAATCAGGATCTGGCGGGAGGCCGCAGTGAGGTCTTCATGGCGGAAATACATCCATCCGCGAGCACCGGTCGGGCCTAACAGCCAATCGTGGGATTCATCCGGCTTTCCGCCGAGAGTGAAATCGGGTGGCGGGGCATCGCCCGGTTTGGCGAGGAGCGGTGGAGCGCAGAGGCCGGAGAGCAGAACGGTGGCAAGCAACAACCGGGTGACGTTGGGATGGTGATTCATGGTGGAGGAACGAAGAGATGATCATCAAGCGTGCGGCAGCGGACATGCGGGTACTGCCTCAGGTCAAGGGTGCGAAACTCGGTGGCACCGGGTTTCAAAGCAAGGGCCACATGCAGCGTGTCAAGCGAGCGACATGGGGTCCCGACCCAGTGAGCGGCGGAAAGCGCTTTCGCCGTGGCGAAGACTTCCGGCCAGGAAACCGTCACGCGCACATGCATGCTGTTAGCGCGGTTTTGATTTCATCAATGATGGCATCTCTGGCACTCACGGGAGGAAAGTAGGTTGGATTCGGCGTTTTGCCAAGGATGGAGAGTGTGTGTTCCAAGGCAGCTCCATTTGGATTTTGAACCGCAATGGGAGCACCGCGGACATGGAGGAGCCAATCATCACCAAACCCTTCCTCAAAGGGACACGGATTCACGCCGATGAATCGGGGAGAGTTCTGAAATTCCCATCACAAGACCACTTTTTTGGAATACCAAGTCCAAATGCCCAACATTGCGCGGGGAGCAGCGTCGTTCCCCTGAGCGGGCGACTGGTATGGGAAGCGACGTGTTCATTGTTCACTGTTTCGCGAAACTCTTTCGACCGCTTCTCCATCAATCGGATGGCAATGCCCTTGATTGGCTCTGGAGTTCGCTGTTTGATGCCGCCCCCTGATGATTCTGCCTAGCGCCGCGTCCCTCGATGAATTTCCCGGCCTAGTCCCCTGGCTTGTGGACGGTGGTTGGCAGGCGGAATTCCAGGGCGTTGTCCATGTCGGCCCGGAATCGGGCCTGATCTGTCAATCGATCGAGGTGACGGACGGCGAGGAAGCCGCTGAATACGGCTGCAATCTCCTGATCATCTCGAAGTATGCGGTGAACGCGGAGGGTCTCAAGCGCACGACCATTCCGCTCAAATACACTTACGACAAGGCAACCCGTCGCCAGAGGATCCGGATGTCGGCTGTTTGTGATTGCGCCCAAGTTAGGGAATTGTCGCCACGCTTTGGCGGTTCTGGAAACTCTGGCAAATCTTGTCGGTGGCAGTCCCGCTCCGGCGTCACCACCGGGAAATGTTGTCCAAGCCCGGACGATGGGAATGAAGACGCTTGAGTGGCTGTCGTCCATCAGGACGGTGGCGACGCCCTCAAGCGCGCCGTCAGTCGAGGCCGCGCCTCATGGGAAGTTTCTCGTTTACTGCATCGAGTCGCACCACGACATCTATCGGCTGGGTCATGAGATACCGCACCTTGCCTTGCGGGTGGCATCCAAGACACTTGCCGGGATGGAGGTCGAGTCGGGAAACGCATCCGCGGACCCGGTGAATCCGCCGAAGTACATGGCGGATGAGGACATCCCGATTTGCACCCATTTTCATGGTCGTTCCCGCAGGTACAATGCCATGGGTCCCGCGATGCAACTGAAGGGCGGCGACTGGGAACAGATCCTACCTTCCGCAATGGCCACCGGGCGGCTTGTTTTCGGGACTCCGCCGCCCGCGAAGAAGACTTCCAACGACTATCAGGTCGTCACGGCCGGAGATCCCGTCCCCGTGGAGATGGCATGGGAAACGGATGCCGCCGGAAACGCCCGCCCGGTTCTCAAGCTGCCGTCCGGAACCATGTTGCCCGTTCTAACCGATCCGCCGCGTTACCTCGACACCGCGACCGGCAGGATGGGCTTGATGCTGAGCCACCACGGCGTGCGGATTCTCACCCTGTGGAGCGAGGGACCAAGCGTTCCTGCTGGGGAAATCGAGCTTCTCAGCCGGGAAATCGCGAAGATCAGCCCGGAAGCCCCGCTCGCGATTCCCAGTGACAAGCCTGCCCGACTTGTCATCGGCCGCGACCCGGTTCCGCACCTGGAGATCACCGAGATCCTGACCGGCCCTTTCCTGAAACGCCACCTCGGTGGCATGGTCACTTTCCGTTACCCGGAGCTGCCTCCGGTTGGTCCGCAGGTGACCGATCTGCCGACGACCCTGATCTGGTTAGGCGACGACGAGCGCGTGACGCTGGAGCGCGACCGCGGTGCGGAATCTAACCGGATGCGGGAACTCCAGTCCCACCGCCTGGTGCTGCTGAAAGACTTGCTCCCGGCTCACGATCTCACGGACAAGAACCGCAACTCCGTTGTCCTGGAGAAGGTCAATGCCCCGTCCACCGATTGGCTCGATTTTCTGGAAAGCCCGGACTGTGCCGACCTCAAGGCGAAGGGCTGGATCGTCGAGGGAAACGCAAAGGCGGGTCTAACCATCCACGATGTCAGCGAGTTTTTTCCCATTCTCGCCACCGACTCGAGGAAAGAAATCGACTGGTTCAATTTCGATGTCATGGCGGATCTTGATGGCAAGCGGATCAGCCTCATCCCCCAGATCGCCCGTGCCATCCGGGAGGATTTGCACCTCCGCTACCCCGATCCGGATCAGATCCCGGACACCCTGCTGCTGCCTTGTGAAAGGCCAGCGGACGGACACATCCGCTTCCCTGGCCGCCGCTTTCTGGAAATGTTAGAACAGGTCCGCCACCTGTTCCAAGGACCGCTCCAAGCGGGCGGCGCGGTCCAGCTCGACCGACTCGGTGCCGCCCGGCTGGCCGATGCGCTGGCCATCGACGACACGGAAACGACCCGCGTCCTCGCTGAACTGGGCCGCAATCTGCGCGACATTCACGGCCTTCCCGCCACCCGGGTTCCCGCCTCCGTGAAGGCGGAACTACGTCCCTATCAGCTCGATGGTTTCCGTTGGCTCCGTTTCCTGGCCGCACACGGGCTGCATGGGATTCTAGCAGATGACATGGGCCTTGGGAAAACCCTCCAGACACTCGCCCACCTCGCCGCCGCCCATCCCGGAAAGCACGGGGTCCCCGGCAAGCCATCCCTCGTCATCGCCCCCACCTCGGTGGTTCCTAACTGGGCCGCTGAGGCTGCGAGATTCACGCCCCGGCTCCGTATCCTTGTCCTCCACGGCAGTGATCGCGGGGAAAATTACGTGAAAATCCCAGCGGCCGACGTGGTTTTCACCTCTTATCCGCTACTCGCTAGAGATGAGGAAATCTTGTCCGCCCAAGCCTGGCATTGCGTGGTCCTTGACGAGGCACACACCATCAAGAACCCGCGGTCCATCACCGCGAGGGCTGCTTGCAAGCTCAGTGCGGATCATCGCATCTGCCTGTCCGGCACGCCCATGGAAAATCATCTGGGCGAACTCTGGAGCCTCATGCGTTTCCTCATGCCCGGCTATCTGGGAGATGAGAAATCCTTCAACACCCAGATCCGCAAACCCATCGAGCGCGACAAGCTCCCCGGCACCCAGCTCGCCCTGAACCGCCGGATTTCCCCGCTCATCCTGCGCCGCACCAAGGACCAGGTGGCCACCGAACTGCCCGCGAAGACCACCCTCGTCCACCGCATCGATCTAACATCCGAACAGGCCGACCTCTACGAATCCATCCGCGCTGCCATGGATGACCGCGTGCGCCACGCTATTGCGGAGAAGGGTCTCGCGCAGTCCCACATCATCGTTCTGGACGCGCTGCTCAAGCTCCGCCAGATCTGCTGCCATCCCGGCCTCCTCGGCACGGAGGCCGCGCGCGGCGTTACCGATTCCGCCAAGCTCGCCTACCTCACCGGCGAGCTGCTTCCCACGCTGCTGGAGGAAGGCCGGCGCATCCTGATTTTCTCCACCTTCACCTCCATGCTTGCCCTGATCGAGCAGCACCTTGTGCGGAAAAAAATTCCCTATCTCCAGCTCACCGGCCAAACCAAGGAGCGGGCCTCGTTGGTCAAACAATTCCAGACCGGCAGCATCCCCATCTTCCTCATCTCGCTGAAGGCCGGCGGAACCGGCCTCAATCTAACCGCCGCCGACACCGTGATCCACTACGACCCGTGGTGGAACCCCGCTGCCGAGAATCAAGCGACGGATCGGGCCCATCGCATCGGCCAGACGAAGCCCGTATTCGTCCACAAGCTCGTCTGCACCGGAACCATTGAGGAACGCATCCTCGAGCTTCAGGTTCGCAAGGACAAACTCGTCAAGGCGCTTCTATCCGATGAGACGAGCGCCCTGAAGATTGACTCCGAAACCCTTTCCCACCTCCTCGCGCCGCTGGTGTGATGTCTCGCACTGACTCGGAATGCGGGAGGCGAGCCGTCTTCGCAATGCTACGCCGTGCCGAGGACGCCTCCCCGACGGTCTGGAGCGAGACGCTCCAGCCACTTTTGCCGCCATGCGACATTTCACAAAACCTCGTGTGGTGCTGTGGTCATTCGGTGCGGCGAGACACCGCAACCACGTTCTTGTAAGCGCAACGCCAGCCGTCGATCCCCGGTTTTCGATTGGGCAAATTCCCATTTGATTTTTCCCCCGATGGCGTTCACAAGCTCCGGGCATGGCGAAAGGCAAGGATGAGAACCGGGTGTTGGTGAAGGTGTTGCTCTACGGGATCCAACCGCAGATCTGGCGGCGTTTCTCGATTTCCGCGGACATCACGTTCATCCAGTTCAGCGATGCCGTGCAGTCGGTGATGGGTTGGGACAACAAGAGCCCGCACGAGTTTCGTCATGGCAAAGGCAAGCGACTTGTCGATGTGATCGGCCCGATCGGGCTGGAGGATCAGGTGCCCGGCGAGTTCCAGGACGAGGCGGTGCTGACGGTGAAGGAGTTCATCGGCAAGCGACGGCTGCCGATCCGCATTCTCTATCGCTACGATTTCGCCGACGAATGGATCCATGAGATCGCCTTCGAAAAATGGGTGGGTGGCGAAGGTGGGCCGGAAGTGCTCGAGGGTGCGCGCGCTTGTCCGCCAGAGGATTTCGGCGGGACTTTTCAATACATGCAGGCGCTCCACGGTGAAATCGAATGGGCGCATCCGGGATATGATCCGGAGGCTTTCGATCCGAAGCTGGTGAGCTTCGAGCAGAAGAAGGCGGTGAAGAAGCGGAGGTGAGGATCGATAGGAGGCATGGACGTCTCCCCCTTCAAACGACACCTATCAATTAAGGACGGCTGGACATCCCGGCGCGGATAAACCCACGCATGGCGGCGCAGGGCCGGGGCGAAGATGTCCTTGCTGTTGCGAAGGCTGATCTCTATCCATCTCGATCATGAATCGGATTGTCCCGCTCCCTTTCTGGCGGTCTGTCTGCTCATGGCCTCCACCGCATGGTGCGCCGAGGCTTCCTATCCACCGCCGATTCATCGGATCGCTGCGGATCTTCGCTATCAGGATCCGCCCGGGCCCAACTGGGCGGAGGTGCTCAACGCCCGCATCAAGGCCGGCGAACCAATGCCCGCCTGGCCCATATGGAAGGCTCCGGCAGATGACGCGAAACCCGCGAAGCATCTCGCTTATTGGCGTTGTTTCCGCGAGGGGCACGAGGCCCCCAAGCCGTCGAGCGCCGCGCGGAACCAACTACTCGCCGCTGTTCTGGACGACCCGACGGGGCTCGGCGTGGTGCTCCGTTTCCTTCCCGAAACCGATGATGCGGCGCGGAAAATCGCCGGAGTGCTCGATCACCTGCCCGTCGAATCCGCAGACAACCAGAGAATCCATCTCCGGACGCGGGCATGGATCTATCAAAACAGCGGCCTCATGCGGGAACGGGTGATCGCGGATGCCCGGAATGCGGATTGGGAATGCTACGTCTTTGATGAACACCCGGACTGGGCGCTGGCCGCCATCCAACGGCGCGAGCCTGAAATGGCCGCCAAATTTTTTGCCGAACTGGCCACTGGACCAGACCCCGGCCTCGCCACGGTGGCCGCACGCTTGCTGCTCGAAAAAGCCGATCCCAAGACCGCTCCCAAGTGGCGTGAGCAGCTCATCGCGGCCGCCGCCAATGAAACGTTTCCCGAAAAGGCCCGTGAGATCGCCGTCCATGCGTTGCTCAAAGCCAACTGGGATGGGCGGAAAAAATGGGTCCTCACATCGCTGGAAAGTCAGCGGGTGGAACCGGAATGGTATATTCAGGAAATCTGGGCCGCAGAGGATTATTGGATTCCAAAGCTGGGCCGGATGACTCGCGGAGACAATCTCCATGCCCGCGAGCATGCGGTGCATCTGCTCGTGCGATGTGAGGCCAGCGTGGCCACCCTGCGCCCGCTTCTGCCATGGTTGAAAGATGCCCAATGGGCCGGAGATCAATGGTATTCCACGCGTCTCGATTTCTTTAATGGATTTGGAAAGGTAAAACTTCCCGGAGCCGTGCCCGCTTTGAAGCAGGCGATGGAGAAGGAAACGGACGACGATATAATCCAAAGCGCGGCTGTGGGCTTGGCATTTCACAAGGTCAAGGACGCCATCCCGGTGATGAAGGCCGCATTGAGCCGCGCCGAAAGCCGTGGCGGCACGGACGGAATCGTCGCCTCGATTCATGCCTTGGGCGGGTTGCCTAAGCAGGAAATCATCACGGGACTGGAGCGCTGCCTCGCCGCTTTCCCTGACAAGGATACATCGCACGAACTCAACTATGAATCGACAAAACCTCTGCCCACGCCGGAAATTTGGATCGGTAAATTCTTCGCCGCGAATCCACCGCGGAAGCCTGCATGGGCGGGTGTGCTCGCCAAACGGATCGAAGCGCTCGCGCCGGAGAATCCGTCACTTGCCTCAAGCCTGCTGGAAGTCCTGCTCAATACAAAGTCCGGAGTCATGGAAGGCCCCGTGTCCGCGGTGCTGGCGAAAGGATCGATCACGGCGGACAACCTCGAACTGGCATTGCGCCGCTGCCACCGGAGTGACTGGCAGGTTGAGCCCTTCCAAGCGCTGGCGCGCCGTGAGGGAGCCATCGGCGCTTATGCCGCCGTGTTGGCAGGCGACCAAAAAGCCATGTCTGCCATTCTCGCAGGCAAGGATGCGCGGGCGCAGGAGGCGCTGCTGGCCGGAGCCCTCATTTCCGGCGAGAAACTCGACGTAAAACGGGTCGTTCCTTTTCTGGATGCCGCTGATGGGGACAAGGATCTGGAAGAACTGGATGATGCCGCCAGCGCGCGCGGAGACCTGGTGGACGCGGCGGATACTTATCTCCGGAAACGTGGCGATCACGAAGCCCGGCTCGCCTACCTGGAGCACGAACGCAACAAGAAGGACGATTCGACCGTCGAATGGAACCCGGCCAAAGGCGAATACGGCGTCTATGAGGATTTCGTGAAACAGGCCGCCGCGACCTACCAAATGGCCGGCGGACCGGTCGAAGTGTTTCGGTTGAGTGACATGGCCCAGGGCGGGACCCGGAACGAGTGGACGGTCCTTGCCTATCAGGATGGCGGTATCGCCGTGAGGGAGACTGGCGATGGACGTCTGGGTTTGGCCCGGATTTCCCGTGCCCAAGTCAAACGGATCCGTGACTATGTCGGGCGTTATCGCGTGGATGATTTGCCAGCCTTGACCCAGCAGATTGAAGACGGAGTGGACTACTTCTACACGCATCTAGCCGCCAACGGTGTTAGAAGCGTGGCGATGGACAACCCGCCGACCGGGAGATTTTCCAATGCTCCCTCGGTTTCATTTTTCGATAGAGACGTGCCATTCAGCAAAGGCATCGTGGTTTACGGGGCGCTGGTGAACCTTTTCGTCGATCTGTTCGACGACCTCGAAATGAAGTTTTCCTATGGCACTGGCACCGAGGTGCTCGTTCCCCGGGAACAAGCCGAAATCATCAGCGTGTGGAAACAAGGCGCAGACCTGCGGGTCTTGGTGGAAAACCGCGGCGAAGGCAACGTTTGGCGGCGAGTGGATACCAAGACTTGGGCGCTTGCAGGTCCGGTCGAGGCTCCACCCCGGATCCCCAACGGCCAAATGCTGGATAGCGGGAGCGAGAAGTTGAGAGCAGCGACCGAAAAGGACACCCGAGCATTGCAACCGTCCTCCGTGGCTGGCGAGGTGTGGGCCGCGGATGGGGCGACTTACAGCGGTGAGTCACCCACGACCGAAATCCTCCGCTATGAGATCGGGAGTTCCGCGCGTCGTTCGATTCAAACCATCAAGGGCATCGATTTCGACGGTCCCGCCCTGTCGGTGGATGAGGCGGAGGGCATGATCTACGCGGCCGCGAAACGGAGATTTGGCCAGGATGCCGCTCAAGCCTGCCGGAGTAGCTCCCGGCCCGCGAAAATAGGGTTCCTGCTTCTATCCGCCAAAGCATTGAATGCCTCCGCGTCGCTCGAATTCCGATTGGCAGCGTCAGGACGAAATCGGCCAGCATTACGCCGACCGCAATCGGGGATTTTTGCCAGCACGCAAGACCTTGGAAAGGAAATTGGAGATTGGGAGGTTAGGTCCTCGTGAGCAAGCGCTTGGCAAGCTAGGACGAGTTGTCCACTGAGTGGATCCGATTCGTCGCATCGGCGACTGAAACGCAAGCCCTAACAGCGAATCTCCCGATCTCCAATTCCCCATCTGGAATTTCTCCCGTTAGGTGGAAGGCGGTGACCAATCCCCGTCTTCCAGGCGGAGGCCTTTTTCTTCGATGGTGATGGCGCGTTTGCGGAGGAGCGCGCCGGTGGCTTGCTTGAAGGTGCGCTTGCTGACACCGAGCTCCTCGTTGATTTCCGCAGGGGTGCTGTGGTCGCCGATGGGCCAGAAGCCGCCGCGGGCCTTGAGCTCTGCCAGGATCCGGCTTTCGAGGTCGTCCACCCTGCCGCGACCGGGGGCGTGGAGGGTGAGGTCGATTTTCCCGTCCGGCCTGACGTCGGCGATGTAGCCTTTGAGGGATTCGCCGGGTTGGAGAGGTTGGAAAACGTCGTTTGAGAAAATCAATCCGCTGTGGGTGCCGTTGATGATGGCCTTGTAAGCCGAGGTCGGTTTTGCCGAAGGCGATCAGATCGACTTCCTGGCCGGGGCGGAAGTCATGCGGCGTCTGGTCCATGTGCCGGGCGATGCGGGTGGACGCGATGATGCGTCCGGTTTGCTCGTCGATGTGGACATGGACGATGTAGCTTTTTCCGACGTCCATGCGGACCTTTTGCTCGCGGAACGGAACGAGCAGGTCCTTGGGCAGTCCCCAGTCGAGGAAGGCGCCGACGCCGGTGACGGCCACGCATTTCAGCCGTGCGAACTGGCCGGGCATGACCTTGGGAACCTTGAGCGTGGCCACCGGCCTGTCCTCGGAATCGTGGTAAAGGAACACGTCCACGTCGTCGCCGAGTGTCCATTTCACCGGCATTTCGCGGCGCGGCAGGAGGACCTCGCCGAGATCACCCGCGTCGAGAAACAACCCGTGGGGTTTCTCCCGGAGGATGCGGAGGGACGCGCGCTCGCCGATGTTTGCCATGGCGGAATCATGAGCGCGGGGCGGGGCGAGTCGATGGCGGATTCGCCACTTGTTTCCGGTTTCCCGAGACGGCACTCTCCGGTCATGGAGAGTCACGAGTGGTTTGAAAATACCGACGAGGGCAAGGTTTACTACCGGGCGAATTATTACCTCAGCGGCAAGTGGACCATCATGACCACGACCCAGAAGCGCAACCCGACCTGGACGGACATGGTGCCACCCACCGAGGAGGCGCTGCGCGAACTTCGTGACATCATCTGGAAGAAATACCAACGCAAGCGGCTGCCGTGGGACCGGGTTGCGGAGCTCGACAAGCTGTTGGGCGACGAGCCGTTGCCGAAGCCAAGCCGTTAGGGCAGCTCCTGCTCGACCCTGACGTCATCCGCGCCAAGCAGGTCATGCAGCCGCGTGCGGATGGTCGCCTCCACGGTCGAGAGCATGCCGCTGCGTTCCGCTTCCATGCGCATCTGGGCACGAAGCTCGCGCAGGATCTGCGCACGGTCCTCGGGCTGGATCTTGTTCATCCAGCCGCTGTCCTCGCTCAGGACGTCGAAGTCGATGAGCTCGACGGAGAGGATTTCCGGCTTGGGGAAATTCGCGACCGGCTTGCCATTCTTCATTTGCAAGGAGACGCCCTTCGTCAGCCGGTAGCCGCCCTTCACCTGATAATATCCGCGGACGATGAGTTTCTTGGTGCCGAGCGGGAGAATCGAGAAACTCTCGGTTTTTTCGATCGTGCGGGTGGCGCTCATCCGCATTTCCAGCAGCGCGAGTTCCGAAATCTCGGAGGTTTCGACGATTTCCGCCCGTCCCTCGACGATGCGGGTGTCGCGGTTGGTGATGGCCCGGAGAACTTCGCCGAGCCCGCGTTCCACGCTGTGTTTGGTGGATGAGAGTCCTTTTTCGATCGGCCGGATGATCAGAAACCAAGCCCCGCCGATGATTGCCGCCAAGGTGACGGCGCGTTTCACGGTCCGCCACATTTCCACCCGGTGTTCCATGGCGGCGATGCTAACTCATGCCGGGGGCGGCGTCCATGGCGGAAGATCGCGGAAATAATTTCTAAACCACCGCCTGTCGATTTGACATCTGACTGTGCCTGTTGAGCCATTCAGGAGATGCAATTCTCCATCGATTTGGAAATCCGGGCCGGTAAAGGGTGATTCCCAATCCTTCCAGAACCCAATCCCAACCCATCCATCCATGAAAAACCCATTTGCTTCCCGCCCGTGGAAATGCGCCACCATCGCCGCTTCCGCCGTCCTGGCCGTCAATTCCGCGCAGGCCGTCGTCACGGTGGATGGCGTCCGTAATGTTGGCGAGGGCTACACGGAGCTCGACGTGCAGGACTTTGATTCCGCATTTGGCACAGGCAGCGCCATTGCCAATATCCATTACGAACAAAGCGGAAAACTGCTGAACCTCTTCATCGGCGGGCGTGCGAATGGCAATGCCATCATTCTTTTCATCGACTCCAAGGCCGGCGGCGTCCAGTCGATCAGCAAGGGCCTCATCGCGTCCGGCGGTTTTGAGGCCGACATCAACAATCTCGCGCCGAACTCCGGCACCGGCATGACCTTTGAAACCGGTTTCCAACCGGACTCCGCCATCCGCATCTTCGGCACCGGAACCGAGGCCTACGTCAGCCGCTTCGATTTCAAGACCCAGGTGAGAAGCGACGTCGGCCGCGCCGATCTGGCCACGGCTTCAAATGGCCCGGTCGCTGGCGCGAAAGTCGTTTGGACCGACGTCAGCGCCACCAGCGCGGGCTATGCCGCCGTGACGGACGGAGTGGAAATCGCCCTGAACACGGCGCTTCTTGGCGTCCCGGAGGGTAGCCAGTCCGTGAAGGTCATGGCGATCCTCGTCAACGGAGACTCCTCCTACGGCTCTAACCACACCCTCGCCTCGCTGGCGACCGATGCCGTCATGGCCGGTGGTGTGAACACCTTCGACTTCGAGACGGAATCCGGTCAACAATTTCTAACGATCCCGGTGAGCCGACCCGCGCTCGTCGGGACCGATGACGAGGACGGAGACGGCATTCTCAACAACGTCGATCCATTTCCCCTCGATCAGACGAGAAACATCACCTTGAGCGTGAACATGAACGTGGAGTGCCTGAAAGGGGATTTCGCCCCGCCGAGCACGGTTCAAGCGCAGTTCTTCTCCGGAGAGCAACCCGCCCTGAGCACGCTCACGCTGCTGGACCCGGATCTCGACGGGATTTACACGGGGACGATCAACAACGTGACAGGCTTCGCCGGATCGTCATTCGGGACCTACAAGTTCACCACCGATGATTCTAACAACACGAACGGCGGCTACGAAACCGGCTTCGACCGCACCTTCAATCTCGGCACCGCCGGAGTCACCCAGACCCTTGGCACGGTTTATTTCAGCAACGCGGCCACCCTCACCTACACGGAATGGGCTGCTGCCAACGGAGGTTCGCAAGGGCCTACTCTGGATTCCGACAACGACGGAGTGAGGAACAGCGTTGAGTATTTCATGGGGGAAAAAGGCGGCACCTTCACCGCGAATCCGCAACTGGTCGGCGGGCTGATCTCATGGCCGCATTCCTCCGCCGCCACCGGCATCACCTTCCGGGTGCTGACCTCCCCTGACTTGAACACCTGGACGGACGTCACCGGCGATGCAGATGATTCTAACGGATCTCTCAAATACATGCTTCCCTCGGGAGATCCGAAGTCGTTTGTCCGCCTGGAAGTGGTCACTCCCTGAGAGGAAGTCTGAATCATGGGACGCCGAGCTCTTGGTTCGTAGTTCAGCCCTTTAGGGCGTCTTCCAATCGCTAACGAAGACGCCCTGAAGGGCTGGACTACATGCGAAGAAACTCCGGATTGTCTGCTGCCACAATAGTTGCCAAGAATCTGTCGCATCCCTGCCATTTTCAAACAGCTCCTGAGATTGACGGACGTCCTGCTTGGCAACGCGGGATTCCGCGCCAGAGTGGAGGCATGGAAGACGACGAATCGACGATACTCGGCAAGCAACTGGTGTTCAGGCAGACCGGCAAACCGGCCGAGGTCCTGGAAATGGAGAGCGACACGCTGATCTCGCAGTCCTTGGGCGATGGTGAAGTGCTCGTGCGCATCCTCGCCGCCCCGCTGAATCCGGCGGATCTCAACACCATCGAGGGAACCTACGGAGTCCAGCTCGACCTGCCCGCCACTCCGGGGATCGAGGGATTTGGTGTGGTGCAACTGAGCAACTCCGCCGATTTCGAAGAGGGCGACGAGGTGATTTTCCTCCGGCGATCCGCGACGTGGGCATCCCACGCGGTTGTCCCGGGCGAGGTGCTCTTCAAGGTGCCGTTAGGAATGGATCCGCTCCAGGCCGCCATGTTGAAGGTGAATCCAGCGACGGCGTGGCAACTGCTTCATGGCTTCGGGGATTTGTTAAAAGGAGACTGGATCGTCCAGAACGTGGGAAATTCTGCCGTCGGTCGCTGCGTGATCCAGCTTGCCCGCGATCTGGGTGTCCGGACGATTTCTTTTGTCCGCAGGGCGGAGCTTTTCGAGGAACTCCGTGCGCTCGGAGCCGAACACGTTTTCCTCGACGATGACGATGGCATGGCCTCGGCCAAGGAAGCGATGGACGGTGCCAATGCCGCGCTCGCCTTCAACGCCGTCGGCGGCGACAGCGCGCTCCGCCTGATGAAACTGCTCTGCGAAGGCGGAAGCCACGTCACCTACGGCGCGATGGGGCGCAAACCGGTGATGGTTCCTAACGGCCTGCTCATTTTCCGCGGCATCCAGGTCCGCGGCCTATGGGTCACGAAGTGGATCGAGAATGCGGAGGCCGACGAGGTGGCGGAGGTTTACGAGAATCTATCAGCATTGGTGGCGGCGGGGAAACTGGTGCAAAGCGTCGATTCCACGTTTCCGCTGGAAGACTGGCAAGACGCGCTCGCGCGTCTCGATGCGCCGGAGCGGTCGGGGAAAGTCTTGTTCGTGCTCTGACGCCGCCGTGCGGCACTCCGGATCAAGGAGAGCCGGGTGTTTGCTCCACACTGAGCTGATAGAAGCGTTTTGGCAGGCCGGCACCATTGATGTCGGGGATCTGGACGGTGCCTCCGGTGCCCGGGATGTTGTCCTGCACGGTGAACCATGAACCGCCTTGCAGGTCGGCCGAGTACCTGAGGTGATAGATCCTTCCCGTCACGGTCGCAAAGCTGATGTTGATGTCGCTTCCGCTCGCCTGCATCTGATCGATTTTCAGGAAGCTGGCTCCACTTTTCGGATCGGTGCCGGCCGTGAACTCTTGGGCGTTGGTGCTTCCGTCGCCATCCGGATCGGCGGAGTCGGCGGCGTTGCCAGCATCCGCAGTGGTGCCGAAGTTGAGCATGCGCCAGTTCTCGATTTCCGTGAAGGTCGTGGCAGCTGCCTCGTTGGAATTGGTGCTGGTCCCGCCGCCGTTCGTCGCGCTGACCACATAATGATAGGTGGTGCTGTCGTCGAGCCCCGTGTCGTTGTAACTGGTGCTTGTGGTGGTTCCACCGACGACAGGGACATAACCGCTGCCACTGGTCAACGAACGCGAAACCGTGTAACTCGTCGCACCGGCGGAGGCGTTCCAGCTCAGCGATACCACCTGGTTTCCTCCGCTCGCCACGAGGCCGGATGGAGTCGGCGGTGAATTTGGGAGCACGCTGATCGCGAGTCCCGCACTGCCGTTGCCGCTGGCGTTTGCCGCACTGACGGTCGCATTGAACGTGCCGCTAACAGAAGGGCTGCCGCTGATCAAACCGGTGACCGGGTTCACGTTCAACCCCGCAGGTAGTCCGGTCGCGTCATAGGCGGTTGGGCTGTTGGTCGCGGTGATCTGATAGTTGAACGTGGTTCCGTTTGTTGCGTTGGCAACCGCCGCACTGGTGATCGCCGGCGGTGCGACCAGTCCGGAGATTTCGGAGGGACTCAAGGCCCGGTTGTAGATGCGGAACTCGTCCACCGTCCCGTTCAGATAGGGATCGGCGGCGAATTGGGATCTGCCGATGAAGTTGCGGGTCGTGTTGCCGAGGCTGGCCGGATTGAGCGTCATGCCCGTGTTGGTTCCCACGGCCGTCCCGTTCACATAGAAGGTTCCAGTGGTTCCAGAGAGCGTCACGGCGACGTGCGTCCACGTGCCGGTCGAGACCGGCGTGGTGGCGATGATCTGTTGTTCATTCGTGTAACCGGCGGTCGTGATCGCGAAACGCATCCCGTTGGCGGTGGGAGCGACGAACATGTAGGTTCCCACGGTCGAGGTGGGCGTGGTGCTGGTTCCGAAATCGAGGATCCGCGAATTGACGACGATGGTGTTGAGCTTCACCCAGGTGGAAATGGTGAAATCGGTGAGGGTGTTCACCACGCCTGTCGGCAGGGAGACGTGGGCGGTTCCATTCATGCTAACAGCATTGTTGATTTTTCCGGCGACCCATGTCGGCGAGTTGGCCAGCGTGCCGTTCCAACCGTTGCCGGAGGAATCCGCGGCGGTGGTGCCGCTGCTTTCATCAAACTTCAGCCAGGCTGTCGGCGCGTTGCTCGTTTCCTCAATATAATAGGTGAGTTCGAGCACGGGACGGTTGCCTGCGGTGGCATCGTCTCCTGCGTGGAAGTCGATCCAGTCGTCCGCGCCGTCGTTGTTGTCGTCTAACGAGAAGTAGAGGCGGAGCTGGGTGTTGGCGGTTTTGTTGATCCACGCGAGTCCCGTGCCATTCAGCGTTCCGGTGGAGATGCCTCCGACAGAGACCGGGTCGCTCATGACCGCCGCCTGCGATGCGTCCGCCGCGGCCTCGAAGTCGCCACTGGCGAGGGCTGTGGATCCTCCGAATCCGGTTTCGCCCCTGATGTCCGCATAACAGGTGCCGTGGGTGGTGAAAGGATTGGTTCCCGTGATGCCTGATGCTTTCAATCTCAAGGTGGCCGATGTGACGACCGCGTTGTCCGGAATGGACGAGGTATCGAACGAAACGATAGCCTTCAACTGGCGTTCGCCGGATTGTGCGCTGTCGTCGTCACCGATCCGCAGGGTGGTATTGGACGTGTTGGATCCTCCGACGTTGCTGGTTTCATTGGACTCGCGCGCATAGCCGTCTTGCGCCGCGATCGATGTGAACGTCGCTGTCACCGTGCTGACCGGTGTCGCGCTTGCCTCGGACGAGTCCGGGCCATCGCCGTAA
Organism: uncultured Verrucomicrobiae bacterium; assembly: GCA_963810445.1. Classification (GTDB taxonomy): domain Bacteria; phylum Verrucomicrobiota; class Verrucomicrobiia; order Verrucomicrobiales; family Akkermansiaceae; genus Luteolibacter. The sequence goes on along the minus strand of CAWENZ010000048.1, from coordinate 282,527 downwards.
CCGTTGGCAGCGGAGACCTGATAGTAATAGGTCGTGCCATTGGTTAGGCCGGTATCGTTGAAAGCCGTGCTTGCCGTTGTTCCGCCTGGCAACGCCACGTAGCCGGTGCCGCTGGAAAGGGAACGTTTCACCTTGTAGCTGGTGGCTCCAGCGACGGTGTTCCAATTGAGCGCCACCTGCGCGTTGCCAGCGGTCGCGGTGATTCCCGTCGGTGCGTTTGGGGGCCCGGCACCCGTGACCACCACCTTCAAGGTTCCGGGTGTGCTGGTGTCGAAGCTAACAATCTCACCATTGGTTCCGCCCCAGATGAATGTCGGGCTGCCGGTCGTGGTGGTTCCACCCGCGATGAGGGTGTAGGTGCCTGTGGTCAACGTGCCATTGAGATAAGCCGGCGTTACGGTGATCGTTCCGCTCATGTTCAAGGCTCCGCCGGTCATTTGAATCAGGTCGTTTGTCCCTCCGCCGATGACGGTCGTGTTTCCAAGTTTCACGGTTAGCTTGCTGCCGCCTGATAGAGTCACTCCACCTGAGATGCCCAGCGTTGCAGCCTGCCCGGTGGTTGATCCGAGCGTTGCGCCCGTCTGCAGTGTCACCTGGCCGCCGACGGTTCCGCTGCCGACGATTGCCGCTCCGTTCGCTACCGTGACATCGGTTGCACCCAGGGCTCCGGTTACTGACAAGGTTCCGCCGCTTACCGTGGTCGCGCCGGTGTAGGTGCTCGTGCCTGACAGGGTTTGCGTTCCCGTGCCCACCTTGGTGAAGGCGGTGGTTCCGGTTCCGTTGTTGATGGCTCCTGCGTAGGTGGTGTCGAGATTCTTCCCGCCGACGCTCCATGTCAGCGTGCGACCCGCGGTGGGTCCGCCATAGATTCCCGCGCCCGATGCTCCTGACAGCGCGCCGATGTTGAGGGTGAGGTTGGCGCCCATCGACGGCGTGTAATACATCGCGCCTGCGGTTAGATTCAGGTGGGCGTTTCCATAGCCGAAGGTGTTCTGGATCCGGAAATCACCACCATCGGCATCGGTGGTGAAGTTGATCTGTCCGGTAAAGGCGGACCAGTTTCCAAACAGGTCGGTGCGGATGAAGGGCACGTAATAGTTGAAGGTTCCGCTGCCTGTGAGCGCGCCGCGGAGTTCGCACCGCGAGTCGGCGAGAAGCGTCGCATTGCCACCGGCGGGGACATTGATGGTCCAGTAAGTCGCGTTGTAACTGCCACTGTCATCGAACATTTTCAGCGTGCCGTTGCTGATGGTGATGGTTCCGGTTCCGCCGTTGCCGAGTCCGTAGCGGTTGGTGGTGTCGTCGGCGAGCGCGACCGTGCCGCCTGAGATCGTGGTGGCGCCGATGTAGGTGTTGGTGCCGTTCAGGATCAGGGTGCCGGAGCCGGATTTGGTGAAAGGGCCGGATCCTGTTAGGAGGCCTTGCCAGACGAGGAGGTTGTTGGCGGCGGGCGTGTCGAAGGTCGCGCCATTTGAGCCGATGGTCACACCGCGGTCGGTCACGGACTGCAAGCCGGTGAAACGCAGCGTGCCTCCGTTGATCGTGAGGTTGGAGGCATCCGATGTCGCCGCACCCAGACCGCCGGGAGCTCCGGCTTCCGAGACCGTCGAGACCGCAAGCACGCCACCCGTGATGCTGACGGGTCCGGTGAAATCGTTGCTGGTGCTGATCGTCAGCGCGCCTGAGCCGGATTTCGTCAGGCCCGTGGTGCCGCTGAGGTAGCCCGTTCCGGCGAACGTGTAGTTCACAGTGGAATTGATGGTCACCGATGCGGGTAGAACCGCTTCGGCCATGGTAACGGTGGCCGCCGCCGCACCGGTGTTGTCGAAGGTCACCGCGTCACCGGTGACAAAGACGTCCGCCGCGCCGGATTTCAGCCAGTTGGAGGTGGTCGCGAGATTCCAATTGGCATTGGTGCCCGCCCAGGTGATCGGACCGGGAGCGCGCATCGGGTTGACGATCAGTTTCACCGATCCCGATCCGGCGGTGATGCTGTAAGGCACTCCGGTGAGTCCTTTGACGGTTAGATTTAGTGCGCCACCGGTGAGCGTGCCGGTGTAGGTGATGAGCGTGTAGGTGCCGGAGGAGAGCGTGCCGGAAGTGGGGTTGATCTGGAGGATGTTCGTGCCGCTGAGATTCAGATTTCCCTGCACGGCGATGAGATCGTTGGCACCGCCGGGCGAGTTGGAAACGTCGAGGAGGTTGTAGGCGTCGGTTTCTATCAGAGATCCTGAAATGGTGAGCGTGCCGACGCTGTTGGTGCCGTTGCCCGGGGAAACCGACCCGCGCGGTTCGATGACGGCTCCATTTCCGATGGTTCCGGTGCCGCTGATCGCTCCGTCCAACCAGACTCCGCCGCGCACCGTGACCGGGCTGGAGGTCAGCGAGCCGTTCACGATGAGCGCGCCCTCGGCGACGAGTGTTGCTCCGGTATAGCCATGGGTGCCGGTCAGCGTGAGCGCGCCGCCACCGGACTTGGTTAGATTCATGGGCCCGCCGAGAGAGCCGCTTCCGCCGAACGTGTATGGCTTGGGCGTGTTGACCCTAACAGAAGCGGGGGTGAGGGTGCCGGTCAGGTTCAGCGGGACGTTGTTGGATCCGGTGATGTCGAATAGGACGGTCTGGCCGTTTGCGTAGCTGGTAGCGGTGTTGAAGGTTCCGGACTGGAACCACGATTGCTTCCAATGGTTGTTAGCCGTATCCCACACGTTGGAAATGCCGTCACCGTTCCAGACGAGAGCCGCGTCCGAAAGCAGCGGGGGAGCGGGGGGCTGCATGCCGATGCCGAGGTAGTAGTCGGTGAAATTGGACTGATAGTAACCCTTGCACGTCGCCTGCATGCGGTAGGCGGCGTTTTGCATCAGGCAATACAGGCGGCTGTCCGCGGCGATCTTCGTGGTGTAGATTCGCAACTCGTTGTAGTCGTTCGCGATCTCGATGCTCTCCTCGCGCCAATCGCCAAACAGATCCGCGATGATTCCCGGCCGGCCGCCGTAGGCCTGGTGGGCCGAGACCGCCGACACGCCACCCGCCGAGACATAGGAATCGTTGTAAAGTGAGAACAGCCTGGAATTCGCCCCGTCCGGATAGGTCGAGTTGACGATCCACTTGTCGATCGTGGGAGTGGACAAGGTGGCATTGGCACCGCTCATGAACTCGCGCCTGAAATCCGCATCCCACCAGAGACCCAGGGTGGGGAAGACCGGCTGTCCGGTGGGCTGGCTGATCAGGTTTCCCTTCGCTCCCCACATGCCCGGCTGCGTGGAAAACATTTCCATGCCGAGGTAATTGGGATTGAAATCTCCTGCATCACCGCGCCCGACGTCCACGACGTTCGAGTTGTATTGGCGACGGATCATCTTTCCGTTTCCTGACTCGTAGTTGGCGGTGGATAGAAGCGTGGTGTTGAGCTGCTGGATGGCAAAGGTCTCCAAACCGGGGCGATCCGGATCCATATCCGCCACGTGAAACCGGTCGCCATGACGGAGTTCCGTGTTGAACAGCATCGATCCGTCGTCGTCGATCGTGAAGCCGAGGTCGCAGATCTCGTCCTTGCCGTCGTGATCGACATCGGCAATGCGAATCTGGTGTCCCTCCCCCTGATAGAGCGTGCTGGTCCAGCGCAAGGTCAGCGCGCCGTCGCGGTAGTCGAAGGTGTTGAAAACGCGGTAGAACGCGCCGGTATCCGCGCGGTTGTAGCCGTAGAACAGGACGCTCGGACGGACTCCATCCAGATAGGCGATCGCGCATTTGCTGGTGAGCGTGCCGTGAACCGCCCACGGGTTGGGAAGTGGCGTGCGAGCCATTTCCACACCGCTGAGACCGTTGAAGACCGACACATACTGAGTCGTGTTGTCCGCCGCCGTGATGTTGGCGACCTGGGCACCGAGGGCGTTTGTCACAGTGACTCCATTGGCGGTGCGGACCATCACCTCGGCCTTGCCGTCGCCATCCATGTCGTAAACCGTGACGTTGTCCGTGTCGCCGATGCTGATGGCGGAAGCGCCCGGTTCATAGGCGTATTGGTTCACGCTGTTAGGCCCCATGTCCATTTGCCAGAGGAAGGTTCCGTCGCGCTTGTAGGCCTGGAGATATTGGTTTGCCTCACCGAGGGTCGAGAGACGGTCCACGAGATAGTCATATTCGCCATCGCCATCGAAATCACCCACCCAGACATACTTCACATCGTAAGGGCCGGATGTGCCGCCTGTGACCGGCTGGAGCGGGACCGAGATGAACTGTTTGGTTAGGGAGGCCGCCGGAATCGTGTAGGTGGGACTGGCTGCTTGCTCGACTCCACCGATCACCGGTTTGACAAAATAGGAAATCGGGAAGCTTGTCAGGTTTGTTGAGCCTGGCGTGTCGGAGAAATCCGTGGTGGTCGTGATCGGCGAGGCGTTCAATTTCGTGGCAGCTCCACCGTTGATGGAGCGATAGACATTGAACGCGACGTCATCGGGATCGGTGGCGAGCAGCCGCCAGCCGAGATAGGTCTGGGTGGTGCTGGTTTTCAGGACGACAAGTCCGCGACCGAGCTTCTCCATCTGGCGCTGTGCCATCGCCGCCGGGGTGAGGAGCAATGTTAGCAAGGCGGCCAGCGTCGGGAGCAGGTTTCTAAGATCGGGGATCATCGGGATTTTGAAAATGGATGGGAAGTCATGCGGCAAGGATGGTTCTTTCGAGCAACCACCAGCCACCGGCCAGGACGACAAGACAGGAGAGGGCAGGCATCGCATAGCGCTCGCCGGTTGGGGATTTCCGCAAGGCGAGGAGCAGCGGAAACACCAGCGCGGCCACCGCGAGTTGTCCGATTTCCACGCCGAGGTTGAATGAGAAGAGAGGCACCAGCACCGGTGCGCCGTTTGCGCCCAGTCCCGCGTCCCGCAATGCGCCCGCAAATCCGAAGCCGTGGATCAGCCCGAACGAGCACGCCACCAGCCAACGACCCTTGTCCGTGCCTTTGAAGAACAGGTTCTCGATTCCCACGAAGACGATGCTCGCCGCGATCAAGGGTTCGACGATGGATGATTTGATTCTAACGATATCCATCGCGGCCAGGCCAAGCGTGAGCGAGTGCGCCAGGGTGAATCCGGTGATGATGACGAGTGTGGATCGGACACTCCGGCAGCCCGCAAGCAGCGCGATCAGGAAAAGCAGGTGATCGTAGCCTGTCAGGATGTGCCCTACACCGAGTCGGAGAAATTTCGGAAATGCCGGTGGATGCGTCAGAGGTTGCGGTGCTGCTTCCACCGAGGCAGGCGTTTCCTGGACCGGGGGATTTTCCTCTACCGAAGCGACTGGGCGAGGCAGCTCGAAACTGAGATCCTGCCCGGTCTGCACCGAACCTGCGACCGGCTCAAGATCGCCGGGAAAAACCGGCTTGGTTTGATCATAAAAGGTGATGGTTGCCTTGAAATCCGGACCGATCTCTGCCGCGAACCGTGGCTTGATCCGCACCGGCCATTGCGTCGGCGACGGGTAATCCACCAACCACGCAAAGCCTCCGCTGCGTTCCAGCGCTACTGAAACCTTGCCCGCCTTGAGCACCTCATTTCCCGCCCTCACCTCGTAAAGATCGCCGCCGCGTGCCTCAAGCAGCGGTACGGCCGTGCCCAGCGCTTCCTCATCCAATCCGGCGGGCGCGCGATCCCCGAGGATCCGCCATGCCTCCGTCGGCATCATGCGGATCACGAGCTGCAGGCGGTCGGGAAAAAGTCGCACGTCCGTCGTCGCATCCCAGCCCGCGTGACCGAAAGCCGTCCCGATCATCGACAGCATCCAGCACACGACCCCCGGTAAGAGGACGCGCAACGACCTTGCATGGATTTTTTGGACGGCGTGCATCGGGCGGGCCCTCGAAATTGCTAGCCCCGCAAGTATCGCCCCCTGCGACCACGGGAGTCGATTTACCCAAACGAGTTACGTCCGGGGGCCCGCCTTGGCCCGGATTGGCGGGGAGGTATCGGGAAATCACCTGAAACGACCCCTCTTCGGCGCCGGGTTTGCTTCCGCTTGCACGATCCGGCGGCACTCGCTAAACGTCCGCCCGCATGGCAACGATCAATTCCAATTTCCTCAAGCTCAAGGCCGGTTACCTCTTCCCTGAAATCGGTCGCCGGGTGAAAGCCTACACCGAAGCAAACCCCGACAAGGCCGCCCGCATCATCCGTTGCGGCATCGGCGACGTGACCGAGCCGCTGCCCTCCGCCGTGGTCAAGGCCATGCACGAAGGCGTCGATGAAATGGCCAGCCGCGAGACCTTCAAGGGCTACGGTCCGGAGCAGGGATACGAATTTCTCCGCCAGGCGATCGTGGACAACCAGTTCGCCGATCTAGGCATTTCCGCTGACGAGGTTTTCATCTCCGACGGCTCCAAGTGCGACACCGGCAACATCCTCGACATCTTCGGCAAGGGCAACGTCATCGCCATCACCGACCCCGTCTATCCCGTCTATGTCGATACCAACGTCATGGCCGGCAACACGGGCGACGCCGATGAAAAAGGTGCCTACGCCGGCCTGCTCTACATGGAATGCAACGCGGCTAACAATTTCGTCGCCGACGTTCCCACCGAAAAGGCGGACCTCATCTACCTCTGCTTTCCGAACAATCCGACCGGAGCCGTCGCCACCCGCGCGCAGCTCGAGGCCTGGGTGAAATACGCCAAGGCGAACGACGCGATCATCCTCTTTGACGCTGCCTACGAGGCCTTCATCCAGGACCCTGAAATTCCGCGGTCCATTTTCGAGATCGAAGGTGCGAAGGACTGCTGCATCGAGTTCCGCAGCTTCTCGAAAAACGGCGGCTTCACCGGTGTCCGTTGTGCCTACGTCGTCATCCCGAAAACCGTCAGCGGCAAATCCGACTCCGGCGAGCGAATCCCGCTTCACCAGCTCTGGTGCCGCCGCCACAGCACCAAGTTCAACGGTGCCAGCTACCCCGTCCAAAAGGCCGCGGCTGCCGTTTTCTCCGAAGAAGGAAAAGCCCAGGTAAGCGCCCTCATCGAGCACTACATGGGCAACGCCAAGCTCCTCCGCGAAGCCGTCATTTCCGCCGGACTCCCGTTTTCGGTGGTGAAAACGCCCCCTACGTCTGGGTCGGCTGTCCCGCCGGACTCACGTCGTGGGACATGTTCGACAAGATGCTAGGCGAGGCCCAGGTCGTCATCACCCCCGGCTCCGGCTTTGGCTCCGCGGGCGAAGGCTACTTCCGCATCTCCGCCTTCAACTCCCGTGCGAACGTCGAGGAAGTCTGCCGCAGGCTGAAGGCGCTGGTGGCGTAAGAACTTGTTAACATCCGGTCAACACCGGCGAGTGCAGACTTCCATCCGTCGTTAATCTTCAAACATGGAACGGATCGCTCTCAAGAGACCTCTGGAAACGGAGGGAATTCCTCCGTGCATCGAGGACCCGCAGCTCGTCACTGCCGAGTCACTCAAGAAGTATCGGCATCTTGCCGAAATTCCTCCTTTCATCAAACCGGCGTTCTCGCGAGGAACGCCGGATTATTGTCCTCACGGACCGCGAAATTCATTCCGCCTGAAGCCGTCTCGATCCAAAATTGCTCATCCAATAGCAGGTTTGACCTCGCCTCTTCAGATCGCTAGCCTTCGCCTATCCCAATGATCTCCACCCTTGAGCTGAAACAATTTCGCGGACTTGAACACGTCAAGTTCGAGAACCTCGGGCGTGCCAATTTGATCATCGGGGGGAACAACACGGGGAAGACTTCGATCTTGGAGGCACTGGTTTTGTTATCCGGAAACAAATACCAGCTTGAGGGCTTGCCAGAAATGTTCCGTGAGCAACCTAAGGCGGCTCAGGATGGTGGAATCGGCTACTGGCTATCTTTGGCGAAGGACGGGATGCAATCGGAACTGGAAATAGCTGTAAATGGTGGCTATGCGTCAGGGACTTCAGTCCATGGCGTTTCAGACATACTTGAAACTGCGTTTATTGATCCAACTACAAAGGGTCGATACACTGAGGAACCGGAGCCTATTGTGACGATAAGCAGAGGTGAAGAGCCTATCATTCATCGCGATGCAACGAGAAATAAACTCTCGATTCTCCCCACCAAACAAGGAGATCCGGGTGATGTCTCTGAGCTGTTCAATCAGATTTCCCCATTAAATCCAGACAACGAGACGAGGCTTGAGGACCTCCTTCTCGTAACTCAATCGAACCTCGGATTCGTCGACTGCGTTACGCGAGACCACAAGGCACAAATCCACACCTTGTCTTCGTGGACATTGGCACAGGTCCGATGCTCCCGTTCACCCAAATGGGTCAAGCTTTCGCCCGCACTCTTGAAATCTACTGTGAAATCTTCGCGAACCGCCCAAAGATCCTCCTCATCGACGAAATCGAAAACGGCCTCTACTACGAGGGCATGGAAGATTTCTGGAAAGGTCTGATGGCAGTCTTGGAAGATCAGGATGTCCAACTTTTCGCCACCACCCACAGCCGCGAGTGCATGGAAGCCGCCCACAAAGCCGCCGCGTCAATTGAGGGTGATCCACTTCGTTTCCTTCGCCTAGACCGGCGTATCGACGATCCTAGCAAGATTGTCGCAACCACCTTCGGCAAGGAGGAGATGCAAACGGCCATCGAATTCAACCGGGAGATGCGGTGAAGCTGCATATACCGAAACTGCTCGTGCTCTGTGAGGGCAAGGAAGACCTTCTTGTGATCCAGGCTCTTGCTAAACATGCCGGATTGGAAGGCCGGTTGACGTTTCAGCAATACGGAGGGAAAGACAAACTCCGAGCCTATCTCCATTTACTCAAGACCAGCCCTGAATACGTTCGAGGCGAGCATTTGCGGGTCCTTGTTACACGCGATGCGGATTCGAATTTTGATGCCTCATGGCAAGCATTGAGGGATTCGATTGCAGATACATTTTCAACCGATCTCACAAAGCCGGGCGAATGGATCAAACCCGAAAATGGACCTGAGATCGCCGCATGGATTATTCCCGGTCCCGGGAAGACCGGCATGATCGAGACCCTCTGCCTCGAATCTTCCAAAGCCAAATCGCCAGACGTTTTTAAGTGTTTGGATGCGTTTGTTGGCTGCTTGAATGGTCTGCACGGTGAAACAGTTCATGAAAAGGCCCGATTCGCGATATGGACCATCGCCGCTCAAGGAGTGGGAGCGAAGGATAGAATGTCGCTCGAATACGCGATACCCAATTTGCCCATCGACTGGGAGGATACCGCTTTTGGCCCGTTGAAGGATTTGCTGACGAACATGGTGTCTTGATGATTTAGCACCGCCGTACCGCCCCAACTCCATCCAGGTTTCTTCGCAAGTCAGCTCTTTAACTCAACCCATCGTTCCCGATTGATTCGGTGGGACAGGCATTCATCGCCTCAATCGCAGCCGCGAGTTCTTGCGGTGATCCGGGTTGTTTCTTGACATACGAGAGGCCCTCCTCGTCATCGCGGGCAAAGATCTCCGGAGCAATTTCGGGGCACATGCCGCAGTCGATACAGGTCAGATCATTGTAGAATCGGCCCGGGACATTGCGGGGATTTTTTCGGGTTCTGTCGGCCATGGTTTGAGGTGATTTAATTTCGGAACCACGAATCTGATCGGGAAATTGATTGGCGTTAAATTCATTTTTAACCAAGATTGATGCACATTGGCGCATGAGTGACGAATCTCCTTCAGAACCTGAAATCGATCTGTATTCCCTCCATTTGTTGAGACAAGTGGCCAAATTTCGCGGATTCACCGCGGCCTCGGAAGCCTGTGGTCTCTCGCAAAGTGCTCTGACCCGGCAGGTCCAGGCGATTGAGGCGCGTTTGGGGATCAAGGTGTTCGACCGGACCACGCGTGCGGTCACGATCACGGAGCCTGGAGCTGTCCTCCTCCGGGAAACCGAAGCCATTCCCCATATTCTCCGCGGAGCCATGAGGCGGATCCGGGAAGATTACCAAGGGGACCGTCGCGAGATCCGGATCGGGATCTCACATGATCTGGGCCAGGCCCACGTGCTGGGAATTTTTCACCCGCAGAGGAAACTCCAGCCTGATGTCGGGATCGTCGTGTCGCAGCATCATGAGGAAGGATTGCAGAGGGAAGTGGGGAGCTCTGCCCTGGATCTCGGGATTCTAACATGTCCGCGCTTGATCCCTACCACGGTGGAGGTGACCCACCGGATGGTTGATCGTTTCATCCTGGTGGTATCGGCCGGGACAATGGTGCCGTCAGCCTTCAAGTCCGCCATCGCCTTCCGAAAATGGGCGAACGCGCAACGCTGGCTGCTGCCACCCGGAAATTCCCGCTCAAGGGAAATCATCGACGACTGGGCCATGGGATTGAAGGTCGATCTGCAGCCTGTCATGGAACTGGATGGGTTCGATCTGATGCTCGAATTCGCGGCGATGGGCATGGGGGCCACCCTGATCCCGCGAAGATGCCTCGGACCTTTCCGGAGAAAACGCCAGATCAAGGTGGTTCCCACACCCGTGGGGTTCGGCCGCCAGTTGATCGTGATTGCTCCGAAGCATTCAAAATGCCCGGAGCACGTCACGCGATTCGTCGAGGGTATTCTCTTTTCCTAGCAGGAATTGAGATGGAGAAAATGAACTTGGCCTGATTGGCCGCCGCAATCGTCAGGCGAGTGCGGCGACATCAGGCCAAGGTCGATTCTTCACGAGGTCACGACACGGGCTCCACGGGGATGACCGGAGCCTCCTGAGTCACGGTCACAGGAGGAGACATTGCCTTGCCGCCCAGCTCGTCCATCAGCTTCATGCCCAGCAGGCCGGACAAGGCGCCGTTCGTGCCGTCGCCACCGGCGGTGATCAGGATGTCTGGCATGACCTTCACGTGGTCCCTGCCGATGATCTCGGCGATCTTGGCGCGGGTGAAATTGTCACCGCCCATGGCATCGACCTGGAGCTGATAGGACTCGGCGTTGGCCTTGCCGATCGCGAGGATCTTCTCGGCCTCCGCATTGCCTGTCAGCGCGATTCGCCTTGCCTCGGCATCGGCGGTGAGCTTCACGCGTTCCGCATCGGCCGATGCCTTGAGCTTGACGGTGGTGGCCTCACCCTCGGCTTTCTTCACGGCGGCATCGGCATTGCGCTCGGCGATTTGCACACCTTGGTCCGCCTGGACGATTTGCTTCTGGATATCGGCGATGGCGGTTTCCTTTTCCAAGTCCTGGCGCGTTTCCTGTGCCATTCTTTGCGTGTCGTAGGTGACCTTCTGTTCCTCGGCGATCTTGCGGTCCGTTAGGGTTTTCATCAGGGATTCCGGCGGCGCGATGTCACCGATGAGCGTGTCCACGCCATTGACGTTGTATTGGTCGAGCACCTCGTTGATGTGGGACTTCGCCGAAGCCTGGCGCTCCTTCCGGGTGGAGAGAAAGGCAATGACGTCGCTGTCCTGAGCGCTGTTGCGAAAGTAGTTTCCGATCGTCGGTTCCAGCACCTGCGAGACGAGGTTGTTCATGTTTCCGAAACGGGCGATCACCTTGCTGGCCTCGCTCATCGGGATGTGGATGATCTGCGAGACGTCCAGGTTGAACGGGAAACCGTCCTTGCTCCGCACCGTGATGGTGGAGAGATGCGCGTCCAGCTTGTGGGCCTCACTGCGGGCATTCGCCCAGTTCAGGACCAGGTTGGTGGTGGGCACGTTCTCGACGCGGAGGATGTAGGTGTTGAGCGGATACTTTCCGGGCCCTAACGGCTCCGACCAGACGCCCTTGCTGCCCTTGGCGACGATGTTGCCGTGCTTGAAATCCAAACCGCTGAGGTCCACGCCCTCGTCACCGTAGTAGCTGATGACCACTCCCACGGTACCGATGGAAATTTCCGTCATCGGGATTTCCTCAATGTGGACGAACCACGTGTTCAGGAAATAGGAACCTGCCAGGATGACCTGGGGTTGCAACCCGCGGCTGCCTCCGGCGGCGAGGAATGCGTCGGCGTTTTGGAAATTGCTGTGGCCCTCGGTCACGCGTCCGGCAATTTGTCCCTCGGGCAAGGGGGCTCCGTCCAAGGTGGTGACGATGCCGACCATGTTCTCCTTGATCTGGGTCATTCGAGCCATCGAGACATCAAACAGGAACGTGTTGATCCGATAGGTGCCGGGTGTTAGGAATGCGGCCTGGCGACCTTTCTGTCCGCCGGAGCGGAGGAACATCTCAGCATTCTGGAACATCTCACAATCGACACGACGGGCAAGCACCGCGCCGGGCAGCAACTCGCCACCGTCCTTGGACATGATCAGGCCGATCATCCCCTCCTGGATGACGGTCAGCGGCTGGAGCGTGATTTCATACTGCCAGATCCATTTCCAGAAATAGAGTCCCGGAGCAAGCGTCTGGGACTGGAATCCCGCCTCGCCATTGAGCGCGATGATGCGGCCGGTGGGCAGCTCCTTGTGCTGTCCGAAGATGACGAACTTCTTGGTGACGAGGCCGATCCGGTCCTCAGGGATGATCACGACTCCGATCAACTGGAGCACCTTTCGGAAGAATACCACGAAGATCAGGAGCGCGGCGGCGAGCCAGAGCCATGATGCATACGGTGCGATGTTTTCAACAATTCCTGCCACCAGGCAGGGCCCAACAACCAATGTGGTTTGCATAGACTTCCCTTGTATTCCTGTTTCCGGCGGCGGCTATTCCAATCGCCGGTGGTGAATGTAAGGGGGAAATGTCACGCTTTTGCTTGCTATTCTACAAACGGATCCGGGAAACTCCCGCCAATGTCCGAATCCGCGCGTGCAGACAAATGGTTATGGGCCACCCGCTTTTTCAAAACCCGCGGGCTGGCGGGAGACGCATGCACTAACGGAAAAGTGAAACGCAACGGCCACGTGCTGAAGCCCGCCTCACCGGTGCAGCCGGGCGATCTGTTGGAAATTCCGTTCGTCGAGGGACCCGGCGTCCGACGGATTTCCGTGAAGGCGGTGATCGAAAAGCGCGTGGGCGCTCCCGAAGCGCAAGCTTGTTACGAGGATCTAACGAAGCCGGAGGTCTATGAGAATTTGAAACTCTGGCACATCGCGAGACAGGAGGCCGCCAAGGGACGTCCGACCAAGAAGGACCGCCGCGAGATCGACAGGATCCACGGCTTCTGGGACTAAGTCCCGCATCATGGTGAAGGTTGCTTCTCGTCGGTGAGCGTCTTGAGGAATGCAACGAGTGCTTCCTTGTCCGGTTGAGTTAGATTCAGCCCGTTCTCGGGATGCTTCGCGAGATTTGGATCCAGCGTGGGGCCGCGGTGCACGCCGCTGCTGTAATGTTCGATGACTTCCTCCAGCGTGGCGAAGCGTCCGTCATGCATGTAGGGAGGAGTGAGCGCGACATTGCGGAGGCTCGGGGTGGAGAATTTCCGCTCGTCTCCGGGAAGTTTCGTGACGACCGCGCGTCCGAGGTCATCGCCTTCGAGCCCGTTGTTATGAAACTGATGATCGCTGAAAAGCGGGCCACCGTGACAATGGAAACAATCCGCGCCGGTTTGCCCCGTCCGTGGCTCGTATTCCGTCATGAATAGTTCGAATCCACGCTTCTCGGGACCGGTGAGAATGGCTTTTCCTCGCAGTGCGCGGTCGAATCTCGCGTCGTGTGCGGTGAGCGTCAGGAGATACTGTTCGATGGCGAGACCGATTTTCTCCGAAGTGATTTCCGGATGGTCGAATGCGGCGCGGAAGAGCGCGGGATACTTGCTGTTAGTGGCAAGTTTGGCGGTCACATGCTCGAGGGTTTCATCCATTTCCGAATGATCCTGGATCGGCATCAGGGCCTGCTCCCTCAGTGACGGGGCGCGCCCATCCCAGAAGTAGCTTGATTTCCAGGCAAGATTGAAAAGCGGCATGGAGTTGCGGACTCCGACCTTCCCCTCGACGCCGAGGCTGAAGCGGCGAGGGTCGGTGAATGCCGACGCCTGTTGGTGGCAGGATGAGCAGGAAAGGGTTCCGTCGCGCGAGAGTGCTGTTTCTTCGAAGAGAGCTTTGCCAAGATCCACACGCTCCTCGATGAGCGGGTTGTCGCGAGGTAGATCGGGTATCGGAAAGGTGCTGCTGATCGTGAAGCGGTAGGGCGTGAATTTCTCCGGTAGATAGAGCGGCTTGACGGATGTTGGCCGGCTGATGGATGGCGCGGAGGACATGATCTGCCGGACTTGAAACGCTCCTGGCAGGTTTGCCACGAGTGCTGCGGCGATGGGGTCGCCCTCACGTGAATGGGTCGCGGTTCCGTCCTTTTCAAATGACAAGGGTTGCGGGGCATTGAGCAAGGTGCCGACATCGAAGCCGAGCCGGATCGTGGCGTCATGCTTGAGGTCGATCGGTGCCGCCATGCTGATGCGGGTGCGGTTGGGATCACGGGCGAGGTGGTGGGCGAAGCCCTTGATCTCGGAAGATTCGAGTCGGTAATGACCTTCGATGGCCATGAAGATGTAGCCGCCTTGCCAGCTCCAATGCAGGCCGTTCAGATTCGGATTGAGAGGATCTTTGGCGGCGATGCCGGAAACATCCGCGGCATTTTGCGCAGGGTCCGGTCCGATGTGGAAGCGGATCGCGCGGAACTTCTCGTCCGGAATATTCTCTAGCAGCACGGAGTTTCTCCGCTTTTCCAAGTCCATCCATGCGGTCTTTCCGGAGAGCTCCAGCCATTTGCCATTTTCCCGCTCCAGCGCGAATCCACTGAGGAGATAGCTGAGCCGGGTGATGGAAAGTGTCTCGCCCGCGGCATTCTGATAGCGGAGTGAATCGAGTTTCAACGACTCACCGTTGAAGATCGGGTCCACGATCATTTCCAAATCCGCGGCCTGCGCCGAGACGGCGCAAAACAGGGCGAGGATGGGAAACTGTCGAATCGTCGGCTTCAATTTTTCAAGAATGGTAAGCTAGCCAAGAGAGTCAAGGCGATGACTCCAATGGAAACGATCCGCATCAAATGAATGTGGGGTCACCAATTGCTGAAGAACTCGCCGCCCCAACCATGAAAATAGGGGCGGCAAGTTGATTTCATGGGACAACACGCCGTGATGTCTCCAAGGTGACGCGATTCCTACTCGGGACCATATCCGGCTGGGGGGCCGTCCTCGGGTTGATCGTGAGGGGGGCGCGGCGGACGAAGTTCTTCCGGCGAAAGCTCTCCGTCTCCATCCTTGTCGAGGGCTTTGAGGGATTCGGGAGCGTCGGCGAGTTCGTCAGAGGAAATCTTTCCATCATGATCCACGTCGAGCGTCGCGACCACGGGAGGGATCGGTGGCTTGTCGCCATGACGCCCGTCCGGACCAACCTTGCCATCGGGGGGCTTGGGTGGTTTTGGCCCTCCTAACGGTTTTCGTCCCTCGGGTGGCGGCATCCGCAACTCGTCAGGTGTGATTTCGCCATCCCCGTTCTTGTCGAGCGACGTCAGGACAGCGGTCGCGGCCTGGATCTCCGCCGCCGAAATGACGCGGTCGTGATCGGCATCGAGCGTCGAAACGATCGGGCATGGCGGAGGAGGGCGTCGGCCACCACCTTGAGGCGGTGGTTGGGCCGAGGCGGAGGCGCACGCCGCGAGGGCGCACGCGATTTGAATAAGGCGCCGTTTCATGATTCTTGGAATTCGGAGCGTATCGGGATGATTGATTCAAGTATCACAGTTCCGGCTTGCGCGGTCCTTTGCCGGGATTGAGTTCCTTTCGTGAGAGGACACCGTCCTCATTCTTGTCGAGGGTAAGGAGCGATACCGGCGCGGCTTCGATTTCGTCGCCCGAAATAGTGCCATCCTCATCGAGATCCAGTGTGGCGACGAGCAACGGAGGTCGCTTTCCCGGAGGTGGAGTCTTGTCCTTCTTGCCTTTCGGAGGAGGCGGCATCAATTCGTCGGGAGTGAGCTCGCCGTCATCGTTCTTGTCGAGGTCTCCCAGAACGTTCGATGAATTCGTGATCTCCTCTTCCGATAGTTGGCCGTCGTGATTGGCGTCGAGCACACCAAGGAGGGGTTGCGGAGGAGGCCGGCGGTCAACTGGTGGCTTTGGCTCCTTGGCGCTGGCGGAGACCGTGACGATCACGGACAATAACAACAGGATTTGCTTGGTTTTCATGATTTGGTCGGTTGTTTCTCGGTTGGTTCCGTGGGGAACGTTGTGGATGAAACCTCCCCCGTGTGAGCTGCGTGTGTGGACCGACCCGCAAAATTGTAAAATTCTTGTAAATGCGATGGGCTTGCGGTGCCACGAGCTGCTAATAGATCAGCGATGACGAAAACTCAGGAGAATCCACGGCTTCTTGTGGTTGATGATGACCGCAAGCTTGCCGGTTTGATCCGTGATTACCTGACCCCCATGGGCTATGCGGTGGAGCTGAGGCACAACGGTCCTGACGGCCTTGCCGAGGCGTTGGCCGGCGACTACGAAGCGGTGATTCTCGACGTGATGATGCCGGGCATGGATGGATTTGCCGTCCTTCGTGAGTTGCGCAAGACATCGGAAGTGCCGGTCCTGATGTTGACCGCCCTTGGTGAGGAGGCTGACCGGATCGTGGGACTTGAAATCGGTGCCGACGACTACTTGCCGAAGACATTTTCATCACGGGAGCTGTTAGCAAGATTGCGTGCGGTCACCCGCCGTTCGCGTCTCCGTGGTGGAGATGGCGATGAAATTCACGAGTTGTGCGCCGGCGAACTCCGGCTTTGCGAGGAAACCCACACCGTCGTCCTCGGTGATGAACCACTGGATCTAACGACATTGGAATTCGCGATTCTGGCGGCCCTGATGAAATCCAAGGGACGCGTGAAAACCCGCGAGCGTTTGATCGAGGAAGTTTCGGAGAGGCGCTTTGATGTCTTTGACCGATCCATCGACGTGCATGTCTCATCCCTTCGCAAGAAGCTGGGGGACGATGCCAAACATCCGCGCTTCATCCGCACCATCCGCGGGATTGGCTATTCACTTCAGGAACCGGACGTCTCCGATTTCAGCCGTTCATGAAAACCCGCCCCCATTTCCCCCTTCTGGCAAAGGTGCTTGCATGGCTGTTTCTGCACCTGCTCATCCTTGCGTTGGCGTTCGTCGCATTCGTGGGATGGCAACTGGGACTTGGCCTTGATTCACTTCTCAGTGGCTCGGCTGGTGACCGCCTGCGCGATTTCGGCGATGCCACGAGGGAAAAAATCCTCTATCTCAAACGACCCGATTGGGATGCCCAGATTGGACCGATCGCCCGCGATAAGAATGTTAGGGCAATGATGTTCGACCCGGATCCTGATGCGGAACCTCCTTTTAAGATCCCTGAGAATGTCATCGAACGTTGCCGCAACTCAATACCCCCGGAAGCGGAAAGGGCACCTCGAAGGCGGCCTCCGCCAATCCATCAGGATGGTCCTCCTGAGGATATGGATTCGCCCCCACCCGACGATTTCGAACCCGGCCCGGATTCCCCGCCAAGAAGATCCCCCCGGGCCGTTGATGGGCTTCGACGTGAGGCATCGCTTCCCCCGACTCGTCCCGTGTTCCTGATGAGGGGCTCCGATGGAGACGGCTACTGGGCGGGCGTCCAGATTGTGCTTCCTGGTCCGCCCGGGCAGCCACGTCATCCGCACCTGTTATTGATCCGCGCGGATACTCTCGACGGTTCCGGCATGTTCTTTGATTTCAAGCCATGGCTTTGGGGCGGGCTTGCGGTTCTCGCGTTGAGTCTCGCGTTCTGGACCCCTTTCGTGTGGGCGATCACCCGATACGTCAGGCGTCTAACGGCAGTGGCCGACCGAATTGCCGCGGGAGATTTCAAAGTGTCGGTTCCACATCGCGGCAATGACGAACTGGGTAGTCTCGGGAATGCGATCGAAAGGATGGCAGGTCGTCTGGATCACCTGGTGGCAGGTCAAAAACGATTTCTGGGAGATGCGGCCCATGAACTCTGCGCCCCACTGGCAAGACTGCGGACGGGACTCGGGATTCTCGAGATGAAGCTGGCGGACTCCGATCTGCCTAACCTGGTGCAGATCGAGTCGGAAGCAGCGGAATTGGCCAGTTTGGTTGAGGAGATACTCGCGTTCTCGAGGGCGGGAAATCGCACTCCTCGACTTCAAATGATCCCTCTTGAGCCGCTCGTTCACGAAGTTGTGGGTCGGGAGGGGGGGGGATTGGTGCCCAGCATCGACATTCCCGAGGGTTTGGCGGTTGCGGCCGACGGGAATTTGTTAGCAAGAGCCGTGGGGAATATTGTTAGAAACTCCAGGGTTCACGCTGGAGCGGGTGCGAGGATATCGATTCGCGCGATCGCGAGTCCCGGGTTTGTCGATATCGTCGTGACGGACGATGGTCCCGGGGTTCCTGCCGACGAACTTTCCCGGCTATTCGAACCATTCTATCGTCCGGACCTGTCCCGGAGCAGGGATACCGGAGGAACGGGTCTGGGCTTGGCAATCGTCCAGACCGCCGTCGAGGCGTGCGGCGGCACCGCATCCGCATCGATCCCTGAAAAGGGAGGTTTTTCGGTCTCGCTCCGACTCCGAAGCAGCCTGCCGGAGTCTTTATGATGAAAAGTGGGAACTTTTGAGACCCAGCGGTGTCCACTTTGTCACCGGATTGTGCTCAATCCTTTCACTCTCCGAAGATCCATCAGGTAAGTGATGCTACGATTTTCAGCCAAAGATCTTGGCTAATGCAATTAATACCAACGACTTATAAATCCTCCTCAAAATTTTTCAAAAAAGCATACGAAATGGATTGACCGTGATCGCGTGGGGGGACTAGGTTCCGCCCGTCGCCACGACGGAGGGCGACCGAGAGACAGGATGTCGATCGCGGTGCTCACTACGGATGCAAGTCCGAGTGTAACCACCCGATCGGCTTTTTAGTCCCCTCGAAACAAGCTCTTTGACAGGATGGCTCAGCAAAAATCGCGCCAAGTATCGACCAAAAGTTGATGATTGGCAGCCCTAAGCAGGTGAGGTTGCGCTGAGAAGAGGAAAAAGATTAAATTGTGCGCTGCGCGCCGTGTTGGAAGGGATTTCGGTCCTGGAAGACGCAACGGTGCGTGGAAGTTGGAGTCAGGCAACTGACGGCCAACACCCCGATTTAAAGTTTGGGAGGCATGCCTCCCTGATGAGTAAATCAATTTTTACGGAGAGTTTGATTCTGGCTCAGAACGAACGCTGGCGGCGTGTTTAAGACATGCAAGTCGCACGGGACACATTGAGTAGTAATACAAGATGTGTTTAGTGGCGCACGGGTGAGTAACACGTGAATTACATGCCCTTCAGTGGGGAATAGCCCAGGGAAACTTGGATTAATACCCCATGGTATCGCAAGATTAAAGGTGGCCGCAAGGCTGTCGCTGAAGGATTGGTTCGCGCCCTATCAGCTTGTTGGTGAGGTAACGGCTCACCAAGGCTACGACGGGTACCTGGTCTGAGAGGACGATCAGGCACACTGGAACTGAGACACGGTCCAGACACCTACGGGTGGCAGCAGTCGAGAATAATTCACAATGGGGGCAACCCTGATGGTGCAACGCCGCGTGGAGGATGACGGTCTTCGGATTGTAAACTCCTGTCATCTGGGAGTAAGGCATGGTCGTTAATAGCGGACATGATTGATAGTACCAGAAGAGGAAGGGACGGCTAACTTCGTGCCAGCAGCCGCGGTAATACGAAGGTCCCGAGCGTTGTTCGGAATCACTGGGCGTAAAGGGAGCGTAGGCGGCGCGGTAAGTCAGATGTGAAATCCCGGGGCTCAACCCCGGAACTGCATCCGATACTGCCGTGCTAGAGGATTGGAGAGGTAGCTGGAATTCTTGGTGTAGCAGTGAAATGCGTGGAGATCAAGAGGAACACTCGTGGCGAAAGCGAGCTACTGGACAATATCTGACGCTGAGGCTCGAAGGCCAGGGTAGCGAAAGGGATTAGATACCCCTGTAGTCCTGGCAGTAAACGGTGCACGCTTGGTGTGAGGGGAATCGACCCCCCTCGTGCCGGAGCTAACGCGTTAAGCGTGCCGCCTGGGAAGTACGGTCGCAAGACTAAAACTCAAAGAAATTGACGGGGACCCGCACAAGCGGTGGAGTATGTGGCTTAATTCGATGCAACGCGAAGAACCTTACCAAGGCTTGACATGCATCTCTAAACACGTGAAAGCGTGTGACCCTTCGGGGAATTTGCACAGGTGCTGCATGGCCGTCGTCAGCTCGTGTCGTGAGATGTTGGGTTAAGTCCCGCAACGAGCGCAACCCTTGTGATTAGTTGCCAGCACGTGAAGGTGGGAACTCTAGTCAGACTGCCCAGATCAACTGGGAGGAAGGTGGGGACGACGTCAGGTCAGTATGGCCCTTACGCCTTGGGCTGCACACGTACTACAATGCCCAGCACAATGAGAACCGAGACCGCGAGGTGGAGGAAATCTGCAAAACTGGGCTCAGTTCGGATTGGAGGCTGCAACTCGCCTCCATGAAGTTGGAATCGCTAGTAATGGTGCATCATCTACGGCACCGTGAATACGTTCCCGGGTCTTGTACACACCGCCCGTCACATCATGGAAGCCGGTCGCACCCGAAGTGCCTGTATCAACCGCAAGGGGATAGGGTCCTAAGGTGTAGCTGGTAACTGGGATGAAGTCGTAACAAGGTAGCCGTAGGGGAACCTGCGGCTGGATCACCTCCTTTCTACGGAGAAATTCACAAACCATTCTCATGGTCCCTGTGAAAGGTCGAGCCCCACGGATCAGCAATGGTTCGAAGGGGTTGTAAGTCCGCAAGGACTTACACCTAAAACGCTTATTAAAAGGGATGCCTGAAACGGTATCCAAAGGCCCTTAAAAGCCAAGCCAGGCACACGTTGAACGGAACGCAGTGCACAATTTAATCTTTTATCCTCTTGTAAATCGCGCCCTCGGAAGGTTTCGGCCGACCGCAGAAAGGGGGTTTAGCTCAGTTGGTAGAGCGTCTGCTTTGCAAGCAGAATGTCAACGGTTCGAATCCGTTAACCTCCACCATCTTCCACCGATTCGTCTCGAGCGCCGGGGTTCACCCCGCCCGCAAGCGAGTCTTGGAAAAACAACCGGGCCTGTAGCTCAGTTGGTTAGAGCACCGCCTTGATAAGGCGGGGGTCATAGGTTCGAGTCCTATCAGGCCCACCATTTTTCACCGGCAACGCGATTGGTTTCCATTCTGTTCAAAACAGTCCGCTCTTTGACATCCACATGGAGAAATATAATTTTTAGACTGCAATAAATATTGATGACTCAAATGTGCGACAAGCTTGTCGCCACGAGCCATTCTTAGCGGTCCTTGAATATATTCTAATTCCCAAATACATCAATTTTTACGGCAAAGTTGATCACTACGGTGATCAACAGTAGGTGGATCGAAAGATCCGCAAAGCGTGGAAACCTCCGGGATTCGCAAGAATACCGGAAAGTCCGCGTGGCTGATTTCAATTAGGAATCAAGCTTTAAAGGGCACACAGTGGATGCCTTGGTGCTAACAGGCGATGAAGGACGTGATAAGCTGCGATAAGCTTCGGGGAGCGGCAAGTACGCTTTGATCCGGAGATTTCCGAATGGGGTAACCTGATGACTTTAATAAGTCATCGTTTCTTTCCGAAGCCAGCAATGGAAGTTAAGAAAGAACACGCGATACCCGGTGAAGTGAAACATCTCAGTAACCGGAGGAAAAGAAAGAGAATCGATTCCGTCAGTAGTGGCGAGCGAAAGCGGATCAGCCCAAACCGGAGGCTTGCCTCCGGGGTTGTAGGACCCCGACGTGGGACCTCAATGGATAGGTTAAGGAACTGGAAAGTTCCGGCAAAGAGGGTGATACCCCCGTGACCGAAATCCAACGAGGCCCTAGGGAGTTCCTGAGTAATACGGCACACGTGAAACGCCGTATGAATCTGTGCCGACCACGGCATAAGGCTAAATACTAGTTAGCGACCGATAGTGAACAAGTACCGTGAGGGAAAGGTGAAAAGAACCGCTGTGAGCGGAGTGAAATAGAACCTGAAACCGTGTGCCTACAAGGTGTCAGAGTCCCCTCGGGGATGATGGCGTGCCTTTTGCTTAATGAGTCTGCGAGTTAGTATGTGTGGCAAGCTTAAGTTCTTAGGGAACGGAGGCGAAGCGAAAGCGAGTCCGAACAGGGCGACATTAGTTGCACGTGCTAGACCCGAAGCGGAGGTGATCTACCCTTGGCCAGGTTGAAGCGCAGGTGATACTGCGTGAAGGACCGAACAGGTGAATGTTGAAAAATTCTCTGATGAGCTGAGGGTAGGAGTGAAAGGCTAATCAAACCCCGTGATAGCTGGTTCTCCTCGAAATGCATTGAGGTGCAGCGTCGCGTGTTTATGTATGGGGGTAGAGCACTGAAAGGGCTAGGGGGCATACCCGTCTACCAACCCCTATCAAACTCCGAATACCATACAACAGAACGCGGCAGTGAGACGGCGGGGGATAAGCTTCGTCGTCAAAAGGGAAACAACCCAGATCAGCAGCTAAGGTGCCCAAATAACGCTAAGTGGAAAGGATGTGGAATTTCACAGACAGTGAGGATGTTGGCTTAGAAGCAGCCACCATTTAAAAAGTGCGTAATAGCTTACTCATCGAGAGATTCTGCGCCGAAAATGATTGGCGATAAGCGTTATACCGAAGCTCTGGGCTTTTGGTCCTGGGACCAGGAGCGGTAGAGGAGCATTCTTGACAGCGTTGAAGCGCGATGGCGACTGACCGTGGAGCGTCAAGAAGAGAGGATGCAGACATGAGTAACGATAAGACGGGTGAAATCCCCGTCCGCCGTAAACCCAAGGTTTCCCGGGCTACGATTTTCGTCCCGGGGTTAGTCAGGACCTAAGGCGAGGCCGATAGGCGTAGCCGATGGACAGCAGGTTAATATTCCTGCACTTGCGACCCTTAACCCGGATTGACGCATGACTGGAGACAACTAGGTGATTGAATTCCGAGGTGAGGCTACGGCCGATCCGTATTGTCAAAGGTGGTGCCGAGAAAAGATCCGGTGTATGCTAAGCAACCCGTACCGTAAACCGACACAGGTGGGTGGGTAGAATATACCAAGGCGTAAGAGTGAACCCTGGTTAAGGAACTCGGCAAATTGGCCCCGTAACTTAGGGATAAGGGGTGCCTGGATTTATCCAGGCCGCAGTGAAATGGCCCAACCGACTGTTTAGCAAAAACACAGCATTCTGCCAAGCCGTAAGGCCAAGTATAGGATGTGACACGTGACCAATGCGGAAAGATTAAGGTAAGATGTTAGCCGCAAGGCGAAGCTTTGAGCCCAAGTCCCCGTGAATGTCGGCCGTAACTATAACGGTCCTAAGGTAGCGAAATTCCTTGTCGGGTAAGTTCCGACCTGCACGAATCGTGAAACGAGTTGGGCGCTGTCTCAACCAGGTGCTCAGTGAAATTGTAATGGCGGTGAAGATGCCGCCTACCCGCAGAAGGACGGAAAGACCCTATAGACCTTAACTGTAAGCTGTCATTGGTTTTTCGATTTTCATGCTCAGCATAAGTGGGAGACTTTGATGCCGTTCTTTAGGGAACGGCGGAGTCGCCAGTGAGATACCACCCTTGGGTGTTGGAAGATCTAACCTCGACCCGTGAATCCGGGCGAGGGACATTGTCAGCCGGTCAGTTTTACTGGGGCGGTATCCTCCCAAAGAGTAACGGAGGAGCGCGAAGGTGGGCTCAGCACGGTCGGTAACCGTGTGTCGAGTGCATAGGCATAAGCCCGCCTAACTGTGAGACCCACAAGTCGAGCAGATACGAAAGTAGGCCTAAGTGATCCGGCGGTTGAATGTGGAATTGCCGTCGCTCAACGGATAAAAGGTACCTTAGGGATAACAGGCTGATTTCATCCAAGAGTTCATATCGACGATGAAGTTTGGCACCTCGATGTCGGCTCGTCGCATCCTGGGGCTGGAGAAGGTCCCAAGGGTCCGGCTGTTCGCCGGTTAAAGCGGCACGCGAGCTGGGTTCAGAACGTCGCGAGACAGTTCGGTCCTCTATCCTCTGTGGGCGCAGGAAAATTGAGGGGTTCAGTTCCTAGTACGAGAGGACCGGAATTGACATACCTCTGGTGCACCGGTTGTCCTGTCAAGGGCATGGCCGGGTAGCTAAGTATGGAATGGATAAGCGCTGAAAGCATCTAAGCGCCAAGCCACTCCCAAGATGAATTTTCCCTTAAGGATCGTCGAAGACTACGACGTTGATAGGCTTCAGGTGTAAGTGCGGTAACGTATTCAGCCGAGAAGTACTAATCATCCGTTTGGCTTGATTCCTATTTTTGAATTAGTGAAAACAAGTGACCGTGAATGGATTGTGAGATTGTCAGGTCTGGAAATTGGAAGTTCTCCGTGTGGATGTCAGGGAGCGGGCGAGGAAAAAGTCGCTAGTTTTCAGTGTTCAGTTTTCAGTTAAGAGCAAGCAAAGCGCGAAGCCTCTTCCTGAACACTGAAAACTGAACACTAGCAAACTCGAAGTCCCCAGAGTCCTAGTTCCAGAAGCAGCACAAGAACAAGCTGCCCCTGAAATTACCCTCTGGTGACCAGAGCGCGGTGGAACCACCCGGTCCCATTCCGAACCCGGAAGTGAAACGCCGCAGCGCCAATGGTAGTGGGACGATAGGTCCTGTGAGAGTAGGTCGTCGCCAGGTATATGCCCGGCTCCAAGCAATTGGAGCCGGGCTCTTTTTTTGCCCGCGTCTCACGCCGCGCATCCTTGGCTTCCAGACCGGATGCCGATCTCGCGTAGTGTGCTCGCCGCCGGGATGTTGAAACCTTAGAACTCGCAGTTCCCTGGCGTCCTCGCGAATGGAATCACATCGCGGATATTTGCCATTCCGGTGACGAACATCAGCATCCGTTCGAACCCGAGACCGAATCCCGCGTGGGGGACGCTGCCGTATTTCCGGAGATCGGCATACCATCCGTAGGCTTCCGGATCGAGATCGTGTTTCCTGAAGTTTTCCAGTAGAACATCGAGACGTTCCTCGCGCTGGCTGCCGCCCACGATTTCGCCGATTCCGGGAACGAGGACGTCCATGGCGGTGACGGTTTTGTTGTCGTCGTTGAGCCTCATGTAGAACGGCTTGATTTCCTTTGGATAGTTGAAAACGGTCACGGGTTTTTTGAAATGGTTTTCCGTGAGCCAGCGTTCGTGTTCCGACTGGAGATTCAGTCCGTATTCCACCGGATATTCGAATGCCTTGCCACTTGATTTGAGCAAATCGACGGCGTCGGTGTAGGTGATGCGTTCGAAGGACCTGCTGGCGACGAATTCGAGACGTTCGCGAAGGCCCTTGTCCACGAATTTCTCGAAGATCGCCAAATCTCCCTCGCTGTTTTCAAGGGCCTCGGAGACCAGGTATTTCACAAGAGCTTCCGCCAGATCCATGTCACCTTCCAGATCGCAGAACGCGACCTCGGGTTCGATCATCCAGAACTCGGCCGCATGACGGGAGGTGTTGGAATTCTCTGCCCGGAATGTGGGACCAAAGGTATAGATGTTAGATAGTGCGCAGGCAAAGGTTTCTCCTTCCAATTGGCCACTGACGGTCAGGAAAGCCCGCTTGCCAAAGAAATCCTCTTCGACTCTGGATGCTTTGTCATCCGGAAGTGTGGTGACGCGGAACATCTCGCCGGCACCCTCGCAATCGCTGGCGGTGATGATGGGGGTGTGGACGTAGATAAAGTCCCGTTCCTGGAAGAATTTGTGAACCGCGTAGGCCATGCGGCTGCGCATCCGGAAGACCGCGCCGTAGAGATTGGTCCTTGGACGAAGGTGTGCGATGGACCGGAGAAATTCGGTTCCATGTCCCTTCTTCTGGAGGGGGTAGTCCTCCGGAGCCTCGCCGAGCAGTTTTAGTGAGACTGCCTGCATTTCCCATGCTTGTCCTGCGGAAGGGGATGGAATCAGTTTTCCCCGGATTTCCACCGATGCGCCGGTGCTCATTTTTGCAATATTCTCGTACCCCGGGATGCCGGCATCGGCGACGATCTGGAGGTTGCCGAGACAGGTGCCGTCGTTGAGTTCAAGAAATGAGAAGGCCTTCGAGTCCCGCCGCGTTCGGATCCAGCCGGCGACATGAAGGTCTTCGGAAGCTTGGGTGGATTTGAGAACGTGTTTGATCAGGGCTCGCATGTCCTTGGATAGCCAGCGGCCCTGTTCTTGTCAAAGCAGGTCCCCGGAATTGTTGATCGTTCAACCAAGGTCTTCCGGAAGCCAAGGTCTTCCGGAAGGATTGGAAAACATTTCTTCGTGAGCGTCCAAGTTGAGCGGGAATGGGCGTCTTTGAACATCAAGCCGGAGCTGTAGCAGCTCAATTCCTTGCGTGGAACTGTTCCAAGAATTGATTCGTCACCCGGCCGCTGGCAAATTCTTGTGGGATCCGTCGCAGAGTGGAGGATTTGCCGTGTGCTTGCATTGGCAGAACCACACGGTTTTTTTCTCCGCCACCTCGAGTTTCACCGGTTGAAGTCCTGTGCCCTTGTGCGAACCGTCGCAGAAAGGCGGGTGGCTCGAACGTCCGCAGGAGCACCACCAATGCGTTCCCGCCTCCAGTTCAACTGCGAGGGGTTTCGTGTCACAAACAATCGGTTTTTCAGCCATGCCGGAACCTAGTCAGGGGATGGGATCAACGCGAGACAGAAACCGGCAGTTGCAGGGGATTCGGGGAACCCGTGGTGAGTTCCGGTTGGATATTTTCATCCAATGAGGCGGTGGCAGGTTTCCGGTCGAGCTTGGGGTACCTCTGGGAAGGCACTTCGTTGAGAAAAGTTGCCCCGAGCCATCCGACAAGAATGATCGACGATCCACTGACAAAGCGCTTGGTATTCATCAAGTAATTCGGAAATATTAACTTTTCCTGACGGCAGGTTTTGATTCGATTGCCAAAAAATAGCAACCCTAAAGATGGCGATGGCGGAGCAGATCTTTCAAATGGGGATTGTCGTGATCCTGCACCATGATTAGCCTCTCTCCCGAACGAGGACTGTCTCTTGTCAGCTCGCGAACCGTCACCAACTTTCCAAACCCCATGGGCATATTCAGCAAACCCCGCCTGCGAGGCCATGATAGACGCGAAGACATGCCGGAAGGCCAATGGACCAAGTGTCCCGATTGCGATGCATTGATCCACACGCTCGAACTCAGGCAGAATCTCCACGTTTGTCCCCACTGTACTCACCATTTCCTGATTGATTCGCGGGAGCGGATCGCCCTCTTGGCGGACTCGGATTCATTCGAGGAAACCGAGATCGGCCTGGTCTCCGCGAATCCGCTTGGCTTCAGCGGCTATTCGGAAAAGACCGCAGGGCTCCGTGAGAAGACCGGTCTTGATGACGCGGTGATTTCCGGGCGAATCTCCATCGAAGGACATCGTGCGATGATCGCCGTCATGGACTTCAAGTTTTTCGCGGGTTCCATGGGCTCGGTCGTGGGCGAGAAAATCACCCGTGCCATCGAGATGGCCATCGCCGAGAAACGGGGAGTCATCATTGTATCCGCCTCGTCCGGAGCCCGCATGCAGGAAGGCATGCTTTCACTGATGCAAATGGCGAAGACCTGCGGGGCGCTCGCCCGTCTATCAGAAGC
Organism: uncultured Verrucomicrobiae bacterium; assembly: GCA_963810445.1. Classification (GTDB taxonomy): domain Bacteria; phylum Verrucomicrobiota; class Verrucomicrobiia; order Verrucomicrobiales; family Akkermansiaceae; genus Luteolibacter. The sequence goes on along the minus strand of CAWENZ010000048.1, from coordinate 254,971 downwards.
ACGGTTGCCCTATATTTCGCTTTTGACCCATCCGACGACCGGTGGGGTCACCGCGTCTTTCGCGACGATCGGCGACATCAATTTGGCCGAACCCAAGTGCATGATCGGATTCGCCGGACCGCGTGTGGTCAAGGAAACGACCCATCAGAACCTTCCTCCCGGTTTCCAAACCGCCGAGTTCATGCTCGAGCACGGGCTGATCGATGCCATTGTGCCCCGCACGAAGCTGCGTGCGAGGCTCGGCAGCCTGCTTTCCTACATGATGCCGGTTTGATTCCAGAAGCCTCTACTCAGGGTCAAGTTTCCTCAGTTTGTCGCAGTTTGCGAAATATTGAAGAGAGCCGATCTTGATATCAGGGTTGGCGATGTCTGCCGTTTCAAGTGACTCACAATCGTAAAAAGCATTTTTTCCGATTTTTGTTCTGGGGTTGGGAATGCGGATCGACTTGAGATTCTTACAATCTGAAAACACGGAATCACCAATCTCCTCTAGCTTCAGAGGTATTTCCAAAAATTCAAAGGTGCGGCAATCGAAGAACGCAAATTTGCCGATGGAAACCACACCTGCGGGGAATTCGATCTTCGACAGAGACTTGCATCCGTAAAACGCGTGGGGTTCGATCCGGACTGTGGAAGCGGAAAGCTGGCATTGCCGAAGCGCCGAGCAGTTCTGGAACGCGCCTTCTGGCATGATCTTTATTCGCGAGGGGATCTTGATGAATTCCAGCGCAGTGCAGTCTTGGAAAGCGTGTTCGCCCAGAGTTTCCAAGGACTCCGGCAGCTCGATTGTTTTGAGTGAGACACAAGCACTGAAAGCACCGCCTCCAATTTCCTTCAACAATCCGCCGAGCTTGATCGAACGGAGATTCCTGCAACGAACAAAAGTGCCAAACTCAAGGGTTTCCACCGTGTCCGGGAGTATAACGGACTCAATGGATTCGTTCTCCATGAATCCGCTGACTTCAATGACGGGAAACCGCCGCGGAATTGATTTGATACGAGTGAACCGGCTGAAATTCCCGCCCAGCCAATCAGTCACCGGATAATCATATCTCCTGCTGGAAGGGATCTCCACATGCCGGTCGGAACCGGTGTACCGGATCACTCTCCAACCCTTGCCGGTGAAAACCCAATCGAAAGACCGATCCGAGGTGTAAGTTGGCTTTTCGCGAAATGAGAGGGAAATCGCCAATCCGAGCGCCACGATGCTACCTAGAATCATCAGAGAAAGCCGCTTGAACCTGGGAGAAACACTCATTGGATATTGGTAGGTCTTGAAATCACCCTTCGCCAGGCGGTGTGATCACCGTGACTCGTTCGACACCGCGCTTGGAAAATTCCTCCCAGTAGCGTTTTTCCCACGCGACCGTGCGGGCGCGGCGCTCCTCCTCGCTGAGCTTTTCCCACTCGCTGAACCCGATGGCCCGCGCGAGGTCGCGATCCGCCAGTCTAACGGCCAGCTCGTCCCAGAAGCTTTCGTTGCGGAATTCCTCGTAGCATTCGTGATAGAAAAGGTTTTCCTCCTTTTCCGCCTTCACGCGGAACCGCTGGCTCTCCTCGTCGAACTCGATCCACTCGCCCAAGCCCGAGTGCCCGGCCTTCTCGAGGATCTTGCTTTCGAGATTTTCAAACGCGGCGACCTGATCGTTGGCGGATTCCTTCTGGTTCCACGAGGCGACATTCGCGGCGAGGCTTACCATTTCCACGAGGGTGGCGAGTTCTTGGTCGGAGAGGCGCAAATGCATTCGTGCCGGGAAGAAACCACCCCCGGGGCCTGCCCGCAAGCCCGCAACACTGGAGGCTTGATCTTCCTGAAATCCTTGGCCAAGTTTCCGCCCGCCGTGCACGAGTAGCTCAGCGGTAGAGCGGTCCGCTTACACCGGATTGGTCGGCGGTTCGATCCCGTCCTCGTGTACCATTTCCTTTTCTGCCTGAAATCTCACAGGCGCCAGACGTCCAGGGTTTTCCCCTTGCGGCAGGATTCCCGGTCCTCGTCGATCAGTCCGCGGCTCAGCCAGCCATCGTTCCACTCCACCCAATGGGCGCGGCCGGGAGCCATGAACGAGCCGGTGTTGATGACGCGCCGGTCGTTTTTCCGCCAACTCCCTTCCCGGTGGAAGTGGCCGATGATGAGGAATTCGGCATCCGGGAAATAGCTTTCGCAGAACTTGTCGCCCTCCTTGTCCTGGGTGAACCACGCCTCGATCATCTTCACGGCTCTAACCGGAGGCAGCGCGGCGTCCCAGGCCCGCAGGATGATGTTGCGACCGGTGGGATGCTCGACCGAGCAAAGCTCCCGGGCAATTTCCCGGGCCACCCGGATCCTTTCCTCCACGTCGCGGCCTGCGTCCGGATGCGCTCTCCACAATTCCATCACCCTTTCTCCGCCTACCAGAATTTCCCGCTTCCACGGCGATCCGTCGAAAAGGAGGGCATCCCCGTGGGTGATGACGATCCGTCCTCCCGCAAGTTCCACCCAACCGGGGCCGCTCCAGCCGGGATCGTGATTGCCTGATAGAAAGACGGTGTCCGCCGCTTCGGAGCGGCAAAGCGCCACCAGTTCATCCAGCATCACCTTCGAGCGCTCGTAGAAAGGCCTCGCGAGTTCCTGCCAGGTGTCGCCATTGAAGATCACCGTGCCCGCGCCCTTGATCAACGGCCGGAGAGCGGCGACATCGCTGATCCTCGAAATCTTGTGACCCAGGTGCAGGTCGGACAATACCCTGACGGGTTCATTCATGGATGATCCGGCGCTGGCGCACCGCCTCAAACACACAGACCCCGGTGGCCACGGAAACGTTCAGGCATTCGACCTTTCCGGCCATCGGGATGGACGCGAGAAAATCGCAGTTTTCCTCGGTCAGGCGGCGCATGCCCTTTTCCTCGGCTCCGAGCACGAGCGCGAGCGGGCCTTTCAGGTCGAGTTCGTAAATCGATTTCGATTTCGCATGATCCGAGGTGCCTACCAACCAGAGGCCGGCCGCCTTGAGCTTCTCCATGGTCCTTGCCAGATTGGTGACTTGGGCGAACGGGACATGATCCGCCGCTCCCACCGACACCCGCCGCACGGTTTCCGTGATGCCCACGGCCTTGTCCTTGGGGGCCACCACCGCGTGGATCCCCGCCGCATCCGCCGTGCGGAGGATGGCACCGAGGTTGTGAGGGTCCTGGACACAATCCAGGATGAGGATGAACGGGGTTTTCTGCTCCGCCACGATCGCCATCAGATCGTCCTCGTCCAGCGACGGAACGATGGTCTCCACCGCCTGGACGTGGCGGTTCTCGCGGGCTTGCTTGTTGTTCCCGCCATGTGGGGCGGAAAAGCGCGGTTTCATGCGCGAAGCTTGAAAGGGAAACCCCGTCCACTCCACCAAAAAAAGCCGGGCGGGACCCGAAGGTGCCCGCCCGGCTTTTTCAGGGAAGTTCTCATAGAAACACTGGAGGTCACCTGATACCCGGGACGGTGATCTCAGAAGGGTGTCTTGGTCGTCACGAGGGGGAGCAAATTTTGCGCCAAATTTGATTTGCTGGTTTTTCAGACTTTCTCCTTGCGATTTCGAGTTTTCAGGATTTACTGAAAAGCGTGAGCCGGGACGCGGAAAAACTGAAGCAAGCGAAGGACGAGTTCGTCTCCCAATGGGGTGCGCTTGGCACGCAGTGGGGGATCAACCGGACGATGGCTCAGATTCACGCGTTGCTCATGACGGCGACGGAGCCGATGACGACGGACGAGGTGATGGAGGACTTGCAAATCAGCCGTGGCAACGCGCACACCAATCTCAAGGAACTCGTGGCCTGGGGCCTGATCCGGGTGGTGGTGAAGAAGGGCGAGCGGCGTGAGTTTTTCGAGGCGGAGAAGGATGTCTGGCAGATTTTCACGATCGTCGCCCGCGAGAGAAAGCGGCGCGAGATCGAGCCCGCATTGGCGATCCTCAACAAGTGCGCCGAAGGAAGCCGCGAAATCAGCACTCCCGAGGGCAAGGCGTTTCATGACCAGATGCGTGCGCTTGAGGACTTCGTGGGATTTGCTTCGAAGATGTCGGACCGCGTTTCTTCGATGAAGTATGGTTTGGCCGTGCAACTTGCCACAAAACTCCTCAGCTAACCCCTTTTTTTGAGATTAATTTTCAGAAATTTCTGAAATCTCGGAACAAACAAGAACAAAGAAACGAAAGGAAATCGAATGAATGCGACAGTCATCAGTTACGCCATTTATCTAACCATTGCCTTGCCATTGACCATGTGGGTGGCGCGCAACCTGTTCCGCAACGGGCGGATCTTCCTGGTGGATTGTTTCCATGGAAATGAATCGCTTGCGGACAGCGTGAACCAGCTTCTGGTGATGGGATTTTACCTGATCAACTTCGGATTTGTGGCCTTGTATCTGAAGCTGGCGGACGAGGTGCTGGACGTGCGCGGGATTTTCGAAGCCTTGAGCGGCAAGCTCGGGGTGGTTTTGTTAGTGCTCGGTGGGATGCACTTTTTCAACCTCTTCGTCTTCACCCGGATGAGGAAGCGCGCGACGTGGGACAAGGCTCCTCCACCGTTGCCACCGGGTGGTGTGCTTCCGGGAAATCTCGGATGATTCCAAAACGCATCCTCATTTCATGATCATGAAGACTCTCACCATCTTTTACGATGCCCGCTGCGGGCTTTGCGGGAAATTCCGCACGTGGTTGGAAGCGCAGCCGAAACGGGTGCCGGTGGAGTTCGTTCCCTTTGATTCGCCAGAGGCGGCGAAAAGGTTTCCCGGACTCCTTGCGATGAGGGCGGATCGTGACGTGGTGGTGTTGGCGGACGACGGACGTTGGTGGCAAGGCACCGCCGCCTGGCTCACCTGCCTTTGGACGACTTGGGAATACCGCGAGTGGTCGTTCCGGCTGGCTTCACCGGTGATGCAGCCTTTGGTGAAAAAGGCGGTTCACCTTCTTTCGGAAAACCGGCTGACGATCTCGCGACTGTTGGCAATCCGGGGCGACGGCCAACTCGCCGCCGCGCTGGACTCGCTGCCCGCACCCGCTTGCAAGAATGATTTTTGCCCCCTTTGAGAAAACTTGAACCTGAAACCTAACTTATGAATCCCGTGATTGTCATCTTCGGAGCCAATGGATTCCTTGGCCGTTACCTGACCCGCTACTTCGCCCGCAACGGCAAGGAGGTGGTCGCCATCGCACGCAGCCGCGAGGGCTGGAGCGGGGATGGCATGTTTTTGCAGTGGGACGGAAAATCCCAAGGGCCGTGGGCGCTCGCGCTGGAGGGAGCCGAGGCGGTGATCAATCTTGCCGGACGGAGCGTGAACTGCCGCTACACGGAGGAGAACCGGCGGCAAATCATGGATTCCCGAGTCGATGCGACCCGCGCGATCGGCGAGGCGATCCGGAAATGCAAGACGCCTCCCAAGGCATGGCTCAATGCGAGCACCGCCACCTGGTATCGCCATGCGGAAGATCGTCCGCAGAATGATTGGCTGGGTGAGCCGGGCGAGGGATTTTCCTGCGACGTGGCCCAGGCATGGGAGGACGCGTTTTTCGGTGCGGACATCGATGCCGCCACGCGCAAGGTCGCCTTGAGGATCGGCATGGTTCTGGCGAACGAGCGGGAAACGGTTTACGATGTCCTGAGGAAACTAACGGTTCGTGGTCTCGGCGGGACGATGGGCGGAGGCAAACAACGGCTCAGTTGGATCCACATGGAGGATTTCCTGCGAGCGGTGGATTTCGTGATCAACGACCCGTTTCTTGATGGCACCCTCAATGTCACCGCGCCCGAGCATCCCACCAATCGCGAGTGGATGAGAACCTTCCGCGAGGTGGTTGGCATGCCGCTTGGGCTTCCGGCGACCCGCTGGATGTTGGAAGTGGGAGCGTGGTTCATGGGAACCGAAACGGAGCTGGTGCTGAAAAGCCGCTGGGCGGAATCCGTGAGACTTCGCGACGCGGGATTCCGCTGGAGGTGGAGCAAGGCGGCGGACGCGGTGGTGGATCTGCAAACCCGACAAGGGCTCCGGGGCTTCTTCAAGGCGGCTTCCGAACGCAGCGCGGGGGCCCGGGTCTGGCTGCCTGCCGCCACCCGTTGATTCCCGGAAACATTTTCGTTTCCTCGTGGGGATTCTGGGAAAGTCTTGAATAATCTTCTAATCGGAATTTTGTAAGTCGCTGGTTTTGAGGATGATTACATGGTAAAACCTCGCGGGCGGGCTTTTTCGGATTGCCGTGAGATCCTCGGGAGTCTATTCCATGCGCGCTTTGTGAAACGAAGCGGAAGCCCATTTCCCCAACCACCAACGCATGATCCAACGATCCCTTTCCCTAACCGCGCTCGCCTTGGTGGCGGCGCTCTTCACCAGTTGCGGAAGCTCTGGTCCTAACGTTCTCTCCAAATCCTCGATCATGTCAGGGTCTTCGCTTTACGCGAAACGCGAGAGTTTCTCCCTTCCTCCCGCCTCTTCTCAAGCTGTCGCCGCAGCAGCAGGCAAGCCCCGCGACAAGCACTCGATGCCGGTTTACGCCTTCAGTGACCGCAATCGCATCGTCCGGACAACGGCTTACACGAGCACCGAGTCGGATCATCTCATCTACGGCGACAAGAATGCCACTGGCACGACTCTCCGCTACAATGACCGCGTCCGCAGTGCTGCCGCCGATTGGTCCTTCTATCCCGTCGGAACCACTTTCCGCATCAAGGGACTCCCTTATCTGTATGTCGTCGATGACTACGGTTCCGCGCTGTTGGGCACCGGGACCATCGACATCTACACACCGACGAAGGACGTCATGAACCTCTGGGCCACGCGCACCGTCGAAATGACCGTCGTCCAATGGGGATCGATGACCCGCAGTGCCGAGCTCCTCAGCAAGCGCACGAATTACGATCACTGCCGGAAAATGCTGGCGAACCTCATCCGCCAGCGCCCCGATCTTGGCCGGGTGGCGAAACTCTGACTTCCTGAAAATCTCCAAGGCCCGGTCGTTCACACGGCCGGGCCTTTTTTGTTCACTGGATGGGAGCCAACAATCGGGCGGCGCGACACGCGGCGCGGAAGAAGAAGGACTTGCCGGTGAAATGCTCGATCTCTGTCGGGCGCGAGAGACTGAAATCCTTTTTCAACATCTCATCGATTTCACCGACGAATTTCTCATCGGTCGAGAAACCGGTGATTTCGAAGTTCAGCCGGAACGAGCGGTTGTCGAGGTTGGCCGTTCCCACGGCGGCGAGTCGGTTGTCGATGAGCATGACCTTCTGATGGAGGAAGCCGCGATGGTATCGGAACAATTTCACGCCGTAGGGGATCGACTGCTCATAGTAGGTGAATGCCGACAGCCAGACGAGGAGTTGATCCGCCTTTTCCGGAATGAGGATGCGCACGTCCACCCCGCGCAAGGCGGCAGTCTGCAATGCGGTTAGAACGCCCTCGTCGGGGACGAAATACGGTGAGGCGATCCAGAGTTTCTCGCGTGCGGAATTCGCGGCTTCCGCGACGATCAGTTGCCACGAATCCGCCGGATCCGCCGGCCCGGTGGGAATGATCGCCGCGATCTGGTTGGCCTCCTCCGGTCGGGTGTCCCAATGCAGCTCGGGAATCTCGTCGGCGGCCCAGAACCAATCCTCAAGAAACACCAGTTGCACCGCCTGCACCACCGGCCCCCGCAACTTCAGATGGGTGTCCCGCCATGGACCGAACTTCTTGTCGCGGCCCATGTATTCGTCACCCACGTTCAAGCCTCCGATGAACGCGGTTTCACCATCGCTCACCACGACCTTGCGGTGATTCCTGAAATTCAGCTGGAACCTCGACCACCAAAAGCGGTTGATGCCGAAGGAGCGGCACTCGATACCAGCGTCGCGCATTTCCCTGAGGTAGCGTCGTGGAAGCTTGTGAGAACCGATCTCGTCGAAGAGGAAATAGACCTTCACCCCGGCCTTCGCCCGCTCGATGAGGGCCTGTTGGAAATGCGTGCCGAGCCTGTCATTCTTCACGATGAAGAAGTTCACGCAGAGATAGTTTTTCGACTTCGCGATCACCTCGAAAATCCGCTCGAAGGTCTGTTCGCCGTCGATGAGCAGTTCGAGATCGTTTCCACAGGTGAATGGCAAACCTCCCAGCATCTGGGCCGCCTTTTCGAAAGCATCGTCGTCCGGAATATCGACCTCGCAATGGCGCAGCCGGCGGTGCATCGACTCCGCCAGCTTTTGCAGGCGACCGTCAGCCTCGCGCCTTCCGCCGACATGGCGTGAGAACCGCGTCCGGCCTAACAGCCAATACATCGGGATCGCCAGGAAAGGAACTGTCAGCAACGAAATCACCCAGGCAATCGTTCCCTGCGATGTCCTCACGTTCATCAGCGCGTGGAGCACGTGCAGGACACCCACCACGTAAAAGGCCACGACCGCTGTTAGTCCCAGCCAAGTGCTGAATTCGAAATCCGGAAACATCATTTGCGGAAGATGGATGGAGCGCCCCTGCATCACAAGCGCTCAAAGCGCTCAATCCGCAACCGCCTCCAGTCCGAGCCTGGTTCTGTTGTGGGCGTCCTCGGGATTGTGCATCTTCCAGTACTCCACGTTCATCAGCCGGTGCTCGAGGGTGGCGGTCGTCGTGCCGGTGGAGGTCTCCTCCGTCCATTTCCTGATGATGTGGGGAAACGCGGTATCGAAATGAAAGGTCAACGTCCTTTTCAAGGAAGGATAGCTGAGGGTGTAGGTGCTGGTGTCGCCTGATTTCACCAGCTTGCCAACCGCCTTCACCGGAGCGGCCTGCTGATGGAAAAACCGGGTGTAAACCGTGCCGGGAATCACACGGGTCTCACCTTGCGGAAGGCGCGTGGGATCCAGTCGCAGCGTGATCCATAGCCCATCCTCCAGATGGGCTCCGGGAAGATTGAAATCCTGGTCCGCTTCATTTTCAAAATAGGACCTTTGCTCGACCTTCCACCCCCCGTTTTTGAAATTGAACTGTTCGAACGCCTGCCCGCACCAATCCTGAACCGAGGTGGTGGACTTGAGCGCCTGCGGATAGGTGTCGAGATCGATGGGGCGGAAGGTGCTCGTCATCGTGCGGTAGGAATAGATGCCGGTATTGAAGGTGGTCAGCGAGTTGAGCTTCAGCACATCGGTGGAGCCAGGCTTGCCGGTTTCGTTCTTCACCTGCTTGTCAGTTAGAAACGGCTCGGTCACGAAAATGAGTTCCGCGTGGCCGGGGTGGTTCTTTCCGTAGCGCGACTGGGAAAGCTTGTAGGAACTGATCTCGGCACCGGAGAACCAGAAGTCGCGGACGGGATCGGCTGCTGCGGCAAGAGTTGCGGCTAAAAGGACAAAAAGGGGAAGTTTCATCCGAGCACCTTAGCAGCGGAATGCGGCATTTCCAGTGCCATGGTCGATTCAGGCATTGCCCTTCAATCGATAAAAATGCCAGCGGATCTCCTCCTCGTAGCTCCGCAGGGACGGATAGAAATTTTTCGTGTCCTTCCTTTTCAATCCCGATCCGACACGCTCGCCGGGAAGAAGCTCCGCCAGATCCATCATCGCCCCCAGGAGCAGCGCGGTGTCGCGCAACCGCAGCGGGCGTTCGCGGAAAAACATCATGCTTTCCGACGAGACCGAGGCACGCAAACGGTTAGGCGATGACCAGAAAAAGAAGTCGAGGCGGAACTCGGGCACAATCTCTTCAGCATAGCGTCGCTCCACATGTGAATGTTGGGTGCGCAACTCAAGTGATCCGATCGATCCCTCGGCAAAAAACGATTTCACCTTGCCATGTGTCAGGAATCCACCCGCCACGAAAACGAGATCCTCGATCGGTCGAACCTGCTCGCGCCCCATCATGTCGGTGAACACCAATTTGTCCTTCATCAGATCGATGCGCTGGATCGTGAACGCCTCGTGCAGGACAGGAATTTCCTCGTCGGCCACGATGTCCGTTTGAAATTGAAAGCGCTTCAATGCCGCTTGAAAGGCCTTCGCGTCATCCATGGTCAAGCCGGATCGCAGAATGCCGAAGAGATCCCGCTGCATGACCGCACAGTCCGCGCGGGCGATCGAATTCACCGTGTTAGAGGCTTCCTCCAGCGATTCCCGGTCAATCGTTTGATCGAGGGAGACCTGCAGTAAGCTGTAGCTGGGCATGATTTCCACCCCAGCGGTTTCAACGCTTGCGGATCAACATGAACTCGTTCCCGTCCGTGTCGAAACACATCGCGAGATGCGGTGGTTCGCCATCCTCATCGGCGGGTTCACGGACCAGGCCGCCACCATTTGCCACCACCTCGGCGGCACCGGTCACCACGTCGGCGACCTGGATGCTGATGCCGGTCCACGTTCGTTTTCCCTCGCCACCACCGTGGATCCCGATGATGGCACCGGCGAGTTCCAGCTCCGCCATCACCTCGGAGGAACGGTTCACTTTCGCGCCGAAAGTCGTCTGATAGAAACGGCTCGCCCGCTCCAGGTCGGCGGCCCAGATGACGTATTTGACGCGCTCGACGAGCATGTCAGTAGGAGAAGATCTCGCCGTCCTTGAAGAAGCGCTTGAGCTCGGCTTGCGCGGCTTCCACGGAATCGGAGGCATGGCAGACATTGCGCATCTTCGCGTCAGCGTCCTTGAATCCGAAATCGCCACGAATCGTTCCTTCGGGAGCGACCATCGAATCGGTGGGTCCGAGCAGGTCACGCACGGCGGCGATGACGTTCTCGCCTTCGAGTGCGAGGGCGATCACCGGAGTTTCCTGCATGAAGCTGCGGACGGCGGGGAAGAACGGCTTGTCCGCGATGTGCGAATAGTGCTCGGCGAGGATCTCGTCGCTCAGGTGCATCATCTTGATCCCGCGGATCACGAATCCGGCGGACTGGAAACGGGCGAGGACGGTGCCTGCGAGATTTTTCGCGATGGCGTCAGGCTTGAAAAGAATGAGGGAAGTTTCGGAACTCATGAGGGGTGAGGTAGTGCCGGGCCTAACTTTGTGCAAGCCTTTTGCGGGCAGGGATTCCTTCGTGATTCTTAACGATCAAGGGCATCCGCACGCTGTCGCAAGGCGCGCGCCGCCTCCTCGTTCCGCTTTTCGGATTCCCAGAGCGACGCGAGCCGGCGAAGTGCGGCAGCCGTCTCCTTCCTGGCCTCGGCAGGGTAGGAGCGGATCGCCGAACGCAACCGCTCCTCAGCGGCCTTGGTTTGTCCCTCCTCGATCATGGCTTCGGCGGATTCCAGCAGAAATGCCGGGTCGGTCTTGGCATCGACGGGTTTGGCCGCCTCCGCCGCACGGAAGAGCGGACCGGCCTGCTTCCGTCGTCTCCGGATCACGGCGGGTGGCGATGGCGAGCTTCTCCGCGACCTCCGGATTCCCAGGGTGATCGAAAATCGCCTTCTCTAACAATATGCGGGCCTGCTTGGGATCATTCGCCGCCAGCCATTCGTCGGACAACTTGACGAACTCGGCGGGGGAGCCACCACGGATTTTCAAAAGCTCTCCACCATGAAGTCGCGCGAGGTCGGGCTTGTCACGCAACCGATAGAATTTCGCCAGCGATTGATGGGCGAGCGCCTGTTGGGGATCGATCTCCAGCACGGCCTTCAGCGTTGCCTCGCCATCGTTATCCCGCTTCACCGTGAAATAGAGAATGCCTAACCGGGTTCGCAGTTCCATCGACGATGGAGCCACTTCAACATGACGCTCCAGGATCTCGATGGCTTTTACCGGACGATCGGTATCGCGGAAGTAATCCGACGCGGCCCTGGCGATCCTTGGGTCTTGGGGATGAGCGAGGAAAGAGGTGAGAAGCCGCTCGTCCATCTTGGCGAGGGCGGCCGCATTGTCTGTTTCCACTATACCGCTGGAGAGCGAACGATACAGAATGGCTGACGCCGGATCGTCCTTCGAGAGCATGTCCATCAACTCAAGTTGGCGCGGCTTGTTGCCCGTGTTCCGGGCATGTTGGGCAAGTCGCTGGATGATTTCCGGATGTCCGGGAAATTTTGCCAGAATCGATACAAGGGTTTCTTCGGAAAGCCTCAGGGCCAGCGTGTCACCGCGGCTTTGCTCGTCCAGGAAATCGGCGTAGGTCAGTTGGACGCCAAGATCATCCGGTCGCGCGGCGGCGAGCTCCCGATAGAGTTTGACGGCACCCGCGCGATCGCCGGCCGCCATGCGTCGGTTTGCCATTCGCCTGACAAGCGGCAATGCCACTGGATCTGCCAGGCGGGCCTCTTCGAAGAGTCGCGTGGCCTCGTCCGCATGGCCACGGGATTCAGCAAGCACACCAAAAGCGAAGCTCAACCGTGGATCGCCTTCCGCATGGACGAGTGCGGCAAGAAGAATGAGAAGGTGGAAAGATCGGACCATGGGGTGTGACGGACGATAGGTCGCTGGACGCCCAAGGGCTTCACAAGAAGCGATCTTATTGGGAAATCCGGATCTCGCAACGATGCAAATCAGCAGACTGCCGATCATCCGTGGCCCGGGGGATTTATCCCAATCTCTAACGACGGCGCCGCAATGCGACCGCCATCGTTGCCAAACCACAAAGCAAGACCGATGAAGGCTCGGGAATGGTCTGAATCGCCAGGGTTGCCGAGATCGCCTTGGGTGAGGTGGCGGGACTGACTGCTTGTGCCGACACTTCCACGCGCTGCGTTTCCGAGGCTGCGGAAGCTTTCGGATTCACCTTGCGGGTGTGGACAACGTTTGCCCTGAAGTAGGCGTCGATCTCCGCCTTGGAGCGTCGAACGGGCTGGCCGTCAATGAAACGTTCGGCTTTCGATCCACCGTGGCGTGAGGATTTGGATTCAATCCTGGGTGCTCCGTTTGGCCACGATGCATCCACGTCGATCAGCGGCTTGTTGGGCTTCGTGACGGGGCCGGTGCCACCACTGGCAATTTTTCCATCGGAGGAAGAATTTCCCACGTAAGCCGCCCTTTCGCCGCTCATGAAAACCTCGGACGAGATCGTGTTGCCTGCTTCAAGCGGCCGATTGTCCGAGAACGTATGGGCCAACCAGCGGCCAAGATTCCCGAAAATCCCATCAAAAAAGGCTGACATCTCGGAGGCGGAGGTTTCTCCATCGGCCATCGGATTCAAATCGCCGTCCGGAATCACTTCGACTTCGACTTCCAACTTGCGATCGACCTTTTTCGGGTGATCCTCTGCCGCGCAAATTCCACACAACACCATGAGGCACAGTGGGATGAGTCTTGAGTAGGACAGTTTCACGATCTTGTGGGAAAGGGGTGGATTGACGTCGAGAACCTAAGAAATCCCCGAAATTCAAATAAAGTTAACCATTTTTTGCCGCCAAGGGATACCTACGCGATCGCGTAGGGTCCGAGACCCACCCGATGCCTGGCCAAATCGATGGAAATGGAGGAAAATTGTCGCAAGTGAGCCTCGGACTCGCCGCTTCAGCCACGATGGATCTGCCGTTCCGGGTCGCTCCGATTTCTAGATTGGCGGCAGGCTGGCGATGATGTTTTCCAAACGACCGGTCGAACCGTGAATGGCACACCAGTACCGGACATAGTCCATGTCGAGTTTCTGCGGAGTCTGAACCGCGACCACATCAAGTGCGTCTTCAAGATCCTTTGGACGACCCCATCGTAGTTTTTGAATCACCAGATCTTCCGCCGTTTGCAGCCAGAGGTCCCTGGAAAGCATGGGGACATAAGCTTTTCTGCATCCCCAGGTGATGGTATCGAACTGCGCCTGGGGTTCGAATTCGATGAACGATTCGAGACGTGCGATCAGTTGATGGACACCCTTTTGCGAGTCAACCGAAACCAGAAGATCGATATGCCGGGTGGCACGGGGGATTCCGTGGGCCCCAACGGCGATCGCGCCGACTGCCATGTGCGGAATCTCCATGGACTCCGCCGCATCAAATACATCCGATGCCAGTTCCCACAGGGTCATTGCGGTCGCCGCGTTTCATGGGTGAAAAACGTCCGGTCACGGACCCAAGCGATGCATCGCGCCGGCATGCATCATCCCGAACTGGAAGTCCGACAACTCGAATACCGAATCGATCTTTTCCTCCACGGTCATGCCGCGTGCCCGCAGAACCTTCTCCTGATAGATCGAGTCCTGGAGATCCTTCAGCGCGGTCGGGTGATCGTGGGGATTTGCCATCGCAAAGACCGTGATCAAACCATGACGGATTCGCGACCTTCGAGAAAATACCCGTCTCTCACGCTGTGCGCGATGCGATGCGGGCGAATTTTTCGTCCACGAATCCAAGCACCAGGGCCTCGACCTCATCGTTCCTGAGTCGCTCGATGACATCCACGGAAAATCCGCGGGCAATGAGCTGGCGGGCGTTGGCCGGATGGATGCCGCGGGCGCACAGGTAGAAGATCTCCTCGTCACTGATCTGGGAGGAAGTGCTGCCGTGCGAGCATTTCACCTGGTCCGCGTTGATCTCGAGCCCAGGCATCGAGTTCGCCTCGCAGGTGTCGCTCATGAGCAGGTTGCGGCAGGTCTGATAGGCGTCCGTGTGGTGGGCGTTCTCTCCGACGAAGATCAGCCCGGAGAAAATGGTTCGGGAGTCGTCGTAGAGGGAATTTTTATATAACAGATCCGAATAGGCACCTTCCGAAACATGATGTTGGAACGTGCGCTGGTCGTATTCCTGCTCGTGTGCGGGGATGCTGACCGAAAGCATGTCCGAGCGTGATCCCGGCCCCTCGAGGCGGGAAAGCGACTCATTGCGCGCCCATGATGCCCCGGTGTTGAGGATGAATCCGGTGGCGGAGGCGTCGCGGAAGGTGGAGGTCTCGTTGATCTGAATGACGTGGGTGGACTCGTTGAAGGCTTGAATGGCGATGTAGTCGAGTTTCGAATTCGGGCCGGCGGATAGATCGTTAAAGGCGATGGCGAGTCCAGGGTGGGAGTCGTCCGCGGAACGGAAGATATCGACCACACGGATTTTCGAGCTTTTGCCCGTCACGATCAGGGTGTGGGGAAAGATGACGGTGTTTTCACCGGCGATCCAGTGATGCACCTCGATGGTGCCGCTCACCTCGATGTTGTCGGCCACGTGGACGAAAAGGCCGTTGGTTAGAGATGCCTCGTGCAACGCGGCGAACTTCGCCGAACCGAGACGCGTCTCCTGTTTCATGAAATGCTCCTGGACGAGATCGCTGTGGGAGACGAGCGCTTCCGCGAGTGGCAGGCAGATGACTCCTTCCGGCAAGTTAGAGGCGACATGCACAAGCTCGTCGTTCACGAAAATAAACTTCGCGGCCGGTGATTCGAGACCTGTCGAGCGGGCAATCAGATCGTTTGCGCCGGTGGCGGGTGCCTTTTGGAAGTCCGAGAAATCCAACTGCTTGATACTTGAGAAGCGCCAAGTCTCGTCGCCGCGTTTCGGAGCAGGGATGGAGAGGAAGCGCGTCCACGCGTCCTTTTGACGGGCAGCGAACCAGGCGGGAAGGTAGGCCGGGGTCTCCGGTACGGATTCGAGAAGGGATGGCATTTCTAGAAGGGTCATTGGGGCGGGGAAAGTTTCTTGATAATGGATTTGGCGAGATTCTCCTGGATCTCCCGGTGGCGCGGGACGGGTTGGCAAACCTTGGTTTCCTTGTTTTGATACCAATCGTGGCAGCCACCGTGGCGGATGAGTTCGCAGCCGAGTTCCGTCAGCTTGCGGACGAGATCAGCCCTCTTCATGCGATCACGAGTTCCTCATGATGGATGACTCCAGGAATGGCATCGGTGGAGAGATCCTTGTAGAGATCCAACAAATGCACTTTCAGATCATCCAGCGATTCACCCTGGGTTTGATAATCGGGGTATTCGTCGAGGTAGCCGAGAAAGTGGTCGCCATCTTTCCACCAGGTGAATTTCGTTTTCATATGGGATGATTGTTTATCCGACGCTGCCTTCCATTTCCAGATCGATGAGGCGCTTGAGCTCGACGGAGTATTCCATCGGGAACTCGCGGACGAGGTCGTTGATGAAGCCGTTGACGGCGAGCGACATGGCCTGGCCTTCGTTGAGGCCGCGCTGCTGCATGTAGAAGAGCATCTCGTCGCGACACCTGGCTGACGCTGGCCTCGTGCTGGGTGGCGTGCTGGTTGCCCTTCACGGTGATCGCCGGATAGGTGTCGGTGCGGCTGTGGCTGTTGATCAGCAGCGCGTCGCACTCGGTGTTGTTCTTGCAGCCCTTGAGGTGCTTCGGAATGTGGACCTGGCCGCGATAGGTCGAGCGGCCTTCGCCGACGCGAGATGGATTTGGAAACGACGTTGGAGGTCGTGTCGTCCGCGGCGTGGATCATCTTCGCGCCGGTGTCCTGGTGCTGGCCGTTGTTGGCGAGGGCGATGCGAGATGACCTCGCCGCGGGCGCGCTTGCCCTTCATGATGACGCCGGGATACTTCATCGTCAGGCGGCTGCCGATGTTGCAGTCGATCCAGCTGCACCTCCGCGTCCTCCATCGCGATGCCGCGCTTGGTGACGAGGTTGAAGACGTTGCTGCTCCAGTTCTGCACGGTGACGTACTGGATCTTCGCGCCCTTCAGCGCGACCAGTTCGACCACGGCGGAGTGCAGCGTGGCGGTCTCGAATTTCGGCGCGGTGCAGCCTTCCATGTACATCACCTCGGCGCCTTCGTCGGCGATGATGAGCGTGCGCTCGAACTGGCCGAAGTTCTCCGAGTTGATGCGGAAGTAGGCCTGCAGCGGTTGCTTCACCTTCACGCCCTTCGGGCACGTAGATGAAGGAGCCGCCGGAGAAGACCGCGCTGTTGAGCGCGGAGAACTTGTTGTCGCCGGTCGGGATGACCTTGCCGAACCACGGGCGGAAGATCTCCTCGTGCTCCTTCAGGCCTTCGGTGGAGTTGCACGAAGATGACGCCGTGCTTCGTCAGCTCTTCCTTCACGTTGGAGTAGGCGGCTTCGCGAGTCGAACTGCGCTTCCACGCCGGCGAGGAACGCGCGCTCCTGCTGCGGGAATGCCGAGACGCTCGAAGGTTTCCAGCACGTCGGCGGGCACATCGTCCCACGAGCGCTTCGGCTTCTCGCCGTCTGATAGATAGTAGCGGATGATGTCGAAATCGATGTTCTCCAGATCCTTCGTCGCCCAGTGGGTGGGCATCGGCTTGTCCTGGAAGACCTTCGAGCGCCTTGTGACGGAACTCGCGGACCCAGTCGGGATCGTTCTTCACGTCGGAGATGTAATCGACCGTCGCGGAAGTGAGACCGCGCCCGGCGTCGAACTTGTTGCGCTCGGGAAACGTGAAGTCGCCCTTGGTGCGGTCGATGTCGATCGCCTCGCGGGTCTCCAGATCGAGAACGTCTGTGGTGTCGTAGGACATGTTGATTTGAAATTATGAATTTGAGATCCGTTCAGGCGAGGGCGGGCTCCTTGAGGAACTCGTAGCCATCCTTTTCGAGTTCGAGCGCGAGCTCCGGACCGCCGGAGCGGACGATGCGGCCGTCGGCCATCACGTGGACGTGGTCCGGCTTGATGTAGTCGAGCAGGCGCTGGTAGTGGGTGATGAGAAGCATGCCGCGATCTGCGGAGCGCATGGCGTTCACGCCCTTGGCGACGATCTTGAGGGCGTCGATGTCGAGGCCGGAGTCGGTCTCGTCGAGGATGCAGTATTCGGGTTCGAGCATCATCATCTGGAGGATCTCGTTGCGCTTCTTCTCGCCGCCGGAGAAGCCTTCGTTCACGGCACGGGCGGTGAACTTGCGGTCCATTTCCAGCAGGTCCATCTTCGAGTAGAGGTTCTTGTAGTAAGCGACCGCGTCGATGTCCTCGCCCTTCGGCAGGCGGGCCTGCAGTGCGGCGCGGATGAAGTTGGCGTTCGAAACGCCGGGAACTTCCGACGGGTACTGGAACGCGAGGAAGATGCCGCCGCGTGAACGCTCGTCGATGGACTTTCCGAGGATTTCCTCACCGTCCTGCGTCACGCTTCCGGAGGTGACCACGTAGCTTTCGTGGCCGGCGATGACTTTCGAAAGCGTGGATTTTCCGGATCCGTTAGGACCCATGATGGCGTGGATCTTCCCCTTGGGAATGGTCGAGGGTGACGCCCTTGAGGATTTCGGTGCCATTCTTCGAGAGTGGCGTGGAGGTCTTGGATATGCAGGCTCATGTGGGAAAAAATTTGAGATTTGAGATTGGAAATCTGAGATCAGGCGTTGGCGAACTTGCCGCGCAGGGTGATTTCGATGTCATCGATCACCGCGCCGGGAGGGAGGTTGAGGAGGTCGGCAAGATTGATGCCCGGCTTGAAATCGACGTCATGGATCACGCCGGTCACCTCGTCGTGGAAATGGCCGTGCTCACTGAGATTCGGGCAGTAGCGCGACGATTCGCGGTCGAAATTCACCTGCCGGATGATGCCGTGCTGGACGAGCGCCTCGAGGCAGTTGTAAACGGTCGCCAGCGAGATATTCGGCAGGCGGTCCTTCACCCGCATGAACACGTCGTTCGCCGTCGGGTGATTGCGCTCCTGCATGAGGGTGCGGTAAACTTCCTGGCGCTGACGCGTCATTCTCAGGCCGGAGATTTCTTCGGGAATCTCGATTTCGGCGGAACTGTCTGGGGTTTTGCTGACCATCGCGGCGGCAAAGTAGGCGCGAGGCGAGCGATATCAAGAATTATTCCAATTATAATTCTTTGAAATTTCAGCCTTCCAAATCTTGCCTCAAATCTTCGGCAGCGTGATTCTTCACGCTGCCATCCAAGGGGGACCTCGTCTGTTGGAGGTCGTTGCTTTTCCCGCCTTCGCGGATCAGCGTCGGCCACCGGGAGGCGGTGGGGGAGGGCCTCCTCCACCGTTGGGGCCGCCACCGTTGTTGGGTCCACCGCCACCGGGAGGTCCTCCACCCTGGCCACCGGTGGGGGCGGTGAGATCCGCTTCTTCGGAGGATAGCTTGCCATCACCATCACCATCCAGTTTCAAAAGGGATTCCGATGCAGCGGCGATTTCCTCCTTGGACAGGTCTCCGCTCGAATCCGTGTCAAGAGTTCTCAGAAGAGTGGATGGCGGCGGTTGGGGCATTTGCCCGTTGTTCTGGTCCTTCTTGCGGCGACCCTTGGGCGGTTCCGGACGGAGTTCTTCCACGCTCAGGGAGTTGTCCCTGTTCTTGTCGAGCTTGAGCAGGGCTTTGGTGGCACCCTTGATCTCGCTGGCGGAGAGTTTCTGATCATGGTTCTTGTCGAGGGCCATGGAGACAGGGTCGGGAGGAGGTCCCTGGGGCATTTGGGCAAACACCGGGAGCGAGGTGGCGGCGAGAAGGAGGGTGATCACATGGGCTGTTTTCATGGTGGTTCTTGATTGGTGACAAGGAACCTCGCAGCCGTTTGTTTGGATCTGATTGGGAGAATGCGGAGAATTGTAAAAGTTCCGTAAGAGGGACCTAACAAAACCGGGGCTCACGGAGAGAATACCAGCCGTCCCCATTTTTCCGGGACATGCATGTTGATCACTTCCTGCGGACTCCAAACCCAGTTGCTCTCAGGATGGGAGCCTTGCTTGATTTCCGCACCATGGGGCGGGATGCGGACGTATTTGCCGTCCTTGATTTCATGCTGCCACTCCACCCGCGAAAAGTTGATGCGCCAGACGTCTCCCTTTGCCGGAGCGGTTGTGATTCCGCCCCGGTAGGGAGCGAGATCCTTCCATGGAATGGCGACCTCGACCGTCCAACAGCGGTCGTTGTCGGAAGAGTCGTTCAAGGTGCCGTCGATTCTAACCGCGCTCTTGAGGCCCGGTAGGTTGGTGCCATGTCTGGCGATGCCGCCCTTGGAATAAGGCTTGTCCAGGGTGAGCTCCCAAATGGTGCCCAAGGCATTGATCTCGAACTCATAATAGTTCAGCGTGTCGCCATCCGGATCGAGAAAGACCTCGAAATCATTGTCATGGAAAATGATCGAGTTCTTCTCCGTCAGTGTACCCCAGATGTGGGGTTCGACCATTTCCGCCGCGATGTGGAGGGCGTCGGCGGTCCACAGCATCTTCATCCGGGTGCGGTATTTGGGCGCTGGTTGATCACCGCCGCGGATCTCGCAAAAGTCCGTTGACCATGCGACGTTCCTCCAAGCCGTATCGGACAGGTCGCCATCCACGACCGGTGCCGGGCTAACAAACGGAGCGGCGTATTCGAGCGGAGCTGCGGAAGCCAGCGGGAGCACGCAGGAAATGGAGATCAGGTGACGCCACATGGCGGATGTTGTTAGGCCGGTTGGTTCAAAGGACCGTCTCACCTGCTCCCACCCCGCTTTTCTGGGCCTTGCCGGATGGGTGAGGATTTCCAACTTTCGCGCCTCTGTCACGCTTGCCCCAGAATTTCACCAGCGCGGCCCTTGCTGTCTTGTTGTGACCGGCGGCCTTCTTGTCCAAATGGCCGAGATACCATTCGTAAACCTCGTCGCGGAATCCTTCCACATACTTGTTCCGGAATCCGGGAAACGGATTGAACGGATTCACCCTGCTGTTGATCCAGAGGGACAACCGTTGCTCGCCTTGGACCGCGCTGCCCCGCTTGTGGAAGCCCATCGTGTCGGCGATGACCAGGGTGTTCTTCTTCACCGCGAATGCCACCGGTTCCGCTAGATCCAGGGTCCGCGCGTCCTCGTCGGTCGGCCTGAAGGCACCGCCCTTGGTTTTTTCACTCGACCCGCCACGGGTGCTTCTCTCGATGCTTTCGTGGTATTCCCACTTGATCCGTTGCCATGTCAGGCGATGCGAACCCGGGATATAATGGAACGGACCGTTCTCGCTGTTCACGTCCTCCAGGAAGAGCCATGCCTTCATGGTGGGATGAAAGGTGTCCTTGTGCAGGTCCTTCTGCGGATCCGACGAGCCGTTGGCCACGCCATGGACGATCAGCTCGAGAAAGGTGGATGGGGATTCATTTCTACTGGAGGTATAGGCGAGCAGTTTCCGGTATTCCGGCCGCCTTCTCAGTTCCTGATAGGCGGGAAAGCTCACGCTGGATTTGTCGCTGAGAAGCAGTCGCCGGGTCAGTGTGTCACCTTCCTTCACCTCTCTCGCGTTTCCCTCGTATTCGCGGATCTGCCCCATCAACTCCTCGTAAAGGTCATCAGGAAGGAAGTTCTCCTTGAGCAGATAGCCGTCCCTGTCGAAGGCTTTCTTATCCTCCTTGTCCAGTGAGGAAAACAACAGGAACTGCCTGAGCCGATAGATCCAGCAGGCCACGACCATTCTTGCCACGTGGAGGCCGAGTCGGTTGAGCAACCTGCTCCCGATGACCGGATCACCGAAGGATTTCGCCGTCGTGAAGATGGAGAGAAGACTTGCCGGCAGGAGAAGGAGGTTTTTCATGGCTGCGGAATGAGGGGAGGCGCTGATGACCATGAAAATACCCCTCCGCCACTTCTTGCCAAGAATGGAATTGGCCATCACGGACCGGTGACGATCTGGATGGCGTTGAAGACACGCGTGTCGCCGGTCATCGGATTGTTGGGAAATGTCACGACGGCGCTGGTGTAGGGCGGGCTGAGGGTGCCGGGAACGGTGCACCGCACCCAGTATTGGCTGGCGGTGCCGGAGGTGTCCAAACGGCCCACGAAGGTCGCGGTCGTCGTGCCGTTGATCACGATGGAAGTTGGAACGACCGCGCTGTTGGCGGGGACTCCTGCGGCTCCGGCCGGGGTCGTGGGAAGCTGGAGGGAAAGCGTGACTGCGGTGGCAGCGGCGGGACCCAGCGCGGCGTCCTTGGCGATGAGCGCCTGGTAAGCTGCGTAGTGGGCAGCGGTGGCGGCGGGTGGAATGGCGAGCGGGACTTGTTCGTTGACGTCACTTGAAATACGATACATCTCGTAAGTCGTGGTGTCACTGCCGGTGGTGGGATCGCCGAAGGCGATGAGCGCGTAGTCCGGGAAAGCTGCGGAGACGATGGTGCGCCCGTCGCCGGAGACGGTGGGGCTCCTGTAGTGCTCGGACACGATGCAGCGTTCGGCGCTGTCCTGACCTTTGAGAACGGGGAGCAGGCTCTTCGAATCGATCGTGCCGACGGAAGCCGTCGCGGTCGTTACATTGATGCGCGCGAGTTCGAGGATGGTGGAGAAGAGATCGACGCAATGGACGAAGCGTTTGCTGGTGCCGCAGAGCGGGACATCTGGGCCGGCGATGACAAGAGGGACGTGGATGCCGCCTTCGTAGAGGGTGTCCTTTGCGTGGTCTGTGGTGAATGGGGCCTGGATGACCTGGCCCGGGGTACCGTTGTCGCCGATGAGGATGATGTCGGTGTTTGCGAGATCGACAGAATCTAACAGTCGTCCGATTTCGGTGTCGAGTGCCTGGAGCGCGGCTTCGTAGGCACTGCGACGGTTCGCCGGGGAAATGATTTCGTTGTTCGCATCCACGGGATAGGCGGGGTAGCCCTGGAGGCTGGAAGGGGGATTGTGAAAGGGATCGTGCGGGGCATTGAATCCCATCCAGATGAACCAGGGCGCGGAGCGATGGGTGTTGATGAAGTTGACGGCGTCGTTGACCTGATCGGTGGTGGTGTAAGTGGTGGAGGTGGAGGTCACGCCGTTGATGGTCTTGCTCCAGTTGTAATAGTTCGTCACCCCGCCGATCAGGATGCCGCGGAACTCGGGCCAGCCGCCGAGGGTGGCAGGGCCTGTAGCACCGCCGCCGAGGTGCCATTTTCCGAAAGAGGCGAGCTGATAGGAGGGTGCTTGGGTGGTGAAGATTTCCGGCAGGGTGAGTTCGCTCGCGGGCAGGGTGCTGGGTCCGGACGGGTGGCCGACGCCATTTCGGAATCCGTAGCGACCGGTGATGATGGCGGCGCGGGTGGGGGAGCAGACGGGCTGGGCGTAGGCGTTGGTGAAACGAAGACCGCGTGCGGCGAGCGCTTCGAGATTGGGCATGGGCGGGAAGGTGGCTCCGGGAGTTCCGCTGTTGTCGATGGGGCTGGAGTCGATGCCCCAGTCATCGAGGATGAGGAGGAGGATGTTCCGTGGCGGGGAGACCGTGTAGGTGTTCGACGAGGTGGCGGAGCCTCCGGTGTGGTTGACAGTGGCGGTGTAATTCCCCGCGGGAAGGGCGCTATCTGAAAATGTGAGATCGAGGGAGTTTCCGCTGGTGCCGACAATGGTGGCCGTGACGCCGCCGACGGTGACGCTGGTGATGCCGGTGGGCAGTGAGGAGAAGGTGGCGGTAAACGTGGGATGAACTGGGGCGGTATAGTCGAAGCCCTCGTCATCGAACGGCGCGATGGCTGTTAGGCTGCTGCGGTAGAATTGTTTTGGCGCGGTGGTGGCGCGGCGGGAATCCACTTCGCTGCCGAAGGAGCCGGCATTGTTGGTGGCGGAGTCATCGAGGAGTTTCCATGTTTCCAGATCCTCGCTGCGGTCGATCCGGTAGGTCCCGCCTTCCACGCCGGACCACGAAAGGGTGACATCGCCCGTGCCCGAGGAGACGGTGGGTTTCTCCATCTTGTTAGCGGCCTCGGGGCCGCCTTCGAAGAGGATAGTACGGTTGGTAGGGAGGGTGTTGACATTTCCACCGGAGGGAGTGGCAAAATAGTAACGGCTGATATTGTAGGGAAAGACGGGGGTTCCGACAGCGTCGATGCACGAGAAGTAGGCCCAGGTGCCGGATGGGAATTCAGGGGTGACACACCAGCGGACGTTGTATTCGTTGAGGTCGAATTGGGTGCCGAGGGTGAGGCCGCGGTCGCCCTTGTAGTCGTAGTCCTCGAGATAGTGGCCAAGGGCGTAGGTGGTGTTGACGGCGGGACCGTATTGGCTGGCGCTGCCGGGTTGCGAGCGGGTGGATTCGTTGCGGAGGATCCACTGGGGAATGGTGGTGCGGCCGGTGGATGTTAGGTTGGTGGAGCCGTTGGTGCCGTCGCGCTTTTGATAGCCGGAGATCATGCGGCGGACCCCGCTGTTGGAATCCAGTGGGTTGGAGTAGCCGTAGGGGCCGTAAACGGGGAGCCCGTCGAAGGTCCAGGCGAGGATGGGGGAGTGAAATCCGTTTGGCGACTCGGTGTAGCGGTTGGTGGTGGCGTTGAAGGTGACGGAATCGCTGAGGAGGTGGCGGAGGCCGGCGGGGTTGGCATGGTAGTGGTGCGTGGCTCCGGCCTGGTGGGCATTGGCGGGGTCGAAGGTGACGGCTTCGTTCACGTAGGCGTCCCGGTTCCAGATCCCGTCGCCGCGGTTCGCGCCGTCGGCGGGTGTGGCATCGCGGCCGAGGGAGAAGCTGTAGGCGAAGGCGTCGCGGGAATCGAACATGGCGACGCCATCAATGAAGTAGCCGATCGCGCCGAGACCGGTGAGGGATTTCGTGCCGGAGGGAATGACCGGTGTGAGTGGAATGCGGGCGGACTGGGCGATGTTTCCGGGATAGTTTGGGAAAAGGTTGGTTTTTGCCGCATTCAAATACCATGGGCCCATGACGTGGAACGGTAGGCCTGAGGTGCGGATGTAGAGGTCGGTGGCGGTGGTGGAGATTTCACTGACACCGGCGTAGGTGGGGGTGAGCTGGTCATTGCCGGTGGGATGGTTCCAAGAGGTGACGGCGGCGTTTGCCGTTTCATCCGCAGTGGTGGGGTAGATCCGGGCGTATTGGCCTGAGAGATCGGTGAACCAGGTGGACGTGATGGGAGAGCCTTTCGCAAATGCTGAAACGGCCAGAAGGATGGATAGATAACGGTGCATGGTGGATTGGCGTCGATAACCGAACCCGTTCAAAAGCCGTGGGTTTCGGGACAAATTGTTAAGATTTTGTGAAGTGTCCACGATGGGAAGGAATCATGGAGAAACGCGGTGCCGTGTTCGATTTCACGGGCGTGAGGAAATCCTGTGCAAGCTGGACCGTATCGATCACGTTCTGGATTCTGGTTGTTTCAAAAAATCCTGTCCATCCCATCCATGACCCGTTTCAGAATCGCCCTCGCCTTCCTCGCGCTCGCCGGCAGTTGCCTCGCCGACCTCGCCGGCACCAGGCCCAACATCATCCTCGTCATGTCCGACGACCAGGGATACGGCCCGCTGGGTTGCAACGGGCACCCGTGGCTCCGGACACCTAACATCGACGCGTTGCATGACAAGAGCCTGCGTTTCACGAGATTTCTCGTGAGCCCCACCTGCTCACCCACCCGGAGCGCGATCATGACCGGACGGCATCCTTTGAAGAACGGCATCACCCACACCATTCTCGAGCGTGAGCGGATGACGCTGGATGCCACGATCCTGCCCCAGGTTCTCAAGACCGCCGGTTACACCTCGGGCATCTTCGGCAAATGGCATCTTGGCGATGAGGAACCCTATCAGCCGCAGAGCCGCGGCTTCGACGAGGTCTTCATCCACGGGGCAGGCGGCATCGGCCAAGCCTACAATTGTTCCTGCGCCGACGCTCCGGGAAACACCTACATGAACCCGGTGATCCGCCACAACGAAAAATTCGTTAGAACGAAGGGCTTTTGCACCGACGTGTTCTTCAATGCCGCGCTTGGCTGGATCAAGTCACGGAAGGACAAGGGAGAGCCGTTCTTCGCCTACATCGCGACGAACGCGCCTCACGGTCCCTTCATCGCCCCGGAGAAAAATGCGAAGCGTTTCACCGACCTTGGATTCGGCAAGGAGCAGGCCGGCTTTTACGGGATGGTCGAGAACATCGACGAGAACATGGGTCTTCTAACACGCAAACTCGCGGAGTGGGATCTCAACAAGAACACCGTGGTGATTTTCATGTCGGACAACGGCATGTCAGGCGGCGGTTCGGGCCAGCCCGGCAAGGACCTCGCTCCGGGCTATCCGTTCTACAACGCTGGTCAAAAAGGACTGAAAAACTCGACCGATGAAGGCGGCGTCCGCGTTCCGTTTTTCATCCGCTGGGACGGGAAGATCGCACCGGGCCGCGACATCTCCACGATCGCCGCCCATATCGATCTCCTGCCGACTTTCGCTGCCCTGGCGGGTGCCAAATTGCCCGAGCATCAGGTGGACGGCCTGAGCCTCCTTCCCCTGATCGAGGGACATGCGGACGGATGGGCGGACCGGTTTCTTTTCACCCAGATCGGCCGTTGGAACACGGGGGAGAATCCCGATGACTTCGAGTGGGTGAATTTCGGCGTGCGCTCCCAGAAATACCGCTATGTCGGACCTGGCAACCGCAAACAGGTCCAGGGCGAACTCTACGACATGGAGGCCGACCCCGGGCAAAAGAACAACGTCATCGCGGAACACCCCGAGCAGGCGGAGCGGATGCGCGCGGCCTACGATCGCTTCTGGAAAGTCGCCCGGCCCATGATGGTGAACGAGAAGGTCCCGATGTCTCCCACCAGGCCGTATCACGAGCTCTACAAGAAGCAGATGGAAACCACCGGGATTCCCGACTGGACCGCAGTGTCATTGGATTGATGGGGTGAATGTTAGAATGGGGCTGCGGTTGCCCGGCGCATCCGCTGAAATTTACTCCGGCTCCGGTCCGTTCAAGGGGGCGATGAGATTTCTCCAATGGTTGTCGATCGCCTTTCTGGTCGGCGGTTTCCTTCGTGCGGCGGAAATGCCCGAGATCCTTGCCGGGCTTCGTCCGGAGCATCCGCGCCTCATTCTCACTGCCGACGACTGGAAAAGGCTTCGTGCCGGGCAAGGCGGCAAAGGCGATGTCGCGGCAATCCTAACAATTTGCATGAAGGAGGCGGTGGCCATGCTGGATGAGCCTCCGGTTGTTTACAAAAAGGAGGGCAAGCGCTTGCTGGCCGTTTCCCGCGAGGCTCTGAAACGGATCGAGTTGTGGAGCTTCGCCTACCGGATCACGGGTGAGAAAAGGTTCCTCGACCGCGCGGAAAAGGAAATGCTCACCGTCGCCGCGTTTGCCGATTGGAATCCATCGCACTTCCTCGACACCGCCGAGATGACCGCCGCGCTGGCGCTCGGCTACGACTGGTTGTTTGCCGACTTGTCCCCTGCCACCCGCGACACCGTGCGCAAGGCGATCATTGAAAAAGGCCTCAAGCCCGGCATCAGGCTGGAAGGCCGTGGCTGGCAGGTCCAGACGATGAACTGGAACCAGGTTTGTTTCGGCGGCCTTGGATTGGGAGCCCTCGCGATTGCCGACGAGGCTCCTGCAGAAGCCTCCGCCTTGTTAGGTCAGATCAGGAAATACAATCATTACGGCATGGAGCCCTACGCTCCCGACGGGATTTACCCCGAAGGTCCCGGCTATTTCAACTATGGCACCGGCTACGAGGTGCTTCTAATATCCGCCCTTGAATCCGCCCTTGGCACGGAATGGCATCTTCCGTCCTCACCGGGATTTCTTGCCGCCGCCGCGGCCCAGATGCAGTTGACCGGACCGACCGGCTGGCCCTTCAACTTCTCCGACAACCACACGACCGGCCCGATCTATCAGCCATGGCAATTCTGGTTCGCACGCCGCCTGAACCAACCTTCGCTTGTCCATTTCCAACAACAACGCCTTCGCGAGTCGATCATGGCGGGAAAATATGACAACGCCTTCCCGTGGTTGGCGAAATGGCTCAATGACATGCCTGCCGGTTCTCCCAATCCGGACCTGCCGCTGGCATGGCATGGCAACGGCGAAAATCCCGTGGGTGTCTTCCGCACTTCATGGTCCGATCCCGATGCCCTCTACCTCGCCTTCAAGGGCGGACAGGCCAACAACAGCCACGGCCACATGGATGCCGGCTCATTTGTTCTCGATGCGGGTGGAGTCCGCTGGGCCAGTGACCTTGGATCGCAAAGCTATTACTCCATCGAATCGCAGGGTTGGGGCCTTTGGGATTCCAGCCAGTCGGGAGAAAGGTGGCGCGTTTACCGGCTCAACAACCATAGCCACAACACCCTCACCCTCGGCGGTCAATTGCACCAGTCCGCGGGTCGTGCGGAGATCACCTCCTTCGGAACTAACAACGCCACGGTGGATCTTTCTCCTGTCTTCAAGCCTCAGGCCCGTTCCGTCATCCGCCACTTTTCATTTCAACCGGACAAGGTCGACATCCGCGATGAAATCGCAGGCGCGGCCAAGGGGCTCGACGTCCGCTGGCAAATGCTCACCCGCGCGGACATCGATCTAACGAGAAATGAGGCCGTTCTCCGTCAGGACGGGAAAATCCTGCGCGCGCGAATCGTCGCTCCGACGGATGCCCGCTTCGAAAAGGCCGCCGCCGAGCCACCCACCGACGGCGTCAACGAGCCCAATCCAGGTTTCGCCCTGCTGCAGGTGAACACGAAGGTACCCGAGTCGGGAGACATTTCCATCGAGATCGAGCTCCAGCCGGATCCGGCTCCCGCAGCAAAGTGAAGGATTCATGAATCTTGCTGCCTTGCAGCAGATGATCAGATTGTTTGACCACGCATTCCAAAAATTGAATTGAGTTTCAACGGAACGCAGTCACCCTTTGAGATCTGTAAATTATGCGGCTTGTTCATGAAAATTCTCTCGATCCATTGCGCACTGATTGGAATTTTTATCAGCAGTTCTTGCGAGAAAAAGCATCCACAAACGTCTCCGGGTTTGCCCAATAGCCCCGTGCCGGAAACCGAAGCTCAATTGATAGAAAAGAAAAGGCGAATGGTGAGCGCCAGTTCGGAACAAAGGGACAGAATGGAGGTGCTCAAAAGCGAAATTCAGCAGGCAAGGAAACAATGCGATGATCTTAAACTCAAAATGGAGTTTCTGGAGTCGGTAAAAAAGCAAATTAACGAAGACTTCATGGAGCTCAAGAAACGTTTGGATAAGGAAGCCGAAGGAATTCATACCGACAGTGTCCCCATCCGGGAATATCTGCGTGACTTGAAAGTGGAGATGGATCGGTTGCTTCAAGAAAATGAAGACCTGAAGCGGAAGTTGGATGCTTTTGAAGATAGCTGATTTTGAATCGACTGGATGTTCTATCAGTATTCAACGAGGTTCCGGATTTCCGCAAGACGCCGTTAGCCTCATCCACCCGAAACCGTCGCTAGCGCCTGACCGAGATCGGCGATGAGGTCATCCACATTCTCGATGCCGATCGAGAGCCGGATCAACGAGTCGCTGATCCCTAACCGCGCCTTGTCAGCCGGAGCCACGTCGGAATGGGTCATCGCCGAAGGGTGTGAGGCGAGGCTCTCGGTACCACCGAGGCTGACGGCCAGCTTGAAGATGCGGAGGGCGTTGAGGACGCGGAAGGCTTCCTCCTCCCCGCCCTTGATCTCGAAACCAAAGGTGGATCCCGCGCTGGTGCATTGGCGTTCGAATACCGGCCGGTCGGGATGATCCGCGGGCAGGAAATCCAGATACCAGACCGAGACGACCTGCGGGTGATCCCTGAGATACGCGGCAACCTTGCTGGCATTTTCCGCTGAGGCGGTCATGCGGATTTTCAGGGTTTCGAGCGAGCGCAGCAGCATCCACGCGGTGTGTGGATCGGTCATGGTTCCGAGAATGGTCCTCATGCCACGGACCGGATTCAGCCATTCCACGGAGCCCGAGCAACTTCCCGCGATGAGGTCGGAGTGGCCGCCCACATACTTGGTCAGCGAGGTGATGACGAGGTCGGCACCGTGGTTGAGAGGTGTCTGATAGAGAGGTCCGAGGAAGGTGTTGTCCACAATGACGGGCGGACGGGAATTTCCAATGGCCAGGCGTTCCGAACAGGCGCGGGCGCACGCCAGATCGACAAGCCCGTTGGTGGGATTCGCCGGGGTTTCTATCAGAATCGCCGCGACTCGGCCCAAGGCTGAAGCCTCGTCGGCGGCCCGGCGGAACTCCGCATCGCCACCCTCCGCCATGAATCCGACACGGTGGATTCCGAACCCGGGTAGGATCTTGTGGAGCAAATACTCGGTCCCGCCATAGACGGGTTCGGAATGGAGGATGACGTCGCCGGGGCGCAGGTAGGCCCAGAGGGTGGTGGAAATCGCCGCCATGCCACTGGCGAATGCGAGCGATTTCTCCGCCTGGTCCCAGATGGCGAGCCGGTCCTCGAGAACCTCGAGATTGGGATTGTTGATGCGGGAATAGATCAGTCCGGGATTCTCATCCAGCCCCGGATCCCTCAGGCCGTAGGCGAGTTCGAAGAATCCCTTGCCTTCCTGCGCGGTCTTGAAGACGAAGGTGGATGTTAGAAAAAGCGGGGGTTTCAGTGAACCCTCGGAAAGCGCCGGATCATAGCCGTAGCCGAGCATCAGGGTTTCCGGGGCAAGTGTCCGCCCGGCCAGTTCTCTAACATGATATTTGGAGAAATTTTCCATACAATCACCCGTCTGTTTGTTATCATCGGCTTGTTGGAATGTCCAAGGGAATGGTTGCGGTTGCTGGAGGGAAGTGTCACCCGGCCGCAAGATCGGTCTTGCCGCATCTCCGTGATGCGCTAGGTCAAAGGGATGTTTCGCTGGCATTCGCTCGTCCTTCTACTTCCCCTCCTTCAGACACTCGTCGCGGCCCCCTTGCAACCGGGGGATCGCGTGGTCCTGCTGGGCGACTCACTCTTCGAAACCGAGCGCCACACGGGGGCGCTCGAATGGGAGCTGAATCGCCGCTTTCCGGAAACCGATTTCACCCTGCGCAACCTCTCGTGGAGCGGCGACACTCCCGCCGGGATTTCCCGCGCCAGTTTCGACCCCGCGAAGGCGGGGATGGATCGCCTTCGTGAGCACCTCACGCTCGCCCAGCCTACGGTTGTTCTCGTCGCCTACGGTATGGCAGCCAGTTTGCAGGAACTCACCGACCGCTCCGGCGACTGGTCTCTCAATGCCGACCCCGACCGCTACGGCATGATGAGCGTGGAGCGATTTTCCGATGAAATGGAGACCCTCCTGAAGCTTATCGCCGAGGTTTCAGGCGGAAAGGCCCGGGTTATTCTTGTTTCCCCGATTCCCCACGAGGACCTGCGCTCCGTCGGGCGGCCTAACAGCCCTGATCCCGCTCCGCACAATGTTCTCCTTCAGAAATACACTGAAGCGTTAAAGAAAATCGCCGCCGCCCACCAGACAGGCTGGGTGGAAAGCGCCGATGCCCTCGTCTCCCCAGGAGCTAAAACCACCGACGGTATCCATCTCACCGACTCGTCCTACGCCGCCTTCTCCGCCCAACTCTGCGAGAGCCTCGGCTGGAAAGCCGGCCCGACCGATCCTTCTCCCGCCCTGCGCGGCGCCATTCTGAAAAAATCCGCCGCCTTCTTCCATCGCTTCCGCCCCGCCAACGCCACCTACCTCTTCGGCTTCCGCAAGCGCGAACAGGGGCGCAATGCCGTCGAGATGGCCGAGTGGGACAAGCTCATCGCCGACGCCGACGCACGCATCCTCGGAATCAAGCACGGCACCCCGCTCCCACCTTCACCGGAAAATCCATCACCCCAACCTGAAGCACCCGATCCCGCCCTCGCGAAACCCGATTTCACCGTCCCTGACGGCTGCAAGATCGAGCTTTGGGCCGAGGCTCCGCTGGTGCGCAAGCCACTCGCCATGAGCTGGGATGGTGCCGGTCGCCTATGGGCCGCCAGCACCCCGATCTATCCGCAGATCCAGCCGGGAAAATCGCCGGAGGATAAAATTTACGTCCTCTCCGACCGCGACCACGACGGCAAGGCCGACGAGTCCGTGGTCTTCGCCGACGACCTCCTCATCCCGACCGGCATGATTCCCGTTCCCACCGCCTCCCGGCGAGGCCGCGCACGCCTGTTACGTCGGTGCCTCCACCGAAATCATCCTTCTAACTGACTCGGATCAGGACGGAAAAGCCGATACCCGCCGCGTCGTCCTGAGTGGTTTTGGAACCGAAGACACCCACCACAACGTCCACGCCCTGCGCTGGGGCCCGGACGGCCGTCTCTATTTCAATCAGAGCATCTACACCCACACCCACCTCGAAACGCCATGGGGCATGATCCGCCTCAACAGTGGTGGCGTCTTCGCCTACGATCCAAAGTCCGACCGCGTCGAGGTCTTCAGCCGCGGACTCTGGAACCCCTGGGGCCACGTCTGGAACAGCGAGGGCCAGAGCATTCTCAGCGACGGTGCCGGCTTCTCCGGCCTCGCCTGGGCATTTCCCGGTGCGATGTTCGACACCTTCGAAGGCAGCCAGCGCGAAATGCCGACTATTTCCCCGGGAAATTACCCGAAATACGCCGGCCTCGAGCTCATCGATTCCCCGATGTTTCCTGCCGACTGGCAGGGCACCGCAGTCACCTGCGATTTCCGCGCCCACCGCATTGTCCGCTTCGCGATCGAGGACCTCGACATGGCCACCCCGCGCAAATCCGGCTACATCACCCGCGAACTCGAACCCCTCGTCGTCACCACCGATCTCGCCTTCCGCCCCATCGACCTGAAACTCGGACCCGATGGCGCGCTCTACGTCGCCGACTGGACCAACCCCATCATCAACCACGGCGAAGTCGATTTCCGCGACCCCCGCCGCGACCACTCAAACGGCCGCATCTGGCGCATCAGCCGCACCGATTCCCCCGCCAGAAATTGGACTCCGAAATCCATCCCCATTGCCCGTTCCACCGATCCCGAAAAGGACGCCGCCTCCGACTCACCCCGCCGCCGCATCGAAGCCATGCGCGCCCTCGCCCGCACCCCCGACGCCCGGTCCGCCTCCCGCATTCTGGAAATCGCCACCGCCTGCCCACCGGACGATCCATATTACGATTTCGCCGCCTGGCGCAGCATCCGCGATGTGGGCCCCGCCTGGATCGAGGCGGTGAAATCCGGCACCTGGTCGCTCCCGGCCAAAGCTGACTCCGCGCTCTTCGCCCAAGCCGACCTCGCCCTCCGCAGCCTGCCCGCGCCACTCGCCACCGAGGCATTTTCCGCCCTCATGGAAAAATCTTCCCCCGCCCTTGATGGAACCGGCCCATGGATCGAGTGGATTGGCGAACGTGGTACCGCCGCCGACGTGCAGCGCATTTTCGACCAAATCCCCACCTTGACCGATCCCACCCTCCGCGCCCGCAGCCTCCGCTCGCCTCCTCGCCGCCGCCAAACGCGACTTGCGCCCTGCCAAACTTGAAACCATCCAACCCACCTTCTTCACCCCCGCCACTCCGGAAAGCCTCGCGCTCATCGGCGCGTGGAAACTCGATTTTGTCGATTTTCTAACCACGAATCTCACCACCTCCGATGCACTCCGCACCACCGCCTTCGAGGCCCTCGCCACCCTTCGCAGCGAACACGCCATCGCGGCTCTAGCCGATCTTCTGAAATCCACCGACCCCGCTCTCCGTCGCCACAGCCTCACCACCCTCGCCGGGATCCGCCCGGACCTCGCCCTCCTCGGACTCCCACCCATCGCCGCGGAAGCCGGCAGCGACCCCGCCTTCTGGCGTCCCCTCTTCGGGCAGGCCGCCTTCTTGAAACAGTTCTCAAACAAAATCCCCGACTCATGGGACCCCGCCATCTACAGCGCCGCCATCGTCGCCGCCCGCGAGCGGGGCAGGGCTGGCACCGCCCTCGTCAAGGCCCTTGGACCACTCGCCAAGCTCGACCAGCCCGCCAACCCCACATCCGACAAGACCGTGGAAGGCATCGTCGATAGCCTCAAGACCGGCGGCGATCCCGCCCAAGGCGAACGCATCTATCGACGTCCCGAACTCACCTGCACTCTCTGCCACGCCATCGGCGGAGTCGGCGGAAAACTCGGCCCCGACCTCTCCAGCATCGGCGCCAGTGCCCCCATCGACTACATTGTGGAAAGCGTCCTCCACCCCGAGCGCAAGGTGAAGGAGGGCTTCCACGCCATGATCTATCAAATGGCGGACGGCACCTCGGCGGCAGGCATCCCCGCCCGCACCACCAGCACCGAACAATTCATCCGCACCATCACTGGCGAGCAGGCCATCGCGAAATCCGCGATCAAATCCCAGCAAATGATGGGCGCGGCCGGCAGCCTCATGCCCGCCGGCCTCATCAACTCCCTCGACCGCCTCGAAACCCGCGCCCTCTTCAGCTTCCTCCAGCAGCTCGGAAAACCCGGCCCCTACGATGCCAGCAAGGGCGACGTCGCCAGACTCTGGACCATCCATCCCGCCACCGATCCCGCCCTCGCCACCTCCCAGAAAGCCACCTCCGGCGGCATCCCGCTCGCCACCCTCATCGACGGCCGACTTCCTGCCGACATTCTCAAGACCGCTCTAACCAGTCTTCCCGTCGCCTTCCTGCAAACCCGATTCGTCACCACCGGCGACGCTCCTGTGAATCTCAAGCTCGAAGGCATCCGCGAAGCCTGGGTCGATGGCGAGGCCCTCCCCGTCGCCAGTGAACCGGGCCGCAAGCTCCAGCTCAAACCCGGCCCCCACACCCTTACCATCAAGCTAACCGCCACCGACCTCCCCCCGCACCTCCGCGCCACCTGCCCCGAAGCCCGCTTCCTAACCGATCCGGAATAAGGCTGGAAACGTCCCGGACGTGGCTGCGGCGTCTCGCCGCAGCGTGATGGGATGCCAGGAATCTAGCACAAGCCAAGTAGCTGCTGAGTCTCGCTCCGGACCGTCGGGGAGCCGTCCCGCCTCCAGTTCTTCGATCCGGCGAAGTCTCCCGAACCACATGCAAAAGGCGGATTCACCATTCCCGATGCGCGACAGCGCCTGATCCGGCAACTTGCCCCCGACAGATTTCATTTTCCCCATGACATCCTCCTTCCTAACGGATCGAATCCCCGGTGAGCGATTCTCGCCACGGTTCCCCGCAACCACCAAGGGCGGCAGCATCCCAACGACAAGGAGCGCCGGATTTATCCGGGCTTTCATTCATTCATTCATTCATTCATTCATTTTCTTCCCCCCTCGACCGATCAAACCTCCGAACGTAGCTGCGGCGTCCCACTCCACCCGCTGTAGCGTCGCGTCGTCTTGTCCCGGCGATTCAAAATCCCGATTCAAAATCCCAGACAAAATGTGGACTATACAGGGAAGCCACCTGCGCATAGGCCGCATGGGCATCAGTCAATGTGCTGGGTGCGCCGGGCTCTTCCATCGGTCTCAGCCGTGCACCTCTTTCATCGCTCCGAGATCGGATCTCATCCGGAAAATGCCGCTTGCTGCCAACACTAGGTGCAGCAACGCCATCAAGCGGATCCCCTTGGGTCTTTCCATCATTTCTTGGCTCATCATCCGATCAGGTGAAATCTTTAACTCACCGGTCACTCCGCCCCGGAATGCCACTTGGTTTTTTGGAACAGCTTGGAGTGGTAGAACTTGATGTAGTCATCGTCGTTCTCGAAATTCAAATAGAATACGTAGCCCTCCTTCTCAATGCAGAGGCTCACCTTGGCCACCGTTCCATTTTCCAAAGTCGCAGTCCCCAGGTCTTCGTGGATTGACTGCTTCCACTTCTTTCGGGATTTCTCACGTTCCTTCCAACTGCGAGGACCAAGTGCGTGATATGTGATGTCATAATCGGGATAATCATTCACATGAGTAATCTTCTTCAAAAAATCGGAGGCATCTTCTCTCAAATTGTGCATCTCACCCTGAAACCACGCGGAACGACCCAGGTTAGAGATAGCTTGCACAGAGTAGAAATCAGACATTGAATCCCGAACCATTTTCGTAACCATTTCTTGGACCAGACCACGCAACTCTTCGAACATACTGATCTCAAACTGATGTTCAAAGACAGGCATTTGGGGAGTAGACAGATGGACACGGGTTTCAAGAAGCCCTTTCGATTTCTCATCGGGTAGCGAATAAACCTCTTCTCTCAATTCGCCTCCATTGGCGCAATTCGCGGTAAACGTTCCAAAACGAGGTAGCCTTGGCATCGTGTGAAATTGATCCTGCTGGATTGGGCTCTGATCGTGGTTGCGGCGTCTCGCCGCAGCGAAACCCGATCTCGCCCAACCTTCGAAAGAATGGTTCTTCTGACGGCTGTGCAAAGATGCCTCTTCACGCCGAAAATCTGGCAGGGAAAGCGAAACGTTCCGGCGAGACGCCGCAACCACGCTCACGGACGCGGCCCGTCACTTTGAATCTGACGGAACACTCGCATCACCCCACTTTCCGCTTAACGTGTTCTCTTAATTCAAAATCCCATAATTCAAAATCCCCATAATTCAAAATCCCCAAATTCAAAATCCCCACAATTCAAAATCCCAATTCAAAATCCCAGACAAAATGTGGACTATTGGCTTGCTGGGTGGGTTTGAGATGTTAAAAGGGGGAATGAGCAGCAGGCGTTGGTTGTCACCTTGGAAGGATTCGACGGAGAAGCCGGCGATTTACCACTGCATTTCCCGCGTGGTGGACCGGCGCTTTGTGTTTGGCGACGTGGAGCGCGAGCATTTCCGCATGTTCATGCGCATGCAGGAGAATTTCTCGGGCTGCCGGATTCTTTCCTACTGCATCATGTCCAATCACTTCCACATCCTGCTGGAGGTGCCGCCGATGGCGGAGGGTGGGATTTCGGACGAGGAACTTCTGAAGCGGCTTTCCGCAACGAATTCAGAGGCGTTTGTGGCGGTGGTGGCGAAGGAGTTGACGGAGGCGCGAAGTCAGGATCGCGAGCCCTGGGTGGAGGAAATCCATGCCCGTTTCACCTACCGGATGCACAATTTGAGCGAGTTCATGAAGACGCTGCTCCAGCGGTTCACGCGTTGGTTCAACCGGGCGCACCAGCGCAGCGGCACCTTGTGGGAGGAACGCTACAAGAGTGTGATCGTGGAAAGCGGGATCGCGGCGCGGACGATGGCGGCCTATATCGACTTGAATCCGGTGCGCGCCGGGATGGTTTCCGATCCGGCGGAGTATCGCTGGAGCAGTTATGGGGAGGCGGTGGGCGGCGGGGCAAAGGGAAACGGGAAGAAGGCGCGGGAGGGTCTGGTCAGGGCCTGCATGAGTCACAACGGGGCGGGATTCGAGGCCGAGAAATGGAAGGAGGTTTCGCGGGTTTACCGCCGGACGATGGGCCTGGCCTTGGGCAGGAAAAG
The DNA here is from genome assembly GCA_963810445.1 of uncultured Verrucomicrobiae bacterium. Lineage (GTDB taxonomy): Bacteria > Verrucomicrobiota > Verrucomicrobiia > Verrucomicrobiales > Akkermansiaceae > Luteolibacter. Next base: position 218,128 of record CAWENZ010000048.1, on the reverse strand, counting down.
CGGCCGGGCGGAATTGGATCCAATACGACGGTCGCAGACCGGCGCTACAGCCGCGGAAGCGTTGGAAGCGGATTCTAACGGGACGGTTTTGCCAGAATTGAATATCGCGGCGATGCTGCGTTGCCGGGTGAGGTATTTTACCGACGGCGCGGTGATCGGCAGCAAGGCATTCGTCAACGAGGCGTTCGCGGCGGCACGTGAGCGGTTCACGGAGAAGCGAAAAGGACGGTGCGCGCAGGCTGAAAGGCAACGGAAAGGCGGCTGCTGGGGTGTTGTGGAGCGTTCGCGACCTGAGGCTGAGGATCTGATAGAGAAGAGATAGGTGCTTTCGAACAAAACTGGTAGAGAAAACAAAGGATTCCCTCCACTGTGGGAAAACCGGCTGGAGTATTTGTCATTCGAGACGGGGCTATCGATGGCGAGTGCGGAAATTTGTCGCGGTCTCCGGAGATTGAAATCGGATGCTTCGCATGACAAGGATACCGGAGTATGCTCAAAAGGCGCCAATGATCATCCGACGGGAAAGGATAAACGGGAATGCCCCTTCGAAGAAGCGGAGGCCAACGGATTCTTCACCGGAAGTTCATCATCGGTTCATTTGAGAGGGGCAGCGTGCCGACGATGAAAGTGAAAACATGTTCGCCAACAATTGGGCGCTTCCTCCGGCGCGGTGTTGGAAAAAGCGAAGCGAGCGACTTCAAGGATACCGGAATCTGTGGTAATCGTCTGACGCCGCACATGATCCCTCCTTTTCTCGTCTCTCTGCTCGACACCTTCCTCCGCAATCAGCTTGAGGCCGGAGAGGGGATGCCGGTGGTGGATTTCAGCAAGCCCGAGGGTGAACCCGCGCTCGCGTCGCCGGACTCGGTTTCGTGGCGGGTCTTCCGGAATCCCGTCTCGCTCTACATCGGCGGAATCACGGCGGTTCTGATGGAGCTGGCGGAGCCAAGCGTGCGAACGGGCGTCTGGGATCACACCACCTTCCGCACCGATCCGCTGCGGCGCATGCGGCGGACCGGACTGGCGGCCATGGTGACCGTTTACGGCGCGCGTCGTATTTCCGAACCGATGATCGCCGGAGTGAGTCGCATGCATTCGAGAATCGATGGTCTAACACCTGCTGGTGTGCCCTATCGCGCGGACGATCCCGAATTGCTCCGTTGGGTGCATGCGACGGCCCTTTATGGTTTCATGGAGGCGTATCATCGGCATGTGTGCCCGCTTTCACCGGCGGATCGGGACCGCTTCGTCTCGGAAGGTGTGCCCGCTGCCTTGCTCTATGGGGCAAAGGATCCACCATCCTCGGAAGAGGATCTGGAGAAGCTTTTCGATGACATGCTGCCGCGTTTGGAGCGGTCCGACATCGTCTTCGAGTTCCTGGGAATCATGAAAAAGCTGGCGGTTTTTCCAGTGCTGCTGAGGCCGTTCAATCACCTCATGGTGCGGGCCGCTGTTGAACTTCTCCCTCCAAAGGTGCGCGAGACCCTGGGACTGGACCGTGGTTACAGCCTCCCCGCCGGGGGCGCGTCAGCCCTTCGTCTGCTAGGTTCCACTGTCGATTGTTTGCGGCTGGACTCGACGCCCGCCTCGCAATCATGCGTCAGGATGGGTCTGCCACCGGATTACCTTTGTCCGGGGGGACGCGGCACTTGTTGACGGCCTCGAAACAACGTCCGTCGATCAGGGCTTTGATTTCATCCAGAGATAGACCCAGCGCTCGGAGACGGTTTTCCCCGATGCGTCCTGTAGCTCGCAGGTCATGTCGATGTTGCTGAGGTCCGCAGGCGGCTCCAACACGAAAAAGGCCCGCAGCACCTGGGGCATGTGCAGCTTGTCGCTGCGGCCTAGTCCGGCAGGCAGGTCATCGACATTCGGCATGCTGACATCTGATAAACCGACGTGGAGAATTTTCACCGATTGCTGGTTCACGGTGACCACGGGGTTCCAGCCGGTGATGTCATCCCACTTCGGGTCGCCCACCTTCGCAACAGGTTGCAGTGGTTTCGCGAAATCGACCGCCATCAGGATTTCGTCGGGCTTTTGCACCGGAGTTCCCACACGGGTCGCGCGTACCGTGAAAAGTCCCGATGGCTGGGGGTCGCGCATCCAGCGGAGTCGATAGTGGAAGCGATAGGCCTTGCCCGTTTCCAGCGCCGGTTGCGGTTCCCAAAGCAGGATCACGTTGTCGTCGGTCTCGTCCCGGGTCGGCATTTCGATGAGATGGAGCTTTCCAAGGTCGAACCCTTCCAACGGCTCCACCCTCACGCTCGGACGATTGTGATAGAGTGCTTCGGGATCCTGATAGGAGGCGAACGAGCGGTCGCGCTGGAGCAGCGCCCACGAGCGCGGTTGTTCCATGGTGAAGACACAGTGCCTGAACTCGTTTCTGGTGGTCTCGAGCGGACGGTAGTGAAGATTCCCGCTGCCGAGTTCCATCAAAAGGCCGTCCGTGTCGTGCACCTCGGGGCGGAAATCCAACGGTTTCGGATAGGTTCCCTCGCCGAACCAGAACATCGTGGAAAAAGGAGCGATGCCGAGCTGTTGGATCGGTTTGCGAAGGGTGATCTCCGCCGTGATGTCCATGACGGTTTCAGGGCCGGGGGTAATTTCGAACCGATAGGCTCCGGCAACGCTTGAGCCCGTTAGAAGGGCTGAAACCTTCATCGACCCTGAGTCCCTGGCCGGCCGCTCCAGATAGAACTCGGAGAAATCCGGGAACTCCTCTGGCACGCCGGGCAGGCCGCTGTTGATCGATAACCCGCGTGCGGAAAGTCCGTAGGGCGTGTTTTTCGGGATCGCGCGGAAATAACTCGCGCCGAGAAAGACCAGGAATTCATCCATGTAGTCCGCCGAGTTCAGATGCGTCCGAGCGCGCCAACCGGCGTAGCCCGGAGGTGGCGGAGTTCCGGCCGGGATCTTCTGCTTGCCGTAGTCGAAGAGCTTTTGGTCAAACTTCAGCGGCTGTGATTTTCCATCCACGACCTCATGGAGCGTGACCATTTTTTTCGCGGTCCAGCCGGGGTGGAAGAAGTCGATGGAGAACGGAGCCTTCTCGTCCGCCCACAGTCCGGAATCCATCTTGAAACGGATGTCGCGATGCTGGTCATAGGTGAGGTTTTTCCAAAAGTCGGCGAGTTCGAGCTTGGGTTCGGAATACGGCGCGGCTGCCATTTTCCGAGCCTTTGCACAAAGCGCGTCGAACGAGAAATCCTCATTTGCCGCCCGAACGCCGGCGCAAAAAAGTATCATGCAGCCGGCAAGCGGGACGGAGCGATGGATTTGCATGAACCAGCGTTGTCAGACATCCGTCGGCTTGGCAATAGCGCGGCAACTCAAGACAACGCTGGTTCACTTTCATCCTTCGCGGTTTACGTCGCACCGCGGCTGGAGGGTTCAAGAAACCGCTGCCAGTCCGGGATGCCGTGGAGGTTCCGAATGAGCGCGGTGGCTGGCCTGGCACGGGGCGTGGTCGGCGCTCTCAACAGGCGCAGGCCCGCTTCCTGGGGGAGGCGGTCGGCCTTGCGCTCGTTGACCATGCGGTGGGAGAGCACGCAGTTTTCCCATGACGAGTCGCCGCCGCGCGAGCGGGGAACGATGTGGTCGATGTTGCCTTCGCCCGGCGCGAGCTTGCGACCGGTGTATTGGCAAATGCCGCCGTCCCGTTCCCAAATGCCGCGCGATCCGAACTTCGGACGACAGAGCGGAACCTTGGCATAGTTCGCGGAAACGATGACGGTCGGCACTCTAACGGGACCGCGCGGGGTGTTCACCGAGTTATCCTCGCCGCGCACGGGGAGTTTCAGCCAGTCGTCCCAACGCACGGGTGAAATGGAATCGTCTCCCCGCACATCGAGTCCGGTGGCCGCACCGGTGGCCATCATGCAGAAGGCGTCGGCAGGCGTCTTCACGTGGATGGCCTGCCAGTTGCGGTTGAGCACGAGCACGGTGGTTTTGTGGAGGATGGAGTTCATGGAAGAAGTTCGGGGTTGGGGATTGGGGATTGGGGATTGGGGATTGGAGATTGGAGATTGGAGATTGGAGATTGGAGAGGGGGGAAATGAAATCTCTGATCCCCTATCCCCGATCTCTTCAGTCTTCCGCCCGTTCGCCGGGTGGGCACATTTTGACGAGTTTGGGATCGAAGCGGCCGAGCACTTCGACGAGGTCGGACTGGGCGGCCATGACCGAGTGGATGTCCTTGTAAACACCCGGAACCTCGTCGAGGCCGGAGGACAGGAGATCGACACCGCGTTCGGCGAGGAGCTTCTTCGTGCCGCTCCAGGTGAACGATTGCAGCGCCTTGCTGCGGCTCATCACGCGGCCCGCGCCGTGGGACGCGCTGTTGAGCGATTCGGGTTGGCCCTTGCCGCGCACAACGAATCCGGGCGTGGCCATGGAACCGGGAATGATCCCTAACACTCCTTGGCCCGCGGGCGTCGCGCCCTTGCGGTGCACGATGAGCTCGCGTTTTTGTCCGTTCACGATGTGGTGTTCCTTCCAGGCGAAGTTGTGGTGGTTCTCGATGTCGAGGATGACGCTGGCCCCGACTTTTTTTGCGATGTGCTTGTGGATGAGTTCATGGTTGGCGGCGGCATAGCGGCCCATCAGGTTCATGGCGTTCCAGTATTCCTGACCGTCCTCCTCATCGAGGGTGAGCCAAGAAAGGTGTTTGAGTTCCTTCGGCAGATTCGAGCGGCGTGCCATGGCACGCTTGCTATAAACATCGCAAACCTGCGCGCCGGTTCCGCGTGATCCCGAGTGACTGAGCAGCGCGAGGTATTCGACCCTCGCGAAGTCCCAGCTTGTCGTCGCTCACAGTGAACGCGCCAAACTCGACGAAGTGGTTTCCGCTACCGCTGGTCCCGAGCTGTCCCCATGCCTTGTCGCGGAGGCGACGGGTCACGGGCGAAACGCTCCAGTCGTCGTCCATCACGTCGTGATTGCGACGGGCCTTGAAACTGCAGCCGATTCCGAAACGCGTCTCGTCCTCGATGATGTTTGCCAACCGGTCGCGCTGACCGGCGATGATGTTCGCCTTGCGATCATAAACGGTTAGTTTCATCCGGCAGGCGATATCGACACCGACGGCGTAGGGAATCACGGCATTTTCAGTGGCAAGAACGCCACCGATGGGCAGGCCGTATCCCGGATGGGCGTCGGGCATGAGCGCACCGGCCACGGCGACGGGCAAGGCACAGGCATTCGCCATTTGCCGGACGGCATCGGCTTCCAGGTCCTCGCCCCATTGACGCCAGGGCGCGAGTTCCGCGCGCGGCATGTAGGCGGGGCGATAGATGGAACGGGCGAGCGGGGCGCGGAGGGGATCCTCGAAATAGGCGGACGGATCGGCGACGATTTGGAAGATTTCCTCGCCGAGACGCGCGCCTTCGTTTCCATCCGCGATGTAGCGGTGGATGAACTCGTGGGCGTGTTGGATCGGTTCGCCGGCGGGGACGCCGAGGAGGATCAGGTCTTTGGTTTTCATGAGATGTTGGTTAGGTAAAATGAGATGGGTGGACCGGAAGCGGTGTTTGTTTTCGAAATGGTGAACCCGCAGGGATTTGCGCCCTGCTCGTCCGGTTAAAAGCCGGATGCTTCGCTGTCTAAGCTTCGGGTCCGAGAATGGTGATCGTGGCTAAATGCCTCGGAGCGATAGCGCCATCTTCAGCTCGCGGAGCGCACGCTGCATGGTGGCCTAAGCCGCAATTTGAACCAGCGCTTGCGGCGTTCTCGACGCCGTGCCTCTGCCGATCGGGCCACGCCGGTGGAGATGGATCATGTTAGGTCGGAGGCTGGTCGGGATGCACTTCGTGGATGCAGCCGGATCAACCTCCGGGAAAGTCAGGATGGCACGGTCGATCTCGCGGTGGTGTTCCTTTGCGAGCTGACGTTGTTTCGTCTTATGGCCGCCATGCCATCGGTAGCCCTGTCGCTGTCCCTTGAGCCAGCCATAGCGTCGCCAACCTTGGTGCAACTCCAGCCAGCGTTCCAGTTCGCCGATCCGTCTTTCGATTTCGGGATCGATCTGGCGGATGTGATGGATCCAGTTCCGGTCGATCCTAAGCTCGAAAAACGTAGGATGGATGAACACGAAATAGGGCTGCCAATGACGATTTCTTTCCAGCACGAGTTGGTATTGGAAATAGCGCAACCAGTTGTCCGGATAGTTCTTCCGTTGCCATTCGTGAATAGGAATTGGCCTGAGTGGTTGCTCGATCTCGATCAGCTTTTTTGAACGTCGGCGTCGGCGTCGGAAAGTGCGATCATGATGAAGAACGACACTCCCGATGACTTTCAGAATCACTTCGAGTGTTGATCGGTCCTGGCGATGCAATGCCTGATTGGACAGAATGTGATGGCGACGCCACCCGCGTTGAAAGGGTTCGTCAAGCTGAACGATCTTGTATCGATTTTTGCCGAGCATCCGATGTTCGCGAACGGCAGCGATGATCCGGCGGTCTGCCAGGTCGTGGGAATTGAGCATGATAAGATAGGGTTGGTGTTGATGGAAATGGCGGCCCCGGACGGATTTGCACCGTCAACCTTCCGATTCAAAGTCGGATGCTCTGGCTGATTGAGCTACGGGGCTGGGTAAGGAAATGGACGCAATGGAGCGCTGGCTTCAGCCGGCGAGTACGCGGCCGTTTTGCTAGACAAGCCGGCTGAAGCCAGCGCTCCATTTCATGGGATGAGTTGGGTTGACCAACGGGACTCGCACCCGTACGGCCGCCTTCACAGGGCGGGATGCTGCTCTTACATCATGGTCAACATTTGGAAATGGTGCTCCCGCGAGGATTTGCACCTCGAGCCTCCGCCTTCGCAGGGCGGCGTGCAGGACTCTTACACTTCGGGAGCTGGGAAATAGAATACTCCATGCCGGTGCTGCCCCGGCTGCTGCGGCGTGAAAGGCCGCTATGTTAGCTGATACATCAATGGAGCATTTGGAAAATGGTGGCTGTGTCCGGTATTGCGCCGGACTCTTCTCGTTTTCAGCGAGACGCTAATCTGTCTCAGCTACACAGCCATGGTTCCTCCGCGCGGGATCGCGCCGCGGTCGTCCGCTTATCGGGCGGATGCTCTGCTATTGAGCTACGGAGGATTTTGGAAATGGTCGCGCGCCCCGGTGCTGCCCCGGGTATCTCCTCGTCCCAAGCGAGGCGGATTACTGTCTTCCTCGCGCGCGAGGTTGAAAATGTGGCTGGCGCGTCTCGCGCCAGACCGTCGCGGAGGCGTCACGCCTCCTGCTTTCAAGATCCGGGCGAGACGCCCGGACGACGGTCTGGAGCGGGACGCTCCAGCTACAATCATTGGAAAATGGTTGCGGAGGCCGGATTCGAACCGGCGATACGCGGCGTATGAAACCGCTGCCTTGCCACTTGGCTACTCCGCTGTTGTTGGAAAAAATTGGTGCGGCCAGCCGGACTTGCACCGGCATTCCCTGGTTGGAAGTCAGGTGTCCTGCTGTTGGACGATGACCGCATTGTGAAAATGAAAACAAACACCGCTGCCAGTCCGGTGATGGACTCGCACCCGCAGGAAAATTTCTCGGCGGATCTTTCGGTGTTTCAGGCACACCTCCCGTGGCACGAGCTATATAAATACAGTCATGCCGAAGCCTCTGGTTTGTATATCTTCCAGGGCGTGAAATCGGGACAATACAGGTCCTTGAGCCAGCCATGATTTCATGGCTTGCTTGACAGTGGATTCGCGAGCGGCGACCGTCATTGCGGTTGCTCACTCACAGTCCGTCTCTCTCGGGGACTTGCTGGAATTGTCGGCCGACCCGGCCCCGTCGTCAGTTGCTGCTGATGGCGGGGCTTTTTACGCCCGGAATGGTGTTAGTTGGATTTCATGAATGTGGTTCGCTTGGTTGGAAGGGGCGGCTCCGTCGTTGGAGCCCTTGAAAAAATGCGTAAATCGGCAAAACAAAAACCCCGCCGGCTACTTGAGCGGGCGGGGTTCTCGAAAAATCGATGATCTGAATCAGATCTGAACTACCTGCCTGCCTCCCTGTTGAGGATGTTTTTGATGGATTCCATCTTGGGGGATCCGGTCCCGCACTCGAAGCAATATTGGCTGCCGCCGGCGCATGCGAACATACCCGGACGGAGCGACCACCGGGTCGGCTGCGGTTGGTTGGTATGTGATGGTAAGTGGTGCATGATGTGCTGAAGGTTCGAAAGAGGTAATAAGATCAAACGCATGCGTCAATATCATATTTGATTTTTATGATATATTTTCACGACAGATGGAATTCTGTGGGCTGTTATGGTATCACGGATTGGATCCGCATCCACCGAAATACCGGCTGTTCAATCCTCGAAGATCGTTGATGCGGCCGAAACAATCAGATCGATGAGGACGGATGGATCGATGGTGGTGTCGGGTAGGTTCCATGTTCCCGAGTCGGGCGTTTCCGGAGAGATGATGGTTCCTCTTTTTTCCATGGTGCCGTAAATCCGCTTCGTGCGGTCGATCTCGTTCTGCTGATAGATCAGTTTTCCCCCGGCCCGCCACCATTCGGTCAACCTCCGCAGCTTGCCTCCCTCCAGCCAGATGCCGTGGGTGCCGCAGCGGTCGAGGATGACGCCGCTGTGGCCACCGAAATTGACGTGGCTCATCCGCTCGGCGCACATCGGGCATTTCTGATAGAAAATCTCGCGCTCGTGGCCGAAGTCATCGGCGATTTGATGGATCTGAACCGGATCGAGCCAGACGAGGGGATTGGATTGCGCTTCCAGCAGCGATTCGATTTCGCCCGGGTTGAAAAACATGCCGTGGCAGGTGATGCAGCGTTCGATCCGGATGCGTGGCTCGGTTTCAAACTCGACCACCCCGAGCGGTGTGGTGCATTGCGGACAGGTCATCGACGCGTCTTCACCCAATTCGCGGAAGTGGATTTGCCGCAGATCGATGTCCGCCCTCACGCCGCAAAAGGGGCAGAATGTCATCGAGCCTTCGAGCCGACCGCCGCAACTGATACATTTCACAGGCTTCTTCTTGGGAAATTCCGGGCTCCGGTCAATTCCGATCCCGGGGGCGTTTTCCAGTGGTTGACCCCATGCGGGCGCATTGCTAGCGTCCGCGCCCCGTCATGAGCGCCCCGAATTACAAAGACACGCTGACCCTTCCGCAAACGACTTTCCCGATGCGGGGAGATCTGGTGCAGAACGAACCTGCCCGCCTGGAGAAGTGGGAAAACGAGGGGCTTTATGAGAAAATCCTCGCCCGCCGCCGTGCACAGGGTGCTCCCGAATTCATCCTGCACGACGGTCCGCCATTCGCGAATGGAGACGTCCACATGGGAACCGCGCTGAACAAGCTGCTCAAGGATCTGGTGGTGAAATCCAAGACGATGGCAGGTTTCACCGCGCCGTTCGTGCCGGGTTGGGACTGCCACGGGCTGCCGATCGAATTCAAGGTCGTCAAGGAAGCCGCCGGTCTTGAGCCTGCGGAAATCCGCCGCCGCTGCACCGAGTTCGCGATGAAATACATCGACATCCAGCGCGGTTCATTCCGTCGTCTCGGGGTGTTCGGCGACTGGAACAGCCCATATCTCACGATGAATCCCGGTTACGAGGCCAGCATCGTTCGGGTCTTTGCGAAGCTGGTGGAGAACGGATCGATCTATCAGGCGAAGAAGCCGGTCCAATGGTCCTACGGCGCGCAAACCGCGCTGGCCGAAGCCGAGGTCGAGTATCAGGACAAGGAAAGTCCGGCGATCTTCGTGAAGTTCCCGCTCGTGTCAGGCGAACTCGCGGGGCAGGCCAGCATGGTCATCTGGACCACCACGCCGTGGACGCTGCCTGCCAATCTCGGCATCGCGCTGCATCCGGAATTCACCTACGTCGTGGGGAAATTCATCAAGGACGACCTGGTCGAGAACTTCGTGATCGTCCGGGAACTCATCGGCGCGTTCACGGAGAAAACGGGATACGCCCTCGCGGAAACGATCAAGGAGTGCAAGGGCAAGGAGTTCGAAGGCTTCGAGGCCGGGCATCCTTTCCTCGATCGCATGTCGAAGCTCATCCTCGCGAATTTCGTCACCACGGAAACCGGCACCGGCGCGGTTCACATCGCTCCCGGTCACGGCGCGGACGACTACGTGGCCGGTCAGCAGAACGGTCTCGCGCGTCCTTTCGCCGGTCGATAACGAAGGAAAATTCACCGACGAAGCAGGTCTTGCCGAACTCGTCGGCATGCACGTTTTCAAATCGAACAGCCGCATCATCGAGATCCTCACCGAGAGCGGTCATCTGCTTGGCCAGGAAGTTTACAAGCATTCCTATCCGCATTGCTGGCGCTCGAAAACGCCGATCATCTTCCGCGCCGTCGAGCAGTTCTTCATCTCGCTCGAAACGCTGCGTGGCCAGGCGCTCGACCGAGATCGACAAGGTCGAATGGCTGCCGGCGTGGGGCCGCAACCGCATCTACGGCACCGTCGAAAGCCGTCCGGACTGGTGCATCTCGCGCCAGCGCACCTGGGGCGTGCCGCTGCCGGTTTTCTTCGACGAAAACGGCAAGACCATCATCTCACGCCGAGCTCGCCCACAAGGTGGCCGACCTGGTCGAGAAGGAAGGCACCAACGTCTGGTTCGAGAAATCCGACGATGAGCTCGCCGCCTTGTTCGGCCTGCCCGCCGGCGTGAGAAAATGCCGCGACACGCTCGACGTCTGGATCGATTCCGGCTGCTCGCATGTCGCCGTGCTCGACACGCATCCGCGAACTTCACTGCCCGGCCGATCTCTATCTCGAAGCGACCGACCAACACCGCGGCTGGTTCCAGAGCTCGCTCATGCTGAGCATCGGATACCGCGGACATCGCACCTTACAAGACCGTGATGACCCACGGCTTCGTGGTCGACAAGGACAAGAAGAAGATCTCCAAGTCCGACGCGGCAAAGGCCGGCAAGCCGACCGATGCCGCCCATTTCTACAACCAATACGGCGCCGACATCGTCCGCCTGTGGGTGTCCTCGGTGGATTGGCAGAACGAAGTGCCCTTCGGTGAGGATCTCTTCAAGCAGGTCGCCGAGCCCTACCGCCGCCTGCGCAACACCCTGCGCATCTTGTTAGGAAACCTCGATGGCTATCGAGGCCGGTGGCGCCAATCCCGCAATACACCTTGCTCGACCGCTGGATCCTCGAACGCCTCCACGCTGTCACCGCCGAGTGCCTCGCCGCCTATGAGGCCTACGAGTTCCGCAAGGTCTTCAACGCGCTCAACCAGTTCTGCACCGCCGACCTCTCCGCCATCTACATCGACGCGACCAAGGACCGGATGTACTGCGACGCGCCGGATTCCCCGCGTCGCCGTCGCCTCGCAGGCCGCGATGCACGAGATCTTCACCAGCGTCGCGAAGCTGCTCGCGCCGATCCTCGCCTACACCGCGGACGAGGCATGGGAGCATGCGGCATTCACCACCGGCACGCGTCCACGAACAGGATTTCCCGGAGGCCGAATCCCGCGTTCGCGCCCGGCGAGGCGACGAAGCAGGTCAACCGGCTGTTTGAAATCAAGTATGCCATCCAGACCGCCATCGAGGCGTGCATCCAGGCCAAGGAGTTCACCCGCAACAACGAGGCGGATGTCGATCCTAACGATTCCTGAGGCGGACGCAGCGCTGTTGCCGTTGCTCAACGACCGCGAGTTTCGCCACCGAGTTCTTCATCATCGCCGGGTTGACGGCAGCGGTGGGCGGCGAGCTTGGACCGCGACCGCCCGCAAGACGGAGTATGAGCTTTGCCCGCGCTGCCGGAAGCATGAGCCGCTTGTCGCAAGCGGATTGTGCGGGCGATGCGATGCGGTGGTTGGCGGAGAGGTCGCAATCGTTAATTACGATTTCTAATAGAAATGTAGATGTGCGAACATGGAGGTAGGTAGTTCAGCCCTTTAGGGCGTCTTCGTGCGTTGAACGAGAAGACGCCCTAAAGGGCTGAACTACCTGCGAAGAGTTGCGATGAAGCCGCCTTGCCAAGTGCGGGCGGTGTGGATAGGGAATGCGAATGAACAAGCTCAAGGATGCTCGTTTGAAAATCCGCGGCGAGCTGGAGGTTCCCGCCGCGCTCCGTACTTTCGGCAGCGGTTGGTGGAGCGGGGCGATGGGGATCGTCCTCGCGCTTGCCGCCTTGGGCGGCATCCTCTGCGTGTGGTTTCCGGGGATCTTCAGCATCCGGGAGCTGGCGAAACTGCATCACACCGGTTGGTATCGACCCGCGCTGTTCGTGACCATCATCCTGGCGTTCGTGTTCTCGATGCTGAGTCTTCTGCTTCGTCCCACGAAGACCCTCGGGATGACGGCGATGTTTCTCAGCCTGCTCGGTCTAACGATCTGTGGCAACGGGCTCAAGCCCATCGCGGAGGGGGCCGCTCCGTATTATCTAGGGCTGGACTTTTTCCTGCTGCGACTGCTTCTAACCGGTCTGGTGTTCATCCCGGTGGAGAACATTTTCTCGAACCGGAAGGGCCAGGGAATCTTCCGCTACGAATGGCGGGAGGACCTCTTCTACTTCTTCATCAGCAGCATGCTGGTGCAGCTTGCTCACGTGGCTATCGCTGCTGCCGGCGAACACGCTGCTGGCGGTCACGCAATGGAGTGCCTTCCGGGCGTGGGTGGCGGGTTTGCCATTTGTCGTGCAGTTGATCGCCATCATGATGCTGACGGATTTCGTCCAATACTGGGTGCACCGGACCTTTCATCGGGTGCCGATGTTGTGGCGCTTCCACTCGGTGCACCACTCGGCGCAGTGCATGGACTGGATGGCCGGCGCGCGCATGCATTTCCTGGAAATCCTCATCCTCCGCGGCACCACGGTGATCCCGATGATCATCCTGGGATTCACTCCGGGTGCGGTGAATGCCTACCTGCTCATCGTCTATCTATACGCGACCTTCGTGCACGCGAATCTTGGAATCCGCTTCGGCTGGCTGGAGAAATTCCTCGTCACCCCGCGTTTCCACCATTGGCATCACGGGATCGAAAAGGAGGCGATCGACGTGAATTTCGCGGTGCACTTTCCTTGGTATGACAAGATTTTCGGCACCCACCACATGCCGGACAACAACCGTTGGCCGGAAGGATACGGCATCGGCGGGCACCCGGTGCCGAGCGGATATTGGAAGCAATTTCTTCATCCCTTCCGGCGGAAGAAGAAGTGAAACCCGGGGTGGACGGCGGATGCTTTCAGGTGATCGTTGACGGCGAATGAATTGTTACGAATAAGGGGCGCGGCAACCGCCACGCCTTCCGATCCCTTCCCTTGCCGCCACATGTCTTTCCCGAAACTCCTCCTTGCGCTCACCCTGCCGCTCTACGTGCTCGATCAGGTCACGAAATTCTGGACGGTGGAAAAATTTCCGCCACCGTGGATCGCCGGGATTGCATGACATTCCGGTGATCGAGAATTTCTTCCACCTCGTCCGTGTCCACAACCAGGGCGTGGCCTTCGGATTTGGCAACGGATCGTCGTGGGCTCCGGTGGTCTTCCTGGTCGTCCCGCTCCTTGCCCTCACGATGATCCGGATTTTTTGGAAGAAAGGGGTTTTCAATCATCCGCTGTCGAAGATCGCCGTGGCCCTGCTGCTCTGCGGGATTCTCGGCAATCTAACGGACAGGCTGGTCCAGGGATTCCTTCTGGAGGAATACAAGGGCGCGGGATTCTGGCAGCAATTGTCGCATGGCTACGTGGTGGACTTCATCGCCATCAAGCTGCCGCTCTATGACAAGATCGCTCCCTCGCAAGGCGGCTGGTGGCCGGCTTTCAACGTGGCGGACTCGTGCATCTGCGTGGCGGCCGTGCTGCTCTTCATCGGCGGCATGCGCGACGAAATGCAGGCGAAAAAGGCCAAGGCCTGAGGGTGGGGGATTCTGTTGCCTGGCGCCGGATCGATGCCGAAACGAGCGCGGGGCTGTGCCCGGAATTTCAAAAATCTTCGCTAAGCATCCCCGGATCATCGCGGGGTGAACTACTAAATCTGCCATAGATTTCGGATTGACACTACCAGATGTATTCCCATCATCTGCCACGTTGCTGTTCACTTTCGTCCATGCGTTGCGTCCAATGTGGTTCCCTCAAAGACAAGGTTCTCGATTCCCGCTCCTCCAAGGATGGGACGTCGATTCGCCGTCGTCGCGAATGCCTGAAATGCACCTATCGCTACACGACCTACGAGCAGATCGAGCGCACCGAGCTGCGGGTGGTGAAACGCGACGGAGCCCGCGAGGCGCTCAACCGGGAGAAGCTCATGAGCGGCCTGATCAAGGCCTGCGAGAAGCGCCCGGTGCCGATGGACCGTCTGGACCGCGCGGTGGAGGAAATTCTAACCGACCTGCACAAGGACCACGTCGAGCGAGGTGCCCTCCGCCATCATCGGTGGCAAGGTGATGGACAAGCTCCATCAGATCGATCCGGTCGCCTACGTCCGCTACGTCTCCGTCTATCGCCAGTTCGAGGACGTGAACGAGTTCATCGCGGAAATCCAATCCCTTTCCCGTCGCGCCGCACGCGATCCGTTCCAGCGCCGTTTGTTCAAGGACTGACGTGATCCTCCTTTCAATTGTCCTCCCCCCAAGAAAAGCCCGCCACCATTTCCTACCTCCCCTTCATACCGACCCAGTGATCTCACTCATCGGCAATCGTCCCGCATTACAAATCGGTCGCTATCAGGTGATCGAATACGACACCGCCTGGCTGGATGACGCCTTGCGTCGTGCCGCCATGGCTGCGGAGCACGAGGATTTCCCCTTCGTGGCGGAGATCCGCAGCGGCATCGTGCAGTACCTTGAAACCAAGTGCCCGCTCAAGCTGCTCCACCTCGACGACCTCTTCGCGCGGATGCGCAAGATGCTGGTGCAAATCGGCTGTGAGCGGATCGCCGAAAAGCTCGAACCGCTCGCTCCGCCGGTCACCGTATCGCTTGGTCCATGCAGCCATGCAGGCGGGAAATGGCTTCGAGCTGGCGTTTTTCGAGACCCTGAGAACCGAGCTGGGCGAACTCCGCTCCGCTGGTGCTGAGGAAATCCGCTTCACCGGCCTTCGCGAAAGCTCGCTGATCCTTGCGTGGCACCGCCAAGTGGAACAAGCAGTGCGATGATTTGCTGATTGAGATCGAAGGGTTCCTGAAGGCATGGGACCGCGATCAACCGGAAGAAGAGCAGCAGATCCGCCTGTGCGCCAACAGCGGGTGCTGAGACGGGCTGCCTAACGGGCTCAGCTCCTTGGAGTGCGGTGACAGAGCGAAGCGGCGGCACCGCTTTGGATGTTTCATCATCCCCGGAGCGAACCCGCCGAACACGAAGCATTCATCCAAAGCGGTGTGGCGCTATCGCTTCCCACCGCAGTCCATAGGGCCTCTGGCTCCACACATCCGTCCTGTCAAACTGCCTACTTCCCAGCGGGAAATCTAACCGCAAGCCATTGCTCCAGGAGCAACGGCCAGGTGGCGAGGTTGCCCTTTCCCTTGAGGCCGTAACCGTGGCCGCCGCTTTCAAAGAGATGCAGGGAAACAGGGACCTTGTTCGCCCTGCAGGCCGCCGCGAATTCCAGGCTGTTCCTGCAATCCACGCCGTCGTCCGAGGTGCTGACGAGAAACACGGGAGGCGTGTCCTTGGTCACCGCGTTCTGGGTGGAGTATTTCTCAATCACCGCAGGAGACGGGGTGTCACCTAACAGTCTGGTGCGGGATCCGGTGTGCGCGAGCGGATCGCTCATGGAAATGACCGGGTACATCAGGATCGCGAAATCCGGCCGACAGTTCTCCTTGTCGATCGCGTCCTTGCCTTCCTCCGGAAATGAATCGGCGAAGCGGGTCGCGCACAGGCTGGCAAGGTGGCCGCCGGCGGAAGAACCCATCACGCCGACTTTTTTCGGATCGATGCCCCATTCGGTGGCCTTTGATCGAACGGTGCGGATGGCACGGCGGGCGTCGAGGAAGGGGACCGGGAACTGATATCCGGATTTCGGCATCTTGCTGACCCGGTATTTCACGACGACACCGGCGATGCCGCGCTCATTGAGCCACTTCGCGTAATCATGCCCCTCGTGGTCGGCGGCGAGGATCGTGTATCCGCCGCCGGGGAAGATGACCGCGGCGGCTCCGGTGGCCTTGTCCTTGTCGGGTAGATAGACCTGATACTGTGGAATCTCGATGTCACCGAGACGTCCGCCTTCCGCGGTGGTTTCCGTGCCTTGGGGCAGGGGTTTGGCTCCGGGTGCTTCACCCGGCCAGAGGTTGGTCCATTGGGCGGTGGCGAAGGATGTCATCAGGGCAAGGGCTAACAGGACGTTTCGTTTCATGGGATCGGGTTTGGGTGGGATGCGGGTTACTTGTCCACCTTGATACGCGCGGGGACATCCTTGATTTCAATTCCGGCCTTGATCAGCGCATCCCAGACTTTCAGGAGTCTTTCGAGCGGGATGTTCTTGTCGGCCTCGAGCTCGAGCTTGCGACCCGGATTTTCCTTCTGATAGGCGGTGAGGTAGGATTCGAGCAGGCCCTCCGGAACGACCAGCGAGTCGAGCGTGATGTTTCCCAACGCATCCACGGCGATGGTGGAACGGACGTCCGCCACGGTGTCGGACGGCATTTCACGAACGGTCGGCAGCTCGATGCGCAGGACTTCCCGGGGCTTCTTGAAAGCGGTGGAGACGATGAAGAAAATCAGCAGGACGAAGAGGATGTCGATCAACGGAATGACCGCCACCTGGCTGCGTGTCGATTTGGGCCGATAGAAATTCATGGTGATTCAGGCTTTCGTGCCAGGCTTCCCGCAGACGGAGGTCAGGTGGCTGAGGAGCGATTCCAGACGGGCGGTCAGCATTTCGATGCGGCGGGTGAAATAGCCGTGTGCGATGACGCAGGGCACCGCGATGGCCAGCCCGAAAATGGTGGTCGTGAGCGCCTCCGCGATGCCGCGCGCGATCGCGAGGTGATCGGCATTGTCACCGAGGCCCTGGAAAATGGTCACCAGTCCGGAAGCCGTGCCCAGCAGTCCTAACAGCGGAGCGACGGTGATGACGGTGTCGAGCACGCCGATCCCGGAATGGAGGTGGACGGTTTCCACCCGTGCGGCGGCCTCCACGGCGCGGGTGATCTCGCCGTGGGGCTTGCCGCGGTGCTTGACCGCGACGGCGGAAATGCGCGCGAGCGTGCTTGAGCCGTTCTCAAACTCCTTGAGAACGGGTTCCGCCTTGTCCGCGATGATGCGTTGTTGGAACTCCTCCACCTCGCGGGCCAGGGATGGCGGCACCACCCGGTTGCCCGAGAGCGACAGGAACTTGTAGAGGATGGCCATCAGTCCGGCGACGGATGTCATCGCGAGGGGCACCATGAACGGCCCTCCCTTGACGAGGAAATTCCATGCGGTTTGAAAGCTGTCGGATGACGTGATGGACGGGAGAAGGCTGGGGAGCATGACGGGTGTTAGAAATAAAAGTTGAAGATGAGCTCGAGGGGGTCCTTCGAGTATTCCTTTTTCAGGGAAGCCGGCATGGCGGGGATTTCGGCATCCCGGATCGAGTTGAGGGTGAATCCTTTCTGGACTTCCCCGGTTTCCATCTGGCCGACGAATTGGACGGTGCGCACCTTGCCGCTCGTCTCGACGTAGAACCGGACGGTTAGAAATCCAGGCGTGATGAAGTCCCGGTGACGAACGCAGTTGCGTTGCCATTCCAGTTCCACGGCCTTGCTGATGATGGCCTGATATCGGCCTAACGGAGTGTCCGCCACATTCAGCGCGCTGCGCCCGGTGCGGGAAATCGATCCGACGATGGCGGCCTTGGTCTGGTATCCCGCGAAGGCCGGATCATCGATCCGTTTCGCGACCGCGGGCTTCGGCAACTCCGCGGGTTTGGGCTCGCTGCTCCCGTCCTTCTTGCGCTGGGCCGGTGTCGGCTTGATCTCGTCCTTCGCAACGACTTCCCGAGGCACCGGGACATCCACTGGATTCGGTCCCTCCAACAGTTTCTCGGGAGGTGGAGGCCTGGTGGTGGATTCGTCATTGCCGGGGTTGATGGTTTTTTCGCCAGGCGGCGATTGGCTGGCCATGGCGGGATCGGTGGCGTTGACCGGCGGCGATGCTTCGGTTGCCGCCGGAGACTTGGGTGCGTTGTCTTGATTCAGCCTGCCGTCCTGATAGTCGCTCTCGGTGGTTTCGAGATCATTTTCGCGCAACCGTTCGACGCCGGCCTGCGACGGGAGTGCTGGTGCGTTGGGATCGGGAGCGCGGTCGCTGGTCGCCGTGGTGTCGCGTTCACCAATGAAGTCGGTTTTTTCCGGAGGAGGGGAGGCTTGGTCAGCGGAGGTTCTCGCAAAGTCTTTCCCTTTTTTCTCAATCAATTCGGCGGAAGGCGAAGCTTGTTGTGGGAAAATCATCGCCACCCGCTCCAAGGGAGCTGGCGTGGGGACGGCAATGGATCTCCGGAAAATTTCTGTCTTTAGCGCGGCGAAACCCGCAATGCCAAGAATCGCGACATTGACCAACAGCGAAAGTCCGAGGGCAATCACCCACAGGCGACCCTCTCCTCTACCAGCGCTGACCGATGACAAGCTCATTTCACCCGCGCGAACCTTTGCCGGGAAGCTCGCCGGGCGCAATCCGGGAAATATTGCGGGTGCTCTTTTCGTGAGGACGGGGGATGCCGGGGATTACATTTGGATGATGAAATCTATTTTTCCTCCAGTTGCTCAAAATTTTGCCGGTTTGGATCCGAAAGCTCCAAATTCTTCCAGTTCGATGATCCGTTCAGGCGTGATTCTGGTGGGAATTGCCGTTCTTTCATGGAAATCATCTCCGGGAAAATCAATTTTGCCGAGAAATGATCAATTTTCGATTGATCTCGACGGTATCACGCTGCAAAGTTTGCGCCCAAACCACATTTTTATGAGCAACGAAAAAATGGACGGCGCCCAAGCGCTAATCAAAACCCTCGATGACCTCGGCATCGAATACATCTTCGGCTACTCCGGCGGAGCAGCCATCCCCATCTTCGACGCTCTTGAAACGGTCAAGACGAAGATGAAGTTCATCCTCGTCCGCCACGAGCAAGGCGCGGTTCACATGGCCGACGGCTATGCCCGTGCGACCGGTCGTCCGGCCGCGGTGCTCGTGACCTCGGGTCCCGGAGCGGGAAATACCGTGACCGGCCTGATGACCGCGATGATGGATTCCGTCCCGATGCTCGTGATCTGCGGCCAGACGGTGACCTGGATGCTCGGCAAGGATGCGTTCCAGGAGGCCGACATTTTCGGCATCACCATTCCGGTGGTGAAGCACAACTACCTGGTCAAGGACTCCAACGCGCTTCCACGGATCGCCCGCGAGGCCTATCACATCGCCACCACCGGTCGTCCCGGTCCGGTGCTCATCGACGTGCCGAAGGACATTTCCCAAGGCCCGTTCACCGGCGACATGAATCCGAAGCTCGACCTCCCGGGCTACAAGCCGGAGACCGCCTTCAATATTTGCTCCGCCGCCGTGAAGGAGGCCGCCGACCTCATCGCCAAGGCCAAGCGCCCGGTGATCCTCGCCGGCCAAGGCTGCATGATTGCCCGTGCGGACAAGGAGCTGATGCATCTTGCGGAAACCCTCGGATGCCCGGTAACCTCCACCCTGCTCGGCAAGGGAGTCTTTCCGGAAACCCATCCGCTCTCGCTCGGCATGCTTGGCATGCACGGCACCGCCTATGCCAACAAGGCGATGATCGAGTGCGACTTGCTCATCAACGTCGGCTCACGCTTCGACGACCGGATCATCGGCCAGCCCGTCGAAGTTCTGCAAGGACGCGAAGATCATCCACATCGACATCGATCCCGCCGAAGCTGGCAAGATGATCCAGCCGGACGTCATGATCGTGGGCGATGCCAAGGCCGCGCTTGCCGAGATCAACGAAAAGATCGGCCCGCTCGAAACCGGCGAATGGCTGGTGAAGCTCGACGGCTACAAGAAGAAGTTTCCGCTCACCTACAAGAAGCAGGGCGGCCTCCGCATGCAGCAGGTGATCGACGAGCTCTATCAGCTCACCGAAGGCAAGGCGATCGTCTCCACCGACGTGGGCCAGCACCAGATGTGGGCGGCCCAGTTCTACAAGAACCACGAGTCCTACCACTGGCTCTCCTCCGGTGGCGCGGGCACCATGGGCTTCGGCTTTCCGGCGGCCATCGGCGCGCAGCTCGCGCATCCGGAAAAGACGGTCATCTCCATTTCCGGCGACGGCGGATTCCAGATGACCCTGTTCGAACTGGCCACCGCGGCCATCCACAAGCTGCCGATCAAGATCGTGGTGCTCAACAACCACTACCTCGGCATGGTCCGCCAATGGCAGGAGCTTTTCTACGAGGATCGCACCTCCGGTGTGGACCTCGTCGGCAATCCGGACTTCTGCAAACTCGCCGCGGCCTATGGCATCCCGTCCGTTTATATCAAGCGTCCCGCCGATGTGACCAAGCAGCTTGAGAAGGCCCTCGCATACAAGGACGGTCCCATCCTGATCCACGCGGAGTGCGTCAAGACCGACAACGTCTTCCCGATGATCCCGGCCGGTGCGGCCCTCGAGGACATGATCACCGAGGCACCGAAAACCAAGATGGCCAAGCCCGTCGGTTCCACGTGAGGAAAAGATTGATGGTTTTCAGTGTTCAGTTTTCAGGGAATAACATCCTGACTGACACTTGAGCTGGCCAGCACGTCTTCCCTGAACACTGAACACTTGAAACTTTAAAACTTGATCCCATGCCCCAGACCAACGTCATCAACGAAACTCCGGCTCCGGCTCCCACCCTGCCGCTCGTCCCCAGCCACACGCTCTCCATCCTCGTGAAAAACGAGCCGGGCGTCCTGATGCGGATTTGCCAGGTGTTCTCACGCCGCGGTTTCAACATCGACTCGCTCGTCGTTTCCGAAGGCCGCAACGTGCATTTCTCCCGCATGACCATCGGCATCTCCGGTGATCCCCAGGGACTCGGGCAGATCATCATGCAGGTCGGCAAACTCATCGATGTGATCCATTGCTCGGAGCACGACAGCGAGGACGCCGTCGTGAAGGAACTCATCCTCGTGAAGATCCTCGCCGGTGACGACCAGCGGACCCAAGCGCTGCAGATCATTGAGCACTTCGGCGGCAAGACCGTCGATCTCACACCCACTTCCCTGATCGCACTCGTTTCAGGAAATTCCTCCAAGATCGACGCGGCCATCAGCATGTTCTCGCAATTCGAGATCATCGAAACCGTCCGCACCGGCAAGGTCGTGATGGCGAGAGGTGAGCAGCCGACGTAACGGCAACGATCGGAAGCCGCCCAAACGTTCACACTCCAGGCAATTCTCCGGCGAACCGGGGTTGCCTGGAGGCTTTCTGTTTCGCGTGTTGCCTGATGTTCGGGTCCGAAAACAAGAGGCCTGTTGCCGAGTTAGGCGAGTTCAACATTCCGCTCGAATGACGAAATTAATGTTGCAAGTGCTTTTCTTCGTGCTGTGGATATCGACGAGCGGAGGCCCGGATGAAGATTTATTCCTTCATCATAAATTTACCGGACTTATGGCCCGCGCCATGCTCAAGGGCTGGGTTGGGATCGTTTCTTCAAAGTCGATCCATCTGTGAATTCCAACTCCACCATCCCCTTTCATTCAAACATCTCGGCTCTCCCGCCTCGGCCAAAACGCAGGTGGCCGAATTGTCACCACGATTTTCTGCCTACCCGTGAAGCTGTAGTTTTGAATTCGTCCATTCGTTTCGCCATTTCCCGATCACTCGCTTCCTATCCTCTCTAACTTTCCCGCTTCCATGTTCCCATCCCGGTCCCTTACAATCTAAAAATCAGAATCCCATGAACTCATCCTGTTCCACTCACGCCCTGTTTCCGGCCCTGCGGTTCCCCGTTTCTGGCATCTCAGCTTTCTCTTCCGCCCTCCGGTCCTGTTTGGGAATGTCGGCTGTCGTATGCGGGTTGTTCGCGGGAAGCTTCGGCTAGGGGACAGGCGTCTACCCAGAATTTCGGAACGGGGACGGGTAACCTTCCCGCGAACACAACGGCTCCACCACCTTTCTTCCCAATCCTGCAACTTCTGGGCACCACCTACGCAAGACCTTCAAATACTGCTGGCGGCGGATCCAATTGGTTTGGTTTCAACTTCAAATCCGTTGGGAACAACCAGGCAGTTATCTAAAAGCAATTTCGTCTTCAACGCTTCCGTTGTAAAGATGTCTCCGGCGATATTGGTTACACCAGTGGGACAGAGTTCTATACATCCGTTCAAGGTGTTGTTTGGAGATGCTTCCGCTAGCTCAACCGCCACAAGTGGAGTGTGGACTTATCTATCAAGGTGGTCCTTCAACAACTATACGGTTGACAAGTGACGTTAGCCTCCGCAACAGACCTTCGTCGGTTTGCGCTTCACCTTTGGTGCTTCAGGTGCTCTCACGCTCACCTACAATAATAATGGCGCTTTTAACTCCACGTCCCTCACAACAAGTGCCTTCTCGCAAGGGACGGTTTATACGATTGAGATTGTCGGAAATAATAAAACCAGTGGAACAATCAACTACACCTACTATCGAGCTTCGCCCAAACTGTCGCTGTTCAGAAATTCGATCTTTACATCAATGGAACTCTGGTTGGCAATGATCTGACAAAAGGCGGACTTGCGGCAAATACCGCGATCACCAGCACATCGTTTACGGGGGTAAACAGCATATCAAACGTCGCAAACATGTTTCTGGATGACGTCACGGTCTACAACGCGGTGCCAGCAACGATCGGATCAGGTGGTGCTGCTTCTCCAACGCTCACAGCCGCGGCGGGCGCCACGGTCGATGGCCCATTCGATATCACATTTACCGATGACGCCACGTGGAGAGGTGCAATCACCGGCATCACTGTTGGCGGAGCTACTTTATCCAGCAGTGCCTACGTCACAACTGCCGCGGGCAAAATCAGCTTCACGCCTTCATTGTCCACCCTGCTTCAAAGTTCGGGTATCAAGGATATCGTAGTCCTTGCCGGCGGATACAGCAATGCCACAGTCTCCCAAACCATCGCCGCAGGTGCCGCGACCAAACTCGCCATGGTCACTCAACCCACAGCTCCGTTGTCAAATGGAGCGGCCTTGAATGCTCAGCCTGTGGTTAGGATTCAGGATCAATATGGGAACACAACCACCAGCACCGCATCCGTCACCGCCACAGTAGGCTCCGGAACCTGGACCCTCGGCGGAACCTCTTCAATCGCCGGTGTCGCTGGAACGGCGACATTTTCGGGATTGACCGCAACAAGTGCTGCGGCAGTTACCGGTGCGACGATTGACTTTGCTTCTTCCGGCCTGACCGGGATTTCCTCTAACTCCTTCATCATCGTGGCGCCTGCGGTCGCAAGTCTGACGAGCACTTACTCGGAGTCTTTCGACTCCATCGGAACATTCGCCATCACACCCACAGGCTGGTTGCATATGGGTGGCTTGGGAGGCACCAATTCCTCATGGTTTGCAAGCATTCCTTCCAGCGGCAGCCCGTCGGCTGCAACCACTGGGGCGGTTAACAATTCACTAGTTGTGAATTCCGATGCGGCCAGCGCAACGGCCAACAGCGATAGTCTGGGTTACAATTTCGCCCTCTCCGGTTCGACTGGCGACCGATGCATCGGCACCTCTCCGACCAGTGGTGCGGGCAATATCCTGCAACTTCGCCTTGCAAACAACACGGGAGCGCCATTGAGCGCCATCCAGATCAGCTATGATATTCGTCGATTCACCGCTGGCGGCTCCGCTCCCCAGTTGCCCGGCTACCAACTATTTTATAGCTCCGACGACGGCACGACTTGGACCAATGCATCGGCGCTGAATCCCACACTTACCGAGGTTCCGAACTCAGCCGGTGTCACCTCGATCCCGCTCAGCAGCGTCACTCTCTCCTCCGCTGTGGGTAACGGCTCGGAACTCCGCCTTCGTTGGGTGGATGACAATGACACGGCCAGCCCTGACCAGATCATCGGCTTGGATAATGTCACGGTCATCCCTTCCTTGGCACCAACTGTGGCGACCGGAACTTCCGGTTCCGTTACCACTTCCAGTGCGACGATTACAGGAAATGATGTCACCGCCGACGGTGGTGCGCCGATCATCGAGCGCGGCGTTGTCTTTGCCACGACGGCCAATCCTACGATCGCGAGCCCCGGCAAGGTGACCGTGGCTGGAACAACAGGATTGTTTGACGCAAATCTCACCGCACTCGCAGCAAGCACGTTTTATTACGCCCGTGCTTATGCGACGAATGCAGTTGGGACCACCTACGGAGCGGATGTGAATTTCACAACCCTCACTCCCAGCGGGACGATTGTTCTCGGTGGTAGCGTGTCGGCACGCAGCGGCATTTACGGAACAGCCTCTACTGCCGCCAGCTTTACCGTTAGCGGGACGAGCCTGGCTGGCGACCTCACGGTGGTCTCACCGGTTGGTTTCGAGGTTTCATTGACAGAGGGTAGCGGTTACGCTGGCTCAGTCCCCATCACTGCCAGCGGGACCCTGTCGGCGACCACCGTCTATGTGCGATTGGCTGAGACAACGGTTCCTGGAGATTTCAGCGGCGACGTCGTCGTCTCCGGCGGAGATGCAGCCGCGCAGGCTTTGGCGATTCCCGTCAGCACGGTCTCGGTGAAGCCCTTGACCCTGACGGATGCTGCTGTGACGACCCGTCCTTACAATGGCACAACTTCCGCCACCATCACCGGCACCTTGGATGGAGTGGTTGGGTCGGACGTTGTGGGCTTCACCGGCACCGGAACCTTCGCCAGTGCAAATGTGGGAACAGGCATCTCGGTCACCGCCAGCGTGGCGCTTACCGGGGCCGATGCGAACCGATATTCCATCACCCAGCCCACCGGTCTAACTGGGGAGATTACTATTGTAGGCCAGACGATCACTTTTGCGGCCTTGCCGACAAAGACAATTGGCGATGGGCCCTTCAGCCTCACTGCCACAGCGACTTCGGGACTGGCCGTCTCCTACGAGTCCTCCAATACGGCGGTGGCAACGGTGGCCGGGTCCACAGTGACAATTGTTGGAGTGGGAACGACCATCATCACCGCGAGCCAGACGGGAAGTGTGAATTACGCGGCCGCAGCCGATGTCGTGCAATCATTGGAAGTGATTCCCCAGCCTTTGGCGTTGTTCGAGTTCCCGGCATCCAACTCGTTGCTGGCTTCGAGCATGCCAGCCAATGTGACGGTGTCGAATGTTGCGCTGTCAACGGGGACGATTGAAACGAATATCACCACCGGAACCTATTTCCCGAATGAACCCTACGTTGAGGAAACCGGTGGTTGGGCCGCGACGACACAGGCTACGGCGAAGAACTTCAATTTCACCGTGACGGCAGCCTCGGGTTATACCTTTACCATCACCAACATCAGTTTCCGTGCCTATGCAACCGCCGCAGGGCCTGCAGCTTTTGGATTTGGAATCGACGGTACGGACCTTTATGCAGTGGATGCGCCCAGTGCGGCGCTTGTCGAGGTGAGTCAAAGTGTTACCGGGCAAACGGATTTGAGCACCGCGACCATCAGCATCCAAGGATGGTTGAATGGGTCCCGAACGAGTGCCGGTAGCGGGGTATTCCGCCTGGACGATATCGTCATCACCGGAACAGTAACACCCATCCCAACATCCGCTTACGCGACCTGGTCAAGTGGTGCATTGTTTGACTCAGATTCCAACAATGACGGAGTGAAAAGCGGCATGGCGTGGTTGCTTGGAGCGGCCAGTCCAACTGCGAACGCCACCGGATTGCTGCCCTCGGGTAGCCAAGACACCGGCAAGCTCGTGATGAACTTCACTTGCCTGAAGGTAGCAGGCCGCGAGGGTGCGGTTCTGAAGCTGCAATACAGCAAGGATCTCGGTCTAACCGATCCATGGACCAGTCATGAGGCGGTCGTGCCCGATACGGACGGCACTGTCAACGGCGTGGTCTTCACGACCAGCGCGAATGCCAATACGGATCTCATCAACATCCAGGCTGAGATCCCGGCAAGCGCGGCCTCACCCGGCACCAAGCTCTTCGGCCGCCTCAACGCGGTGAGTGCGCCGTAAGTTGTTGCAGGGTTTCAAGAGTCATCCAATCAACTCGTCTTTCGCGCTCTTTCAGATTCAGGGGCTGGGATTCATTTGCCTTCCTCCCGCCGAGTCCTATAGATCCTGGAGCGGGAGACGTGAATTGCATGAATCTCCTGAACACCGTCAATATCGCACTGGTTTTAAAGGTGATGTCGTGGAATTGTTAGGCTGATTGCGTCGCCAATCCATTCTCCGGTGGTATGGGCGTCCCGAACAACGATCTCTTTCAACTCCATCGCAACGTCGCGGGAAACTTTAGGGTGCTTCGGAATTTCGCGGTGGGTTCAGCCGATCGAGGTCGGCTGTGGAGGTTCACAGACGCAACGCGGGGCGAAGCCTTGCCGGAGCATTCTACAGCATCGTTTTCCAATGGTGGATCCATTTTTGGCTGCTGAGGCCGGTAGAATGGCCAGTGGAGCCTCGCGAGAACTTGGACAGTTGCCCCTGATGGGCTGATTTCCAGGAAGGTGGAAATGAGATCGTAACCATTTCTTTCTGACCTGCAATCGGTCGAGACATCAAGCCGATCCGTATGAAGCTGATTACTGCCAAGAGGAAATAAATCTCTATTTTGGCCATGTATCGAAAAGGTCACCAATCCCAATTGGCATGGCGGGTGCTACCTTGGTGGTTGGAGCCGAACGTTCTCCAAGTCATTCATGAAATTCAAATCATCCTTGCTTGCTATAACTGCAGCATTCCCCCTTAGCGTATCGACCGCGAATGCAGCCATTTTGATTTCGAGTTCTCCGGTAACTCTCAATTTCAACAATCTTAACACAAATTTTGGTGGTGCATACAATTCGACGGGTGGGACGGCTACATTTCCTACGGTAACCCCAGGGACAGCTCCGATCACAATATACTCGGGAGCAGGTGGCACTGAATTTACCGTAAGCAATAACGATTTCAGTCCTGGGGGCGTTTATTCCAATACTGGCACTTACAGTAATTCTAACTCAATTCGGGCTCTTCGGGATGCGGCGACTTCCGATTTGGCAATTGGAGTCAAGGACTCGGGCACGCGTGATTTTACCTTAATTATGAGGAATAACACAGGTTCCACAGTTGGAGCTTGGAACGTTGATTATCTGATTGAGCAGTACTCCAAAGGTGCAAGCGCGACAACTTTCGGTTTTTCTTATAGCCTGAACGGAACGACTTTTGTCACTACCAACCTTTCTGGGGGGGCCAATGTGGTGGCCAATACGACCACGCCAATCGACACAAACTTATCTTCTGTGATCTCGACTACGAGAAGTGCGGTGATCACCGAGGAGATTGCCAATGGAGCGGATATTTATTTTCGATGGAAATATACCCATATCGGCGGTACTTCCACGCACATGGGTATAGACAACATTACCGTCACTGCTGTCCCTGAACCACAATCTGCAGCCCTTCTCGGAGGCTTGGGTCTTCTTGGCCTCCTCCGTCGCCGCCGCTAAAAACTTTCCCCCCATCTCCCCCCTATTTCTGGAAAAGCTCGGTAGCCCTCTCGGGGGCTACCGGGCTTTTTCATGTCCGGGCGACCTGACCTCTTAGAATACGCTGGCCTTGTCGGATGTAGGCGACGCTCGACCAGATCGTGAAGATCGCCGCGATGAAGCAGGGGATCTCCGGAGGATATTTCGTGAACCTCAACATCACCCAACCGAGGGCGAACATTTGAGTCACCGTGCAGACCTTGCCAGTCCAGTGCGGGGCGAATTTCACGTCGCGGTGGTGATTCCACAAGATCCGGATGCCGCCGAGAATGATGCAGTCCCGCAACACGACGATGGCGGCAAACCAGACCGGAAGCCGCCACCCGGGTTCTCCCCAGTCGATGAAGGAAAGGATGATGACTCCGGTGAGCATGAGGGCCTTGTCCGCAATCGGGTCGATGAAGGCTCCGAATTTCGAACATTGGTTGAAATGCCGGGCAATCCAGCCATCGACCCCGTCAGTGGACGCGGCGAGCACGAAGACGCCAAGTGCCCACCAGCGCAGTGTCTCGTCGGGATTTTTGCCCGCGACCGTCACTCCATACCAAATCGCCAGGGCCGCGAAGACGGGCACGAGGCAGATCCGGGTGATCGTGATTTTGCTGGCAAGGGTCACGACTCCAATGAAGCAGACCTTGCTGGTTTGAGAAACCTGAAACTTCGGGTTCGGGAAGAGCCGGTCGACACCTCAATAAACCGGAGCTCCACTCGGATCAGGCTCACCCGTTCCCTGGAACTTGCTCTTGGTCCATTCGTAGCCTTGTTTGGTATCGCGACCAATGCCGATCAGCGTGTTGCACGAATTCATCGCCAGAGCGGCGACGATCAGGAGGAGGTATTTCATGCGGAGGACGTAGCTCATTGTTGAAAATCATAAAGTTAAAAGTTAAGAAAACTGAATGAAATGGCGGCGAGTCGGTGGTTTCTGACCGGGAAATGAGAATCTCCGGCGAGAAATGGCTTTACAACAAGGGGCCGACAGGTAGTTTTCGCGCCCCGGCGACGCCCGTTGCCGTTCATTTTTCAACCATCTCACGCCATGAAAGTTCTCTCATCCCTCGCCTCCGCAAAACGTCGTCACGCTGATTGCCAAGTCGTGAAGCGCAAAGGCACCGTTTACGTGATCTGCAAGTCGAACCCGAAGTTCAAGGCCCGCCAAGGCGCGACCCTCGGCACCCGCCTTTCGAAGAAGGGTCTGTGATTCACGGAGGTTCTCCGAACCACATTTTTGAAAAGCGGCTTTCGGGCCGCTTTTTTCATGCCTTGGAGGCGAGATGGTCGAGCACCCGCCCAGCGGCGATGAGACCAAAGCTGGCGATGAT
This sequence comes from uncultured Verrucomicrobiae bacterium, assembly GCA_963810445.1. Lineage (GTDB taxonomy): Bacteria > Verrucomicrobiota > Verrucomicrobiia > Verrucomicrobiales > Akkermansiaceae > Luteolibacter. The sequence goes on along the minus strand of CAWENZ010000048.1, from coordinate 189,219 downwards.
GTGCGTGGCCGATCCGAAGCCCGAAGCGCAGTTAAGGCGCTGGGAAATTTCCTCCGGCCTGTCCTTCGAAATGGTCCCGTCGCAATGGGAATACCACGGAGCCTCATCGGAATACACCGCGTCGATGTTGAACAGATAAGGTTCCTGACCGCGCGGGGTTTTGGGAAATCCGTAGTCATTCCGCAGCCCCCTGCGGAGCTGGAGAAGCAAGGGATCCATGCCGCTGTAGGCGAGGTCGGTCACACGGATCCGGGTGGGATCACGCCTTCCTCCGGCCCCGCCGCAGGTCACGGCGTAGATCTTGCGCTTGTGGCATTCGGAGGCGAGCAGGGATTTGTGGCGGGCATAGTCGATCGCGTCGATCACGGCGTCGAATCCCGCATCGAGGATTTCCGCAGCGGATTTCTCATTGAAAAACTTTGGCACGATCACCACATCGCATCCGGGGTGGATGGCAAGCGCGCGGTCGGCCATCGCCTCGGTTTTCTGCCTGCCGATTTGCCCGTCCATCGCGTGGAGCTGGCGGTTGACGTTGGTGATGCAAATTTCATCGAGATCGACCAAGGTCAAATGGCCGATCCCCGAGCGGGCGAGGGACTCCACCGCCCAAGACCCCACGCCTCCGACCCCGATCACCGCGACGCGGGACGCATGAAACCGGTCCAACGCCGCCTGGCCGTACAGCCTGGCAATGCCGCCGAAGCGGTGGTTGAGGGATTCATCGATCTCGGGCACGCGGGTGGATTTATGGAGCGTTGCCGGGAGAGTCACGCCCGGAATGACCCACGACGGGGATTTTTGGTTCGCATTGGATGCCCATCAAAGGTAAGCATCTGCCTCATGAACCGTAGAAAATTCATCGGATTGTCCGCCGCAGCGGTCACGGTTTCCACGCCCAAGATGAATGCCGAAACACCATCGACATCACCCTTGCTCAGCTTCGGCCTCATCACCGACGTGCAATATGCCGACGTGGATCCGGAGGGCGAGCGACACTATCGCGAGTCCCCGGAAAAGCTGAAGACAGCGGTCGAGTGGCTCTCGAAAAAGAAGCTGCCGTTCACCCTTCACCTCGGTGATTTCATCGACCGGGATTTCAAGTCGTTCGCGACCGTGATGCCCCTCCTGGAAGGGCTCGGCCATCCGGTCCATCATTTGTTAGGGAACCACGATTACACCGTGGCGGACATGGAGAAGGAAAAAATCGTCGCGACGTTGGCGATGCCGCACGACTACTATGCATTCCGTAGTTCAGGGGTCCGCTTCGTGATGCTGGATACCAACGAGGTCTCCACCTACAAGCATGGCCAGGGAAGTCCGGAGGACATCGAGGCCGAGGAGACCATCAAGAAGCTCTCTGCCGAACAACGCCCCAACGCAAAGCCGTGGAACGGTGGAGTTTCCGCCAAGCAACTCGCGTGGTTGGAAAAGGAGCTGGCCGAGGCGGATTCGGCAAAGGAGAAGGTGTTCCTCTGCGGCCACCATCCGCTGCTCCCGGAGAGCGGGCACGTGGCATGGAGCAGTCGGGAAATCATCACTGTCATCGACCGGCATGCGTGTGTGATCGCCTACTTGTGTGGGCACAACCATGCTGGTGCCGAAGAGGTCCGGAATGGAATTCCCTACATCACGTTCAAGTCCATTCTTCACGAACCTGGAGTCACCGCTTATTCCGCGATTCACCTTCACCCGGACCGCATGGAGATCGAGGGCAACGGCCGCGAGAAATCCCGCTCCTTTCCGCTGACTCGCGCGTGAGCTTTTGGTGTTAGGTCCTGCGTTGGAGATCCAATGGCGAACTCCCGAATGGAACGCCCGATCCCCGGGGATTCCCTTCGATTCTCCCTCATGGTGCGGGAACCCGCTCCGGATCCGTCCCTATTCGCTCCTTGTCAAAAGCTCAACGAATTATTACTCCTAGGGTTGCGCCCGATCATCGCAATGCATTTGGAAATCGACTCGAATCTCACGCCTGTTTTCCCTCCGTTTCCGCAACCCCCACTTCCATGAAACGCTTCCTCCTGGCAGCCGCATCGCTCGGCTTGTTCTCAGTCCTCTGCTTGCCAAATGCTTCCGCCGAGGTGGTGCCCGTCCGCATCCGGCTGATCGCGGCTCACTTCGCTTATTTTAACAACCCGGATCCTAACGGAGGAAGATTAATCTCCTCCAGCGCTGGCTTCGACATCGCCTTTAACTTGCGCCGCTTTGACGATTCTCTTTACACGGCAGGAGTCGAACCTCGCTCTCAGAAACTCGCCTGCCGCGGCAGCATGACCTACACCCCCGCCAGCGGTGCGCCCGGTTGCTCAGGGGACTTCAGCTTCCGGCCAGACGCGAATCCCGGCCTCTATCCGGAGCCCGTGCAGAATGGCGATATCGTCACTCTCCAGCTTCCCGGTCCGACCATTACCGGTAGCGGACTGGCGGCGGATGCTCTTGTGGGTGATCGCACACCCGGATTGCCTTTCATCTGTCAGGTGCCTAACTCAGGTTATTTCATCAGTGGTGGCTCGCCCTCCGAAACCTATTCACCCAAGATACCAGGAGTAGATCCTCCCTTCGGATACGCCAACGTGCAGTTCAACATCAAGTCCCTACCGCAAGTCTTGCCGTTCACCATGACTTATGAAAATACCCGGATTGATGGCGCCTTCAGTACTGTCAGCAAAATCGTCTTCTTCGGCCGCGTGGAGGTCACCGAGGATGCGCCGACCGTCCCCCTCACTCCCGTGGATGCCCTCACCCTCGGCGGCTACTCACCGCCCGCCGACGGCCAGCCCCCCGCCGATCCACCCGACGATCTAACGCCACCCGACGCCGAGGACTTCTCGAAATGGTTCAAGGACATCTTCCCATCGCTTTCCGGTTCCATCAAGACAGCCATCGGCAAGATCCACTCCGCGCCTGCTCCTGCCGCGCGGGTCGCTGCCTCGACGTCGGGTGCCATCGTGACCAAAGTCACTCCCGGCGCGCCCTTCGCCGGCTCCGTGAAGGTTGCCATTGTCATCAAGCCGGCAGGAGCCACCGCCACGCCACCCTTCCCCAAGAAGTTCACTGAAAACAAGGTCGCCATCGGAACCCGGAGCCTCAAGGTCGTCCTTGATTCCGCCACCCGAAAAGCCCTGAAATCCGGCAAGGCCAGCACCGTCTTCATCCTCACGAAGGCCACTCCGGAAGGCGGCAAATCCGTCCTCCTCTCCAAGCGCTTCTCTCTCAAGGGCACCCGGAAATAGTTCTTCCCGAACGTGAGCATCATGGTCCGTGCCGTTATCATCCTGCTTCTGCCATGGTCCGCATTGTTGGCCGTGGAGGATCCTCTCAACGTCGTCACCTATAACATCCGCAATGACGCCGCGAATGACACAGGCCCGCGGGACTGGTCGCAGCGGAAAGGTTTGCTCACGGATTACCTGCTCCACAGCAAGGCCAGCATCATCGGCTTGCAGGAGGTAAAACACAATCAATTGGTCGATGTGGATCTGGCGCTAACCGATCACGCCCATGTCGGTGCCGGACGTGAGGATGGAAAAGCCGCAGGGGAATACTGCCCGATTTTCTACCATCAGAAGATCTGGAAGCTCGATCCGGAGGAGCACGGAACGTTCTGGCTGTCGGACACGCCGGACGTGCCTAACAGCCGAACCTGGGGAAACTACCACACCCGCATCTGCACGTGGGCAAGGTTGATCGGGCTGGATGAACCCGAAAACGGGGCAGGCATCTACGTCTATAACACCCACTGGGATTATTGCAGCCAGGAGATGCAAATCAAAAGCGCGGATCTGATGCTGAGGATGATCAAGGCCCGCGTTCATCAGGACGCTCCGTTCATCGTGATGGGTGACCTGAATGCGACGACAGAAGATTCCTCCGTGAAACACTTGCTAGAATCGGGCCTGCTTCTGGATCACGGCAAGGCTCAAACGAATTCATCCAACGGATGGAGCGCCGATCTCGTGCCCGGACTGCGTATCGACCACATCTTCACCTCGCCCGCGATCAAGGTCGCGGAGCTGCTGGTCGAGTCGAATGGCGATTCTGAAAACCACGCGAGTTCGGATCATCATCCGGTTCGACTCACCATCCGCAAAAACCCGCCTGCGATCGCTGCACCCACACCGTAGGCGACTGAACCCTAAGGCTTGCGGTTCCCAGCGGTCCCTGCGCATTGCGGTAAAAATTTCAACTCACTCGGCATCCAGCTTCAAACCTCGATTCTCAAATCCCTAACACTCCACAACAGCCCTGCCGCCTTCCCATTCCCCTTCATTCGCCGTGCACCATCTTTTCTCTTCTCCGTGAACCGCTCGTGCGCTGCGGCGAACGCCTCGTTCACAAACGTCTTGCTGCCGATCACCGCCCCGTCCGTGAAATACCTCACCCGGCAACGCAACATTGAATCTGTTGTCTGGGATCTTGAACTTGGATCTTGAATTTTTGAATTTGGGATGGGAGGAAACACGAAAGTCACGAAGGGGCACAAAAAGAAGGGAATGTGGGATGTGGGAGAAGAGTTTTCAGCCGCAAAAGGGCGCAAGGATGGCGCCAAAAAAGAGGGGGACACGATAAAAGGCCTGTCCAACTATCATGCCACTATCCTGTTCTGGGTGAGGGTGGCGGATTCGGGGACGCGGGAGCCAGCGGCTTATTTGGAGATACATTTTGCTCCAGTTCAGCCGCTTCTTGTGACTCCTCCGTCACAGGCTGAGGGAGACCAAGGGCTGGATCGCGGAGGCGGAAATGCTTGAGCGAATGCTTGAAATCTGGGGCCGCCCCCCCTTTCGGAGAGGGCAGCGGTTTCTTCCGCTCAATCATCCCCTGTGTTGCGGCACGATGAATTTACCTTCGATTTACAAACACGGCATTTAGGATACGATAGCATGCTACGCCATGAAGCACTTGTTACTGCCTGTCTTGTTCGCCGCTTGCTTGCCCGGATGGGGACAGGAGCCTGAAGATGAAACCTTCGCCATCAAGATCTTTCACCCTGATGGGAAAGATGCGGAATCGTTCGTAAGGTCTCGACATGTCGCGGTTGGCCGTATTGGGGAAATGCATGAGAAAGATGGTGTGTTGGTCTCTAAACTTCACCACCCGCAGTATAATTTTCAATACGGCGGGTCTTTTATTGAGACGTTTGATATCATAAAACCCGCCGATGATCAGGTTGTTGCGGCATTTAAAGAGCGCTGCGATGTCCTACTTATCAAGAGTGCGGAAAAGCCCGACCACTGGCAGGTAGCCGGGCTTGAAAGCCTTATCCCGAAGAAGCCGCAGCAGGACAAGCTTGGCGACTGGCTACCCGCATCCTTCCGTGACGAATCGATGGATGATGAGTTGTTACATCGTTCCAAATACCGCTATGAGGGCTTTGTCGATGACAACCTTGAGCAACTCAAAAGTGAAGATCCGGAGGTCAGGCGGCTGGCGTTGTATTTTCTCGGTGTGATCGAACCAGATGCCACTGAAGCGACTCAGGTGATTGATAAGCTCGCCGAATTCATGAACAGTAAGGAGATCAGTGATCGGTCTGCGGCCATGAATGCGATCGGAGGGATCGGCGGCCAACACGCCGAACGCTACGTTCCCCGCATCGCGGAGCTGCTCGAAAGCAAAGACCCTCATGATCAGCATGCGGCCATCGAAGCGATCTGCAAGATCGGAGGTCGAGAAGCTCGAAAAGTACATCCCCCGCATCATCGAATTGATGCAAATTGAGTCAGGTCTAGCCTACGGTATCGTCTACAGCTTGGGCGAGTTGGGGGGACAGGCTGCTTCCGCCCTGCCGGCTCTGCTCGACGGGCTCAAGGCGGTGGATAAGAACGATCGCACAAATGTCGAAGTCATCATCATAGCCCTGGGAAGAATCGGACCCAGTGATCCGAAGGTGATCGACGCACTCACACCCCTACTGGATCACGAGAGCGGGCAGGTCAGGCAGCTTTCGAAAAGAGCGCTTAGAGGAAGGGATTTTACACGACCCTCCCCAGAGTAGCGTGACCCCGGAATCACTAGGTTGCGTGAACTTGGGCGGCATGAGCATCGTTCTGCTCGGGTTTCTGCGGGCACGCACCGACCGCGAGGCCTCCTGCGATGCCCACGTGCTGCGCGGGGAATCCGCCGCACGATAAAAGGCCCACGATAAAAGGCCTGTCCCACTATCATGTCCCAGATCGGTGTGGAAAACTCCCGATGAAAAATGCTCCCCATTGCTCTATTCTTGAGTCTGTGCGGTCTCTGACGGACGCACATTCATTCTGACGAACAACGGGTTGGCCAATTCCTCACGCCCCGGGAATCGCGTGCTGGTGGCATTTGGCGCTTGATCAATAAGCTGTTAGGTGGCGAAAAAATTTATGCCCCACCGCCCTCTGCTCGACACCGAGTTCTCCCGCCGATTCTTCGCCGACGTCCTCTTCCTCTATCCCGATTCCGCGCGCCCATACGACTGTGCGGGGATTTCAGACATCGATTATTGCCAGCTCGGTGTCCTGCGTTGCCTAAGCACCGCCACCACCGGCCAGCAATTCCTCCAGCATCATGCCGATCTGAACGTCGCCAACATCGAGCCCGGTCATTTCTTCAAGGCCCTCAAGAGCCCGCGCAGGCTCCAGAACATCACCTCCCTCAACGACCTGCTCGCCCAGCCCATGCGCCGGCATGTCGCCGATCCCTACGCCCAGTGCCCCGAACTCGGCGGTTGGGACCTCTACGCCGTGGATGGACACTATCACCACGCCGCCGCCTTCGATCCCAAAACCAAGGACGCCAAGGGCAATCCCCGCGCCATTGCCACCGGCCATTTCTTCCGCGTCGACCTGCGGACCCATCACCTCAGCTGCCTCGACATGGCTAACCCCGAGGACGGCAAAAAGAAAGCCCACGACATCACAGTCATCAAACGCCGCACCGCCGTGCAATTGCGTTACGGAGCCGCCAAAGGTCGCAAGGTCCTGCTCGTCTGGGACAAGGCCTGCATCGACTACCACCTCTGGCACACCCTCAAGCACACCCATGGCATCTATTTCCTCACCTTGGAAAAAGCCAAAAGCGCCGCCGAGATCTGTTCAGCGGACCTGCTCGACCGCACCGAACCGAGGAACGCCGGAGTCATCTCCGACCATTACGTCGGCACGTCAAACAGCGTGATGCTGCGGCGCATCGTCTACACCAATCCCGAGGACGGCGTGACCTACACCTACCTCACCACCGACTTCACCTTGCCTGCCTATCAACTCGTCCTGCTTTACAAGCACCGCTGGGACATCGAGAAAATCTTCCATCAGCTCAAAAGCAAGATGAACGAGCGTAAATCCTGGGCCAGCTCCCTGGAGGCGAAGCAGAGCCACGCGATCTTCGAATGTCTTGCGCACAACCTCCTGTTGTTGTTCGAGGAATGCGTCATCCGCGAAGAGGGAGTCCGGGACCAGGTTGAGGAAAGGAAGCAGACAGGCCGGATCCGGCCGAAAGCCGGAGATCCACGAATCACCAAGACCATCGGAATGGTCAGGAACTTCGTCAACTCCGCGGTCACCCGCGCCACTCAGAGAACGCAGCGGTTCATCCGTTGGGTACGCTCGCGGATTTACCAACAGGTTCCCTGGAGCGCATCCATGGCCCGCCTGCGAGAACTCTGGATGCTAACAACCTCATAGTTTTCCACACCGATCCATGTCCCACTATCATGACCCTCTCATGCCGGGGATATTCCTGCCCGCGTGACTGACTTCCGTATGCCCGTGCCCCTGCAGAGTGATTTCCTTTTCGTCTCGCTCACTACATTTGTAGTTGACGTTGCGTCACTACACTTGTAGTAAAGCGGCGTCATGAAAACTCCTGCGATCACAGAATCCGAATGGACGGTTATGGAAGCCCTGTGGGCGACCGCTCCACACACTGCCGCGGAGGTCACGCGGGTCTTGCAGCCGAAGATGAACTGGGCGGAAAACACCGTGCGCACGCTTTTGAGCCGTTTGGTGGACAAGGGTGCCCTGAAGCTTGGCAAGAACGAATCCGGCACGCGGACTTTCTCCCCTGCGGTGTCCCGTGCGGCCTGCGTTACCGCAGAGGGGGACTCCTTCATTCAACGGCTTTTCGGTGGCGCCGCAAAGCCGCTTCTCGCGCACTTTGCACAGAAGGGCAACCTCAGCGCGGCAGAGGTGGAGGAGCTGAAGCGGCTGCTCGATCAATCGATCAAATCCTGACCCAAAACAATCATGGAAACTCTCAATGCAATCTACGAATGGATGCTGTCCAACGGCATCCGCGCCTCCCTGCTCGTGCCGCTGGTTTTGGCGATCCAATGGCTGCTGCGCAATAAACTGACCGCCCAATGGCGCTACTCGCTCTGGTTGCCGGTACTTGTGGTGCTGATCTTGCCAGGGGTTCCTGTGCTCCCAGCCTTGCAGTCACAGCCAACCAGCATCGCGCCAAAATCCGAATTGCCCTTGGAAGGTGTCGCCTCACTCCAGGCGTCTCAGTTGGAAAGTGCCGTTCAGGAACCTCCAAGGTTTACCCAGACTCCAGCCACACCTCTGGCCCCGATAGTGACCCAAGTGGCTACCCAGGCTCCAGCCACACCTCTGGCACCGGTAAAAACATTCGACTGGCGGGCATTCCTTGCCAAAGCCTGGATGCTTACCACCGCAGGGGCTCTGCTGCTGGTTTTCGGCTCGTTTTTTGTAACGATGAGACGCTTTCGACGCACCAGTGTGCCCGTTAGGCCCGAATTGACCCAGCGGGTCTCCGAACTGGCAAGGGCGGCTGGCTTACGCAGAGCCCCACAGATCCTGATGTCGGAAGCGGTTCCCAGCCCCGCCGTCGCCGGATTCCGGCAAGCCGTGCTTGCTGCTAAACGTGGGGTTTGGCGAAGAACTCTCTGACGAGGAATCCGACCTGGTATTGAGCCATGAACTTGCCCACATCCGCCGGGGCGATCTGCCGCTCAACGCTCTGCTCTGCGCTCTGCTGGCGTTGCACTGGTTCAACCCCTTTCTGTGGCTTGCCTTCCTGCGGGCACGCGCCGACCGCGAGGCCGCCTGCGATGCCCACGTGCTGCGCGGGGAATCCGCCGCACGCTGCGCCACCTACGGGCACACCCTGCTCAAAATGGAAACCGCCCTCGCGCCGCGTGGACTCGCGCTCGGCTTCGTCGGCTTGCTACCGACAGGACACTCCCTGCGATCCCGCATTCGAACAATCATCTCTCAACCAAAAACCAACAATACCATGAAAATTGTTACAGCCCTCAGCATCACCGTTCTGGCTTTCGCTGGACTCGCAAAAGCCGACAAACCCCTGCAGCCCAAAGATATCGCCCCAGCCGAATTCAAGGCACACTTTGCCCGCGTCGACTCGCCGGAATCCATGCGCTCGACGGAATTCCAAGGGATCGAGAACGGCAAGGCCACCATTGCTGTTAGCAAGATGAATCCCCTGACCCAGAAGTTCTCCAAACAACGGGTCACAGTGAAGCTCGCCGATCTCGATCCAGCCTTACGTGCCGAGATCGAGGCCTATTGGGCGAAAAAGCAAAAGGTGGAGAATGAACCCGGGACCGCACATGCTGAAAAGGCTACCGCCACCCCCCTTTCTCCCCTCTACACGATGCTCTCCGCTGCTCTCAAAAAATCTACCGCTACGGAAGCTTATCGATTTGAGAAGGAAGTCGCTTGGGACGGTCCCATGTTTATGGATATTTCCATAAATGGCACATCTGCTGCAGGCATCTTTAAGCAGCCACACCTCGCCTACTATAAAGACGACCAACGAAAACTTATCCGGGAGGAATACTGGGTTGACGGTTACCATTGCTCACGTGTCACTGACATGATGGTCCATGGAATAAATGATAACTGGGAAACCGTTTCCCTGGAAGCAGCTAAAGCGCCTGGCACAGTTCTAACTATTCCATTCGATCTCCAGGACACAAAATCATATACATTAAAATCTGATAATCGCAGCTATGTGATAGAGCCAATAGAAGCTGAGAAGCAAGCGATAGCCACTAAGTTAATCGGCAAAGACCTGTTCGATTATGCTGCTGAGCGCCGTCTAGAGATAGACTGGCAAAAATCCACTTGTGAATGGATTGTCACTATCGACCCTGCGACCGACCTTATTCAGGAAATAAAGCAACTGATAGTGATCGGTCACAAGAACGATGGCCCTGTACATACATACTCACGACACGAGACAACTTGGAGCTTCACCTACGATGATAAGCTCAAAGTGGAAATCCCTGAGAAATTAAGTCAGCTGCTGAAGGCTAAGTAAATCTAAACATCAATAAAATGATCCCAACACTCGCATTCGCATTCGTTCTAATGGCAATTCCAGTTCTTGCCCAAGCGCAGGAGGGACGAGAGCCTACTCAGGAAGATTACAACAAGGCGCTTGCCAAACAGCTTGGGATTTCGAAATTGCGTCATGCAACGCTTGATGCGGCAGATAGAACCAAGATTCCTTACCTAAGGGACTTTCTGACTCTCTATCCTGACTCAGTCGTCCGATACATGTCGTTAACAGGGGCGGATTTTCCTAGCCTGAGTGTGACCACGACACTTCATGATCGCTACGAATTCAGAATGGATGTCCCTGTCAAATACTCGGATGATCATCTGAAGATCGTGAGCTATGGTGAGCCTGCATGCAACTTGATCGAGGTCGCTGCGGTTACTCCACGCGAAGATGGAGCGGGTGGCATTGAGTTAGGAGGAACCCGTGGTGGTGACCTTCAGAAAGATTTTGGCAGTAAAGAGTGGGAAGCACTTGTAGAGTCGAAAGGTGATTTTTCAGTGCTTGGATACGAGATCAAGAAGGGCAAGCCTGTGCCAAATTTCAACCTCGTCATAAAGCACTTGAAGAGCTTGGAGCGGCGAATAGCGAACCAAGAGGCCGAAGCCAGCGGTGGGCAACCCGCTACCCACCCTGAGTCGAAGTCGGAGGGTGGCGAAAAACCTCAACCTGAATCGGAGAGGCGCTCCCGGTAGCGGTTGTCAGGCCTCCAACGTTTTGCAAAAAAATCCAAGAATCCTCATTCAACCTTGTCCTACTAATGATGAACATCAAATCAACGCCATTTATCGCCATTGCAATTGCCGCAATCACAATCATTTCCTTGGCCGCACCAGCTTGGTCGGCAACACAACACAACACAACACAAACCAAATCAAACAAACCAAATGAAAACAGTAAAAATTATCCTATCAATTCTAATCGCCGTGACGGCCAGCATCACCGTTTGCCAGGGAGCAAAGATTCCCCAATCGAACGAAGAAATGATGAAAGAAGCGCAAGGCGTATTCGTCGGCACGGTGCAGAAGGTGACCTCAGAGGAAAAAGATGGTGAAACCCATGGAAAGGATAAGGAGGTCATCACCACCTACACCTCCAAGATCCTCATTACAGAGGTGAAGAAAGGAAAAGATCTGAAAGTGGGGCAAGAGATTGAGGTGCAGACAAAGCAGTTCCGGTGGGTCGGCAAAGGGACGCCACCTCCTGGACATAGCGGCCACCATCTCACGCCGGTGAAAGGGCAGGAGGTGCTTGTTTTCTTCAAACTCCTTAAGGACGGCACAAAGTTTGCCTTATTTCAAGACGGCATGCAGTTAGCAAAAAAGGAAGAGCAATAATCTTCCAATAAAAGATACGATGAAATCCAATTCTGCTATTTTCCTGGCCGTGGGGCTCGCGGCGGGCTTCGCCTTTGCTTGGGTCTTGAAGCCCGCGCCAAAGACGATCATTCAGGATCCGCCCGACGTCTCGTCGAGAACCAAAGGATCCGACTCGCCTTTCAAGGTGTCTGACCGGACGTCTGGCGATCCTGCTGAACCGATAACCAAATTATTGAGAAGCAAGCCCAGCGATGCCGAAATCGCGGCGGAGGAGAAGGAGTCCAATGAACGCTACTCCAGGCAACAGGGCGAGCGGTTGCGTGGTGAAGATGAACAACGAATCACGAAGCTCACCTCGGCCATGAATCTCGCCCCGTGGCAAGTGGAGAAGCTCGAGAAATACCTCAATGACCGCCGTGCGAAGGTGGTTGAAATCTCCAAGGAAAATGACGACACCACCTTTGACAAGGTGACGGAGATTCTGGATCCCAAGCACTTCGATTCCATGCTCAAGGAACTCCTGACACCCGAACAGGCCGAACTCTATGGGGACAACAAGACCAAGGAACGGGACACCAAGGTTGATAGCGCCTCACTGGCGAAGCTCGCCGCATTCAACAGTGCGGTCGATCTTCGCCCCGAGCAGCGGGATGCGATCTATGAGGTGCTCTATGCCGATGCCGCCAGGCAGGTTGACAAGAAAGCGGAAAGCGATCGCAAAAATGGGTTGGACTCCTATCCGGGGGTATTTGATCCCGGCGATTATACGGATGGACGCGATATTTTTGATTTCAGCGATTCGGGTGAAATCACAAGGATTTACGACAGTGCCAGGAATGACCCGGAATCCATCAAGAAGGGAATCAAAGCCCTGGTCGATAAGCGGATCGAGGAAAGGCTCGGCCAATTCTCCGGCATTCTCGATCAAAGCCAACTGGATCAATACCGTGCTGATTTGAAAAAGACTGCGAATACCACCTATGGCGGCATGCTGGGAACCCAATGATTCCGAGGCGTTTTTTAATCTGAAGGACGGCCATAGGGAATCTCTGAAGATTCGCAGATGAGCATCGACGGAGCGAACCTCCGGCGAACGCCATCGCGGGCAATCCGAATCCAATATTCCGTGGCTTCCGTGAATGCTGGATTCGACACGAAATAGAATGTCAACATCCTGGATTTCCGGCAAACTAGGTGTGAATAACGATGAGTGTCCCCTTTGACATATTGGCAAGCGAGTATCGCCCGATGGTTTTGACCTACCTGCGCTCCATGGTGCAGGACGGGCATCTTGCAGAGGATTTGACACAAGAGACATTCATCGCCGCCCAGGCGTCGCTTGGAAAATTCGAGCAGGGTGGGAACTTCGGTCGCTGGCTGCGTGGCATTGCGAGAAACAAGGCTCTCATGCATTGGCGCTCCGCGAGGCGGAGCCCGCTGGTGGTGGATAGCCGGGTAGTTGATGGCATCGACGAGGTGTTTGATCAGCTGGATCGCGGTCAGGAAGAAGGCGATTGGTGGCAGAAGCGCCGGGAGGCTCTAAGTAATTGCCTCCGTGGGCTGAGCGCACAGCTCAAGTCCGCCGTGGAGCAGGTTTATCACGAAGGTAGGTCTCTGGAGGAGGCTGCGGAGGTTCTCGGCTCTAGCCGCTTGGCCATCGGTCAAAGGTTGTCGCGGGCGCGCAAGAGTCTGCGGGTTTGTGTTTCAGGAAAGATCGAAACGATGAGTCGTTATGAATGAGGAAAATGAATCTTGGAATGAGCGGGTGATGCCACCGTCCGATGCGGACGATGAAGCTCTCAGGGAGTATGGCCGCCAGCTTGCGATGGACGGCCTGCTGCGTGACATGCGCGCATCGGAAGCACGGGCTGATGTGATCGATTTCCCGAGGGCAAAATGGAACCGCAGGGATTGGCTTATGGCTTCGGCGGCATCGATCGCCGCGATGTCCGGGTTTGCGGCTTGGAAGTTTGGCAAAGGAGGAGGCCACGGCGGTGACCAGTTGGCGCTGCTCGATCCGAGGTGGATGCTTGTCGCGGCCATCGGCACGGACTACCGCATCCTCGGCCCAAACCATATCGAGCTTACCAGCGGCGAGCTGCATCTGGTTTCCAAGGAGCCCGCGAAACTTCTGGTGGAAACGCCGAATGGGAAGGCGACTGCCAACGGAACGGACTTTTTCATCGGTCACCTTGGCGCGGTGAATGGAGAACAAACAAAAAGCGAAAATAAATTTACAACAAATGCAATGACCAGGCTGCTGGTACTCGCCGGGACGGTGGCACTAACCACGGCACAGGGCAATGAAACCGCCGGTGCCAATGAAGCGATCGTGGCGGAAGCGGGCCAAGCACCGGAGAAGATCCTGGTGAGGGCGAATTCCGATTTTGCACTGAACCTCTACTCCGGGCTCGCGCAGAAAAACGACGGTGGGAATCTCTTCTTCTCGCCCTACTCGATCAGCAACGTGTTGATGATGGTTGCGGAAGGCGCGCGCGGGGTGACTGCCTTGGAAATGGGAAAAGTCCTCGGCTTTCCCCAATCGCTCCTGCGGCAGGGTGACGATGCCCAGCGTATCCCTTGGGAGACGGCAGGCATCCAAGGAGGGCTATCGCGGCTCAATCAGTTGATCGGGGGCAAAGGCGCCCTCTCCGCAGAGCAGGAGAAGCTGAAAAAGGAAGAGGCCTCGCTTTTGAAGCAACTCGAAGAGCTGAGGCGGAAAGTTTCCGAAACCGAAAACGATTTCAGCATCTACGAAGCAGCGGAGGAGATCGTGGAGCAGGTGAATGCAGTGAGGAAAAAGATCGAATCGATCACCCTGAAGATCGCAAGCGCCGTCTGGATCGATCGCAAGATTGGCATTGAGGAGCCGTGGCGAAAAGCCGTGACCGGGACGTTTGGGCCGGACGCGATCGGAGTCGCGGACTTTGCCGGACAGCCTGATTTGGAGCGGACCAACATCAACACCTGGATTGAGAAGCAGACAGACGGTCGGATCAGGGATTTTTTTGATGAATCCTCGGTCACCGTTGATACTCGGGTAGTCCTCGCAAACGCCGTTTACTTCAAGGGCGATTGGCTCAGCCCTTTCCCGGAGAAGAATACCAAGGAGAGGATCTTCACGATGGCCGGCGGCGAGCGCATCCAGGCAGCGCTGATGAACCAGAACTACCATGATTCCTGCCGCTACGCTGCGTTCAATGGCGATGGAAGCTTCTTCGAGACTCCCAAAACCGTGCCGTATGGCGGGGTGGCACCGGCGACTTATCCGGCGCAGGATGGCTTCGCGATGCTCGAGCTGCCGTACAAGGGCGGGTCCGTCTCCATGGTGGTCATCGCTCCGAATGATCCCAATGGGCTTGGTGCGCTTGAGAAAAAGCTGACCTCGCAGGATCTCGAAATATGGCTCGGCAAGCTGGACAAACGGAAGGCCCATGTCTTGCTGCCGAAGTTCAAAATGGAGGAATCCTATGACCTCCTGCCAGCGCTGAAGGCGATGGGAATGATGGCGGGCTTCGATGCCGAAAGGGCGGATTTTTCAGGGATCGGCACCAGCGGGCAGTTCCCGTTGTATCTCGGGAAGGTCAGCCACAAGACCATCATCGAAGTGAATGAGAAAGGAACGGAAGCCGTCGCGGTGACCGGCGTGGGAGCGCCTGGGGCGGCGATACGGCGCGAAACTCCCTTTTTTCCGGAATTCAACGCCGACCGTCCGTTCATCTATCTGATTCGCGATAACGTGAGCGGATCGATCCTGTTCCTCGGACGTGTCATGGATCCGACCAGGTGAAACGATATGCAGAAGCATCTCAACGGTCATCAAGATGAACCTAGACAATTGACACGCCGCCAAGCAGAGCAACTGGGTTTCGCCTTGTCCCCCCTGTCAGGGCGGATCTATTTCACAGCTTCCCATTGCACGCCGTCGATCACGACGTAACCCTCCGTGCCTTCGTTGGTCACGGTTACGGTCGCTTTTTGTCCGGGCTTGAAGGTGTAGGTGCCGAGCTCGTGGCACAGGCCATGGCTTGGCTTTTGCGTCTCGTCGACTACGACCGTGTCGGTGCCGCCAGCGTGGCCAATGGTGACCTTCACATTCTTGGCACGGTTGGCGTTGGGGGTGTAGCCGAGGCGAACGGCGTATTCTCCGCCGTCCCCGATCTCGGCTTCGAAGATCGCTTGGGCTTTTCCGTTTCCGGCTTTGCCATCGTGCCGGTAGTTGAAGCCGATGAAACTCTCCGCAGCCTCGCTGCTCGTCCAGGAGCCGGTTAGGGTGGCAGCTTCATCGTCGACCAC
Source organism: uncultured Verrucomicrobiae bacterium (assembly GCA_963810445.1). Taxonomy (GTDB): domain Bacteria; phylum Verrucomicrobiota; class Verrucomicrobiia; order Verrucomicrobiales; family Akkermansiaceae; genus Luteolibacter. The sequence continues at coordinate 173,308 of CAWENZ010000048.1, read as the reverse complement.
GATTCCCGCCATCTTGGAGATCGGCTTGCCCTTGCCGCCGGAGACCGGGCCATCATAGGAAAGGATTTGTCCTTCCTTTTCCAGAAGCGGCTTCAAATCGGCGTAAGCGACGTCCTGCACGGCGGAGTCCCCGTCGATGGCGAGAGCAGCGGCGGTCGCAGCACTCTGGCCGAGAATCATGAAAACCGGCTCCATGCGGATCGAGCCGTAAGCGATGTGCGAAGCTGATACGGCCACCGGCACGAACAGGTTCTCACACTGCTCCTTTTTCGGGAACAAGCGAACCGTAGGCAATTCCGTAGGGGCCGCTGGTGCTGACGCCGATGTCGCCTTCGTTCTGCACGTAGCCCTCCGGCGTGACGTAGCGCTGCACGTTGTGCGAGTCGATCGTGTAGGATCCCATTCCGACCGAGTCGGGCGTTGGCTCCAGCTTGCGCAGCTCGTTCTCGGTCATGACGTGTTCGCCGATCATGCGGCGGGCCTCGCGGACGTAGAGCTGATGCGACCAGTTGCCGTTGTCGGTGAATTCGTCCTTCGGCAGCCCCCACTCGCGCATTTCCTTCCGCACCTCTTCGGGGATCCGCGGATCGTTTGCGATGAAGTAGAGCCAGCCCTTTTGATAAGTCTCGTGCTCCTTGATGATCTCGCGACGGCGCTCGTAGCTGGCCTCGGGGTAATCGTAGTTGTAGCCGATGTTGTCCGTACTCAACGGACCGTGATTGTTCGTGTCCGTCTTCTGATTCGGGATCGGATCGAATTTCTTGAAAGCCGCGCGCCAACCCGCGTCGTAGATGCGGACCAGCAATTCGTACTCGTCAGGGTCGTAGCCCTCCGGCTTCGGAAAAGGTATCCGGTTCTCGGGATGGTTCGTCAGACACATGCGAAAGCAATAGGCCTGCACCCGGTGATCGCCCGCGCCGTTCACGCCGGGATCGGCAGTGCTGATGCGCGGCAGGACACCGCTGTTCGGATCGCCGGGGTCGACATAGGGACTGATGGGGGCGAGTCCGCCGAAATGGTGCCCGTGATGAAGCACACCCGTCTGCACCCCGTTCCATTCCTCGCCGTAGACCGAATTCGCCTCGCGTCCGACATGATAATCGACCCCCGCCGCCGCCAGCAGGTCGCCCTCATAGGTCGCGTCGATGAACATGGTTCCCGGCATACGTTTTGCCGCTCAGGGTCGTGATGGAAACGATCCTGCCATCCTTCATTTCAACGCCGTCCTCACGATCGAGCCACTCCTCGCGGTCGACCTTGATGCCGAACTCCTTCACATAATCCTCAAAAACCTTCTCGGCAACGCTCGGCTCGAAGATCCACATGGTGCGACTTTCTCCGTCCTCGGCAGCGGTCCCCTGTCCCTTGCCGCCGTACTCCGACCTGTCCTGCCATTTCCAGGTCTCAGGCTTCTGGTATTCTTTCCAGATACGGTGATAAAAGTCGCGGGCCAGTCCGCCGATCACGGTTTTGTTCCCCGTGTCAGTCCAGCCGAGTCCGCCGCTGGAGAGGCCACCGAGGTGTTTGTCCGGGCTGACAACGACGACCGACCTGCCCATCTTCTTCGCCTGAACGGCGGCGATGACGGCAGCACTGGTGCCACCGTAGATGACGATGTCGTGGGCAGGCTGATCGTCGGCCCGCAGGGAAGCGAGCGAGAGACAGCAGAGCAACGAGAGGGCGATCAGGGTTTTCACGCCGGTATTCTAGGGGAAAGAGCGACAGTGACAAGGCCGCTCTATTCGCCAAACAAAGCACTCATCGAAGAGTTCTAACCGCAGATGGTCAGGATGACCGCAGATAGAGAGGATGAATTTTTTAAGAGGGTCCGGACTTGAGGACGAGGTGGAAAAGAAGAAACAAAGCCAGCGCTCCAAAACCCGTTACAGCCGCGAAGGCCATCCCGTCGCCGAAGCCAGTAGCTCCATCGCAATGGTTATGCCGATGCGGCAAGGCAGGTTGACAAGAAAGCGGAAAGCGATCGCAAAAATGGGTTGGACTCCTATCCGGGGGTATTTGATCCCGGCGATTATACGGATGGACGCGATATTTTTGATTTCAGCGATTCGGGTGAGATCAATAAGATTTACGACAGTGCCGGGGATGACCCGGAATCCATCAAGAAGGGAATCAAAGCGCTGGTTGATCAGCGGATCGAAGAAAGGCTCGGCCAGTTCTCCGGCATTCTCGATCAAAGCCAACTGGATCAATACCGTGCTGATTTGAAAAAGCAGGCGAATACCATCTATGGCGGCATGCTGGGAACCCAATGATTCCGATTCATTTGTGTCCCAGCGCTCCCGCAATCGCATGGAAAGCCGGCTTGGGCTTGGCTTCGCGGTCGAAAAGGAGGCCGTGGTTCACCCGCTCCCATGGCCATTTGTTCAGCCAACTGTGGCGGTCGCTGATTCCCCAGACCGTGACGCGATCCACGTGTTCGCGGTTATTCATCACCGCAGCCATCACCTCCCGATAGATCGCCGCCTGCTTTTCGAGGATCTCCGCAGGGCAGCCATCCGTGTAGGGGTTCTGTTTGATCGACTCCTCGCGGGTTTTCGGATTCCAGTGACTTGCCCTGGAAATCACATCGACGTCGAGTTCGGTTAGGGCGCATTTGAATCCATCCGCCGCGAACTGTTGGATCATGTTGTCCAGGTTTCCGGCTACGTTGTCGCCGAGTTCGAGGTGGCTCTGGCTGCCGATGACATCGATCTTGCAACCCTTGTCGCGGAGCGAGCGGACGAATGAGAGGATGGCCTTGAGACGGTCGGGTTTCTCGACGGAGAAATCATTGTAGGTCATCTTCGCCTTGGGGTCGAGTTCGGCGGCGAGCTTGAACAAGCGCTCCGGGAAATCAGCACCGAGGACGCGGGTGAGATCGGTGACGCGGTAGCCGGGCTTGGGGACTTCGATGAATTCGTTGAGCACGTCCCATGAGTCGATTTTTCCGGCGTAGCGGGTCATGAGTTTGCTTGCGTGGTCTTCGATGCGTTTCCACACGAGTTTCGCATCGGCTTCCTTCCCGCCGTCCTTGAAAAGCCAATCCGGATAGTTTCCGTCGCGGTTGAAAATGAGGGTGTGGCCGACGATGCTTTGTTTGTTTTTCGTGGCGAAATCGACCAGGAGATCGACCGGTTCGAAACGGTAAACGCCCTCTTTCGGGCAGAGGTATTGCCACTTCATGCAGTTCTCCGGAGTGACGCTGTCGAACTGGGTGGCAAGGATGTTGATTTCCTCCGGGGTGTAGATCTTGTCGAACTGCGTCTGGACGGATGTTCCCATCAGCGGTTTTCCGCCCGCCAATTCTCGCAGCGATGCGGCGCGGGCGGGTTCCTGTGCGGAGGAGCGAGGGGAGGCGATCAGCAATCCGCTGGCGGAAATTCCGCGGAGGAAACGGCGGCGGGTGATGGAGTGGGATGGAGGAGATGGGTTTGTCGTCATGGTATCAAAATTGTTCGCAGCGAGTGGGTGGGAACTCAGCCTGGCGCGGTTAACCGATATGATCGAACCCATTTTCATGTGCCTGCTACTTCGCGTTCGGATTTTCCAAAGAGGCGGTGTAGGGATGATGATTCATTTAGAGGCTGTCTTAAAAATGGCAGGGACCGTTCTCCGCAACGGTCCTGCGAATGTAAGGCGAATGGATCCGCTCATGAAAAGCTCTTGAATCCATCCATGTTCGGACATTCACTTTCCATTCGCAGGACCGCCCGGAGGTCGATCCCTGCCTTCGGGTATTTTTCAGACAGCCTATTACTTCGCCGGGGTGAGGGTGAATTCCTTGAGGGTGACGCCGCTGCTTCCTGCGGCGATATCGAAGTGGAGCGTGTTGGACCCGCTTTTGAGGGTGACCGGGATTGCCTCGGTGTTTTGCCACAGGCCGATGGTGTAGGGCGCCTCTTTTTCCACGGGCTTTGCGTCGTTCACGTTGAACAGGAATTTCTGGCCGCTCTGGGCCGTGGCAACCTTGGCGGTCAGCAGGTAGTTGCCGGATCTGCGGGAATTGATTTTATACTCCGCCTTGAATCCACCAAAGGCGTGGATTTGCATGCCGCCCGAGAATGAGCGCATGGTGGCTGATTTGCCGGAAGTTTCCTTGTGGGCCACAACCGGGACGGTGATCACGCCGTCTTTTTCCTGGATTTCAAGATCGGCCTTGGCGGCGGACTCCGACTGGAGTTTCTGCTCGCTTTCATTGGCCTCGGCGAGTTCCTCACCCAGCGGCCCGAGCGTGGCGGTGCTTGCAGCGAGAGCGCGGGACTGGAAAAGGGCGACACGGCTCCAAAGCCCACCCTCCACCTTGCGGCGTTCGTTGTAGGCGGGTTCGCCGAGAATGCGGCTGACCATTTCCGCGCGCAGGACCTTGATGTGGTCTTCGGTGTGGGCGCGGGCCTGGGTTTCGAGCAGAAACTGTGAACCGCTGAGGCTCACATCGTCCTTGTCCCACCAACTGTGCGGGAAGCCGGCTCCGAGGTTGACCACCCAGCCTTTCGGCGTCCAATGGCTGAGGGCGGCGTGGGCCTTTTGAGTGACGCCCCAGGTCGGGATCCCGAAGGAGCGCAGGATGAAGCGGCCGAAAAACGCGCGGCGTCCGCAGACCCCGCCGTTGCGGATGATGTTCTGCTGTTGGTGATTCTGCGGATCGTCATACTGCACGTTCTGCGAGCCGTAGGGGACCTCGGTCCGGACGCTGGAGACATAGCGCCAGCCGTAGTCCGGGTTGTAGATGTGGTCCGGCCGGTAGGTGCGGAGCATTTCACGTCCCCAGGCGAGGATTTCGTCGGGTTCCTCACCGTTCACGATGAAGCGCATCTCCCAGGTGTTGAGGCTTTTGAACGCGGGATCCAGCTCACCGGCCAAGTAGGCCTTCTCGTAATGCAGATAGCGCTTCACGGGGTGGATGTGGGTGGATTTGTCTTTGACGTTGGGGCTGTTGGTCTGGTCAACCGGGTTGGCGTGCTCGAGGCTGGTGGCCAACGCGAGGCGGCGAAACGCCCCGTCCTTCGCCTGCGGGCTGACCTTCTGGATGACGGAAAAAATCTTCATCGCCTCGCCAAACTTGCCGAAGCGGGCACCACCAGCCTCCATCATTTCCTTCATCAAGGCCTCGTCGGCAAGCAGTTGCCTGACCACTGCGGCGTTGTCAGAGCTTTGCTCGGCGAAATCGGCGAGTCCGTCCGGGGTGGCCGCGGTGAGCACAAAGGCCTTGGCGAGTTTTCCGTCCAGTTTGTCGGTATCGAGGAAGGAGCTCATGGATCCCATCAGGCTTTTGCCGGCAGCGGCCTCGCTTGGCTTGGGCCTGAGTCAGTGCGGCCTGGGCCTTTTCGTTGGCTTGCTTGAGGGATGACTCGTCGGCCTTGGCCTTTTCATAGAGGGCCGTGCGTTCCTTGAGGGCGGCCTCGCCCTCGGCGAGGTTTTTCTGGGCGGCGGCGAGTAGTTTTTGAGCGGCGTCCTTTTCCGCAGGGGTTTTGGCGTTTTTCAGAGCCGCCTGAGCCGTTGCGATGTCCTTGTTCGCGCCGCCGATCCACTTGCCCTTGGCGTGGTCGATCAATCCCTTGGCGCCGGCGATCTGGCCGAGACCCTTCTGCGCGGCATCCGCCTTGGCCAATGCTTCGGTGAGCGCCTTGCCTGCATTTTCAAGATCTGCCACGGCCTTGCTTCCGACCTTGGGCAGCGCGCGGGAAATTTCCTCTTTGAGCGATTTCAAATCGGAAGTGAACTCGGATTTCAGGCTGTTCCCGCTGTATCGCTTCTCGTCCTTGGGAGGCCAAACATCCGGGAGATCCTTGAGGCTCACCGCGGCTGTCGGAGTTGACGCCGATGTCGCCAATCCCTTGGTGCGCTGCTCCTCAAGGTAGGTCTTGAGGTAGGCAATATCCGCAGCGGCCAGCTTGTCCTGCTCGAAATGCATGCTGGTGCCGCTGGACAGGGCCACAGTGACCACTCCGATCCTGGGGTCGTAGGATTTGAGCTCGCCGTCGAAGGTCTTTGTGCCGTCGGCGCTGGTCCATGTCCTGGCGTGGGTTCCTGTGACGATCAGACTGGTGATGGCAACCAGGATCAGACGGCTGGAGACGGGGAGTTTGATTGGTTTCATTTTCTTGAGTTTCGTGAAGTTTGCGGTGGTCAGGAGTCGGATGCGAGTACCGGCAGAAGATTGCATACGAAGTGAGCTGGCTTGATATTTTGCGGAATTTGTCGGTCGGAAAGGATTTTATATCCACGCCGAAGGGTTTCCGCAGCCGGTTACTGGCGGGTCACAGGGATGAGGATGCCGGTCATGACGAAGTGGAAACATGGATTGGAATGGAAGAGTGGGAGCGCCGATCCTCGAAACGCCGCCGCCGGTGATTCCGGAAGAACCCCAATTAACTCCGGAGAATTTTCAGAACCTACGACGGCCATGCTCGACATCACTTTAGTGACGACGGGGCAGCAGCATGAGCAGGCCGAGGCCGCCGAGAAGTGCTGCGCGGGGCTCGGGGACGGCAGTGCAGGATACCCATGGGTGTTGGAACTCATGTTGCGGAGAGGAATAGGAATCGGGAGACGCGTTGGAATGAAGCGACGGTTCACCCGTGGATTCGGGTCGGGTTGAATTCGTTGCGAGGGGGCGGCGAATCATTTGGATCGCGTCAGCATCTTGCCGATAAAGAGGCCGATGGCGGCTCCGCCGAAAGCCAGCACCGGGATCTGGAACAAGTGTTTCTCTTTGAGCACGAATAACAAAACAACGCCGATAAAGCCGCCCAGACCGAATCCAATGAAGCCTCCGATGATGCCGCCCAGCAATTGGCGAGGATTGAATGTGTTTTCCAACGTCAGTGCGCGCAGAGGTGCCTCACTCGCGGCATTCGCCAACACATCGAGCAAATCATTGGCGACGTGCAGCAGGCCTTCGCGCTCCCTTCCCCGCAGGATGATATCGCTGAAAGCGCCAGTGATGGTCCGGGTTTCCGGAGCGCGTATCGCCAGGTATCCGTCCTGCACCTCGATGAATCCGGTGACGGCGGTGGAGAGGAAGCGCAGGACGCTGGGTTTGCAGATCGAGGCCATGTCCGAAAGGCTCGGAACCAGATGGTTGGCGGATTTGATCGATGCCTCCATGGCCTCAAAAGCTCCTCCGCCGAAGAGGCTGTAGTTCTTGTTGAACGCATCGACCAATTGTCTCTCATCCTGTGGTGCGGTCGGAGCCAGTTTCAGGTCCAGGCCCTTGATGCCCAGGAAATTCATTCCCCCCGTTTCGCGGCGCGGCAGGAGGTCGAAATTCGGGATGTCAAGTCCCGCGGTGGGAATCAGGACGACCGTCTTCCAGACAGATCCCCACTCACCGCCCTTCATCTCTCTAACATGAATATCGATGATCTCGAACGGCCTGTTCCGATAGATTCCGAGAACATGATCCCGGAAACTTTCCGCTTTCCTGAAGATATCTAGACTGCGCGCGCCCTCGGAGAACGCGCCCTGCGTCTCGGCATGGAACTCGTAACCATTTTCTTGCGCCCATTCGGAGTTTTCTTTCTGATGATTTCTCATGGCTTGTCGCGATGATCTTATTTGACGAGTTTGAGGGTCGTTCCAACATTCAAGCCATCAAACTTGTTCGATTTCTCCACCATTATAGAGTGACCGACAAATGAATACTGCGGTTCGATTCCATTTTGCGGACACTACTTTGATTGGGTGCGTCTGCGAACCGCAAACGCGATGGCGAAAGCAATGAGGGCACCCATCAAGCCTGCCGGAATTCCCAAGATCGCCATGTAGAATAGCGGTTCGTCCCAGGCTGCAGACTCACCAACACCGCCATTCATCGCCCAATGCAGCCGTCTGAAAAAATCCGGCAAGATATCCGCGCATCGAATGGATGCGGCGGTGATGAAGCCGGCAAGACTCCAGAGGATAAGACTGCGATTCTGCTTTCGGTCAGACACCTTCATTGGGATTTGTTCCATGAGCGACACTGTATCACGTTCGCCGGTGAGCCGATCATTGAAATTCCCAATATTGCCATCGTCTCCATCAATGATTGTGCCGGGTCGCCGCCAGTGAAATTCGTTCCATCAAGATTCTAGCAGAAAGCGCAGGATCATGACAATCGAAGTGGGATTCTGCGAGGAGGGGGAAGACTAACTTTCAATTGTCGTCACGATTGGCCTCCGGCATGCCATCCCCGCGCGGGTGGGGCGCAATCATCCTGAGCGCAAGATGATCAGAGTAGAATGAGGACAGGTTTTGGCCCATCGTTAGGATGGCACCACTGTGGCGAGGATGGCATTTTATCCATGGTGAATGAGTGGTTGGACCTGTCTTGGTTGAGGAATCAGTTTGAGGCTGCTTGATTCATGCGGGTTTGGCTTATGCAGATCGCAGTGAACTGGTGCGGCTATTTCTGCAAAGGCAGCAAAGCCTCTGCAAATGCCTTGCCCATCTGCGCGAAGATCTTTGCACTGCCGAAATAGTGGTAGCCGCCATTGGAAGCGCCTTTGAGTGCTTCCCTGTCTTTGGGCGAAAGGACTTCCTCCAAGGCGAGGTCGAGCTTCTTCTGGTCGGCTTTGGTGATGCCCTCAATCCGCATGTCGATCGCGGCATAGTGTTCTGGGGAATTTTGCTCATATTGGTCATTGGCATAGACCGCCAATACGTTCTTCCCCTTCTTCAAATACTTGATCTGTTCATTTCCGAGGACGATGGAACCGTATAGCGGCTTGTCCTGCCACCAGATGTAGGTGTGGATCTTTTCGCCGTTCAAATAAACGTGGAATCCTTGTCTCGCCAAAATCGCGATGCGATACGAATCGAAGTTGAGGTCTTCGACTTCAAACGTGGTGCGCATCAGCAGGAATTCCCCATCACCCCATTTGGAAGGGAATTTGTCCAAGGTGATTCCGCTGTGATTCCAGACGCCCTTTCCGATGGGTGCCTTGCCTTGCGTCCATTTGCTGTCATCGAAATCGGGCATGAACCAATTCTCCATCCCGGCTGGCAGAGTGATGTCACGGAATCTCCTGTCGGTGTATTCTTCCAACTTGTCCTTCTTCTCGGTGGCATCGATCGTGGTGAAACGCCAGATCCGTTCCTCCGGCAGAGGTTTGCCAACCGGCTTCCAGTAATTCTCCCATTTCCATTCCTTGTCGAGAGTGCCATCCGCTTTCAATGTGTGCGCCGTGCCGACGATTTCGTTATACTCGCCCTGCTTGGGTTCTGCGGCTTCGATGTCATGATCCCAAAAGGGAGCGGTGTCCACAGCAACCACATTGCCCTTGAACTCGGGCATCGCAGCCGGTGCGGCCATGGCTTTGCGGAAATTGACATTTTTCTCACCATCGACTCCCAGCACGCCGATCACGAATGGCATCTTCGGGGCTGAAAGATCTTTGCGCACATCGCGGATGAAGTGCGCCAAAAGGCGCGAGTATTCGTCGTAGTTGCCATTTGGATAGGTCTCCCATCGACCAGATCGTTGAAACCCTGAAGCCAGACAAAACCGGCCAACTCATAGCCGGCCTTCTCGTCATACTCCGGACAGACCCGCTTGGGATCTGCCAGCACCTTTTTCACATGTTCGACCATCATCCGGTAAAACACACCCGAGGCGGCATCCTTGTCTTCCTGCCATTTTTTCCGATCCTCAAGTTTGGGAATCCCGTGGGCACCCTGGGGATGTTGTCCCACACATCCTGAATCTCCTTGGGCAGCTTGTATGGCCCGGCACTGGGCGGACGGAATTCGGTGTTGAGCGACCTGCCGCCCCAGGCGGTCTTGATGATCAGAATGGGCTCCTTCAGCTCTTTCTCCATATAGATTCCGAAGGTGAACTCAGGACCGATCTTGCCACATACTTGGTGGGTTGATCTCCACGTGCGCCAAAGCCGGCGGTCAACTTGCCCAAGCCCTCGCCATTCGCACTGCCATCATAAGGGCCGGTCAAATAGGACATCCAGACCTTGTCGCATACCCGTGGGGTTCCATCGGGATTGCGCATCTCCTTGAGCAAGGGAGCCGTTGCCGGATCTTTGCCGATGTAGTCGAAAGTGCTGATTTCGGCATGTCCCTCCATGTTGGACTGCCCAGCGAGGATGAATACCTTCAGAGGCTTGGCGAAAGCCGCTGATGTTAGAGCGCAGAGGATGACTGCGGCGAGGATGATGGATTTTCTCATGATATGTTTTTCCGAGTGATTTCCTGTTAGTTCAAATCCGAGAGATTCAAGCCCTCGATCAGGCAGTCCACCTGGCCGTAGGGTGCCTTTGTGGACTCATCGTAGGCGACGTTGCTATAGACTGCGAGGGTGTTGGTGCCGGTTTTCAAATGCTCCGGTGAGACGGAAGACCAAGGAGCGTAGTGGGGTTTGTCCTGCCACCAGCCGTAGGCTGCGATCTCGCGGCCGTTGAGATAGATGCGGAATCCCTGGGGGCAGAGGATGCTCACCCGATAGGAATCGAAGTCGAGGGCATCGATTTCAAAGGTGGTGCGCATCGACGATGAATTCGCCTTTGCCCCAGTCGGATTGGTTGGGAAAGAAATCGTTGCCCGACTTGAAGCTGCCGATGCCGATGGGTGCGCGGCCTGCATGTCCATTTGCTGTCGTCATACTCGGGCTTGAACCAGTCCTTGAGATCATCGGGCAGGGTGAAGTCGCGGAAGCGTCTTCTCTCACGGGTGGGGAGCTGGTCTTTTTCCTCAGTGGCATCGAAGGATTTGAATCTCCAGGTGCGTTCCGAAGGCGGCATTTTGCCGATGGGTTTCCAGCCGGCTTTGGGGTTGGCGAGTTTGGTCAGGTCGATGATCGAGTTGAGCAGTTCCGGTTTTGTGTCTTTGTCTGCGCGCAGTCGTTTGAGAAGCTCGGGGCGATAGGTTTTCAACAGCACTTTTTGGAGATCACCGCGTTGATTGGGTTCGAGTTTTTCCAACACGGTGTAAAGGCCGAAGGGATTGCCGCCGGGATGGGCGGAGGGCGCTCCGACGAGGTTGACGAGGTCGTCCGTGCTGAAATCGGCGAAACGGGGTTGCACGGCCATGGCAAGCTTTGCGGCGAGGGTGGGATCGGTTTGCAAGCAGAGTTTGACTGCTTCCATGACGTTGTGAGCGCCTTCGCCGGAACGCGCGCCGCTTTTGATTTCGGTTGCGGACACGGCTCTGCCCAAGCCATTCAGGATGAGCTTGCCTGCCTCGCTATCCGGTTTCTTGTTCCGCAGTGTCTCTTCGAAGTGATTCTTCATCCATTCGCGGGGCATGGTGTGATTTTCGCTGGTCGTCATCGTCAGGAGTGTCGGAAGGATCTTGAGGTAGAGGGCGTCATCTTTCGCGAGGCCGGAGAGCGCGAAGAAGGCGGCCTCGCGCATCCACCAGTCGGAGTGCTTGATCCACGGCTGGATGAGCTTGTAGCGCTGCTGGATCTCCTTGGCCGGGGCGAGCTTGAGCGCCATCAAAGCGCCGGATTTGACATACCACGATTCCTCGGGATTGGAGAGCATCTTGGTGATGGCCGCCAACATCCCGGGGGTGAACTGCTCGGTGGAAATGGGTTGGTCGCCTGGGCCAAACCAGTATCTCCAATCAATGAGGCCATCGATCGCCGCACGCCGCAAACGTGGATCGGGGTCGCTGAGGAATTTCTCAAGTTCATCCAATGCGCCCACCTTGCGCAGTGCCAGGGCAGCCTGGGTGCGGACGACGTAGCGCCGGTGATGGATGTTCTTCAGCAGGATTTCCCGAGGGAGGCTGTTGAGGTCTTTCTCAGGCTGCTGATAGCCATCACCCAATGCGTAGAAAGGGATATGGGCGGGTTCTTCCGGACCGTAGTCGTGGAATTTCGGATTGTGCTCGATGGAAAAGAAGGCCAGGTCCGCCTTGGTGCCCCACAGGTTTTCGGGCAGGGTGTATTTCTGTGAGAATTTCGTTCGCGGCGCGCCGGTGATGCGCAAGGTTTGCAAGGGCGCGGTATAGGAGAGTCCGATGCCGGGGCCTGAGGAGCCCACTTTTCCATCGCCCCATTCCATCGTGCCGATGCCGATGCTGCCACCGGGTTCGCGGCTGAGGTCGTGCCACCAGGTGAGACGATCCATGGCCTCGCGGTAGAGCGCGGGCTTTTCCTTCACCAGATGGGAGTTGATGATGCTCGTCCAGATGCCGTCACCACGGCCTTCATCGCCATGGCCCATGGCAAGACCCGGGTAACTCTCGATCATGGTCATGGCCAGGCACTTGGCGGCTTGCTGATAGATCGTCGTATCACCTTCAGCGCCGGAGGCGATCATCATGGCGGCGGCGATCATGCCATCCTTGCCATTCGAGCCAAACCCGCCCTCGGGGCGGTGATCACCGTAGGCGACCCCGCCGTGGCCCGCGAAGCGGTAGAAGTGGCGGAGCGCATTGAGCAAGGTCTGGTCATCGACATTCACGCCGCATTCCTTGCCCAGCAGCAGAGTGGTGAGCAACTGCGCGCCTGCCGCGTGCAACAGGCCACCGGCCACATAGCCGGGAGAAATCCCATTGCTCCAATGCGTCCACCCGCAGTCGAACTTCTGGCGGGCCTTCGCGTCGTCGCAATAATGCTGCATGATGGGCAAAACGGATTTGTCACCGGTGCGCAGGTAGTATTCACCGCAGGCGATGCCGTTGTAGCCGTTGTTCCAGGTGTGGTCGCCGATGGCTTTCACATCCTTGGGAAAGCCATCGAAGTAGGCTTTCACCTGCGGCAGGTATTTGTCATCGTCGGTGGAAAGCAGGAAGAGGCAGACGAGAGCGCCCGGAATGCCGTCTTCCTTGAATTTGCTCGGATCGGAATAAAAGGCCGCGGCCTCACCGATGATGCGTTTCGATTTCGGGCAATCGAGCGGCCAGGTCTTGCTGTAAGCGCCGAGCACGGGAATGGTGACGGTTTCCTTGCGTTGGGTCGTGCCATCGGCGGAGGTGACATCGAAAACCATCTTTCCGTCCGTGGCCTCGGCCTTGGTGAGGGCGTTGCCCATCGCGACGAACGGGTTCAATCCTTTGAGCTCGGTGCCATTGATGCCAGTGATGATTTCACCCTTGGCAAATTTCCCCTCGGACGGGGAGCCGGGTGCCATTTCCTCGACCTTGAGGACAACACCCGGATAGATCCGCGGCTTGAGGCCGGTGGTGCCGATGCCACCGAAGTATCTCTCGCTCGCCGGATTCGGGCGGGACTGGAACATGGGTCTCTCGGTGTAGTGGCCGCCATCCGTTTGGGCTCCGAGATGGAGTTGGGCAGTGAGCGCGAAAAGCGTGAGGAGGATGACGGATCGGTTCACGGTTTGGGATTTGGCTTGGGCTCGGGATTTTTCTTCAAGCGGAGGCGCAGTGTGACAGGAGTTCCCTTCTTTGGCAGATGGGTGGGATCGATGCTCCACATCAATGCACCATTGTCCTGGCTGTGGACCTCGGGCAGGCAGAGCAATTCGTCGCCGAACGTGGCGATTGAGATGACATGACCACTGCGCTCCGCGAGGTAGGTCTTGGGTCCCGGGCCAATGTCGATGAGCTGGGATCCAGCGAAAATGAACGTGCTCGGAAAGCGGGGGAGGTGGTCCTCTTCACTCGGAACGGCACCGGGGCTGCTCGCGTGCTCTGAGGACCGGGTGATGAAATCGCTGATCGGGCGTTCCGTTAGCTTGCCGGCGGGATCCTTGATTTCGAGGAGGACATCGATCAAGTCGCCCTTGGCAGGAAGATCGACCCAGCGGGTCGCTTCGTCATGGATCGGCTGGCGCATTGGTGGGTTGCCGTTTCTCGCTCCGAGCAGCAGCAAGGCTGTGTGGATGTGAATGGGCCTCGCCCCCACGGTGATGACCGACTCGTGTTCCTTGCTGCCTTTGGTGCAAGCGATCAGTTCGAGAGCCCCTTCGTCGAGGCATATGGTCGCCTCAATATCGACGCAGCGCTCCTTCGAATTGATCGTCAGGCCCGGGAGCTTGAAGGGTTGGCCGGCGGCTTGTGAAGTGTCAGCCGCAAGGGGAGCGGTCGGCGGCTTGATGGGGCCGGGATCGGCTGGCTGGCCGGGGTAATCCTTCCCGTGGGGAAGCGGTTCGGCTAGAATCGGAGAGACCGCCAAGGCGAGGCTTACCATGATCACGACTCCCGTGAGTGATTTCGCGAGTGGTTCCATATTTTTTGTTTCGTTTGTTTGATGTCCATTCGTGTCTTAACCCGTAAATGGTTTAAACAATACGATTCGCTAAAATCAAGATCGCGGATTCGTAAACAGTGATTTTCCAGTGATTATTCCTTAAGTCCGTGCTCGCGAGCGAAAGCCTCGACTGCTTCTCTATCGTAATTCTCGTCTTTCCGGATGCCTTGATAGATGGCTTCCAGTGCCTTGGTGCGTTCGGGGCCTTGCGGGATGGTTTGGATCCATTTCATGGCGTTCTCCGGATCGTAGGGATAGGTATTGGCGGCGTAGGCGCTTGCGACTGCGTTCTTCTCGGGACTGCCGGGGGAACTGTTGAGCCATTGGCCGACGGCTTGGTAGTCCTTCTCTGTCCACCGATTGGCGAGTTCGAAGGCACGTTGCTTAGAGACCTCGTCAGGCATCTCGGCTTTTGCAAGCCAGTCGAGCCATTGGGCTGTTTCGCCGACCCGCACCTTGTCCTGCATGCCCTTGGTGGCAGCGACAAGTTCGTCACTCGACAGATTCGCAGATCCGAGCCAATCGGACAGTTCAATGAATGAACCTTTTGCGTCGGAACGCCCGAAGGCCAACTCGCTCAACTGACCTTTCACGAGTTCCTGTTGTTCGGGGGTGACCGCGAAGTATCTCATCTCTTCGAGCAACTCGGCCCGCTGGGATGGGCTACCCGCCCCGAATCGCAAAGCTCCCCCGATGTATTTGGATTGAAATTCGGGCGGTGATTCTGCCAGACACTCGAATACGATCTGGAGGTCCTTTTCTTGAGCGCTATAGTAGTAAATCAGATAGGAAAATAAATCGTAATCCCTTCCATCACCGATGCCAAACTGCTTGGGCGATTGACTCATCATTCGAGCCATTTCAATCGGGTATTTCGCAATGAACACTTTCTCGACAAAAACATCGAGTGACTGCCTGATCTGCGCATTCAGATCGGGATCGTTGTTGAATTCCTCCATGAACAGTTTGATCTCTTCCGGGGTTAGTGCGCCCAAGCGACTTTTCAGATCCGCTTTAATCCTCAATCGTTCTTCAGCGAATGCAGCGGCGGGACTTTCAGGCGGCACGCGATACAGCGCAAAAAAGTCACGATTGAGAACCTTCACTTTTTCCTTCATGGCGCGTTCTGTCTTGCGTCGCTCGATATTGACGGGCGACTGGGGATAATCGTCTGGGTTTGCTCCGACCTCTTTAAGGAGTTTGTCCTTCGCCTCTTTTTCTCGGGAAAATTGCTGCTTTTCCCGCAATCCCAGCAGAGCTGCGGCGATGAGGATCAGAGCAGAAATCAAGATAGAACGAATCATGGCTCAATTCAGTTTTTCCAGCAGTTCGTTGCGGAGCGTGACGTCGGTGACTTTGTTTGCCAGCCCTCGCGCCCTGTCTTTTGGAAAGGTGTTGCTACCGTTTGCGGTGCCCTCGATCAATGGAATCAAGAGTTCGTCTCCCGCACCTGAATCAAGGTAATCAAGAGCGGTCTTCTCGACAAAATCATAAGACTCAGGGTTATTCAGCTTTTCGAGAAAAGTTTGAAGGGCTACTCCCGTTGCTCGATCGGCGGAGGAAGGATCGACCGCTTGAACCCATTTGCGATTTTCGTCGAACTCATTGCGACGCGGATCTCCGCCACCACTGGCTCTCATGGCACGATATTCCGCAAACTCCGAGAACTGATCCGCCAAAAGGGCGGTGCGTTCTTCCGGGGTGACAGCAAAGCGGTCGAGGATTCTCTTGGCATTATCCGGATCGCTATCGTATTCACTCCTGAAATTATACTCAAAAACACTCGTTTCTCTCAGCAGGGCCATATACTCCTCCGTAGGCATCGTTTTGCGAAGCAAATCAACCAACGATTGTCTCTTCTCCTTGGGAACAACATCCACGTAATCGCCGAATCGTCCGCGCAGATCCGGCGGAAAATTGTTCATCATCTGCTCAGCGGCCGTTGGATCTAGAATCGATCAAGGACATGATAAATGCCGATTCAAAGGGGACCCTGGCGGGAGATTTCCCATCGAGGGTCTTATCGAAAGTTCCCGCAGTGAGCTGGCGCTCATACCAATTCGTGGCTGCGTCGGGATCTCTGGCAAGCCACTTATCGAACGATCCATAACCGCCGAGGACAACCCCACCATCCTGGTTTCTTGATAGGTATTGGCTAAACGCAAATTCGGGATTTTTCTTTTCGAGTTCTTTCAGCATCACCCATTCGAGTTCATTGCGAAATGGGGCATGAACAGGGAGAGCAGCCATCTCCGAGTAAGCTCTCGTGAGTTCGTCTCCGCTCATTTCGGATGCCAGTGTTTCGAGCCTTTTCCAAGCCGCCGTGTATCGATATCTGGTTGCCTGCTCGTCATTGTTCGAGAGAACGAGTCTTGTCCAATCCCGGGAGGTACCCACCCAGTCGCCCGAGGGATTGTCCACATTGTCCGGTGTTTTTCTCTCGCGCTTCGGCCTAACGCCCGCCCTATCGCTCTTGGACCTGGCATCGTTACGATTCTCTCGATATAAAGAAGACTTTCCTGGGCTGGCGAGCCTCTCCCGCATTACGGCATTCTCCAGCGATACGGCGTCGGTGGATCTGCGTAAGGTGGTAAGCCATACCGCCGCGATGATCAGCGCAACGAGCGGCGGGACGCAATGGATGGTTTTCATCAGTTTTTGATAGTATGATGAAAAATTTGTGCCGCAACGTGGTTTTCGCTGATATTTTCATCCGGATTCAAAAGATCATTTAACAGGGGGCATGCCTTGAATGGTGTGCTCGGATCGCCGACTGTCTTTCAGGTGGGAAGCGCCTGCCGCGCCGATCATCCCACCGGAAAAGTTCTCCCCCCGATTCAAGGGCTCGTGATTGCGCAGACATGTGAGGAGGCGCGTCTGGATCTATTGGAGGAAAGGAAGCTGTTAGTGATCGAACCCCTTGAAGTTCTCCTGCTTGCGCCATTTCTCGGCGGCATCGGGGTCTTTCTTGCTCCAATTGCGGAGTCCATCGTCGATCCATTGGTTGCGGCGCGTTTCAGGAACCTGGGCCTGCCTGGCCCACTCGACGGCACTGAAGGGATCGGATTCAATCCACGCGTCGAAGATGGCATCCATGAGGGACATGCGTGCGGGATCGCCGAACTCGTGCGGTGTCGCGAGGACCAGGGTCTCGGCCCTTTTCATGGCAGCCGTGGCATCCGCCTCCGTGGTGCCGACAAACACCCTCTCCAAGGCCTTGGAATGCATCTTGGCATTGTCAATCCGGGGAAGGTCGGCCAGTGCGGCTTCAAAATCCAAGCGGCCCCATTCCGTGTAGAGGGCCATTTGCCGGAAGTAGTCCTTGAGGTTACTGTCCGAACCTTTGCGAAAGCGGGCGGTGAGTTCGCCGAAGTAGGCGTTCGGGATTTTCGCCGCCAAGCTCCTCAGGCGATAGGAGCAACGCTTGGCTTCCTCTTGGTCGCTCCCGAAGAGCGGCGCCATGTCGAAGTCGATCAAGGCCTGCTCCGCTTCCTCGATGTTTTGGAACCGGGGTGCACGTTTGCGCGTTTTACCATCGTGGCCATCGGCCTGTGCGGCAAGATTGCGGTGATCAGCTCCCTGCCTAACATCTAGGGTTCCCCCATTTCCGTGATTGACGACGTAGGCGGTGGTTCCGACGACCGCGAGAGCGACCAGAATGGCGGTGACAAGGGTGGCTTTGGTTTTCATGAGGATGACAAGACTGGTGACGGAGGTGCTGATGGAAATGGACTTGGTGCCGCAGGCCGCTTTGCCGGCGAGTTGCAGGATGGTGGTGGAAACGCCGGCCCCGTTGCCGGTAGCGGTCGCGACCACCGAGGAAAGAAGACCAGGAGTGAATACCGCCGCCTTGGCCTCGGTTGTGAAGAAGCCGCTGAGCGCCGCGACGGATGCCACCTCGACGCCGCGTCGGACGAGGATGTTCCGCAACATCTCTCGTGCCCGGGAGAGCCGGGTACGCAGGGTGGAGGGCTGGAGATCAAGACGGCGGGCGACCTCGTCAAGCGAAGCGCCCTCCAGATGAAAGAGCACCAGCGGATGGCGGTAGCGCTCCGGCAGGCCATCAAGGGCGGCATCCAGTTCACGACGGAATCCGGTGCTGACGGCATCGCGGGTGAGGTTGACGGGTTCGTTCATGGCGGTTGCCTCGCGGCGTTGGCGGCTTTCCCTCGACCTGTGAGCATCCAGCGACAATCGACGCGACACCGTGTGGAGCCAGCCAGCCACCGAAGGTTTTCGGCTAAGCGCCTCCGCCTCCCTTGCCAGAACGAGGAAGGTGGCCTGGGTGACGTCCTGCGCGTCGTGATGGTTGGAGAGTGCCCGCATCGCGACCGCGTGGACCATCGGCCCGTGGCGCTCCACCAGGGTGGCGAATGCGGAATGGCTCCCGCTGCTGGAGAATTCCTTCAGTAGCTCGGCGTCGGTCTGTGGGTTCGAATCTTGCACTTTCACAGATATCACGTCGCTGCTGCGGATAATGTCCCAAGAATCTCAGGAAAAAAAGAGAGCGAGCGATTCAGGGCAGCACCACCGGACCGATGGGATGGGTCGCGCCGTCTGGATCCTGGTATTTGAGGGCATAGGTTCCTGAAGTGAATCCCTCCACTTCGACATCGCCCGGATAGCCGCTTTTGCGGTTTGCACTCGTAAAGGATGCTCGCTCATGGCTTGTTCCGTTGATTTCAATCGACTGGATTTTAGATTGTCGACCCGAAGTTTCCGCTGTCAAAAGTGTCCGTGGTTTCAACCGGAAAGGCGGGCATTGGCGGGGTGTTTCCTTTCTATCGACTGACGCATAGGACTCATCACCAGGTAAGGAGAGTGAGAAGGTTCGCAACGATTGCAATAAGTGGTGCGCATCGTTTCGGGCGGTTGGATTATTTGATGAGGAATAGCCCAACACCATTCGGACTGACCCGGACCGAAATCCCGTCCTTGAGTTGGCCCAAGGATTTTTGGCGCCAAACATCGAATACCGTGAGGTCACTGCCTCCGCCGATGTCCTGCCATTTCACCGTGAGGGTCGCTTCGTTCTGCGCGTCGCGGTTGAAAATGGCCAGCGCTTTCGATCCGTCCGCCAGCTTCTTGAGCATCACGGTTTCTGTCTTGTCATCGTTGCGGATGACTTCGGCGGTATGGCCGAGTTCGTCCTGATTGATATTCAGAACATCGGCATTTCCTAACATTCGGACGGTGAAGTCATCGATATTCTCGATATCGCAGGAGAAGAAGAACGGCGCACAGACCATCGACCAGAGTGTCACGTATTGGTAGCGCTGGTTGGTATCCAGTTTGATCTCCACCGACGGTTCAGCCATTTTCGAGACATTCCGGATACGGTGGATGTACATGAAGTCGGGATCGTTCCACTGTCCGGGCTTGTTGTAAGCGCGCAGTTCGGTGGCGATGCGGAGCGCGTTGATGAAATAGTTTTGGACATTGTGGTTGAGGTCGCCGCCGGTGCGCCAGGATTGGATGCCCAAGCCCGGTGCCCAGGTCCATGGGTCATCCTGGCCGTATTGGCAAAGGTTGAGAAGCATATCGCGGTTCTGCGAGCGCAGGTAGTTGGACATGGGGGCCCAGAAGTCCTTGGTCTGGAAGCCCGGGATCTTGCTTTTGAGCCGTTTCAGGAAAGCCCCTCCGCTGCACTGGTCATACTTCAACAAGTCAAAGCCCCATTTCGCATACTGGTCGGCGTCGGCGGATTCGTGGCCGTAGGAACCCGACCATTCCTGGCAGGTTTTGACTCCCGGGCTGCTGTAGATGCCAACCTTCAGACCATGGCTGTGGATGTAATCCGTCATGGCCTTCATGTCCGGGAATTTCCCATTCGGCAGGATGTTGCCCGCCCCGTCGCGGATGGGGCCGATGGTGTTGGTGGCGATGTGATCGTAGGCGGAATGTTTCTTCACGGTCCATTCGCGACGCTGGTCATACATTTCCTGGCTCAGGCGCATCCAGCAGTCGTCAATGCCGACATATTGAAAACCGACATCCGCCAGGCCGCGGTCGACCATCATGTCGGCCGCCTTGCGCATGATTGCATCGCTGACATGGATCATCTGGCCGCCCCACGAGTTCCAGCCCGTGGGTGGTGTTAGTGCCAGCTTGTCGCCCACCACGATCTTGAACGGACGGCTGGTTTCCCCGTGGCTGTTCTTCGCAGTGATGATCATGGGATGGTCTCCCGTCCGCCCGGGTGTCTTACCGGTGATGATTCCTTTCCCGGCATCAAGCTTCAGCCCCTCGGGCAGGCCATTGGCCTCAAACCGGATCGGTCTCTCACCCTGGGTGGGGATCCGATAGAGGAACGAATTGCCCGGCCGTGCTCCGTAAACAACAGGACCATTGATCCGTGGCGCGACGGGAGGAACCGGGGTGAGGATCTGCTTTTCAGCAGTGCGGGCATCGTAGGTTTCCGCGACGGCGGATGGACTACTGAACAGGACGGAGCAGGCGAGAAGGGTGAAGAGGGATTTCATTGAAGTGGATTGCTGATGGATTGCCGGGAGTTTGATCGTTGAGAGGGCTGCTAGAGCCATTGGTCGGACCGGAGGGGGTAAGCGTGATGAAACATCCTCAGCAGCCGCTCACGAAGTCCACCCAGGATTCGGTTCTTTTATCCCGCGAAATGTCGTATTTTTCCTTGATCTTGAAAGGAATGATCGTGCCGTCGTCCTTGGTGAAGCTGCCCTCGATCAGGAGCGTGAAGGGTTCGTCGCGGGAGATGGTACCGGGGAACTCCGCCGGGATGATTCGCGACTTGGTGACGACGACGGCTCCGCCGGCCATGCTGTTGTGGGATTCGTGCACCCTGTTCTGGACGCGCATGGGAAGTTTGAGCGCGGCGATTCCGGGATCCGTCGTGCCATCGGCATAGGTCACTGTCACGGCCGTGAACTCGGCGGAGGCGAAGGTGAAGGTATCATCCATGTAGTAGGCTCGGATGTCGTAAGGCTTGTTGCTCTTCACGGCGCCACCCATCATTCCTGCTGTCACGTTGGTATCGATCTCGATCTTTGGAACGGGGGTTGTGGCAGCGGGCATGATGCCGACGGCATTGAATGTCGCCATGTCATATTTGACGTTGCACGAGGGCAACAAGAGGGCGGTGGCCAACAGGATGGAGGGGAATGCGTATGTTTTTGTTTTCATGATGTGGTGGGATGCAATTGTCGTTATCCGCCATCCAGTCATCTGCATGATCCGTGTTGATATCGATGGAAGACTTTTTCGTTAGCTCGGGGGGCGGGCATGTCGATAGGGGGGGCATTGGCACCCGTGCCGGTGATGTCGCCACCAATGAAGTGAATGGCTCTCCTCGTTGGACATCACGCTTCACAGGCCGGTGTCGCGCTGGACGCGGTAGTATGCGCGGGTGGCGTTGGGGGTCGGGTCGGTGAGGATGAGTTGGCCGTTGTATTCGGTGAATACCGCATTGGTCACCTTTTGCCAGGAGCCTGCGGCGAGCGTGGTTGATTTCCAGAGGATGAAGTCATGGCCGGGCTGCGCGGGGATGGACAGGGAGAATTGATTGCTGCCGAACGCGGTCCCATTCACGTAAAGGAGCGCCGGATCATAGGGATTGAGTGTATCGGCAAGGTTGATGACGAAGGAAGTGATCGAGTTTTTGAAAATCGTCTGATTGTTGGCGAGATTGATGGTCCCGAGCGACTGGTAAGGAGAGCTTCCGATATTGAACTGTCTCGTCCTGAATCCAGTGGCAGACGCGACGGGGAGTCCAGGAAAGCGGAGGGAAATCGTATCGTCCGTGCCACCAGTGTTGAGGACAATGAGGGTGAGCTGATTGCCTGCGGGGTTGATGTAGCCGGAGGCGCGCAGGTTGGCATTGGTGCCGGAATTCGTCACTTCGAACCGCTGATGGCCGCTTGAGATGTGTTTCGCGAAGTGTTTCACGGAATAAAACGAATTCTGGACCTGGTATTGACCATTTTCCACGCCGATCATCGCCCAGACCTGACCCGTGTTATTGCCATGGACCATTCTCCACGCAAGGTAGGCCGAGGCATCCGACTCAGTCAGCGTTTCGTGAATGTTTGCCGCGAGAACCAACCAGTTGTCCAAAATATCAGGATCAGCCCCCCACTCAGTCATCCATCCTCTATTTCCATTATACTTTGCTTCAACCCCGGCAAAGTCATTGGTGCCATAGTTGTGGAATCCCAGATGGTTTACATAGGAGAGCCCCGAAACCGTCGGGGCGAGTGTCTTAAACGCGTCGTGGGATTCAGAGTCTGCCGCGATAAATTGCGGCATTTTAGGCTCATTCTTGATTTTATTGTAAACGGCCTCCAAGGCTTTCTTGTAGCTAGCAGACCCGGCCGTTGTTGCGGGAACGGTCTCAGTAGCTTTGAGGCGGCAGGTCTCTTTGTCGCCGGGATCGTAATCCGGCTCGTTTTGGATAGAGATGAAGTCGTGAGTCCAGTTGGATGCGCTGAGCCTTGCATACCACCAATCCGCGAATCCAGCGTAGTCGTACTTACCTGACACGATCCTAAGAGTGCCACTTACGATGCTGTTATTGCTTTTGAGAGATGCTGGAGGAGACCAACAAGTCAATAGCGTTCTGGCACCATTCCTCTGGGCCCTCATTGCCAACTCGTTGTTCAACGCATCAGAGTTACCTGTTCTGAGCCGGACAATATCGATGCCGCAATCGACGTAGAGCAGGTTTTCGATCTCGTTTTTTTTCGTGGCGCTCAAGGCTTCATAGTCCGGCGTATTAAACGCGATCGAGCCGCCGATCCCGTCCATCATCTGATGGCGGATGGAGGGATTCGATGAAATGCGGGTTACGGTCCCTGCTGCGGGATTGACCACGACCGACACCTCATCAATCCAGACGGTTCCCGCAGTGCGGTAGTTGAATTTGAACTGCGGGCTCGTTTCCAAGGTCGTATGGGTCAAAACATATCGCGTCCATGCGGTGTTAAGTGTGAACTCGGTCTGGCTGTAGCTTGCGTTCTGCATCACGACGCGGACTTTGGCACCGGCCGCTGCGGCACGGGCGCGGAAGGTGATGCTGAGGGACTGGCCAGCCCCCAGATTCGTGAAAGTCGGGCCGCGCGATTCCACGTTCCAACTGTCGGCACCGGGATTGGTGACCACAACCTTCAAAGCATTCGTGCCGGCGTACTGGAGGCCGGTTTCCAGTGAGAAGGACGCGCTGCCGGAACCGCTCCTCGCATTGGTCCATCCGGTCATCCCACTCTCGAAGCCGCCGTTCGTCACCAGATTCTGTGCATGAAGCAGGGGCGCTCCCGTGATGATGAACGCACCAATCAACTGACAGACGAAAGAAGTTCTAACTGGTTTGATTGCGGGCATGGGAATGGTGGCCGAATTCAATTCGGAGAAACTTCCAGACGCACGAATCGAGGAGATGCACCCGTCAGCGTGTAGGTGAGGGATCCGCCCGGTCCGTCGGTGTTGGTGGTGAGATCGCCGCCATCGACATCCACCCAGTTGGTGAGATCCGACGAGGTCTGGATCACGAACTGCGTTCCATAGGCGGAGGCGGGGATGTTTCCGCCGTTCGTCCAGGTGATCGTGTTCAATGCGTTGAGCTGGGGATTCGCGGTGAATCCGGCAGGCGCGTTCATGAAATACTCCACACCATTTGATACACCATCTTTGTCGAAATCCAACTGCGCTCCCTCTCCACCTGCGTTGGTGGCCGCCCAGGCGGTGTAGCCGGCGACAGGACCCGTTGCGACCGTCAGGGTGCCGGTGCCGGTGAGTTTGGAATCGATGTTGGCCGCACCCGAAGTGGCGGAACCCCAAACGCCTGCAGCCTTGTGCACGCCGCCGATGAAGAGTTTGTCCACCTCGTCGGTGCCGGTGTAGGCGAGGTCCAGAGTGGCTCCGGCGGTGGCGGCGATGCTAACAGTTGAGGCGTCGTTGCCGGTGTTGGCATCAGTCGCGCTGTCGGCCTTTGTTAGGGAAAGGATGCCTTCGTTGACGGTGGTATCGCCGCTGTAGGTGTTCACGCCGTTCAGAGCGAGCGTGCCCGCTCCCTGTTTGGTGAGGCTCAGCGCGCCTGTAAGGACGACGTTATTGGTGCTCGCGTTGGTTCCGGTGGTAATGGAATCGGTGGCATTGTCCACGGTCAACACCGCTGGCGTGGCGCTGGTGATCGTCCGGATGCCGGTGGAGACTCCCTCGCCGTTGTAGATGATGCCCGCGACGGTCTGATTGAATCCATTGAGATCGAGGAAGGGAAAGGATGCGCCCGTTGCGTTCCCCAAAGTAAGTGGCGTCGCGGAGGGCAGGACATTGGCCAAGCCCATCCTCAAGGTGCCGGCCGCCACGACCGTATCCATCCAGCTGTAGGTTTTCCCGGGCGCTCCCACCAGCCAGGTTCCCGAGTCCGTCTTAACGAAGTTGCCCCCCGTGAGGTTGAGACTACCAAGAACCCGGTTCAAGGGATTGGTTGAAGTGCCCCGCACAGCGAAAAGGGCACCGTTAGTCATGGTTCCGGTAATGTCGCCGATGATAGTGACAGAGCCGGCATCTGAATAGAACTGCGCAAGATTCGCATCGCTGCTTACGTTGATGGGGCCGCTCAAGGTGTGGTTCTGGGCGCTGCTCTGCGACAAGCGGGCACGGCCCGTCGTGTTTGCGAAGAAGTTAAGTGGCTCGGCTATCGTGAGATCCGAGGTGGCACCCGACAAGTTGAGGATCACGGAATTGGAGCCATTGCCGCCATTGATGGTGGTGGCACCGGCCGTGCTGCCAAGTGCGGCGTTGTCGGTGATGGATAGAGTGCCGGCGTTGACGGTGGTGATGCCAGCATAGGTATTCGCGCCATTCAAGAGCAACACCCCCGCTCCCTCCTTGGTGATGCCGTAATTGTTACCGCCGTCGCCAATGACACCGGTAAATGTGAGGCTTTTCCCTGCGACCGTGGCTCCTATTTGTGAAGTGATCGTCCGATCTCCTGTCAACGTGGCAGGTCCAGAGAACGTGAGGTTCTTCTCGGCAGTTGCAGTGACTGCCGTGAGGTTGCCACCAAGGCTGAGGGTATTCCCGATGGTGATGTCCGCCGTATTCGTGGAACGCATGGAAATGCTGCCCAAGGTGAGTGTCCCGGTTCCGAAGACGCCATCGATCGTGCCAGCACCGGAGCCCGTGGAACTTGCAGTAGGAATGAAGAGCCCCGCACCGCCGAGTGTCGTACCACCCGTGTAAGTATTGGCGCCTTTGAAACCGAAACTGTTGGTGCTTGTTCCGGTGGCGATGATACCTCCGTTCCCGGTAATGAGTCCGGTTCCCAGATCCATAGCGGAGTTGTTGCTGCTGCTGTTATCGACAGTGAGTGTGGTTCCGGTGTTGATGGTGATTGCTCCATTCAGGGCCAGCGTGCCGGTTCCCAAATTCGCTATCGTATTCGTTCCGATGCTGCCGGAGGTGACGGTAATGGGATTGGCAATCGCAGTCATAGCACCGCTGAGTTGCACAGTGGCATTTGTCGCGCCGCCAGTGTCGAGATCAATTGTGCCCGTGCCGGCTGCGGTGTTGTTGCTCAAGACCACCGAGCCTCCCTTGACCTTGAGCCCGCCGGTGAAGGTGTTTGCCACGTTAAGCGCAGTGGTGCCGGTGCCGATTTGGGCGAAGCCACCATCGCCACTGATGGCTCCGAATTCGGTCCCTTGGGTGACGGTGTCACTTTGGTTCACTGCGAAGGTCGCACCCAAGGCCACGCTGACCGCGCTGGTAGCGGAGAGTGATCCGATCGCGCCGCCATCACCAAGGCGGAGGGTTCCGCCATCGATCACCGTTGGACCCGTGAAAGTATTGGCGGTGGCAAGCGTGTGAGTTTGAGTGTTGGTTGCGCCCAAGGTGAGACCAGTGAATCCACCAATGCTTCCGGTGCCGCTGATGGTGTAGCCGCGAGAGGTGCTGGTGATCGTCACACTGTTAGGCGTGAAAGCACTGTTGAGAGTGACGGCTGGGTTTGCTCCTGCAGAAGGGGCATCGCCGAAGAGCACCATATCCCCATCGTTGTAGGTAGAGGGCGACCAGTTGGAAGTGGTGGTGTCCCATGTGCCGTTGCCGGTGTTCCAGGTTTTCTCAACTGGCAAGACGTAGGTGACGGATAGGGTTTTGTTCGGAACGTCGACGCTTAGGGTACCGATAAAACCTGGGAGAACGACGGAGCCAAAGGCACTTGTATCCGTCGGTCCGGTCCCTGTCCAATTTACCAACGGATAGACTGGGCCTACCGATGGTGGGGTTGAGCCCTCGATCTGCGTGCCGATGCCGGTGCCAAGTGTGAAATCCACCACCTGAAGCGGAGCGGTGGTGGTGCTCGGAGCGGTGGTGCCGTAGTCGATGGCAAGTTTGGAACTGTTGTTTAGAGTGAGACTGCCGGTGCTGACGTGCTGACCGTCAGCCACCGCGACAAACGCTCCCGCAGCTCCACTGGTGACCGTGACATTCGAGGCATTCGTTGCAGCGCTGGAAAGCTTGAGCGTGCCGGCATTGACGGTGGTTGCGCCATTGTAGGTGTTTGCGCCCGCGAGGATCAGACTGCCAGTGCCGCTCTTGGTGAGGCCACCGCCGCCGGTGCCATCGAGCAGGGATTGGGCGATGGTGATATTGTTTGCTTGGGTGTCGATTTTCGCACCTCCGGCCAGGACATTGGCGGTGGTCAGGCCCTGCATGAAGCTGGCATTGCTGACATTAGCTTGGAGAGTGCCACCGTTGAAGTTGAAGGTTGCGGTGGCGACGGCGTTTGCACCCTTTCTCACGATGGAAGTGGTGAGAGTGCCTCCATCGAGATTCAGCAGATTATTGCCGGCAGCTGTGCCGGAGTTTCCGAAGGTGACGCCGCTGGTGGTGGGAAACACGTTGATCGCGCCGGTGGTGAGTGTTACGTTGCCCAATCCTACGTTGCCGACAAACAACCCACCCGTGCCGGCGGAGTTCCCTTGGTTCACCGTCACGGTTCCTCCCTGAACGTTCAGGGTGGCGTTGGAGCCAGCCAACTGCCCGACGACGATTGCTGCGTCGGCGTTCGAGTTGCCACTGTTCAGGAGTCTCAAGGTTCCTCCCGTTTTCACATTCACAACCGTCCCATTACCATCGATGGTCACGCTGGACCCGAGATTGGTCGAAGTGCCGACCGTTCCGCCCTCAATGTTCAGTGTGCCCCCAGAGTTGCTTCCAGCGGCACCAATGTAAGTGGTCTGTTGTACATTTACGGTAACATTGCTGCCGATGGTGGCGGATTTGCCGCCAATGACGGCCACTTGAGGCAGGTTTGCACCGCCTGCGGTAGAAGTGAGGGAGATGACTTGGGCAGATGCCGCCGAGAGGGTGTATCCGCTGTTGACGAAGCTGATTTTCTGGGCGGAAAACGATCCGCCGACTGTGACCGCGTAGGTGCCGTCGGCCCCGCCGAAGACTGCAACGTTCGCGGCAGCCCAAATCTTGTTCGTTCCAGCGTCATTCCAAACGATGTTGCCTGCGGTGGTGTTCCAAGTGCCGTCGCCTGGGTCGATGGTGGCACCGTTTGCGGTGTTGGCCGGATCCCAAGTGAAATTGGCAGCTTGGGTGTAGGATACGGCGAGCAGTGTGCTGGCGGTGATCGTGAGGAAGGAGCGGAGTGTGGATTTTGGTTTCATGGTGGGTTTTTGGGTTGTTTCTCGTTTGAAATGAACATTGTCCCCACAGGGGGAGCGCAATCTGAGCGGTTGGGTCTGAACCGCAGCCTGATCAAGCCGCGGGGTGTTCGGGGCATCCCATTGCCCGGTCGAGGGCGAACTGGATTCGCAGGTGGTCAGGGGTCTTCATGGGCTTTTCGAATCTGGCTCCGAGACAATGGCTGGGTGGCTTGCCGTCTCGAAAGGATCGGCTTCGGACTTCTTTCAATTCCTCCCGCAAGCCGAGAGTTAATGGGAATCTGTCATTTTCTCGAATTCCACGAGATCCCGCCGTTTTTTCCGGCCTCGACCTCAATCTGCCGCCGTGGTTTCAATTCCTGCCCCACTCCCGAGTAACTTGAAAGTTGAGGATGCGGGAACGTGGCGGCGGTTTTAAACCGCCATGCCACAACTCATCAATTTTTGCGGAGCGGTGTGGCGAATTCTCAGGCATGGATTTAGCGGCTTGGCGGTTGGAAACCGCCGCCACGATGCGCTGCAAAGTTGCTCCCGAATCCACACTCAGCGCAGCGCGGGTTCTGGTGCTGAAAAGGTTAAGCGAAATCGCTTTCGCGGCAGCCACGTCATGATCCGCGACTTCGCCGGGGCAATCGGGGGAGGCCTGTGCCAATTCCCATTAACTCCGGGCCTCTCGGCGGAATAGGGGATCGTCATGTTTGAATCCATGACGCCCGCTTCCCTATTGCCCTCCTACCGTCCGGCCATCAAGGCATCAGAAGTGATGGCGCGAAAACCAAACCCATCCATTCCTTCTGATTTCTTGTTCTTCGTGGTTTCCATCTTGGTTCCCAGGCGTGCAACGGACTTCCGATTCCGTTGAAATCCTTTGGTGATTGATCCACCATGACGTGGCGTTATCACTGACATCCCATTTCGTCCATAAACCCATGAGACTGATTTTCATTCTAGCGTTGGCGCTTGCCACATCCTTCGTGCAGGCACAGACGATCAATGCCGTCTATTTTGGTCAGACCCATGTGCTGAAGGCCACGGACTCCTATTTCGGCCTCGTCGGAAACCGGGAGACCCTGATCAAGGTCCACGTCACCGCCCCCGGAGCACCTGCATCACCGGCGGTCACGGCCACGCTCTCGCTCAGCGGGCAAGCCCCCTTGATTCTGCCACTCACGGGTCCGGCCACGCTGCCTGCGTCCATTCCGGACGGCTTGGGGGTGGTGCAACACTCGTTCACGAACACCTTCACCGGCTACATTCCCGCAGCCTGGGTCAAAACCGGCTTGCAGGTCACGGTGAACGCGGGAACGGCCAGCACCACGATCACAAACATGAAGGTCGGCGCGCCGACGAAGGTCATCATGACCATGACGGACGTGCAGTATTTCTCCGATACGAACTCGGATTACCCGAGCGGGATCTTTGCCGAAATCGAGGCCAAGTGGCCGGTGGCGGATTTGGAGGTAAGGCGCCTCGGACATGTCGTCTTCCCTGAACTGGTCATCCCGCCGCGAACGGACGTCGGAGCCAAGGCCGTGCGCATCCGGTCCAAGGCGGAATACACCGCCAAGACCGGCCTATCGTTTGATGGCGAACAAGCGGCAGCGCTGGCATGGAACGGGGCCCTCAAGCGGGCGGCCGGACGGTCCGGCCGCTGGAGCTTGTTCTACCTGAACGTTTACAATGCTTTCGCAGGCGGTCAGGCGGGAGGTTTCGCGGGCGTCGGCAGCGGCACCTCGGTGGGCATCCTCCATCACGAACTGGGCCATGCGCTGTCGTTGCCGCACTGGGGCGACAGCGCCGCCTATCCCTACAAGGGTGCCATGCACGGCATCCCGGCACCCTCGAATTACAACGGAACCCATTCCGGGCCCGCCTGGGCCTTCCACCTGCCCACGAAGCAGTTCATTCCGCCGACCGTGCAAGCGGGCAACGCCGGAGGAAAGCCGGTCGGGACTTACAAGGTGGATCCGATGCAAGGTGGCGGCACCGGTTGGCAGGAGCCAAGTTACTTGCTGAATCACTTCTCCGACTACTCGGTGAATCAGATGCGGAACTACCTTCACGACCATGTCGTGGTGTGGAATCCCGCGCTCGGAAGCAGCGGCAGTTGGGCGGAGTGGAATCAGACGACCGGTGCCTACTCGACGGCCGTCTCAAACAACGGCGTGCAATTCCCCACCACCCGCGACACCCAGGTGATCAGCATCATGGCTTCCATCTCCGGCTCGGATCCCGATGTGACCATGGTGTATCCGCCGATCGGGCCTTACACCTCCGGATTGATCCGCTTGTTCGATCCCGCGGTCGCGGCGGACCGCACCGCCGCCAACAACATCTTCAGTCCGACCAACGGTTCGGACCTTTGCGTGCGGGTGGTGCAAGGCGGCGTGACGAAGACCTACATGCTGGCGGCTTCCTGGTTGACCACACAGGATCCGTTTTCCAGCGGCAGCCTCGTCACGGAGGCGATCAACCTGCCGGCTTCCGGTGGAGCAGTGACCAAGATCGAACTGCTGCTCACGCCGGATGCCGA
The DNA here is from genome assembly GCA_963810445.1 of uncultured Verrucomicrobiae bacterium. Lineage (GTDB taxonomy): Bacteria > Verrucomicrobiota > Verrucomicrobiia > Verrucomicrobiales > Akkermansiaceae > Luteolibacter. Next base: position 142,977 of record CAWENZ010000048.1, on the reverse strand, counting down.
GGTCAACGGCCTGCCCGCCAATCCCCAGGTGCTCTCCACCTGGGCTCCACTCACACCGGAACCGGCCGAATTCGAATTGGCACCGACGGCCTACAGCAATTCCGCCGTCACCATGAAGGCCGTGAAAGGCAATCTCGCCTTTGGATTCACCGGTACGGTCGAATACCAGTTCACCGAGACCACGGGAAACCCCGGTGCAACCTCCAGCGCTTGGCAGACCAGCCGGACCTACACCGACACCGGTCTCCAGGCGGGCACCCAATACTCTTACACCGTCTCGATGCGGGCAGGCACCCAGACCGCCACGACTTCGGCGGCAGCCTCGGCGACCACGCTCGCCGCTGCCACGACCAAATCCGTCACGGTCAACTCCACGCAGCAGTTCAGCCTCCCGACGAACCTCGAAGGCTTTCAACCCGTCACCGGGCCTCGGCACCTTCGATGCCGGCACGGCGGACAAACTCGTCGTCGTCGTCTCCACCGAGGACAAGAACAACAGTGGCGTCGGCTACGTCTATGACGTCCGCTACAATGGCAAGCTGATGACGGAGGTCATTCAGGAGGAAGCGGGAAGCGGCAATGGAACGGCCGCCATTTTCTACCTCGACAATCCCGGCCCGAAAGGTGCCGGCACCATCGAGGTCTCGGCGGAGAGCCCCAATGGAGGGATCGGAGCCGCCTATGCCCTGTCGAACACGATGGCCGGATTTGCGGTCACTAACAGCCGAACCGGCAACGCGGCGAACTCCGTGACCTTGACCACCGCCGGAGTGAATTCGGTGGTGATCGCCGTGCTGGACAACGCTGGAAATCCCAACTCCTCGGGCACGCCCACGGTAAACGCAGCCGCTGCCACACCCCTGACCCCGGTCAGCACCGGATCATGGGGCGGCGGCTGGGGCGGCCACGCTTCAGGTTACCGGTTGGTGGCCTCGCCCAGTGCGGTCACCCCGGCATTCACCACCACCACGGGGAGCGGATACAGCATCAACCTCGCGGCGGCGGAGTTTGCAGCGAGACCGCCGCAACCCAACATCTGGTTCCAAAGCGCAGGCGGCACGCAGAACTGGACGACCAACACGAACTGGGAAGACGCCGTCGTGCCGGCCCCGACGAGCAGCACGACGATGGATTTCAGCACGGTGGACCTCGCCGCCGACACCGCTCTCGTGTTAGGGGCGAACCGCACGGCGCGGATCTGGAAATTCGGCGATACCTCCGGCGCCGAAAATTGGACCGTCAACTCCGGCAACACGATGACGCTGGCCGGCACCACGCCCACCATCGAGGTGAAGAACAACACGACACAACTCAACAACGTCGTGGTCGGCAGCGCGGGCCTAACGAAAACCGGCGCGGGCACCTTGTTCCTCAACGGCAACAACACCTACACCGGCGTCACGCGCATCAGCGCCGGCACGCTTCAAGCGGCCACCCTCGCCAATGGCAGCAGCAACAGCAGCATCGGCGCCTCTTCCAACGCAGTGGGCAATCTCATCCTGAACGGCGGCACGCTGCGATACACGGGCGCGGCCGTCAGCACCAACCGGCTCTTCTCGCTTCAAGCCTCCAGCAGCATCGATGCCTCGGGGACGGGTGCCTTGAATTTCACCAGCACCGGAGCCATGGGCTTCAGCAGCAGCACGGCTGACAAGACCCTCACGCTGACAGGAAACAACGCCGGAGCCAACACCATCGCCGCCATCATTGGCGACAATCTAACAACTGGCACCGTTGGCGATCAGGACATCACCACCGGCCTGACTTCCCTCACCAAATCCGGCACCGGCACCTGGGTCCTTTCCGGGGCTAACACCTACACCGGCGGCACCATCATCAACGGCGGCACGCTCCGGCTCACCAATACGGCCGCGGTGCAGACCTCCAGCCAGGTGAACATCAACAACGGCTCCAATGCCGGCACCCTCGAACTGGCGACCAACACGGCTTTCGCCACCTTCCCGATCATCGGTGGCGGTTCAGGTGCCCAGGCCACCATTGTTTCGGACCGGGCGACCGCAGGCGCAGGCCTCACTCACCTGCTTGGCGCGGCATATTTCGGAACCAATACCTATCACTTCTCCAGCGGCCCCAATGTGACCAGCGGAACGGGCGGAATCTCGTTTCCCAGCGTGAACCTCTCGGGGGGTGGCAACGGAACCACCGTCTTCAACCCCACCACCGCCAATCTAACGATCGTCGGAGGACTGACGATTCCCAGCGGAGGCACCACCAAGACACTCAACCTGGGAGGCACCAGTGTCGGGAACTCGATCGGCGGCACCATTGCCAACGGCATCGGCACGCTTTCCCTGACCAAGAGCAACACCAGCACCTGGACCCTCTCCGGCCTCAGCGCCATCGTGGCGGAAAATTACAGCGGTGCCACCATCATCGACAACGGCACGCTGCGAATCACCACCACCAGTCCGTCGTTCGCAAGCAGCCTCACATTCGGCTCAGCCGCGGGAGGCACGAATGTCGGCAACCTGGATCTGTCCGCTGCCAGTGCCACCTTTGCCGGCGCATTCCGAAGCGCGCACAAACTCCACCAATGCCAACACCATTACGATTGGCAGTGGCAGAACGCTTCAGGTTGCCGGTGCCTTCACGGTGGGTTACAATCCCACCGCCCTCCCGCATGCCACCACCGCACTGGACGTCAGCGGAGCAGGCACCCTTTCCATCGGCACCAGCACCACGCCGACCAATGCCAACATCCAGATCGCCAATGGTTCGACCACCAATGTCGGCAACTCCGGAGTCCTGGACATGAGCGGCCTTGCCAACTTCCATGCCAATCTCGGAACCGGCAGCTTCCGTGTCGGAAGCCCTACCAACAGCGGCAGCGCCAACGGCGGCGGGTCCACTGTCATTCTTGCCGCCAACAGCACCATCCAGGCAGCCACTCTCTTGTTAGGTTCACCCGATGGATCGGCAAACAGTGGTGCAACTGCCGTGCAATCGCTCATGCTTGGCACCGGTGCCACCGATCATCAATGTGGACACCATCAACCTCGGTGGCATCGGAACCGCCGATGGCCGAAGCAATGGCAGCCTCACCTTCAATGGTCCCACCGGAACCCTGAAAATCCGCAGTCAGACCGATCCCGTCAACGGACGCCCCAACCTCAATCTCGGCGTCGTCAACATGAACACCGGCGTCGGCCAACCGAACCACCTGTTTGACACGACCGGCCACTCCGCAGACCTGAGATTCGGCACCATGAACCTCGGATTCCGCACGCTGGGGACTGGCTCAACCACCGCCCAATTCAAGTTCGACGCCGGAACTCTCGATGTCAACGGTCTAACTGTTGGTAGTCGCGGAGGCACTGCGGGAGCCGCCGCAAGCGCCACCGGCATCGTCTCTCTCGGCGGTGGCGCAGTCACCATCAACAACACCAACGGCCCGATCCAACTCGGGGTAAACGCTCTTGGCTCTGGAACAGCAGCGGGAACCCTCAACATTTCCGGCGGCAGCGTGACGGTGGCAGCGAATGGAGGAAACTCCATCCGCCTCGGAAATGCATCCGCAGCCTCGGGAACAGCCAACGGAACCCTCAATCTAACCGGCGGCACCCTCGCTGTCGCGGGTGACATCATCCGGGGAACCGCAACCGGCACCAGCAATGCCATCGTGAATCTCAGCGGTGGCACGCTCGACATGAACGGCCACGACCTCGGCGCAGCCGGCAGCGGAGCCCTCGTTTTCAACGTTGAATCCGGAACCTTGCAAGACATTGCCAGCATCAACGGCAGCGGCGGCCTGATCAAGACCACGACCGGCACGCTGGTTCTTCAAGGTAACAACACCTTCATGGGCGACACCACCGTGAACGGAGGCGTTCTAACACTTGCTGACGATGCCCAACTCACATTCGTGATCGGCAGCACCTCCGGCACCAACAACCGCATTACCGGCACAGGCGTCGTCACCCTTGCTGGTGACTTCAATATCGATACCACCCTGACAGATGCATCATCCCTGAACTCCGGCTCCTGGGTCATCGTCAATGCCCCGGCTCTAGCGGAAACCTACGGCGCTTCCTTCACGTCGCCGGTGCTGGATGGTCGGAAACCGCCAATGTCTGGACCAAGACCGTGGGGAACCAAGAAATACACCTTCACCGAGGCCACCGGTATCCTGACGCTGACCTGCTGCCGCCTCTTACGCTTCCTGGATCGACAGCTTCTTCCCCAGTGTGAGTCGACCAAGGCATCATCGGTGCTGATAGAGACCCCGACCAAGACGGTATTCCCAACGGCGTGGAGATGGTCATCGGCGGAAACCCTCAACTCGGCATGGATACCGCACTTCTGCCCACCCTCGAAATGGTGACCGATCCCGTCGGCACGCCCGCCATCCCTGCCGGAAACTATCTGCTTTTCACCTATCGCCGCAGTGATCTCTCGGTTACCGCCGGTGTAAGTGCCGCTTGTGAAACGAACACCGCCCTCTCCGGTCCCTGGATTCCAGCCGACGGAGTGCCCGGCGTGGTGATCCAAGTGGACGATGACTTCGCCTTCACTCCACCCGCTGTGTCACCGACTGACCGGGTGAGGGTCTATGTGCCACGTGCTTCGAACCCCGCGCGGTTCGGACGACTCAAGGTCATGGTTCCGTGAACGACCTGCTCCATCACCGGCTCCTTCAAATGGAAGCTGCGACGAATCCGGGCCTATCCATTGTGGATCCGGATCGTTGAATCCGCTCCCCCCCAACTGCCGCGTGTCCGAGGCTCCGAATTCGAGAAACCCGCGCCGCCAATCCGTCAATTCCGCGTCGCCCTGGCGCGAAGGAAGAGACGAGGAAGGGCTTGGCTGGCGGTGGCCGTGACGGTGGTCGTTTTCTGGCCGGGGCTGGGCACGATGTTCACCGCAGGTCCGCCGGATGGTCCGGAGACACCGTTGCCAGGATACCAGCTCAACATGTCGGTGGACCACTCGTAGGAGGCCGTTAGATCGGCTGGCGCCTGGGGATTGCGTGCATGGCGGAAAGTGGTGGTGAGCCCGTTGGTGCCGAGGTCGGTTAGGCCGGTGTTGAAGGCCCGCGGGTCGGTGCCGAACCATGCCTCGACGCCATTCGACAGACCGTCGCCGTCGGGATCCAGATCGAAGCCGCGGTTGGCGGGTGCGATGCCCAATGCTGGATCGCCGATCCAGGAGTCGTAGTCGTTGGGTATGGGAGAATACCAGTTGACGATTTCGAGGGTCAGCTCGTTGACGAGCTGCGGGTTGCTGGCGGCGAGGTTGGTCCTCTCGTGCGGATCGACAGGAGTTGAGCCATCGTAGAGGTGATAGAGTTCCTTGGTGCCGGAAGTGTTGAGGATGAGCTTCCAGCCGTTGCGCACCGCCCAGCGGTTTTCCAGCGATTCCGTGGGATCGCTGAGGGTGAGGATCTCCACATCGTGGTCCGAGCCGCAAACCGTCGCGCGAGCGGTGACGGCAGCGGGATCGAGCAGGTCGATGCCCTGCATTTCCGGAGGCACCGGCAGTCCGAGCGCGTGGTGGATGGTCGGCACCATGTCCACCATGTGGACGGGGGTGCGGATGATCTGCGGTTCGATCGGGCCGCCCGGTTTGATGCGGTCCGGCCAGCGGACGATGATCGGAGTACGGGCACCGCTGTCGTACGGCGAGGTTTTTCCATCCGTGTTGGGAGTGTTGAACTGGCGACCGTTGTCGCAAATGAACATGATGATGGTGTTGTTGGCGATGCCCTTGGTGTCGAGATGGTCGAGGATCGCATCCACCCCGCCGTCGAGGCGCTCGATGTTCGCGTAGAAATTCGCATCGGTGGAGTTGAGTCCAAGCGCGGTGTATTCCGCCTTGAGGCCAGCCGGCGGATCGAAGGGATCGTGCGGCAGATAGGGGGCATACCAGAGGAAGAACGGCTGATCGGCGGCGACCTGCGTGTTGATGAAGTCGGTCGCCGTCTTCACGGTATTTGCATAGGGAATGGGGTGAGCGGGCTCGGCGATGCCATTCACATAATCAACCCGGCCGGTCATGAGTCCCCAGTCGCCTTGGCGGGCACGGACGTAACTTGGTGCGCTGCCGCTCCATTGCGGCGGTCTTGTTGCGATGGCGATACTGTCCCTGGTGTCACCATGCGTGAATCCGCCATTCGCGAAGTTGCCTTCCCACCATTTTCCGGTTTGAAAGCTGGTGTAGCCGAGTTGGTTGGCGAGCGTGCGGGTGAGCGGGTTGAACGAGAGGATGCGGTTCTCGAGGGAAGTGTCGTCGATGCGCGCGGCTTGCCCTTGGCCCCTTGCGCTAACGAGGTCGTTGCCAACGATCCAGTGTTGGTGCAGGTGGGTGCCGGTGATGATCGACATGAGGGTGGGGCGGCAGACCGGAGCGGTATAGCCGTGGATGAAGGCGAGACCTTCGTCGGCGAGGCGGTCGATCGCGGGAGTCTTGGCGAACTGCGGGATGCTGGTATTCGACCGGGTTTGCATGTTGATGGCCGCCTGCTCCACGTTGGGGCGCCGCATGAAGCTGTAGTCATACCACGATTGGTCGTCGGCGAGAATGAAGATGACATTCGGAGTGCTGGTCCGGGTTTGGAAATTCCAGGTGGTGTCGTCATTCGCTGGGATACCGGTGAAACCCAGATCGCTGAAATTCTTCACCGCAACGGCTGCGATCTGCACGGCGTAGTTTTTCCCCGCAGCGAGGGATCCGGAAGGGTTGATGGTTAGGATGTTCCCGCTGATGCTCACCCGTGTCGTGTCGGTAACCGGAATGATCTGGGTGGTGGTGCCATCATCGAGATCCTTGAGAGTGATGTTGCCACTGCCGGCGACGATGGCATCATCAAAGGTTGCGACGATGTCGGTGGCGGCCGATGCGCTTCCCGTGTCGTCCAGCGGAGACTTGAGAGTGATCACGGGCGCCGTTAGATCTTGTGTGGCGGTGCTGAAAGTCCAGGTGCTGTCACTGGTGATGCCAGCGAAGGCGTTGGCGGGGCTGGCGCTGTCCTCGACCGCGTTCGAACTGATTCGAACGGCGAAACTGGTATTGAAGGGAAGGTTGGTGGACGGGTTGATAACTATGTCGCGACCGGAGATTGAAGCTCGGGCGTCGGGCAGCGTGATGATGATGTCGGAGGCTCCCGAAACATCGCCAAGATTGCGAAGGGTGATCGTGCCTCCTGTTTTGAGCACGATGTCCTCGCTGAAGGTCGCGATGAGGTCGGTTCCGGGATAGACGCCGGGTGCGGAGTCCGGAAACTTGGCGATTAGGGTCGGAGGAGTTGAGTCGCCACTGTTGTAGTTTTGTGCACCGGTATTTCGCGCATTGTTGATTTGCGTGACATTGAGCACACCATCGAAGACCGCCACGTCGTCGATCCGGCCGTCGAAGGGATTCGGCGAACCGGTTTGCGGGTTGTTGCCGATGTTGAAGACGGTGGTCGAGGCGGTGTGGGTCGTGCGCGTCGGGTTGGTGCCGACCGGCAAGCCGTCGAGGTAAAGGGCGGTGCCGTTTGAACTGTGGACCGTGTAGGCCACGTGGTGCCAGGTGCCGGTCGAGATCGATGCGGCGGGCGACTCGACGATGGAATTCCCCTGGCCGCCTGTGGGCAGGAGGTTGAGAAACACGATGCGGTCGGAGCCGTCGGCGGCCTTGCCCATGGTGAAGGTCTCGCCGCTGGTTCCGGAGTTTTGTCCCCCGGCGATGTAGCCGCGGTTGCCATTGGCTCCATCCCAGTTGACCCATGCCATGAGGGTGTAGTCGGTGTCGGGGATGACGGCATTTCCGGCGGAGGCGGTGGAGATGAAATCGTTCACGCCATCGAGACTCACGGCTTGGCCGAAGCGGCCCGTGGCATAGCCCGCGCCGCCCTGTGCCGTGCCATTCGCCGTACCGACCGAATCGGTGGCGTCGCCATCGAGCTTCCAATGGTGAATGAGTTCCGTGGCGGAGGGAGCGAGCGCGGTCAGCTTGAAGCTCTCGACGGTGCCGCCGGTGCCGGATGTCGGGTGCGTGCTGGAGGCGGCGACGCCGACCGAGGTGTAGCTGGATGCCGCGTGCGGGACGGGCGTCGTGGCTCCGACCAGCGTGTAGCTGCCCGAGGCCGGGAGCTTGGCATACCAGGTGGCGGTCCAGGCACCGGTGCCGCCGGTCGTGTCGAGCACGATCCGCAGGTCGATGGCACCGCCTTCGAGATCGCCGAGGGTGGAGTCGAGCCAATCCGCCGCGTCCGCCGCGGCGAGACCGCGTTGGATCTTGTTGCTGTTGGTTGTTAGAGGGGCGGGAGTGGCACCGCGGAAGATCATCCAGGTCGCACCGGTCACGGCTGGCCCGACAAAGCGATCGTTCGTCGTGCTGGTGGCCGACTGGCCGTTTGCGAAGCCCAACGCAAGCCAGTCGGTGTCGCCGGTGACACCTGAAAAGGAGGCGTCCAGAGTATAAACGAACCCGTTGGCGGGGATGAATGGCAGTGTCATGCTGCCTTGGTTGCTGCTGGTCGGCCGATCCACAGAACCATCGGCATTGAAGATCGGCGAGGCGGTCCACGTTTCGCCGCCGGGCCGGACGTCGGGAGGCAGCGTGCCAATGTTGCCGGTGCCGCCGCTGAAATCGTCGGAGTAAATTGTCGTCTGGGCGACAGCGAGGGAAATGCCAAGTCCGGCGAGGATCGCAAGGCAAGGGCTGAAGTGGTGGTATGGGTTCGGACGCACTCGCTGGTATATGCGGATTGGATGAAACCGGAAGGGCTAGTTGCGGACGCGGTAGAAATCCCTGCCGTTGGCGTCGGGATCGGAGTCGTCTGCGTCGATTGTCAGGGTGTTGCCGTCGGCGGTGGAAGGGATGTCCGAAAACCCCGAGAGGTTGCCGGACTGCTGGACAGTCAGTCCAGCCGCCGGGCCGTCGAGGGTCAGGATGACGTTGCCACCGCCATCGATTTCAATGCCGGTGATATCTGGTAGTGCCGGGCTCTGAGCGGTCAACGAAAAGAAAGTCAGATCGCCTTCGATCCCGGGGTTCGAGATCGCCACGCCCACGGAATCGATGTCCTCGTTTAACAATGTAGTTGCCGCGCGGACTTCGGTGAAGGATCCGCTGGCCGGGAGCTTGGCGTACCACATCGCGGTCCAGTTGCCCGCGCCGCCGGTGGTGTCGAGCACGATGCGCATGTCCATGTCGCCACCGTAGTTGATGGAGAGAGCGCTCCAGTTGACGCTGGTGCTGGGGACCGCGCCTCCATTGTTGCCGGAAGTCGCGGTGCCCAAGTGAGTGACATTGTTCAAAGTCCCTTCCGTATTGGCCCCACGGAAAAGCATCCAGGCCTTGCCGATGACGTTGGTGGTGAGGAAGCGGCTATTGATTGAGGATACAGTGGACTGCCCCTTCGCGAAACCGAGGGCGACCCAGTCCTGTTCGGGATTTCCGACACTTGCTGTGCCAGCCATGTTCCGGAAGGAGGCGTCGAGCGTGTAGATGAAGCCATTGGCCGGCGTGAATGCGAGGGTCGCGCTTCCCGCGCCTTCCGCAATGTCACCGTCCGCCTGGAACAGCGAAGAGGCCACCCAGTTGTTGGCCCCGATGGTCGGGCTTGTGCCATTGAGACCGTCAGTCCCGGCACCGGGGGTGAAGATTTGTTCGTAAATCGTCGTCTGGGCAAAAGCGAGGTGGAGTCCGAGGCCGGAGATCACAGCGAGACAAATGGTATGGCGCGAGAATGAGTTTGCGATCATGATAGTGGTGGGTTTCTTGGAAATTTTGGGAATCGGGCTGGGCTGGGGTGTGCCCAGCGCCCGCCGCAGAGAGAATGAAAATCCTGGCCTAGATTCGACGATTACGCGAGACGCGCCTCAGCGCCGCCGCCGCAGCAAGGCGAGGAAACCAAGGCTGCCGAGAAGGGCGGAGGAGGGCTCGGGGATGACGCTGAGTTCGAAGGCCTGGAAGTTGGCATTTCCATCGCCGTTCAAGACACCGATGCCCACGCTCCCGATGGTCACGGCATTCAAGTCTGCGACGGATCCCAACAGGTTGAAGCCGCCCGACCCATCGCCTACATAGTAGGTGGCAGCCCAGTTTCCGGCACCAAGAGTGGTGTCGAGCGTGATCCGGAGCGTCGAAGGCCCGGTCGTGTTCAGGTCTCCTGCGCCAATGTTTCCAGCTCCGCCGGTCACATTGTAGTGAGCCACCTGATCCAAGTTGACCAGCGGATCTCCCGGCCGGGTCAGGGCCAGAAACATCCGCGCCGGTCGTTGAATTGATATTGCCGGTGAAGCCGGATGTCTCGTAGAAGCCCACGGCATGGAAAGCAGCCAACAGAGGGTCGGCGAGTTGCGTGAAACTCGTGGTCATTGTCAGGTTGTAGACATAACCGTTCTGGGGAGTGAAAACGATGGTGGCGCTGTTCCTGTTGTTGCCAGTGGGGCTGTTGTTGGTGCCGGCTTCCGCGTACGATCCGTCCGCCTTTAATTTGGCGTCGGCAATCCAAGTCGCGGAGGCGCTGGTGCCGTATTGGGTGTGTTGGGCTCCGGTGGCGCCGGAAGTGGTGACCGCCGTGCCGTTGAGATTGGTGCCGGATGAGCCGCTGAAACTGCTGGAGTAAAGCACGATGGCGGCGTTCGCGGCGGGAGCTGCCAGTGCGAAGGTGGAGAGGCTGAGGAGTTTTGCGGATTTCATGGGATGGGTTTGAGAGATTTTTGGTGGAAGGGTTGGGGCGAAGGTCGCATGGGCAAATGTGGCGTACCTTCCGATTCCGCAGGCGGTGATTCGGTTAACCGGTTTTTGAGATTTTTTTAAACGTCATAACCCTTTGATCTGCAATGCCTTCACGGAACCTCCCGGCCAGTGCTATCGATGCCAGCAGGTAATTCATTTTCCCGAAACTTTCGCCCGCAGGAAGAGCCGGTCGCACGGAGTGTCGGTGACGGTGGCCGTCACGGTGGTGGTGCCTGGCTGGGGGGTATTCGCCTGGATCGTGAAGCCGACGGTGGTGCCGGCGGCATCTGGTTCCAGATCGCCTTGGTAGGTTTGAAAATCCTTGGACCACTGGTAGGTGGCGGCAAGATTATCGGCCAGCACGCCCTGAGGATGGGTGAAAGTGAAGGTGCCTTGTGCGGGATTGACCGTTCCGACTGCGATGCCCGGTGAGGGTGCGTTGGGCGGGGTCCCGAAGAAGTTTTCGATGCCATTTTCCACACCATCGCCATCGGGGTCGTCATTGAGGCCGGTCTGCCCGGCGACGCCTGAAAATCCACGGATCCAATGGGAATACGTCCCCGGGCCAACGCCGAGTGCCTCGATGGCATCGAACCAAACTTGCGCCATCTTGTCGTAACCCGGATTGCTCGGGTGATTGATCGCATTGGAGAATAGCGCTTGGTCGATGGAGCTGAGGTCGGCGGGATTGGTGAGGAAAGGGGCGTATTGATCGACCACCGTGATCTTCCGGCCCAGGGCTTGCTGGGCCGGCGCCAGGGTGTCGCGAATCCAGGTGTTGTAGTTCACGACTTCCTGCACGAAGGTGTAGCGGGGCATGATCAGCGCGATGATCAGATGGCAGTCCGGTTTGGTGGTGGTGATGGTGTTGACCAGCGTCTGAAGGTCGGTGCGATCCGATGGTTGATAGCCGTTGGTGCCGATTTTCAGCAGGATGATGTCCGGGTCCTGGCTGGCGAGCCATGAGGAGATGTTCGCATTGAGATAGGCCGCGTCCTCGCCCGCGTAGCCATTGTTTCCATCCTGGCCGAGCGCCTCCAGATTGATCGCGGGCGGCCAAGCGGGGTCAGTCGTGCGGGGATCGCGGAATGTCCAGGGCTCGGTGGAATTTCCAATGAAGCGGAAATTGTAACCGGCGTTTGACAGGAGCGTGTAAAGACCGCTGCGGTAGCCGAATTCAAAAGACCCTCCGGTCCAGTCCGCATTGGTGTAGCCGACGGTGATGGAATCGCCCATTGGCATGATGCGCAGCGGGTCAGTGGTGTCGCCACCTGCCACGCTGAGTTCGAAAGACTGGAAGTTGGCATTTCCATCGCCGTTATAGACAGCGATCCCCACGCTTGCGATGAGCACCGCATTCAAGTCTGCGACAGTTCCCAAAAGGAGGTCGTTCACATAGTAGGTGGCCGCCCAGTTTCCGGCGCCGCCAGTGGTGTCGAGCGTGATCCGGAGCGTCGATGGAGCCGTCGTGTCCTCAGGTGGGCTGGCGATGTTTGCGGGCCCGGCTCCTCCGGTTGCGTTGTAGTGAGCCACCTGATCGGTCGCCGCCGTTTCTCCCGGCCGGGTCAAGGCCCAAACAGCCGAACCGGTCGAGGAATTGATGTTGCCTGTAAAGCCGACGGTCTCGAAATATCCGACAGCGTGGAAGGCAGCCAGGGCGGGGTCCGAGAGCTGCGCGAAACCCGTGGTCATGGACAGGTTGTAGATGAATCCATCCTGTGGGGTGAAAGCGAGTGTCGCGCTGTTCCTGTTGTTTCCAGAGGGGCTGTTGTTGGTGCCGGCTTCCACATAGGATCCGTCCGCCTTGAATTTGGTGTGGGCACTCCAAGTCGCCCCGTTGGTGGTGCCATACTGGGCGTGCTGCGCCGGGGTGGCACCGGAAGCGTTGACCGCCGTGCCGTTGAGAGCGCTTCCACCCGCTCCGCCGAAGGTCGATGAATAAAGGACGATGTCGGCGTTGGCGGCAATGACGCCCAGCGCGGAAACGGTGAGCCAAGGGGCATTGAAGAATCTCATGGAATGGGTTTGATGAATGGTAACTTTCGCAATGAAGCAGAATCAAGGTCACTCAGCTACAGATCATTCGTGGCTTCCTCGATCCGTTCGAGGCGCCAGAAGCGGCGAGGCTCATTCATCGGCCAACTGCCGAAATCCTGCAAGGTGCCGTCGCCGACGATCGTCTCGACGGGTGGGGCGCTGAAGTCGAGGTGGGTGCTGGTCCGGAGATCGTAGCGGAATCCGGCGTAGGCCGGAGCCAGGACGGTCGCCTGGCCGGGTGTCGTCGTGGTATCCACCGTCCATTGGACCGGACCGTTGAAATAGGCATGGGCGTCCCACTCGATCACCGCGACGGGTGTCGAGTTGTTCTGCGAGCTGTAGCTCATGCCCATGCCCGGCAGTTTCTGATAGAGCATGTGAAGCACGCCGTCCTGTTTCCATCGGGTCTCATCGTAGGTGCCCTCCCAGCCTCCGAGATTTTCGTGGGTCAGGTTCATGCGGGTCCATTGGTTTCGGTTGGGATCCTGCGCGAGTGGTTCGGAAAAAACCGCGGTGATGCCGTCGAAGCGGTTGTCGTTGTAAAGCACGATGATCCGGTCCTGGGCATCGGTTAGCACGACAGGGCGGCCCATTTGGCTGCTGCCGAGCTGGCTTTCGGAGTATTTGGTGGCGGGGTTGTCGATGTTGCGAGCGGAAACGGTGCGCTGCTGCCATTGGCTGCCGTCGTGGAAGAAGATATGGTATTGGCGGATGTGGTTGCCGGTGGATGCGTTGTCAGCCCACCAGTTGGCGATGATCGGCCGACCGGCGCTGTCAGTGGTCATGCCGGATTCGTTCATGATGCTGTGGCCCTCGGCGAGATCCTTGACGATCTCGGGGACATGGGTGGAACCAAGGTCCTGGAACCATGCGGCCTCGACCACGGGCAGGGCGATCGCACTGCCGTCGGAGCGCTGCCAAGTGGTGCCGCCATCGGGCGAGCGCAGATAGACGTAGCGGTGGTTCGTCTGATATCCGGTCTCGCCAGCAAGGGAGTCGTTACCATAGCGGAAAACACCGGCGAGGTGCAACATGCCGTCCGGGCCGAGGGTGAGGCGGTCCGGGTAGAAGCAGTTGTTCGGTGTGTCCCCGAGACCGAGCATCGATCGGTGTGGAAAACTCCCGATGAAAAATGCTCCCCATTGCTCTATTCTTGAGTCTGTGCGGTCTCTGACGGACGCACATTCATTCTGACGAACAACGGGTTGGCCAATTCCTCACGCCCCGGGAATCGCGTGCTGGTGGCATTTGGCGCTTGATCAATAAGCTGTTAGGTGGCGAAAAAATTTATGCCCCACCGCCCTCTGCTCGACACCGAGTTCTCCCGCCGATTCTTCGCCGACGTCCTCTTCCTCTATCCCGATTCCGCGCGCCCATACGACTGTGCGGGGATTTCAGACATCGATTATTGCCAGCTCGGTGTCCTGCGTTGCCTAAGCACCGCCACCACCGGCCAGCAATTCCTCCAGCATCATGCCGATCTGAACGTCGCCAACATCGAGCCCGGTCATTTCTTCAAGGCCCTCAAGAGCCCGCGCAGGCTCCAGAACATCACCTCCCTCAACGACCTGCTCGCCCAGCCCATGCGCCGGCATGTCGCCGATCCCTACGCCCAGTGCCCCGAACTCGGCGGTTGGGACCTCTACGCCGTGGATGGACACTATCACCACGCCGCTGCCTTCGATCCCAAAACCAAGGACGCCAAGGGCAATCCCCGCGCCATTGCCACCGGCCATTTCTTCCGCGTCGACCTGCGGACCCATCACCTCAGCTGCCTCGACATGGCTAACCCCGAGGACGGCAAAAAGAAAGCCCACGACATCACAGTCATCAAACGCCGCACCGCCGTGCAATTGCGTTACGGAGCCGCCAAAGGTCGCAAGGTCCTGCTCGTCTGGGACAAGGCCTGCATCGACTACCACCTCTGGCACACCCTCAAGCACACCCATGGCATCTATTTCCTCACCTTGGAAAAGGCCAAAAGCGCCGCCGAGATCTGTTCAGCGGACCTGCTCGACCGCACCGAACCGAGGAACGCCGGAGTCATCTCCGACCATTACGTCGGCACGTCAAACAGCGTGATGCTGCGGCGCATCGTCTACACCAATCCCGAGGACGGCGTGACCTACACCTACCTCACCACCGACTTCACCTTGCCTGCCTATCAACTCGTCCTGCTTTACAAGCACCGCTGGGACATCGAGAAAATCTTCCATCAGCTCAAAAGCAAGATGAACGAGCGTAAATCCTGGGCCAGCTCCCTGGAGGCGAAGCAGAGCCACGCGATCTTCGAATGTCTTGCGCACAACCTCCTGTTGTTGTTCGAGGAATGCGTCATCCGCGAAGAGGGAGTCCGGGACCAGGTTGAGGAAAGGAAGCAGACAGGCCGGATCCGGCCGAAAGCCGGAGATCCACGAATCACCAAGACCATCGGAATGGTCAGGAACTTCGTCAACTCCGCGGTCACCCGCGCCACTCAGAGAACGCAGCGTTTCATCCGTTGGGTACGCTCGCGGATTTACCAACAGGTTCCCTGGAGCGCATCCATGGCCCGCCTGCGAGAACTCTGGATGCTAACAACCTCATAGTTTTCCACACCGATCCCGAGCATCAGTGGCTGGGGCAAACCGCCGCCGGCGGTATGAACAGGCGACCAGGTGTCGGTGACGGTGTCATAGCGATTGAGATACCAGTCGCCGTTGCCAGAGCCAACCTCGCGGAAGAGGAAAATGACATCGCCATCGGGCAAGGTCTGGAATTTCGGATAGGTGACGCTGCTTTCCTGGCCTGTCATACCGGCGGTGCCCAGGCTGGTCATCACAATGGGATCGTCACCGGTCACCGGGCCGGTGCTGCGGGCGTAGAGCAGCGTGTTGACGTGCATTCCCCAGCTCATGTGGATCACGCCGTCGCCATCGATGGCCATGCTGATGACGTTGTGGGTGTCGTTGATGTTGAAGGATGTGAAATTGGTCGGGAAAATTTCCCACAGCAACTCTCCAACGTTGCGACGGGCCACGACCACGGTGTTGTTGGCTGGATGACTCGAATCGGTGGCGTGGCGGCGATAGTAGGTGATGAACTGCTGGTCGCCGACGGTGATGAGGTTGTTTTGTGCGAAGGCGATCGAGTTGATGGCGGATCCGGCGTATCCGTTTTCGTCGGTGGCCTCATCACCGTCGATCACCGGGATGAACGAAACGAGCGGCAGGTAGTCCGGCGCTGGCGGCGGCGGCGGCGGGGGCTCCGGGGTTGACAGGGTCAGGTTGCCCATCGTCCACGTCGAGGTATTGGTCCGCATGTCGGAATACATGCCGATGGCGGTGCCGTTGGCGGTGATGGCAGAGGTTCCCACGGCCGCAATGTTCGAAGAATGGATCGTCTCGGTCGTGCCCTTGATCGACCCGAAGGTCCACCCGGTGGCGGTGCGCTCGATGAACACGGAGTCCGGCCTGCCGGTAGCCGGGTAGGCGGGCAATTGGGAAACAAAGTCCGTACCCGTCAGCCCACCAAAATTGGCAAGATACATGGAGCCGGTCCGCCATCCCCAGATCACGATGTTCGCACGGCTGGTCGGTGTTTCCGTGCTGGTAACCGCAAGGCAGATCGTATCCGCCGAGTTGTTGAAGGTGGCGGAGGTGAGATCCAACCTGACCCGGTCACCCGCCGTGAGGGCGGGAAATTCATCGGTGAGATAGGTCTCTTGGCCGACCGTGGTGGTGGTCGTGGCGGAGGTCACCGAGACGCTGGTCCCGCTGGGCGTGAACGTTTGCTCGCGGACATTCGGGGAGCCCAGAAGGTTTCCGCTTTCGCTGAAATTGCCGAAATCGGCCACCGTGATGGCGTGTGCGGCGGGCAAGAACAGCGCGAAGGCGGCTAGAAAGAACACGCCGAGAGCGGGTGGTGGGGATTTTGCTGATGTCATGGCGGAATCTTGAATCGTGAGGGCGGATAGAGGGTGTTTGCGGACTTCGAGACGGGGTCTTGAGAAATGAGACGGGAGTTCAAGGCGTGATGACCACCTTGAGTCGTGCGAATTTCCCGCCGTCCGGGGATCGGGTGACTGTTAGAATGATGGTGTCAGTGCCTGGAACGGGATTGTCCGCATCAACGGTGACGCCGGGATTGATGACCCCGCCCGTATCGGCATCGGGAACAGCATACGCTGAAGGCGGGGTGTTCCAGTTCACCAGATCGGTGCTGACTTCGATCGATAGGGCGGTTTTCGGGTCGATGGAGGAGTGGTCGCGCTTGAAGGTGAGGGTCATGTTCGTGCCGTCGGCGTCAATCACCGGCAGCTTGGAAAGATCGTTGGTATCCTTGTCACCACCGAGGACGAACTCGACGGCATTGCTGACTCCATCGCCATCGAAATCATGGTCCGGGTCGCCCGTGGGAGCGTTGACAGCCGCCCATGAGGCATAAGCGGAGGTGCCGCTGCTTTGCACGAGCCGGAGTTCGTTGCCGACGACATCAAGTTCGTAGCCGGAGGGTGCCGGTGCGGCAAGCGTCGGCTCGGTGCCAGTGATTGAGCCGGCAGTGAGCAAGGTGTAACTGGCCAATGTAGGCGTGCCCGTCACGAGCACGGATCGTCCGGTGAAATCGACAGTGGCATTCGCGGCGGTGACCGGGCTGGCGACATCCAGACCAAGGACGCCACCACCGAAGTTGATGGCGCTGGTGGCTTGGGTGGCTCCGGTGATGACGAGCGTGCCGGCGTTGATGGTGGTGACGCCGGTGTAGGTGTTCGATCCCGCCAGCGTCATCGTGCCGGGACCGGACTTGATGAGGGTTCCGGTACCGGAGTTGAAATTCCCAAGCACGCCGGTGACGTCCAGGTCGCTGCCACTGACCGCATCGGCGACGTTGAACGCCGTGCCGGTGTTAGGCAGGCCGATTTGCGAGTTTGAGCCACTGGTGCTGATGGTCGAAACCGCGCTGCCGCCAACCGTGACGCTCTCCCCTGAGGACAAACGAAGGGAAGTTCGCACTGCTGCCACCGACGGAACTCAGGGTGCCGCCGTTGAGTTGCACCGGGCCTAGTGGGTTGAAGAAGTTGCCGTTGTTCCTGATGGTGCCGCCGTCGGCGATGAGTGTTAGTTTCGGGTACTGCCGCACCGCTGCCCATCACGTCGTTGATGAAAAAGTTCAAGGTGGCCCCGCTGCTGATTGTGGCCGTGCGCCCCACTGCCTGGGTGTTTCCCAGCGCGCCGGAAGTGGGCGCTGCCGCGCTGGTGCTTCGGTTTGCCAGCAGGGTGCCGGCAGCTGACCAGGATGTTCGAGGTGAAGGTATTGGCACCGGTGAGGTTCAGCCGGGAATTGGCGCTGTTCTGGGTGACTCCGGTGACATTGGTGCCGACCACGGCGCTGATGGTCGTGTCGATGTTTCCCACGGTGCTGGTACTGCCGGTGCCGCTGTTGGTGATGCTGCCCGTCATGTCGATCGAACCCGTCTGAAAGAGGATCTTGGAAGAGTTGGCGGCCGTGTTGGCATTGCTCCGGAGGACGAGATTTCCTGTTCCGGTCACGCCGCCGCCAAAGGTCAGGCTGCTGCCACCTGCATTGCTGGTGACCACGATGAGTTCCCGGTTCAAGTTGATCGCGCCGTTCAGGGTTTGATTCCAGCCGATGATATTGATGGAGGCGGTGCCGGTGCCGACGACAGAAATGGGATTGGTGGACGTGAAGTTTCCCCCGCGAAAGGTCAGGGCGGCGGCGGCGCCGGTATTGGCGACGTCACCGATCACAACGCTGCCCGTTCCCAGGAAATTTCCACCGGACCCCGTGTTGAAGTTCCTCACGGTTCCGGCCTTGATGGTGAGTCCTCCCGAGAAGGGGTTCGTTCCTTTGAGGGACAAGGTACCTCCACCGGACTTCTGCAAACCGTCACCGCCTGCAATGATGCTTTCAATGGTCAATTCTCGGCTTGCGACAACGTCGATCACCGGCACACCACTCGTGCGGTCGAGTGTGAGGGTATTTCCGGTGAGGGTGTAGTTGTGGGTCGTGTCCGAGGCGGTGATATTTCCAATCGTGCGATCACCGTTCAGCGTGATGGTGGTGGCAGCCGTGATCACATTGCCGAATGTGGCGGTGAAATCCGCACCGTTGGCGATGAGGCCGTCGGTCCATTTGGTCCCGTCCGTCCAGTCGCCGGCGGAGTCGCCAAGCCACGAGCCGTCCTGGTCTTGGGCGTGGGCGTGGGAAAAGGCGAGCAGCGAGCTGGCGGCGAGGATGAGGTGTCGGCGGAAGGTGGATGTCACTTTCATGTTGGTCTCTTTGATTGTGGATCGGCGGGAACCATGAGGATTCCCCTGACGGATTGTGGCTTGGATAAGGACTTGTGGGTGGGACGGCGCGGAACCGATTCCATGGAGTGGAGGATCGGCAAGCATCGTCGCACGGCCATCCAGGATCCTATTCCACCGAAGTCTTGTCCGTTATTCGGAATCCGTGGACTTTCCGTCCCGGGTGGAAACCGGGGAGGTCGCGCGTCGGGCGGCAAGGGATTCCTCACAAAAACTGAGTTTTTTGACTTACTTCCCGGCTGGTGACGGAATAGGGGGTGGCCGCCGTGGCCGCCCATGAAACCGGACCCCGAACAGACCTTCGTGCAACTGGTGGTGAACCACCAGCCGGCCTTGCGCGCCTTCGTGCTTTCGCTGCTGCCAGGCAGCCCGGAAGTGGACGATGTGATCCAGGAGACCAACGCCGAGATCTGGGTGAAGCGCGGAGACTTCAGGATCGGGACGAATTTCAAATCGTGGATGTTCTCGGTGGCGAAGTTCAAGGTGATGTCCGTGTGGCGTGACCACCAGCGGCGCAAGGTCTGGGCCGTACCTGAGGAAACGCTCGCCATGCTGGTCGAGCGGATCGAGGTCGGCGTGCTCGCGGACACGGAATCGCGCCACGAGGCGTTGCGCTTCTGTCTCGCCCAACTGCGTGAGGAGGATAGGATGCTGATCCTCAACCGCTACATCGCCGAACAGAATCTCGACCGGCTGGCACAGGAGTCGGGCAGGAAGAAGGATAGCTTGAAAGTTTCACTGCACCGCATCCGTACAGCGCTAAAGGGATGCTTGGCTCGTAAATTTCAGTCTGGGGAGGAATGTGCATGAGGGGATACGAAACAACAGACCGCAAGCTCGATGTCACAAGATTTGAGATGGCGCTGCAGGAGTTGGAGGCCGGGACGCTCGATCCGGCAGGGCGCGATGACTTGATGGCCCTGATCAAGCGCTCACCTGCGGCCCAACGGGCTTATCTTCAGTATTTCGAGATTTCCGCGATGTTGGCAGCCGAGTCCGCGACCCATGCCGAACAAGGGAATCTTCCGAAACTCGTCCCCCTTCATCCATTTTCCGGGCAGGCAAAACGCGCGTTGCTGGCAGCGGCCGCGGTGCTTGTGTTTGCGGCTGTGGTGGCGGTCATCATCAAGGCCGCCGTGCCTTCTGAGCGTGAATATGCCGTTACTGCAGCGGCAGACACCCGCTGGACGGTTTCAGGCAAGGCGCAGGAGTCCTATGGCCAAGCGGCAAGCGTGCGCGAGGGATCCACGGTGCGGGTGGAATCCGGCACCTTGAAACTGCGACTTGATACCGGCGCGATGATGGTTCTCCAAGGCCCTGCCCAGGTTTCCTTTCCCGAACTCACACGGCCGGTGGTGAGAAGCGGTTGGTTCTGGCTCGATACGGGGTCTTCCGGTGAGAAATTCGAGATCGCCACACCGGATTTGCGCATCCGCAATCTCGGCACCCGATTCGGCGTGAGGGTGCCCATGGAAGGCTCCGCTGAGGTTCACCTGATCAAGGGGAAACTGGAAGTGTGTTCCGAGGCGACGCCTGAAGAGATCCTTAAACTCGCGCCCGATGAGGGCGGGCTGATCATTCCGTCTGAAGGCGAACCAACCCAGGTGGCATTCGCGCGTGATCCGTTTCCGGAAATCGCAGGGTTGTTGTCAGCGCCTGCAAATTACTCGACCACCGTGCGCGGCCAGAATCCGGTCGCTTACTGGCGGTTTGATGATTCGTCAGAAGACTTCCTCCAGAACGAAGTGGATGGCGAACCTGCGGGGCGCACCAGAGCCGGTTTGACATCTGCGGCGAGCGGTCCCGGACCAGCCGATGGTTTCGGTGGATTCGGCCTCGGAAACCGGGCCATCGGCCTGCGTGGTCAGAACGGCGAGACACCGCTCTCGCTAGGTGCCGCTCCTCGTCATCAAGGGGTCCTGTTTCAGGAAACCTTCATGGCCGACGCTTCAGTGAAGAGCAGCGGCCCGTTGAACAAACGTGTCCCCGGTGTCAACATCAGCGGAACCTCTTGGGTGGCGGGGCACCATTTTCGCGAGAATGGATGGATCTCCCCCGGCACCGCCAGCGCGACACTCGCATTTGAACCGGTCGATGGCGTGGTTTACACGCTGGATGGATCATTCCGCGGTTTCAACTCCCCGGATGGGAGCTCTCCCTGGGTTGCGCTCGGATTCGCCGGTGGCCAATCCACCACCGTGAACACCGGAGATCGCTTCGTCCTGGGCAAGGTGATTGGTCGGGCTTGGATGCTATTTCGCGGCAAGGGATCAAAGCTTGGGAACGCAACCCATGATGTGGGCGCTTCCCATCCCAAAGAATGGGAGAACTGGAGCAATGGAGTCGGTGGTGATATCGACCTGCGCATCGTTCTCGACACCACCCGGAGTGGAAACTGGACCGCGACCTATTTCGCGAAGCGCACGGACATGGGTGCATACGTCAAGGTCGGACAAAGGCACACCCTGCCCAACGAGTCGATCCGCTCCGTCGGAATCGCCGTATCCGGAGAACAACTCCAAGCCAGGATCACGGCCTTCTCACTGCGGTCCGAGGCGCTTGACGAGGATCTGGCACCACGCGTTCGCGCCAGCGGCCCCGCACGGCTGGACAAAAGCGCGGGCTCGGTATCCTGCTGGGTGCGCCGCGGGTCTGGCAGCGGACGCGGGGCTGTCCTTTGGTCTGCTGGTCGCAAACCGTCGGATGAATTCATGCGGGTCCGATTGGAATCCGATGGCCGGGTCGGCTTTTTCATCGAAAACCGGCGCAATGATGTGTTGTTGACTTCCGAGCAGTCAATCGACGAAGGAAAGTGGCACCATCTAACGGCCACATGGGGTCCGAACACGGCTGATCTCTACCTCGATGGTCAGCTGATCGGCTGGGAACGCGAAACCCGCGAGCTGCTTCAAGGTAATCTGCCCGATCTCCGGGTGGGAGGCGATCCGCATGATAAGTATCCCGCCTTCTTCAAGGGGGATATCGACGAGTTCGCGATATGGGACCGGGCCCTGACCCCCCTTGAGGTGGAGCAGCAATTCAAGTCGGCGAAGGGCCGGCCCTGAGGGAGACAGTTGCGAGCCCAGGGAGACTGCCGTGCGGCATCGTCATGGACCCGGGCGATCCAAGGGCTGTGGAAGGCTGGGTTCTTGAGTCTGAGTGCTACGGCAGCTCTTCGAGATCCTGGAGATCATGGCAGCCGCTGAACTCGATGCCCGGAATGTGGGTAAATCGCTCGAGCCTCATTGGCTCAAAGCCCATCCGGATGATCTTTTTGCGATCGGTGATCATTTGGGTGGAGACGGCTTCTGGCGGGAAACTGAATTCCTGAAGCACGGTGACGACGCGGCGGGCGTTTTCGAGCGATGAGTCGATCCATAAATCCAGATCGCCGGTGTAGCGGGGTCGTGAGTGGTGGATCACCGCGTAACCGCCGATGACCATGAAGCGGACTTCATTCCGCAGGCACAACTTCAAGAAATCGCTGAAGTCTGCCGCCAATTTGATCTTTGCCATAGAAGGGTTCGCGGAGTTTTTCGAGAGCGTTCAGGCGTTCGGCGGGCGTCGCAGCACGCCAGTAGGCGCGGGTTTCGGCCTCTGCTTCGGCGAAGCTGTCGGCGACGACGAGTTTCCAGTCGGCGCGGCGGCGAGCGGTGCGCGCCTCGGCGGCGGGAGCTGGCTTGGGTTTCGCTCTTGCCATGCAGGGACGATCCTGAATTCTTAGAGGCTGTCTTAAAAATGGCAGGGACCGTTCTCCGCAACGGTCCTGCGAATGTAAGGCGAATGGATCCGCCCATGAAAAGCTCTTGAATCCATCCATGGTCGGACATTCACTTTCCATTCGCAGGACCGCCCGGAGGTCGATCCCTGCCTTCGGGTATTTTTCAGACAGCCTCTTAGGAACGGGTCAATCTCAACGGAATTTCATTCGCGTGTGTTAGGGAGGGGGAGGATCTGTCCATTTGCTGAGAAACGTTTCCCACTCCTTCATCCAGGTTTCCTCATCTCCATGAACCCGGGCGATCCATGCGCGGTGGAAGGCGGATCCGGCGAGGGGCAGCTTGCGGCTTGAGGGGCTGCGGGAAGCTAACAAGGGGTCTTCGTCGGGAGGGGTGCGGGACTGTAGCTTGTCGATCAGGTTGGCGAAACGGGATTCGAGAAACTGCGGGCGTTCGGCATCCGATGACTGGTGGAGGGAGCGCGGGGTTCCGAACTCGATGACGGGCCTGTCGTCGGTGTTGAGAGGGTATTTTTCAAACAGATCGGAGTTGCGTGTTAGATTTCCGCCGTAGAAGAGGGTGATGGTTTGCTCGTTGATGGGCAGCATGAGATCCTGCATGTCGAGGTGGGTGGCGCCCTCCACCGCGCGCTGCTTTTCCTCTCCGGCATCGTGGGTGGAGGCGGGCAGAGGCGATAAGTCGGCATGTCCGACGAGTGCCGCGATTTCCGCGCCGGGTTGGAAATTTCCACGCCACAGGCTGACCTGTGGAAATACGGAGATCATCGTGTGGGCGATGATGCCGAACTCGCGTTCGGACATCTGATAGAGCGGCAGCCACTGGACAAAGACACCGCCCGGCTTGAGGCGCTGATTGGCTGTTAGAAAATGTTCGCGGCTGTAGAGATTTCCCGAGCCCCGGCGGTAGGGAAGGAAGAGATCCGCGTTGATCATCGAGTAGCGTTCGCGGTTTGCCAGCAGTTGGTTGTGTCCGTCGGCGACGACGATCTCCGCGCGGGGATCCGTGTAAAGTCCGTTGGTTAGATCGCGGCCGTCGGGCCCGGCGGTGAAGTATTTTCCGGAGGCGGCGACGACGTTTGGCGAGAGCTCGCAGGCGACGACCCTTCTCACATTCGGGAAAGAGTTGCGGTCCAGCGCTTCCCCGGCGGTGATGCCGGTGCCCATGCCGAGGAAGAACACGCTGTCGGTGGCAGGCCAGGCGAGCAACGGGATCCGCGCTTGGAACATCTGCGATCCATAGGCCCCCCAGGAGCCGAGGCTGTAGTTCGAGTTGATGCGGATGCTGACGTCGTCCCGTGCATCCCTGACCACGGTGACGGTGCAATCGCTGCCCTGCCATTTCTCCACGACTTCCCCAGCGGCGTCCTCGCTTGATGGGTTGGGAAGTCTGGACGGGTTGAGAAGGGTGAGCAGGAGCACGAGCATGATGGCTGATGCGATCCTGGCGCGATTTCCACCGGCGGGGATCAGCACGGCGACGATGAGATAGAGGGCTGAAACGAGTTGGATGCTGTGCCAGATGCCGAGTAACTCCAGAAGCAGGAAACCTCCGGCAAGCGAGCCGAGGATGGCGCCGATGGTGTTGATGGCGGAGAGGGTGCCGATGCTTTTTCCCGCATGGGTGATGAACCTTTCCTCGCCCTTCATGAGGAATGGGAACACCGCCCCGAGCGGCAGACAGGCCGGAGCAATGGCGGCGAATCCGGTGCCGAAGAGCCGGAGCACGTAGTTCGCGAACGAGTGATGGGTTTCCAGCATTTTCATGCCCTGGGTGATGCCCATGGAAATGAGGGGAGTCATGGCCAGGGCGGTGCCACCGAGGGCGAAGAGCCATGGCAGCACCTGCGGGGCGGGAATCTTGCTACGGGCAAGGCGCGAGGCGAGCCAGGCACCCAGCGAAAGGCAAACCAGCACAACGATCAGGACCGTGGCAAAACCATAGACGGAGTTCTCATGGATCTGGGCCATCATCCGTGTCCAAACGACTTCCAGCGCCAGCAGGTTGAACCCGGAAACGAAGGCCAAGGCCGCGATAAGAGGGCGGGGGATGTCCGGGTTGTTAGCCACCGCCTCTCGGGCCTTCTTGCCTCGCTGCGGTTCATCCTCCTCAAGGGCATCCGTCGCCGTGCGTTGGAAGGACACTTGTTTTGATAGGTGGAATGCAATGAGGGCCGCCGCGATGGAGGCTCCCATGGCGGTCAGGCAGGTCATGCGGATCCCCAACCACCAGATCAGCAGGAAGGCAGTGGCAAACGCGCCGCAAGCCGCGCCCATCGTGTTCACCGCATACATCCGCGCCGTGGTGGCGCCGAAGGATGTTCTCCTGTGAATGACGGCCTGCCCGAGCATGGGCAGCGTCCCCCCCATGAGGAACGAGGCGGGAAACACCATGAGCAGGGTCGAGATGAACTTGAACGCCGTCAGTGCGAACCCTTTGCCATGGAGCATCGGATAGACATGGGGGACAAGGGTGGGAGCGATGAGGAGCACGATTCCCGCAGCGGCGATTCCCACTTCCAGCCACGCGTAGGTGCGCAAGGGGATTGTTTTTTTTCTCGCAGCGTTTCCCCCAATACCAGCCACCGATGGAAAGCCCGCCGAAAAACACCGCGAGCGTCAGCGCGGCGGCTTGCGAGGTGTTTCCTAACATGAGTCCGATCTGGCGCATCCAGAGGATCTGATAGATCAGGCAGGCAAACCCGGAGAGCCCGGGCATCATCCAGAACATCGCGCCCGCAAGATTGGATGGAGTCCTTTCTTCCAGCGCGGGAGTTTCGCGCGGGCTAGAGGGTGAGGGAACAGAATTTGGTGCGTCCTCTTTACGGGGCTTTGAGGCCGGTGGGTGAGAACGTCGCTTGGACTTCATGTGGGAACTTCAGATGCTGAAGGGCTGGATGGAAGACCCAAATCACTCATCCTTCAAGCGCCACCCCACCAAAGTGGATTGGGCACTAGGGGTGTGAACCACGGCCACCAGGTTTTTGTTGGATTGCGCGATGGCCTGAGGCCATGTGCCATCGAATTCGAGAGATTGAGTCACCCGCCCGTCAGCCAGATTCACTTGGGTGATTTTACCAGATCCGCCACCTAACAAGAAACTGGTGGAGTCTCCGCTGTATGCCAGCACCGGAGGATGCTTCCTGCGACTTGTGTATTCGGCAATACGCGCGCCGGTTTTCATATTCCAGACCATGATTTTCGTATCACTACCGCTTGTCACCATTGTCGCGCCGTCTGCGGAAAAGGCCACCTGCCGAGGCATCCCTGAGTGACCATTCAAGCGTGCGAGTGGTTTCGATTTTGCAGGATCAAATAACAGCACGGTGCGGTTGAAGCCATCGCAAACCGCGAAACGCGATCCGTCGGGTGAGGCTCCGATCAATCCGAACGCACAAATCGGCATCGGAATATTCCATCGTTGTTTGCCCGTCTCTAAATCGTAAACCGAGATCCCAACATGATTCGCCTGGCGCGAGGCCAACCATTCTCCTCCGGAATCAAGGCAGACTTCGGTCGCTCCGAATCCCTCGATCTTCACTTCTCTTTCCAATTGAAGAGTCCGGGGATTCCAAAACTCCACCTTTCCCCCGAAACGAACGACCATCAGGCTTCCATTCGCGCGGTGAAAACCGAGGGTTACGAGAAGAGCGTCATCCGCCGGGATCTCGCCGAGAACCGCTCCACCCGGTGCGCGATGAATGCGAATCTTTCCGTCGTCCATGACGATGGCGAGCAAGGTGCCGTCAGGACTCATTTCCATGCGGGTCGCCTTTCCATTAAATGGCACCGACCACTCGGGATCCAATCGTTCCCCCTCATGATTCAATTCGATCCACTTCACCTGCTTCTCCGCCAAACCGAGGGCTCTCCGGATGGCATTGTGCAGCTCCGCCTCGCGCTCGTCCGTCAGTAGCGCTTTGTCCACCAGAATTTCACCGTGTAAATCGTTGATCATGATGGCGAGATAAATCAATGACATCGTATCGATGGAGTCGAAGCCAGGATGAGCCACCAACGCAGTCATCGCTTTTCTCCAAGCTGCCGGACGCCTACGGTGGTATTCGGTAATGAATGCAGTCTGATCAGTCGTTCCGCTGCCGATGCGTTCGGTTTCATAAAGCCAATCGATCACAAATCTCAATTCCTTGTCTGCTCTCAGGTCCAGCAAGGCCGCCATGGCCCGCGCCCGGTCCCATCCCTGATAGGTTTCGCTCCACTTTGCGCAGGCTTCCCTGATCCACACCGATGCCATATCCGGTCGCAAGTCGGACGCCGCGATGTAGTGGCCCATTTTCCGCAGCGCTTCGGCATCTTTCTTACGGAAAAAATGCTTCGCGTGCCGCAGGATGAAACGGGTTCCATTTTTTGGGTCGTCCACATTCGGATCCTTCAGTCCCGCCCTCGAACCGTCGCGCAGGAAACCCAGCAGCGCATCCGGCCCCAGCGCCTTGCCCTTTTCGATCAACTCGTCCCGCGTTCCCAATACGGTGTCTTCCATCGGAACGCTCATCGCCTCATCTGCCACCACGAATCCCAGCCAGGCCCGCATTGCAGGCGGCCTCTGATCGAGCAACTTCTCAAACGCGGCAAGCTCCTCATTGATCCCTTCAGGCGTCGGACTCGTTCCGCGGGTCACTCGCTTCAATAAAAATTCATACCAGCCCATCCAGTCGGGATTGTCCAAGCGCCTCTTGGCCCAGACTTCGAAATCCTCATTCCGGGGGCAGTCGATCATGTCCAACATTCTCTGCGCAAGCCCGCCCAACTTTTGCTCCTGCGTGTCGACTTCAGGAGGTTTGATTTGATTCAGATCAAAATCAAAAGTCGGGCCCGAACCAAAAGGTGACAGCAAGGGAAAAGCCAACCCCTCATCCCTCAACCGGCCATGGATCACTCGAAAGGCATTCGGATCCCCACTCACATACAATTTCATCAGAGCCAAAGCCCGAACCTTTGGATTCGGGTGCTCGACCCGCCTTTTCAAGTCCGGGAGGTCGGCAGGGATCGCCATCGCAGCTTGAAGTGCATTCAACCTGGGTGAGGCTGCATCGCCAAAGTTCCGTGGTGGGCGGTTGTAGAGAAAATCGCTGTAATTGACGTAGGAGATTTGTTCCGCCAAACGCTGCCATTCATCCGCTCGCGCAGGGATCGCAGTCGTCCGCAACAAACAAACCACAAGCAGGACGATCGCATTTCTCATCTCTCCATGCTAGCCATGCCATGACGACATTTGTGTAAACTAACGGTAAATTTCACACCACAAGCGAGCAATCCATCGCAGGCCAGGAATTAGCGCGATCATTTCTGCTTCACATAGACGTGGAATCCGCAATGCCAGTCCTTGGGAACCGCGGCGGTGGCGGCCTCCTCGGTGTCGGGGACGGCGTTGAATCCGCCCTTTTCGACAATCAGGAAATCGACTCCATCGACGGTCCTGACCTCCATCTTGAGTGCCTGGTCGTCATTCACGCCGATGAGCATGTCGCCGGACCAGAAATAGCCGCCGTAGTATTTCGACTTCGCGACCTTGCCGCCGTCCTGCAGCATGAGCGTGTCCTTGGAGCCCTCGACCTTGGTGGGGTCCTTGCCCTTTTTGCCCTTGAGGTAGTTGGCGATGCACTTGTCCACCTCCGAGGGGTTAGAGGGCTGCGGCCAGACCGCCCATGCCCAGGTGCCGAGCACGGCGGGGTTGGGGGTTAACTTGCCGTTGTAGGAATACATGTCGGAGTCCTTGCCGCTGATGTAGGAGGCAAGTGTGGTCTTGGGGAGCTCGCGGACGAATTCCTCACCGCCAGGGAGTTCCTGAAGGATGAGCCCCATGCGCGACCTAACGGTTTTTGCGCCGTTGGTCATGATGGCTCCCGTGTTGGGCTCGGCGAGTACGTTCGGCATCGCATTGTAGGTCTTCTTCAACAATGGATCCGCAAAGGCCTTCACCTCTGGACTGGCCGACTTCAGAGCATCGGAAATCGCCTTTGAGCTCCGGCTCGAGGACGCGTCCACCCTGAAGCTGGCGGCTTTTGCGATGATCGCCGGGAGCACGATTTTGTAATCCGCAGGAGTCGTGGAAATCTTGGCGAGGGTGCACACGGCGGAGGTTTGTAGCCAAATGCTGTCGTAATCGAGGAATTCTAGCAGACGGGCGCGGTGCTTTCCAATCACGTCAGGGGTAGCACGCGCCAATCCATCGATGGCATGAAGGGCGACCCACCAGGATTCATCGGGATTTTCAATCATCCTGCCTGCCAGATCATACATATCCGGCGTCACCTTGTCGGCGGGCAGGGCGCTGCCCTTGAACATGCCGGTGAGGGCCAGGAGCCCGGCCTGTCGCAGGCGCGGATCTTCCGATTTCAGGAGCGGCACCACCATCTCCACCTTGCCGCGCTTGACCACCTGATCCATCGCCATGCTGCGCAGGTCGTATTCGGGGTGGAGGATGTATTTGACGAGGGTTTCATCCGTCAGGTTTGGATCGCCAAGCTTCGCGATGACGGCCCCCGAGGCGCCTGTTTCGACCGTCTCGTTCTTGAGATCCTCGAGGGTGAGGGAGCCGCCGGGGATGGGCTCGATCGAGTGGAAGGCGTCGTCCGCCGCATTGCCCCACGGGCGGGGCAGGGGCATGGACTTGGCCCATTTGCTGCGGGGTGCGCCGAAGAGCTGAAGTTGTTTGCGGGGAAAGGTGTAGGTCAGTGCGAAATAGGTGCCCCAGGCCATGTTGTCCTCGGTGGCGGAGCGATCGTAGCGGTCGTCCATGCCCGCGATGCCGATGCTGCCGTCGAAGCGGCGGGAAAGGTCCATGACCCAGCGCCGGGTATCGAAGAATGAGCGATATTGCACCGGGCGTTTCTCGCGCATCTGGCTGACGGCGGAATGGTGCCAGATTTCCCCCATGCCTCCGCCGGTGTGGGCGGCGTGGAACCAGTTGGTGGCGTAGAAGGCCTTCATGGCGGAATTGTCGCGGGCCTTGGCAAAGACCGAGTCTTCACCTTTCGGATCAACCATGGCCGCTGCCCCGAGGCCGAAAGCGAGGCCGCTGGTCTTGCCGTTGTCGCGGAAGCCGCCTTCGGGCAAATTGGTGCCGTAAGCGACATTGCCGTGTCCGGCGAAGCGGTAGAACTGCGCGAAAGCCTGATCGAACATGTACTTGTCCACCTCCACGCCACACAGCTTGGCCATCAGGAGGAAGCTCATGCAATGGACCCCGGAGGCATGGACCTGTCCGGTGCCGACGGAATAGGTGAAGGCCGCCGGTGCGCCGCGGCCGCTCCAGCCGCCGTTGAACATGTTCACCCTCAGCTCCTCGGTCATCTGCTTGATCACCGGCAGCACGCTTTGGTCTCCGGTGCGCAGGTAATACTCACACAAGCCCGGTCCCTTGTAGCCTTTTTCCCAGTTCATCCCGCCGATGGTCTTGATGTCCTTCATCCAGCGTTTCACGACCGCGAGATCCTTTTCCTCGCCCGTGGAAAGGAGGAAAAGAACCGATCCCCACCTTGGCTTCTCATCTTTCGCAAGGACCTCCGCGAGCGCCTTGACGATCTTGTCGGACTTCGGGCAATCCAGCGGCCAGGTCTTGCTGTAAGCGCCCATCACCGGGATGTTCACCGTGACGTCACCCGCACCCTGAATTTTCAGGACAACTTTTCCATCCTTGGCCTCGGCCTCGGTGACGATGTCGCCGAGGATGATGCGCGGATCGATTTCCTTGAGCACCTTGCCGTTGATGCTCTCGATGATCTGGCCTTTCTGAAGCTTGCCGGTTTTCTCGGCGGGCGAGCCGGGCTCCACATTGTTGATCTGCATGGTCATGCCCGGGCGGATCAAATTGATGCCGATCCCGACCGGTCCGAGATTTCTCACCAGCCACGGCTTCTTGTCGGTGACATTGGGATAGGGATTGAAGACCGGTGTGGTGGCCGGGGTGTAGTAGGCGGGCTCGGTGCTCGCCGCCGCATTCTTTTTCTGCGACCAGGCGTTCGACACGAGTGCCAAGGTGATCACCACGGCGCTGACGCCGGCGATTCGTGAAAAGTGTGGGATTCCTTTTTTCATGTCTTGGCTATTTGTGATGGCGGATTGCTTGCTTCGAAAGTCATGCTGAGGTTTTTCTCCTGACCGCATGTCGGCCAGTTTCAATTTTCGAAACCGTGTCCGAGGATGGGTTTCGTCCACTCCGGTGGCGAGGAGATTTTCAACCGTGGAGGGCGGGCGTTGGCCCTGCGATTGCCCCGTTCCATTGAGCTTTGGGTGGATGAGGTCTTCCTTGCTGACGATCCGGGAATTCTTTTCGGTGTCTGCTTCAATTGGGCAACACGCATTTGGAAGGCTCCCGCATTTCCCGGGTTGCGGGACGGCGGGAGAGCATCCAAAGTCCGCGCATGTGGGCCACCGTGCGCGAATTCGAGGACATCCGTTATGAAACGACGGATGAGGGGAGCATTGCCAAAATCACCATCAACCGGCCGGAAGTGCGCAACGCCTTCCGCCCGAAGACGGTGACGGAACTGCTCGCAGGCCTTCGATCTGGCCCATGAGGATCCCAAGGTCGGCGTCATCATCCTGACGGGAGCCGGCGACCTCGCGTTCTGTTCCGGCGGCGACCAGAAGGTGCGCGGCCACGCCGGCTACATCGGCGAGGACGGGATTCCGCGGCTCAACGTGCTCGATCTGCAGAAGAAGATCCGCTCCCTGCCCAAGCCGGTCGTCGCGATGGTCGCCGGCTACGCGATCGGCGGCGGCCACGTGCTGCACATCGTCTGCGACCTCACCGATCGCCGCCGACAACGCCCGCTTCGGCCAGACCGGGCCGAAGGTCGGCTCCTTCGACGGCGGCCTCGGCTCCAGCTATCTTGCCCGCATCGTCGGCCAGAAGAAGGCCCGCGAGATCTGGTATCTCTGCCGCCAGTACGACGCCCAACAGGCGCTCGACATGGGCCTGGTCAACACCGTCGTGCCGCTCGCCGATCTTGAGAAGGAAACCCTCCAGTGGTGCCGCGAGATGCTCGTCCATTCACCGCTTGCCCTGCGCTGCCTGAAGTCCGCGCTCAACGCGGACTGCGACGGCCAGATCGGCCTGCTCGATCTGGCCGGCAACGCGACCTTGCTCTACTACATGAGCGAGGAAGGCCGCGAGGGGAAACAGGCCTTCCTTGAAAAGCGCCCGCCGGATTTCTCGAAGTTTCCGCGGGTGCCTTGAGGTGGGCATTTCAATCCGGACCGAAGAGGCTGGTTAGACCGAGGTGCGCGAAAAATCCGCACAATCCCACGGCGAGAAGGAAGGCACCCAGCTTGAAGGACTTGAGCATGTCATCGAGGTATTCCCCGCGGAACATCGAGATGATGTTAGGAGTCATGGAAAACCGCACGCATTCCCAGAACTCCTCACTGTCCTCGAACATCAAGCGGTAAAGGTGATAGCCGACGAACAGCGCGAACACCACCGAGACAACGATCAGGAAAATCTCCATGCGGGAAATCCAATACCGTTCCCGGCAATTTGGCCAATGCGCATCTTGCGATGTTTTGTAATGGGATCACGAATCGGATCCGTCCCGGCGGGACGATTCATCGCAACCCGGCACGCGGTGCCGGGTTGACGATCTGCCAGGACTTCGCGTCCTGAAGGGACGCTTCATGCGGGGGGATGCATCCATCTCGCGCGAGCATGAGAGGTCCCTTGCAGGACCCGAAAATGAATTGATGCCCTGGCCCCGGGATTCCATCCCGGGCTGGGATGAGTCGTCCCGTTGGGACAAATCCACGGGGCATGTCCTGGTAATTCCAGAGCGAGTTGCATTTCCTTCCTCCGCCGGTTTGAACGGGTTTCGGCTTGATAGGAGAGTGGATCAACAGGAGGAAAAAAGGATTGGATGAGCTAAAAACGAATCCGTGGATAATATGTTAGAGTGTAATGAACCGCGCGGATGAACGCGCATGGACACGGATTCAAGAAGTGGACGGCAAGAATCCGGGGAGAAATCGATTTGTCGGCAACATCAAGGCAAGATTTCCAAACACCCTTTGGCTTCTGAGATTTCAGATCAAAATGTCAGAAACTCCGTTACCTCCTGTTCAAATCCAATCCGGTTTTAAGGTCGATTGGATCAAGCCAGCAAATCTCCATATTCCGGATGCCGCTCGACATAGGCGACCGCGTAGGAACAGACCGGCCTGACTTTCCAGCCGCGCTCGCGGGCGAGTTCCAGCACGCCCGCCATCAGGCGTCCCGCCGCACCTTTTCCACGGAGGGCGGGATCGGTTTCCACATGAGGGAGTGTCAGGAGCTCACCGTTCAGGAGGTAGTCGGCGAAGGAAAGTTTGCCATCCTCCATCAGCTCGAAGCGGCTGCGGGCCTCGTTGTTGGTGATCTCGCTCATGCGGGCTTGAGATCCTGTTTCGCCAGCGGCAACTTTCTAACACGCTTGCCGGTCGCGGCGAAGATCGCGTTGCAAATGGCGGGCGCGGTGGGTGGCAGCGCCGGTTCGCCGAGGCCGGTGGGCGGAAAATCGGATGGAAAGAAATGGGCTTCCACCTTCGGCGCCTGTGAGATGCGGAGCAGCGGATAGTCGTTGAAGTTGGTGTTCGTGACCTTGCCGTTTTCAACGAGGATTTCCTGAAACCATGCCGCGCTCAGGCCGTCGAGCATTGACCCTTCCACCTGGTTCTCCGCACCGCTGAGGTTCATGATGGGTCCGACGTCCACGCCGGCGGTTAGCTTGTCCACCTTGAGTGCGCCCTTGGCATCGACACTGACTTCCGCGACGACCGCGACGTATCCGAGGTGGCTGAAATGGAAGGCGATTCCCTGGCCGCTGCCCGCGGGCATCTTCCTTCCCCAGCCGCTTTTCTCGGCGGCGAGCTTGAGGGCGCGTTTCATCCGCATCGTGTCATAGGGCCTGCCCCGGCCGCCCGATGGCTCGACCAATCGATCCGCTCCTAACAACGTCAGGCGGAATTCCAACGGATCCTTCCCCGCCGCGTGCGCGAGTTCGTCGATGAAGCTTTGGAAGGCCCACGCGATGGCGCAGGAACCCGGTGCGCGCCAGTAACCGAGCGGGACATTGCTCGGCAGGATGGTGCGCTCCAGCAGGAAATTCGGCACAAACCCGGCGGGCAGCTCGCCACCTCCGACGTCCGCTCCATTTCCCGGCCGCTCATCGCTGTTGAGGCCGTAGGTCACGAAGTGGTTGGCCCAGGCGGTGATGTTTCCCGCCTCATCGACGTGACCACGCAAGTGATGCCAACCGCCGGAGCGATAGTAGTCGTGTTGCAGATCCTGACTCCGGTCCCAGGTGAGTTTCACGGGCGTGCCGTCGAGCCGTCGGGCGATGGCCGCGCATTCGACCATGAAATCTCCCATCAGCCGCCGACCGAAGCCGCCGCCGATCCGCGTCATGTGGACCTCGATCTTGTCCTTCGGAAGTTTCAGAGCCTTGGAAATGCCTTCGATGCCGCCGCCGGGATTTTGCGTGGGAGCCCACATCTCGAGTTTCCCATCCTTGAAGACCGCCGTGCAATTCTGCGGCTCGAGGTTGGCGTGGGCGAGGTGCGGATAGTAATAAACCGCATCCACCGTACGCTTGTCCGCGGGAAATGCATCGTCGGGTGATCCGTCCTTGCGGATTTCCTTGCCCTTCTTGTTAGCGATGGCTTCCAACGCCTTTTTCTCCTGCCCAGCCGAGCTTTCGTCGCCGTGCCCGACATCGTCCCAGGTGGTGGTTAGATTTTCCTTTGCCTTGAAAACGCTCCAGGTGGAATCGCCAATGATCGCCACGCCGGGCAACAGGCCATAGTGGTCTCCGCTACCTTCGATCACGAACGCATCCTTCACTCCTGGCAGTTTTTTCACCGCCTCGACATCGGCGTCCTTCACCTTGCCGGCGAAAACCGGGCAGCGGACAAAGATGGCATAAACCATCCCTGGCAAGCGTTGGTCGATGCCAAACAACGGCTCGCCAGTGACGATTTTCCGGTTGTCCACACCGCCGATGCGCCGGCCGAGGATCTTGAATTCCGAACGGTCCTTCAGCGTCACCGATTTGGGGTCGGGCACCGGCAATTTCGCAGCGGCGGCGGCCAGTGCGCCGTAAGACAATTTGCGACCTGTATTTTGGTGGGTCACCTCTCCGGAGGCGGCCGTGCACTCTTCCGCAGGAACCTTCCATTCGTTCGCCGCAGCGGTGACGAGCATGGTCTTCGCGACCGCGCCGAGGCGACGCAGGCGATCGTAGTTGTTCGTGACCGACATGCTGCCACCCGCGACCTGGGAGCCGAATCCGGGATCGACCGCGGCCTTGCTCGACAGTGACTTTTTCCCAATCCACCTCGAGGTCTTCCGCCACCAACATCGGCAACGAGGTTTTCACGCCCTGGCCGATCTCGGGATTTTTCGCGAAGAGCGTGATCGCACCATCGGAGGAAATACGGATGAACGCGTTAGGTGAAAATGTCGCGGCCGCCTCTTGTGCGGCCACCGCGGATTCCGGGAGCCATGCGGCGAGCAGGAAGCCACCACCGGCGAGCGCGGTGGTCTTGAAAAATCCGCGGCGATCCGTGGAGCTTGGAAATTCGTCGGTTTTCATGCGGTGGCGGCGGTGTGGATGGCTTGGCGGATGCGTTTGTAAGTGGCACAGCGGCAGAGATTTCCCTGCATGGCGGTGTCGATGTCGTCGTCGGTCGGCTTCGGGGTGGTGGCTAACAGGGCGGCGGCGCTCATGATCTGGCCGGCCTGGCAATAACCGCATTGGGCGACGTCGAGATCGCACCATGCCTGTTGGAGCGGAACGAGTTTCGAGGACTCGGCAAGTCCCTCGATGGTGGTCACCTTCGATTCGCCCAAGGCGGAAACCGGCAGGCTGCACGATCGCACGGCCTTGCCGTCCACATGCACGGTGCAGGCACCGCACTGTCCGATGCCGCAACCGAATTTCGTGCCAACGAGGCCCAAGGTGTCGCGCAGGACCCAAAGCAGGGGAGTATCCTCGGCCACCTCGGCTTCCTGCCGCTTGCCGTTGATGTTCAGGGAGTAATTTTTCATGGGAAATAAACGAGCTTTGGCAGGTTAACGAGGATGGCGGCGGATGCATCACAAAAATCCCGTGTTTGCGAAATGGGTCGATTTCGTCGGCAAGTTCGGGTTTCACTCGCGCCCGTGACCGGTTCGACCCTCAAAGCCTGCTTCCTCGCGGCCCGCCCGAAGACCCTGCCCGCCGCCATCGTGCCGGTGTGGGTGGGATGCGTGCTGGCCTGGAAACTGACGGGAAATTTCAATCTCGTTCTCGCGCTCTGCACGCTCGGCGGCTCCATCGCCATCCAGATCGCCACGAATTTCTTCAACGACGCGATCGACGCCCGCAAGGGAGCCGACACGGAACGCCGGCTCGGCCCGAAGCGGGTCACGGCATCCGGGATGATGAAATCGAAAACCGTGATGCAGCTCGCGACGGTGTTTCTCGGCCTCGCGGTGGCGTGCGGGGTGGTGCTCTATCAGGCGCGCGGCTGGCCCATCATCGCCATCGGGATTCCCTCGCTGTTTCCTTGCCTATGGCTACACCGGCGGACCCTTTCCGCTCGCCTATCGCGGGATGGGGGAATTGTTTGTCATCCTGTTTTTCGGACTCGTGGCGGTGGCGGGCACGGTGTTCATCCAGACCGGCGAATGGCCGCGCGAGGCGCTTTTGTTAGGCCTGCAGATCGGGCTGCTTTCATCGATCCTGATTTCCATCAACAACCTGCGTGACCGCGAGGAAGATGCCAGCACCGGCAAGCGCACGCTCGCCGTCCGCTTCGGCCCCAAGGTGGCGGTGGCGGTGATCTGGCTGGAGGTGAAAATCGCGGTGTTTTCCGGGCTGGGTTGGATCGCGTTCGGCCATGGGCCGCTGGCCATCGCGGGCGCGCCGGTTTTCCTCATCGGCCTGCGCATCATCTGGGGCGTGCTGACGTTTCCGCCGGGGCCCGCGTTCAACCGCCTGCTCGCCTTGGGTGGGCTTCAACTCGTCATCTTCGCGGCGGCCTTCCATTTTTCCGCCGTGATGGCCCATTGATCATGAATCCTGTCGAACCGAAACCGATGATCTCCCGCTATCGCCTGAAGGCGCGGGGATTTCTCAATGCCATCACGAACCGCCGCGAGTTCGAAGGCGCGTTGATCGAGGTGGACGGTGGCTACGGCTGCATCCACCCGTGGCCGGAACTGGGCGACCCGACCTTGGAGAAATGCCTTGCCGATCTATCAGGAGCCAGGCGTTGGCCCATCGTCCGGCGGGCCCTCCGCTGTGCCGAATACGACCGGGCTTCGCGCTTGTTTGACAATTCCTTGTTCGAGGAAATGGAGGTTCCCGAAAGCCACGCCACGCTGGCCAAGACTGACCTCGCCGAGATTGCCCTCGCCGTGCATGCGGGATTCACCACGGTGAAAATCAAGGCAGGACGCGATCTAACGGGCGAGGCGAAATTCCTCGATGAGATGACGGCGGAGTATCCGCAACTGAAGTGGCGACTGGACTTCAATGAATCCCTCACGCCCGACGATGCAACCGCGTTTCTGCTAGGCCTTGCGGAGAAAACCCGCGCTGCGATCGACTTCGTGGAGGATCCCTGTCCCTACTCGGAGAGCGCTTGGAAGGAGCTGCGGAAAACCACCCGGCTGAAGCTCGCTGTGGATCGCGAGGCTGCGCCGCTTTCCTCCGCCGCGCAGGTGATGGTGGTCAAGCCCGCCATCGACGAGCCGTTCCTGCTAGGCGAGGCGGCGATGGCCCACAACCAGCGCGTCGTTGTCACCAGTTACATGGATCATCCCGTCGGCCAGGCGTTCGCGGCATGGGAAGCGGCGCGGCTCGGGCTGCAATTCCCGGGACTGGTCGGCACCTGCGGCCTGCAAACCCATCACCTTTTCGAGCCGAACGAGTTCACCGAGGCGCTCGGCCCATGGTCGCCGGCGTTCAAGGTGCCCGATGGCACCGGTCTTGGGTTCGACGACCTGCTGGATGCGCTGCCATGGACGCGACTTTACTAACAAGCGATGCCTTCTGGAACGATCCTCGTCCATTCGCGGCGAGGAAAGTGCCGGACATTCCCGAGCTTGAGAATCATGTCCTGTTCGAAACGTCGGGTAGTTCGGGGATTCCTAAATGGGTGGCGCTTTCGAAAGCCGCCTTGCTCACGTCCGCCACAGCGGTGAACTCGCATCTGAAGGTGACGCGCGACTCGTGTTGGGGTCTTGCTCTGCCGCTCATCCATGTCGGCGGATTCGGTGTCATGGCACGGGTCCGGCAAGCGGGATGCCGGTTCGTGGTGCATGAGGGAAAATGGGATGCCTGCCAGTTCCATCACCTTTTGCACCACTCCGGAATCACCCACGTCTCGCTGGTCCCGACCCAGATTCATGATCTGGTGAAGGCCGGGCTCCGTCCTCCCGAATCTCTATCAGCCGTGGTGGTCGGTGGCGGACAACTCGACCTCTGCCACGGGCCGCGAGGCGCGAAATCTTGGTTGGCCGGTGCTCGCGAGCTATGGCATGACCGAGGCTGGCTCGCAGATCTCTACCCAAGGACTGGAAGCCCTTGACCATGACTATCAGCCATCGCCGATCCGGGTGTTGCCCATCTGGGAAACGCGGCTGTCCGCGGAAAGATTGCTGGAGATTCGCGGACCTGCCCTTTTCTCCGGCTATCTATCAGGAAATACTTTCATGCCGAGGCTTGGCGAATGGTACACCACTTCCGACAGGGTGGAATTGTCCGACGGACTCCTGACCCCGCTCGGCCGCTCGGATTCGTTGGTCAAGGTCCTCGGCGAACTCGTCGATCCCGAGGCCATCGAGCGGGAATTGATGGCAATTTCCGAAGGCCGACTTGTCGCCGGGACTTTCGCCGTCATCGGAGTGCCCGACGAGCGTGCGGGAAACGTGCTGGTGCCGGTTTTCGAATCATCGGTCGATGCGGACCTTTTTGAATCCAGCGCATCGAGCTACAATCAAAGCGCAGCAGGATTCAGACGATTGCAACTGCCGGTCAGGGTCGATTCATTTCCCCGCAGTGACTTGGGCAAGCTGCGGAGGGCCGAACTGGTCCTGATGTGCAGGAAACGAAGCTGTTGAGGAAATCTCCTAGCAATTGTGCCAAGGAATTCCGCCTTTGCTACAATGCGATTGGCTCAAGTGCCCCTCCTTCCTGCTTGCGGATGCTAACCAACTGATTAATCTCAGGGAGTGGGATGACTTATCGCCATATTCCTCCCTGATAGAGTTTCAATTTCAGTCCCGAATGGAAGACCTGATCAAATACATCCTGCTGGGTTTGTTGACGTTGCCGTTCGCTGCCCTGACGGCAGATGCTCTGGGCAAGACTGACGGGATGATGCTGCGGGTCGCGAGTGGCGTGACTGCGGTTTCAGCACTGTTGGCGGTTCTGGTGGGAGACCTTGGGCAGCGCCCGAATGTTACCAATGTTGTCATCGGCGCATTTATCATGTGGCCGTTCTTCCTCCTCATCGCGAAGGCAATCAATCCAATCATCTCCTGGTTCTCCATCTGGTTTTCGGTTCCGATCATGAGTTGGTACCTGACCAACCTTTCGATGTTTTTTTACTATCCGGTGAACGGGGGCGGGGGTGGTCTGGGGCGCGGATTGGGAATGCTTTTTGGCTGGCTCTATATGGTGATTCCCTTCGTGCCACTCTGCGCGGCTTTCTTGGTGGTCCAACATGTGACGAGACGAATCAAAGGCGAAACTGCCGGAGTGACGAAACGCTGACAGCTCGCCTCTTATCCGAACCGCCATGACATTTCAGAAATCAAACCTCAGTCCGAGCGTCCTTCGTCAAATGTAGGGCGACCTTGGTTGCTTGTCTCAAATAGATGTCCCATCAGAGTTTCCATATCCGGTCATCGAAGTTTCCTGTTCTCGCAGGTGAAGCTGAAGAGTCGGTCAATCCCGGGACTTTTGGCCAGTCCCTCGCGAATTACATCAAGGATCGCCTTGAAATTGCTGGATATAACGTTCCATTCCTTTGCGCGGAGGATTTTGGTTGGTGGATCGAGATTCGGTTGCCACTTGTCACGACCTCCGTGATCTGCCGTCGGGCCCATGAGAATACGGGACTATGCGATTTTGCGGTTGTCATCGACAGCAGATCGAGAAGGTGGAGTTGGAAGCGGTTGCGATCGGTTGATATTTCAGATGAACTCCAAAAGCTCGGTGTTGACTTGGAGGGCATCTTCACGGCGGATCCAGAGATCGAGATTATTGGATTTGATTTCGATGGTTACCCTGATACCAGAATCAATCCAAGGATCTAGCAGGAATCTCTTCTTAGAGAGAGATGGTGATAGTGCTCGGAATCCAGCGTCTGATCTCTTTTAATCCAAGATCTCCAGTCAAGATACACACCAGAGTCTTGATCCTCAGTCGAATCCTCGCCTCTATTGAGAGGGGGCTAATTTTACATTACAAGATTCCATCCATCGATAACGAGCCAATGAAACTTCAAACAACGACAAATATCCTCGTGGTGATCAGCCTTGTGGTGAACACGTTCGTCTTGTCCAAAATCGGTGAACAGTTTCGGGTTGCAAATGAGAAGATTGAGAGGGCGGACAAGATGATGGCGAAGGCGCTCGAGATCACGGCTTCCGCGGATGAGGTGATTTCAGGCATCAAGAACGGAGAGATCAAAATCGACGATGCGACGGAGAAGAAGCTGAAGAAAAAGGCGAGAGAATCGATTCGGGGGCTTCTCGAGGATTTGTAGTGAGTTTGGGGAGAGCGCGAGCCATTCAGCTTCCATCCGGCAAAACAAACTTTATAGGCAACAAAAAGGCCTCCCGGCGGATTACCGGAAGGCCTTTTTGATTGGGATGGGTCACATCAACTGCGCACCGGCCTCGGCAAGTTCCGAGCGTTCGCCGCGGTTGAGGGCGACGTGGGCGACGAAGGGTTGGCCCTTGAGGCGGTTGCGGGTGTAAACGAGGCCGTTGCTGCGGCTATCGACGTAGGGATTGTCGATCTGCGCGGGATCGCCGACGAGGACGAGCTTCGAGTCTCGGGACATCCGGGTGACGATGGTTTTCGCTTCCTGCGGCGTGAGCTGTTGGGCCTCGTCGAGGATGAAGAATCGGTTAGGAATCGAGCGTCCGCGGATATAACAGAGGGCCTCGATTTCCAGGATGCCTTGTTCCATGAGTAGCTCGTAAGGCTTCTTCGCGGCGACGGGGGGAGCGCCACCGGGCTTTTGTTGTTGCTTGCGACGCGGTCCCAGCGGGGTGGTTGGGCGCATGAGGAGATCGAGCGCGTCGTGGATGGGCTGCAGCCAGGGCCGCATTTTCTCATCGAGCGATCCGGGTAGGAATCCGAGCTGGTCTCCCATGGCGACGACGGGGCGGCTGACGGTGATGCCGTTGTATTTCCGGTTGAACATCTCGTGCAGGCCGGCGGCGACGGCGACCAGGGTCTTGCCGGTGCCGGCGTGGCCGTAGCAGGTGACGAGCGAGATGTCCGGATTGAGCAGGGCGTCGATCAGGCAGCGTTGGCCGAGGTTGAGCGGCTTGAGGGTCTGGCCATCGGGAATTTTCAGAACCTCCGGGATATTCAGTCTAACGAAGCGCCCGTCGGCCGAGAGGCGGGCGGGAATCGTTTGTTTCTCGCCAGCGCCTAGCAGGACATACTCGTTGATGGAGATGCCGGGCATGCGCTCGTCGGCGATGGCGAGTTCGCCGGTGCTGGCGAAGCGATGAAGCTCGGTGGGATCCACCTCGACCCGGCGGACCTCGTAGTTGGAAACCTCGCGGGCATCCACCTTGTCGTTGAGGTAGTCCTGGCAGTCGATGCCGACGGAGCGGGCCTTGAGCTGCATGTTGATGTCCTTGGTGACGAGGACGACAGGCGAGTTGTTGTGCTGCATGAGCAGCAGGCACGCGGCGAGGATGCGGTGATCGACGCGTTCGCGGTCGGGGAAGATCCGATGGAAGCGGTTGAGAAGATCGGAGTTTTTCGGGCAGTTCGCGGGATCGTAGATGACGAGCCTGACGGTTCCGCCGCCTTCGGTGGCGACGCCCTGCGTGACCTTTTTCGCGCAGGAGAACATTTCCGTCAGACGACGGTGGACGCGGCGGGCATTCGCACCGCGTTCGGTCTGCTCGGACTTGAATTTGTCGAGCTCGGAAAGGACGTCCACCAGGATGCAGAGGTGGTTTTCCTGGAAACGGTCCAGGGCGGCGGGGTCGTGAAGGAGGACGTTGGTGTCCAACACGTAGTTTTTGGCGAGCTTGGTGGGAGCCGTGAGTCCCAGGTCCATGGGTTTCGGGTTGAGGCTTCCCGCTCGCTTCTTCCGGGGGCCGCCTCCATTTTCAAGATCTTCTTCGAACAATGCGGACTGACCTTCCTCGGTGCGATGAATCATCGGTATGGGTGGGGGTGCTGGGTATTTTGACGGGTGATGGGGTGCGTGACACCAGCCCGTCGCCAGCATGCGCAGTGCCAAATCGTGACATCGAATCTATGACCAATTTAATCAAGATGACCTTACTATCCTCATTGGTGAGGCGATGACAATCTCCAAATTGTGATTTTCCGGGCACTTGCGGTGGCGGATCGGCACCACTGCAATGGAATTGTAAGTTTTGCGATTGTTGGTAGGTTTCCCCCGTAGCGAGCGGCTGACGCGCTCCGGCCCTTGCCCAGAAACTTCATGAAACGTGAATCCAGACCTGCCTCGACTCCCTCTTCGGGGCCGAAACCGCCTGTAGTCAAACCGACCGCGGGTAGTGCCGCCGCACGTGGTGTGGCAGCATCGTTTGCAGCCCGGAAGCAGGGAATGTCCGACCAATGGAAGGCGATCATGATCGGTGCCTTTGCCCTGGGTGGTGTGTTCGTTGTGCTGGATCTAACAAAATCAAGATCAGAACCGGACAAGCCGATCGTCGTGATGCTGAATCCGGCCAACCAGAAGCCGGTGGAATCGTTGCTGGCACCGGAGCAAACGGTTGCATCCGTGCCATCGACTCCCGAGATTCCGAAAGAGGTACCTGCCTTCGTCCCGCAGGGTGCCGATACGGCTGATAAGCCCCGTGCCGCCGATGTTAGACGGGTTGATGAATCGGAATTGATGGGGAAGGAAAAGCTGTTGGTGCTGACGGACCTTGATTCCCGCCGCGACACCGCGATCCAGAGGGACAAGGATCTTTTCAACCGCGCCATCGAGGGCAAGGCCTGGACCGCCTACCGCGGACTTCTTGCCAGGTCCATCCAGGCGGCGATCGGGAATCTGGGCAAACGGCAGGGTTCCAACCGGTTTGATCCAATCTGGAGCGAGCCGGTACTCTATCAGGCGTTTCTCCGGCATCAGGTTCTCGGGAAGCTGACGGAATCGGCGGTTTCAAGGCTCGTCACGGATGCCTATTCGGGTGAGTTCCTGGCCTGGCTCTGCAACAACCCGAAAGCGATGGAGGAATTCCTTCTAACGATGAAGCCGGAGGATGATGGCGGCAAGGTGCTGGAGTTCCTGATGGAGGCATGGCCCAACGCCGACAGCAAGATGGACAAGTATTTCACGCTGGCTCTCGCGTGCGCGGTCGTGTTCGACGACAAGGTGTCGATCCCGCATCCGGTGGGAGGTGAGTCGAGCGAGAAATCCTCGGTTGTCCCGATGGAGCGCTTTCTTTGGTACATGGAAAAGAACGAGAAGGGGCTGTTAGCCGCTCCGGTGCACCATAGCAGTGCCAGTGACCTCGTGTGGGTGGTCTGCGCGCCGGTTTCCACTTCGGAACTGGAGTGGTCGCTCGACAAGATGCACATCAGCCGCCAGCATTGGGGAAATGCCTATGGCATGATCGAGTATCTGATGGAGCGCGCCGTCAACGGATTGAATCCCTACAAGGAATATACCTTTTCGGAGATCCTGAAGGAGGGCGGCATCTGCGGCGACCAATCGTATTTCTGCGCCAACACGGCTCGCGCCCAGGGCATCCCGGCGATGACACTGACCGGTGAGACCGACCTTGGCGGACACGCATGGGTGGGACTGAAGGTGAAAAAGGACGAGTGGACGACCGGAATCGGCCGCATCGGCGGAGTCTCGAAGGGGCAAACGGGAAATCCACAAACCGGCAAGCACATCACCGAGCAGGAGGTCTTGTCGTGGAACGAGCAACAGAGTCCGGTGACGACGCTTGCGGTGGGCCGCCATCTCTGGCTCGCCGAATTTTTCGAAGCAACCGGCAACGAGGCCGATCAAGCGGAGACCGTGCGGCTCGCAAACCAGTTCGGACATTCCAACACCGAGACCTGGGCGGCCTTGTTCAAGCTGCTCAAGAAACAGACCAGGCTAACAGGTGATCCCGAGAAGCCGTCCAACCTCAGCGAATGGGAGGATTTTGCGAAATCGATGCGCCGT
Source organism: uncultured Verrucomicrobiae bacterium (assembly GCA_963810445.1). GTDB lineage: Bacteria > Verrucomicrobiota > Verrucomicrobiia > Verrucomicrobiales > Akkermansiaceae > Luteolibacter. The sequence goes on along the minus strand of CAWENZ010000048.1, from coordinate 98,817 downwards.
GAATTCAAGGACAACCCGCGGATGGCATCCCTGGCTGCCACCGCGGAGTCGGAATATATCTTTCCCTATGGCGAGGAGGGAGACGCGGAGCGGTCGATGCTTCGCGAGCGCCGCCGCATCGAGCGGGATGCCAGTGAGCAGAATGACCTGATCGCCACGTCGCTCAAGCGCGAGGCTGACCTGATCCTCAAGCGTGGCGATGCCAATCACAAGCAGGACATCAGCAATCTCTACGACAGCGCGATGAGGAAATACGGTGGCAATCTAACTGGATTCAAGATGATGGCTTCCGACTATTTCGGCTTCCTCAAGGATGACCCCGAACTGGCCCGCAAGGCGGCGCGTGACATCGAGCTGGCTTTCAAGCGGGTGATCGAGACGGGAACGAAGGATTGGTTCCGGGCAAATGCCGAGTCCACCGTTTACAAGATGATCTGTGGTTTTTATCGCTCTGCCGGAGACGAGGACAGGGCGGTGATGTTGGAGAAACGTTACGAAACGCTGCTCAAGCGATCCAAGCGTGGTGCCCTGTGATGGCGATGCCATGATGGCGCGCATCGGGATGAGTTGGAATTTTTCGAGAGACGTGGAGAATTTGAAGGGTCGCCCTCTGGAGTGCGGTGACAAAGCGTAGCGTCGGCACCGCTTTGGATTTTTCATCGTCGTGGGGAAGACGTTGGCTCGGTCTCATCCAAAGCGGCGTGGCGCTCTCGCTTCCCGCCGCAGTCCATGGACCGCAGCGTGATCACTCAGGCAGTGCGATCCTTTTTCCCAGGTGGCTGGGCCGGGTGTTGAGGAAATTGACATCCAACCACATTTGTACCCTGGCGCCGACCTCGCGGATCTTCGTTTTCATCCCCGCGTAGGTCTCGACATCCCGGGCATTGAAGCCGTAGGCGGTGATGCCGTTGGCCTTGGCGAGATAGATCGCCCGTTCGTTTTGAAAACGCTGGCTGATGAAGAGGACGGTGTCCGTTCCATAGATTTCCTTGAGGCGCACCACGGAGTCGAGGGTGCGCATGCCGCCGGGATCGCTGACGATCCGGGCGCTCGGGATGCCCCTCTCAACGAGGGCCTGTTTCATCTTCTCCGGCTCGTTGTAGTAGGGGCTGCTCAGATTGTCACCCGATAGGATCAGGGTTTCGACCTTGCCGGAATTCCACACCTTCACCGCCGCGTCGATGCGGTAGCGGAAATAGAGGTTCTCGCGCCCGTTCACCTTGTCGGTGGTTCCGAAGACCAGACCGACCTTGGTCACCGGGACCTTGGAGATTTTGTCAAACAGGCGTCCTCGCGAGGCCCAGATGGCTGTTAGGTTCGCGTAGGCGATGATGCCGACCCCGACCAACCCGATGACGAGCAAGGACCAGAGGATCCGTTTCGACCATCGTTTGAGGGAAATCCTGAGGTCTTTCCTCATAGGCCCCGGGTGGTTTGGAGTTCCGCGGGACGGCGGGGCCATTGCAGCAGCGACCTCATGACCTCCGTGAAACCTCCCACCAGCGGTTCCTCCGGAGCGATCACGCGCAGCCGGTTCGAGGTGTCCTTGAACTGGATTTCCGAGAACCTGCCGATCCATTCGCCGTCCACCTCCACCGGCACCTCGCGGTCCGCACGGACGATGAAGCTCTCAGTCTGGAAGCAACTGGTGGATGCCACGAGGTCGATGCCGCCAAACGCGAGACCGCGCAGCGAATCGAGCACCAGCTTGTAGCCCGCCTCCTTGTAAACGAGCACGTCGAGCTTGGAGTCGTTGTTGTTGGCATTGCGGAAAAACCTGAACTGCCCCCCGTAGAGCGATCCGTTACCAGCGAGGACGGCAACCCCTTCCTCGCGCCTTCCGTCCGGGCAAATCACCTCGATCTTCGGCGGGGTCTCGCCAAGCACCTTGACCGCGGCTAACAGATAGGCGAGCGGGCCCAGTTTCTTCTTCGCCTCCCAGGAAGTTTCCTCGATGACCATCGCGTCGAATCCGACGCCCGCCATCTGCACGAAGGGCGAGCCGTTGGCCTCGAACAAATCCACTTCCCTGACAAACCCGCGCTCGATGACCTGGAACGCGCGCTCCAGCGAATCAAACGGAATTCCCATCTCGCGGGCGAAGACATTCATCGTCCCGGCAGGGAGCACGCCGAGCATGGACTTGGAGCCGCCAAGGCCGCTGACGACCTCGTTGAGCGTGCCGTCGCCACCAGCGGCGATGACGACCGGCTCTCCCTCGTCCGCGAACCTGGCAGCCAGATCGCGGGCCTCGCCGGCGTGGTTCGTCGCGTAGAGGGCGAACCGGTTGGCGTGGTTCATCAGGAACCGGAGCACCCGACCACCCTTCTGGCTGCGCGCCTTGGGGTTGAAGATGACCGGGTACCGGTGAGGTTTTTCCATGCGCGATTCTTCACCCATGCGGGCTAGATCCGCAACCCGATTTCCGACATCCCCATTTTCCATTCAATCATCGTCCTCATCGACCCCATTGGGATCCAGCGTCAGGCCGAGTTCCTTCAGGCCCTTCCCGTGGGCGCCGAAATAGGCGATGGGAAACGGCTCATCGCCATGCACCGTGGACCAGACCCATTCGCTGAAAACCAGCGCGCCGTCGTCGATGCGGTCCGGTTGTGAGAAATCGAGATCCAAGGTTTTCGGCGCGAGCCGTGCCTCGGTCTTGCTGGCGGCATTTTTCGGATCCGGATTGGTTTCGTTCAATGCGACGGAGTTGGTCCGGCAGGTGAAGGGCGTGAAATTCGCTTGATCCTGGAAGCATTCCGACATCACCGGCGAGAGCGCGACCAGTTGATTCATCGGTTCCACGCCGAAGATCCGGCTGATCGTGTGCAAAACCGAGGATTGGTTGTAAAACCGGCTGATCACCTGGCCGCCGCGCTTGGCGTAGGGGCTGGCGATCAAACAGAACGAGCGGTGGCCGTCCACATGGTCAGCTCCGGTCTGCGGGTCATCCTGGATCGAGAAAATCGCCATGTCTTTCCAGAACGAGCTGTGCGAAAGCCCCTCGATCACGCGGCCTAACGAGAGATCGTTGTCCGCCACATAGGCACGCGGCGTCGGCCATCCGACCCGCCCGGAGACGGTGTGATCGCTCGGTAGATAGATGATGGTGAACTCGGGCATGCTTCCGGCTTTTTCAAACTCCGCCAACGCGGTGAGGAAGGAGTCGGCCCGCATTTGGTCCGGGATCGCCATTTCCCATCCGGGGTAGCGCAGGTCGCTGTATTTCCGCAGACTCGCGAGCTTGTATTCGTAAACAAACTCCGGCCCGGGCTTGTTCTCCGCCCATGGCTCGAAGAAATCCTTCCACAAAGGCTTCACCGGCTTCGTGAGATTGCCCAGTTCGCCGAAGTTCCTGAACGAAATTCCCTTCCGCAGCAAATGGTCCCAGATGAAGCCGCAGCCCGCGTAGGACAGCGGATCGTTGCCAAAATCGTAAGGCGAGCGGGCGTTGTTCCAGTCCTTTTCCCGATAGGGCGTGGTCAGTCCCTGCACGGTCCACTGGTGGCCGGTGCTCGAGAGCACGCCGCTGCAGTAGTAGTTGTCCAACAGCATGAACTCATCAACCAGCGCATGGGTGTTAGGCGTGGAGGCGCGGGGGAATTCGCACAGCTTCGGCTCCGCATTGCCACGGCCGATGTCTCCCAGCACCTGGTCGAATTTCTTGTTCTCCTTGATGATGTAAACGACGTGCCTGATCGGGGACGGCTCGCCGACACGGTCCGGAATCGCCTTCGGTGCCACACCGCTCATCGCCTTGAGCTGCGAGCGGAGGATCTCGGAAAAATGGAATCCCTTTCGCGCGTCCTCGCTGAGTCGCGCCAGCCCGGCGGGATCGGAGGGAACGGTGATCTTCTGGAGATTTCCCTGATAGCCGAAGATGTTGCCGACGAAAACATCGTTCCCGCGCACGCAGAGCGAACCCGGGAAACCACCGGCTGATAGAAATGCGGAGGGCTTGTCCGGCGATGCGGGATCGATCATCGCGACCGCGTTGTTGCCGGCATTGACAGTGAAAATTCCGTTAGGCCCGGCCGCCACTCCGTTTGCCAGGCTGCCGTAGGGAAGTTCCGGAGCCGGTTTCACGCCAAGATGGCCGACCACCGAGCGCTTCGCCACATCGATCGCCGACACGCTGTCTCCGCTTTCATCGACGACGAGCACCTGCTTTCCATCCGCTGATAGGCACATCGCTTCCGGATGGATGCCGGTGGGGATTTCCTTCAGCACGGCGCTGGTCCTCACGTTGATCACAGTCACCGAACCACGCAGGGCCACGCTCCGTTCGTCCACCGCCACCTCGGTTCCCGCAGCGGTTTCCGTCGCGTCGTCCTCTTCCGCCCGGCCACCGCCGAAGTTGCTAACAAACAAGGTCCGCCCGTCAGGAGCGAGCACCATTCCGTAAGGACAAACGCCCACCGGGATGCGGGAAATGACCTCGCGCTCCGCCAGATCGACGATCACCACTTCATTCAAAACCGAGAGCGCCACCACCGCCCGCCGGCCATCCGGGGTAAACACGACGCCCAGCGGATTCGCCACCTTCTTGTTAGGCGCGAGCGCGATTGGCCGGCCAAAAACCAGATGCCCGGCGGCATCGAGTGTCGCGGGGTGGAGCAGGCGAAGATTTCCGGTGAACAGCAACCGCGTGCCATCCGGCGACACCGCGATCCCGTGCATCGAGCCGCGATCCGGCTTGCCATCCGGACCTTTGGGAAAAGGAACCTGCTCGACGGTCTTGAACGTGTCCGCATCCACCACGCTGATGTGGGTGTTCGCCTTGACGATCAGGAATTTTCCGCCGCGGGCGAGTGCCAGACTCATGATGCGGCCCGGCACGCGGATCGAGCTTCCCGCCGGATGGATCTCATGCCCGGTTTCCGCAAGATCGCGGCCGTTCTTGTCGTGAACCTTGAGCAAGGACCAATCGATCTCGGCGTCTTCCACGCCAGGAGCGGGTGGAGCCACGGTTTCCGTTAGTTTGTCAGGATGCTCCACCGGTCCCCGCGCGGGATCCGCGGACGGAACCTGGGCCAACAACGGAATTGCAGTTGCGGAAATGGCGAGAAACGTGCGGAAGGGCTGCATGAGGAACCCCGCCAGTATGTCCGGCACCTCAAGGGCGTCGAGCAGAAGTGAGCCGGCAGCGTCCCTAACAGAGTTTCGTGAGGGCGGCGACCACCTTGTCAACCGGCAGGCCCATGACGTTTTCGAAACTTCCGCGAATGCCGGCCACGATCAACTCGCCCGACTCCTGGATGCCATACGCGCCCGCCTTGTCCAGCGGGTTGGCCTTTGAGAAATAGTTGCTGATCGCGGCGTCGTCCAGCGGATGGAAGGTGACCTCGGTGATGTCGTGAAACACGTCCTTCCTGCCGCCGGGATGGATCACGCAGACGCCCGTGCAAACCCGGTGCGTCCTGCCGGAAAGCCGCCGCAACATTTCCCGCGCCTCGTTGAGATCGGCAGGTTTGCCTAACGGAATTTCGTCGATGAAAACCAGTGTGTCCGAGCCGATGATGACGGCGTCCGGCCTGACACCAGCGACCGCCTCCGCTTTCAGGGAAGCGTTGAGCTCGCAAAGGACATCCGGTTTCAGCCCGGGGTCGTGGATTTCCTCCGCAGGAGAAACGACCACCTCGAAGACAACTCCCGCCTTTTCCAACAGCTCGCGACGGCGTGGGGAGGAGGAGGCAAGGACGATGGTCATGGCCGGGCAATGAGGCAATCCGCCCCGGCGGGCAAGCCGGGTTTCACGGTTGCTCCAGCGAATCCATTTCCTCCTGCATGAACTCCATCAGGCGCTGCATGTCCGATAGATGGCGGCGCAGGCGCTCCTGCGTGAGAGGCGGGGGAGAACCACCGGAACGGTCGCGGGGAACGCGACGGCCAACGGCAGGCATGGGTCGTTCCTCCTCGTCCTGGCGGACTTGTGCGAGGGCGGGATTCGCGGATTCCTGTTTCAGGAGATTTTCCACCGCCGCGGCGGGCATCACGAAGGAGCGAGTGCGGTCGGCACGGGCCATCGTGATGCCGAGCACCCGGCCCTTGAGGTCCACCACGGGACCTCCGACCTGGTTGGGAGCCACGCGCATGTCAGTCTGGATCACGTGGGTGAACGAATCGCGAACCTGGCTGATCGGTCCGCCCATGCGCTCCATCTGTTGGAGGCGGGCGCCGAAGTATTCGCGCATTTCCGGGCGGTTCCCGAGAGCTACTTCAACGGTTTTCTCACGACCGTTCATCTCGACGAGAAGCTTGACCTTTTCTCCGGGAGCGACGCCGGTCAGGGCGTTCTTGAGAGCGAGCAATCCGGTCAACGGACGATCGCCGACCTTGAGGATGACGTTTCCAGGGGCGAGTCCGGCTTTTTCGGCACCCGTCCCGGGTTCCACGTGATCAATTTTCACTCCCTTGCCGGTGTATCCCTTGGCTCCCATGATTCCGAGGTAGGCGAGATCGGTGTCGCGCAGGTTGCGCTCGAGGACGCTCACCACGCCGAAGGCGGCCAGGCGGCCATCCGGCTGCGGTGCTGCTAGAAATGAGCCCAACTTCGGGGCTTCGTAGCTCCATTTCACCGGAGTGAGCGGGTCACCCTCGACGTCCAGCACGACGAGATCCTCGTCCTGATAGACGCCTGCCAGCTTGACCGCTCGGGTGATGCCGCCATCGCCATCGATGCGGAGGTTGCCCTTTCCGCGGGCGATCTCGCTCCACTTGGTCAGCACCTGCGAGCCGTTGCCGATGACGGTGCCGTAGGCAAGACGGCGGGATCCTGTACCAGATCCGGACGGTCGATTTCGCGACGTCTGTTAGGACCGGCTTGATGGCGGTGCTGAATTCCCGGTCCTGTGTCTCGACCGCCGCACGCTCCTCGGGCAGCAGGAGCGGAATGTCGTCCTGGGCGAACAACGCCCCCTGAAGAGCCAGGCCGAATGTCAGATAGATCAATGGTTTCATCGGAAGAAGAGGAGTGTGTTAGTTGAAAATTTCGTCGTAGCGGGCGAGGACCACGTCCAGTGAGATCGTCTTGCGGTTACGGAGGATGCCAAGTTTCACTTTTTCGCCGGCCTGTCGTTTTGTCAGGATCTGCTCGAGGATCTTGCCATCGGGAATGGTGGAGTCGTCGAGGCTGGTGATGATGTCGCCAGGCCTGAGTCCGCCGGCCGCTGCGGGAGAGCCCGGGGCCATGGCCTCGACAGGCACGCCGATTTCTCCTCGCGAACGCCCCATGACGATGCCGAGCACCGGCTTTTCCGGATTGGCGAAGGGGTTCATCGTGAGCTGGCCCCAAGCCTCTCCGGCCTTGATGCGGTCCCAGTCCTGCCGGAATCCGTCGATGCCGGCGTGGTTGTTGTTCGTGAGTGAGACGCCGATGGAGGAGTTGATGCCGACGATTTTGCCGTCCAGATCGAAGAGAGGACCTCCGGAATCCCCGCCGATCAAGGTGCAGTCGGTGGTCAGGAAAGTGCCCGGCCCCTTTGAAATCACCCGGCCGAAACGGACGGGCGGAGTTCTTGCGGCGTCGAAGCCTGCGGAATGGCCCATCGCGATGACCCAATCACCGGCCTCGAGTTCCTTGGACTGGCCCATTTCAACGTGAGGGTAGGGGCCTTTTCCTTGGATCTGCACCATCGAGATATCCTTGGAGTAGTTCGCTCCGAGGACCTTTCCCGATACCTGTTCGCCGTTCGGGAAGACCACGGTGAGTTCATCGGCTCCCTGGGTGACATGCGCGGCGGTGAGAATGAGGCCGTCGGCAGTGGTGATCACGCCGGAGCCGGACGATTCGGTTTTCTCCGAAAGCAGCGCGACCGTCGCGGGCAATACCTTTTTTGAAACGGCCTCCACCTTGGATTCCAGTTTCGCGATGTCCTCAAGCGACCTGACGGGTTCGGCAGCCTTGAGAATCCCGCCGCCGGCGAGCCATCCCGCGCAGATTCCGAGGAGAGGAGCGTAAAATTTCAGTTTCATGGTTTGTATGATTTTCAGCGACGCGGGCTTCCCAGTTTGTCTGTAACCCCAATCAAGGGTGGAAGGTTCGGAAAGGATCGCTTACGATGCGCACGAAGATGCCAAAACGCAACCCGTCAGACGCCAACCGCTCCCGAAACGATGCGCCTTCCAGCGCCCGTTCGCGTGGCCCCAGCGCTGCCTCGCTTCTGTTTTTCTGGCCGTTTCACCTGCTCAACCTGATCACGCGCCCTCTCGGCACGCCGTTGAAAATGATTTCCCGGCTGATCGGTTATCCGGTCGTCGCGGGTCTCTATCCGCTGCTGGTGATTGCCGTCATCTATGGTATCCGGGCACAGGAATACGATCTCTCGAAAATCCACGCGATGCCCGAGCACTCGATCATCTACGACCGTCAAGGCGAGGAAATCGGGCGCATCCACGGCGACGAGGGCCGCCGCTCGATTGTCCCGCTGGACCAGGTGGCAGGGGATTTCCGCAAGGCCATCCTGGCTCGTGAGAACGAGCGGTTCTACAGCCACGGCGCGTTTGACACCATCGGCATCGGCCGTGCGATCCTCAAGAACCTTCAGGGAAAAAAGGAGGGTGCCTCCACCATCACCCAGCAACTCGCGTCCGACATCTTCAAGCTCAAGGCCGGGGAGAAACGCGGGGAAACCCTCAAGCAACTGGATCGGAAGTTTCTCGAAATCGCCATCGCGTTCCGCCTCGAGTCCGCGTTGACCAAGGATGAGATCCTTGAGGCCTACATCAACCAGATCAACTGGGGACGGCAGATCAAGGGCGTCGGCGAGGCATCGCGGATCTATTTCGAGAAACATCCGTCCGAGCTCACTCTATCAGAATCCGCCTTGCTTGCCGGCATCGTCCGCGGACCGGATGCCTTCAACCCGTTCAGTTCCATGGAAGCCGCCACGCGCGAGCGAGGCACCACGCTCAACCGCATGGTCGATGCCGGCGTGATCACCCGGGCCCAGGCGGATGAGGCGAAGAAGGAACCCATCGAGGTGCGTCCGAAGTGGCGGCGCGAGGCGAAGAACTCCTATGCGATGGAGGCGATTCAGCGGGATCTTGAAATCATCCTCGAAAAGGAAAACATCGATCTCGGCGGACTGAAGATCATCACCACCATCGATCTGCGTTTGCAGCAAAAGGGCGAGGAAGCCCTCGACAAGAAGCTCCGCGAGGTAGAGCGCATGTCCGGCTATCCCCACCAGACAAGAAGCGCTTGGTTGCAGATCCCCGAGGAAAAGCGGAAGGATCCCGAATACATCCAAGGGGCTGCGGTGGTCGTGGAAAACCGTACCGGTGCGGTTCGCGCCGTCGTTGGCGGACGCGACGCGAACGAGTCCATCTTCAACCGCGCCACCCGCGCGAGCCGCCAGATCGGCTCCGTCTTCAAGCCCTTCATCTATCTGGCCGCCTTCGACAAGGGACTGCGGCCTGACACCAACATCAGCGACGGTCCCATCCAGCGCGGCGAGATCAAGGGCGCTCTCTCCTGGCATCCGCACAACTCGGACGGAAAGTTCGGCGGCATGCTCCCGGTTTCATACGGGCTCGTCCACTCGCGCAACACCATGTCCGTCAGGGTGGGGAACTACGCGGGGATTTCCAAGGTGAAGGACGTCACCCGGATGGCCGGATTCACCACACCCATGCCGGAGGAGCCGACCTCGTTCCTCGGGACCTGGGGGGCCTCTCCCTGGGAGGTTGCCACCGCCTACACCATCTTTCCGAACGCGGGTGTCCGCTATCGTCCCTATCTGATCGCCGAGATCAAGGACCGCGACGACAACGTTCTCTATCCGACAGCGCAGATTTCCTATCAGGCCGCCAGCTCCGGCTCGGCATGGTCGGTCTCACGCATCCTCCGGGAAGTCGCCACCAGCGGCACCGCGGCATCGGTCAAGCGTCTCGGGTTCGACAAGCCATGCGCAGGCAAAACCGGGACGACCAATGATTTCAAGGACGCCTGGTTCGCCGGCTACACCTCCACCCTGACCTGTGCCGTCTGGTGCGGATTCGACCAGCCGAAAAAGACCTTCCAGGGCGGCTACGGCGCCACCCTCTCGCTTCCCGTCTGGGTGGACATCATGAAGACCGCCGACCGCCTCGGCTACAAGGCCGGTGAGCTCAACTCCAAGGTCAGCCTGGTGGAAATGGAGCTTTGCCGTCTATCAGGAAAGCGTGCCACCGCCGGTTGCCGCGAGGCGGGGACCGCCTACGTGGACAAGGTGCCCAAGGACATCGCCTTGCCCGACAACGACCTTTGCCCGATCCATCCGGCCAAGGCGCAGGCGGTGGACGAGTCCTCTCTAACTGAGTCGGCCCCGCTCAAGGCGGTGCCTGTCGAGGAATCCCCGCCGAAAGCCTTGCCCGTGGAGTGAGCCGGGCTTCCCATTCCGCCTGACCAATTCCGCCTAACGCGTTTCCCCATGTCCACCTGGCATCCCATCCATCCACCGGCGTTTTGGAAGCGCTGGCTTCCGGTGTGGATGCACTGGCCGGTGAAGTTGCTTTTCCAACTCTCCATCGCGGGACTGATCCTGTTCCTGGGCATCGCGTTCTTCTACTTCATGCTCGCCTCGCGCTTCGACATGGACGAGGTCGCGAAGCTCCCGGCGGGCACGACATTCCATGACCGCAAGGGAGTGGAAATCACCGCGCCCGGAGGTGGCGGACGCAAGCTGGTCAAGCGGGAGGATATCCCGGATTTCCTCGTGAAATCCCTGCGCGCCCGCGAGGACGCCCGGTTTTTCGAACACAGCGGCATCGATCTCCGTGGCCTCGCGCGGGCGACCGTTAGAAATATCAAGGATTGGGACTTCACCCAAGGCGCGTCCACCCTGAGCATGCAGCTCGCCCGCAATTGCTTCAAGATGAAGCAGAAATCCATCCACCGGAAGCTGTTGGAAATCGCGCTCACCCTGCGGCTGGAGTCCCGCTACTCGAAGGACGAGATTCTCACGCATTACCTGAACCGCATCTACTTCGGAGCGGGCGCGGACGGCATCGAGCAGGCGGCCCAGACCTATTTCGGGAAAACCACCCGCGATCTAACCGATGGAGAGTGCTCGCTGATCGTCGGCATCATCCGCGGCCCCCACATTTTCTCGCCCTTCCGGAATCTCGACAAGGCCATCGAGCAACGCCGCCAGACCCTCGACCGCATGGTGACCATGGGTTTCATCGACAAGGCGCGCCGCGACAAGATCGCCGCGGAGCCCGTCAAGCTCGCGGACGACGAGGACCACAACTCCCAGACCTCCTACGCCCTCCAGGCCGTGCGTCGCGAGCTCGACGGCATCCTCGATCTTGGCAACGTGCAGCTCGGCGGCCTTCACGTTTACACCACGCTCGACGCCGCGTGGCAGGCCCGGCTCGAGACCGAGCTCAACACCGCTGTCGAGGATCTTGAGCGCGAGAAATCCTGGAAACATCCGACGCCCAAGGACTTCGTTCCCGGCACCAAGCCCGAATACGTCCTCTTCGCCGCCATCACCACCGAGACCCGCACCGGCGGCATCCTCGCCCTGATCGGCGGGCGGAACTATCGCCAGTCGCGGATGGATTGCACGCTTGCCCGGCGCGATCTCGGATCCGCCTTCGAGCCCTTCGTCGCCGCGGCAGCAGCCGAGCGCGGCAAGCTGGTCCTCCCCGGCAAGCCCGTCCAGACCGGTCGCCAGATCGGCCCTGCCGAGGTCCAGCGCATCGCCAAGCGCTGCGGCATTGCCGGACCCTTTCTCGATACCGAGGATCTCTTCCGCGGCTCCGTCGCCGCCACGCCGTTAGAGATGTCGGTCGGCCTCGCCACCCTGGGAAACAAGGGGAAAAAGCCGAAGCCCTATCTCATCCAGGAAATCCGTGATGCCACCGGCGAGGTCATTTACAAGGCCGAGCCCGACCTCACCCAGGCGCTCTCTCCCGGTGCCGCACTGGATGCCACCAGTGTCCTCAGCCGCCGGAACAACACCCGCACCTTCACCGGTGCCACCGGTTCCGAGCGCGACGCATGGACCCTCCGTCTCGGCCCCAGCGGTGCCACCGCCATCTGGATCGGCTTCGACAAGCCCACCGCCATCGCTCCTGAGAAGCGTCTCAAGGACCTGCTGGACGAGTTTGTTGACCGGCTCGGGAACAACTGATATCCGTGTTGTTAGTTACGAACCGAAGACCCGATGGCTCAAGTGATCGTCATTATCCCGCTGGTCGCGACCCTGCTGTGGCTCCTGTCCATCAGACCTTATTGCAGACGGAACGGAAAAGGCTTCACGCCGGGAGCCGCCATCGGTGTGACCTTTTGGGTGGATTGGCAAAACGCCGGTGAGATCGCCAGGATGAAGGGGGACAAGGGAATGATCAGGGTTTGCCGTTTCATCCTCTGGCTCCACATCGTCGGATTCTGCATCGTGGCGTTTGCCATGTTCTGGAATTGGTTAGGTCCGAAATTGGCACAAGTCACCACTGCTGAAGATGTGAGATCCTCGAGCATCTCCCCGGTTGGTGCCGGAGTTGAATCCCTTCGGGCATGTCGATCTCGACGTCTTGAAATGCCCTCCATCCTCAAACCGCTTTGACAGTCGGCCCGGATTTCGGCATGGTCTGCCCCATGCAGGCCAAGGAATTCGAACAATCCGTCGTTTCAATCTTGAAGCGGGAGAAGCGATTCGACCCCCACGCGTATTTTTTTCTCAAAGACGCTCTCGATTTCACGCTGAAGCGGATCGCTGATTCAAATGGCGGCAAGGCCCGTCACGTGAGTGGTCCTGAATTGCTGGAAGGCTACCGTGATTTCGCGCTCGAGCAGTTCGGCCCCATGGCTTCCACGCTGATGAAGGAGTGGAGCATCCGCAAATGCCAGGATGTCGGCGACATGGTTTTTCATCTCATCGAGGAACAGGTATTCGGCAAGCAGGACTCGGACAAGAAGGAGGATTTCTCCGAGGTCTTCGACTTCGAGGCCTCGCTGGTCACTCCTTTCCTGCCGGTCGGGAAACGGGCATCCGCTCAGGATGCCTCGCGTTCGAGAAGCACGGTTTCCTGAGTCGCTGTCTGAAAAATGGCAGGGACCGTTCTCCGCAACGGTCCTGCGAATGAGAAGACAATGAACGAGTCGATGAGTAGCCGAAAGGTGGGTCTATCGGCAGACATTCGCAACTCATTCTCACTGAACGCCGGATGTCGATCCCTGTCTTCGCCATTTACCAGGCACCCACTAAGCTTCGGCCACAGGTAGATCAGGAGAAGGCGCGGGAACGGATTTCGGAGCCTTGGGCGTGACATCCATCGTCACGGCGACCACCGCCACCCCTAGCAAGCCGACGAATCCACCCCATCCCAACGTGACGGCGGTGATGATCCCGATGACGAATGGGGAAAAGAATATCAGCCCGACGATCATCCGGGCGGGGTTCATTTCATAGGCGAGGAAGGAAAGCCGCAGGCGGGCGCGGGCCACTGCCAGACCCATCGCCACGTGACAGATCACGGCGGCGAACGCGCTGATGTGATAGATGATGCCGCAGCCACCGGTCGCCATGGCACTCGCGACAAGTGAAACCGCGCTTCCTGCCGACATCGACGCGATGAAAAGCACCAGCACCCCGAAGCGCGCGATGGTCCGCGTGAAAGCCGAGGCCCCGATCGCTCCCGCACAGAGGATCGCCGAGCCACCGAGGATGGTCATTGCGCAGGCGGCTTCGTGGACCCATTCGACGCCGCCGATCATGTAACGCACCACCACGTAGGGCAGCAGCGAGACGAAGGTCAGCACGCAGAGTCCCCAGAGCGTGATGAATTTTCCGATCACCACCCGCCAGCGGTTGAGTTTGGTGAGGAGGAGCAATTCATGATTTCCCTCCTCCAGCTCCTGGCCCATCAGGATGACTCCGCCCATCGGCATCAGGAGCATGCAAATGGCCGAGACGACGATCCAGAAGGGTCCCGCGTCGGCGAGCATGGCGGGATTGAGGACACCGACCCATTCGGATGACGATGAATCCTGACCCTTTGCGAATTCGGCCATCGTCGCGATAACGGCGAAGGCCTGGATCGCGAGAAACGGATAGACGAAACTGCCGCGCCGGAGGCTTTGCCTCAGCTCCTTGACCGTCATCGGATCGAACCGGTCAGGCAGGTCGTTTTTCCAAGCAGTATCCAAGTTGCCGGAGTCTTTCCGCATTCCGCCGCCGGTGCAAGCAATGAGGGTTGACGGTTGGCGGAGAGGGGTGATCTTCGGTAACCCTTCACCATGCCCATCGAACCACGAAATGTCATCGGATCCGTCCTCAAGCCCTGCTCGCTGGACCCGCTCACCGGCTGGCACCGCGACGGCTGTTGCAGGTCGGGTGCCGGCGATCAGGGCGTCCACGTGGTGTGCGTGCGAATCAGCCAGGAATTTCTCGATTTTTCAAAGAAGCGGGGAAACGACCTGAGCACGCCGCGACCCGAATACCGGTTCCCGGGATTGAAGCCCGGAAACCAATGGTGCCTCTGCGCGACGCGCTGGCAGGAAGCATTCGAGGCCGGTTGCGCGCCCGACGTGGTCCTCGAATCCACTCATGAATCCGCGCTGGAATTCATCGACCTCGAAAGCCTGAAATCGCACGCCTGCTAGATCCGGCGCTTGTGGTTCAAGGCTTGAATCCGGACTCGATCAGGCGGGGAATCGAGACATTCCGCACGTAGGAATCGTTGGGATGATTTTTCACATAGTCCTGGTGATAACCTTCGGCCGGATAGAATTTCACGAAAGGCACCACCTGCGTCGCCACCTTCTTGCCGAGCCGCTTCTCAAGCGCTGCCTTGGATTTCTCGATCGCTTCCTTCTCTTCCGGTGTCCGGTAAAACAAGGCGGAGCGATACTGTTTGCCGAAATCGGGAGCGACACCACGACCGTCGGTCGGATCGTGGCTTTTCCAGAACACGTCGAGGAGTTTGGCATAACTTGTCTTCTCCGCGTCATAAGTGATCTCGACCGTTTCACAATGGCCGGTCGCGCCGCTGCCGACCTGCTCGTAGGTGGGATTCTTTTCCTTGCCGCCCGAATAGCCCGACACGACATCGGTGACTCCGGGCACCCGGTCATAGATGGCTTCCATGCACCAGAAGCAACCGGCGGCAAAGGTGGCCTTCTTCAGATCCGCAGCCTGGAGCAGGGTGGGCAGCGCGAGAAGGGCGGTGATCAAAAGGACGGGAAGTTTCATGGCGGATCAGTTTTTGGTGTTGAAGGTTTTTGCGAGTTCGGGAAAGCCGGCTTCCACCAGCTTCTCGGCGGGAATGAACTTGAGCGCCGCCGAGTTGATACAGTAGCGAAGATGGGTGGGAGCGGGGCCGTCGTCAAACACATGTCCCAGATGCGTGTCCGCCTTTGCCGAGCGCACTTCCTGGCGATCCATGCCGGCACTGTAGTCGCTCTTGTTTCTCAACACCGAGTCCGAGATCGGCTTGGAAAAGCTTGGCCACCCGGTGCCGGAATCGAACTTGTCCTCCGAGCTGAACAGCGGCTCGCCACTGACGATGGAAACGTAGATTCCGGGCTTGTGGTTGTTATAATATTCGTTGCGGAAAGCCGGTTCGGTGCCGTTTTCCTGGGTCACGCTGTATTGCATCGCCGTCAGCCGTGACTTGAGTTTGGCCTTGGCCGGGGTCATTTCTTCCTTGGCGCAAGCAAGGGCAAGGACTCCCGCGACGATCGCGAAGAATGGTATCATGTGTTTCGGTCTCATATCTCTTGTATCACTGATTCACCCGTAGGATGAATTCGCAAGGGAACTTATTCCCGGGATGTTCCGAAAAAAACCCGAGAAGCTTAAAAATGTTAGGGGCGCTCCAGCAGAAGGTGCAACACGTTGTCCACGAAAGAAGGATCGGTGGTCATCTTCAGGTGGCTCGCGAAAATGAAATGAGTGTCCGTCCATGGGATCGGGCTATCGAGACGATTCCCGGCCTCGGAGGGCGTGCGCCGGTCCATGAGCATCGACTTGCGGGTCACCACTCCATCCCCGGGAATCCAGTCGATGATTTGCGGAATTCCGGCAGCGTTGACTTGTGCACGGCTCCCGGTGGAAACCGCGTCACCCGCGAAAGCATGGATTTCGACTCCGGCGGGAGGACGAGCCGGAGCGATCCATCGCCCGATGAAAAGCCCGGGCGTTGCGAAGCAATTTCGTTAGGCAGGCGTTGGCCAGGTTCCGCCTTTCCTCCGTCGATGCCACATCCGGCAAAAGTTCTGCCAGAACCTTGTCCTGTGCGGGATCTGCCAAGCCCCAACGCAGCTTCTGCCAAGTGGCGGTGTCGTAAATGGCAAGCGGGCGACTGTCCTTGTCGATCACCGGGCCATCCTCGCCACGAGGCATCAATTCGTACATCGACGGCATCGTCGCAACCACCGCCGTATCCACGCGGGGAAGAAACGGAGCCAGCTTGAATCCCTGCGTGAGCTGTTGGACCGGATAGATCGAACCGGCGTTCGGGGTGGCGACCATGATGAGTTTCTCCACATGCCTTGCGCCGGCCCAGGTAACCGGCATGTCGCCATTCGCGTTGAGAGGTTGTCCGCCGTACATCAGATAGTAGCGGGCCACCAGACCACCCATCGAATGGGCGATGATGTCGAATTTCACGTCTCCCCGTTTTCCGTGCAGCCTGAGGCGCTCGCTTTGGACGTAGCGACGCTTCTCCTCGATGAACCGACCCAGCAACGCCGCGTTCTCCGCACAGGAGCGCCGCCAGTCGTAGCCGAATTGGAAACAGGTGTAGTGACCCGGTCCGTAATCGATATGGCTCAAGTCGGCATGGGCGGGGTCGAGATAACCCCCGACGCCGAAGGTCCGCAACATGCCCGCGTAGGCGCTGAACTGGAAATCCAGTCCTAACGAAACCTTGAGCTTCTCCAGAGTTCCATCCGCACGGACATGGTCCCGTGGCCAGCCGTTTGCCGTGATCGGGAGAGCCAGTTCCCTCCTCCCATCGGGACTTCCCAAGTTCACGGCTTGGGAACTGAACTCGCCCCAGACGACCTTGCCGTTTTCATCGACCAAACGAGATCCGAGAATGCCGGGAATGACGATGATGGGATTGCGGTCATCGCTTTCCATGCGGGCGGCCGCATTGTAAATGCCTCCCAAATCGGGAGTTTTCCGTGCCGGACCGCACGCGGACAAAAGGGCGACAAACAGGCAGGCGAGGAATAATTTCATGACGCGGTTTCAGCAACCCTTCCAAGAAGCAGAAGCCTGCCGTGGAAGGAAAGCCAAATGATCGTCGGTCGCAGGGCTGCCTCACTTTGAAGAAGGAACCGCGAATCAACGCCAATGTCCGCGAATTTCAGAAAATCCGTTCGAAACAACCCGCCTTTCTGCCGCTTTCCCCCCCCCATTTCTTCCAATTCAAGGTCCTCCTTGGCGCACTCTTGTTCCTACACTGGCGCCCGCAAAGTTTTGTGGAAAGCCACTGAGCGAAACAAGTGGCTGGAGCGTCTCGCTCCAGACCGTCGGGGAGGCGTCTCGCCTCCAGCATTTCAAGTTAGGGCGAGACGCCACAGCCACTTTCAAGGTCTTCCTTGGCGTTTTAAATCTCATCTCTCAATTCGCGCCCATTGGCGAAATTCGCGGTAAACGTTCCAAAACAAGGTAGCCTCGCATCACCCATTTTCTCTTGAGGTGATCTCTTGAACACTCTAAGCGGTAATCCATGCCACCTCCCCCAGATGAAAGCCCGGTAGGCAGAAATACCTCGCGCGTCTCGTAGATCTCAACATCCTCCCCGCCGCCCGACCCTACCACGTCCGCGGGGCGGAAAGTTGGACCAAGGCCCGTGCCCATCAATCCGCCGCTGCCACCCTGAGGGCGAGCACCTCATCCAGCGGGCCATGAAGGAAGCCGTCCACGCCTCCGGCATCACCAAGCCCGCCACGCCCCACACCTTCCGACATGGCTTCGCCAACCATCTCTTTGCCAACCACAACGACCTCCGCACCATCCAGGAGTTGCTAGGTCACACCCACATCACCACCACCCGGATCTACACTCACGTCCTCAATCAACCCGGCCTTTCCGTCCGGAGTCCGCTTGATCCGTAAACCTGGAAAGAAAAATGGATCCACAGGAGGAAGCAGAGGAAACGGAGAATGAACGAGTGATAAACATCCCTCGATTCTCTCAAAAGGTGTTGGAGAGCAGGCTTGAATTTCTAATACAAGCCTCTGATCCTCGGTTTCCTCCCTTACCTCCTGTTCAATCTCATTTCGGTTCTTAGGATCAACCGTGGCTGCGGCATTCATCCGCCCAGCCCGACCCAAGCCCGCTCCCACCGCACGGTAACCTTCAGACCGCGGACCAGCCTGCCGACCTCCTATCGTCGGATCCGCCACTTGCCACGAGCCTCCGCCGTCAAACCTCCGTGTGACATGAAACCGCCGCTTCGAACCCGCCCCGACCTGCGATTTTCCAATTGCTAGGTCACGTGGCTCCGTGCAACCTACCCCTATCACCACGAAAAAACCAAATTACAAAGCGACGCGTCGCGTTACAACACGACACGTCGCCGAATAACTGTTCGCCTCAAATGAAAAAGCAGCGCATTGACACTCTCCTTAAGCGAATTGACGCAGCGTTCGCTGGAGTTCCGCGCCCAAAGATCACAAAGAGTGTAGCTCGCGGACTCGACGACGAGTGGTTCCTTTCTGAAGAGCGACGTGCGGAACTCTCCAATCGCGATCCTGAGGAGAACTGGACCGATCTCACCGAGGGTTGCGTCCGGGACTACCAAGATTATTTTGCTTTCAGCGATGCCGAGGGATGGCGATTCTATCTACCCGCTCATATGAGATTTTACCTTCTCGGCTTTCCTTACTGCGGATGGGATGCCGTCTATTGGGCGTGCGTGGATTCCAAGCCGAAGTTCGAGTTGCTGACACTTGAGCAGAGAGCTTGTGTCGACGAATTCATGCAGATCATATACGATAGAGAAAACTTGGCGAATCGGGTCCCCGTGACTGACTGCTAGAGCCAGCCACGGGTCCCACACCACCGTGCGTACGGGTCCGTACACGGCGGTTCCGCTCGGACGCGGGACGAGCCCGCGTAAAGAACAGGCCGAAGCCTGCTCCTGAACGCCCACATGCTTCCCAGCGTGGCGACTCTCGGTTCCACCTCGCCGTCTGGCGTTATCGATGGATTGACCGTCCGCCACGCGGTTAGGACGTTCCCATGCAGTTCAGCCCTTCGCTGGATGAGTCTTCCGGTATCATTGTTTACACGGGCATCGTGCCCCCGGCTCGTTTCCTCAACTACTATGGCCTCTGCTGACTCCTGCCCGGATCGCTCCCGGCAGGTCTCCCCAGGTAAGAGCGCGATCCTCCCCTGCACAACCGCCGCATTTACCTCCGCGGGTAAACCAGACGACTTCGCTGTGTTGTGCCAGCTCGTCCCGCCGTGTCGGCCTCGTATGCGGTTCTTGTTCATCGGCTCGCAGGTTTCCCCTAGCCTTCCTTCCCACGGTCGGTCGCCCTTCCGCAGTTGGCTTCGATGGTAGTCTCTTCATTTTCATGTCTGGTTTTCCTACAGGGGACTTGAACCCCATTTACATCGCGCCCATGCTGGGCACACACAAGCCGTGCGATGCAACCGGCGACAACGTCCCTCGTTGAATTCGGGCTCGCCACCGCCGGTGCATCCACTCTATCGTTGGGCAGAAAAGACGATCTATCGAACATGCAGACGAAACTATCCTTTTACGTTGTCTTTCTTATTGCGTGGGTTCGACTGGCAGCTCCCGCTTCCGCTGAAGAATGGCGGGGCTTAACCGTAAGTTGCAAGGTCATCAAGGGAGGCTACGATTTATGGGGCATGGACGCAGACTACAGTTTGATGGTCAGATGCGTAAACGGTAGGGGAAATCAGCCTGTGACTATCAGAATGCACGAGCTGTACAATGCCACGCTCCGTATCAGCTTCCAGAATGCCAAAACAGGACAAGAAGTTGAGAATAAACCGGGGAGCACCGGCGATGTGATACCCCACGATTTAAAGAATCTGGATGAAGCGATTGTAATTGGCCCCGGCGCCACGGCAAACATTGCAATCGGTTTGGACGGATTTGCGACATTTCGGCAGGGGACTTACAAGGGGCAACACAAGCTCTTAAACATGAAGATCCCAGAGTTTCAGATAGGAAAGAGCGGAGAGGTGATTTACGCGTCTGCCGAAACACAAAAGACGTCCAACAAGCCGTGACGCACCAACCGGCATAAGCTTTTCAATTTCATTTCAACATCCCTTCAACCGCGCCGGTGGTTGCACATCAAACGTTCTGCCAAAAATCTGACCGATATGAATCCACGAGAAGACCTCCAACATCTGCTACCAGAGACAGCACGAGAACAACTGGTCGTTCTCCCCAAGAAGTCTATTCAGTATGCCACGATTTCGATATCGACGCTAACATTAGGTATCGGAATCGCGATTGGAACATTGGCTATGGGATCGACAACCGGGGCGATAGCGCTGGTAGTGTGTTTCATCCTGTCGAGAGTGTTGGGATACTACATCAACAAGCATGAGAACATGATTGTAAGGCGCTTCGAAGGCGGTCCCACTTAACCGGCGATAACGTCTCATCTTGAATTCGAGCTTCCATTTTGCCGGTGCCACACCTAGACGTTGGCCAAGAATTGTGAAAGTCCTGCCGAAGACACAGATTGAATGGCTGAAGGCCGCGTTGTTTTCAGTCTCAGCACCTCTCGTCATCTTCACTGTCGCCACTCTGACCGCAGATGCTCTGCACGGCAGTTCGAGGGTGCTCACCCGGACCTGGTTCTTGACCGATGGCTTTTTGCTTTCGATTCAGTCTGGGCCGAGCATTTTGATCGGATCTGGATCAGCAATCGCCACAATGATCCTGTCCCTCATTCTTCTATTCGTAGATCGGAACCTCGCTGCACTTGGGTTTCTCGTCGTGGTCACTTCCGTTTTTGTTCTGTTTATGACACCGATAATCTTCCACTAGTGATGCGAAAAGAAGAGAATGAAGAATGGCCAACAAGTCGAGACACAGCAACCCCCACTAGCCGCCCTGTTGACATGATCCACCGTAACTACAATCCTAACCCCGCGTTCAACGCTCGCCCCCGCTAGTGGGTTTCGTGCTCTTGGACGTTCTGCAGAAAATGAAAGCTCCGCTGCTAGTCTCGCTCACAATCGTTACTGTGGCAGCTGCGTTTCTCAGCATTTACGGGAGAAGCAAGGGTCCGGATTATTCCGCAAAACTTGAATGGGGCCGTTTGAACGAATTTCACGCCGCATGGCAGGATTACCGGAATCAGGACGCTTTCCCCGGAGCAGACACCGTTCGAAGTGAAAATCGCAAATTATTTCCCTTACATTTCGAAGACCTGGATGCCTATGGGCGTAAAGACAATCGAAGATTTTTAAAGACGAAGGAGGATTTTAGGGCACTACAGAGCTCAATAAAGATCGATATCGAGAATGAAAAATATTTCGAGGATCAGCATATCGAGCCCGACTCTTGGCTCGAGAGTCAAAGCGTGATTTTACACAAAGACGTATTGGGAAACGATGGCGCCAAACTCAAAGTTATCTTGACATATGGAGGAGACATTTTCGTCGTACGGAGGTAGATGTCGCTTCTCTGCGGTCGCAGGCAGGCTGTCGCACTTCGGTCTTGAATCCAAGAAGCAGAACAAGTCATGACGCACCAACCGGCCATAAGCTTTTCAATTTCATTTCTTTCTCTTTTTCAATCGCGCCGGTGGGCGCACATTTAACGTTCGCTCAAGAAATGAAACGCGCGAAGCTTATTTGGATCGTCCTGATCGTTGCCTCGCTTCTTCCGCTAGTGTGGATTGGAGTAGGCCAAATATTGCTTAGACATCGTTCGATCGTGATCGCGATTGAGAAGTTGGAGAGCAAAGATGTTGAGAGAGTGCTTGTCTACGATGGAGATTGGCCCAGAGGGACATCCCGCGTTGTGGAAGATGCCGAGAAGATCAAACTACTTATTGAAAGCCTGAAGACCGGAGAGAGGTATTTCCCAAATCACGACCGAAACAATGGGTTCGAGCGCGTTGTTTTCATCGAGCCGCAACACCTACAGTTCCGTGTCTATCAGCGAGGGGGGGATTCTAGCTCGGTCATCGTCGGGCTAGGTGAGTGGAATGGCGCTTCCACTTACCGGTCATTCGGAGACATCCAGTGTGCGCTACCAACGGCGTGGACGGAACTCTAGAAACAGAATGGAGCGAACAAGCCGGCACATCCAACGGCGGGCAACGCTCGCTTTGAATTCGGGCTTCCATTGCCGCCGTGGATGGCCTATTCCTTCTCCAGAAAATGAAGATGATTGCTCGGACTCTCAATCTGCTTGGACTCATCGGAGTGTTGGTGCCGATGGCGATGGCACAAGTTCAGCCCAGAGTGGTGGAAGTCAATAATATCGCGGCATCCGTAAATGGTTGGGTCATCACTAAGAATCAAGTCTGGGTTCTTATCGCTCCCGAGGAGCTTTTATTGACCAAGCGCTTTCCGAATCGCGGTGCCGGGTTCGACCGTGCTTTTCGCGAAGCTTCGGATAAGCTGCTCGCGGAACTGATCGAGCGGGAGAAGACGCTTCAAGGAGCCAAGACGCAGGGAGTTCAAGTCGGAGATCAGCAAGTGGACGCACGAATCGCTCGGGAGATTAACGATAATTATGGCGGCAATCGGGACGAATTTAAAATCTTCCTCCGCTCGCGGCGAACCACGATGAAGGCGTTTCGACGCTACATGCATGACGAGCTTCTCAAGGACGCAATCCTGCGACGACAAGGCAAGAAGAAGTGAGCCGACATGGAACTGACAGAAGCCGGCACATCCAACGGCGGGCAACGTCCCTCTTTGAATTCGGGCTTCCATTGCCGCCGTGGATGGCCTATTCGTTCTGCAAAATTTTACACGCATTTTACAGACATCCGACACATGTTGTGGTAAACATAGATATATGAATAAGCTGATCACGCTATCAACCAGCCTTCCACTTCCGATGATCTATCCTAACTACAATCCAAACGCCTCATCCAACGGTTGCCCTCACTTCCATGAGAAGGACTGAGAAGGACTGCCAATCGGCTATCGGGACAGGCCTTTTATCGAACCTGAATGCACCCAGGTATTCCATGAAGCGAATTCAGATTGCCCTTTTCGCCATGTGTATGAGCGCAGCATTCGCACAGCAGATTTCATCTCCTGAAAGACTTCGAATTCCGGAAGGGTGTTCAGAAAAATTTGAGGAGATTTCCCCCAATCGGTATCGGCTATGGTCGGTCGACAATCATGGAAAGGGTAGCGGCCCATACACTGAGTGGATCTTGACGGGGACGAAATTTGAGAAAGTGATGAGCGGTCAGATTTCAAGTGGAAAGCGGGAAGGAAAGTGGTGGGAGCTGACTAAAGACGACAAGTGGCCGGGCAAAACCATTAAGGTGAATGAGGAGTATTCTTTAGGCGAACTAAACGGCGACTATTCGGCAAATATTCGTTCATCAGTGATAAACACCGGACAATACCTCAAGGGTAAGCGTTACGGTGCGTGGATTCGATATGAGCTTGAATCACATCTGCCAGAAGAAGTATCCGTCTATATTGGAGAATTGAGCAGGACTGTGATGATCGAATATGAAGGAAAAAACAAAAGACATGTCAGCCGTGTTCGGGCGACTGGACCGGCACACGAAGAGCCGCTGGAATTGGGGTTCTACGACAGTGGACGACTCAAATACGCGGGAAACATGCACCCCAGCGATGTAATTGGTCATTTCCAAAAGCTTAACGGGACTTTGGTTATATTCCGGGAGAGTGGTCAAATTTCAGATATCAAGATAACCGATTCAAATGGAACAATCATCGCCGACATCAGCTGGAACAATCAAAATCAGATTGTCGCACAAACATCCGGACACCCGTCCAGCGGTGTGTTCAGAATGCATCGGACACCCGAAGGGAAAGTAGATCGAAATACAAGAATCACATTAAAACTAGATGGCAATCAGACAGTTTCGATTTTTTCTGAAGTTGATGAGAATGAAATAATCGATAGACAATTTGAGTATAGCGACAGGGGAGTCACCGAACGTAAATTCTACCCCGGCGGCAAAGTCATGCTTCAAGAGACAATGTATGACCCGGACTTTTCCTTACTAAGCACGCGCATGTTTTCACCCGATGGCGTATTACTAATACGCCCAAATTGAGGTATTTTGAGCTACGACGGGGACGGCAAGCAATATAAAAACCATTAACCTAGCAAAAAAACAAATTGATAGCGAACAAATCGTGGGTGGCAACGGCGGATAAGCTCACTTGGTCGCTTTGCTCTGTTAGTCTTGCGCCGCTGTGTCACCACATTTAACGTTCGGCAAGAAATCCACTACTATGAGACCACAGATGATCACGATGGCAGTTCTGCTGCCCATTTCTGTTTCGTGCTCGACGATACAACCTTCCCCACAGATCGCCCCCAACTTTAACGACCAGGTTGCCCAAGTTATCAAGGAGATCGGCACGATCAAGCCAGGCATGGAACGAACAGAACTTACTAGGATTCTCGCTACTGAGGGCGGGAATTCTACACCCAATCGCCGCACGTTCGTCCACAAGGACTGCTCCTATATCAAGGTAGATGTCGAATTTCAAACCGTTGATAAGACCGACATCCCAGAAGAAGATCCTAGGGACAAGGTCTTACGCATTTCAAAGCCTTACTTAGGTTGGAACGTAATAGACTAACAAGCCGAACAAGACGAGACACAGCAACCCCTATCAGCCGCCCTGTTTACATGCTCACCCGTAGTTTCAACATCAGCCCCGTGATCGACGCCCGCCCCCCGCTGATAGGGTTCGGTGGTGTGTATCATTTGATCGATAGGGTCAGTCCTTGAAAACGAGCATTGACGGATGACCGATGGTTTCCTCTCGTAGCCCATTGCCAGACCACTGAGATATGAGGCTACGGGTGGTGTGTATCATTTGATGGCGCGTGGGGATGGCGGGAAGGACGTAAATAGTAAATAGGGTCAGAGTACACGGATTCACATAGACGTGATCAGTTCTAGAATTTCAATACCCCGACTGGCAATTGTCAGAATTTTGAGCGAGCTGCAGCATGAATGCAGGGAAGTGGCAAAGCCTGTGAATTCAGTTTTTTAACGATGAGGCATCCGAAGAAGATTCCTTGTTCATGAGGAAGCCATCAACGAGGGGGACGGATCGGTTCGACGCTCTCGCATTCGAATTGGGAATCGCGGATCCAGCAACCCTTTCGAGAAACAGAAGCTCGCCGTGGAAGGAAAGCCGAATGATCTCCGGTTGGGCCTGTTATTGCTTGTTGAGGCTCCAGTCGTAGTCGGTGTATTTGATCTTGAATCCGCCTTTTGCCACCCACTTGCGGTTAGTCTCGTCGAGATAGGGGGCGATGAATTTCTCCACACTGCCTGACTTGCTCACGAAGTCGCCCTTGAACCAGTCGAAGATGGAGGAGAGATAGAGGACTCCTGCTTTGGAATCGACGCGGTTCTTTGTGCTGTCATGGAGAAAGGCGCGGGCCTGTTCATCGAGTTGTGCGTTGAGTTTGGATGCCTGGAACGCCTCGTTTCTCAGCGCCGGACAACCGATGGACGCGCAATTGATCGCGAAGTGGATGCGCGGGTCCTTGTAATTGGGTCGAAGGAGGTTGTTCTCGATGTGGTCGAGGCTGACACTTTTCCCGAAGAGCCTGACGACGGACTGTTTCCATGGGCCGCCCGACAACTTGCCAACTTCCTTGATGCTTTTCAGCGGATAATGGTCCACGACGAGCTTGAGCGTGGCGGCGTTGTAGAGATTGATGAGCATGGCCATCTGTTGGTCCTTCGGCCATTGCTTGAAGGTCGGTTCGGACACTCCTGCAAGGGTGTCGAGATAGGAGGCGAGAGGCGCGGAGTTCTTCTTCAATCCTGCGTAATCCACGCCGGAAGGCTTGACGTGCTTTCCAAGGATCGCGGTCAACGCGGCATGGGATGAATCGATGTCCGCGGCCGACGCGAGGATGCTGAGGCAGGAAAATAGCGCGAGGATGATGGTTTTCATAGGAATGATGTGTCAGGCGGCGACGGGTTCGAGTGCCCCGGTGCAACTGCTTCCCGCTCCGGCGGTGCAGCCGAAGCAATGATTGGCAGTTAGAATGGGTTGGCTGGACATGGACTCCGGAGTCACGTCCCAGAGATAGAGTGGCTTTTCAAGACGTTGCTGCATGAAGAGCATCTGGTTGAAATCGCAGTCGTAAACCTCGCCTTTCCAGCCGATGTTGATGGTGGATCTGCACATCAGGCCATCGACGGTGGCGGGATTGAAGCTGTCGATCAGCAACTCCATGTAGGAATCCCATTGGCCGTGCTCGCGGAGATCGGTTGCGAAGCGGGCGATAGGGAGATTGGTGATGGCAAACAAGCGGGTGAAGACGATGCCGTATCGGGACTCGAGCTCTTCCTTGTAATCCGCTTCCAGTTCCGCCTGGTCCGGCGGGAGCTTCGCGCCGATGGGATTGTAAACGAGCGTGAGCGGGAGTTCGGTGCCGTAGCCGGCCGCGTTGAGCTTCTTCAGGGCGCTGATGCTTTTTTGGAAACACCCCGTCGCCGCGTTGGGAATCGACATTGTCCTCAAGGTAGCAGGGCAGGGAGGCGACGACCTCGACCTGATGCCTCGCGAGATACTCCGGCAGATCGGCATGGGATTTCGTCTCGATGATCGTTAGATTGTTGCGGTCGATGACATGCGATCCGACGGAGCGGGCGGTTTCCACGAAGTAACGGAAGAACTCGCTGATCTCAGGAGCACCGCCGGTGATGTCCACGACCTTGGGACGATGTTCCATGATCCATGCGCCGACCTTGCGGGCGGTTTCCTCGTCCATCATCTCGGTCCTCGTCGGTCCGGCATCGACGTGGCAATGGGTGCACGTCTGGTTGCACTTCCG
Organism: uncultured Verrucomicrobiae bacterium; assembly: GCA_963810445.1. Taxonomy (GTDB): domain Bacteria; phylum Verrucomicrobiota; class Verrucomicrobiia; order Verrucomicrobiales; family Akkermansiaceae; genus Luteolibacter. The sequence goes on along the minus strand of CAWENZ010000048.1, from coordinate 71,835 downwards.
GCCGACATTGATCTGGAGCGTCTCGAACGCACCCCGGACCAGCGGGATGCCCCGGGCTTGAAGTGTTTTTTGAAATGAATTCATGGCTCGGGTTATTTCAGGACGAGGGAAACCGATGCGGAAACCGCAGCAGCGACGGGCAAGGTGATCACCCACGAGGCTAGCACGGGAATGACCGTTTTCCATTTCGCCTGTCCGGTGACGGTGCCCATTCCCAGCAGTGAGCCGACACTGACATGCGTGGTGCTGACCGGCAGGCCGTGCAGGCTGGCGGTGGTGACGAGCAGGGCGGTGGATATGTTAGCCGCGAATCCTTGGCCCGCATTCATGGTGGTGAGCTTGTGACTCATCGTGTGTGCGACCTGCCGCGCGTTGAACCACCCACCCGCCGCCATGGCTGCGGCGACGATGAAAAGACCGGATTGCGGCGAGATCGCTCCCGCGACGAGAAGCAGAGCGGCGATTTTCGGAGTGTCATTGAGGCCACGGGCGAATCCGACGGCCCCCGCGCTGAGGAAATGGAGTGAGTCCAGCAAGGGCTTGGCCTCGATCCCCATGAAGCTGCCTCGATAGATCCTTTCACATTCCGTTGTCGTGCCGATTTCCACGGACAGGCCAGGTGATGCGGCAAGGCTTCCGGAGTCTTGGGTGATTTCCATCCGCTCACCCACGCAAACGCAGGTTTCGGCAGTGATGCCGGATGCCGCTCTCAGCGACCTTAGAATGAGATAGACGGTCGCTCCGACCGCAAGCGCAAGCATGGGACTCAGGAGCAGGGGAGTGAGGAAATTTTTCCCCAACACCTCGTAGTGCACGGCACCTGCTCCCGCGGTCATCCCCGCACCAACCATGGCGCCGATCAGGCCGTGGGTCGTGGAAATCGGAAAACCGAACCGGGCGGCTAACAGAACTGTGCCGCCCGCGCCGAGCGCCACGGCCAGGGCGAACTGCGGAGAATGCGCCAGCGCATCGGAAACCAGGCCTTTTCCCGAGAAGCTTTTCAAAAGGGTGGACGCCAGGAACAGCGCGGCGATGCTTCCGGCGGCGGTGGTCAGCGTGGCCCAGGTGATCGCGGTCCGGTATCCGCAGGTGCGACTGCCGTAGAGGCTGGCAACGCCCTTGAAGTTGTCGTTTGCGCCGTTGGCATAGGCGAGGAATGCGACGGTTGCAGCCAGAAAGAGGATCATGACGGATGCGATGGTGGTTCTAGCAGCAGGATGTTCCATCTCCGCCGGTGCGGCAGTTGGATACCTCGGTGGTGGCGTTGTAGTCCTGTCCTTTCGTTTCCTTCGGGTGTCTTTCGCGCATTCCCGAGCAATCGAAAGGCGCAGCCTCGTCCAGCGGGATTTCCACAAGCGGCTCCACAAACGCGAAGTGCTCGCGATAGGGCGCTTGCCGATAGAGATTGAATGTCTTGTCACAGACGGCGTAACGCTTGCCCCGCTCCATGGCGTGGCCGTCGTCGTCGAGGACCTTGAGGAAAGGGCCCTTGTAAACAACTGCTTGGTTGCGTTCGAAACAGGGGCCTTGTTTTCCTTTCCATGCCTGGATGGTGACCGAGCGGAACTCGATGCCTTCGACGGTTTGCCACGGGGCGTCGTCGCGTTTCAAGATCTCGAGTCCATAAAATCCGGCATCCGCGAATGCCTGGAGAAATCCTTCCTCGATGTAAGCTCCGCTGATGCATCCGCTCCAAAGATACGCGTCGTTCTGGAGGTGTTCGGGAATTGCCTCATCGGAAACAATGTCGGAGATCACCGCGCGACCGCCCTTTTTCAGGACACGGAAAATTTCGTCGAAAAGCTGTCGTTTCATCCGGTTCTCCACGAGATTGAGGACACAGTTGGAAACCACGACATCAATGCTGTCGCTGGCGACAAGGGGTTGCTTGACGCGGAGGTCGGCGGCCAGCTCGTCTGCTGCCAGATAGGATGCGGCGTCGGCGATGGGATTTTGCCGGAGCGCGCCATCCAGAAGTGCGAGGTCCAGCGCGAGATCCTGGATGCGCCCCTTGCGGAACTCGACATTCGAGTAACCGATGCGTTCGGCGACGATGGGGGCGTTGCGCCGGGCGACCTCTAACATCTCATCCGTCATGTCCACCCCAATGACCTTTCCAGCAGGTCCGACGACCTGGGAGGCGATGAAGCAGATTTTCCCGGTCCCGGACCCCAGATCGAGGACGGTTTCGCCGGGATTCAGGTATTTCGAGGGATCGCCACAGCCGTAGTCCTTTTCGATCACCTCGGTCGGGATGACCTTGAGGTATTGGGGATCATAGACCACCGGGCAACAAAGGGCGGCCTCGGGGGCATGGGCTGCGGCGGCGTAACGGTCACGTGTGGAGGATTCGGCGGACGTCATTGGGAAATCAGGATGCGAGGTTGCTGGATGGCCTTTCTGTGAGCATGTACCGTGACCAATATTCCGCAAAGTTTCAAAAACACGGGCCTTCAACCAATTCGTGGGAATAGAATGGCCACCAATTGCTCTTGAGGGAGGCATATTTGTTGCTGAATCGCTCTTGGCTTTTCAGAAACCGTTGCCGAGTTTTCATCCACCTCCCCGAAAATGACGTCATTCATCAAATCCTACACCCACTGGCTCCACGGAAAATGGCCGGCGGGCGGAGTCGAGAAGTCCCCGAGTGCCAATGACGACGGGACCTGCAACGTGCCGGGAGTCCGCATTGTCGGTGATCTAACGGGCGTTCCGCTGCTGAAATTCTCGGCGGACACCGGTGCCCGCGCGGTCCAGGAAATTCTGGCGGAGAGGAATTTCACCAAAGGCGGGGATCCCGCCGTGCTCGATCTGGTCATCATCGGAGCGGGTGTGTCGGGCATTTCCGCAGCCATCGAGGCAAAGAAGGCGGGGCTTGATTTCAGGCTCTACGAATCCGCCGAGGCGTTCTCGACGATCCGGAATTTCCCCCGCAAGAAGCCGATCTTCACCTACCCGACCGACATGATCCCGGCGGGGGAAATGCGATTTCGCTCCACCGTGAAGGAGGATCTTCTAACCGAGCTGTCCGCCCAGCAGGCGGAGCATGGCATCGAACCTGTTCCGGCGCACATCGACCGGGTGGAACGAAGTGGCAACGATCTGAAGGTCCACATCCTCAAGGGTAATCCTGTTAGGGCGAAACGCGTCATCATCGCCATCGGGCGCACGGGAAATTTCCGCAAGCTGAATGTGCCCGGCGAAGGTCTCGACAAGGTCAGCAACCGCCTCATCGATTCCAAGGGTTTCGAGGGCAAGCGGGTCCTCGTGGTCGGGGGAGGCGACTCCGCGCTTGAAGCCGCCATCTCCCTCGCGGAGTCCGGTGCCAGCGTGGATCTAAGCTATCGGAAAAAAGAATTCTCCCGTCCCAAGGCTGGAAATCTTGAGAAGCTGGAAGCCTATTCAAAGGAAGGCAAACTCCGCCTGCATTTGGGCACGAACGTTCAGGACATCGACGAGAAACAGGTCACGCTCTGTGGTGACACCGGATGTGACAACGTCATTCCCAACGATCAGGTGTTCATTCTGATAGGGCGGGAGGCCCCTCTCGATTTCTTCCGCCGTTCCGGCATTCACATCAGCGGCGAGCACACTCCGAAATTCTGGCTCACCATGGTGGGAGCCTTGTTGGCGGCGATCTGGCTCTATCACTGGAAAAAGGGCGGCAAACTTCCCTTCGACGGACATTTTCCCGAATGGCTCAATCCGCAACCGGGGAGATTGTATTCAGGACTTCACGGCTGGTGGGACACGGCGGGGACCATCGGGAACATCTTTAAGGGTGCCGCGTCGGATCCCAGTTTCTACTACTCGCTCGCGTATTGTCTTTGCGTCCTCATTTTCGGCATCCGGCGAATCCGGCGGCGGAAGACTCCCTACGTGAAACTCCAGACCACGGTGCTAACCGTTGTCCAATGGATCCCGCTTTTCATCCTGCCCTACTTCGTTTTTCCCTGGCTGGGAGCGAACGGTGCCTTCACCCATGGCGGCTTCGGCCAGTGGTTTGGCGAAACCTTCCTGTCTAACGGACCTGGCACTCCGCCGGATCAATACTGGCGCGCCTTCGGCTTCATCCTCGCGTGGCCGCTTTTCGTTTTCAACCTGTTCACCGATGCACCGCTCTGGGGTTGGCTGATTCTCGGGTTCATCCAGACCTTCGTCATCATCCCGCTGATCGTTTGGCGATGGGGGAAAGGTGCCTACTGCGGTTGGATCTGTTCCTGCGGTGCCCTAGCAGAAACCATGGGTGACGCGCATCGCCAGAAGATGCCGCATGGCCCGTTCTGGAACAAACTCAACATGGTGGGTCAGGCCGTCCTCGCATTCGCCTTCATCATCCTGGGCATCCGCATGGTTGGTTGGATTTTCCCATCCTCCGGACTCAACGGCGCTTTCAAGACCTTGCTCTACACGCTGCCGCTCGCGAACTATTCCTATCTTGTCGATCTGTGGCTGGCGGGAGTGATGGGCGTCGCGTTCTACTTCCATTTCTCCGGTCGTGTCTGGTGCCGATTCGCCTGTCCGCTGGCGGCGCTGATGCACATCTACGCGCGATTCACGCGTTTCCGGATCTTCGCGGAGAAGGACAAGTGCATTTCCTGCAATGTCTGCACCTCCGTCTGCCACCAGGGCATCGACGTCATGGCTTTCGCCAACAAGGGCAAACCGATGGAGGACCCCGAGTGCGTGCGCTGCTCGGCCTGTGTCCAAAGCTGCCCGACCGGCGTGCTCACCTTTGGCCGATTCGGAAAAAAAACGGATGACGGATACGAGAAAATCTTCGACACCTTGCCTGCGTCTCTCGTCCAGCTTGCCGAGAGGCGGAAGTCCACCTCCAAGCAAGGATCATGATATCCCGTCTCCTGGATCTATCGTTCGCAATCTATATCGTCGCCAGCGCAGGCCTTCTGTTGTATGGACTGAACTGTTATGTCCTGCTGACCTTGTTCGCCCGTCGGGCAAGGGAAACGGAGGTCAGGCAGCGCCTCGTTGAGGACGAGTGGAACCGGTCGCACCCCGTCGGGGAAGTCGGAAGCCTTCCCACGGTCACCACGCAGCTCCCGCTCTACAACGAGCTCAATGTCGCGGAGCGTGCCATCCGTGCCATCGCCGCGTTCGACTATCCGGGCCATCTCCATCAGATCCAGGTGCTCGATGATTCCACCGACGAAACCCGCGAGCTGGTGGATCGTATCGCCGCCGAACTTCGCTCCACGGGAATCTTGATCGACGTGGTACGCCGCGAGGTCCGCCAAGGTTACAAGGCCGGTGCCCTCAACGACGCGATGCCCGCCGCACATGGCGAGTTCATCGCCATTTTCGACAGCGACTTCGTCCCCGCGCCGGATTTTCTCCGCTCGATGCTGCCTCACTTCGCCGATGAAAAAACAGGGCTTGTCCAGGCACGCTGGGGACATTTGAACCGCGAGGAATCCCTGCTCACCCGCGCCCAGTCCGTGGGGATCGACGGGCACTTCGCGATCGAGCAGACGGCCCGATCCGCCAACCATCTTTTCCTTAACTTCAACGGCACCGCCGGCATCTGGCGGCGCACCACCATCGAGGACGCCGGTGGCTGGACGGCGGACACGCTAACAGAAGATCTTGATCTATCGTATCGAGCCCAGCTCAAGGGTTGGCACCTCGAATACGTGCCCCACGTCGTCGTCCCCGCCGAGTTGCCGGAGACCTATTCCGCTTTCAAGAGCCAGCAATTCCGTTGGGCGAAGGGTTCCATCCAGACGGCGATCAAGCTGCTTCCTGAAATCTTCGCATCCGACCGCAGCCCGTTCACCAAGCTCCAGACGATTTTCCACCTTTGCCACTATTTCGCCCATCCGCTGATGCTGTTGGTCGCGCTGCTGGCATTGCCCGCATTGCAGTATCTGGGCGGATCCATCCATCACGTTTGGCTGTATGTTTTTTCCATTCCTCTGTTAGTATCGACGCTGGGCCCCACGGTGCTCTATACGACCAGCCAGAGGTATCTGCATGCGCGGGATTGGAAAGGCCGCGTCCTGCTCCTGCCCGCGCTCATGCTGGTGGGTTTCGGCATCTGCATTTCCAACACGCGGGCCGTGCTGGAGGCGATCCTAGGCATCAAGAGCGGATTCATCCGCACGCCGAAGCGCGGGACTGTCGTTTCAAAAAGCTACCGACCGGTCGCCGACCGCGTTCCCCTTCTGGAAATCGCGGCGGGTCTCTATTGCATGATCACCCTCGTCGTTTACGCGCGAAGCGGAAACTTCGCCATCGTTCCCTTCCTCTCCCTTTATGTCGCCGGGTTCAGTCTCGTCGGTTGGTCCAGCCTGCGCGAACAGATCCATGCCCGCAAGGCTTCCTAACACCCGTCACCTCGCATGGGGTTCTTGTCTCGGCCTTTCGGCCGTTGCAGGAGCGGTTTGGGCGAGTCTCCCGACGCTCGATGCGGCTCCGGTCCTGCGGATTTGTTTGTTTGTCGCCCTCGGGATTTGCATGTCCGGACTTGTCTTCCTGTTTCCTAACATCAACGACCGGTCCTCCCGCCGGTTGATCCTCGGCGCGGCGATCCTGCTTCGTGTCACCCTTTGGGCGGCACCGGTCTCGGACGATGTGAACCGCTACCTCTGGGAGGGGCAGCTCGTTCGCGATGGAGGAAATCCCTACTCGGCTCCTGCCGATGACCCGCGCTGGGAATCGCGACGTGATTCCACCTGGCAGGCGATGAATCACCGCGACCGCCCGACCGCCTATCCACCGGGCATTGAATGGATCATGGCTGCGGCGACCTCCGTTTCTCCATCCTTGACCATCTTCAAGGGGATCGCGATCGCCGGAGATCTTGTCACCTTGCTCCTTCTGATAGGCCTTCTGCGTCATCACGCGGCCCCGCTCCGCTGGGCAGGATTTTATGCGTTCAATCCCGTCGTGCTCATGGCCTTCGCGGCGGAAGGCCATTTCGACAGCCTGATGACCGCGGCATTGCTTGGCGCCTTGCTGGCAGCGGCGCGGGGGAAATCATCGGCCTGGCTTTGGCTCGGTGTTGCCATCCAGATCAAGCTGGTCTGCCTTGTTCTTGTTCCGTTGTTCGTAACGAGACAGTTGCTTGCGCGGCTTGGCGTGGTTCATCCCGGTGATGATCCTGCCGGGTCTTCCGTTTCTATCAGGAATTCCGGATTGGTGGAACGGGGTCCGGCATTTCGCGGATTCGGGGGCGTTCAACGCGCCCTTGTTTACCTTGCTTGCAAGCACCGGACTCGATCTTGGAATCGTGCGGATGATCGGGACTGGTGCATTTGGATTCGCCGCGGTTGGCATCGTCATCGCCCGCTGGCGGGGCATGCATCTCATCGATGCCTCGCTTTGGATGTTAGGTGCATTGCTTGTTTGCTCGCCGATTGTCCATTTCTGGTATCTCACGTGGCTTCTGCCATTGGTAGCGATCCGGCCGTCGTTCGCGTGGACCACGCTATCCATCACCATGGGCGGTTATTTCATCGCGTGGTGGACCCAGTCACATCTCGGGTGGTGGGGATTCGGTTACTCGGTCGCCGCCTTCATCTGGCTGCCATGGTTCCTTGCGGGGCTTGCGCAACATCGCTCGCTGCTGTCACGGCTCCGTGCACCGCGTTTGATCAATGAGCCATTTGAAATCTGTGTGGTCCTCCCTGTTTTGAATGCTGCGAACGAAGCTCCATCCATCGTCGCGAACCTTCGAGTGGAGTTCGGCCCAGAGCCTGAGATTGTCATCGTGGACTGCGGAGCATGTGATGGGGCGACGGCAGGTCCATCTGATAGTTGCGTGATCTCCGCACCGCGAGGACGCGGAAATCAGATCGCCGCCGGGATCGCCGAAACGAGCGCACCTTGGATTCTCATCGCCCATGCGGACAGCTTTCCTCGCGCGGGATGCCGGGAGGAAATCGTGTTGGCAATCGAGCGCAATCCCGATGCATCCCTTTTCGTGTTCGGCCAGCGCTTCGACCGACAAGGACCCGGCACCTTGCTGATCGAGGCATTGAACGAAATGCGAGTGGTCTTCGGCGGAGTTGCGTTCGGCGATCAGACGATGCTGATCCGCCGGTCTGCCTTGGAAGCCGCCGGGGGATTTCCCGCCCAACCGCTGATGGAGGACGTCGAGGTCAGCCTGCGACTCGCCGGTCGGGGCCGGGTCGTTTATCTCGGCAAGGAATGGACCATTTCCGCCCGCAAGTGGGGCAGGGGATTTGGCACGCGATTCACGCTCGTCCTGCGCCTGGTCGCTAGCTACCAGCTCGCCCGGTTGAGAGGCCAGCGACACGCGGCAAGTGTTTCAGAGAGAATGTACCGCGAGTATTATCCGGAGTCCGGAAAGCCCGGATAGGTTTTTACCGCTTGGATTCCCCGGTGATCCACTGTTGGTTGGCGGCGGGACCATGCGCTGCTTTTATTCACAGGAACTCGAACTTGAACTCCCGTCGGGACATCCGTTTCCGATGGAGAAGTTCCGGGTTTCCAAGGACATGCTGCTCGACGGCGGCATTCTCCGGCCCGAGGAAATCATCGAGGTCCGGGCTGCGGACGTGCATCTCCTGCAGCGGGTCCACGAGAAGGATTACATCGAGAAAATCCAGTCCGGCCTGCTCGGTCGCAAGGAGCAACTCCTTCTCGGTCTGCCGGTCACACCGAAACTCTATCAGCGCAGCATCACCGAGGTGGAGGCCACGCGCCTTGCCTGCCACGCCGCGCTTGCGGAAGGAGTCGGCGTCTGTCTCGCGGGCGGCACCCATCACGCGTTCCGCGAACACGGCGAGGGATATTGCGTTTTCAACGACGTCGCCATCGCCATCCGCGATCTCCAGGACAAGCAGCCGAACATCAGGATCATGGTCGTCGATACAGATGCGCATCAGGGAAATGGCACGGCCGCCTTGTTGGGCGACGATCCCCGCGTTTTCACCTACTCGATCCATGTCGGGAAAAATTATCCGACCCGCAAGGTCGTCGGCTCGCTCGATATCGAGACGGTCCGCTACGTGGAAGGGGAGATGTATCTGAAGCAACTCTTCGTCAGTCTTGCCGGCGCGCTGGATGCTTTCGCTCCCGATCTCGTCATCTGGATTTCCGGCGCGGACAATCATCGCAACGACCGCTTTGGTCAGATGCATCTCTCGCTAAAGGATATCCAACGTCGCGACGAAGTCCTGCTCAGGCGCCTTCATCAAGAACCGCATCCCGGTGGCCGTGCTCTACGGCGGCGGCTACAACCGCCAACCGGAGTTCACCGCCAAGCTTCACCGCAACACCATCGCCACCGCCAAGAAACTGGCCACCGAGTTCCGCGGACTCTAGGCGCAATTTCAAGGTGGATTCGGCATCCCCGTTGCTTCCCTGGTCAAACCATGTCCAAAGGCCTCGCGATCCTCACCTCGGGCGGCGATTCCGCCGGAATGAACCCGGCCGTCAAATGTGCGGTCGATTACGCCACGCAAAGGGGATACGAGACGCATCTGATTTATGACGGGCTGAAGGGCCTCATCGCCGATCACATCATCCCCACGACGCGGGAACAGGTTTCCGGTATGCTGCATCGCGGAGGGACCTTGCTGCGTTCATCGCGATCACCCGAGTTCTTCGACATCGAGGTGCGCCGAAAGGCTTACGAAAACCTGAAACGCCGGGGTATCGACAAGCTCATCGTCATCGGTGGCGATGGTTCGTTCCGCGCGCTCAACCAGTTCTACAGCGACTTCGGCGTGCCCTTTGCCGGCATTCCGGCCACCATCGACAACGACATCGCCGGCACCGACTACTGCCTCGGAGTGGATACCGCGCTCAATGTCATCCGCGAGGCCATTGATTCAATCCGCGATACCGCGAGCTCGTTTTCCCGTGCCTTCGTCATCGAGGTCATGGGGCGGCACTGTGGTTATCTTGCTCTAACAAGCGCGCTGGCCTGCGGTGCGGAAATCTGTCTTGTCCCCGAGGTTCCCTACAATCTCGACACCATCGGCGCGCGGTTGAAACACGACCTCGCGAACGGTCGGAAATATGCCATCGCCGTCGTCGCGGAGGGCACCAAGATGGGCGACTACCTCACCCGCTGGATCAACGACTCCATCGGCATGGAGGCGCGTCTAACGGTTCTTGGTCACATCCAGCGGGGCGGATCGCCCACCGTGCTTGACCGGGTGATGGCCTACAAGTTCGCCGTGGCTGCCGTGGATGCGCTGGAGGATGGCCAGACCAACTCCATCATGGTTTTCCGCGACGGGAACTACGGCCATCTTCCCATCCACGAAGTGGCGGATTCGAAATACAAGCTCGATCCCGCGCTGCTTCGGCTCGCTAGTCCGCTGGCGTCGTGACGAAGCCTGTCACCTGATGCCATGCTGCCTGGCGAATGCTTCGGCAGCCTCCTTGGAAGCATCGTCGTTCCTTGGCCAATTATGATAGATCGTGGATAAGGTTGCGGTCCGATCCTTGCCCGCAGGCAAGGTCATCGCCCACTGGGCGGCGGTATCCGGGTCATATTTGGAGACGGTCTCGGCATAGGAACGGACCGAGGCTTCCTTGGTGGGTCCGTCAGGCTGGGTGGTCAACCATTTGCCTGCTGCCTGATAGTCGTTCTGGGTCCAGTTCCGGACCATTTCACCAATGCCTTGGCTGGCCTTTCCTTCCGGCAAGGTTTGCCCCATCCACTCGATCCACTTGCCGGTATCCTCACCCTTGATGGAGTAAGCAAGACCTCCACCGGTGATTCTCTCAAGTTGCTCCGGGGTGAAGCCAGCATCGGTGATCCACTTGCTGCCGGTTTCAAATCCGTCCTTCGCGGCCCCCTGGGCAAGTTGTGAAGTGGCTGTGTTGGCCAGATCCTTACGCACTTTCGCATCGGTGATCGTGGCCAGATGTTCTTCTAACGCGGCCAAGGTGGCGGTCCGTTCCGAAGGTGTGTTTGCTTCACCGACGATCTTGCGGATGGCTCCGTCCGTGTTTTTGAAATCGAGCTCACCGATGAGTTGGAAGGCAAGCTTGGGATCGTTCGAGGCGACACCGGAAATCACTCCTTGTTTGGCATCGTCGTCAACAAGCTCGGGAAACTTCGCGCCATTTTTCCGCACCCAATCGAGTGCTCCCTCGGGATCGTCCTTGGCCCATTTGGAAAGGGACGAGGAGATCACGTGTTTTCCCATCCCGTCGTTCTCGAAGAGGTCCGACGACTCGGTGAACAGGGCAAGGGCCGCCTGCGGATGCTTGTCGGCTAGCGACATGATGGAGAATCCGACGAGTCCACGGCGCATCTCGTCATTGAGTTCGCTGGTCGCCTTGATCTCGGCGATCAGGATCTTGAGTTGGGAGGAATCCAGCGACATCATTCGATCCATCACCGCGAGGATTTTCTTCTGCATCACCTCATCCTTCATCCCGCCCTTTTTCTCCTTGGCTTCCATCTCCTTGGCGAAGGCGATGAATTCCGAAGCTGCCAGTCTGGCGATCGCCTCCTTGTCCTCACGCTCGTGTTTGGTGAAACGCACACCGCTTTCCAGGTTGGTGGGATCCAGGGCGATCCCGGATTCCAAGGCCTCGGCGACCAGCTTGTCGTGGCTCTCGCGAACCCTAACCAACCGTTGATGATCCTGCCAGCCCATCGTCGCGCCGATGGCAAGAATGAGGACTGATAGAGCGATTGAAATTCTCATGGGGAGTTGGCGGTTCACTTGAATCGGTTGAGAATCTCCTCGCGTTTGGCAGGATCGGAAATCTTGCCGGCGAGCTCAATGGCCTTGTCCTTGTTCTGATAGGCGTCGCTTCCTCCAAGAAAACCGATGAGAACGTCATCATTTTCACTGGTCTCGTGATAGTGTATGGCCAGGTCGGCGGCTTCGGAAAAGTCCATCTTCTGATTGCCTTGCGTGGCTTTCGCAAGTGCCTTGCCGGTCGCCATCTCAACCGCCTCCGGTGATTGCCTGGTGGCCCACTCTCGCAGGGTGTCGATTTCCTCACGACCGATCCTGCCTTTGTTGGAAAGCTGCTGGATCTTCGAGTCTGCCGCCTCGATGACGCACACCTTCCGTTCGGAGGGAGTGGCCTCGATGCGGTCGAGGTATTCCGTGATCTTGGTGTATCCCTCGCTCCATGCCATCTGCGAGGCCTGCTGGGCGAGAGTTTCGGTCTGTTCCTTGGTGGAAAGTTGGCTGCGGACCAGATTGGCGAAAGCGAGCTGATCTTCTTCCTTCACCGCGTTTCCCGTGTAGTTCCTCAAGACCTCGCCCCGTTGGTCCTGTGGGAGCGATTGCAAGCGAGCTTCTGCGGCGGCGGGGTTGTTGGCGATGATGGTACCGATCAACATGCCTTCGAAGTTCATTCGTGACCGGCTTTTGCCATCGAGTGACTTGCTGTCGAACTTGCCGTCGGCGATCTGCCGGTCGAACCACGAGGTCGCCTTTCCGAGATCCTTTTTGGCCCACTCCTTCATCGCGTTGGAGAGCTGCCAGCTCATCCCGCCGCGGTCGTCGCCGATTCGGTCGATGTAACGGTTCAGCGCGAGTTCCGGGTCCTTCTGGCAAAGTGGCCCGATCAACATTTGCTCAAGTTTCAGGCGGGATTCGTCTGGCAAATCCATGCCCGCGATTTCGTCGAGTGCGGAGATGAGTTGTTGCGTGGACAGTGCCTGAATCCTTTGCTGAAGCCGGATCATGGTCCGGATCTCGCCCATGCCGCCGCCCTTCTCCATGTTCGAAATCTGGTCGGCCAGCGATTTCCAGTCGATGGGCTCGTTGTCCTTGCCCAGTTTGTCCGGCTTTTCGGGCTTCTTGAAATTGTCGCTCACGGCGGAATCAGGCGAGCGGGAAGCAAGGTGCTTGCGCAGCACGGCGCTCTCCTGCTCAAGCGATGCAATGGAGCTCCGCTCGTTGCCGATCCAGCCGACGACAACTAACAAGGAAAGCACCGGGGGCAATAACAAGGTGGTTTTCAAAGCTCCAAAGGGAATGAAGTCAGCATGCCGGTGTCAACGTTCTTGGGTTAGAAAGCCGGGCGGATTTTCGAATCACGTCATGATCGCCTTCACCGCCTTTGCCGGCTCGACTCCGGTGAGCTTGTAGTCGAGGCCCTGGAACTTCGTGCGTGAATCGCGAGTGATCGATGCCGAACTGATGAAGCAGGGTCGCGTGAAGGTCGTGCACGTTGACGATGTCCTGCACCGAGGCGTATCCGAGTTCGTCGGTCGCGCCGTGGACCATGCCGGGTTTGATGCCGGCACCGGCCATCCAGATGCTGAAACCCTTGATGTGGTGGTCGCGGCCATCGCCGCCCTGTCCCATCGGCGTGCGTCCGAACTCGCCACCCCAGATGATGAGCGTGTCCTCCAGCAGGCCACGTTGTTTCAGGTCCTTGACGAGCGCCGCGGATGCCTGGTCGGTGAGCTTCGCGGCGACGGGCATGTCCGTTTCGATCCTGCGGTGGTGATCCCAGCCGCGGTGATAGAGTTGCACGAAGCGCACGCCGCGTTCCAGCATCCGGCGGGCTAACAGACAGTTGCTGGCGAATGATCCGTCACCCGGCTGCTTCACACCGTACATGTCGAGGATGTGCTGGGGCTCGCCTTTCATGTCGGAGAGCTCGGGCACGGAGGACTGCATGCGGAAAGCCATTTCATACTGTGAAATCCGCGTCTCGATCTCCGGATCGATCCTTTCCTCCCGCAGTTTGCCGTTGAGGCGCTGGATTTCGTCGATCACCTGGCGCTGGGTTGATTGGCAAACTCCCTCGGGGCTGCCGACGTAGTGGACGGCGCTGCCCTTGCTTTGGAACTGCACGCCCTGGAACTTGCTGGGCAGGAATCCGGCGCTCCATTGGCGGGCGGAGATCGGTTGGTCGCCGCCGCCACCTCTGGAAACCATGACGACATAACCGGGCAGGTCCTGCGTCTCCGAGCCGAGACCGTAGAGCAACCATGAACCCATGCTGGGACGGCCCTTGAGGATGGAGCCGGAGTTCATGAAGGCGTGGGCCGGATCGTGGTTGATTTGCTCGGTCACCATGGAACGGATGACGCAGATGTCATCCGCGATGGAACCGATGTGCGGGAAGAGTTCGGAAATCTCGGTGCCACACTCGCCCCATTTCCTGAACTTCGTGAACGAGCCGCGGGCGATCAACTTGCTGCCTTGGAGTTGGGCGAGTTGTTGGCCGGCGGTGAAGGATTCGGGAAACGGTTGGCCGTTGAGCGCGTCTAACCGCGGCTTGGGATCGAGCGACTCAAGATGGGATGGTCCGCCTGCCATGCAGAGATGGACGACGCGCTTCGCCCTCGCGGGAAAATGCAGACCGCCCTGGCTCTGGAGAAATGGCATGGCCGCATTTCGCGAACCCGCGCCAAGAAGCTGCGAGAGCGCCATCCCGCCGATACCCGCGAAGCTCTGCTTGAGGAAGGTCCGCCGGCTGAAGTCCTGCTGGAAGCGCTCGAAGGAGGAGATGAAGTCTGGATGGCTCATGGATGGCGGTGAGGAGAGTGGGAGAGTGGGAGAGTGGGAGAGTGGGAGAGTGGGAGAGTGGGAGAGTGTTATTTGTTAGAGTGAGGGAGGATCCAGGAGTCGGGATTGCTGATCATGCGCACGATCATGCCGAGAATCGCATCGTATTCAGCGTAGAGGAGTTTGGCCTTTGACTTGTCGATGGATTCGCATTCGACGGCGAACTGGAGCCAAGTCTGAGTTTCCGCCGCTTCCCCTTCCGCATCCGAGAGTTTGGCAACGAATGCCAATGGATACCTCCGCTTTCTCCAAGCTTCGGTGATGTTCGCACTAACGGATCTTGAAGAACGGCGAATTTGATCGGTCAGTGAATAGCGCTCTTCCTGGGGAAATGACCTGCTTTCACGGAATACCTCCATCGCAGCCGCAAAGGCCTTTTGATAGACCTCAAGTTCGGTGTGTCGGTTGATTCTCATGATGTTTTCTGAATTCCCCCTCTCTCCCTATCCCCCGATCTCCCCCTCCTCTTCAATACCTCGTGATGGTTTCGTGAAGGTTAAGAATGACTCGGCAGAGCTGTGTCCATGCGGCGAGCTCGGAGGGGTCGTGGCCTGTGCCGGGATCCGACAGGCCGGTTTTCAGGAATGCCTCGGCGTCAACCTTGTTGCTCTGATAGATCGTGCGTTGGCTTGTGAGGAATTTTCCGAGCGATTCGAGCTCGTCCGGCTTCGGATCGCGGGCGAGGGCCAGGTTCATGGCGTGGCGGATTTTTTCCCCGTCGTCCGCCTTGGGATGCTCGCGGTCGAGGCGGAGGGCGAAGGCGCGCGCCGCTTCGACAAAGCTCGGGTCGTTCAGGAGGGCGAGCGCCTGCTGCGGGCTGTTCGATTGGAAGCGGTCGGCGGTGCAGATCTCGCGGCTTGGTGCGTCGAAGGCGGCGAGCATCGGGTGCATGAAGGTGCGCTGCCAGTGCATGTAAAGTCCACGGGCATACTGGTCGCTTCCGGTGCTGGCGTGGTAGTCACGCGTGGGGAAATTGAGGCTCTCGTAGTAGCCTTCCGGCTGATAGGGCATGACGCTGGGGCCACCGAATTTTGTTAGGTTCAGGAGGCCGGAGATGAACAGCGCGTTGTCCCTGACAAATTCGGCATCGAGCCTGCGTGGTGATTGTTCGGCGAGCAGGCGGTTCGCGGGATCGATTTCCGCGAGGTCCTCCCGTTTGGCGGATTGCTGGCGGTAGGTGCGGCTGGTGACGATGAGCCGGACCATGTGTTTCACGTCCCATCCGGAATCGCGGAATTCGGACGCGAGCCAATCGAGGAGCTTCGGATGGGAAGGCCATTCGCCTTGGTTTCCTAGATCGTCGAGCACGTTGGAAATTCCGTTGCCGAAGAACTGTTTCCAAAGACGATTGGTAAATGCTCGGGCCGTGAGCGGGTTCTCCGGCGCGAGAATCCACTTCGCCAGATCAAGGCGGTCGAGGCGGGTGCCGTCGTTTCTAACCGAGGCGTGGGGGAGGAATTCCGGAACCGCCGGTTTCACCTCCTCCGCAGGTGCCATCCAATTGCCACGCGGCAGGATATGGGTGGCGAGGATCTTGTCTTTGGGGACGGACTCGACGACGAGCGAATGGGCATAGCCGCCGCGGCACTCGATGATTTCCGAGCGCAGTTTCTTGTAGGCTTCGGGCAAATTCGCATCCGGTCTCGTGCCTTGGATCCATGCGGCCGCGAGTTCTCGCGTTTGAGGCTCGCCGAGAGTGGCGGGTGAGGTTCGCAGCGCGGAGGCAAGTTCGTTGCGCATGGCATTTTCCCGACCGGGGATGGCATCGCCGAAAGGGGTGACGCAGACACGCACCTTACCGATGTCCGCGCTTGCGAGCGTGACCTGCAACTCCAGCCCTGCGGTGGAAGCGATGGGTTCCGCGAGGTGATAGAGCGCGTGGTGCGGCAGCGAGGTGGCGTTCCGCGGTTCCTCCATGATTCCCTTGGCGGAGCGCCACTCCTTCTCGAGAAGGGGGCTGTCATAGCCGTTGTCATATTTCAGCGGAGTGCGGCGATCCGCCTGACTCCAGGCGATTTCCAAGGGCTTTGCTTGGTCGCTTGCGGCGACGATGGCGAAGGTGGGGGTGACCGTGAATCCTCCTCCTTCGCCGCGGCCGATCTTGCCATCGTTTCGTGCATCCGGCAGCACCTCAAGGCAGATGGTGCGGACCGCTTGTTCGGGCAACGCGAAGCGCAGCGTGGCAACTTCCTTCGCCTTTGCCGGACCGGTGAAGAGGACGGCTTTCTCCGGTGTGATTTCATGGGCCGTTCCTTTTTCGACGGAAACTTCGGCAGGCGTCAGGACGTTCCAACCGTTAGGATTCGCTGCAAGGAACTTGCCCGCCCTTGCGGTCCATTCCCGGAAGGCGTTTTCATCAGCTTCGGATTTCAGCGGGGCGAGGGTTTCCACCGCCGCCGACTGGAGATCGACGATGCGTTTTTCGAGAAAGGCGTTCTTCGCGATGATCTCGGGGGGGAACGGTGCGGTGTTGCCGAATTCGCGGAGATCGGGGTTGGGGCTGGAGTTGTAATTGGAATAAACGCCCCACTGGCGGATGTCCGCGAAAAAGGCTCCGAGCGAGTAATAGTCCTTGCTCGTGATGGGGTCGAACTTGTGGTCGTGGCACTCGGCGCAGCCGGTGGTCAGGCCGAGCCAGGCCGCGCCGACGGAGCGGACGCGGTCGCCAAGGTATTTCGCGAGGTATTCGTTCGTTTGGGCCCCGCCCTCACGGGTGACCAGGTTGAGGCGGAGAAATCCGGTGGCGATCTTCTGCTCGTCGGTGGCGTTCGGAAGGAGATCGCCGGCCAACTGTTCGATGGTGAACTGGTCGAACGGCTTGTTGTCGTTGAAGGACTTGATGACGTAGTCGCGATAGGGGAAAATCCGCATGTTCTGATCGCCGTGGTAGCCGACGGTGTCCGCGAAGCGAACGACATCGAGCCACGGCACCGCCATCCGCTCGCCGTAGCGGGGCGAGGCTAACAGACGATCGACCTGTTTCTCGTAGGCGTCCGGCGAGTTGTCCGTGAGAAAGGCGGCGACCTCCTCCGGAGACGGCGGTAGTCCCGTTAGGTCGAGCGAGAGCCGGCGCAGCAGGGTGGCTTTCCCGGCCGCTGGGGAAGGGTCGATGTTGTCGTGTTCGAGTTTGGCGAGGACGAACGAGTCGATGGGGTTCGCCACCTCATCCGCATGCTTCGCCAGATCCGGAACGGCGGGTTTGACGATGGGGGTGAAGGCCCAGTGCTCCTCGTATTTGGCCCCTTGTTCGATCCAGGCGCGGACGAGGTTTTTCTGATGTTCGCTGAAGGGCTTGTGAAACTCCGGCGGCGGCATGACCTCTTCCGGGTCGGTGGAGAAAATGTGTTTGAGAACGGCACTTTCATCCGGTTTTCCGGGAACGATGGCGCGTTCTTCGGAATCCTTCAGCATGGCGTAGGCACCTTCCGGCGTGTCGAGTCGGAGGTCGGCCTTGCGCTTCTTCGCATCGAAACCATGACAGGCGAAGCAGGTGTCGGAGAAAATCGGCCGGATGTGGGCGTTGAAGGTGACTTCATCCGGGATCGACTGATCCGGCTTGGCAGGCACATTGCTTGCCGCCACGGCGACGGTCTTGCGGTCGCAGCTGGAATTGAGGACGGCGCACAACAGCACCGGGAGAGTGATCCATTTCATGAGGCAAAAATCCGGAATTCATGGAGTCCGCCGCAGGGGCCCGGATTCTCCGAACGGCGATGGAGGTCTTGGCCAACAACCGGGGCCACGTGCTCAACTGATACCACCGGAATACGGCGATATCACCCGCAAAATTACCATGAAATGCCGGCACCTTCCCATCGAGGGAGATGGCCGCTCAGAGCTTGGTCAATTTTGTGACGCGACCGGTGACGTTCCAGTCCTCGACGTAGAGATTTCCGACCTTGTCGAAGCTCAGCCCGTGGGGAGCGGTGAAGATTCCGAGCTTTTGGTCGGTTTGCGGAACCTTGAAATTCGCCCACTCTTTTTGATTCGGATTGTCGCCAAGGAATGCCACCGGAGTCCCCGACTTGTCGAGAATGGTGACCCGCGACTCCAGCTCGGCCACGGCCACGTGGTCGCCCATGATGCTGACGGAGCACGGGCGGCGGAGGTTGCTGGAATGGACGCCGATCCAGTTTCCCTCGAGGTCGAAATGCACCAGCCTGCGCTTTTCGCGGTCGGCCACCAGCAAGCGGGGTTCGCCGAACCGGGTATCGATCGCGAGTCCGTGAGGTGTGTTGAACTGCTGCTCTTCCTTGCCCTTGCTGCCGAAGGATTTCAGGAGTTTTCCCGTCGTGTCGAACTTGTGGATGATGTTCGAGCCGTAGCCCATGGAGGCGAAGATCGCGCCGTCGGGAGCGATGGTCACGCCGGTTAGACCTTTCCATCCGCCCGGGACCTCGCCTGTTCCGGCGTTAGGAATTTCCAGCAGGAGCTTGCCTTCCGTGTCGATCTTGCAAACCCGTTGCGGAGGCTTGTTGCCGTTGAGCTGGGCACCGTAGATCACGGCTTTTCCATCCTCATGGCGGATCGCCATCGCGTGGAAGCCCTGGCATTCCGGGGCGATGGTGCGGACAAATTTTCCATCCGGCTGATAGACGATCACCGACAGTGCGGAATCCGTGGAAACATAGATCAAGCCGCTTTCATCATCGACGACCACGCCGCCGTGGGTGGGGCCGATGATTTTCCCATCGGGAAGTTCTCCCCAATGCGGGACCGCTTCGTAGGACCAGGCACCGTTTCCGGTGTGGACCGCGGTTTGGATGCCCTCACCCGGTTTGGTGCCGGGATCGGGGTGGGCAAACGCCAAGGGGGCGACGAGGAAGGGGATGAGGTATCGCATGGTGGATGGAGGTTTCTGATTTCCCCGAATCCACGCAAGGAAACAAATCGTGCCGGGGACGGGGGTTCCCATTCAACTGTGCGTCAGCGCCGCTTCTTTCGCCTGACCTTGTCCTTGGGACTCGCATAGCGGCCTTCCGTCCGTTTCGTGGCGGGGCCGACTTTGGCGGCGGGCTTGGTGTGCGGGCGCTTGCCGGTCTTCTTCGCGACCTTGGTGGTCGGGCGATGCGTGCCTTCGGTGGTCGGTTTGCCGGCGACGGCGAAATCGACGAACCGCTTGTCGAAGTCGATGTGGATCACCCGCAACGGGATGCGCATCCCTAACTGGATGACCTTGCCATCCCTGGAAACCCAGGCCATGCGGTGGGCCTCGAAGAACCAGCGGCCTTCCGGAAGATCCTCGCGCTTGACCACGCCGCGCACGCCCATGTCGGGAATTTCCACCATGAGGCCCATCGGCCGCGTGTCGGTGATGAGGCCGTTGAAAACCGGCGGCTCGGGTGAGCTGGCCATGCGGTCGAGATATTCCAGCAGCTTGATCTGCTTCGTCTCGCTTTCCGCATCGGACGACGTGCGTTCGGTATCGGAAATGTGGCGGGCGATCTCATACAGATCCGCTTGGGATGAGGTCTTGTCACACGGCTTCGGCGGATTTTCCAACAGCGGTTGCAGGGCGCGATGGATGATGAGGTCCGCATAGCGCCGGATGGGGCTGGTGAAATGGCAGTAGTCCACCTTCGCGAGTCCGTAGTGGCCGATGGGCTCCGCGGAATACACCGCCCGCTTCAGGCTCTTCAACAGGCCGAGCTTGATGACGTGTTCCTCGGGGCTGCCCTTGGACTCATCCAACAGCTTCTGGATGTGCGAGCGGTTCGTTAGATCTCCGGGACGATAGCCATGGGCCTTTGCGGTCTCGGTGTAATCCATCAGCCGCGATGGATCCGGATCCTCGTGAATCCGATAGATCGCGGGCTTCATCTTCTCGCGCAGGATTTTCGCGACCGATTCGTTGGCCGCGAGCATGCATTCCTCGACGAGCTGGTGGCTTTCGGTGTGGATGACGGGATCGGCCACGGCGGCACGGCCGTTCTCGTCGAGACGGATCTTGATTTCCGGCATTTCGAGATCGAGCGCTCCATTCTCGAAACGGCGGCGGCGCAGGGTGGAGGCGAGGTTCCACGCTTCCTTGACCATGCCGACGAGCTTGGGATCGGAGCCTGCGGGGGCGGGCTTGCCGTCGAGGATGGCCTGCGCCTGCTCGTAGGAAAGCTTCGCACGGCTGTGGATGACCGCGTCGATGAACGTGGCCTTGGTGATTTTTCCATCCGTGGAAATGTCGATGACGGCGCATTTCGTCAACCGGTCCACATCCGGCTTGAGCGAGCAGATACCGTTAGAAAGCTCGGTGGGAAGCATCGGCAGCACGCGGTCCACGAGATAGGTGGAGTTGCCGCGCTCGATCGCCTCCTTGTCCATCGGGCTGCCGGGCTTGATGTAGTGCGAGACGTCGGCGATGTGGACGGCGAGCTTCCAACCGTTCTTGGTTTTCTCGCACCAGATCGCGTCGTCATGGTCCTTCGCATCGGCGGGGTCGATGGTGATGACGAGCTTGTCGCGCCAGTCCTTGCGGCGCGCGATTTCCGCCGCCTCGGGTTCCTCCGGCACCGCGCGGGCTTCCGCCAGCACGTCTTCGGGAAAGGAGGTCCGCAAGCCGAAGCGGTGGATCACGGAAATGATGTCCACCCCGGCATCCCCGGGCCAACCTAACACCTCGATGACGCGGCCGCGCGGATCCTTGCTCCGGTCCTGCCATTCCTCGATGTCCACGACGACCAGTTGGCCAGGCTCGGCGGTGGTGTCGCCGACGACATCCACACGGCCCTCGACCGCCTTGTCGTCACAATCGATCCAGCCGAAGTTGCCCTTTTTCCGATAGATGCCGACCAGCTTGCCCGAGCGTCGGGCGAGGACCTCATCGACCTTGGCGCGCATCTCATCGGTCGGGTCCGGCGAGGACTCGCTGCGCGTGCGGAACGGCCTTGGCACCGATTTCAGGATGGAAACCGCCACGCGGTCGCCATCGAGCGAGGTGCCGACATTCTTGCGCTCGATGAAAATGCGGGAGTGCAGCGTGAAGTCGATGCCGCTCGCGATGTTCTGCGGATCGGTGATTTCCGGGAAAAAGAAGGCGTGACCCTTGGGGTGGAACTTGAGCGAGCCGACCAACTGGTTTTTCGGCGCGGCCGGAAGTGAGTAGGTGTTTTTCTTGCCGGAGGTGATCGCGCCTTCCTTGACCAGCGCGTCGAGCGTGTTTCTCAACTCCGTGATCCGGGTTCCGGGAAGCTTGAGGCCGCGGGCGATTTGGGACTTGGAAAGCGGATTGCCTTTGGAAGAGCGGAGGGCGTCGAGGATGGAATCTCGCAAATTGATGCCGGGCATGGTGAAAGTTTGTCGTTTGCCCCCGATCTCCGCAACGGGAAACGCGGAAGAAAAAGATTGCGATGGGAGAAATCGAGGAGTAGGTGTTTACCATGTGAATGCGAAAAGGATTGAGGCATTGTCAGGCTTCAAAAACTCGTGTTTGCTCCGCCTCCGTGAAATTCAACTCCTCAATCGTCATGAAAACCCGCCCAAAATCCCGTCGCAATGACGGCTTCACCCTCGTCGAGCTGCTTGTCGTCATCGCCATCATCGCGGTTCTCGCGGGTGCTGGCTTCGCAGCCGGCAACGCGGCCATCCAGAAGGCCAAGAAGACCACCGCCCTCGCCACCTGCACCTCGATCGAAGCTGCGGTGAATCAATTCTTCAGCGAATACGGCTCGATGCCGAAGGACAATCTTACCACCGACACGAATCTCAACACGACGTCCGACCTCGACTTCCTCCGGGTCCTGTTAGGTAAGGAAAATGCCGGTGCAACCCAATTGAACACCCGCGCGATCAAATTCCTCTCCGCCAAGGAAGGGAAGGCCGACAAGAACGGCTTGATGTATGATGCCAGCGGAAACAATGTGACCGGACTCTACGATCCGTGGGGAGGTCCCTATCAGGTCATGCTTGACGGCGACTACGACGAAAAAATCTCGGTCACCCCGGGTGGCGGATCCTCCAAGACGCTCAACAAGCGTGTCGCCGCATGGAGCAACGGAGCCGATGCCGCTCCTACCGGAACCGGTGGCAAGACCGGTGACAACGTGATCACCTGGTAAGAATTTTCCCGATTCTCCCAAAACCCAAATCGAACCCCGTCCAGTCCCGGCTGCGGCGGGGTTCATTGTTGATAGAACATTTTCGGGGCGTCCCCCATGCGCCCGAAGACGCCCTTAAGGGCTGGACTACGAACGAAGACTCTCATCTAACAACTTCGGTCCCGACTCCGCCGTCGGTGAAAATTTCCAACAGAAGCGCGTGCGCCAGGCGACCATCGACAAAGTGAACCTTGCGGACACCCGCGTTGAGCGCATCCACCGCGCTGCGGATCTTCGGGATCATGCCGCCGGAAATGGTGCCATCAGCGATCAGCGCGTCCGCCTCCTTGCGGGTGACCGATTTGATCAGCGAGGATGGATCCTTGGCGTCCGCGAGCAAGCCGGGGACATCGGATAGATAGACCAGCTTGGCGACCCGCAGTTCCTTCGCGAGGGCGGCGGCTGCAAGGTCCGCGTTGATGTTGAGCGGCCGGCCGGTGGCCAGCTCCGAGGCGAGCGGTGAAATCACCGGGACGATGCCCGCGCGATGCGCCGCGTCCATGTGGGCCATCTGGCAGCCGACCACCTCGCCGACGCGTCCGATATCGACCCGGTTCCCATCCGCATCCGTGCCCTTGATCTTTTCTCCCAGAAACACGTCGTTGCCGGGAATGCCGACGGCCTTTCCTCCGAAATCCCGGATCATGCGGACCAGGCCGGGATTGATTTCCTCCGATAGAACCCGGGCGACGATGTCGATGGCCTCGTCGGTGGTGACGCGGAATCCGCCGACGAATTTCGCCTCCAGCCCGGCCTTCTCCATGGCGGCGGAAATCGCCTTGCCACCACCGTGCACGACGATGGGATTGATGCCGGCGACTTCCAGGAAAACGATGTCGCGCATGACCTTGGCGACCAGTTCCGGGTCCTCCATGGCCGATCCGCCCATCTTGATGAGGAAGGTCTTCCCGCGGAATGCTTGCAGGTAGGGCAGGGCTTCGATCAGGGAATTCGCTTTTTCGATGGGGTCCTTGAGTGACATGGTTTCAGGAGGTCGGAGGTGATTCTTTATCAGGCGGCGATTTTGGTTTCGCGGCCCTTTTGGCGGGAGTCTTCTTTGCAGCGGTTTTCTTGGCGACGGTTTTCTTGGTCGTGGTCTTTTTCGCTGCGGTTTTTTTGGCTGCGGCCTTTTTTGCCGGAGGCCTTTTCGCCTTTGCAGGAGCAGGGGACTTCGGAGGTTCGGAAATGGGCTCCTCCGAGGAAATGATCTCGGGCTCAGGCTCCGGTTCAGGCTCCGGCTGCGGTTCGGGCTCCGGATCGGGCTGCGGTTCAGGCTCCGGATCGGGCTCCGGTTCAGGCTCCGGTTCAGGCTCAGGCTCAGGCTCTGGTTCAGGCTCCGGTTCAGGCTCTGGCTCAGGCTCCGGTTCAGGCTCCGGTTCAGGCTCCGGTTCAGGCTCAGGCTCAGGCTCAGGCTCAGGCTCAGGCTCAGGCTCAGGCTCGGAGGCTCAGGCTCAGGCTCAGGCTCTGGCTCTGGCTCTGGCTCTGGCTCTGGCTCTGGCTCTGCTTCCGGCGATGGAGCCGCCACCGCAACCGCCACAGGTTCAGGAGAATTTCTCAAAAGTAGCTTGGCAACGACAATCCCGGAGACGACCCCAGCGAGGATCGGAATACCTGGCAGCCAGACCGATGCCTGGTCGAACGCGATCCATTGCGCCGCGATGCACGCCCCCGCCAAGCCGATCGTTCCCACGGACCGCTTGAAATCCGCGCATCCTCCGAGCAAAAAAACGAGGATCAGCGAAAGCGAAAGAATCACGATTTCCTGATCCGCCGCCATCCTCGGGAATGCCCGGATTTCTGCAAGCCCTTCATCGGAAGCGATCACCGCGATCACCGCTGACAGGGTTTTGGAAAACTCCCTCGTTCCCGGCTCGGCGGCGCTCTGGTCATCGCGCAGGATCACCGGATCCGGTGCGGTCTTCGGGAACAAATCATCGCCGCCGTCGATCAACCTGTCTGCCGGGAATTTCCACGAAGGGAGAAATGGTCCGCAAGGGCATGTCCAGCCTTCCGAAGCCATCGATCGGCACGATGGGACCTTCCGGACCCAGCTTGAGAAATTCCCCAAGCCGCACGTCCACTCCGGCCACCGGCAGGTCCAGCCGTTGCAGCACCGCGAGCAGGGAAAACGAGAAAACCACCCGATCCTCCCACCGCGCCATCAACGGAAAATAACGGCCCTCGGGCTCCGATTCCAGAGTCGAGAACCCCGCGAGCGTCTCGTCCTTGCCGAGGATGACTCCCTCGATCGGCAACCGGTTCACCACCGGAAGCGCCGAGACATCGCCACGGATTTTCCCCACCGGCACCGACGCCCGCCGGTAGGCCGGCGGAATAATCTCCGCCACCGCTCCCCTCGAAAGCGGGGTGGCCATCACCAGCGAATCGAATCCATCCAGTGCATTCTCCAGCGCCGCCAGACCGATCGGATCCGGCTTTTCCCATGCCAGCACGGCCGCGGACGCCGCCTTCTTTGCTCCCAGGCGTTGGAAATTTGAGAAAATCACCGCCAGATCGATCGGCGCGGGCGGTCGCGATTGGAAAAAGCCCTCCAAATCATCCCCCAGCGACACCACCACCGGTGCCTCGCGTTTGTCCGCCCCCATGTTCGAGGAAAAGGTCCGCAGTTTCCACGGATCCTCATGGCTGCCTTTGCCCGAGACAAAGAGCGTCCCATTGGAGAAACTCCTCGCCACCGTCGTGAACGCGCCGCGATCCAGCTCAGTCCCCGGCACCCATTTCCAGACGCCCAAGCCCGCCGCTACGGATACGAGCAACGTCACAAGCCGACGCTGGAACTGCCCCGTCACGCTTGGGTTTTCCGGATCGCCGCCAACACCGGGGCAAGCGGCGCTTCCAGGGCCGTGCCTGCCGTCACCTCACCCAGAAGTCGTCCCGCCGTCGCGATATGCGGCCGATACCACTCGTCCCCACGGTTCTTCACGATGTTCCCGAAGGCTCCGAGCGCCTGCATCAGCCGCTGCGCCGCGCACTCGTGGAAAAGCGTCTGCAGCGGTCGCTCGTCCGCGATCTCCTCCCACAGCTCCAGTAACTGCTCCCGCTCCTCCGCCGTGTGATCCATGTAAGGATCGAAAACCAGCGATGCCAAATCGTATTCCTGCCGACCGCGCCGCAGGCCCTGGAAATCGATCAGATAGACCTTCCCGTCCTTGATCATCAGATTCTGCGACTGGAAATCCCGGTGCACCAGATGCCGCGACACCGTCCCCAGACGCTCCGCCAGATCCGTGAACGCCAGATTTTTCCGCAACGCTGCCGCCTCGCCATACAGATCCAGGAACTCCTCCACCATGAACTCGAAAAAATACTCCTGCTCCCACCGGTAAAGCGCCGCATCGAAGGGCGGCATCAGGTGGAAATCCTTTGCCGGCTTCGCGTAAAACAACTTGTCCACCTGTTCGAATGCCGACCGGTAAAACGGCAACCGCTCCGCAAACGGCCGCTCCTTCATCGACAGCAGATCCACATCCCCCAGATCCTCCACCAGCGCCACCCGGTAGCGGGCCCGGTCATGGATGATCTCCGGCACCCGCAGCCGCGCCTGCTTCAGAAATTGCGCCACCGGGACGAACTGCGCGTTGTCCTCCCTCTCCTCCGTCCAGTAAATCCCGATGAAAGGCTCACGCACCGGCGTCTTCACCCGCACGATCGTCCGGCCGGACGCCCCGCGCTTGATCGGCTCCAACGTGATCGGCACGGTCGGGTCCACTCCAAGAAACTGACGGACGGTGGAAAGGATCGCTTCGGTAGGCATCGGCGGGGGAGACTAGCGTGAAAAAAGCCCCTTCTGCCAAGGGAAATCCCACATCCTCACTGGTCGTGGTAAAACCACAACGTCACCAGCAAGCCCACCCCGATCCCCCACAACAGCCAGTTGTTCGTGAAGAAATACGGGTAAACCATCAACGTGATCCCGATCACCCGCGGCTGCCAAAGCTCCAGCCGCTTCCCGTAACGCGATGCCCCCCAGCCCAGTGTCCCGAAAATGAACCCCGCGAGGATGTTGTATGGATCCAGACTGATGCCCATTTCGTTAAGGAACCTAAAACGACTTCCCCCGGAAAACCAGACCAACTTTCCCGATAATCGCGGTGACCTCCCGCCGTCATCCGGTCACGCATCCCCGAAACAAGGAGCGGCGAACTCCGATTCGCCGTGGTCCATGGCTCGCCGATCCAAAGCAGCTTGCCTTATCCCATCGTCATCTCATGGGCTCCGGCCGACCCGAGCTCGCACCTCCCCGCGACTTCCTGTTTCAGCAAACGCTCAATGGGAAAGCACCAGGCCCCTTTCGTCCCCCCGATCGATGCCATCTCATTCGCACCGTCGTTCACCACACTCCTCCACAACCGATTTCATTTTCCCCATGACATCGCACCGCCTAACTGATTGAATTCCCCGCTAAGCGGTTTTCATCACCAGGGTTCCCGGGCCAAGGCGCGCCCGCCCCACCAAGGGCGGCAGCGTCTCCCCAGGTAGCGGCGTGTCTGTGACCGTCGCACTTCATCTTCTCCCGCCGGAGGCTTCTCTTCCCCTCATCTATCAAAAATCCAGTATGAAAAATCATCAATTAAACCCCGGTTGCCCCTCCCTCGCACAGCACCTCCGCCTTCCAAAACGCCTTCGCCGCATCCCTTCC
The DNA here is from genome assembly GCA_963810445.1 of uncultured Verrucomicrobiae bacterium. Classification (GTDB taxonomy): domain Bacteria; phylum Verrucomicrobiota; class Verrucomicrobiia; order Verrucomicrobiales; family Akkermansiaceae; genus Luteolibacter. The sequence goes on along the minus strand of CAWENZ010000048.1, from coordinate 44,593 downwards.
GGCCTTCAGCTCATAGGGCAGCCGGAAATTCCTCAACTTGGCCCGGCATAGCGCAGCGAAGACGGAATCCTTTCGCCACCACCAACGCGTCTTGTTCGCACTCATGCGAAACCGATTGGACCTGAAAGGAAAATGGTTCAACAGGAGGAAGCGGATGAAACGGAGAATGAATGAGTTCCGGCCAAGTCGCCATTCACTCAAACGCCCGGTAGTGCAGGGCTTTCGTAAGCCAGCCAAAAAATCGAGACTCTGTTTCCTCTGTTTCCACCTGTTCAGAAACATGTCGGTTTAGGATCAGGAAATTGAAGAGGCCACGCCACCACCCACAAGCGTTCCCGTGAACATTTTCGAAATCCCGGCCTCCGCGCCGCGCGAAACATGGCTGCGGCGGCCCGCCGCAGCTCTTCGTTCGTGCATCCCGCCCGGACTTGGGACGCGAATTTCGAAAGCTCCGGTAGATCCCCCGATATTCCCGGAAACATGGCGGGTGACCAGTAATATCTGCTAGATCACCCCGCCCGAAAAACTCAGGCCCGGCAAAGCCTGATATCCGCACCCCCGCCCTCGAAAATCCTTGTCAAATCAAGGAATCCCGCCATTCTCCCAAAAGTAGGCCCCTGCTGGATATTACTTCCCGAGACGATACTAACGAAGCTGTTCGTCGGAGATGAGACTTTGCACGTTCGCCATGGTCGGTGAGCCTGGCGTTCCTGCCGTCTCCATGCTCCAGTCCATCGGTGACTCTGATCCCGGAATAGCTGCGGGGCGTCTCCGGCGGTCCCTGAAGAGAGCGACCAAGTCGAGCGTGTTTTCCAGAGGATCAACTCCAGAAGACGACGAACAAGGCGTGAGACACAATCCCCACCAGCGGCCTTGTTGGCTTCGATGGGGGCGGAGGGTTGGCTATCGGTTTTCGTGTTCATAGAGTTTTATTGAGGTGGGGATGTGTCCACATCGACGTTGGGCAAGAATAACACGAACTAATGAAGCCTGAGATTTATCGCCGGATCATTGACCACCTCGTAGAAGTGAGTCGGACAGGCCAGGGGCAGATTGGCCCCAAGCGAGTGATCTCCGGGGTGTGGAATCAGAATGTGACCGAAGACGTTCTTCCCGATCAGCATACGATGAATCTGTTGCTTGCGGCGCTGTCGGTCGAGCAACGCACCGTTCTGGCGACGATGCTCCAAGATCAATTCGTCTGTGGAGTATTCGAGACACTGAAGGCTTTGGAGGAGTTTCAGATTGAGCCGTTTCTCGATGGATATGAGGGAAGTCCCTATCATGATTTCATTGGGCGCGTGGCCGACGATCCATGGGAATGGCCGAAAGTTCCCGAGTAGCCGATGGAATCAAGAAGCCCAACAAGCCGAGACACAGCAACCCCTATCAGCCGCCCTGTTTACATGCTCTTCCGTAATTCCAACCTCATGGCGCCAGCCAAAGCCCTGAGAGGCGGGGATGGCGCTCGTTTAAACTGAAACCATAAACCGAAAGGAGACCGTTGAAGTAACGAGCGACTGAAAGCCTCTACTGAGACCTGGCGGGAATCAGACCCGCCCGGAAAGGATTGACCATCCACCGGAAGCGAGCCTTGGTTGGTATCCAGAAATGGTGCCTTCAAGCGTAGGCAGCGAGCCGTAAAGCCGTGTCATTGAATCTCGAAAGAATAGTGAATGGGGGAGCCTTCGTGTTAGAACGAGCGGGGGCAACACCGAAGCGCCGTAATTGGTATGGCGTGGAGGTCCGCCCGGGGTCCGAGAGCAGGGCAAAGCGGTGATGGGGTCTCCAGGGAAGCTGGGAGAGCCTCCTGTCTCCTCGACAGAGCCGGAATGGATCACACCGGCTCAACAAGATCCAAGATCGCGGGCGCGCTTTCCGCCTGCGGTCGCCAAGAAAGAGAAAGCAATCGGGGTAATCGGACGCCGAGCGGAATGCGAAGGCGCGAGAGATGGGCAGAGGCAGTCTTAGTATCTTCATAGTAGCGATTGAAAGCAGGGAAACCACCCGAGGGAGCCTGTGAGTAGCAAAGGAGGATACCGGGGTTGTGGACTCGTCGTTGGACCCACGTCATGAAACCCAGAGATTCATGGAAAGCGTGTCAACCAGAAGACGACGGATAGTGATGGCGGCGCAGAAGCATCGGCACGAGCCGTTGATAGCGCTGAACCACCATCTGGACCTGAACTGGCTGGGCGAAGCCTACCGGCAGGTGCGCAAGCGCGGCGCCGGGAGTGGACGGACAGACAGTGGCCGAGTACGGCGAGAACCTGATGGAGAACCTGCGGGACCTGCTGGCGCGGGCAAAGAGCGGGCGCTACCGAGCGCCGCCTGCTCAAGCGAGGCTACGTTCCGAAGAACGAGAAGGAAGATCGACCGATCGGAATGCCGACCACGGAGGACAAGGTCCTCCAGCGGGCGGTTGCGATGATCCTGGAGCCGATCTACGAGCAGGAGTTCCTGCCGTTCTCGTTTGGTTTTCGACCGGGACGCTCCCAGCATCGAGGCGCTGGACTACCTGCAAGCGCAGTGCTTCGAGCAGAAGGTTGAATGGATTCTGGAGGTGGATTTGGCGAAGTTCTTCGACACGGTCGATCATCGACAGATGCGGGAGCTTCTGGGCCGCCGGGTGCAGGATGGAGTCATCAACCGCCTGATAGCCAAATGGCTGAAGGCGGGCGTGTGGGAAAGGGGGAACGTGAGTTATCCCGAAGAAGGGACACCCGCAGGGCGGGGTGATCTCACCACTTGACTCAGTAACATCTACCTGCACGAGGTGCTGGACAAATGGTTCGTGGAATCAGTCCAGCCCGCGTGCTGGGGGGAAGCTTCATGGTGCGATTGTGCCGATGACTTTGTCATGGGCTTCGAGCGTCTGGAGGATGTTCGGAAGGTTCAGCGGGTGATCGGCCAAGCGCTGTCGCCCGGTTTGGACTTGAAGATCAATGCCGAGAAAACGCGGTTGGTGCGCTTCGGGCGTCCGCCGTTTGCCGGTGCGAAAGCCAGGATCCGGTGAGAAGCCGGGGAGCTTTCGACTTCCTTGGTTTCACCCACTATTGGGGGAAGTCCCGGAAGGGCCACATTGGGTGGTGAAGAAGAAGACCGCCGCGGGCGGTTTCGACGGGCGCTTGCGCCAATCCGGGAGTGGGGGTGGAAACATCGCCACCTGCCGATGAAGGAGCAGCAGCACAAACTCAACGAAAGTTGCGCGGACATGATGCCTACTACGGAGTCACCGGCAACTATCGCATGCTCTCGCAGCTTGCGATGTGAGGTGGCGAAGCTGTGGCGCAAGTGGCTCGTGCGGCGCAACCGCGGTAACAGCCCGAACTGGGAAACAGTTCGACGAGCATGCTGCAGGTGTTTCCCTTAATCCCAGCACGCATTGTCCACTCCAGAATGTAACGAATCCACAATACCCGAGGAACCGGATGCCGTTAATTGGGCTCGTCCGGACTGTGGGGGGCGTCGTCTGGCCTTCAGGCCAGGCGGCCCTATCCCGGAACCCCGTGATCGACGCTCGCCCCCGCTGATAGGGTTGCGTGCTCTTTTACGTTCGCCATTTAATTTCAGATGCAGACATCGCTCGATATGTATCTCCAAGAGGTCAAAGCACACCCGACTTTCGAGGAGTTCTCTCACGTGGACGTTCATACCCGGAATTGCGTTGGAGAGACAGCATTGCACTTTGCCGCAATTCAAGGGAACGCTGAGATTACACGGATACTTTTATTGTCTGGTTCGGATCCTAATTTGAAGGGTGAGCATGGATTCACCCCTTTGCACGAAGCAATTCAGCAGAATCATTTGGATACGATTATTGAACTGATCTCCGGCGGGGCGGATCCTTCTATTAAAAACGATTGGGATATGGATGCTTATGAGATGGCTTCACTTGATGATTCACCAGATTATGTTGAGAAGATTCATCAGCTACTCGATTCCACCTATTCCCAAACCAACCAAGAAGGCGAACAAGACGTCACTCCTAACGCCTGACCCGCCGCCAATTCTAGTTACAACCTTAACCCCGGGTCGTGGCCTCGCCCTCAGTCAGGGATCCGGTGGGCTTTCATGTTCTCCAAGAAAAAATATGGGACTCGACGCAATCGAACTTGTTCTGGCTGTCGAAGACGCGTTTGGTATAGCCATTCCCAACGCGGTTGCCGCTGAGATGATTAGCCCTGCGATTATGATTACATACGTTCAGAATGCGGTGGCATCATGCCCAGATCGCTCGCGTAGATGGACTCATGATGAAGTTCGTCAGGTCGTTCGACAGATTATTTCGGAGCAGTTGTGTGTTGAGAATTTTAATGACACCGATGAATTCGTCCGTGACCTCAGGCTCGACTGAATCAGAGAGTCGCCGAAGCCGCTCCATCCAACGGCGGACAACGTCCTTCTTTGAATTCGGGCTTCCCTACCCGCCGTGGATGAGCTAGTCGTTAGCTCCAGAAATGAAACACATGCGCTGCTTACTCTCAATTACTGCTGCGGCCGTGCTAATTGGCGGCACGGCTAACGCAGGCGAGGAATCGGTCACTTACAGCTTCCAAGCGCTTACTGGACTGTCTGGCGACACTCCGAGATTCGAGAAGGTATATTGCCACGACAAATACGCCTTCTCCGGCGAGCCCACGTCAATGGCGTTCATTTGTTCCCCGCATTTTCCGCCGACAAACTCCAAAGAAAAGACGGAGGATCACAACCTCCTGTCGGCGGCGGGAGTCAAGATTGGCGGGGTGCTAACCAAGGATGGGGTGACCATTACGCTCGATGCGTCGCATCTGAGTATTTCCAAGAGATCGTATGATGGTCCGGAAGAGTCACTGATCGTGTTCGCTTTAGAGTGCATTCGGATGACCGCCAATTTCAATCGGATTGAGAACTACTCCTTGAAAGTGATTGCGCCTGCCGAACTCAATGAATCTGCGCAGCTGCTCAAGAAGAAGTTCCTAGCGCACGACAAGTCAAAACCATTTACTAGGCACCCCAATGACGAACCCAACAAAAATTAAAGAGCTAACAAGACGGTCCATCCAACGGCGATAAGCGTCCAGTTTGAATTCCGGCTTCCATTTCGCCGTGGATGAGCTAGACGTTGGCTAAGAAAATGAACATATATCGCAGCTTATTCCTCATCGGGGCACTGGTCCAGTGGTCCGTAGGCGGTCAGTCGGCCTTGACGACCACCTACCAGCCACTGGATGGGCTTGCAAAGGCGGGGATCATGATTGCTCCTGTAGTCTGCCACCATTGGTACACCAATAGTTCGTCTTCGGCGGTCGATCTGATCGCCGTCCGCAATGTGCCTCCGACGGACAACCCTACGCAGGCAACCGAAGACCTGAATCTTGCGTCGGCTTGTGGAGTAAAGTTCTCGACCTCTGATCTGGGTGTTCAGCCCATCACCCCGATGATCACGATGGACGCCACCGCGTTCTTGATTCCCAAGGGTTTCAGTCATCCAAAAGAGGAGATTGTTCGGGCAAGTCTCGAATGCCTTCGCCTATGCTTGCCGGACGTGCTCCAAACAACTCCGGTAACGCTCAAGTGCAATGAGAATGACAAGGAATGGATGCAGAAGATTGTCGCCGAGTTCAATACCGAACCTCGATCCAAGGTCTTCTACGTTAGTCGCCTATAGCGCTGCCAGGGACAGATGAAGGCGAACATGATATCAGACCGCTTCTATTTCTATTGGCGTTGTGAGGCGAAACAGCACATCTCGCTTGCTATTGGATTTTTGATCGTTTGTGGCATTTTTTCGACCGGATATCTCATCAGCAAGAAGCGACAGCAAACAACGGAATATGCCAAAACATGGAAGCGGGTCGAAGCCAGAGTGATCTCCTCCGATATAGTTGAGATCAACACTTCAAATGAGTCTTCATTTTCTACTACACTTAATGTAAGCGCGAAATTTGCCTATCGAGTTGATGGTGAGGTGACTTATGGCGAATACACCGGTAGTTGGATGAGAACAGACTTGGGAGATTGGAGTGAACGACTGAGACCGGGCAATTCAATCACGATCAGAGTGGCGCCAGTTGATCGAGATGTGGTTTCTTTGGTTGATTACACTGGAACCAAGTGACTCCCTTTAATTTTTCTCGTCAGAATCCAAGCATCTCAGAACAAGCAGGCGAAGATCAACCGGCTACCACGCCCAAAGATAAGCCACCAGTGAATGATCACCACTCATTCTCTACGCCGAAGGTTGGTCTCCGATAGCCGGTGACAGCCTCGAAGACATCAAAGTGGACACGAGCAATTCGCGGATGACGATCTCTCCTAAGCCCCACAATCCCAATTCAAAGCCTTCTCCTTGGCAGGCGCATCACATTAGAACCTCTGCATCGAAATGATTGGTAAGTTGACTTCGCTAGACGACGGACCCAAACGGAGTGTCGAAGTTACGATCACACCGTATTTGCTCAATTCTGAGCTTGCCAAACCACAAGGCGCGGTTTCTCCATCCGAGGTGAGAGGCCTAATTCTTGAGCGGCGTCGTTGGTTTTTTCGTAACGTGATTCGCCTTTGGTTGCAAACCGATGCAGGAGAAGTGGATTTCTACAGATCTCGCTCAATGTTTGATGTCGTTCTACTTCTTGACGAGCTAGAAGCGGCAATTGGACACAAACCCCGAACCCTCATAAACATCAGGGAATCAGTAGCTGGAGATGGTGATTCCGGACAAGCCGGCTGATCGTATTTGAGTTTCCCTCCGGCTCGCGATTGCTCTAACGTTCTTTTAAGAAATTCATCGAATGCGAATCTTCAGTAAAACGGAATTCCAACGACAATTTGCGGATCATGGACTGAGCCTGGATGATCGCTATCAGCCACCCCGGACACTCGTGTTTCCGGGGAAGTATGATCTGCGATGGTCGTCGGAGATTCCCGCTTCGCCAAAGGATTTGCCGAAATTTGTCACCTCGTTGTTCGAAGCCTGTGACGAAGAAAAGTCGTTTTACCTATTCCCGCGTAGAGGTGCATGGGGATGTGGCGACTCGCTCAAGCTATTCCAGATGTCATCCGTGTTCTCCAAGGTGGGTCGGCAGCCGGACGCGGACGATGTCCTTGAATTCTCAGTTGATGAGATTGATGCGGTTGAGACACTTTTCGCGATAGCTCTGACCTTCGGCGGCACCGTCTCTGATGACATCTTCGCGATTCCATCGCATGGGAAGATTGTGCTCCATGCAGATCACCACGAAGCCGTTCACGCTGAATTTGGTGACGGGGATTTTATGAACCGTTTTCTTGTCAAGATTCCAGAACCGATCGACACGTGACTACCAAAGAACGAAGAGGCAGAAGCCGCCCCAGAGCAACCCCTACAAAATGCCCATTTTTGATGATCTTCCGAGACAACAACAACCCCGCCTTCATGACTAGTTGCGTGCGCTTTGATGTTGTCAACCCATGAAACGGGAGCGCCAAGCCATCGTGATCTTGAGAATTCTTCTCTCGACGTTCGATCAGGAAATGATGCTGGTTCGCCAGGCGATCGTGATGTTGAGCCTCTCTTTTCTGGTGCTCTTGGCCCTTTACGAAGTCGGGTTCGGATCTCCTGTTGTATGGTGGCTTTACGCAGCAGTCACTGTGGCCTTCATTCCAGCAATCGGTATTGCTCTGGAATTGCATCTTCCACGGCGAACGGTTGTAGTTCCACTCGTCGGGATTTCATTCGCTTGGGTGCTGTTCTTGGTTCCATGGAACAGCCGCAAGCCATTCTTGAACGACCTCTACAGGATCAGGCCCGGCATGAACGAGGCTCAGGTTAGAAAGATCATGGGTCAATACATGGAAGGAACAGGATGGCCTGCGGTCTATGGTGAAGACGGTCCAGGGGAAAGATCATTGACCGGCCTCGGATCAGGTGGGAGTGATTCGCCGACCGAGCCAGATGATCAGCTAGTGATTCAGAACCCGGTCGTCTTTCGACATTCGGACGATGGCGCTTACAATGCGGACTGGGGCATCGTGAAGTTTGAAGGTGGACACGTTGTTTCAGTCGATTTCAGCCGCGATTGAAGTCATAAGCCCATCATGACGTTGCTCCCAATGTCCCACTCGTTCCTCGGCCAGCCGTAATGGCGGTCACCATCGCAACCCGACGTCGAAGCCTCGCCCCCGGTCAGGCGTTGGAGGATTCGACGTTCTGCCCAATATCAAGCCAAGATGAGTTCAAGAAAGAATCTTCAGCATCTGCTTCCAGAGCGAGCACGAGAGGAGTTGGTCGTTGTGCCAAAGAAGTCGATTCAGTTCTCCACGATTTCCGTATCGACGCTAACATTTTGAATCGGAATCGCACTTGGAATATTGGCCATTGGATCGACAGTCGGGTTGATCGCTCTGGTGGTGTGTTTTGTCGTGTCGCGGGTGCTGGGATATTACATCAACAAGCATGAAATGGCGATCATGAAGCGCTATGAGTGCGAACTCAACGCACCGTCGAAGCCTTGCACCCGGTCAGGCTTAGAATGATTCGACGTTCGTCAAGAAACCGAAGGAAATGACCCGCTACAGTGAATTCAAGATTCAAGGAGTCTTTGCGGCTTTCCAATCGCTCCTGATTGTGAGCGGATGTCTATTCATCGGAACGATTCTCAAGGCCTTTGGATATCCGGACCGATTCACCGAATTGCCGATGAATTTGGCCTTTATCAGGAACTGGGGGTTTCTCTTGATCTCTCTACCCTTTTCTTGGGTGGTGGTCACAATCTGGCTGGAGCGGACTCACGGCGATTGGTTCTCCAAGCGCTGGACCGTGGTCACAGGTGTGGGATTGACCGCTCTCCTTGGCTGGTACCTTCTGGCAGCATTGGGACGGGCCGAAGGATTCATCATTCGAATCAACTCCTAGAATCAAAAGTGTGGTGTGAATTTCATCTCCGGAAAACTGACCAGCTCAGAGTTTCTGAATTTTCTATCCCAACCTGTCGTCAGATTTCAGCCGCTGATCGCGAGGTTGGAGGCTCTAACGTTGGATCCAATCAGATGAACGTGCTCCTTGCTCTTGGAACTTCCTTCTTTCTGTTGGTGTCGGACCGGCTTCTTGGCGCTGAGGAATTTGCAGACGAACTCCTGCCAGAGAAGATGAAGGTCCCGGCCTTATCCAAGTTTTCCGCAAAGGATTATTTTCTGGCGCTCCCTGGGAAGGTGTTGCCCTTGCTTGGAGAAGAGAAGGCGGCGGCTTTGGCTAAGGGGGGCATCATCCAGTGGGGAGCAGGATGGGAAGCCACGGTGACCTGGGACGGCGGGAATATGACAACCGCGGCCAGGGTCGTCGCCTACACGAGGGAATATCGCCCGATTCTTGACGTGATTTACTCCAAGAGAAATCCCGGGATGTCCCTCAAGTGGGATCACGAACGGTATTTGTGTGTGAGGCTGGCGAAGGGTTGGCGCGTTGTGCGGGTATCGCTTGGCAAGGATCCGCAGCTTGACAAGTTGAACAAGTGGGATGACCTCGGTGACGCTGGCAAGGGACCGTGACGCTGTCTCTTTTCAAGATTGCCTTGGTTGTACCTCCCCTAGCGTTCCGGTGATCGATGCAGTGCGATAGTTCAGGACTTTGGATGTTTCATTCAAATTCCTTCAGGGCCTGGAGTGCGAGTTTGCGGGCCTTGGCTTGGTTGAATTTCGGGTTGGAGGCAGTGGTGAAGTCGGCCTTGGCCTCGTCGGATTTTCCTAACATCAGGTAGGCCCGGCCGCGATTGTAGATGGGGTAGGCGTCGGTCGGGGCGAGTTCGATGGCGGTGTTGTAGGCGACGATGGAGTCCTCGGTTTTTCCTGATAGAAAAAGGCAGTCGCCAAGCCGGTTCTGTGCCAGGGCGGTGAGTTCCGCGCGGCGGGAATGATTCGGTGGCAGGCAATAGGCAATGGCGGTGAGGACGAGTTGGCAGGTTTTCATGGCGGCCTCGACCTTGGGTGAGGGGCCGGTGGCTTCCTTGAGATCTTCCTTGGCGATGTCCAGCAGCGAGTCGATGGGCGGCGCGGCGAAATCCCCGGGACCGTTGGTAGCCGTGGCGAGGTTCAGCGCTTCGATGCACTCGTTGGTTTTCCCCGCAGCGGCGAGTTGGTTGATTTCCTTGTTAGTGGGGATCTTGACGAGTTCGGCTTTCGGCGTTGCGGGCCGGGCCGGAGGTGGCGGCACGGTCCCTGCCAGATAGATGTCCTCGCCGACGAGGCGCGAATATTCGGCAGGGATCTGTGCGCCGTCGGACTGCTCCATGACCCCGGCGCGGGTGCGCTTGAAAACCTGCTCGATGGTGAGTCCTGGGGTTTGGAGGTGCTTGAGAAGCTCGCCGGTGTAGAGGCCGTTTGTGCCTTCACCATCCTGCGCGGTGCGTCCGGCATCGGTGGCGAAGGCGATGAGCGAACCGGCCGGAGGTTTCATTTCCGCGAGGCCGCCGGGGGTGGTGGCGGAGCGTGTACGGAGGTCGCGGGCGAGTGGCGTGTTGCGGCAGGCGTCGAGAATGACGAGATTGCAGCGACCACCGGCGGCGCTCATTTCGGCGACGACCTGTTCGGCATTGAAGAGCTTGGTTTCCGCGAGCATGCGGAGGGTCAGGTCGTCGGCACCGTCAGGCTGATAGCCGGACTTGATGGGGATGAGATAGTTCGAGCCACCGACCGAGATGCCATGGCCGGCGTAGTAGAACAGGGCGACCTCCGCGTCCTTGATTTTCCCTCGGAAATCCGACACGGCCTCAAGGAGTTCGTCGCGAGAGACGTCGTGTTCCTCGATGACGGAGAAGCCGAGTCCGCGAAGGCTTTTCGAGACGGCCTTGGCATCGTTGCCGGCATTCTTGAGGGGACCGACCGCTGCCGTGTATTTCGCGTTGCCGACGACGAGCGCGACCCGGGTCTTGGGAGTCGTTTCCGCGAAGGCAGGAAGGACTACCAATCCGTGGATGGCGATGATCGCGAATCGCAGTGGGCTGGCCATGGGGAATTTCTGCTGCGTCGGCGTCTGGAGGTCAATCCGCAAAGCTTGGAGCCGACGCACCTGAATTTCCTCAGAGGCTGTCTGAAAAGTAGCCGAAGGCAGGGATCGCCCTCCGGGCGGTCCTGCGAATGGAAAGAGAATGTCCGACCATGGATGGATTCAAGAGCTTTTCATGGGCGGATCCATTCGCCTCACATTCGCAGGACCGTTGCGGAGAACGGTCCCTGCCATTTTTAAGACAGCCTCTCAGCCGCAAAAAGGCACAAAACGGGCGCAAAAATCAGATTCGATCACCTGATCCAATGCCCGGAGGGGCTTTTCGGGCGGCAGTCTGCGGCGGCTTTCATCAGATCTGAAAGAAACGATCTGATTCATCTCTATTTTTTGCGTATCCTTGTGCCTTTTTGCGGCTGCAAATTTTCAGATGATTTTGATGCATTGGCCCTGAATCCGCAAAGCTGGATCGCTGGATCAGGCTTGCGGGAAAAGTGAGGAGAATGGAGTTTGAATTCGGAAGTTTCATTTTGCGGGATTGGTTATTCGCGGGTTTGACTCGTGGGTCGGGAGATCGTCAGACTCCTGTCGTGAGAATCCTGATCTTGTCAATCGGCCTGCTAACAGTCGGATGTTCGTTCAAGAAACCGACCCCTGTGGAGGAGCCGCTGGTTGGCGGGGATCCGTCGGCGCCGTCGCAGCTAACACCCATGGAGTCGATGGCCATCGCGCGTGAACTTTCCACCCATCCGTGGCGGCCATTTGCGGGGAATATCCTGCACGGCAAGGACAAGGCCGGCGTCCTGGTGAACACTCCGGACGTCGGTCACGATCCGCAACAGCCGCGCAAGGGATGGTGGGTGCCGGGCGAAGTGAACGAGGGGATTCCCTACAAGTGGGGAGGGTTTGATAGCCCGGCATCGTTCGACGCTGCGGTTGCGAACGGGCTGGCGGCGGGTGACATCTCGTCACCGGAAAAGCGCAGGGCGGACAATGCTGCGGTAAGCTCCATGGCGGCGGGAGTGGATTGCTCGGGCTTTGTTTCCCGCTGCCTGAAATTGCCCACGGTGCATGACACGAGGCAGTTGCCTGACATCTGTGACGAATTGCCAAGCGCGGCGGATTTGCGCCCGGGGGATTTGCTGAACATCCCGCGGCGGCATGTGGTGCTCTGCGCCGGATGGGCGGATCCGGACAAGACGTGGATTTATTATTACGAAACCGGAGGCGGTCCCCAGTATTGGAAACCGGGTCTGAAGAAGGCTCCTCTGGCGGCGATGTTAGATCTGGGCTACAAGCCTTTGCGTTATCGCGGCATGGCACATCCGCCGGTCAAGCCCGGCGAAAGCGCGAAGGAGGTGCTGACCCGCGCTGTGAAGGCGACGGCGGATGTGGTGCCAAATCCGACCGTGGGAGAGCCATGACGTGGGATTGAAAATTTTCATCTGCCGCCTGAAGAACGCGAAATCCCGAAATAGATGAGCCGCATCCGCCCGTAAGGGCCTCCGGTTACCGCGTCATCGCGTTCCCCGGAAACCCGTTCCCAAACCATACTCCATCGAACTGTGAAATTGTCTGCCCTGCTCCTTGTCGCCCTGCTGCTGCCACCCGCAGCCCTGCGCGCCGCTCCACTCAACATCCTGTTTTTCACGGCGGATGACATGAATTACGATTCCACCGGCGTCTGTGGTGGGCCGATCAAGGACCTGACGCCGAATGTGGATGCACTTGCTGGCGAGGCACTGCGCTTCGAGTATGCCTACTCGACGGTCGCCGTTTGCCAACCGGTGCGGCAGACGATGCAGACCGGACTTTATCCGCACCGTAGCGGGTCGATGGGTTTTTTCCCGCTCAAGCCCGAGGTGCGCACCCTCAATCAGCAACTGCACGACGCCGGCTATCTGATTTCCATGTTTGGCAAGGGCAAGCACAACCAGCCGTCGGAAAAATTCTGCGTCGATGTGGCCGATGACACGATCAGCCGTCACCCGTCGAAACTGGCTGAAGCCACCCGGAAATTCGTGAAAATGGCCCGTGAGCAGAACCGCCCGTTTTTCCACAACGTCAACTGCTACGACCCGCATCGCCCTTTCATCGGCATCAACGGCCCCAAGGATCTTGCGGGAGGCGAGGAACCGAGCCGCTGGATCAAGACTGAGGAAATCACCGGGGTGCCGGGTTTCCTCGAGGACCTGCCTGACATCCGTCGGGAACTCGCGGGATACTACACCAACGTCCGTCGCCTCGACGACGCCGTGGGTGCGGTGCTCAAGGTGCTCAAGGAGGAGGGCTTCGCTGAGAACACGCTGGTCATGTTCTACGGCGGCGACCACGGGATGTCCTTTCCCTTCTCCAAGTCCAACGATTACGAGACGAGCTCGCGCGGCTCGCTGATCATCCGCTGGCCCGGCGTGACCAAGGCCGGAACGGTGGATCACGACCATCTCGTTTCAACGCTCGATTTCGCGCCTACCCTGCTGGAGGCCGCCGGTTTGCCGGCGCTGGCCGGTATCGACGGCCGCTCGTTCCTGCCCGTGGTGAAAGGTGAGAAGATGGCTGGTTGGGACCATGTCTTCACCTTCTACAACGCGGCCTTCGGAAACAACTGGCTGCCGATGCGCTGCATGCGCACCAAGGACCGCTCCTACATCTGGAACGCGTGGAGCAACGGCACGAAAACCTATCATACCGAGAACATGGCCGGCCTGTCGTGGAAGGCGATGGTCGCCGCAGTTCCTAACAATCCGGAGATCAAGGCGCGGACCGACTTCTATCTCCACCGTGCGCCAGAGGAATTCTACGACATGACCCATGACCGCTGCGAGCGCGTCAATCTCATCGCCGATGCCTCGCGACAGGAAGAGATCGGTGCCATGAGGAAGGAGCTTCTCGCCCTCATGCAACGCACGGGTGATCCGTTTGCCGAGGCATTCGCCCACCGCGACAACAAGGAACTGGTCCCCGAGGTCCTCAAGAAGCTGAACGCGGAATACGTCAAGCCGAGGGGCAAGGGAGAGAATGCGGCGGAGTAGTTAGGTGGAGGGTATCAGGCTTTGAAATGGGAAAACGAATCGGTCGGTTGTCCGGTAATTCCGGGCATCATGAATTGTGATTCCGCCTTTTGAAAGTGCCTGTGGCGTCTCGCGGCAGCTCATCGAACGGATATCTCGCTCACCTCGTTTGGTGAAATAAGCTTCTTCTTCAGCTCATTCATTCTTCGTGCTTCCTCGTTGTTTTCGTGAATCGCATTTCCCGTTCTATGTTAGACTGGCGCCGCTGTTTCCAGTCCATCTGTCTCTCCATGAAAAATCATGAGCGATCGTAAAACCGAAGCGCCGCGGCAAGTCGGACCTGCCGCGGCGTTAGAGGCTGTCTGAAAAATACCCGAAGGCTGGGATCGACCTCCGGGCGGTCCTGCGAATGGAAAGGGAATGTCCGACCATGGATGGATTCAAGAGCTTTTCATGGGCGGATTCATTCGCCTCACATTCGCAGGACCGTTGCGGAGAACGGTCCCTGCCATTTTTAAGACAGCCTCTTAGGGAAATCGATTCAAGCCTTGTTGGGAAACCTTTCCATCAACTCACGGACCGGTGACCTTTAGCCGGGCGAACCTCTTGCTGCCGAGGGGACCCGGGAAGGTGTATTTCACGCTGCCGGTGGCGTCGGTGATGTTGCCACCGCCGAGGGTTTCAGACGTCCACACGCCGGTGAGCGTGGAGGAGGTTTCGACCACGAAGTCGGTGTTGTAAACTCCCACATAGCCGGAACCCTTGTTCCAGGTGACACTGAGCGTTCCAGCGTTGTTAGTCACGCCTGGAAGCGGGGTGAAGCCGGTGGAGTTGCCGTTGGGGCCAACAAGGAAGTATTCGATGCCGTTGGAAACGCCGTCGCCGTCGTGGTCAAGGTTAAGCCCTCCGGCGGTGCCGTTGACCGATTGCCCACGAGGCGTAGCCAGGAGCGCCGCAAGTGTCAGGATGCCGGTGGTTTCCTCGAAGGTGTAGATTTTCGCACCATTGGCCTTGGTCCACTTGTCGCCGCCTGCATCGGTGAAGCCGACGACGCTGAAGGTGGAGCCATAAGCACCGGTTAGGGGGATGACATTTTCCAAGGTCCAGGTGCCGGAGCTGAGGCCGTCGGCAAGCGTGGTGTCGATCACGAAGTCGCCGTTGAGCGTGACCGTGCTGCTGCCTGTTAGGGTGTTGTTGACTCCGGAGCTGGCACCGAGGACGAACTTGAGCTGCGCGTCGTCGGCGAGGACGAGCGTGCCGCTGCTGACCGAGGTGTTGCCGCTGTAGGTGTTCGCGCCGCCGAGCGTGAGGGTGCCGGCACCGATCTTGGTCAGGCCGCCCGAGGTGTTGACGGTTAGGGATGTGCCCGGAATGTCCGCCACCATGGCGGCGGTGGAGGCCCCGCCGCCGGTGAGCGTGACCACTACCGTATCCGATGGGTCATAGGAGCCGGGGGAAGTGATGACGATCCCTGTCAAGAGCCCGCCGCTGACCAGTGCGTAACCGGCGGCCGGAGTCGCGTTGGCGGCTGCGGGATTGCTGAAGGTGACGAGTGGCGCGGCGGCATATCCCGCCCCGGGATCGGTGATGCTGATGTTCCCTTGGGCGACACCGCCACCGGTGGGTGCCACGAGCGGACCGGAGATGGTTGTGTCAAAAGTATTGGTGTCGATCGTGACGCCGCCGAGGAAATCCTGCGTGGTGGCGATCGTGCCGGTGATCCCCGAAGCTCCGCCCGTGCCGGCGTGGTTGACCGTGCTGTTGGAGACTTTTCCAAAGACCGTGTTGGCGAGGCTGGTGAATCCACCGTTGCTGGCCGGCAGAAGCAGATTCGCCGATGTGGTCGCGAGCAGTTTCACGGTGCCACCCGAAAGGTTGATGAAGCCCCTGTTGGTGCCGGTGGCGATCGTGTTGGTGATGATTTCCTTCCCGATTTCGAGTGTGCCGGAACCGAGGTTGATCATACCGATGCTTGTGTTCGTGGCGGTGCCGTTGCCGTAGGAGATCGCTCTGGTGGTCGAGGGCGAGCTGAAGGTGCCTCCGACGATGTTCAAGTAGCCTGCCCCGTTGGTGTTGTTCCCGTGGAGCAGCATGTTAATGGCCCCCGTTGCATTGAAGGTGACGGTGCCGTTGGCGAGAACCGTCATTTCGCCGACAGAGCCCGAGCCGCGGCTCATCGAGAGAACGTCGCCAGCCGCGAGCGTCGCCGTTCCCGCACCTCCGCCGACGCGCGTCACGCCTTTCCCTCCACCGGCCCCGTTCAGGGCCACAGTGAATCGTGAATTCACCGTGTAGCTGCCACCGGTCAGGTTCATGAAACCATAGCCTGAGTTGGCGGCGTAGCCGTTTTCCGCGATGCTGCCAGGCGTGCTAAGCGTGACCGATCCACCCGTCTGTTGATACACCGAAACTGCGGACGTGTTGTTGGCACCTAGCAACGCGACGAGCGTGAGGTCGGCCCCGCTGGAGACATTGACCGTCGAAAGGCCGGCCGTGGTGCCGTAGGTCAGGCTGGTGGTGCTGGTACTGCCGGCAATCGTACCGGCCACGGCCAGGTTGCCACCGGCTTGGACCACCAGGTTGCCGAGGCTCGCGTTGGTCAGGCTGCCGGTGAGGCTCAAGGTGCCGCCGCTGACCGTGGTGATGCCCGAGTAGGTGTTCGCACCGGCGAGGGTGAGCGTGCGGGTGTTCGCCGGATCGAGAGTCAGGGACCCGCTTCCGCTGATCGTGCCAGCGCCGGATATCGTGTAATCATGGGCCGCGCTGTTCATGGTGACTCCCAACGGAGAGAATGAAGTGCCGAGAGTGACGGTGGGATTTCCGCTAGCACCGCTGGCATCACCAAACAATACCGAATCGAGGGTATCGAAGTAGGTCGTGGGAGCCAGACTACCATCCAACCAATTGGTCGTGGTGGTGTCCCACGTTCCGTTGCCGGTGTTCCATGAGATCGGCACGCCCGCCGTATTGCTGGTCACGGTGAAATACAGTGTGCTCGAGGAAACGCTGAAGGTTCCGGTGAGACGGTGAGTCAGGCAGGTGAATGCCGTGCCGTCAGCCGGACCACTTCCGGTCCAAGTCACCAAGGGGTAGGCTATACCGACCGAAAGTGCGGACGTGGGGTTTACGATCAGTCTCACGCCAGGAGTCGTGCCGAAGGTGAAGTTGGTGACCTGGATCGGAGCGACGGTCGTGCTGGGAGCGGTGCTGCCGTAGTCGATGACCACAGCGCCTCCGTTTTCAAGTGTCAGATTGCCGGTATTGATCCATTGGCCGTTATCCGCATCGACGAGAACGCCGGCCTCGGCACTTGCTGCGACCGTGACATCGGTGACTGCGGGAACCGACGCCACAAACTTGAGCGCACCGCCGCTGACCTGCGTGCCACCCGTGTAGGTGTTCGCACCGCCGAGCGTCAGCGTTTTCGAGCCGGTTTTGGTGAGACCTCCATCGCCAACCACGCCTGATAGCAGCGCTTCGGGCACTGTGATGTCGAAGCCATTGGTATCGATGATGGCACCACCCGTTAGAATGTTCACCGCGGTGAGCGAGGCGGGAAGGAAGGTGGCGCTGGAGCGACCGGCCTTCAAGGTGCCGCCGTCAAAGTTGATGGTGCTGGTGCCGGAGGCCGTCAGGGTGGCTCCCAGGGTGAAGGTTCCGCCTGTGTTGAGGTTGATCGTGGCGGTGCCGGGTCCCATGGCGCTGTTTCCGGTGCTGATGACCGACAACTGACCGGTTCCGCTGAGGTTCACCACGCCACTGTTGCCCGCCACGTTGCCGATTTGGATCCCACCCGCGTTCGTGACGGCCAGAGTGCCTCCGGAAAGATTGAACGTGCCGTTGGCACCAGCGCTTCTTCCAACCACGAAGTTGGAACCAGAGTTCATGACCGCGGTGAGACTGCCGCCTGTCATGTTCATCGTGCCGGCGCTTCCTTCACCGACCCGGATTCCGGCACCACCGGTAAAATTCGCGGTGCCACTGAAATTCAGCAAGCCGCCGCCCTTGATTTCGTAATAGGCGTCCCCGTTGCCCGTGGCAGTGGAGGTCCCCGCAACGGTTGCGCTGGCGCTGGCGCCGTTCACCGTGAGCTTGCCGCCGACACCGCCGATTCCACCCGGACTGAAGGAGCTTCCCGCGGGAAAGGCCAGCGTGCCCGCGGTGACGGTGGTGGCACCGGTGTAAGTGCTCGCACCGGAAAGGGTGGCGGTGCCGGCACCTTGCTTGGTGACGGTCGAGCTGCCGGAAACGCTGCCTCCCAAGGTGAGTGTGCTGCCGCCTGCCACGTCCCAGACGTTGGCCCCAGCCATCGCGAGGTCGCAATTCAGGGTCAGATTCTGCGTGGCGGCGCTCAGGTCGAGGTCGATCGGTGCGGCACCCAAGCTCAGGGTGTTGCCAGCGTTGATGGTCACCAGCCCGGCGGGATTCACGATGGAGATTCCTGACCAAGTGAGGTCTGCACCAAGGTCGGTGGTATTGGCCGACGCCACCGTGCTGTCCCATTTGGCCGTGTCAAGGAAGCCCGGGGCCGTGCCGCCAACCCAACTGGAGCCGCTGTTCAGACTGGCCGGATTGTCGTCCTTGACGATGGTCGCGGTGACGGGGGCGGTGTAAGTCAGCACGATGGCGCCCAATCCGCCTGCACCGCCGTTCTTGTTGCCAGTGCCCTGAATCCTGCCACCGCTGCCGGCACCACCTGCTCCGCCCGTGTCGTTCGGCGCGTTGCCGGAGTTGCCGTTGTTGGACCCTGTCGGCCCGGTGCCGCCCCTGCCGCCGCCTGCAACCGCTATAACCGCCCCAATGTTGTTGGTGGCATTGTTCCCCGGATTGGCATTTCCCGCTCCGCTACCGCCGCCGCCGGCACCGCCGTTGGTCAGGTTCCCCGCGCCGTTGCCACCCGCAAACAAAACATCACCGACGCAGCCGGTAGTTCCCCCCACTCCACCCGCTCCTCCAATTGCAGTGGCGGCGGCTACCTTGGTGGCGCCACCCTGACCGCCAACTGCGGTGACAGTGACACTCGTGTCCCCAACAAAAGTCACGGTTCCCCCGGTGGCCCCCCGCGTGCCATCAGCCGTCGTCCCGAGCGCGCCTGCAGCCGCTGCGGGAATCGTGATGGTGTAACTGTTGGGGAAAGATACCGGAACGCTGACCTTCCTCGCATAAGCCCCGCCGGCCCCCCCGCCGCCACCGACGTTGCCCGTGCCAGTATTCCGGCCACCGCCACCGCCGCCGCCGCCGCCCCAGCATTCCACCTGGATCGAGGTCACTCCGGCGGGACAAATCCAGTTGGTGGTTCCGGCGGTGTTAAAGGTTTCGGTAACGGCGCTCGCGAAGGGCGTGGTGAGCGTGAAAACGGAGGTTGCCCCGAGGATCAGGGCCGCGTGGAGATGGAACGGCTTGTATGCTTTCATCTGGGTTTTTTTCTTGTGGGTTATTCAGGGATCGCGGACCACCGGACACCTCGCGCCTTGATCGCGGTCGGCTATTGGCCGGTGGCTTGGTCAGGCGGAAGCTCGTGGACGAAGGGTTTTTGATGCGGGATTCCATTCAGGAAACACCTTGCACTCTCACACGCGATCAGAGCTCGGGCATTTGGTCAAGGAGCATGTTCTCCAGATGCCTTGCCGCCTTTGGGTACATTTTCCGGATACCCGCTTTCCTCGGAAGGTGCCCGCTTCCGGCCGCCACCCATCGTCATCGTGAGCTGACTTCCGTTCGCGAATCCACGTCCAGATGGCGGGACGCTCCAGCCACTCACTTGAGCTCGATCTTCTCGTTCATGGAAGCCGACTGTGCCTGAATCTCAGCCCTTTTCACGCCCCGGTCTGTCAAATGATACCTAAAGCTCGCTATGGGCGGGCTTCGGATAGATCTGCGTCCGGTGCGCCTCTTTCTCCCACAGGTCGGCCAGTTCCTTCGCCGTGTCCGGGTGCTTCTTTGTAAGGTCGTGCATCTCACTGCGGTCGGCTTCCATGTCGTAGAGTTCCCATGGTTTGCCTCCTAGGCTGACGAGCTTCCATTTACCCTGCCGGATCGCGCGGCTGCCATAGTGTTCCCACATCAGCAGGCGGTCCTTGGTGATGTCTTTGGCAAACGTGGGAAGGAGGCTGATGCCTTCCATCGGCATGATGTCGTGGCCATGGAATTGCTTGGGAAAAGTCGCGCCGGAGACATCGACGCAGGTGGCCATGATGTCGATGAGGTGGCCTAACTGATGTCGGAACTGGTTCCTCGCGGCGATGCCATCCGGCCAGTGGGCGATGAGCGGGGTGGCGATGCCGCCCTCATGGTTGTTGCTCTTGTAGTAGCGGAAGGGCGTGTTAGAGACATTGGCCCAACTCTGGCCGTAGGCGATGTAGGTTTCCGATGGACCGGGCATCACGCCCGGGCCGGTCAACACCGGGAGCCCCTCGCGCGAGCGCACGGGCACCATCCTGGTTTGCAATTCGTCCCTGCCCATCGGGATCACTCCGGTTGCGGGCTTTTTCGATGCGGTTCTTCCGAGGTCCTCGGAGCAGCCGCCATTGTCCTGAAGGAAAAGGATCAGGGTGTTGTCGAGCTGGCCGTTGGCTTTGAGGGCTTCCACCAGTTTTCCAATTCCCTGGTCCATGCTGTCCACCATGGCCGCATAGACCTCCATGCAGCGCAATTCCCAGGCCCGGCGTTCTTCCGGCAGCTCCGACCACGGCTTCGGTTCCTCGCTGAGGTCCCATTCTTCCTTGATAAGGCCCATCTCCTTCATGCGCTGGTAACGTGCCTTGCGGATGGCTTCGTAGCCGGCGTCGTATTTTCCCTTGTACTTCGCGATGTCCTCCGGCAGCGCGTGCATCGGCCAGTGGGCAGCGGTGTAGGCGACATACATGAAAAACGGATCGTCCGCGTGCGCCTTCTTGTGGTCATTCACAAACATCACCGCGTTGTCGCTGATCGCATGGGTGTAGTAATAGCGATCGGGGTGATAGAGCGGATCGTTAGTCGGGGTGATGGCGATATTGTCGCGCGTCAGTGTCCATGGGTCATAGAAGCTGCCCGCTCCGATGATCGTGCCGTAGAATCGGTCGAACCCGCGCTGCATCGGCCAGTTGTCCTTGTTGCCATCTGGCTTGAGCTGTTTGGTCACGCGCCACTTGCCCGCCATGTAGGTGCGGTAACCCGCGGACTTCATCATCTCCGCCAGCGTCACCGCATTGAAGCTGAGGTCGCCCTGGTAGCCGGGCTGGCCACCGTCATTGGTCATTTCCCCGATCCCGGCCTGATGGGCGTAGAGGCCGGTTAGAAGCGAGGCGCGTGTCGGGCAGCAGCGTCCGGTGTTGTGGAACTGGGTGTAGCGCAATCCTCCCGCCGCCAGCTTGTCGAGGTTGGGCGTGCTGATCTCGCTCCCGTAGCAACCGAGGTCCGAATAGCCCATGTCATCGGACATGATGACGATGATGTTGGGACGCGGGGCGTTCTTGGTCCCGGCGGCATGGAGATGCTGGCTGAAGACGGAGAAGGCCAGCGGAAGAACCAACAGAGAGATATTTCGCATGGCGATGGGTTGTGTTAGGCGAGGATTTGCCGGATCACGGAAGCCGGTTCCACGCCGGTCAATTTCTGGTCGAGACCCTGGTAGCGATAGGTGAAGCTATTGAAATCGAGACCTAGCTGATGCAGCAGGGTGGCGTGGAGGTCATGCACGGAAACGGGGTCCCGGGCGATGCCGTAGCCGAGTTCGTCCGTCTCGCCGTGGACGGTGCCGCCCTTGATGCCGCCGCCGGCGAGGAAGATGGAGAACGCCTTGATGTGGTGATCGCGGCCGTCGCCCTGGGCCATCGGGGTGCGGCCGAATTCGCCGCCCCAGACGACGAGCGTGTCTTCGAGCATGCCGCGCTGCTTGAGATCGGTGAGCAGGGCGGAAGTCGCCTGATCGACCAGTTTCGCGGTGGTGGCGATGCCTTTCTTGATGCCGCCGTGGTGATCCCAGCCGCGGTGATAGAGCTGGATGAAGCGGGTGCCGCGCTCGGCGAGGCGGCGGGCGAGCAGGCAGTTGGAGGCGAAGGAGCCGTCGCCCGGCGTGCAGCCGTACAGTTCAAGAGTCTCCTTCGATTCATCCTGATAGGTCATCAGTTCCGGCACGGAGGCCTGCATGCGGAAGGCGAGTTCGTATTGCTCGATGCGGGTGGCGATTTCCGGATCCCGGGTTCCGCAGTGATGTTAGGGAGTTGAGCCGGTTGACGGAATCGATCAGGTTTTTCTGTGAGCCGGAGGTGTTGCCGGGTGGAGTCCGCACGTAGTTGACGGGATCGCCCGCGGATTGGAACTCGACGCCCTGCAAGTGGCCGGGAAGGAAGCCGCTGCTCCATTGGCGCGATGAAATCGGCTGGCCCTGCCCACCGCCGACGCTGGTGAGCACGACGAAGCCAGGCAGGTTCTGGCTTTCGCTGCCGAGTCCGTAAAGCACCCATGAGCCCATCGATGGACGGCCCGGGATGATCGAGCCGGTGTTCATGAAGGTGTGGGCTGGATCGTGATTGATCTGCTTGGTGTTCATCGACCGGATGACGGCGATCTCGTCGGCGTGTTTGGCGATGTGCGGGAAGAGGTCGCAGATCTCGATGCCGGACTTTCCCATGGCGGGAGAAGTCATGCTGGGCACCCATGCAGTTGAGCGCCTTGCCCTGGAGTTGGGCGAGCTGCTGACCCTTGGTGAAGGACTCGGGCATCGGCTTGCCGTTCAGCTCACGGAGCTTGGGCTTGAAGTCGAAGGTTTCCAGATGGGACGGTCCACCCGCCATGCTGAGGAAGATGACGCGCTTGGCCCTGGGGGCCAGGGTCGGCGAAAGGCCGTCTGATAGATCCGCGCCCAGCAAACGCGTGAGGGCGATCGAGCCGAGGCCGGTCAGCCCCTGGCCGAGGAAGGTGCGGCGGTTGAAGGGATGGAACATGATCGGTTAGTAGCGGGTGATGGTTTCGTGGAGGTTGAGAATCGCGCGGGACAGCGAGGTGGCCGCTGCCAGGCTAACCGCCGGAAGATCCTTGGGTGGTGGCATGGAACCGACGGTGAGCAATTGCGCCGCGGCTTCCGGGTTGGCAGTGAAGCGCTCAAGCTCCTGTGCGTGGAACTCGCCGAGGATTTGGATTTCCTCGGCGGTCGGTGGTCGGCTCAGGCAACGGAACCAGGCGCGGGTGACGAGGTTGGTTTCGCCCTCAGGTTCGGCAAGCAGGCGGCTGGCCAGGACGCGCGCGGCCTCGGTGAAGGTCGGGTCGTTGAGCAGGTTGAGCGCTTGCAGCGGGGTGTTGGACGAGGGGCGCATGGCGGTGCATTCCTCACGCGATGGAGCGTCGAATGCCTTGAGCATCGGGTGGAGGAAGGTCCGCTGCCAGTGCGTGTAGAGTCCGCGCCGGTAGAGAAGTTCGCCCTTGTCCTGCTGATAGGTGCGGACGGGGAAATTGAGGTTCCGGTAGTACCCGTCAGGCTGATAGGGTTTCGCGCTCGGTCCGCCAATCGCGGGATTGAGCAGCCCGGAAACGGCGAGGGCGTTGTCACGGATGAGTTCGGCAGGCAGACGGAGTTGGGTTTGCCGGGCCAGCAGGCGGTTCTGTGGATCGGACTCCGCGAGCGCGGGAGATGGTGTGCTGGATTGCTGATAGGTCCGCGAGAGCAGGATGGTGCGCATCAGGTGTTTCACGCTCCAATGGTTTTCCATGAACTCGATGGCCAGCCAGTCCAGCAGCTCGGGGTGGGAAGGGAATTCGCCCTGCGATCCGAAATCGCCGGTGTCCTTTGTCAGGCCGGTGCCGAAGAGCCGGGCCCAGACGCGGTTGGTGTAAACGCGGGAGGTGAGTGGATTTTCCCTGGAGACGATCCAGTTCGCGAGGTCGAGGCGTGTCGCGCGTTGGCTGTCGGAACCTGTGCCTTTGTTAGTTCCCGAGACGAGGAATGCGGGAGGTGCGGGTGTGACGATGGGGCCGGTCTTGTCCTGCCAGTCGCCGCGGTTGAGCAGGCGGACATCGCGGGGTTTCGCGGAGACCGTCGCGGGCACGGTGGGAATGGTTGCTAGAAGGGAAGTCCGCTCGGTTTCCAGTTTCACGATCTCGTCGGTTAGAGTCTTGCCGGCGGGAGTGGATGGCTGATGAAACTTCGCGAGCTTTGCCTTGTCTGGCACAGCCGACTTGAGAAGGGCGACGGCTTCCTGCGGCAATTCCGTTTTTCGCCCGCCTTTCGGAGGCTTGGATGTTAGCAAGGTCTTTTGTTCGGCGATCCATGTGTCGAGCGCCTGCGGGTCAACCGTGGTGGCGGCGGCATCGAGATCCTTGCGAAGGCTTGCGATGGAGGATTCGATCGTTTGCATCCGCTCTGCCTGCCCGGGAGTCGGGACGCTGAGGAGTGGTCCCCATTCGTCGAAGGCGATGCCCTGGTCCATCCATTTCGCGGTATCCTCCTGATAGGCTCCGTTACTGTTCCATGCGCCTTTTTCCAGGATGTCGCTGAAGTAGGCGGCGAACGAGTAGAAATCCTTCGCCTTGAAAGGGTCGAACTTGTGATCGTGGCATTCGCAGCAGCCCATGGTCGATCCGAGCCAGGTGGTGGAGGTGGTGCGCACGCGCTCCGCCTGGTACTTCGCGACGTATTCGGCGTCCTGAATGCCGCCTTCCTTCGAGATCTGGTTGAGCCGGTAGTAGGAGGCGGCAACCTTCTGCGAGAGAGTGGCGTCGGGCAGCAGGTCGCCGGCGATTTGTTCGATGGTGAACTGATCGAAGGGTTTGTCGGAGTTGAAGGCGTCGATGACGTAGTCGCGGTAACGGCGAGGCGGAGCGATCGTTGTCGCCGTGGTAGCCGACGCTGTCGGCGTAACGTACCGCATCGAGCCAGGACACCGCCATGCGTTCGCCGAAATGGGGTGAGGCGAGGAGTTCCTCGACGACCTCGCGGACGGCGGTTTCGGGGGCCTTTGCGTAAGCCGCCTGAAATGCGTTCACTTGCTCCGGCGTCGGCGGCAGGCCAATCACGTCGAAGTGGAGACGCCGCAGCAAGGTCGAGGGATCCGCCGGCGGCGAGAAATCGAGTTTCCGCTTTTCCAAATCCCTGGCGACAAGGGTGTCGATGGTCTGTCCGGCCTCGCGCTTGGGCGGGGAGTAGGCCCAGTGGGGTTCGTATTCGGCACCGGTCTTGATCCAATCGTGAAGGAGTTGTTTTTCAGCCGGTGTCAGGAATTTGTGACTCTCCGGTGGTGGCATGACATCGTCCTCATCCGGGTCGTTGATGCGGCGGATGAGATAGCTTTTCTCAGGGTTTCCCGGCACCAGGGCCCGGGCGGCAACCGCGTCCTCACGAACGTCGAGTCGAAGGTCTTCCTCGCGGGTTTTCGGGTCGGGGCCGTGGCAGAAAAAGCACTTGTCGGAGAGGATGGGGCGGATGTCGCGGCCATACCTGACATCAGGTTCGGCCAGAACGGGCAAGGTCACCGCAGTGACGACAAACAAACAACGAAACATCGGTGTAGAACGGGGGATGGCGGCGGATCCTTTCGTGGACGACCGTGGCTGCTGGCATATCGGCCGCCCGGGAACCAGATGGTTCAGGCAATCAAGATGAGTATTGAACGGGAAATGTTTGACTCCTTCGAATTTTAGCTTGGGGGGAAGTCTTGCCGTCATCGCGACAAGTGTTTGGTTTTTGACCAATCATTTCGAATAAAATCTCCCGAAACCCGCTCCTAACAAAACCATGAGAACGTCGATGAGAACCTACATGATCCCCTCGCTCCTTGCCATCGGCCTCGGTCTGGCCGGATTGTTGGCGGATGAGAAGGAGAGGGATCCTTTTGCGATCGGTGACGATGCTCCGAAGCTTGCGCCCGGTGATGCCACCACAAAGCTTGTTCGGGTGCGGGTGGAGTTTGTGGAAATGAGCCACGAGAAACTGACGGAACTGCTGTTTCTCGAGGAACCGGGAAACAGCAATGCGACGGCACTGCGCAAGACGGTCGCGGAACTGGTGAAAGGCGGCGAGGCATCCGTTCTGGAGACGATGATGGTTGTCGCTCGTGAAGGGGGGAAGGCGACGATTCAATCGAATCGCGAGTTCATCTATCCCACGGAATACGAACCGCCTGAGATCCCGACCGAAGTCGATCTGCCGGACAAAAAAGGCGGCCTAACACCGGATGATATCAAAGCCCTCTGGATGATGGCGACACCGGCCACGCCCACCGCCTTTGACACGAGAAACCTTGGCAGCACCCTGGAAGTGGAATCTGATATCGATCCGTCGGAGAAGCTGATTGACCTGAAGTTCACACCGGAGATCGTCTGGCACACCGGGAGCACCGTGTGGGTGGAGCGGAAAGACGGACTGGGTAATGTTTCGAAAATCGAAATGCCGGAATTCTACAAGCTGTCGGTGAGCACCGAGATCACCTGCGTCAACGGGCAGTTCAATCTTGTGGCGGTTCTCTCACCGAAGAATCAGAACGGGATCACTGACATGACGCGCAAGGTGATGGTGTTTGTGAGATGTGACGTGGAGGCCATGCACGAATGAAAGCGCTCGGTCTTGCATTCGGAATGATGGGAATCGCGGCTGCGGCTGACTTGCGGTTGACGATTCACATGGTGGCGATGGAGCAGGACAAGCTAACGGAACTGCTGGATCAGCCCGGCGGGCCTTCAATCAGCAAGGCGCGCGAGATGGTGAAAGCGGGCGAGGCAAAACTTTTCGACACCATGATGCTCAGGGCCAAGGAAGGCGTGCGGGCGAGGATGGAGGCCAACGGTGAAGTGATCTACCCGACGGAGTATCAGCCTTCCGAATTGCCGAACTCAAAGGAAGATGAGGAGCGTTTGCAAAGGAGGATGGCAGGATGGGGAAGAGCCTTCCCATTCATGCCGGTGAACGGTGCCTGGACGGGAGAGTTCGAGGTCAGGGATGTCGGGGAGTCCTTGAGTTTTTTCGAGAGAGGGGACGGTAAAATATCCTGGAGTGTGGAACTGGTGCGATACTTGCGGGACACGGTCTATCAGGAGTTTCCCGCCCTTGAGGGGGAGCCATTCAGGATTCGGTTCCCTGAGTTTGAGAGGCTTGATATCTGGTCAGAGTTGAAACCCGGAGCATGGCATTGCGCGGGCATCCTCACCAAGCAAAAAGACGACGGCGGTCCGGGTGAGAAGATCGTGGTCTTCGCGAGAACGGAGCGGCTCAAGGTGGCTGAATAGCGGATATTCCCAGTCGCTGATCTTCAGGAAATAAAGCTTGTTGAGTGAAGTTTTGTTCGGTGGAGCATGGGACTATTTTCCGCCCTGACGTTTCCAGTCCCACTTGAGGAGAATGAGTTCCAGGCTCGGTAGATCGGTGATCTTGTCAGTAAGATTTTCGATTTTCTCCTGCGTCCGTCCATCGAGATTTTCCATGTATTCGAGGACTTCACCTTGGTCTCCAAAAGGTCCTTTTCCGTAAAGTTTGACCAATTCCGCAAAGATTTTCTGGTGCTTTGCCGCGCCGATATTTCCCAGTGCCTTGATGGTCTTGTTGGGGAATTTCCCAAGTGGATCGGTGTAGAAGATATCAAGCCCTTCCTGGTTGATCATGTAGATGACCTGTCCGACGAGGAGAATGCTCTGCCAGAGTTCTGGAAGGGAATCGAAAGACAGTTCCTGTTTCTCGTAAGCATCAATGGCGGATTCTGAAATGGGAATGATTCCCGCCAATTGAAAGCGGGCCCGCCACATATCGACGAGGAAGTCTTCGCCGATTCCCTTGGGGTTTTTAATTCCAGCTTCGATGTGCTCACTTGCAGTGGGATGACGTTGCTCGATCAGGCAGCGAATGGCCACCAACCGATCATTGGAAGTCTGGGGTAGTGTTTCCAACCATTCGTTTAGAAACAAAGGCGAGGGCGGTGCGCCGTGCCTTGTGAGGGCGGAGATAATATGAGCCAACATGGGATGTCCCATGGTGAGGTAGGGCGGATTTGAAAGCTCGCTTACCAAAGTGGCCGGATCCAATGCCTCAATGACCCTGATGGGATCATACATGCCGGGAGGGTTGGGCCGTTGAAGTAGTTCCAGACAGTGGTTGATGACCGCGAGTTTGAAGCCTTCCTCTGCCCGTCCATCCTTGGCTGAGATCATCGCCCCATATCTTGCTCCGGAAGAGATGAACATGTCCGGATGTTCGAAGAGAGCGAGGACTGCCGGGATTAGATCGGAGCTGCCGAAGCTCACCAGAGTTTGTCCGATGGCCTGCATGGCTTTGGCGTCGCCGGTTTTCAACACGTCGATCAGAAGCTGCTTCGCTTCCTGGTTTCCCTGATCACGGAGAGGTTTTGCTGCATCAACCACAAGGGACCAGTTGCCTGAGCTACATTCGGAAATTTCTCTCCGCAAGGTTTCAAGAAGACTGGCAGTATTCGCGGTTTCTTCAGACATGCATGGAGATTGGATTTCGACTGATCGGTGTCACGCTAAAACCCATCGATCCGGACCATCGCAGGTTGGGCGGGTCTGCGGTATGTTTGCCCTTGGATTCGGGAGAAGCCTAAACTTGGCCGCTACTGCCGAATATCTCTTAAGCGTGGTTTTCGCGAAGGAACTGGAGGTTCGCGAGATCCTGTGGAGTGGGAGCGCGGGAAACTAACTCTTTCTCACCCGGGTATTCTTCCTCGTCCATCGATCTGCTTCTTCGTGGCTGCTGAACCGGAAAACGCCTTTTGGAATGCATCTCACCGGAAGGTCCTTCTGCCAGTCGTTCGCACGTTGGATGGTGAAGGTTTTTGTGCAAAGTGGTTCTGGAGGCATTCGGCGACCCACGGTCTTGCCGGCGGGATCGTCGATGTTGATGACGTTGACCTGTTTCATTGAATCCTGATTGGCTCGGGTTGAGTGAATGGTAAGCTTTGAAAAAGCCTTTCCGCCGGTCACGGTGCCAGGCTTGGGTTGCAAGCCGCACCCGGCGTTCAACGAATGGGTAGATTGGTCAAACGGGTGTGAACCCGGGCACGGTCGATCGATTGCAAGGTGGAGAGTTTTCCATCACGCCTTCCATCCTTCTTTGGATCGCTTTTCGGATTCCGCAGCCGCTTGGCTGCGGCGTCCAGCGCGGCCTCGGTTTCCGGCAGGGCGAGGGACGCGAGGTATTCGATCACATCGGAAGAAACCCAATCGTCCTCGTTGAGTTTCTTGATCGCTACATCTTTCCAAGAGGGGTCCGATCTCTGGACAAGCAATTTCACGATCATGGCATCGTCGGATTTTTCCGTGAACGGATGGCGGATGAATGGTTGGTTAGATTCCGGAAGCCGGGCCGCGTAGGCACATGCGGCTTTCCAGAACGAACTCTTCCATGTCCCGCCGAGCTCGTTGCGAATTGCGTCGCGACCCTCTTCCGTTTCCGCGATCTCGGGCAGGAAATACATCACGGGATAGTCGGTGGATTCGTGATTTTCCTCTGCTTGCCGGAGGATGCGGATGTAAACCCGTGCGATGTCCGGACGAATGGACGGTCCCTGCTCTTGCCATAGTTCGTAGAGTTGCCGGGCGAGTTTGTTGAAGGATGGAGCGGCGGGAGGTTTCTTGCTCGATTCACCAGCAATCGGGGGAAGAAAGGGAATGGAGCTGTCATTTGGAATCCGGACGGAAGGAATGCCGCCTTCAGTCACGGCTTTTCGGACGGCAGGCAACAGGGTTTCATCCCGCCACGCCTTTCCGTCGTCGCGCGATCCGACGGCGCCTTGGAGCACGTTGGCGACACGTTCGTTGTTAGGATCTGCCGCGAGGGATGGCGGAAGTTTTCCAGCTTGGAAAAGGGAGGCAATTTCATCGAACCAATCGCGCCAGCGGGGATCGATCTCGCGGAGAAGGGAGATGTTAGCGTCCGTGGTTTCGAGGAGGGCGAGAAGCCGTTCGGGTTTTCGGTTGAGGAGTTTCCATAGTGCATTGGAGAAGGGCGCTTCTCCGGCTGCGGATTTTCGTGCCAGGACATCGACAGCGGCGAAGTGCCGTGGCCAGCGGGAGTCGGCGTCAGCCCCCTTTTTCCGCCATGGATCGGGGAGTTCGGGAATGATGGCGGCGAGCAGCTTTTCCGGGTCTTTCGCCTCGGGGCTGGCGCGCAGGCTTTGTTCAGCCGCCCAGCGGGAGATCCATGCAAGCTTGGCGTCGCCCTTGGCGGATTTCTCCGAAGCGATCACCTCCTTGAAAAGCACGAGTGCCTCCTCGTCGCGTCCGGCTTGTCTGGTGAGTTCGGCATGGAGGTAGGCGAAGACCCGCTTTTCAGTCGGGTCCGGCCATTTGGCAGTCAGCGCTTCCTTCAAGCTGGCGATGGCATTTTCGCGGAAGTAGGAGACGAGTTGTTGTTCCCAGTTCTCGGGAGATTTTCCTTCGCCAAAAGATTGTCCCGCGAAATGAAGTTGCAGGATATTCCCAAATTTCCGGCGCCTATCCACACCGCGGAATCCGTCACAGGTTTCCGCCCAGAGCGGCTCGAACCAGCGGCTTTCACGGAACGCCTTCTCGTGGCCCGCGATCGCGGCCTTCACCGGAGCCGCGAGATGGAGCGCGGGTTCCTTGAGAAAAGCGGCCAGCTTGGTCTTGGCACCGGGCTTCACTGTTTTCCATGCCCCGGACCAGGTGGCGAAGAGGTCGTTGGGACAAATCTCGACATTTGCGAACCGGAACTGGGGCGAATCGGACAGGTCTCGCGCCGGTTCACCGAATTGCGAATAGCTGGCAAGCGACATCGTCACCGACTTCACCCCGCAGATCGGACATTCGTGAAGCTCGGGGAAGACGCTGGTCGCTTGCGCACTGGCGGCGATCAACAGCAGGAGAAGCTGACGAAACATGCTCCGATATCAATTGAAGCGCCAAACCCAGTCAATTGCGGAAGTTTGGCGATTTCCGTAGAAACCTCTCCACGGCCAGCCGGATGCCGGCGGCCTTGTGGAGGGTTTCCTCGTATTCCTTTTCCGGATCGGAGTCGGCGACGATGCCGGCACCGACCTGATAGGTGAGCTGGTCGCCCTTTCTAACGAGAGTGCGGATGGCGATGTTGAAGGAGCTCTCGCCGTTGTAGCCGAACCAGCCGATGGCACCGCAGTAGATGCCGCGCGGGGTTTGTTCGAGCTCATGGATGATTTCCATGGCGCGTTTCTTGGGCGCACCGGTGATGCTGCCGCCGGGGAAGCAGGCGGTGACGGCCTTGATGGCATCGACATCGGGGCGGAGGGTGCCGGTGACGGTGGAAACGAGGTGGTGGACCTGGGCGAGGGATTCCAACCGCAGCATTTCGGCCACCTCGACGCTGCCGAACTCGCAGACCTGGCCAAGGTCGTTGCGGAGGAGGTCGGTGATCATGACGAGCTCGGAGATTTCCTTGGCGGAGGTTTGCAGCTCGTAAGCGGAGCGGCGGTCCTCGTCGGGATCGGCGAAGCGCGGGCGGGTGCCCTTGATGGGGCGGGTCTCGATGCCGCGACCGGAGATTTTCAGAAATGACTCGGGCGATGAGCTGAGGATCTCGCGGCCATCGAGATGCAGATAGGCGGCCATCGGGGCGGGGGAGGCCTCGCGGAGGGTTTCGTAAAGGCCGAAGAGGTTGCCCGAAACGGAAGCGGTGAAGGCTTGCGATAGATTGACCTGATAGATGTGGCCGCGGGTGATCCAGTCCTTGATGCGGTGGACGTCGTCGATGAATCTCTCGCGATCCATCCGGGCGGTGAACGGTCCGATTTCTGCCGAGCTTGAGGTCAGGCGGAGATTTTCCGAGAGGTTACCCGTTTCCCACCAGGTCTGGTCGTGGTGGTTGTAAACGAGCATTTCCTGATAGTTGCCAAAGACGAAATCGCCCTCGTAACCGATCCAGCCGCAGAGTCCACCGACGGGAAATCCGTGGTCGCCGGTGAGCTTGGGGCCTTCTGCCAGGGCGGCGCGGAGGGTTTCCAGGTCGGCAGGCTGGTGGCAGTTTCCCCTGAGGATTTCCACGGGAGATGCGGCGATGACGGAGAACGGTCGCGTTGCTCCGCTTGGAAAATTTCCCGCGGTATCGAAGAACACGAGCCCGTCGAGATGCCGGAGTCGGGCGGCCACTTCCACTGGAGAGAGGCCGTCGAGCCGGACGGGGCATGCCACGGGACGCATCTGGAAATTCGCCATCGCGGGCGAGAGCCAATGCCCCGCGCCCGGTCGTGGCAAGCCGGAACCTTGGAAAAGCTTGCAACCCTGCGGGTCGGGCGGAGTTTATCCCCTACCACTTCCCTCTCATGAAACGTACCCCATTTTTACTTTGCGCGATTTTTGTCATGACCTCCGTGGCCTTGGTCTCGGCGGCTCCGGGTAAAAAAGGGAAAAATCGGCGGGATGGTGGAGGCGAGCAAGCGGTGCCAGCGGATCAGGTGCCGGCCGCGTCGATTTCCTGGCATTCGTGGACGGCGTCGAGCGGGGAGAAGCTGGAGGCGAAATTCCGGGCGCTGGAAAACGGAATCGTGACGGTGGAAAAGCGGGACAAGAAGATCGTGCGTTTCCCGATCGCGCGGTTGAGCGGTGCGGACCAGAAATTCGCGCAGATCTGCAAAAGCGCACAGCCCCGTCCGCCGATGGCACAGGAAATCATCACAAAGGCGGCTGCTAGAATCGACGAGTCGATCAACGCCGGCCTCAAACTGAGCAACACCGCGCCGAACCCGCCGACCAGCGACGCGCAGTTCGTCCGCCGGCTCTATCTTGATGCGATCGGACGCATTCCCACCGAGGAAGAGGCGAACTCCTTCCTGACGGACCCTTCGACGGGCAAGCGCGCGAAGTTGATCAACACGCTGCTCAACTCGCCCGGCTACACGATGCAGATGTACAACTGGCTGGCCGACATGCTGCGGGTGAAGGACGACTACGGAAAAGGCGCTCGGGCATTTCTCTACGAGGACTGGCTAAAGGACCAGATCGCCATGAACCTGCCCTGGGACGTGATGGTGCGCGACATGCTAACAGCCGATGGCAAGCTCAACGAGAACGGCGCCGCCGGTTTCCTCCTGCGCGACGCGCAAATGCCGCTCGACGGGGTTTCCAACCTTCTAACGACATTTCTCGGGGCCAATGTTTCCTGTGCGCAATGCCATGACCATCCGTTCGCGGACTGGTCGCAGCGGGATTTCTACGGCATGGCGGCATTCTTCGGTGCGACGGACGGTTACCATGAGGATGTTTACAAGAAGTCACGCCGCCTGGTGAAGAGCGGTGACATTTCGATGGCCAACCAGAAGCAGGTCGCCGCGTTGTTGGTGGGAAATGCCTACAATCTCGTCGATCTTCCCTCGAACCACCTGAAATTTCCGGCCGACTACAAGTACAAGGACGCGAAGCCGGGCGAATCCGTGAAGCCGGAGCTGATCCGCTGGAGCGAGACCACGAAGGCCAACGACGCATTCGCGATGGACAAGGTGCAGCCATCGAAGCTCCGCAATGAATTCGCGGCGTGGATGGTGAGTCCGGAAAATCCCCGCTTTGCGGCCAACATCGCCAACCGCGTGTGGCGGAAGGTCTTCGGCGTCGCCGTGCAGGAACCGGTTTCCGATCTGGATGATCCATCAAAGGCCAGCAACCCGGAGTTGTTGGCGCAGATCACGACCTACATGAAGCAGGCGAAATTCGACCTGCGGGAGTTCCAGCGCATCCTCTTCAACACCGCCGCCTATCAGCGTCGGGCGAGCGAGGCTCCGGAGGATCTAGCGAAATTTCGCTTCGAGGGCCCGACGCTTCGCCGGATGAGCGCGGAGCAGGCATGGGATTCCATCGTCACGGTGACTTCGGGCGATGAGGCGGACCAGCTTTTGCTCCGCCGCGGCGACAACCTCCAGAAGACGGTCATTCCCGACAACCAGATCAACGTGGCGACGGTCACCAGGGTGCTCGCGGAGCTGAAGGCCTCAGGCAACCAGATGCGCCCTGCCGGTGGAGGAAAAAAAGCTGGCAACATCAATCCCCGCGCCCTTGTCGGCTTTTATGAGGGCGGCAGACCGGAAATCCGCTCCGGCCTGCTACTCGCCAGAGCCAGCGAGCTTCAGCAGCCCGCGCCGGAAAACCATTTCCTGCGGCTCTTCGGCCAGAGCGACCGGCTCGTTTCCGACACCAACACGACCGACGGCAGCGTGCCCCAGATGCTTCAGCTCATGAACGGTCCGGTGCAGGAAATGGTCACCGGTGGTTCCGCTGCATTGGTCGCGGCGAGGAAACAGACAAAGCCCGCCGACCAGATCTCGTCGCTCTATCTGAGTTTCCTGAGCCGCCAACCCACCCCGGAGGAATCGGCGAAAGCCGCTGCCGCCATGGGCAAGGGCCTCGGTCTCCCCGACCTCGCTTGGGTGCTGCTGAACTCCCGGGAATTCCTCTTCGTTCCCTGAATCCTAACATTTATCTATCATGAAATCCGATTTGCTCCGGCTCAATGAAATCTCCCGCCGCTCCTTCGTCGAGCGGATGGCACAAGCGGCTTTCGGCATCAGCCTGTTGCCGTATTTGCCCGGAGAGAACCTGTTTGCCGCCGAGGCGGTCGCGGCCAATCCGGGCGTTGCCCGTGGGCCGGGATTTGGCAAGGCCAAGGCGGTCATCATGCTCCAGCTATCAGGCGGATTGAGCCAGATCGACAGCTTCGACCCCAAGACCGGCGCGTCGAAGGGACCCGGCAGCGCGGTCAGCACCAAGGCGGGATTCCAGGTTTCCTCCTTCCTGCCGGAAATCGCGAAGGTGGCGGACAAGATCACCGTCATCCGCAGCATGACCGCCAAGGTCGGCGTGCATGAACCCGCGCGTTACCTGATGCGCACCGGTTTTGAGAAACGCGGCACCATCGTCCACCCCACGCTCGGTGCATGGGCTCAGAATTATCTCGGCTCCAGCCATCCGACCTTGCCGAGCAGCGTCTGCGTCAACCGTCCGTCGAATCACGGCAACGGATTTTTCCCCGCCACCATGAGCCCGTTGCCGATCCTCGATCCCAACGAGGGACTGCCTAACGCGGTCTCCAGAACCGACGCTTCCATCATGGACCAACGCCTCGCGCTCCTCAGTGAGATGGACCGGAAATTCACCGGCAGCGTGAAGGACAGCAGCGTGGCCGCTTACAATGATTTCTACGAAAGCACCCTGCGCCTCATGAAAGGCAAGGATCTCGAGTGCTTCGATCTCAAGAAGGAACCCGAAAGCCTGCGTGAGAAATACGGCTCCAACCGCTTCGGCCAGGGCTGCCTGTTAGCCCGTCGCCTGATCGAGGGAGGCGTCCGCTATGTGGAAGTGGAAAGTGGCGGCTGGGACATGCACAAGGACATCGAAGGCGGGATGGAGGACCGTGGCGCGGAATTCGACACCGCCTTCGCCGCGCTCATCAGCGATCTCGAATCGCGTGGCCTGTTGGAAAGCACCATGGTCGTCGTCGCCACCGAGTTCGGCCGCAAGCCGCAGTTCGACGGCAGCGGACGCGGTCACCATCCGCTGGTTTTCTCCTGCGTCCTCGCCGGTGGTGGCGCGAAACGTGGTTACGTCCACGGTGCCAGCGACGCCGCTGGCGGACGCGTGGAGAGCGACCCGGTCACCGTCGGCGATCTCCACGCCACGGTCGCCTACGCCTGCGGTTTGCCCATCGAGCAAGCCGTCATGAGCCCGAGCGGCCGGCCCTTCACCGTCGGCAACAAGGGCAAGCCGGCGACCGCGGTATTTGCCTGAGTCATATCCCAGACGCATGACTGAAGATACGGGCCCGTGTCTCACACCCCGCAGCGGTTATCCGGAAATGGGACGGTTTCAACAACCCGGCTCGTTGAGGAATTCGCTCTTCCAATTGGTAGCTCATCATTTGGCCCGCACGGCGCCGACGCCGAATTGACATCCGGCCTTCACGGCTTTTGAGCCGGCAAAGTCGATCTCCAGCATCTTCTCGCTGTGGACAGCGGTACCGTTTACGTCGGTTAGGCGTGCGATGATCTTCCGTGTGGCGACGTCTATCACGTCGCCGGTGGATGGATAGGCATACCGGCCGTCGATGCTGAAAGTGATCCAACCCGGCTCCTCCCGGACCTCGATGCTCGCGACTTGCCTTGGCGGAGCGACAGTGGCGTCGAAAATATGCATGCGATGGTTGAACGCATCGCACACCCATATTTCCTTTTCATCCGGCGTAAGTCCGATGCCGTGGCTCGGGCAATCGTATGGCGGCCCTGTGTAGCTTTCAATTCACCTGATGGAACCTGGAGGCTTTTCAGTTTTGCGGTCGTTGTTTCTTGGAAGCCACGTTCGATTGAAGAAATCCTTCAAGGTCTCTAGCTGGCATTCATGAATGACTTTGTTCGGAATGCCATTGGAAAGTTTCAAGCCCGCGATGCGAAATCCCTTTTGGAAATTTGCGGATGTGGAAGCCAATTGCAGCCGCTTGAGCTGGTTGATGATTTTCCTCTGCTCCTTGGCTGTTGGATCACAATGGGTGACCAGTTCGCTGAGGTAATTCCTGACGATTGGCACCAGCATTTTAAGATGGGTGATGTCGTTGCGTTTGCCGGTTGGTCCCTCTTGTTCGAGGGTTGCACAGTTTTCCGCCTTCGCGATGAGCAGTGTGACGGGGTTCATCACCTTGAACGGAGCTTCGATGTCGATGGCGTCTTCAAAAACACGGTCTTTCCGAATGTCCACTCCTTTGACGGATCGAAGAACATCAATACGCGTGTCGGGCATGTCGTCCGGAAGAATGGCGAACTCGATGGGTTGTCGGCAGTCGGCGAAGTATTTCACCCGGAACCCATGTGCGGTGTTATTTTGGCTTTTCCTGATTAGCTCCTTGAGTTCCTTGCTGACGATCATGTCCATATCGCCAGAAGTCGCGGATCCGTTGTCCCCGAGGATACCGTTCAGTTCGTCATCGCTGAGAAACACGACAGCAAGCAGGTTGACTGCCTGCCCGCCACAAATGACGGCATCGCCCCCTGTTGGGAGTCGCTCAAAAACCTGATAGAATTCCTGAGGTTCAAATTGCGGGTCAGATTCGGCATCCATCGATCATCAAGCTGTGTTTTGGCGGTTTGCTGTGTGCATCCATTTCGTGCTGCCGGCGAGTTTCCATCGTCTGATGGGAGCGGAGACACTGTTGCGCTTGCGAACCTCACCGGGTGTGGCGCGCTTGGATCGCATCGCGAGTTCGTCATTCAGGCGTGCAATTGCCTTGTCCTTCTGGACTTTGTGGAACGTCTCAGGTTCTTCGCCACGGGCGAGTGCCAGAAGCGGTTGAAGTGCGTCGAGGACCTTCGCGATTTTCAAAAATGCCTGTAGTCCGATGTGGCCGGTCTGCTCGAATCTGCGGATTGTGCCGAGAGGAATCCCGGTTTCATCCGAAAGCTTTTTCTGTGAAATTCGAAGTCC
This sequence comes from uncultured Verrucomicrobiae bacterium, assembly GCA_963810445.1. Classification (GTDB taxonomy): domain Bacteria; phylum Verrucomicrobiota; class Verrucomicrobiia; order Verrucomicrobiales; family Akkermansiaceae; genus Luteolibacter. The sequence continues at coordinate 7,258 of CAWENZ010000048.1, read as the reverse complement.
ATCCCGGCGGAGTGACTTTACCCAATGGGCGATTTCTTTTTCTGGCGTCATTTTGCGTCGGGTCTGGAAAATTCGTTTTTCGCGGAAAGTGCTAAGATGTTAATACTTTTTTGAGCCAGCTCAAGCTCCCATTTTTTCAAGTTTGGGTGGGTTTTGCTCCCCGGAAGTCTGGAGCGAAAGCGGGTTGGCCCTGTTGATGGCACATGTCCTGAATAACAAACCTTGGATACGGGATTAACAAACCTTGGATACGGGATCCCGCGATGCGGAGACGGGTGTGGCGTTTTCACGCTCATCTCATTGGCTCAGGTTGGCTCCGCACGGCGGATCGGGACGCGAATGTGGTTTGTTCCGCTGGAAAACCAAATAGCAACCGTGCACCGGGTAACCAGATCCGGCAGCAGTGGCGTGGCATGCCGGAATGCGGAAAATACCCACCTTGCCGACTCTAGGATTGCCAAACTCCGATCCTCGACTAGGAATGCGCCCCCCGGCGCGAAACCGTCGCCCGGCAACCAGAAGCCATTATCCCTATGAAGGACCTCAGCAAATACCGCAACATCGGCATTTTCGCCCACGTTGATGCGGGCAAAACGACCACCACCGAACGTATTCTCAAGCTCACCGGCAAGATCCACAAGATCGGTGAAGTTCACGATGGCGCATCGACCATGGACTTCATGGAACAGGAAGCCGAGCGCGGCATCACCATCCAATCCGCCGCCACCACCTGCTTCTGGAAAGATCACCAGTTCAACGTCATCGACACTCCGGGCCACGTGGACTTCACCATCGAAGTCTATCGTTCGCTCAAGGTTCTCGACGGCGGCGTCGGCGTGTTCTGCGGTTCCGGCGGTGTTGAGCCACAATCCGAAACCAACTGGCGCTACGCCAACGACTCGGAAGTCGCCCGCGTCATTTACGTCAACAAGCTCGACCGCATCGGCGCCGATTTCTACCGCGTCGTCGCCCAGGTGAAGAAGATCCTCGGCGCGCACCCGCTCGTCATGGTCCTGCCGATCGGCACGGAAAGTGACTTCGTCGGCGTGGTCGACCTGCTCACGATGAAGGCCCACGTCTGGGACGAATCCGGACAGCCGGAAAATTTCAAGATCGAGGAAATCCCCGCCGACATGGTGGACAAGGCCAAGGAATACCGCGCCGCCCTCATCGAGACCGCCGTCGAACAGGACGACGCGGTCATGGAAGCCTACCTCGAAGGCATCGAGCCGACGATCGAGCACCGTCAAGAAGTGCATCCGCAAGGGCACCATCGACCTCGCGTTCTTCCCGACCTACTGCGGTTCCTCGTTCAAGAACAAGGGTCTCCAGCTCGTGCTCGACGCCGTGGTCGATTACCTCCCTTCCCCGACCGACGTCAAGCCACTCCCCGAAGTGGACGCCGAAGGCAACGAAACCGGCAAGTTCGCCATCATCGACCCGACCGCTCCGTTCCGCGGCCTGGCGTTCAAGATCATGGACGACAAGTTCGGCGCACTCACCTTCACCCGCATCTACTCGGGCACCATCAAGAAGGGCGACACCGTCCTCAACTCCTTCACCGGCAAGACCGAGCGCATCAGCCGCATGGTCGAAATGCACGCCGACGACCGCAAGGAAATCGACTCCGCCCAAGCCGGTGACATCGTCGCCATCGTCGGCCTCAAGAACGTCCAGACCGGTCACACCCTCTGCGACGAGAAAAATCCGGCCACCCTCGAGCCGATGGTCTTCCCGGATCCCGTCATCTCCATCGCCGTCGCTCCGAAGGACAAGGCCAACGCTGAAAAGCTCGCCAACGCCATCGGCAAGATGATCCAGGAAGATCCTTCGTTCCGCGTCGAAACCGACGAGGAAACCAACGAAATGATCCTCAAGGGCATGGGCGAGCTTCACCTCGACATCAAGATCGACATCCTGAAGCGCACCCACAAGGTCGAGGTCTCCGTCGGCGCCCCGCAGGTCGCCTATCGCGAAACCATCACCAAGCCCGTCAACGACAGCTACACCCACAAGAAGCAGTCCGGTGGTTCCGGTCAGTTCGCGAAGATCGACTACACCATCGAGCCCGGCGAACCCGGCTCCGGTTTCGTCTTCGAATCGAAGGTCGTCGGCGGCAACATCCCGAAGGAATTCATCCCCGCCGTCGAAAAAGGCTTCAAAACCTGCGTCGACAAGGGACCGCTCGCCGGTTACCCCTGCTTGGACTTCAAGGTCACGCTCAACGAAGGTGGTTTCCACGCCGTGGACTCCAGCAACATCGCCTTCGAAATCGCCGCCAAAGCCGCCTATCGCCAGACGATGCCGAAAGCCGCTCCGCAGATCCTCGAGCCGATGATGAAGCTCGACGTCTTCGCTCCCGAGGAAAAAGTCGGTGACGTCATCGGCGACCTCAACCGCCGCCGCGGCATGATCCAAGGCCAGGAGCCGACTCCCGGCGGCGTCCGCGTCAAGGCCGAGGCCCCGCTGTCCGCCATGTTCGGCTACATCGGCGACCTCCGCACCATGACCTCCGGCCGTGGCCAGTTCTCCATGGAGTTCAGCCACTACGCCCCTTGTCCGAAAAACGTCTCCGACGACGTCATCGCCAAGGCCAAGGCCAAGGAAGAAGCCCTCCGCGCCGGCAAGTAATAACTGGAGCGCGGAACTTCATTCCGCCTCTTCCCAACCCGCCGTCCCACAAGGGCCGGCGGGTTTTTCGTTTGGAAGCCGAATTGACAGGATCTCGCGATTGTAGTTTAGTTTTTCCACACCGAGTGGCTTCAAATGTCAGCGAAAACGACACATCCTATTCAGATCCCGAATCTTTTTCCGACCCCGAAACCAGGGAACTGGCAGAAGTCCTACGGAGACTGGAACGGACTCTGCCAAGCGATTCATCGATCGATTGGGAGGAATCGCGGCGGCGGCATATTGCGGCTCTCGAAGAACGATCCCAAGCGGACGGCAAAACCGGGTATTTGATCAATCTACTCGACGGCATTGAATTCCAAATAGGTGGCGACGAACACCTGCTATTCCGACTGGAAGATCAACCAGACAGGATTTTCAAATCCACCTGCGGCGATAACTTCGGTTGCTGTTGTGTCTTTGATCCCATCGACCCGGAACTCACCGGCAAGAACTTCAATGCAACCGGAAATCCCGATGTCTGCTTCTATTTGAAACGGTGGATCCTCCTGAGTTCGTTAGGCGGTTACAAAACCCGTTTCGAAGGAATCCTGCCACCCGAGAAACCCCACTGGTTACCGCGAATCTGCATCAGCCAACCCTGGCTGGACGGCAGCAATCCGGACTCGGGCACGATCTCCCGTTTGATGGGAAACGCAGGTTTTCTCGAAGTAAGTCGGGATGCGTTCTATTTGCCGGATTTCGGGATACTTTTCACGGATACCGCACCAAGAAATGTCCGGATTTCAGGGAACAGCGTGATCCCTTTCGACGCCATTGCTGAAATCGTGACTGACGAAGTGGGCCATTGGATCAAAAAGCGAATTTCCCGATGATTTTTGGAAACCGGCCGTGGCGAGTTCTCCATGAAGTTTAGCCACTACGCCCCTTGTCCGAAAAACGTCTCCGACGACGTCATCGCCAAGGCCAAGGCCAAGGAAGAAGCGCTCCGCGCCGCCAAGTAACTGGAGCGCGGAACTTCATTCCGCCTCTTCCCAACCCGCCGTCCTGAAAAGGCCGGCGGTTTTTTTTTGTGTAGCCATGCTGGGAGGCGCTGCGTCCCGGATGAATCATGAAATGGAATAACTGCTGCCAGAGCGAATCACAAATCGCTGAACAGCTCGTCTATGTCCACCTCTTCCGCGCTTGAATGCCCATGGCTTCCCTCTTCCCAATCAGATTCTTGGGGCACGTCCTCTAGAAGCGATTCAGCCTGATATTTGAGGTGGCCCGCCACTTCCTTGAATCCATCGCGCTGCTTCTCTTCAAAAACCGTCAATTTGGAGAGGCTTTCGAACGCGCTACCGACCTGTTCAAAGGCATTGGCTCTTTCAGATGCTTCGTCGTGGTTTTTTGGGTGATCAAAATCAAAAGCTTCTTCGGATTCTCCGCGCTCAATTAGGTGGTCGGCAATCGAGTTGAGGCACAAGCGACCTTCGATACTATCAAGAATGGATGGCTGGAACTCTTGAAGGATTTTCAAGAAAGTCTGAATTTCACCGGGTGTTCCGTCATCTTGCCAAAGAACGAAAGGCTCCCGGTCCCAGCGCTCAGCGTCATTTGCGCATTCATTCAAGGCTTCACCCAAATCGATAGATGGCTGAACTTCCAGCTCCTGACATACTTCGAAGTAGAGCCGCAACGATGTAGGGTGAGACAGACCCGACGGACCAAGTAGCCGGGCCACCAATGGGAGGAGTTGATCTCTTACGAGGGTGCGAAGCCTCTCGGCTTTCACACGCAGTGTCACATTTTTCGACGCCTCTTGGGTCAATGCCTTGTAATTATTCCATAACTTGGGAAGCAGGTCTGGTTTCGTCGCTGCAAGCTCTACAGAGCGCTGTTGAAAACAGTGCCAGTCATCTTCGGTTTGGAGTAGTGGAAGAATCCGTTGCCCGTTAGCTCCGCCGCCGACTGATGATGCAAGTGCAATACCAGCAACTGAACATTTCTTGAGCAATCTCTGGCGGTCACGAACCCGTTCTGAAAGCTCATCAATTGCAAGATCCCGACAACTAGGATGAATCCAATCGATGCTGGTTCCGAAATGGACCGCCGTTTTTCTCACAAACCCCTCTGTGAGTTCGTCTCGGACTCGTGTGAAGGGCTTGTGTGAACTGGGTGGGCAAAGTTCCTCATAACGTTTTTGGAGTCCATGATCTGACAACGCTGAAACACTTAGCCGATCTGATTCCAGAAGCGCATAAAGCAGCCACCGATGAGGTGTTGGCAGATTCCGAAAGCTGACGCGCATCTGTTTCGTCGGGTCACGCAACGCTTCGGCTATACGGGACGGAATATCCTTTTCCTTCGCGCCGTCACCCGTCGCAAGCTTCGGAATCAGTTCATGGACCAACCTACGAATACGTTCGGGCGTGAAATGGCGATTTTTTACTATTTGCCGGGCGTTATTTTTCACGAGAACCTTTTCGGCATGGCTCAGTTCAGCCGCCTTTGCATGGCGATACAGTATCCTAGCCTTTTCTCCGGCATCTAGTTTTCCCGCATCGACAACGATCTCGCCAATTCGGGGGAATCGATCATTTTGACCTGCGATGTCGAGGTTCGCCTTAGCCATCTCAAGGAGGTGCGCCCTACAGGTGAGGATCAGCCAATGAGTTGGCCCAGAAGTGGTAATATGTGGGCAAGCTCGCTCTGCCATTCAGTTACGCGCATCGGCTCGTATTCAGTTCGGCCAAAAAAATCGTCAGCCACAAATACCTGTCGCCTATCTGCAACAAACTGACGAAGAACTTCAGACGCGTTACGGCATTCGATAGCTTCCCAACCCGAACAGACCTGGCTTAGCGCGATGATCCTGCCGATCGTTGTTTCCCATCTCGGGTGGCCCTTCGAGAACGACGAAGTGGTGACGCCGCAGGGTCTCTCGGGCCATATGATAAGCTTTCGTTGGGACGAATACACGGGAATGAGCTTGTGCAAAAGCAATGGCGCTTTGGCTTCTAACAATGGTTTCCGAGTGAACGGATGCCCTGAGCCGTTCCTGGAGATCTCGAAGAGAAAGGAGCTGTGGAAAACTTCTTGCGATCTCGGGAGAGGCTCGAAGCCACTGACAAATATCATTTCCTCCATGCACGCTGACGATGCAGTCCGGGAGAGCATCCCGAATCAAAGAGACAACTTTCTCTCGAACTTTCGGAGGGACAGGCGAGTTAGTTAGAAAAGAGAGTAACTATTCGGGCTGGTCGTCCATTGACCGGTAGGTGGGAGTCGCTTGCTGATGGCCGCGCACTCTTCCTTGACCGCTGCTAGGAGAGCAGGGTGAGGTTTGGCTCCAGCGGCGTTTGCATTCTCAACGAATTTGCACTGGAACAGGAATTGAGCCATTCGCAGATTCATTCGTCGGATACTTCAAAGTTCCTTCGAAGTAGGCGTCGCGCCCCCATCCCGCGCGACCGCCCCAGGCTTCCACTCCCAGACCCAGCCGTTCTTTCAAGAGGCTTTGTCCAAGTTTACTAAAACTCAAACCAGCCAAGGTCGTCTAGCCGATAGTCAATCAATTTGGGTAGTGTCGGTTAGGTGAGGTCGATCCTCATGCATTCACATCGGGCGGGGGAACCATCCTCGATAGAGATGCGTGTGGGAAAACGCTGAAAAGCTGAAATGGGAGACGACAAGAAGCCCAATCAGGCCTGCAACCAGTCTTCAAGCATCAGGCCAGGAACGCGGGAGAATTCTTGCGAGTTGTTGGTGACGAGGATCCCGCCCGCGGCCCGGGTGATCGCGGCGATCCAGAGGTCGGGCTGGCTGATGAGGCTGCCTGATTTCTCAAGCGTGCTGCGGATGTCCACGTAGTGTTCCACTGCCGCGATGTCGGGCCACGCGATGGCGAATGGCTGGAGGATGTTGTCCACTTGAAGTGAGTGATGCTCAGGTCGAGCGCTCTTTGCCGCTCCGAGTTTCAGCTCCGCGAGCACTTGGAATGGGACGAGAATTCACCGGGAGCGTGCCGGAGAAACTTTTGCCTGACATGATCGGCACGACCGCGGAGGCAGGCGACGAAGATGTTGGTATCGATGAAGCGGGCCATTTACGAGCCGGCATCAAGGGGTTCCACGGCGGAGGGAAGGACACGCTCCGGGGCACTAAAGGAAGGGTCGTCGATGGAACCGAAAGCCGCCAGCCACTCGGCGGAGTAGGTAGCGACCGGAATCTCGCCGCATCGGCGGCCGAGTTGCTCGGCGGCCCAGTCCGGCAGTGGCTTGTGGTGATGCGCCGCGAGGGCATCAAGCCGCCGCTTCAGCCGGTCATCAAGATTCAGGACGAGAGTGCTCACGGGTGGCAAAGTAGTGGAATCGCCTGTCGTTTCAAGGATCAAAGCCGGTCAGGCGGTTCCAACGCTTGGGGGTAGTGCATGGATCGTCCGGCACCTTGGCAGGAAGAGCAGGCCTTTGCCGACGAGGCGGGGAGAGGGTGGCCTTGACGCTGTTGCGGCTGGAACCGGTGGCGGCGAAGATACAGGCAGCGGAAACGCTGGGCGCTCGGTCGGGAAGCTGGCTGATGGAGAGGGCGGGCGGGGTGCTTTGTCCACGGAATAGATCGATGAATGAGGATGGTTGATTTTGGA